>NZ_JBVJHF010000003.1:0-932924 GCF_055586945.1 Kribbella sp. NPDC048837
GAACGCGCCCGCTCCCAACGCGACCGCGACATGCTCGCCGTCCTCGAAGACCGCGACCGGATCGCCCGCGACCTGCACGACGTCGTCATCCAGCGACTCTTCGCCACCGGACTCCAACTCCAAGGCATGCACCGCCTCGCCCGCCCCGAACACCAACAACGCATCAGCCGCGCCGTCGACGACATCGACACCACCATCCACGACCTCCGCGCCGCGATCTTCGAACTCCAGCAAACCCCCGACACCACCTCCCTGCGCGCCGACATCCAGGCCCTCGTCACCGAATACACCGAACCCCTCGGCTTCCGCCCCCAACTGACCTGCACCGGCCCGATCGACACCGTCGTCCCACCCCCCGTCCGGCCACAAATCCTCGCCGCCATCCGCGAATCACTGTCCAACGTCGTCCGCCACGCCCAAGCATCCGCGGCAACGGTCGCGGTCACCGTCGGCGCCGGCCAAGTCACGGCGCGGATCTCGGACGACGGCGTCGGGATCGGTTCCACCACCCGCAGGAGCGGCCTGCGCAACCTCACCGAGCGAGCCCAGGCCCTCGGCGGAACCGTCACGGTCGGCGACAACGAACCGCACGGCACGGTCGTCGAACTCACCGCGCCGATCGGCGACTGACCGAGCCTGACTCGGACCCCGGCCCATGACCGCTGTGATCCGGGCCGCGGATGCGAGATGGTGCTGGGATGAGTGGCGCGAGGAAGCGGTTGCCGAAGAAGGTGTACGAGCGGGAGCTCCTGCGGCTCCAGGCCGAACTGGTGAAGCTGCAGGAATGGGTCCGGGTCGAGGGCGCCCGGCTGGTGGTGGTCTTCGAGGGCCGGGACGCGGCCGGGAAGGGCAGCACGATCAAACGGGTGACCCAGTTCCTCAACCCCCGGGTCGCGCGGATCGTGGCGCTGCCCGCACCGACCGAACGGCAGCGGACGCAGTGGTACTTCCAGCGGTACGTCGAACACCTGCCGGCCGCCGGCGAGATCGTGCTGTTCGACCGCAGCTGGTACAACCGGGCCGGCGTCGAGCGGGTGATGGGCTTCTGCACGAACCAGGAGTACGCGCGGTTCCTGCATCAGAGCCCGATCTTCGAGCGGCTGCTGGTCGAGGACGGCGTCCTGCTGCGCAAGTACTGGTTCTCGGTCAGCGACAGTGAGCAGGAGAACCGGTTCCGCAGCCGCCTCGAGGACCCGATGCGGCGCTGGAAGCTCTCCCCGATGGACCTGGAGTCGATCAGCCGGTGGGAGGACTACTCCCGCGCCAAGGACGAGATGTTCGTCCATACCGACATCCCCGAGGCGCCCTGGCACGTCGTCGAGAGCGAGGACAAGCGCTCGGCACGGGTCAACATGATCGCGCACCTGTTGTCGACGATCCAGTACCACGATGTCCAGCGGACACCGCTCGACCTGCCACCCCGCCCGCCGTCGAAAGGCTACGAGCGCCCGCCGCGCGACATGCAGACCCAGGTTCCGGACCACGCGGCGCAACTCACCCGATGAGAGTCGAAGGTCCCGGGTCGCACAGACCGATCGGCCGATGCGGAGGCTGCGCGAGCGGGGCGATGCTCGAGGCAGATCGGAGGTGGACCGTGCACCAGCTGCACTCGAAGGTCGTCCCCGTGCCCTGGGCCCGGCGGCTCGTGATCGATGCCGGCCGGGCGGCACGGCGCCGCCATGTCGTGCACGGCCTGGTCGAGGTCGATGTGACCTCGGCCCGCGCGGCGCTGCGGGAGGCGACCGGTCACGACGTCTCATTCACCGCGTTCGTGATCAGTTGTGTGGCCCGCGCGGTCGCCGCTGATCCCACGATCCAGGCGTACCGGAACCTCCGCGGCCGGGAGGTGATCTTCGACCAGGTCGACGTCGGCCTGCCCATCGAGGTCGACCTGAACGGAAGCTCGTTCGCGTTCACGCACGTACTGCGCGATGCCGGCAATCGCACCGTGCAGGACCTGCATCGCGAGATCCGCGACGTCAAGGCGGATCCCCACCTCAGCCCATCGGTGCGGAAAGCGTTGTGGGCGCGCGCGTACCTGATCCTCCCCGCCTTCGTGCGCATCGGGCTGCTCCGGGCGCTTCACCGGTTGCCCGATCGCCAGCGGGCGCTGGCCGGAACCATCGGCGTGACGGCGGTCGGCATGTTCGGCGCCGGCGGCGGGTGGGGTATCGCCTTCCAGCTTCACACGCTGGGCATCGTCGTCGGCGGCATCACCCGCCGCCCGATCCTGTTCCAGGGCCGGCTGGTCGAACGTGAGTTCCTGCAGCTGACCGTCAGCGTCGACCACGACG
Organism: Kribbella sp. NPDC048837; assembly: GCF_055586945.1. Lineage (NCBI taxonomy): Bacteria > Bacillati > Actinomycetota > Actinomycetes > Propionibacteriales > Kribbellaceae > Kribbella > Kribbella sp. NPDC048837. Next base: position 2,295 of record NZ_JBVJHF010000003.1, read on the forward strand.
TCGTGGACGGAGCACCCGCCGCCCGCTTCGTGAAGCGCCTGCGCGACCTGCTGACGGCCGCCGACGGCATTTCGTCCGCCCGACCGGCGAGGAGGCCGGCATGAGAGTTGTCGCAGGTATCGACGGATCACCGGCCGCGGAAGCCGCGATCAGATGGGCCGCGATCGAAGCGGCCTCGCTCGGCGCGGAGCTGGACCTCGTGTACGCGGTGACGCCAACACCCGACCCCTCGGCCCAGCGGATCGTCCCCGCGGCGATCGCGCTCGCACGCCGGCTCCAACCGGCCATTACGGTCGACGGCTGGTCCGAGACCGGCTCAGCATCGACCATCCTGATGAAGGCCTCCGGCGATGCCGCTCTGGTGGTCATCGGCAGCCGCGGCCTCGGCCTGATGCTGGGCGCCCTGATCGGCTCGACCGGCCTCGACCTCGCGGCCAACGCCAGGTGCCCGGTCGTCGTCGTACGACCCGACCTCCACGAATCCGGCCGCCGCGTCGTGATCGGGTACGACGGCTCGTCCGCGAGCGACACCGCCCTCGATCTCGGCCTGGACTACGCCCGCCGCCACGACCTCGCCGTCCGCGTGGTCGCGGCACAGCCCCCGGGAACCGAACTGCACCGCATCACCGAGGCCGAGCTCCAAGACGCCGTACACCACCGCGGCGGCCATGACGCCGAACTCGTCCAGATCACCGGTCACCCGGCCGAACACCTCCTCAGCCTCTCCGCCGACGCCGCCCTCCTGGTCCTCGGCGCCCGCGGCCGCGGCGGCTTCGCCGGCATGCTCATCGGCTCCGTCAGCCAAACCGTCCTCCACCACGCCACCTGCCCGGTAGCCATCATCCCCACGGCCACGGTCGGAGGCTGACGATGACAACCCATCAAGCAACACCGACCAGGTCCACTACCTAGCGCACGATGACGGATCTTCTCGTCGAGACCAAACTCTTTCCGCCTGCACCCCGGGACGGCATCGTGGCGCGGGCTCGGCTGGATGAGGTCCTGGCTCGTGGCGGGCGGCTGGTGCTGGTTTCGGCGCCGGCGGGGTTCGGCAAGACCACGCTGGTGGGGCGGTGGCTGGCGCGCGCCGGAGGCTCAGTCGCGTGGGTTGCCCTCGACGAGGGCGATCGAGAGGTTTCGTCGTTCTGGACCTATGTGCTCACCGCACTGGACCGCGCCGTTCCAGGTGTCGGTGCCGGCGCGCTTCCGTTGCTCCAGGCCGGGAAGACGCCGATCGAGGCCGTGCTGACCGTCGTTCTCAACGAGCTGAGCGTGCTGCCCGGTGAGGTCACCCTGGTCCTGGACGACTACCACCTCGTCGACGGCCCCGGCATCCGGCCGGGCATGACTTTCCTCCTCGACCATCTGCCCCCGCAGGTCCGCCTGATCATCAGCACCCGGGCGGATCCCGGCCTGCCGCTGGCCCGCCTCCGCGCACGCGGCGAGCTCATCGAGATCCGCGCCGCCGACCTCCGCTTCACCCTCGCCGAGGCCGGCACCTACCTGAACGACGTCACCGGCCTGCGTCTCACCACCGGGGACATCGCGTCACTCGAAGAACGCACCGAGGGCTGGATCGCGGCCCTGCAGCTCGCGGCCCTGTCACTCCGGGGTCGCGACGATGCCGCCGGCTTCATCGCCGGGTTCGCCGGCGACGACCGCTTCGTCGTCGACTACCTGGTGGAAGAGGTGCTGGACCGGCAGCCCGAGCAGGTACGACGCTTTCTGCTCGAGACATCCATCCTCGACCGTCTGACCGGCGCACTGTGCGACGTGGTGACCGGCGAGCACGACGGCAAGGCGATGCTCGAGCGGCTCGACCGGGCGAACCTCTTCCTGGTCCCGCTCGACGACCAGCGCCGTTGGTACCGCTACCACCACCTCTTCGCCGACGTCCTGCACTCCCATCTGCTCGACGAGCGCGGCGACGTCGCGGACCTGCATCGACGCGCCGGCAGCTGGTACGACGACGCCGGCGAGCCGGTGCCCGCCGTACGGCATGCCCTCGCGGCCGGCGATGTCGGGCACGCGGCCGACCTGGTCGAGCGCGCCGTTCCCGAACTGCGCAAGAACCGCCAGGAGCACACCTTGCGCCGCTGGATCGACGAACTGCCCGACGAGGTGGTCGACCGCCGCCCGGTGCTCGCCATGGGGTTCGTCGGCGCACTGATGGCCGGCAACGAGTTCAGCGACGTCGACCGCCGGTTGTCCGACATCGAGCAGCTCCTAGACGGCCGATCGCAAGAGCTCGTGGTCGTCGATCAGACTGAACTCGCCAGACTGCCCGGTGGCATCGAGCTGTACCGTGCCGCGCTCGCACTCATCGCCGGAGACCTGTCCGGAACCTTGAAGCACGCCCAGCTGGCAGTCGTCCGCGCGCCCGAGCATGACGACCTCACCCGGGCATCGGCCGAGGCCCTTGCCGGACTCGCCTCCTGGACAACGGGCGACCTCGAGGCCGCCCATCGCAGCTACACCGACGCTTCCGCCGGGCTGCACCGAGTCGGGTACGTCGCCGACGTACTGGGATGCGCGATCACCCTCGCGGACCTCGAATCCACGCAGGGCAGGCTCCGCCAGGCACGACGCACGTACGAACGCGCCCTCGACCTCGCCGCCGGCCAGGCCCTGCGCGGCACCCGCGACATGTACGTCGGTCTGAGCCAGCTCGCGCTCGAGCACAACGACCTGGCCGCCGCCACCGAACACCTGAGGCACAGCGACGAGCTCGGAGAGCAGGCCGGCCTGCCACAGAACCCCTACCGCTGGCGAGTGGCGATGGCACTGCTCAGGGAGGCCGAGGGCGATCTCGACGCCGCACTCGGACTGCTCGCCGAGGCGGAACGCGTGTACGTGGGCGACTTTGCGCCGAACGTACGCCCAGTCCCAGCACTACGCGCGCGAATGCTGGCTGCGCACGGGGACGTGGCCTCCGCGCTGGACTGGGCGCGGCAGTCCGCCGTTTCCGTCGACGATGAGGTGTCGTATCTGCGCGAGTACGAGCATGTGACTCTGGCCCGGGTCCTCCTCGCCGAGCAGCGCGACGCCATCGGGTTGCTCGAACGACTTCTCTCCGCGGCCGAGGATGGCGGCAGGCAAGGGACCGTCATCGAAGTCCTGACGCTGCTAGCGATCGCGCAGCACGCAGTCGGCAACGACAGCGAGGCCGAGGCGGCACTGGAACGCGCGCTGACGCTCGCCGAGCCCGAAGGCTATGTCCGGGTCTTCTCCAGCGAAGGCCGACCGATGGCCAAGCTGCTCACTACGCTGGACCGGCACCGACCGGGACAGGCGTATGTGCGCCGACTCCTCGACGCAACGGGTGAATCGGCTCGTCCCTCGCCCAGCCAGGCGGGCCTCATCGAGCCGCTGACCGGGCGCGAGCTGGACGTGCTGCGGCTGCTCGTCAGCGAGCTCGACGGCCCGTCCATCGCCCGGGAGCTCGTGGTGTCGCTGAACACCGTGCGTACCCACACCAAGAACGTCTACGCCAAGCTCGGCGTCAACAACCGCCGCGCCGCCGTCCGCCGGGCACATCAGCTCAACCTGTTGTCCCACCGCCCCTGAAGCTCATCGGCGATTTCACCAGATGATGTGAGGTCAACTCACCACATCGGCTCCTAGCTTGCAGACACCTGCACAAGAGGAGCACCCGTGAACAGCACAGCCACCGGCCGGCCGTACGACGGCAACTGGTACGAGATCCGCCTCCAGGGGCGTCTCGACCCCCGGTGGTCGGTCTGGTTCGACGGGCTCACCCTCACCCCCGGAGCCGACGGCACCACCACCATCCGGGGCGCCGTCGCGGATCAGGCCGCCCTGCACGGCCTGCTGCAACGACTCCGCGACCTCGGCGTCCCCCTCCTCTCGGTCGCCCAGGTGGAGCCCGAACCCGAAGATCCGCACAGCTCAGACTGGAGACAGCCATGACCACCACCACACCAGCCAGGACAGCCACCAGCGACCCCACTCGCAATCACGCCCGCGCCGCCGGCATCTTCTACCTGATCACCTTCGCGGCGTCCCTGCCCGCCTTCGCCTTCATCGGATCGGCGGTGAACCCGGACCTCACCGTCGCCGCCGGGCACGACACCCAACTCCTGTCGGCCGGCTTCCTGGACTTCGTCAACGCCCTCGCCGGCGTCGGCAGCGCCGTCGCGCTGTTCCCGGTGCTCAAGCGCCAGAACCAGGCTTTCGCGCTCGGCCTGGTCACCTCACGGCTGATCGAGGCCGCGATCATCATGACCGGGGTCGTCAGCCTGCTCGCTGTTGTCACCCTCAACCAGAACGGCGCCGGTACGGCGGGCACCGACCAGGCCCTCGTGGCGATCCGGGACTGGACATTCCTGTTCGGCCCGGGCTTCATGGCCTGCGTCAACGCCGTCCTGCTCGGCACTTTGATGTACAAGTCGGGCCTGGTCCCGCGGATCATCCCCACCCTCGGACTCATCGGGGCTCCGCTGCTCTTCACCGCGAACGTCGCGACCCTGTTCGGTCACAACGAGCAGACCTCCGCGATCACGATGCTCGCGACGCTGCCCATCGCCGCCTGGGAGCTCTCGGTCGGCATCTGGATGACGGTCAAGGGATTCAAGCCCGCACCAATCACCGCCGGCCTGACCAAGGTCGACTGATCGCGTTCCGGCCCACCGCCCCGGGGCGGTGGGCCGATACCGTGAGACGCTCGCACCCACCGCGAGGAGAGTCCCAGTGGAGCCTGAGCCGCTCGAGCGGGTTGGCCGGGGCTTCATCTCGCGGTACGCGCTGGCGTCCATGGGCACCTCCCTGCTGTTCCTCGCTCCCCTGCTGGTCTCCCTGGCCCTGAAGGTCAACTCGCTCGTCGGAATCGAACAGGCTCCCAACAGCCTCGCGCTCGTCGCCGGAACCGGGTCCATCGTGGCGATGCTCGGAAACCCGTTCTTCGGAAAGCTCAGCGACCGCACGTCATCGCGGTTGGGCATGCGGCGGCCCTGGATGGTCACCGGCCTGGCCGGCGGATGCCTGGGCATCCTCGTCGTTGCGCTCGCGCCCACCATCCTGGTCGTCCTCATCGGGTGGTGCCTGGCCCAGCTCTCGCTCAACGCGCTGCTCGCCGCTCAGGTCGCCGTACTGCCGGACCAGGTCCCGGTCGCCCAACGCGGTTTGGTTGCCGGCGTCCTCGGAATCGCCCTCCCCATCGCGTCGGTCAGCGCGACCTACCTGGTTCAGCTGTTCACCGGCAACCGGCTCGCGATGTTCCTGGTTCCGTGCGCGATCGGCGGCTTCTTCGTCCTGCTCTTCGTTGTCACGCTGAAGGATCGCCGACTCGACCCGGAGGACAAGCCGGCCTGGTCTCTGCGGGAACTGGCCAGCACGTTCTCCTTCGACCCACGCAAGAGCCCGGACTTCGCCTGGGCGTTCGCCAGCCGATTCCTGCTCCTGCTCGCCTACGCCCTGCTCACCACGTACCAGGCCTATTACCTACTCGACCAGATCGGCACCGCCGAGGCCGACGTACCGCACCAGGTCTTCCTCGGCACCCTCGCCCAGTCCGTCGTCCTCATCGCCGCATCCCTCGCCGGCGGCCAACTCTCCGACCGCACCGGCCGACGGAAGATCCTCGTCATCACCGCCTCCCTCCTGTACGGCGTGGCGCTGCTCGTCATCGCCCTCGCCGACACGTTCACCGGCTACCTCATCGGCATGGCCCTCAGCGGACTCGGCTTCGGCCTGTACGTCGCCGTCGACCTCGCGCTCGTGGCCGACGTACTCCCCGACCGAGCCACCGCCGCGAAGGACCTCGGCGTCTTCAACATCGCCAGCGCCCTCCCCTTCTTCGTCGCCCCAGCGATCGCCCCAGCCATCCTCGCCCTCTCCGACGGCAGCTATGCCGTCCTCTACACAGCCGCGGCAATCTCCGCCGTCACCGGCGCCGCCGCCATCCTCCCGGTCAAACGCGTCCGCTGACGCGGACGGCGTGTCACGGATCGGAGGGCTGTTCGGACTTGGTTGGTGTCCGGATCGTCTTCGCGGCTGGGGCGTGGGGTCAGTAGAGGAGTTGTCATGTCACGCACGATCGTTCTGATTCATGGGCTGTGGCTCACACCGCGGAGCTGGGAAGGCTGGAAGGCGCGGTTCGAGAAGCGGGGGCACGAGGTGCTCGCGCCGGCGTGGCCGCGGATGGAGGGCGAGGTCGAGGCGCTCCGGCGCGACCCGTCCGTCATGAACGGGCTCGGGATCGCCGAGGTGGTCGACCATTACGACCGGATCATCCGCGACCTCGGCAGTCCGCCGGTGATCATGGGGCACTCGACCGGCGGACTCGTGACCGAGTTGCTGCTCGACCGCGGCCTGGGCGCGGCCGGCGTCGCCCTGTCGCCGGCACCGGTGAAGGGCGTACTGCGCCTACCGCCGGCGTTGCTGCGCTCCGTCTTCCCGGTCCTCAGGAATCCGGCCAACAGGCACAAGACCTTCGCGATGACCCCGAAGCAGTTCCGCTACGCGTTCACGAACACGATGACCGACGAGGACGCCCAAGCGGCGTACGAGCGGTACGCCGTTGCCGCCCCGGGCCGTGTGGTCTTCCAAGGGGCGTCCGCCAACTTCAACCCGCGCGCCGCCACCAAGGTCGACTTCCACAAGGACGACCGCCCTCCGCTCCTGGTGATCGGGAACACCGAGGACCACACGATCCCCGCCTCGGTGAGCAAGGAGGCCGCGATGCGCCTCGGGAAGTCGAAGGCGGTCGTGCAGTACGAAGAGTTCGCCGGACGCCCGCACTTCACCGCCGGCGCTCCCGGCTGGGAGACCGTGGCCGACTTCGCGCTCGACTGGGCGACGAGTCATACGAGCGCGCCGGCCGCCATCGACTGACCACCGGCAACCACCTCCGGAAAGGACGGAATCCCTCATGAGCAAGCACTTCCTCGAGACAGCAGCCCAGGAGTTCGCGGACGCGACGGCGAAACCGCCGTTCCTCTACGAGCTCGGCCCGGACGGGGCCCGCAAGGTACTCGACGACGTCCAGGGCGCACCGATCGCCAAGCTCGACGTGGCGGACACCTGGATCACGGTGCCGGCGGACGTCGGCGACGTGCGGGTCCGCATCGTCAAACCCCCGAACGTGACCGGCCCCGTCGCGACCGTCCTCTACATGCACGGCGGCGGCTGGGTCCTCGGTAACGCCGGAACCCATGACCGGCTGGTCCGCGAACTGGCCGTCGGGGCGAACGCGGCGATCGCGTTCGTGGAGTACGACCGCTCCCCCGAGGCTCACTACCCGGTCGCGATCGAGCAGGGGTACGCGACCGCCCAATGGATCACCAAAGAGGGTTCGGCCGAGGGCCTCGACGCGAACCGGCTGGCGGTGGCCGGCGACTCGGTCGGTGGCAACATGACCGCCGCACTGGCGCTGCTCGCCAAGCAGCGGGGCGACGTGACGTTCGTCCACCAGTCGATGTACTACCCGGTGACCGACGCCGGGCAGGACACCGACAGCTACCGCGAGTTCGCCGACGGTCCGTTCCTCACCGCCAAGGCAATGGCCTGGTTCTGGGACTGCTACGCGCCGGACCACGCCCAGCGCTCCGAGATCACCGCATCGCCACTGCGAGCGAGCATCGACGACCTCACCGGCTTGCCGGAGGCCTTCCTGATCGTCGACGAGAACGACGTCCTCCGCGACGAGGGTGAGGCGTACGGGCGCAGGCTCACGGAGGCCGGCGTACGGACGACGTGCATCCGCTACAACGGCATCCTCCACGACTTCATGATGCTCAACCCGCTCCGCGAGACCGCCGCTACGACGGGCGCGGTCGAGCAGGCGATCCACGTCCTCCGCAAAGCCCTCGGGACCGACTGATCCGACAGCACACAATGCCGCGTCGCCACCGAGGTGACGCGGCATTCCCACGATCACGTGGTGGGCCACGACTACGTGGCCAACCACGTGGTTCGCAAGGCGCGACAGGACGGCCGCTACCCGCACTCTGGAAACAAGAGCGGAAGGGGCTGGGACTGTGAACGCCGAGCACCTCAACGGCGACCTCGACGAGGCTGTCGCGACCTTCATCCGAGTGCGACCCCGGTTGATGGCGATCGCCTACCGGTTCCTCGCGAACACGAGCGAGGCCGAGGACATCGTCCAGGAGACCTGGCTCCGCTGGCAGAAGACCGACCGTACGGTCGTCCTGGATCCGCAGGCTCTCCTGGCGACGATGACCACCCGGCTCGCCATCAACCTCAGCCAATGCGCGCGCCGGCGCCGCGAGACCACCGTGGCCCCCTCGGCGCCCGAGCGGGCCGATCCCGGCGCCGACCCGGCGACCAGGGCCGAACGCCGCGAATCCGTCGAAGAAGCGGTGCTGATCATCCTGGAGAGCCTGAACCCGCGAGAACGCGCTGCCTTCGTGCTCCGGGAGGCGTTCGACTACCCGTACGGACAGATCTCGGAGTTCCTCCACCTCGGCCAGGCCAACACCAGGCAGGTGGTCAGCCGGGCCCGCGGGCGGATCGCCGCCGACCGGCCCGTGGATGCCCACCCGGGATCGTCCCGGCGCTTCCTCCACGCATTCCTCGACGCCTCCCGGGCCGGCGACCTCACCGGCCTCGAAGAGTGCCTCGCCGCCGACCTCGCCGGCTGAACGGGCAGTGACTGTCCGGTAGTCACTGGGTTCGTTGCCCGCCAGTCCCGGCGCGGATAGGCTCCTTTGTTGGCGGTGGGCTATGGCGATCGGCGATCGGGGCCTTCAGCTCGAAGGCCGGCACAGCGAGTGTGAGACTCTCGATCGGCTCATAGCCAATCTGAGAGCCGGACAGAGCGCTGCGCTGGTGCTCCGCGGCGAAACCGGCATCGGGAAGACCGCCCTCCTCGACTACATCCACGGCCACTCGCCGGCATGCCGGATCGCGAGAGCAGCCGGCGTCGAGTCCGAGCGTGAACTGGCGTTCGGCGGCCTGCACCAACTCTGCGGGCAGATGCGGGAGCGCCTCGCCGACCCACGGTTCGGTGCCTTGAGTACGGCGTTCGGTCTGACCGCGGGGACGCCGTCCGACCGGTTCCAGGTCGGACTCGCGATGCTGAACCTCCTCGCCGAGGTGGCCGAGGACCGGCCCCTGATCTGTTTGATCGACGACGCCCAGTGGCTCGACCGGGTTTCCGCCCAGACCCTCGCCTTCGTCGCACGCCGGCTCCTGGCCGAGCGGGTCGCGCTCGTGTTCGCGATCCGCGAGCCCGATGACGCCCACGAACTGGCCGGTCTCCCCGAACTCGTCGTCACCGGCCTCGGGTACGGCGATGCCCGCGCCCTGCTGGACACGACGATCACCGGTGTCGTGGACGAGCACGTCCGCGACCGGTTCGTCGCCGAGACGCGAGGCAACCCCCTCGCGCTGATCGAGTTGCCGCGCGGTCTGTCGGCGGGACAGCTGGCGTCCGGTTTCGGGATGCCGGACGCGGGCGAGCTCGCGAGCAAGATCGAAGAAGGCTACCTGCGGCTGTACGGCGAATGGCTGCGCCGGGAGAACCGGCGCCAGGACGCGCGGATCCAGCTTCGCCTCGCCCACGACAGCCTGAGTCACAGCGGCGCCATGGCCTTCGCCGAGCGGGCTCGCCTGGAGCTGACGGCCAGCGGCGAGACAACGCGGAGACGGGACGCCGGCACGCCCGAGGTCCTCACCGCGAAGGAGGCGCAGATCGCCCACCTCGCCGCGGACGGGCTCACCAACCAAGAGATCGGCCTGCAGCTGTTCCTCAGCCCGCACACCGTCGACTGGCACCTCCGCAAGGTGTTCACCAAGCTCGCCGTCACGTCGCGCAGACAGCTCGACGCGACCTCGATCGACGCCGTCACGCCGGTCTCCGCCGGATGATGCACCGTGCGCCACGATCCGGGCCATGGCATGTACGGTCGGCAGACCGAATGCGAGGCGCTGGACCGGCAGATCGCGACCGTCCGCGCGGGACGCAGCGCGGTCGTGATCCTCCGCGGAGAGGCCGGCATCGGCAAGACCGCGCTGCTCGAGTACGTGGCGGCGAACGCGGCAGGCTGCCGGGTCGTCCGAGCAGCCGGTGTGGAATCCGAGATGGAGCTGGCGTACGGCGGGGCGCACCAGCTGTGCATCCCGTTCCTGGATCACGCCGATCACCTACCGGAGCCACAACGCAACGCGCTGCGGACCGCGTTCGGCCTGAGCGCCGGGACGCCGCCGGATCGCTTTCTGGTCGGGCTCGCGGTGCTCAGCCTGCTCGCCGCGGTGGCCGATGAGAGGCCGCTCGTCTGCCTGGTCGACGACGCCCAGTGGCTCGATCGGGTCTCCGCCCAGACGCTCGCCTTCGTCGCGCGCCGGCTGTTCGCGGAACCGGTCGGCCTGTTGTTCGCCGCCCGCGACTCCAGCACCGAGGGCGAGCTCCCCGGGCTGCCTGAGCTCCGGGTCCAGGGACTGGGCGAGCTCGACTCCCGCGCCCTGCTCGACTCGGTGACGCCGGGACGCATCGACGAGCGGGTCCGGGATCGGATCGTCGCCGAGACCCGCGGCAACCCACTGGCGATCCTGGAACTGCCGCGCGGACTGACCGCGGCGCAGATCGCCGGAGGCTTCGGGAACCCTGATCCGCGACCACTCGCGAGCCGGCTCGAGCAGGGCTTCCTCCGCCGCCTCGACGCACTCCCGGCGACGACCCAGCGACTGCTGCTCATCGCCGCGGCCGAGCCGGTCGGCGACGTCCTGCTGCTCTGGCGCGCGGCCGAGCAGCTCGGGATCGGACTCGCCGCCGCATCACCCGCGGAAACCGCGGGGCTGATCACCATCGGTGCGCGCGTACGTTTCCGGCATCCGCTGGTGCGCTCGGCGGTGTACTACGGCGCGGCGCTGCAGGATCGCCGGAAGGTCCACAAGGCGCTGGCCGCGGCGACAGATCCCCGAATCGATCCCGATCGGCGGGCCTGGCACCTCGCCCGCGCCGCGGCCCGTCCCGACGAGGCAGTGGCCGTCGAGCTGGAGCGATCCGCCGACCGAGCGCAGGCCCGAGGTGGGATCGCGGCGGCAGCCGCGTTCCTGGAGCGCGCGGCCGAGCTCACGCCCGATCCCGGTCGACGCGGCGCCAGAGCCTTCGCCGCGGCACAGGCGAAGTACCAGGCGGGTGCGTTCGACACCGCGCTGGAACTGCTCGACACTGCCGAGCTCAGCCATCTCGGTGAACTCGAGCTGGCCACGTCGGAACTTCTGCGCGGCCGGATCATCTTCTCGTCCAGGAGTCCCAGCGCAGCCTTGCCGCTGTTGCTCGACGCGGCGAAACGCCTCGAGCCACTCGATGCCGGGGTCGCGCGCGAGACCTATCGCGACGCGCTCTACGCGGCGCTCACCGCCGGTCGTCTGCCGAGCGGTGGACTCGAGGAGATCGCCGAGGCAGCGCTCACCGCACCGCCCTCGACGGATCCGGGACGCTCGGATCTGCTGCTGTACGGCGTCGCCGCGGTGGTCGCTCGGGGCTATGCCATCGGCGTGCCGATGCTGAAGCAGGCACTGATCGCCTTCCAGAGCGAGCCGATCACCCCGAAGGAGGGTCTGGGCTGGTTGCCGCTCGCCAGTCGCATGGCCCATGACGTCTGGGAGTTCGACAGCTGGACCGTGTTGTCGGCGAAGCTGGTCGACCTCGCCCGCGAGGCGGGTGCTCTCTCGGTCCTGCCGTCGGCGCTGCTGTTGCGCCTGTCGAATCGCGTGTTCGCCGGCGACATCGCCGGCGCCGACTCGCTGGCTGCCGAAGCGATGACGATCGGTGAAGCCACGGGCAGCCGCTTCCTGGCCCAGTACGGCGCGCTGGTGATCGAGCCGTGGCGGGGCAGCGAAGCCGCGACCCGGCACGCGATCGAGGCCATCACGCAGGCACGAGCCCTGCGCGGCGAAGGAAAGGTGCTGACCGCGACCCAATGGGCGGCCGCCGTTCTGTACAACAGCCTCGACCGCTTCGAGGAGGCGTACGCCGCGGCCGAGAAGGGCTGCGCACATCCACAGGAGCTGGGCCTGTCGACCTGGTCGTTGGTCGAGCTCGTCGAGGCCGCCGTACGCACCGACCGGCCAGAGGCCGCGCACGAGGCACTCGACAGACTGAGCCGGTTGACCCATCCCGCCGGCACCCCATGGGCGTTGGGCACGTTGGCGAGTATGCGTGCGCTCGTGACCGACGGACCAGCCGCGGAGGCGTCGTACCGGGAGGCGATCGAGCGCCTCGACCGCACCGAGGTCCGCGTGATGCGAGCTCGCACGCGCCTCCTGTACGGCGAGTGGTTGTCCGGTCGGAACCGGCATGCCGATGCGCAGGTACAACTGGGCGCCGCCCACGAGATGTTCGCCCGGATGGGAGCCGAGGCGTTCACGGAACGGGCCGGACGCCGGCTGGAGGCCATCGGAGCGCGAGTACGGACGCGACCGGTCGAAACACGTCCGCGGCTCACACCCCAGGAGGCACAGATCGCTCACCTGGCCGCCGCCGGGCTGACGAATCCGGCGATCGGCGCGGAGCTCTTCCTCAGCCCGCACACGATCGAGTGGCATCTGCGCAAGGTGTTCCTGAAGCTGGGGATCACGTCCCGCAAGCAGCTCCGGACCACCCTGTCCGCAGACGCCGCACCTCTCGCCTGACCGCCGACCGGCGCGGCATCGTCCGGCTCGGACGACCGGCCCGCGTGCGTGCGCTGGTGAGCAAGGGACAGTCGCCTCGTACGACGACCTCTCGTCACAGGAGGCGCGGATCGCTCAGCTCGCCGGCGACGGTCTAGGACGGTCAGGGTTCGATCAGGCCGGCCCGGATGGCGTAGCGGGTCAGTTCGGTGCGGTCGCGCATGCCCAGTTTCTGGAGGATGTTGGCCCGGTGCCGCTCGACGGTCTTCGGACTGATGGTGAGGATCGCCGCGATCTCCTTGGACGACTGTCCTTCGGCGATCAGCTTGACCACCTGGTCCTCCCGCTCGGTCAGCACCTGACCAGGCACCCGTTCGCCGCGCCGGACCCGCTCGAGGTAGTCGCGGACGAGCGTGCTCACCACGCCCGGGTAGAGGAACGACTCACCGCGCGCCGCGGCCCGGCAGGCGTCGACGAGATCGCGGTCCGCGACCGACTTGAGCACATAGCCACACGCGCCCGCCTTGAGAACGGCGAAGAAGTACGGCTCGTTGTCGTACATCGACAGCATCAGCATCCGCGGCGGTTCGCGGCGGCGTGACAGTTCCCGGGCGGCCTGCAGCCCGGTCATCCGGGGCATCGCGACATCGAGCACGGCCAGGTCGATCGGCGTACGGCGGAACGCCTCGACCGCCTCAGCTCCGTCACTCGCCTCGGCGACCACCTGCAGATCGGGCTCGTGGTCGAGAATCAGCCGTACGCCACGCCGCACCAGCGTGTGGTCGTCGGCCAGCAGGATCCGGATCATCGCGCCACCTCCAACGGGACCGTGAGGCGCACCGCCGTATCGCCCAGCTCGCCCGGTCCGGGGGCCAGCTGCGCGCCGATCAGGAACGCACGCTCCCGCATCCCGCGGATCCCGGTGCCTTCGCCGGCACCACGCAGCCCGAGCCCGTCGTCGTCGACCGCAAGGACAACCGACGGACCCTGTCGTCGCAGCGACACCCTGACCTCCCTGACCGCCGCCGCCCGGCGGCCGCCTCGAAGACCAGTCTTGTGACCGCCCGGACGCCGGACCATGGGGTCCTGACCCCAACTTCGCCGGTGTGGATATGCTGGTGAGGCTTGACCGGCGGTGGGGCTCGCCGGCCCGAACCGTCGCCGTCCTGGCGACCAACAGTCCCTACCTGTAGATCACCGTGTCCAGGTAGGGAGACTCCCCGGTGGAGCATGAGCAGACAGATCCGCTCGTCCGCGAACCCGTCGACTCCGATGTCGACCTACGGGCCGATCGCGACGTTCGCCGTACCCGTGACCCCGTCCTGCTGATCGCCGTCGCGGTCGGCGGCGCCGTCGGAGCGGCCGCGCGGTACCTGATCGGCCAGGCCTGGCCGACCGCGGCCGGCGGGTTGCCCTGGGCCACCTTCGTCATCAACGTGGCCGGCTGCGCCCTGATCGGGATCCTGATGGTCGTGGTGACCGACGTGCTGACCCGGCGGCGGCTGCTCCGCCCGTTCCTCGGCACCGGTGTGCTGGGCGGGTTCACGACGTTCTCGACGTACGCGCTGGAGATCCAGCGCCTGGTCGCCGGCCGGCACGCCGGGACCGCCCTGCTCTATCTCGTGGCAACTGTCGGCGGGGCGCTGATCGCGGTCTGGGCGACGGCCAACCTCACCCGGGCACTGGTCAACTGGAGGCAACGATGAGGCTCACCGGCACCGCCGTACGGCTCACGATCATGATCGGCGAGTCCGACCGCTGGCACCACAAACCGCTGTACGCCGAGATCGTGCACCGCGCTCACCACGCCGGACTGGCGGGCGCGACCGTCCTGCGCGGCATCGAGGGGTACGGCGCGTCGAACCTGATCCACACCAGCCGGCTGCTCAGCCTGTCCGACGACCTGCCGATGGTGATCGTCATCGTCGACACCCACTGCCGCGTCGACGCGTTCCTCCCCCAGCTCGACGAGCTCGTCACCGAAGGCCTGGTGATCCTCGACGACTGTGAGGTGATCCGGTACGCCGGACGCGAGGCGGATCGGTGAACCTGCTCCTCGTCATCGCCGGCGCCGCGATCGGCGCACCCCTGCGCTACCTCACCGACCGCGCGATCCAGGCCCGCCACGACACCGTCTTCCCGTGGGGAACCTTCACCGTCAACGTCACCGGATCGGTCGTTCTCGGCATCGTCGCCGGCGGCGTGCCGCACCAGCTCCAGCTCCTCGCCGGCATCGGCTTCTGCGGCGCCCTGACGACGTACTCGACCTTCTCCTACGAAACCCTGCGCCTGATCGAGGAAGACGCCAAGTTCCTCGCCGTCGCCAACATCGCGGCATCCATCACCGCCGCCCTCGGCGGCATCTTCCTCGGCACCACCATCAGCCAGTCACTCTGGCCGGGCGCCTAGTCAGCACAGGTCGCTGTCGGCGCAATGTTCGATGTGACCGCCGACCATGGTGGTGAGGACCTCGATGTCGAAGAGCGAGTCGGGTTGTCGGAGAGGATCACGAGGTCGGCGTACGCGAGCCGTGGGCATCTGGTTGCCTACAGCAAGCACCAGCCAGGGCGTGCCGGTGCCGCCGATTGGTAGGGGTGCACGAGGTGCGGGCTCGCGGGTATGTTCGGCTGTGGAGTGCCTCGCTCGGTTCGGCAGCAACGCAGGGAGCGGCAGATGAAGATCGGCATCGGACTTCCGTCCACGATCCCCGGCATTCCCGGCCGGCTGATCCTCGACTGGGCCAGAGCCGCGGAAGCGGCCGGCTTCTCGACCCTGGCGACCCTCGATCGCGTCGTCTACGGCAACCTGGAGACAGTGCCGGCGCTGGCCGCCGCCGCGGCCGTGACCGAACGGATCGGGCTGACGACCGCGATCATGATCGGCCCGTACCGCGGGAACGGCGCGGTCCTGGCCAAGCAGCTGGCCACCATCGACGTCATCTCCCAAGGCCGGCTGACGGTCGGCATCGCGGTCGGCGCCCGTCCCGACGACTTCGAAGCGACGGCATCGCCATACGCGACCCGGGGCAAGGCTTTCGACGCCCAACTCACCGAGATGCGCGCCATCTGGTCCGGAGCGTCGCGAGGGTACGCCGGAGCGATCGGACCGACCCCGGTCAGCCCCGGCGGTCCCCCGCTGGTCATCGGCGGCGGCTCGCCGGCCGCGTTCCGCCGCATGACCGAGTACGGCGCCGGCTGGATCCTCGGCGCCGGTGGCCCCGACGCCTTCGCCGCCGGCGCACAGCAGGCCCGCGATTCCTGGCAGGCCGCGGGCCGCGACGGCACTCCCCGCCTCGTCGCCATCGGCTACGTCAGCCTCGGCCCGGACGCCGAAGACCACGCCCGCCAGTACCTCGGCGACTACTACGCCTTCGCCGGCCCGTACGCCGAACGAGCCGCGGCTGGCGCCATCACCACACCCGAACGGCTCTCCGACACCGTCACCGGCTTCACCGAAGCAGGCTGCGACGAACTGATCCTCTTCCCCTGCAACCCCGACCTGAACCAGATCGACCTGATCGCCAGCACCACAAGCCCCGGCTGACCCGGCTCAGCCCTGGGGGCCGTGGAGTTCCCGGGTCCAGAGCCAGTCGGTGATGCGGTCGACGCCTCGGGTGAGGTGGCGGCGGTAGGTGGTGAAGGGCAGGCCGAGGACCTCGGCGGCACGTTCCTGGGTGGTGGCCGGGCGGAGGAAGGTACGGTCGACAGCCCGGAAGGGTCTGTCGTCACGGGGGTCGGCCCGGAGGGACTCGGCCGCCTCGAGGACGAGCGTACGCAGCGTTTCGGCGGATGGGTCACCGCGGTCGCGGATCAGCCTGGATCGCAGGAGCGGGTTGCCGGCGAGCCGGTCCGGCCGGTGCAGAGACCGCAGGGCGGCACGGACGGCCTGGGCGAATTCGGGTTGGGAGAGCACCAACTCCGGATCGGCGCCGGTCGGTGGTCCGGCCGGGGCGCCGATCTCCCGATCGGACATCAGTTCCAGCCAGTCCAACGGCCCCAGCCGCCGGAAGTCGTGGGCGTACACGGCGTAGTGATGGTTCCCGATGTCGTACTCCGCCTCGTGGGCCCGGTGGTAGTCGATGTAGGCGAAGAAGGGCTCCCAGAAGTCCGCGTCCTCGAAACACGCGATGAAGTCCCAGGACAGTCCCGGGCTCGTGAGCACATGCTGGATGTGCCGTGCGGTGATCACGTTGTTCGACGGCGACGGCTTCTGGTAGGCCTCGCGATCCATGAAGAACCTGGCCGCGTAGACGGTCTCGCCCGGCCGCGGCGGGCCGTGCCGCTGGGCGTACTCCCAGATCGCCGCGGCCGCGGGATCGGCAGCGAGGCCGGACTCCCCGGCCTGCTCCAAGCAGATCTCCCCGGCGTACCCGATCGGTTCGCCGGCTCCGGCCCGCATGGCAACGAATGTCGCGGCCGGATGCTCCAACCAGTGCGCCACGAACTCGGCCTGCTCGGTCCCCTGGTGCCGCCTGGTCATCGCGAGGATCGGCGCGCGGTCCTCGTCGCGGAGCTCGTCCGGGAACGCCTGGCCGAACGACTCCCAGTCCCAGAAGCTCCGCATCGCCGGGTTGTTACGGTGCAGGAAGATGATGTCCGCGGTCCAGCGGTGCTGTTCCAGCCCGGTCGTACGGCGGGCCTGCTCGATCAGGTGCCGGCGTACGCGTCGATGCAGATCGGCGTACGACGCACGGTCCCGCCAGCGCAGGTCCGCGTCGAGGACGTCGCGCGCCACGTCGTGCGGGAACACGCCGTACGGGTCCTCCTCGATGAACGACAACCCGCGCAGCCAGCCGAACAGCTCATGTACGTCGTCGCCGCCGAGCGCGGTGCGCAGCAGGTCTTCCGTGGTGAACCTGGCGTGCGCGCAGACCTCCAACGCCTCCCGGTGCCGCGGGCTGGGGACCCACTCGACGAAGTGTTCGAGCAGCACCCGGACCACGTCCGGCGTCTCCTGCAGGGACAGGCCCGGCGCGAGCGCACCCCGGTGCTGCTCGACGACGTCGACCAGCAGGGACAGTGCGAGCGGATGGCCGTGAGTCATCCCGAGCACCCGGCCGTGCAGGTCCTCGGCCACACCCGCGGCGTGCAGGTACGCGCGCGCGTCGTCGGGCTGCAAGTTGCGCAGGGCAACCACTCGCAGAAGCTCACCCCAGCCGGGATCGCTGGCCCACTGCGGCGACGGCGGAATCCGCCCGGCCACCACGACCAGGGCGTCCGCGGGAAGCGCCGGCAGGAACTCCTCACGCAACCAGTTGTCCAGCGGCGTCAACTGCTCGTAGGTGTCGATGAACAGAATCGGGCGCGGGATGCCCTCCAGCGACGCCGCCCGGTCCGGTACGCCGAGAGCCGCGCCGAGCGCAGCGTGGAACGCGGGCGGCGACGGCTCGATCGTCCGCGCATCCAGCCGCACCGCCGTGGCATTCGCCTCCTCGGCGGCCTCGGCGAGAGCGCCCAGCAGTGTGGTCTTCCCGATCCCGCCCGGCCCGTGCACGAACAGCACCGTGAAACCGGCCTCGCCCGGCGTCAACGCGGTCCGGAACAAGTCGAGTTCACCGGCCCGCCCGACGAACCGCCGGCGTCGCGCCTGCCGGAGCCGATCCGCGACCGTGCTCGCGCCCAGCTGCGCTGTCGGCGTCGACCTGCCACGGCTCGTCATGCGCCACACCCCCTCAGTCCAACTTGCCCCGCGCCCGGTTGACGGTCAAGACGGATGGACGCCCCGGACAGTGATTGGACAGCGAATGGACAGTGATCGGTCTGGAAGGTGAACAGGTCCCTGCCGCACGCTTCCGGCACTGATTGACGGCTCCGGAGGTGCGACATGGCGCAGATCCTCGTGCTGGGCGCAGGCCTGAACGGCCTGGTCACAGCGATGCTCCTGGCCCGCGACGGCCACCGCGTGACGATCCTGGAACGCGACGACGCGGGTCCGGGCGACGACGTTTGGCGCGACTGGCAACGGCCGGGCGTGAACCAGTTCCGCCAGCTGCACTTCATGCTGCCCCGCTGGCGGACACTGATGCAGCACGAACTGCCGGCCGTGCTCGAGCAGTTGATCGCCCTCGGCGGCACCCGCGTGAACGTGTTCGACGAGCTGCCGGCCGAGCTGACCGGTGGCCGGCGGGACGGCGACGAGCGCTTCGGCACGGTGACGGCCCGGCGCCCGATCCTCGAGGCAGCCGTCGCCGCTGTCGCCCGGACGACTCCCGGTGTCGAGATCCGCCGCGGCGTCACGGTCACCGGACTGCTCACCGGGCCTAGCTCGGTCGCAGCCGCACCCCACGTGACCGGGGTCGTGCTCGACGGTGGCGCCGTACTCCGTGCCGACCTCGTCGTCGACGCGACCGGGCGGCGGTCGCAGGTCAGCACGATGATCGAGTCCGCCGGTGGCCGCCGGCCGCACGAGGAGCGCGAGGACTCGGGATTCGTGTACTACGCCCGCCACTTCCGCTCGGCCGACGGATCCCGCCCCGCGGCCCTGGGCACATTGCTCCAGCACTTCGACAGCCTGTCGGTCCTGACGCTGCCCTGTGACAACGACACCTGGGGCGTCGGGTTCATCACGTCCGCGCGGGACAAGCAGGTGCGCGGGCTGCGCGACGCGTCCGCCTGGCAGGCGGCGCTGAAGCTCTATCCGACGGTGGCCCACTGGGGCGAGGCCGAACCGATCACCGACGTCCAGGTGATCGCCGGCATCGAGGACCGCTACCGCCGGTACGTCGTCGACGGCGAACCGGTGGTCACCGGGCTCGTCGCGGTCGGCGACGCGTGGGCGTGTACCAACCCCTCGCTCGGTCGCGGCGCGTCGATCGGGATGCTGCACGCCTGCGCCCTCCGCGACCTGCTCCGCGACGTCGGCCCGGACCAGCCGGAGAAGCTGGTACGGCGGTTCGACGAGATCACCGAGAGCACGGTCACCCCGCTGTACCGGATGACCGTCGGCTTCGACCGGCACCGGCTGAACGAGATCGCCGGGGACGTCGCCGGGGAGCCCTACCACACCTCGGACGCCGCCTGGGCGATGAGCAAAGCGCTGTACGCCGCGGCCCGCCACGATCCCGACGTACTGCGTGCCTATGTGTCCGTCGTCTCGATGCTGTGCACTCCGCAGGAGGCACTGGCAGCACCCGGTCTGGTCGGTCGGGTCCTCACTCTCGGCGCCAACGCACCGCAGTACCCACTACCCGGTCCCAACCGCGGCGAACTCCTGTCCGCCATCGCCTGAAAGGAGCTCGCCATGCGCCTCGACATCAACGGAACGGTCCTCGAGGTCGAGGACCACGGCACCGGCCGGCCCGTCCTCCTGCTCCACGGCTGGCCGGACACCCACGAGGTCTGGCGCCACCAGATCAGCGCACTCGGCGAGGCCGGCTACCGGATCATCGCGCCCGACCTCCGCGGATTCGGGCTCTCGGACAAGCCCGGCACCGTCGAGAGCTACGGAATGATCCAGCTGGTCAGCGATCTCATCGGACTCCTCGACGTCCTCGGGGCACCACAGGCCGAGGTCGTGGGGCATGACTGGGGCGGTGCGATCGGTGCGGTGCTCGCCGCCCTGGCGCCCGAACGAGTCGCCAGCCTGACCTGTCTGTCGGTCGGTCACCCGGCGGCGTTCGCGGCCGCGGGCTGGGAGCAGCGGGAGAAGTCGTGGTACATGCTGCTGTTCCAGTTCCCCGGCGTCGCCGAACGCTGGCTCGCTGCCGACGACTTCGCCAATCTGCGGACCTGGAGCCGGCACCCGGACATCGACTCTGTCATCGCACACCTCCGCGACCCCGCGGCCCTCACCGCGAGCCTCGCGGTGTACCGGGCGATCCTGCCCCCGGAATCGCTGATCCGGCCTCCGACGGAGCTCCCGCCCATCCAGGCACCGACCATGGGCATCTGGAGTTCCGAGGATCTCGCCATCACGGAACAGGCCCTGACCGGTACGGCGGCTTTCGTCGACGCCCCGTGGCGGTACGAGCGGATCGACGGCGTCGGCCACTGGCCACAACTCGACGTACCCGATCAGATCAACGCCCTGCTGCTCGACTTCCTGAGCAGCCCTGGGATCGGCGTGCGCAAGATCGCCTAGGACACGCCCGCCGGCTCGCCGTGGATCCGGCCCTTGGTCGTCGACAAGGGCCGGCCGCTGGCCGAGGACCGCGACGCGATGATCTCCGCCGCGATGGAGATCGCGGTCTCCTCCGGGGTCCGCGCGCCGAGGTCCAGACCGGTGGGTGACGACAGCCGGGCGAGCTCCGCCTCGGTCACGCCGACCGCTCGCAACCGGGTCACCCGATCCTCGTGCGTACGGCGTGATCCCATCGCGCCGATGTAGCCGGCGTCGGTCCGCAACGCCACCTCCAGCAGCGGTACGTCGAACTTCGGATCGTGGGTCAGCACACACAGGACGGTGCGCCGATCCACCAGGCCCTGGTCGAGCGCCTCCGCCAGGAAGCGATGCGGCCAGCGGACGACCACCTCGTCCGCCTCGGGAAACCGCTGCCGAGTGGCGAACACTCCACGCGCGTCGCACACCGTCACGTGGTAACCGAGAAACTTGCCCGCACGCGCCATGGCGGCCGCGAAGTCGATCGCGCCGAACACGAACATCCGCGGCGGCGGCGTGAACGCCTGGACGAACACGGCGACCTCAGCCCGCTGACACTCGCCCTGCGCGCCGTAGTACCGGATCGCGGTGGAGCCCTGGTCGAGCATGGCCACCGCGTCCTCGACGACGGCAGCATCCAAGCCGGAGTCACCGACACTGCCGGTGACTCCGTCCGGACAGACGACCAACCGCTGCCCCAGGCTCTCTCCGGTGGTGACCACAGTCGCGACGGCGACCGGTCGGCCCGCATCGACGGCATCGGTGACCGCATCGAAGTCGGCGAACGACGCCAGATCGACTGGCTGCACCAGGAGCTCGATCACTCCCCCACACGTCAGTCCCACGGCGAAGACATCGTCATCGGAGACGCCGTACCGTCGCACAGCCGGCAGGCCGGTCTTGATGACCTCGCGAGCCACCTCGTACAAGTCGGACTCGACGCAGCCGCCGGAGACACTGCCCACCACAACGCCGTCGCCGGACACGGCCATGGCCGCGCCCGGCTGGCGGGGCGCCGACCGGAAGGTGTCGATCACCGTGGCAACGGCGAACCGCCCGCCCTCGCCGTACCACTGCCGGAGGTGCGGGAGCAGCTCACGCACGCCGCCTCACATGTCCTCGGCGCCGGCCTTGATGGCCTCACGGATCCGCGAGTAGGTGCCGCACCGGCAGATGTTGCGCAGCTCGTCGAGGTCCGCGTCCGTGATCTCGCGGCCCGCCGCATGGGCCTGCTTGACCTTGGCCACGGCCGCCATGATCTGGCCGGGCTGGCAGTAGCCGCACTGGGAGACGTCGTGGTCGAGCCAGGCCTGCTGCATCGGGTGCAGGTCCTTGCCGACGGTCGCTGGCAGGCCTTCGATGGTGGTGATCTCGTCGGCCGGCTGGATTTCCTTGACCTGAACCGCGCACGGGTTGAAGGCCTTGCCGTTGATGTGCGAGGTGCAGGACTTGCAGACCTCCAGCGCGCACCCGTACTTCGGCCCGGTGACGCCGAGCAGGTCGCGGAGCACCCAGAGCAGACGAACGTTGCCTTCGGCCTCGACCTTGATCTGCTTGCCGTTGAGTTTGAAAGTGTGCGTTGCCATGAATTCCTCAGAACGTGTGGTCGAGACCGTCGGTGGGTGACTGCGGGGTGGACGGCTCCAGCGGCAGCGGTTCGAAACCGAGCGTGCCGTGGTTGATCGGGAAGTACGTCGGCATCGTCCCGGTGGCACGAGCGTAGGCACACGCGATCGCGGCGAAGGCCGGCGCCACCGCCAGCTCACCGGCGCCACTGGGGTTGTCGCTGGTGTTGGGCATGATGATCACTTCGACGTCCCGAGGCGTATTCCACTGCCGGGTGTAGAAGTAGTCGTCCCAACTGCCTTCGAGTGGCATGCCGTCCTTGATGTGCAGGCTCGAGGTCAGCGCGAGCGCGACGGCGTCCTGCAAACCGCCGATCATCTGCGCTTCCAGCCCGCGGGGGTTGATGCAGAACCCGGGATCCACCACGATCAGTGCCTTGGTCACCCGCGGACCGCTCACACCGTGCGGAACAGGCCTGTTCACCGTCTCCGGCCGGCAGTCGATCTCGACCAGCGTCGCGACCGCGCCCCGGTACTCCGAGTGCACCGCCACACCCTGCGCCATGCCCTTCGGCATCGTCCTGCCCCAGTGGCCGGCCTCGGCCGCCTTGTTCAGCACCGCCAGCAAACGCTGATCCTTGAGGAAGTTGCGGCGGAACCGCACCGGGTCCTGGCCCATCTTGGCCGCGAGCCGGTCGACCACGAGCTCCTCGGCACACACCACGTTCGGCGAGTAGATGTTGCGCATGCTGCCGGTGTTGAACTTCAGCGGGATCTCGTTCAGCAACTGTGTGGTGACCCCGAAGTTGTACGGCGAGGACTGGCTGAGCGCGAAGATCGTCTCGGCGAACGAGAGGTTGCCGCCGACCGGCAGATGCGCGGCGGTCGACGTGATCATCTCGCCGAGTCCGTGACCGAACTCGGTCTGCACGCTGGTGTGCCGCTGCTCGTAGCTCAGGACGTTCCCGGCAAGGTAGTTCACCCGGACCCGCGACGTACACATCGGGTGGACGCGGCCCTGGCGGAAGTTGTCCGTCCGCGACCAGGACAGCTTGACCGGCTTGCCCATCTTCTGCGAGATCTCCGCCGCCTCGGCCGCCACGTCGTGGAACAGGTGCCGGCCGAACGAGCCGCCGCCCTGGATGACGTGCACCTTCACCGCGTCGATCGGCAGGCCGAGCCGCTTGGCGATGTCCTCCTGGGCGACGATCGGCACCTTGAGGCAGGACCAGATCTCCACGCTGTCCGGGCGGACGTCGGCGATCGCACAGTCCGGCTCCAGCGGGCTGTTGCTGGCGAAGGCGAAGACGAACTCGGCGTCGATCGTGTTCGACAGCAGCGGCGGCACGGCCATCGGGAGCTGTGCCGCACGGAGCTTCGCGAGCACGGTGGCATCGGACTCGTTGTCCACCGTTCCCGGGCCCCAGGTCGCGTCGACCACCTGGATGGCGTCGATGCACTGACCGAACGTCTCACCCCGGATCGCCACGCCGTGCGTGATGGCGACGACGTCCGTGATGCCGGGCATCGCGCGGACTTCGGCCAGATTGTTGACCGACTTGACGGTGCCGTTGATCGTCGGCGGCCGGGCCACCATGGTCGGCTTGGCGCCCGGGACGTCCATGTCCATCCCGAACTGCTTGCGGCCGGTGACGATGTCATGCGCGTCGACCCGGTTGTGCGGGCGCCCGAGGACGGTGAACTCCGACCGGGGCTTGAGCTCGGCCGACACCGTGATCGTCTGCGAACTCGCGGCGGCCCGGGCCAGCGATCCGTACGTGGCCGTCCGCCCGCTCGGTCCACTGATCACACCGTTGCGCGTCGTCAGCTTGGCGGCCGGCACACCCCACTGCGCGGCGGCCGTGTCCACCAGGCGCTGCCGGGTGATCGCGGCGGCCGTACGGACCGGGATGTACATGCTGCGCATCGAGTTCGAACCGCCGGTCAGCTGATTCATCAGCAACTCCGGCCGTGCGTCGGCCAGCCCGATGGTGATCTTGTCCATCGGCAGGTCCAGCTCCTCGGCGACCATCATCGCGATCGACGTCGTCACGCCCTGGCCGACCTCGGCCCGGGGAACGGCGAAGAACGCGGTGCCGTCGGTCTTCAGCTCGACCGAGATCAGGCCGGACGTGGGAAGGGCCGCGAGGTTCTGCAGATCGCCGAGGTCGAAGATGTCCTCGGGCTGCGGCAGCGACGGTACGGCGGCATCCGCCGCCCGCGGGTCCGCCGAGTCGGCGAGCCAGCTCACCCCGACCGCGAGGGTCGGCGCGGCGAGCAGATACCCGAGAACGCGACGGCGGCCCAGCAGGCCGCGCACTCCGGCCGGCTGCTGTGGTGACTCGTCCGGCGACCGACGGTGTTCGGCCATCAAAGATTCCTCCGTGTTCGACCAATGCTGGGAACGCAGTCTGACAGTGGGAAAGGCGTCGCGGCATGGCCAGAACGCCTACGTTCGGACCGGCCCGGCTGTGCACAACGCACAGCCGCCGAGCTCATCCGGCGCGCGGTGGGAACAGCCTGATGGCCCGGATCGCGAGGCCGAGATCCAGGTGCGATGCGGCGTCGGTGAGGTCGCGGCCGGTGATCTGATGGATCCGGTGCAGCCGATTGATCACCGTGTTGCGATGGCAGTACGCCAACTCGGCTGTGCGCCGGACGGAACCGCCCGCGGCCACCCATCTCTCGAGGGTGTCCAGCAGTAGTTCACGTTCGGCTTCCGGCACTTCCAGGAGCGGCACCAGCCACGTCTGGACGAGTTGCTCGGCCAGCTCCGGAGCGCTGAGCAGCAAGGCTTCCGGGAGCCGCTCGGTCAGTGACGCCACCCCGATCTGGCCGGCCGGCAGCGTCCGCCGGGCCAGTGTCGCCTGCCGGTACGCGACGTCCACATCAGCCAGTCCGGAGACGACCCCGGACATCCCCGCGGGCGCCCGGACGGCGGCGCGCAGCGATCGGAGAACGGCGTCCGGAGATTCGGTGCCCAGGGCAAGCAATCCGACGACCGTGTGGGTGCGCACCTGCCACGCCGAGGCGACCCGGACGCCGGCCAACCGCCGGGCGAGCGACGCGACCGTGCACTCGTCGTCGACCAGGTTGTCGATCGCGACCACGGCGTACGCACCGTTCACCGGGACGTCGAGGACCGTGGCCGCCTCCAGGACGAACGCCCGGTCCTTCGCGCGGCCGTGCAGCAACCCTTCCCAGAGCATCGATCGTCGTCGCTCGTCGGCGCGGACGAGGTGCCGCTCCGCGGCGTGATACGCGGCCGCGACCTGCGACGACGTACTGTCGACGACTTCCCAGACCTTGCTCGCGACATCCAGCAGGGCGTCGGAGTCGACCACGCCCTGGGCCCGGGCCTCGTCGATCAGCGCCTCCCACACCAGCCGGCCACCCAGGCGGAACGAGCGGAGCACGTCGTCGAGCGGCATCCGCTGCTCGGCCCGGCGCCGTCCGGTCTCCCGCGCCGCATCGAAGTAGTCCACTGTCGCGGACCGGCCCAGGTGGCGGTCCGTGCCGGCGATCATCTGCACGACCCGGGCGACGTTGTCGTGACACGAGCGCCACAGGTCGTCCGCCGGGACCGAGTCAAGCTCGCGATAGGCGGGGTTCTGCGCGTAGATGGTTTCGACCAGCGCGTCGGTGACCGGCGAGAGGTGCTGCAGCAGGCTGCCGGCCAGTGACTCCGCGGTCCGCGGGGCCACCGGAAGCGCGACGTCCTGACGGGCAACCTCACTCATAGTCGGCACAGCATCGCACACCGTGGCCGAATCGCACAGATCCCGCGATGCAGGACACCTCCGAGAATCCCTGGACACTGCCCGGATGCCGGGACTACTGTCTCACCTCAACCAATTCTATTCACCGTGAGAATAAATGACGAAGCTGGAACGAGGCAGTGCCGGGACCCGGACGGCCAACCGCGGGGCGATCATCGCCGCGCTGCTGTCCGAGGCCGGGATCGACCGCCGGCAACTGGTCGAGCAGACCGGACTGAGCTGGGCCACCGTGGCCCGGATCGTGGACGACCTGCTCGCCGACGGGCTGGCCCTGGAGCAGCACAAGATCGTCCGGGACGGCCCGGGCCGGCAAGCCGCCGCGCTCGGGTTCAACCCGCGGTCCGGGCTGGTCTGCGGGATCGATCTCGGCGGCACATACTGCCGGATGGTGATCGCCGACGGCATCGGTTCGGCGATCATCCGCTGCCGGGACGAGACACCACGCGATCTCGAGGCCGCCGAGCTGGCGTCCTGGATCGCGACCCGCGTGCTCGGTCTGGTCGACCGGTACGGCGACGGCGTACCGCTGACGTCCGTGGCGATCGGTCTGCCCGGTGTGGTTGCCTCGACCAAGGACCGCGTGGTCGGCGCGTTCAACCTGCCGCAGATCCTCGGCACCACCTTCGTCCGGACCGTCGGCGCCGAGCTCGGCGTACCGACGATCATCGACAACGACTCCAACCTGGCTCTGCTCGGTGAGCTGCACTACGGCGATCTGCCCAGGGACGAGACCGTCGTCCTGCTCAGCCTGGGCACCGGTCTCGGCTCGGCGGTCGCCTTCAACCGGCAGGTGCTCGCCGGGCCCGAGGGTCTGCTCGGCGAGTTCGGCCGGCTGCGGTTGCCCGGTCGCAAAGAGCGCCTGCGGGACCTGCTGTCCGGTGCCGGCCTGCTCGCCCTCGCCCAGGCCTCCGGTCACCGGCTCGCCAGGGCCGACGACGTGTTCGCCGACCCGGACCGCTTCGGCGGCCTCGTCGACGAGATCCACGAGGCGCTGCTGCACCTCGTATCGATCGTCGCCCTGGCGTACGAACCGAGCACGGTCGTCTTCACCGGCGGCTTCTCCGGAGCGTTCAGCGACTCCGCCCTGCAGACCGTGAGCACCGAGACGTACGAGACCGTCGGCGTGCACAGCGACCTGCGCCGATCCGTGCTCGGGGACTCCGGCGGCCTGCTGGGTGCGATGGCCGCGGCCCTGAGTGGCTACTACACCTCGATCGGGGTGGCGCGCCATCAGGTCGCCTCGATCACGACCTCCGCCCCTGACGTCGTGGCCTCGCTGGACGGCTGCGCTGTCGACCCATCAGCGAAAGAGGAACCAGCATGACACGTTGCAAGACGCTGGCTGTCATCGCATCGATCTCCGCCGCCCTCACCGCCCTGGCCGCCTGCGGCGGCGGAGGGCCGGGCAAGTCGGCGCCGACGAACGAGTTGACGGTCTGGATGATGACCGGCGGCCCCGGCGACAACAAGATCATCCAGAACGTCACCGACGAGTTCCACCAGAAGCATCCCGACGTCCAGGTCAAGGTCGAGGTGCAGCAGTGGGACAACATCGTCACCAAACTGACCACCGCACTGGCCTCGGACAACCCGCCCGACATCGTCGAGATGGGCAATACGCAGACCCCGATGCTGACCGCCTCCGGCGCGTTGGCCGAGCTCACCGCGGACAAGGGCGACTTCGAGTCGTCCGACCAGTGGCTGGCCGGCCTGGCCGGGCCCTCGACGTACCAAGGCAAGCTCTACGCGGCGCCCTTGTACGGCGGGACGAAGGTCGTCATGTACAGCAAGAAGATGTTCGCCGCCGCGGGCATCGCCAAGCCGCCGGCGACGCTGGACGAGCTGGTCGCCGACTGCGGGAAGCTGGCCAAGGCGCACACCGCGACCCCGAACTTCTCGGCGTTCTACATGCCCGGGCAGTACTGGTTCGCCGGGATGCCGTTCCTGTTCGGCAAGGGCGGCAAGATCGCGAGCGAGAACGACGGCAAGTGGGCCGCCGAGATGAGCAGCGCCGAGAACCAGGCCGGCCTCGCGGAGTGGAAGAGGTTCCAGAACGCCTGCTCGACGCCGTCCTCGATCGGCGCGAACACCGACAGCCCTGACCAGGACCAGATCTTCGCCGACCAGAAGGCCTCGATGATCTACGTGAAGGCCTGGGAGCCGGGCGCGGTGAAGGAGATCAACGCCGCGGTCGCCGCGGATGCCGGCTACTTCATCATGCCGGGCTACGAGCCCGGCAAGCCGCTGCCGGTGATCGTGGCCGGCTCCACCATCGGCATCGCGCAGAACAGCCCGAACAAGGAGACGGCGGTCGACTGGCTGAAGATCGTCACCGGCAAGACCTTCCAGCAGACGATGACCCGGACCATCCACCAGCTCCCGGTCGTCACCGGCTTCCTGCCGACCGACGACGTGCCCGAGGTGCTGAAGCTCGGCGCCCAGGCGGCGACCGTCAGCCAGGCCCTGCCGTCGACACCGGGCGAGGCGACCCTGGAGACCGAGAGCTACAACGAGCAGTTCTTCTCCAAGATCGCCAAGGGCAGTGACATCGCCAAGGCCGCCGAGGACTACGACAAACACGCGACCGAGGCCTTCAACGCCCAGTCCGGCCAGCGCTGACGGTAGCGGCTGATGACCTCGCTCACCCAAGCACCGGAGACGGGAACCGTCACGCCGGCGCCACCACGCGCCGGCCGGCCGGTCCGGCCCCACCGGCTCGGACGGCTCACGCCGTACGGGCTGGTCGGGCCGGCGGTGATCGCGTTCGTGGTCGTCCTCGGCTACCCGATGGTCCGGCTGGTCTGGCTGTCGGTGCAGGCCTTCGGGCCGCGGTCGCTGTTCACCGGGGAGGCGCCGTTCGTTGGCCTGGGCAACTTCACCCGGGTGCTCGGCGACAGCGACTTCTGGCACGTCCTGCTCCGGACGCTGATCGTCAGCGTGGCCTGCGTCGGCGCGCTGATGGTGATCGGGTTCCTGCTCGCCTCGCTGCTGCGGCAGGTGTCGGGCTGGGCCCGGGTGATGCTGTCGGTGTGCCTGGTGCTGGTCTGGGCGATGCCGATGGTGTCGGCGGCGATGATCTGGCGGTGGCTGTTCGAGCCGCAGTACGGCGTCCTGAACTGGGTCATCACGCAGGTGCGGGTCCTCGGTGACTTCTCCGCGCACGACTGGTTCTCGTCGCCGGGTCAGGCCCTGTTCCTGATCATCGCCCTGATCGTCTGGAAAGGGCTGCCGTTCGTGGCCCTGACCTTGTACGCCGCGATGGGCCAGATCCCCGACGACCTGTACGAAGCGGCCGGCCTGGACGGCGCCGGGCGGTGGTCGATGGCGCGCCACATCACGCTGCCGATCCTCGGCCCGGTGCTCGCCGTACTGGTACTGCTGGAGGTGATCTGGTCGGTCAACTCCTTCACCCCGTTCTGGGTGCTCACCCAGGGCGGCCCCGACGGCGGTACGACGACGCTCGGCGTGTACTCGTACCTCGAAGCCTTCACCCGCAACGACTACGGCGGCGGCGCAGCCATCGCGATCGTCACCGTCGTGCTGCTCGCCGTCCTGGCCGTGCTCTACGTCCGGCGGTTGTTCGCCCAGGGCGAGGTGACCGGATGAGACGCAGACGCGCACTCCCCAACACGATCGCCGTCCTGGTGTCGCTGGTGGTGATCTTCCCGGTCTACTGGATGTTCGCCACCGCGCTGAAGCAGCCCGGCAGGATCCTGTCGGCGACACCGGAGTTCGTCCCCTGGCCGTTGAGCCTGGAGAACTTCCACACCGCACTCACCCACGGCACGTTCCTGCGGTACGTCGGCAACTCGCTGCTGGTCTCGGTGTCGACAGTGCTGATCGCGCTGATCGTTGCCCTCGGCGCCGCGATCGCGCTGGCCCGGTTCCGGTTCCTCGGCCGCCGGGCGTTCCTGGTCGGCCTGGTGCTGGTCCAGATGGTGCCGGGGTCGGCGATGGTGATCCCGCTGTACCTGATGCTGCGCTCGGTCGGCGCGATCGACTTCGTGCCGGGGCTGATCATCACCTACATGACGTTCGTCCTGCCGTTCACGAT
The DNA here is from genome assembly GCF_055586945.1 of Kribbella sp. NPDC048837. Classification (NCBI taxonomy): domain Bacteria; kingdom Bacillati; phylum Actinomycetota; class Actinomycetes; order Propionibacteriales; family Kribbellaceae; genus Kribbella; species Kribbella sp. NPDC048837. The sequence goes on from NZ_JBVJHF010000003.1 coordinate 32,387, forward strand.
CTGGACCCTGCGCGGCTTCGTGGCCGGTATCCCGCTGGAGCTCGAGGAAGCCGCGATGGTCGACGGCTGCGGCCGGTTCGGCGCCTTCTGGCACATCCAGCTCCCGCTACTGGCCCCGGGCATCGTGGCCACCTCGATCTTCGCCTTCATCAGCGCGTGGGACGACTACCTGTTCGCCTACGTGTTCCTGAAGTCGCAGAGCAACTACACGCTGCCGGTCTGGCTGGTCTCGTTCCAGACGTCCGACGGCATCGACAACGGCGCCACCATCGCGGCGTCCGCGATCTTCTCGCTCCCGGTGCTGATCGTCTTCCTGCTGATCCAGCGTCGGCTGGTCGGCGGGATGACGAGCGGCGCGGTCAAAGGATGAATCCCCTCAGGAGGATGTTGTGACTTCAGAGCTCGACCGGCTCGCCCACGGCGTACTGTTCCCCGCCCTCGGCCGGCCCACGGTGCCGAACTGGGTCGGACCGCGGATCCAGAAAGGCCTCGGCGGCTTCGTGATCTTCGGCCGGGACATCGTCGACGGCGACCAGTTCCAGCGGCTCGCGGCCGAGCTGCACGGCCTGCGGGACCACGTGCTGCTCTCGATCGACGAGGAAGGCGGCGACGTCAACCGGCTGGAGAACATCGGCGGTTTCTCGATGCCGGGCAACCGGGCGCTCGGTGAGCTGAACGACGTTGAGCTGACCCGGCAGGCGGCGTTCCAGATCGGTCTGTCGCTGGTCGAGGCCGGGATCGACTGGGACCTGGCCCCGGCGGTCGACACGGCCGTCAACCCGCTGAGCCCGAACGGGATCCGGTGCTTCGGCAACGACCGCGATCTGGTCAGCCGGCACACGGCTGCCTGGGTGGAAGGCCTGCAGGCGGCCGGGGTCAGCGCCTGTGCAAAGCACTATCCGGGACACGGTCTCAGCGGCACGGACGCTCACCTCGCCACGCCACTCGTCGACGTCTCCCGGGATGAGCTGCTGGACAGCTACCTCGATCCGTTCCGGGCGGCGATCGCGGCCGGCGTCGACAGCATCATGGTGTCCCACGACCTCGTGCCTCAGGTGGACGACGTACCGGCGACGATCAGCAAGGTGCTGCTAACCGACATCCTGCGTGGCGAGCTCGGGTACGACGGGGTGGTGATCACCGACGCGCTGGAGATGTATGGGATCGCCGACGTGGCCCCGTTGCCGGAGGCCGCCGTACGGGCGATCGAGGCCGGGGCCGACGCGCTCTGCCTCGGGTCGTGGTCGTTCCTCGACGACGTGGACGTCGCGGCCGCTGCTCTGGTCGAGGCCGTCGAGAGTGGGCGGCTGCCGTTGGAGCGGTTGCGGAGCGCCAACGAGCGACTGGCCCGGTTGGGGACGCGCCCCAAGGCGGATGTCGCGCTGCGGGACAACGCGCTCGGCTCGCAGCTGGCCGACCAGGTCGTGGTGACCCACGGAGACCCGGTACTGCGGAGTGACGCCGTACTGATCATCCGGCTGGAGCCGACGCACTCCCCCGCGGCCGGCTCGGCGGGCTGGGGTGTTGAGACGCTGCTGCGCGACGCCGGGAAGGTTGTCGAGAGCATCGGGTTGTCGGGGCAGACGTACAACGGGCCGGGGATGGCTCGGGCCAGTGTTGGCGAGTTCCGGTCGGAGCACGGCGCTGACAGCCAGGTCGTCCTGCTGGTTCGGGGTGCTCACCGGTTCGACTGGCAGGAGAAGCTCATCGGTGAGTTGCACAGCCAGCACCCGGACATGATCGTCGTCGACATGGGCGTTCCCGGCACGGACTACTCCGGCTTCGCCGGCTGGATCCAGACCTTCGGCAGCGCCCGCGTCTGCTCCGAGGCTGCCGCCCGTCGCCTGCTCGGTTGATGACGACTTTCGTCAACGCCCGCATCTGTGCGCCGACGCCGGTGGACGGCTGGCTGCGGATCGACGACGGTCTCATCACCGCGCTCGGCCCGGGCGAACCGCCGTACGCCGGAGAAGTTGTCGATGTGGCCGGGCAGTGGGTGCTGCCCGGCTTCGTCGACACCCACTGCCACGGCGCCGGCGGAGCCGCCCTCTACTCAGGCGATCCCGCCGACGTGGTCCAGGCCGCTCGTACTCATCTACTGCACGGCACCACCACCCTGGTCGCCTCGGTCGCCACGATGCGGCTGGATCGGATGCTCGCCGCCGCCCGCGCCATCGCCGAAGCCGACGCGCCGAACATCCGCGGCATCCACTTCGAAGGTCCGTTCCTGTCCCACCGACGACGCGGCGCCCAGACAGAGTCCGCGCTGCTCGCCCCCGACGAGCAGGTCTTCGCCCGGCTGATCGAGGCCGCCGACGGCCTGGCCGTGTCGATGACCATCGCTCCCGAGCTCCCCGGCGCCATCGACCTCATCCGCCGCCACCACGAGGAGATCAGCTTCGCCGTAGGTCACACCGACGACGACGGATCCCACACCCGGCAGGCGTTCGACGCCGGCGCCCGTACCGCGACCCACCTCTTCAACGCGATGCCCACCATGACCCACCGCGAACCCGGCCCGGTCGGCGTCGCCCTGCTCGACGACCGGGTCGCCTGCGAACTGATTGCCGACGGCACCCATCTGTCACCGGAAGCCTTGACCGTCGCGACCCGCACCGCAGGCCTGCACCGAAGCATCCTGGTCACCGACGCGATGGCCGCCACCGGGCTGGGCGACGGCGACTACTCGTACGCCGACCGCCACGTCACCGTCCGGGACGGCATCGCCAAACTCCGCGACACCGACACCCTCGCCGGCTCCGTCCACTTCCTCTCCGACGCACTGGCCAACGTCGTACGCCTCCTCGACCTGACTCCCGCGGAGGCCGCCACCCTCGTCGCCACCAACGCCGCCCACCACTACGGCTGGACCAACCGCGGCACCATTGCCCCCGGCAACCCCGCCGACCTCGTGCAGCTCTCCCCCGACCTCACCGTCGAGGCCGTCTACCTGGCAGGCCGCCGGCAGCAAGGGTGACGGCCGGTCAGTCGTTGTGGTGGGTGGCTACTGCGCGGACCGGTGGGAGTGCGGCAGGTTGGGCCGCGCCGCCGGTGGGGACCATACGCCGTACTGCGTCCGGCATCGCGCCAACCGTGAATGCGTGGACGGCCGGCCCCACGGATACGGTGACGAACGACGCCACGGCCGGAACGTCGGCGGGGAGCGGAATGAGGTGCTCCCCCGAATCGAAGTCGGAGTCGACGACACGCATCGAGGTGCTCGTCGGTTCGGGTGGCGTGAAGGACGTGCCCCACCATGCCTCGACCACCACTCGGGCCCGCTCCTTCAGAGTGAGCCGCACTGCTCGCTCGGCCGAGTCATAGATCACGCCGTTGTCGTCTCGGGCAGTCGACGTGACGCCCTCGACCTGGGCCGCGATGAGGCCCGCGATTCCGGCGAGTCCCTGGACGAAGGTGACGTGACCGTTGCCCTTGGAGATCTCCTCTCTGAGGTGCCGCTTGGTGTCCGGCGGAACCATCCCACCGAACACGACGACATCGAGGCTCGCGGTGTCGTACTCCGTCAGCACCTCGTCGAACTGGTTGGTCGCGTCCGCGTGGAAGCCTTTGCTCCGCAGGATGTCCGCAGCGTCGAGAATCACGCTCGGGCTCCTGCCGATGACGAGAACGCTGGTGTTCGGCATGTCCATGAACCGGTCTCCCAGGAAGTTTGAGTGTTGGTACGGCCAACATAGCAAGTGTTGGCCGAGCCAACAACTGGTACCGTCTCCCCATGCCGATGGATCACCCGCCGAGCCGTACTCCCGCCCGCGTCAAGGACCGTCCGACCTGGCTCATCAGCCGGGCCTTCGCCCGCTCGTCGGGCCTTCTCGCCGCCGGATTCGAGTCGCACGGCCGCGGACTTCGCAGCTACCACTACCGGCTCCTGGCCGCGCTCGAGGAGTGGGGCCCAGCGAGCCAGGCCGAACTGGGCCGCGGCACCGGGATCGATCGCAGCGACGTCACCGCGGCCCTGTCCGAGCTCGAGTCACGCCGGCTGGTCAAGCGGTCGGTCGACCCCAACCACAAACGCCGCAACATCGTCACCATCACCCAGGCCGGCGTCGCCCAACTCCTGGAACTGGACAACGTCATCGACACCGTCCAGGAACGAGTCCTGGAACCCCTGACCACCGCGCAACGGCGCCAGTTCATCACCTTGATGCTCAAGCTCGCGGCACCCGAACAGGACCCGCCGACGGCATGACCCGGGCGGTCCGACTGTTCGTCTGTCAGGGAACGCGGATGCGGTTGTTGCGGGGGTTGTGTTCGAGTTCGACCAGGCCGAGTTGTTCCAGTAGCGGCGGGATGTACATCGCGAAGCGGCCGCGGTATCCCTTGCGGAGGCCGTACCATCCGCCGACCGGGTTGCCGTCCGCGCGCGCCCACGCCTCCAGCGTCCCGTCCTTCGCCGGCTTGCTCTCGTCCGCGCTGCCCAGCTCCATCCAGTCACCGTGCGCCTTCAGCATCGCGGGGACGTCGTCGAGACAGCGGGCGAGATAGCGGAGCTTCGTCGTACCGACCTGGCACACGAGCTCGGCCGGGTCGGCGGTGTCGTCGCGGTGGATGGTGTACTCCGACGTACCGGGTGGTGTCTTGAGAACCCAGGGATCTTCTGTGGTGCCGGTGCCGCTCACGTCGCTCTCCTTCGGTCAGGGGTTGCAGGCGGCCACGAAGTACGGGAGGAGTCCGCTCCAGCCGCCGGCGTTGGCATCGCGCCAGCGCTCTGCCTCGGGCCCGAGCCGCTCCCAGCCCGTCTGCGTGATGTCCACCTTGCTTCGGCCTCCGGGGACGGCGACGAAGCGGACCTCGACATCGGTGGCCTCGGCGGACGGCCGGCGGATGTGCCACCGGTAGCTCAGCCGGTGCGGCGGATCCCACGCGGTGATCCATCCCCAGTCGATCTCCTCGCCATCGCGGGTGCGCTCGTAGATGCGCCCACCGACCTGGGGCTCCAACGTGACCGCGGCCGGGTCGCCACTGACCGAGTGGCCACGTGGCCACCACGCCGAGAACCGCTCGGTCCACGTCGTGAAGGCGTGCTCGACAGAACAGTCCAGGACGACCTCGACCCGCAACGGCTCGATCACGGCGCCTCCCCGGGTGACGGCGGCCGGGTGTTCTCGGCCAGCAACTTGAACCGCCCGACTGCCTCTCCCCACACCTGCAGGAGGTACGCCTGCACGACCTCGGCGCCGGACTCCTGGAGGTGATAGATCCGTCGGGTCCCCTCCGGCGCTTCCTCGACCAGCCCCGCTTCCTTGAGCAGCCGGAGATGGCGCGACACGGCCGGCCGGCTGACGGGCAACTCCCCGGCCAGCTCCCCCACCGACCGCGACCCGTCAGCCAGCAACTCGAGGATCCGCCGCCGGGTGGGATCTCCCAACGCCGAGAACGGATCACGCCCCGCCTCCGTCACCACCCCGCAAGCGTAACCCATCAGTTACGGTAACCATCCCGTTACGCTCCCGCGGCGGCCCCTGTGCCCCGGCTACTCGCAGAACACCTGCAGCTTGGTGTCGGGGTCGTCGACGTCGACGGTGACCTCGTCGAGCTGCTCGATGAGCTCCTCGAGGTGCTGCGGCTTGAGCTCGGTGAGATCGATCGGCACCCCGGATTTGGCCAGCTCCACGTTCGCCTTGGCGAGCGCCTGCGGCGGGACGAAGCTGGCGAGCTTGACGCCGGCGCGCAGCAGCTGGAGCGGGACCCGGATGTTGATCCGGCTCGGCGCTCCGGCGCTGGAGTCGTGCATCACCACCCGCAGGTACTTGGGTCGGGGTCTCGACGCGGGCGCTTCGGACTGTTCCCGCCCGAGGGCGTCGATCAGCCGCTCGGCCTCCTCCGCCGTGATCTTGCCCTCGGCAAGCATCTGCAGGATCTGACGGCGCTGCTCGTTCATCGTTGCTCCTTGTCCTGACTCAACTGACGCTCACCAAGACGGCCATCTGACCGTCGTCCAGCTCGAACCGCGTCCCGCGCAGCGCGCACAGCAGTCGCCCGGCGGCACACAGCGCGCCGACCGGCCCGATCCGGAAGATCAGGCACGCCACCAACCCGGCCAGCACGACCAGCAGCAGCAACGGCGACAGCACCAGCAGCAGCGGCACGACGGGGAGATAGAGCCGTCGCCAGCGCCCGTCGGAACGGCGATAGCGCACCGTCACCAGCTGCGGGATCATCGAGGCCCCTCCAGCTCGGCCAGCGCCTCCTCGGCGGTGATCTCGCCCCGCCGCAAGCGGTCGACGACATCCGCGCCGGTGGGCTTGGGGTCGGTGTCGACGAAGTCGAGCTGCTCGGCGATCCGGTTCAGCCGGGACTTGACCGTCGGATAGCTGACTCCGAAGATCCGCTCCATCTCCTTGATCGAGCCGTGCGACCGGACGAACGCGGCGACGAACACCTGGTCGTCGACGCTGAGCTCCGCCAGCTGTGGCGGCTCGAACCGACCCTCGATCGCCACGCCGCTCTCGAGGCGGACCCGCTCGACCACGAACGCCTGCCCGCGGGTCAGGTCCGTCAGCTCCTGCCACTCCACCCTCGGCCCCTCTCCTCGCCTCTCTTCAGTTGTATCTTGATTTTCTCAATATCTCAACGCAGATGTCTTAACTTTCTTGAGATCATCCGACGTGGACCCACGGACGGTTGGAGCGGGTGGGTTCAGCGCGGCGGAGCACTTCGCGGGTCACCGGAGGTACGTCGCCCTCGCCGGAGATCAGGTACCGGAACAGGAAGTGGAACGGGTTGCCCTCGGCCCAGGCGAAGTACACGTGAGGCATCACGTCCCACTCGTCGCGGATCTTCAGCAGCAGGGCGGCGATCGCGTTCGGGACGCTCGGGCTCTCCACCTTGAGGATCCGGTAGCCGAACCGCTCCTCGCCGTGGACGTCCAGCTCGGTCTCGAACTGCGACGCGTCGGTCAGCGTCACCTCGAGGAACAGGATCGGCAGTCCCTCGGGCAGGTTGCGCACCTCGCGCTGCTCGGCCTCCTTCTCCTGGTACTCCGCGACGTCGCGAGCGTCCGGCTCGTTCGCGATGATCCGCAGCTCGCCCGCCACGGCGGCCTCGGCGATGAGCCGGCACGCCTCCTCGTCGAACCGGACTTCGGTCGCCCGCAGCTCCAGCGAGCGGGTGGCGCGCGAGATCAGCGAGGTGACGATGATCGCGACGATGAAGAAGGACGCGATCTGGACACCGTCCGGCCGCTCGATGACGTTGGCGATCGTGGTGTAGAGGAAGACCAGGCTGATCACGCCGAACCCGATCGTCTGCGCCTTCTGGCCCTTGCGTCGTGCGGACAGCGTCACCGCGATCGAGGCCGACAGGATCAGCACCAGTACGCCGGTCGCGTACGCGCCGCCCTGCGCGTCGACGTCGGCCTTGAACAGCAACGTGATCACGAACGCGATCAGGCCGAACACGATCACCAGCGGCCGGGTCGCCCGGGCCCAGTCCGGGACCATGCCGTACCGCGGTAGGTAGCGCGGCACGATGTTGAGCAGGCCGGCCATCGCGGACGCCCCGGCGAACCACAGGATGAGGATCGTGCTGACGTCGTAGACGGTTCCGAACACGCTGCCGAGGTGCTCGTGCGCGAGATAGGCGAGCGCGCGGCCGTTCGCCTCGCCGCCGTCCTCGAACTCGTGCTTCGGGATCAGCACGATGGTGGTGAAGCTGCTGGTGATCAGGAAGCCGCTCATGATCAGGGCGGCGGTCGTGAGCAGCCTGCGCGCGTTCCGGATCCGCCCGGCCGGACGGGCGGGTTCGTCGTCCGCGCCGCCCTCGATCTGCGGCATCACCGCGACCCCGGTCTCGAACCCGGACAGGCCGAGCGCGAGCTTCGGGAACACGACCAGCGAGATGCCGATCATCACCCAGATGTTCGAGTGCTCGGTGGTCAGCATGCCGCGCCAGTTCGTCACCAGCTCGGGCGCGGTGATCACGTTCCAGAGCGCGTCGGCCACCACGATCAGGTTCAGCGCGAGGTACACCACCACCAGCACCACGGCGATCCCGATCGCCTCGTCGAACCCGCGCAGGAAGACACCGGCCAGCAACGCGAGCAGGACCAGGGTGATGATCACCTCCTTGCCCTCGAACCAGTGCGGTACGTACGGGTTCTCGATCACGTGCTGGGTCGCGTCGGCGGCCGACAGCGTCATCGTGATGATGAAGTCCGTGGCCATGAAGCCGAGCAGCGCCAGGATGGCGAACTTGCCCTTCCAGCGGCCGAGCAGCCGATCCAGCATCGCGATCGACCCCTGCCCGTCCGGGCTCTCGGCGGCCACCCGGCGATACACGGGCAGTGCGCCGAGCAGTGTGAGCAGGACCAGCACCAACGTGGCCACCGGTGACAGCAGCCCGACCGCCGCAGCCGCGATCGCCGGCTGGTACCCGAGCGTCGAGAAGTAGTCGACGCCGGTCAGGCACATCACCTTCCACCAGCGGTGCGTCGGGTGCGGCGCCGGCCGGTGCGGCCCGGCGTGCCCGGCCGGACGGTCGTGCAGCAACCAGCCGACCACCCGCCCGTGCACCGGAGCCGGCGCGCCGACCGTCTCCGCGGCCACGTCGTTCTCACACGTTTCTGTCACCGGCCGGAGCCTAGCCAGCGGAAACCACCAGACCCGCCGCCTCTAACACCCCTCTAACAAGCCCCGACGAATGTCACGTCGCGCGAGCGCAGGCCTATTCCATCAACTGCATTTGATGTAGTTTCAGGTTATGGGCATTGCGGGACTGCCGGAGTTCGTCCGGCTGGTCAGCCATCCGCTGCGGTGGCGGTTGGTCGCCGAGCTCGCGCGGACCGACCTGCGCGTGCGTGAGCTCGTCACGATCGTCGACGAACCACAGAACCTGGTCTCCTATCACCTGCGGCTCCTGCGCGACGGCGGCCTGGTGGCATCCCGGCGCAGCAGCTTCGACGCGCGGGACAGCTACTACCACCTCGAGCTCGACCGCTGCGCCCAGGCGCTCGCGGGCGTTGGCGCCGCGCTGCACCCGGCCCTGCGGATGGTGCCGGACTCCCCTGCGGTGCGTTCAGGCTCGAATGTGCTGTTCGTCTGCAGCGGTAACAGCGCTCGCTCACCGATTGCCGAGGCACTGCTGCGGCATCGAGCCGGAAGCCGGGTCCGCGTGACCAGCGCCGGCACCCAGCCCAAGGACCGCATCCCTCACCACGTGGTCCGGGTGCTGCGCGAGCACTACGGCATCGACATCGAGGGGCAGGTACCGCGCCCGCTCGACCTGCTACGGGACCGTCGGTTCGACCGCGTCATCACCTTGTGTGACAAGGCCCGCGAGGCTCTTCCCGAGGCAGGGCACTGGCCCCGCGCTCACTGGAGCATCGCCGACCCGGCGGCGGGCAAGGACGGACGGAGCGCCTACTCGAGGTACGTGGCTACCGCGGCCGAGCTCGACACCCGCGTCCGGCATCTCCTACCGACTCTCAGCACCTAGCTGGAGGACCCACCATGGATACCTACGCAAGCGTCCGCTACATCGTCGACGACGTCTCGACGGCGCTCGACTTCTACACCACCCACCTCGGATTCGCCGTACTCAGTCACCCCGCACCAGCCTTCGCCGACGTCACCCTCGGCCCTCTGCGCCTCCTGCTCTCCGGACCCCAGTCGTCCGGTGCCCGTGCCACCCCGGCCGACACGTCCGGCGCCGGCCGCAATCGCATCCACTTGATCGTCGACGACCTCGACGTCGAGATCGCCCGTCTCCAGGACGCCGGCGTCGAGTTCCGCAGCGAACCGGTCACCGGGCCGGGCGGCCGCCAGGTCCTGATCGCGGACCCGGCCGGCAACCTCGTCGAGCTCTTCCAGCCCGCAACCTGAGCTCAGGCTGGGCAGCGAGTTGCGTGCGGCGGCACGGTCAGTGAGATCAGGTAGTCGGCCGCGAGGCGGGTGATGCAGTCGTCGCGGCCTACCGCCCCGTGCCCCTGCCCTTCCCAGGTCAGTAGCTCGGCATTGCCCAGGCTGGTGGCCATCGCGACGGCACCGGCGTACGGCGTGGCCGGGTCGTGACGGGTGCCGACGACGACGATCGGGTGCGGGGTGGCGGCGACTGGCGGGTGGAGGGTGTGCCGCGGTGGCTGCCAGAACGCGCATCCGAACAACTGCCACGATCCCCACACCCCGAACAGCGGGAACCGCTGCGTGAAACGAGCTCCGGCCGCCTTGATCTCGGCCTCGGTCGGCCCGGGAGCGCTGTCGTTGCAGTTGATGACGAGTTGGGCATCGGCCGAGTGATCGTCCGCACCGCGGCCGGCGTCGGCCAAGCCTCGCAAGGTGCCTGAGTCACCGTCGGCGGCCTCGCCCAAACCATCGGCGAGATCCGGCCACCGGACGTCGTCGTACAGCGCGGCCGCCGCCGCGTCGATGATGTCGACGCCGTATGTCGGTACGTCGTCGCCCGGTCGCCCGCTCGGGATCGGCGACTGCCGCGCCCGGCGGACGAGATCGCCGACGAAGTTCCGTACGTTGCCCAACCGATCGCAACGGCTCTGGGCGGCGCACCACGCGGTGAACTGGTCGAAGGCGTGCTCGAAGCCGGCGATCTGGCGTTCGACGGTCTCGACCCAGGTCACACCGGGATCGGTCGGCGCATCGAGCACGGCCGCCCGCACCTTGTCCGGGTACAGCCGGGCGTACTCCGCCCCGAGCTTGGCGCCGTACGACCACCCCAGGTAGGTCAGCGCCGACTGGCCGAGGACCGAGCGTATGCGGTCGATGTCGACGGCTGTGGCTGTCGTGTTGAACAAGGCCGCCTTCGCGCCCAGCGCCGCGGCGCACTCATCAGTTGCCTTGCGCATCTGACTCGCGGCCCGGGCATAACCCGCGGCGGTCAGCAGATCGGGAAAACTCGGCGGCCCGGACTCGGCATGCTCACACCGGATGGGCTGTGAGTGCCCGACCCCGCGCGGATCGAACCCGACCAGGTCGAACCGATCCAGGACAGCATCGGGAAGCATGCCGGCGGCAACGACTGCGAAGTCCACACCCGACTGACCGGGCCCGCCGGCGATCAGCAGCAGCGGATCCTTGGTCGCGGCGCCACCTGTCTGATGGACCCGAATCAGCTGCACCGGGAGCGTCCCGGCCTCCTTGCGGCCGGCATCGAGATCGACGTCCACGGCGCCACAGCGGAACTCGAGCCGTCCGAACCGCTCAGCAGGCAGATTCGCCGCTCGCACGTCGGTGACGGCAGCGCACTCTCCCCACTCGACGGAGGTCGAGTCCCGCGACGGTGACGACGTACACGAGCCCACCCCCAGGACCGTGGCCACGACCACGACCCCACCCAACAGTCGCACGCCCTCAGTAAACCCCGCCGGTCCGGAGCCGCGACAGAGGTCGGCACTGCAGGAAACCCTTCTCCGCCTCGACCAGGTGGGGCTCAGCGGACAACTACTCGCGGGCGACTGAACCCGAAGGACATTCGTACAAGACTGATCGTCGGCTTCCGCGCATGCTGGGACGTATGAGTGAGTACGTCCAATACCTGCACGGCCTGCACATGGTCCGCGACGGCTCGCGCCAGTCGCCTCCGATGGTGCTCATCCACGGCTCGGGCGCCTCCGGCACGACCTGGGTGCCCGTGGTCCCGGCGCTGGCCGACCATCACGACGTCGTCCGGGTCGACCTGCCGGGAATGGGTCACTCCGGGGCCGGTACGTCATACGACGTCCCGACGCAGGCGTCCCGGGTGGCGGAGCTGATCGACAGCCTCGACGCCGGACCTGTCACCGTGGTCGGACACTCGAGCGGCGGCTATGTGGCCACGTCGCTCGCGGAGCAGCGTCCCGAGCTGGTGAAGGAGATCGCGTTGATCAGCACCGGACCCAGCCCCGGCGCACTCCTCCCGCAGCCCGCACTCCTGCGGGCCCTCACGCGCCCGCCGCTCGGTCGGCTCGTCTGGGCGCTGCGCTCGGACAAGCTGATCCGGAGGGGGATCAACGTGACCTGCGCCCGGCCCATCGACATTCCGGACGCGCTGGTCGCCGAGCTCCGCGGACTGGCGTACCAGACCTTCGTCTCGGTGCTACGCCACAACGGCGAGTACATCGCCGAGCGCAGCGTTCCCGACCGGCTCGCCAAGCTCGACTTCCCGGTGCTGGTGGGTTTCGGTGCCGCCGATCCCCGGTGGGACCCGGCGTCGGCCCACGAGTACGACGTACTGCCGCGCGGCCGGGTCGAGCTCCTGCCGGGAATCGGCCATGTCCCGATGCTCGAAGCGCCCGAGGCAACCAGCAAGTTGCTGCTCGACTTCACCGCGCCGGGCCGCTGACACCGGGCCTAGCATCATTCACATGCCATCGATCGACTGGGCGCTGGTGGACGTCGCCGTCGCACGTCGCCGGCTGCCCGGCGTCAGCATGGCCGGATTCCGCCACCGGGGCCGGACGCCCGTGGACATCGCCATGGTCGCGCACCCGTCGGTCACCCTGATCGTCGACCTGAGCGAGGGCAACGGCATCGTGTACGACGTCCACGGCCGGCGCGAGCAGGGCAGTGTCTTCGTCGGACTGCTTCCCGGCGAACTCCGCGCCGCCGGGGCGACGGGCGATTGTCTCCAGGTCCGCCTCTCGCCGATCGCGGCAGCCATGGTGTTCGGCCCTTCGATCGACCTCACCGGCACGGTGGCGACACTCGCGGACGTGTGGGGACCCGACGCCGGACGCTTCGAGGAGAGACTGCGCGCCACACCGTGGACCAACGATTCGACGTCGTCGTGGACGTCCTCGGCCGGCGGCTGAGCAGGTCTTCTTCTATCGATCCCGAGGTGATCCACACCTGGCGACGTACGTCGGCCAGCCGGGGCCGCGTGCGGATCGAACGCCTGGCGGACGAGACCGGCTGGAGCCGCAAGCGCCTGTGGTCCCGCTTCCGCTCCCAACTCGGCATCACCCCCAAACGCGCCGCCCAACTCGTCCGCTTCGACCACGCCGCGCATCTGCTCGCCGCGGGCCACAGCGCCGCAAGGACTGCCGCGGACAGCGGGTACGTCGACCAGTCCCACCTCCACCGCGAGATCGCAGCGTTCGCGAGCACAACACCCACCGCGCTGGCCACCGCTGCGTGGCTGGCGATCGACGACGTCGCCTGGCCGTACTAGCTCAGAAGTCGACCCGCATGACCGCCCGACGGCTGCCCGGCCGGCTCACTTCGACGTACCCGGCATCGGCGAACATCGCCAGCGTCCCGACGGACCCGCCGTCCACGAAGTCCGGGTAGCCCTCCACGGCGCCCGCGCCCTGTTCACGGGCGAACTCGACGGTCGCGCGGGCGAGTGCGCGGCCGATCCCCCGGCGTCGGTAGCCGGCGCGCGTGACGAAGCAGGTCACGGCCCACACCGTGGTGTCGGCTCTGTCCTCGTCGCGGCCCAGCCAGGGAACGCGGAAGTCGCGCAGCAACCGCGGGTGGTCCGCCCGCGGCGCGACGGCGCACCAGCCGACGGGCTCGCCGTCGAGATACGCGACCAGGCCGCTCGTCGTCCGCGCCTTCTGGTTGCCGCAGGCCGTCTGATCGCGCAACCGGGCAGCGAGTTCTTCGGGACCCTCAGACGCCCACGACTCCTTGGGCAGCATCCGAAATCGCTGGCACCAGCACCGCGCGGTGGACCCGGTCGTACCGAAGACCGCCTGCAGATCCTCCCAGTCCGCCTGATTGGCCGGAACGATCGTCAACTGCTCCGCGGTGACCGGCTCCCGCGAGCCCGTCGGCCGGGGAACGGTGGCCCGCTTGGCCTGCGACTTCTGCTTGCGAGGCTGCGCCTCGAACGTGACCCGAACCTCCACCGTGTCACCCGCGTCCAGCCCTTCGGGCTTGCGCACGGCGTCCTTCAGCGGAAGCAGGTACCCACCGTCCTTCGGCCACAGCGACGTCTTCCACTCACTGCCACCGATCCGAGCGCGAATCGGCAGCATTCCCCAGCCGTAGCTGGCAGCCAACCCCGCGTCCCGCAGCGCGACACCAGCCTCGTCCGGCACCGGAACGAAGTAGTACGGCGCCGGGCCGCGCCACTCGATCACCTCTCCGACGAACTCGTGATCCATAGCCAGATGCTAAGCCCCATTCCGGACATCCTCCTTCCGGATTCACGACCAATCCCGGCCGAACTGTCGGGGCGCATGTACGGTCTGAGCCGTCACGGAGCAAGTGCTTGCCAAAAGCAACCTTTGCGACCAGGAGGCCACGGACGGAACATCATCATCACCGAACGCCCCGGCACCCACGGCGCCCACTTCTGGCAGGAAGATCGATCGGCCGACTCCGCAGCTCACTACCGTGGCGTTTGAGGCGTAGGGCTGGCCGGAACCGCACTCTTGTCCGCCGTCACCTCGCCGTCGTCCTGGCTGATGACGAGACGACGTGGCTCCACGCACTCGCCGGTCGGCACGAAGATCACCTCGATGCCCGAATCCGTCGAACTCACGGCGAGAACCGGCACACCGCCGGCAGCAGCGGCGGCTGTGGCACAGGGTTCGCCGAGCTGCGGCTTGAGTGCGTCCAGACCGTGGGAGTTGAGAGTCAGATGAGCGGCGACGATGCGCTGCGCAGCCGCGCCGGTGGGCCTCTCCGGCGGATTGGCCGCCCAGGCGAAGCTCACGAACCCGAACGCCGCCAGGACCGAAAGTCCCATGACGGTCCAGGCAGTGCGTCGATAGCGAGCCTTGGTTCGCAGGTACTTGTCCAACTGGGCTACGCGGACGAGGGAGGTTCGGCACTCCGTCATCCTTCTCCCGATGACTTCGCGCACCGCAGCCTGCCGGTTCAGCTCGGCCTGCTTCGACGCCCTGACGTCGTCGTCAGTCTCGCGAGCGATCGCCAGCTCGGCCTGATAACACTCGTCCTTGAGACGGTGAAACTTCTCGCGCACGTCATCAAAGGCGGCCATCAGCTTGCCGAGATCCCCGTACCCGCCGTGAAGCGTGCTGTCGTCCGCCACCTGCCTCCGAAGCTCCACATCCTGACGCGTCAGGTTCTTTGCCTCCGCCAGCTTGCGTAACCGGCTGAAGTCCGTGTTGGTCGGAGCCTGTGCGCGGTACAGCAGTCCGATCGCGAGAAGGATGACGCCGACCGCCGCCGAGACACTCACGATCGCGATCAGCAAGCGATCGCGATCCGCGCTCCAGGACAGCTTCCCGATACTCGACAACTGGCTTCCGGCGATCATCGCTGCCGCGACGGCCGCAAGCGCCCCGATGAGCCAAGTCACCGCGGTTGCCATCTGCTTGAGAGCTTCCGCCTGTACAGCGACGGGCGGACCGGAGGGTTCGGCGGGCTTCGGCTGCTCAGCCGCGCTGCCTTTGTTCTGCTCCTGGGCCGGCGACTCTTTGAGCCAGCGTCTCCAGCCGCCGAGTTTCATGCCGGCGCTGGTTCGTCCGTGCCTCCGGCAATGACCTGGATGGTGACATCATGCACCTCGGACAGCTCGTCGAGCTCGTCCGGGAGCAGGTCGGCCCCACCCGCGAGATCCAGTACGACGCTTCGGACCTCGTCTCGATCGTCCAACCAGGACTTGAGCTCACCGTAGGGCTCGTCGCTGACGATCCGCAGCGCAAAGATCGGGGGATCGTCCTCTGATATGCCCGTGACGTCGATCATGCCGCCCACCCCATTCCATCCGGCATTGTCGATCGCACCTAGCGTTCCTCCCGAATCGAAACGATGTCAACGCCTGGGCACGGGATCCAGAAATGAGTGCGGGGACGCCAGTAGCCATGAGATGCCGAGGGCAACGGCAGCCATCATTCCGGGGCGGCGTTCATCAGCAGCAGAACCGCGGTGGCGAGGTAGGTGCCTGCGATGAGCCAGAGGGTGGGTGGGAGCGGGCGTAGCGGGCGCGTTGAGGGGCGGGGAGGATAGCGCCTGGGTGGCGCGCGTGGGGTGGCTGGCGGCGTGTTGAGATTTCGGCACGATTAAGTCCGATTTGGCGGTTTCAGGCTGTGGGGCCGCGGGTAGGTCGGGAGGGCACGGGAGGACTGGAAAAGACTCGGGGTCTGGACTGGGAGGACGAACCCTTGTCAACGCAGTACCCGTCGGCACGCGCCGCCGACAACCGGGAGTACATGGTGCCGTCTGATCGGCGGCCTGTTCCGTTCGAGGAGCTGCCCTTCCGAGACGGATAGCCAAGCCCCCATGGATGCACACGCCCTGCAACGCAGCTGGGACCAGGTCACGAAGCACGGGGACCAGGTAGCGCTGTACTTCTACTCACACATCTTCGTGTCTCATCCCGAGGTACGGTCGATGTTCCCGCTCTCGATGTCGAACCAGCGGGACAAGTTCGTCAGTGCACTCGGCCGGATCGTCAGCCACGCCGACCAGATCGAGAACGACGCGGCCTTCCTGCAGCACCTCGGCCGCGACCACCGCAAGTACGCCGTCGTGGCGGAGCACTACAACGCGGTGGGTGCCTCGTTGTGCGCGACCCTGATGCACTTCCTCGGACCCGAGTGGGACGAGGATCTCGCCGCGCAGTGGACGGCGGCCTACCAGGTGGTCGCGCGGATCATGGTCGAGGCGGCCGAGATGTCCTCGGAGTCCACCCCTGACTGGTGGGACGCCGAAGTGGTGTCTGCCGAGCGGCGGACCATGGACCTCACCCTGCTGACGGTCCGGCCCAGTCGCGCGTACCAGTTCCTCCCCGGCCAGTCGGTCTCGATGGAGATCCCGCAACGCCCCCGGCTGTGGCGGTACTTCAGCCCGGCCA
Source organism: Kribbella sp. NPDC048837 (assembly GCF_055586945.1). Taxonomy (NCBI): domain Bacteria; kingdom Bacillati; phylum Actinomycetota; class Actinomycetes; order Propionibacteriales; family Kribbellaceae; genus Kribbella; species Kribbella sp. NPDC048837. The sequence goes on from NZ_JBVJHF010000003.1 coordinate 49,106, forward strand.
ACGCCCCGCGTCAGGACGGCTCGATCGATCTGCACGTGCAGCAGATCGACGGTGGCCAGGTGAGCCCGGCCGTGGTCCGGTCCCTGAAGGCCGGCGACACCGTGAAGCTGGGAGCGCCGGTCGGCGAGCGGCTGACCCGCCGGGCCGGCGACACGAGAGATCTGCTGCTGGTCGCCGGCGGAACCGGTCTCGCACCGCTCCTCGCCGTACTCGAGCAGATCGACCTCGAGTGGCAACGCGCGGGCACCGGACCTCTGGTCCACCTGCTCCACGGCGTCCGGATGCCCTGGCACCTCTACGACCGCCCCCGGCTACGCGATCTGGCCCAGACGCGGCCATGGTTCGACTACACGGAGGTCGTGTCCGACGACCGGTCCTATCCCGGGACGCGCGGGAAGGTCGGTACGGTCGCGGCCCGCCAGCTGCTGTACGGCCGTACGGCGATGGTGTGCGGCGGCCCGCAGATGGTCGCGCACACGCTGGAGCAACTGGCCGCCGCCGGCATGCAACCCGAGCACATCAAGTACGAGCACTTCTACTACGCGGCCGCGGGGGACCACACCGCCCTGCCAGCTCTACCAGGTCAGGAGACGACAAGTGACCAACAACCACCGCAACGACTCCCCGGGCTATCAGACAGCCCGGGCGATCCGGGACGAGGCGTTCCCGCGCCGGATGCGGGGCCTCGACGCGAGCAAGGTCTACGGGTACCTCGATCTGCTCGCTGACCAGGTGGAGGCCACGGAGCGAGAGCTCGGCGAGAGCCGGGCCAGGAACGACCGTCTCGAGGCCGAGCTGCAGCGCGGGCGGGCGGACCTGCAGCGCATGCAGGCGGAACTGGACCAGTACGAGCAGGCCGGCGACCGTGTGAACGAACAGGTCGTGCAGATGTTCAGCCAGGCCCAGCTCGTGGTCGAGGAGATGGTCCAGGACGTCACCCGGGACGCCCGGGAGCGCATCGGCCAGGCGCGCGAGCACGAGCGCAGGATCGTCGCGGAGGCGATGGACACGGCCGGGCAGCAGGTTCGTTCGTACGCACAGACGGCCCACGCGCAGATGCAGTCGATCGTGGACTCGTTCGCCACCGAGGTCGACCAGCTCGGGAGTACGTCGCTGTCCGCCGCGCCGGGGTCCGCGGCGCCCCCGCAGAACGACCCGTTGTTCGACAACTCGGGCGACTGGCACACCCAGCGTCCAGGCACCACATGAACCGTTCGCAGCCGAGCTGCCCCGCCCACAGCATCCCTGCCCACCAACCGGCGACAGAGCATCGCCGACTAGTGATTCTCCCCCTCGCGGTCGCCGCACTGGCCGTGCCCGGTGCCACCGTCGGGGCGGTCGAAATTGGCTGGACCGCGCCGACCGGCCGCCCGGCCGTCGTCGTACTGAGCTTGGCCATCCTGTTCCTGGCCATTCGGATCTGCTCCCACCAGCTCGTCGCGGCCCACGCCGGAGAACAGCTGCTCCAGGTCGGCGACAGGTCGTGGGGCAAGGCTCCACGGGCCGGCCGGCGGGCGTCGCCAGGTCCCGGGAGAATCCGGGCGAGGCCCGCCCACCCCGTGAGCCGGCCCGATCCCCGGCCAAGTCCCGACAGCCCTGACAGCCCGGACATCGAGACGGTTCGGGCCGCGGCCAAGGAGTTCCTCGAGCTCTTTCATGCCGAGAATCCCCAGGCCGGGTGGATGGGGCCGCGGATCGCCGCGGTGATGCGCGAGATCGACATGACCGGGACCTACTGGCACACCGCCGAGGAGCTGGCCTTCGGTGCCCGCGTCGCCTGGCGCAACAACGCCCGGTGCATCGGCCGGCTGTACTGGCGCAGCCTGCAGGTGCGCGACCTGAGGACTGTCTCCGACGCCGGCCGGGTCGCCGCGCACTGCTTCGACCACCTGCGCATGGCTCACAACGACGGCAAGATCCGGCCGATGATCAGCGTGTTCGCTCCCGAGACCCCAGCCAGGCCCGCGCCCCGGATCTGGAACGAGCAACTCATCCGGTACGCCGGGTACGAGCAGCCGGACGGCCGTGTCCTCGGGGATCCCCGCTACCGGGCTTTCACCAGCGAGCTCGTCCGGCGCGGGTGGCGTCCACCCGACGTTCCGGGAGCCTTCGACGTACTCCCGCTCGTCGTCGAAACCGTCGACGAGGGACCTCGGATGTTCCAGCTCCCCGACCAGGCGGTTCACGAGGTCCCGCTCGAGCACCCTGAGCTCGCGTGGTTCGCCGACCTGGGCATGCGGTGGCACGCGGTGCCGGTGATCAGCAACAACCGACTGGTGATCGGTGGTGTCTCGTACCCGGCCGCACCCTTCAACGGGTGGTACATGGGTACGGAGATCGGGGCCCGCAACTTCGGCGACAGCGACCGCTACGCCCTGGTCCCGCAGGTTGCGGAACGGATGGGCCTCGACACCTCGGACGACGCCACCCTGTGGCGGGACCGGGCGTTGGTCGAGATCAACCGCGCGGTCCTGCACTCGTTCCGCGCGAACGGCGTGACCATCACCGACCACCACACCGAGTCCCGCAGATTCCTCATCCATCTGGAGCGGGAGGAGCGAGCGGGTCGCCAATGCCCTGCCGACTGGACCTGGATCGTGCCACCGATGTCCAGCTCGCAGACCCCGGTCTTCCACCGCTACTACGACAATGCCGGCGACCAACTGCCGAACTTCTTCGGCGACGCCGACGCCACCCACCGAGCCCTCCACGGCGGTCCCCCCGCCTTCCACTGACACGCCGAGGGGGGACCGCGCGGGGGCGCCACTCAGGCTTTGCTCTTGCGCGCCCTCGGCTTGCGGACGACGGGATGCCCACCGTTGCCGTTGCTGGTGCCGTTGCCATTGCCGATGCCGTTGCCCGCGGCCTCGGGCTCGGCCGCGAACGGGATGAACGGCATGGTCAGCGGCAGCGCCGCCAGCCGCATCAGCAACAGCACGTTGTCGTCACCCGCGGTCTTGTTGAGACGAAGGCGGCCACAGTTGGTGCACCGATGGATGAGGACCCAGCGCCCCTCGCCGCGGACGGTGACCGCGATGGGTTCCATACCGCCGCTGCAATCGGCCTTGCGATCGCCCGGAACGTTGCGATCGAGATGACGTGACCACAGACAACTCGGGCAGTGGTTGCGATGGGTGGTACCAGGGGCGTCGAGAGAAACCTCTACGCCGCAATGCTCACAGCTGAACGAACGCGCGAATGCCAAACCAGGAACCTTTCAGAGAAAAGCAAACAGGACGAGATGGTCATCGGCTTCCCTCCTTCCGGCCCGCGCCGGCGTGTCCGGCGCACTGTCCCCACAGCAGATCAGCACACGTCCGGCGGCGTCAAACAATTAACGGCTTCGGGGGCGCGCTGGGTGTTGTTGCACGGCTGGTGAGTGGGGCGGAAAATCGCCGGTACGGTCGCCTTCCAGACCGCGTGACACCGCCCTGCACGGTAAGGAGTGACGTGAGATTCTCCTTCTTGTCCAAGCCTCGTGCCGTACCCGCTCTCGCAATTGGTGCGCTTGTGGCTGCAACTCTGGTTCCCCTGTCAGTCGGACCGGCTTCCGCCGACACACCACCAACGGCCGCCGCTGACTCCGAGAGCATCAACCTCGCCCTCCTGCCGGGCGCGGTCGCCTCCGCCAAGTCCCAACGGATGACCGCACCCGCGGCGACGTACGCGCCCGCCAACGCGGTCGACGTGTTCGTGCACAACGGATGGACCTCGAACTACGCGTCGGTCGGCAACGGCTACGACCCGACCCAGGACTGGTTCCAGGTCAAGCTGGCCACACCCGCCCCGGTCTACGAGGTGTTCAGCCGCTGGACTTCCCCGGCCAAGCCGACCGAGTACGACCTGCAGGTCTCCACCGACGCGGACTGCCAGACCTGGTCGACCGTCACGCACGTGGTGAATCCGAGCGACAAGGATTCCCAGGTGATCGATCGCAAGGACCCGATCTCGTGTGTCCGGATGCAAGCCCTGGCCACGACGTCCACGATCGGGTACACGATCAACGAGTTCGAGATCTGGTCCGGTCCCAAGCCGCCGCCGGTCGTCGGGCAGATCATTCCCGTCCCGGTGAAGCAGACGCCCGGCACCGGCCAGCCGTGGGAGCTCACGGACACGTCCCGCATCGTCGTGTCCAGCAGTGCCCTCGCCGCCACGGCCGAGGTGCTCGCCGGCTACCTGCGGCCGGCCACCGGATTCGTGCTCCCCGTGGTGACAGGTTCCGCGACGGCCTCCGACATCGCGCTGAGCCTCGAGCCGGTGTCCGGCCTCCCGGCGGACAAGACGGCCGAGGGCTACTCCCTCACGGTGTCGAGTGCCGGCGTGACGATCGCCGCCCCGCAGGCGCACGGCCTGTTCAACGGCTTCGTGAGCCTTCGGCAGCTGTTGCCAGCGGCAATCAACTCGCCGGCCACCGGCGTGGGGCCGTGGACGGTACAGCCGATCACGGTCCTCGACTACCCGCGCTACGAACATCGCGGTCTTCAGCTCGACCCTGCCCGCAACTTCATGACCGTGGCCGAGATCCGATCCATGATCGACCAGCTGGCAGCGTTGAAGGGCGACCAGCTGCATCTGCACCTGAGCGACTCCCAGTCCTGGCGCCTGGAGATCAAGGGCTACCCGGCGCTGGACGGCACCGGTTGCAACGGATCGGGCTGTATCGCGGGCTTCTACACGCAAGAGGACTTCAAGGGCCTGGTCAAGTACGCCGCCGACCGGTTCGTCGAGATCGTCCCGGAACTGGAAGGCCCGGCCCACGCCACCGCGGCAGTCAGATCCCTGGGCGGTGTCGCGGTCATGGGGTGCCAGGGCCAGACCCAGACCGACCGGTTCTGCACCAACCCGAACGACCCAGCCAGTGAACGAGCGCTGGCGTTCTGGCGGGACGCGATCGCGCAGCTCGCCGCGATCTCACCCGGGCCGATCATCCACATCGGCGGCGACGAGGCCATCGGGATGCCGCACGAGGACTACAAGTGGTGGATCGGGCAGATGGAGGCCATCGTCGACGCCACCGGCAAGCGCATGATGGGCTGGAACCCCGCACTCGAGGGCTACGCACCGGGTTCGACGTCCATCAACCACTACTGGTCCGACTACACCGGCGGCGGTCCGCCGCTCATCAAGCCCGAGTGGTTCAACCAGGGCCGCGACGTCATCACCACCCCGGAGTGGAACGCCTACCTCGACTTCGGGTACGACGGTTCGCCCGGCCGCACGCCCCGCACCGAACTGGACAAGGCCTACTCGTGGGACCCGGAGTGGGTGTACGAGAAGTACCGGTCCGTCTGGGCGCAACCGGCGTACGGCGGTCCGAAGGCGGAGGACATCATCGGCATCGAGGCGCCCATCTGGGGTGAGCAGATGCGCGGGCTGGCCACCAACGAGTACATGGTCTTCCCGCGGCTGGCCGGCATCCTGGAGAAGGCCTGGTCGCCCAAGGTGCTCACCCAGGACTACGACGCGTACCGCCAGCGGCTCAGCGTCGCCGGACCTCGGTGGGCGTTCGCGAACGTGAACTACGGCTCCATCGCTCAAGTCACCTGGAGTCCGGAGGCGATGGGCACGGTCACCCGCTTCGGTGTGGACCGGACCGTGAACAACGCACCGCTGGGACGTCTGGCCGCCGGCTCGATTCCACCGGGTCAGTTCACCGCCACGATCGATTGGGGCGACGGATCCCCAGTGGAGGCAGCCGGTATCGCAGCACGCGACTACGTGGCGAGCCAACGTCAGGGCAGAAGCCTGATGACCGTCAGTGGAAGCCACACCTACCCGGCGGACGGGACGTATCACGGCACTGTCACCTACAGCCGTCAGGACCAGACCTGGGTCGTGCCGTTCGTCGCGACCGGCGTCCCGTCCTGTACGACGATGCTCTCCGGGACGCACCAGGGCCCGTTGACCGTGTCCTCGGGCGTCGCGTGCTTCGACGGCGCCACCGTCTCGGGCCCTGTCACCGTGGCTGCGGGTGCCGGACTGTACGCATCAGGGTCTGACATCCAGGGTCCGGTGACGGCGTCCGGCGCGGGCAACGTCCTGCTGTGCGGCACCACCGTGTCCGGGCCGGTGAACGTGACCGGTGCAACCCGGGTCTGGCTCGGCAACAACAACGGCGAGTGCGCGCCCTCGACGGTCAAGGGTCTGGTGAGGGTCACCGGTTCAGTGGGTCAAGTGACGATCGACGGCGCCACGATCGCCGGGCCACTCGCCGTACAGAACAACACCGGCTCCACGATCATCTCTGGCAACCACATCAGCGGACCGCTGTCCTGTACGGGCAACTCCCCCGCGCCGACCAACGAAGGCGAACCCAACTCCGCATCCGGCCCGAAGTCCGGCCAGTGCACCGGCCTCTGACACCCGGCAGCTGACCACGGCGGCCCTGCGCACCCACAACCTGCGCAGGGCCGCGCCGGTCAGATAGAGAGCCGAGCTCGGTTGCGCGGGATCGGTTCTGGGTGCAGCCTGAGGCTCGTGTGACGCCTGCCGATCAGAGCCGGGCTGGTGGGCGGCGGGGCTCCCCGGGAGACGGCAGGGGTGGGCATGGCGGAGCGTGAACTGCGCGGTCGGCGGCAGGAGAACGCCGTACTGGACGGGCTGCTCAGCGCCGCACGGACGGGCCGGAGTGATGTCCTCGTGCTGTGTGGTGAGGCCGGAGTCGGCAAGTCGGCCCTGCTGGACTCGCTGGCGGCACGCGCTGAGGCGTGCCAGGTCACCAAGGTCGTCGGGATCGAGTCCGAGATGGAGCTCGCCTACGCCGGACTCCATCAGCTGTGCCACCCGTTCCTCGACCGGATCGACCGCCTGCCGCCTCCCCAGCACGACGCTCTCGGTACGGCGTTCGGCCTGCAGACCGGACCGGCCCCGGACCGGTTCCTGGTCGGACTGGCCGTCCTCAACCTGCTGTCCGAGGGCGCCGGGCACCATCCGGTCCTGTGCATCGTCGACGACGCCCAGTGGCTCGACCGGGTGTCCGCTCAGGTGCTTGCCTTCGTCGCCCGGCGCCTGGCGGCCGAGTCGGTGGTCATGATCTTCGCCGTACGGCACGGCGAGGACCACGAGTTCGAGGGACTGCGCGAGCTCGAGGTCCGTGGTCTCGACGACACCGATGCCCGAGTGCTGCTGGACTCGGTGCTGCCCGGACCGATCGACCCGCGCGTCCGGGACCGCATCGTGGCCGAGACCCGCGGCAACCCGCTGGCGCTCCTCGAACTGCCACGGGCGTGGAGCGTGACCGAGCTCGCCGATGGTGACGCCGAAGAGACGCTGTCCAGCCGCATCGAGGCGGAATTCGTACGACGTCTCGAAGGACTCCCGTCCGACACACGTCTGCTGCTCCTGACCGCCGCGGCGGAACCATTGGGTGACGCGACGCTGCTCTGGCGTGCCGCGGAGCAGCTGGGACTCGGCGCGGATCCGGCCGCCAGTGCGATCGAGTCAGGGCTGATCACGTTCGGCCAGCACATCCGGTTCCGGCATCCCCTGGTGCGGTCGGCCACCTATCGGATGGCCTCGCCCAAGGACCGGCAAGCAGTCCACCGGGCCTTGGCAGACGTGACCGATCCGGCCACCTCGCCGGACCGCCGCGCCTGGCACCGCGCCCAGGCGACCACGTTGCCGGACGAGGAGGTCGCCGCAGAGCTCGAAACCTCAGCCCGACGCGCCCAAGGCTGCGGCGGGCTGGTCGCGGCGGCCGACTTCCTCGAGCGCTCGGCCGAGCTGACCCCCGACCCGGACGTCCGGGCCGAGCGCACACTCGCCGCAGCCGTGGCCAAGCGTGGATCCGGTGCCCTCGACGCAGCGCTGAACCTGCTCAGCGGAGTGACCGCCGGTCCGCCGGACGCACTGCGGGCCGCAAAGGTCGAGCAACTGCGCGGTCAGATCGCGTTCGACCAAGGACGCACGCGCTACGCAGCTCGCACCCTGCTCAAGGCCGCCAAGCTGCTCGATCCGCACGACCAGGCCAAGGCACGGGTGACCTATCTGGAGGCCATGTCGGCCGCCATCTGGGCCAGCGGTCCCGATGCTCCCGGCATTCTCGCCTACGCAGCGTCCGAAGCCCCTCCCCCGGCTGCCTCGGTCCCACCGGCCGACGTACTGCTCCAGGCACTCGCCCTCCGCTTCACCCGCGGGTACGCCGCTGCCGCACCGCAGTTGGCCACAGCGCTCGCCCAAGCCCGTGACACCGAGATCGGAGCCGATGACGTCGGCAGCTGGCTCTGGCTCGCCGGGAACCGGGCCGGCGGCATCATCGCCATCGAGCTCTGGGATCTCGAGACCGCTCTCGAACTCGCCGTACGCCAGGAGCGGATGGCTCGCGCGACCGGAGCGCTGGTGCAACTGCAGTTCGCACTGAACTTCCGGGCCAACCTCCAATGCCTCACCGGAGAGCTGGACGCGGTGACCGGGCTGGTCGAGGAGGACCGCCAGATCGCGGCGGCGACGGGCAACCCGCGGGTCAGGTACGGCGGTCTGCTCCTCGAAGCGCTCCGTGGCGACGAGACAACCGCGACCGAACTGATCCGCGCCGCCACCGCCGAGGCGACCGAGCACGAGCAGGGCCGGATGGCCGTCTTCGCGACGTACGCGAACGCCGTACTGCAGAACGGACTCGGACGCTACGAGGCCGCCCGCGACGCGGCATCGCAGGTCTTTGACCAGGACGTCCTCGGGTACGGCGCACTCGTCGTCGGCGAACTGGCCGAGGCGGCCTCGCGGACCGGCGACACCAAACTCGTCGAGAGCACACTCGCCTGGCTCACCGAACGCACCAAAGCCACCCCGACGGAATGGGGACGCGGCATCGAAGCTCGAGTCCGGGCGTTGCTCGGCGACGACGAAGACGCCTACCTCCGGTCCATCGAGCATCTCGCCCGGACCAGCCTGCGCGTCGAACAGGCGCGCGCACACCTGTTGTACGGCGAATGGCTGCGACGCGAGGGACGTCGTGTCGATGCCCGCGAACACCTTCGGACGGCCCACGACGAGTTTGAGGACATGGGGCTCGCGGCCTTCACTGAACGCGCCCGTCACGAACTGCTCGCCACCGGGGAGACGGTCCGGAAGCGCCGGCCGGAAACGCTCAACGACCTCACGGCACAAGAGGCGCAGATCGCCGGGATGGCCCGCGACGGCCAGACCAACTCCGAGATCGCGGCTCAGCTGTACATCAGTCCCCGGACGGTGGAGTGGCATCTGCGCAAGACGTTCTCCAAGCTCGGCATCACGTCCCGCCGGCAGCTCCGCGCCGCGCTGACCCGTTCGGCCTGACAGCCCAGAGGTTTCCACCTGACCTGACGGACGGAAGCCGGCCGGAGCGTGGGGCTCCGGCCGGCTCTGGTGATGGATGCGATCAACGGGCGGCTCGCTCGATCACCTGGGTGACGGCCGACGGCTGGGACACCGCGACCAGGTGCGACGCACCGGCGATCTCGACCTTCGTGGCGCCCGCCCGGGTGGCCATGAACCGCTCGGCGGCCGGGGCGATGGCGTGGTCACCGGTCGGGATCACGGCGTACTTCGGCAGCGCCGCCGGAGCGGTCTTCTCCACCGGCTCGCTGAACGCCGCCGCCGCGACCGGCCGCTGCGCCGCCAGGAACACAGCACCCTCCCTCGCCGGGATGTCCGCGGCCAGGATCGGGCCGGCCTTGTCCGGCTTCAGCGCCAGGTCCACCCCACCGGGGTAGCTGATCACGTTGGTGACGTCCGGCCCCAGCTCACTGCCGGGGAACTGCGAGTTGAGGGATCCCAGCGTCTCGCCGGCCTGCGGGATGAACGCCGCCACGTAGACGAGCGACTTCACCCCCGAGGTGTCGGCGAGCTCGCTGACCAGGGCGCCGCCGTACGAGTGCCCGACGAGCACCTTCGGCCCCGGGATCGTCGCCAGCACACCACTCAGGTACGACGTGTCGGACGCGATCCCCCGCAGGGGTACGGCGGGAGCCACGACGTTGTAGCCGTCGTGCTGGAGGCGACTGGTCACTCCGGACCAACTCGAACCATCGGCATATGCGCCGTGGAGCAGCACGATCGTCGGTTTCACCTGCTCGGACTGGGCGGTCTGCCCGGACTCCGCGGCGTGCGCGGTCGTCGCGCCGGTCAGCAGGATCGCGGCACCGGCCGCGGCGGCCATCAGGTTCTTTACGGTGAACATCGTTCTTCCATTCCTTGGAGGTGTTTCGGTTACCACCACCGTGCGTCCGTGGTTGACGCGTCACCCCTGGGGAAATCACTGGTCCACCTCCTGGTGCCGACACTGGCCGGCCGATCGCCGCCGATGGGCCTCATCGCCCCCGAGGCACCCGCAGTGGCACCCGTGGTGGCCACTGGTGCGACGCCGCGAGTGCGACGCGACTGTGGGTCTCAACACGCACCAACCACCACCAAGGAGCACGAAAATGTCCACCATCCACCTGCACGCGATCACCACCGCGACACCAGAGCAGTTCCTGGCCGCGCTTATCGACTTCGGCCCCGGTCGCTCGAAGATCTTCGGCAACAGCGCCGACGACTACCTCCAGGTCCACGACCAAGGCCCGCAGTACGCCGACGTCACCGAGGGCTCCGGCGGCGTCTGGGAACGGCTGCGCTACGACTGGTCCGACCCCAACTGCGTCGTCATGGCGACCACCGACTCGAACGTGTGGGGCGGCAACTCAGGCCATACCTACACCTTCACCCCGCAGCCCGATGGCACGACCGCCGTCGACGCCGTCGTCGTCCGCCAGGGCAAGAACCTCAAGGGCCACTTCCTCGGCCTCGTCCTCGGCACCATCGGCAAGAGCCACCTGACCAACGCCTTCGCCAACACCGTCAAGGCCATCGAAACCCGCGACACCACCATCAAGGCCTGACCCCGGCACCTGGGACCCGCTGCCCGTCGACCCGATCGCCACTCACCACGAGCTGATCCCGCTCGACGGCGCGGTCACCCAGGAGATCCCGTTCCTCCGGCCCGCGAGTACACCGAGCTGAAGGATGATCACCACTGAGCGCTGGCTCCCGGGCCTCGGAGTGCGGTGGTCAGCGCAGGGTGTCGAGCTTCTGCCTGGCGGCCGTCAGGCCGGCCGCTGCCTGGTTGAGGTGATCGAAGGCCGTATGCAGATCGGAGTCGGCTGCTTCCAGCACGCTGACAGAACCTTCCTCTGCCTCGGCGTGCAGCAGATCCGCGAAGCGCGACAACCCGAACGACTCCATCAGCAGCGCCGCGGTCGACATCACCGTCCGCAGCTCGTGAAACTCCGCGACCAGAACCTTGGCCGCCACGTCGTCGACGGGACGACGACGCAACACCTCGACCGCATGTCGCAACGCCGCACCCGCTTCCTGCAGGGCGTCTTCCGCACTCTCCGACACGGCCGCCTCCTCTCGTCGGCGCTGACCGCCGTGCTGAGATTCGAGGCAGCAACGTCACCAGACCCCCGCCGGAACTGGCAAGCGATTGACCTGTCACGTGCACGAATTGTGACTATGCCGCCCTGCCCAGCCGCGGCTCCGACGCCCGTGCCTCCTCCCGGGTCACCACCAGGGATCACAACGGACGCGACGAACACAATGCGGCGCGACCGTCGGGGTATGAACACGAACCAGCTCACCTTGGCAAACCCCCAACGGACACAGCTCGCCGACCACGCCGACGTTGCTCGGCTCACCGCCGTACCAGCTCCGCGCACCCACCTCGTCGACCGCCTCGCCGCCGTGCCCGGCCTGGTCCGCCCCGGCATCGCGCACTGGGACATGAAGACCCGGCTCCCTCTGCACCCGCTGTCCAACGAGAACGCGTACGGCGACCCGCGACTCCTGCACGACATCGCCGTACCCGGTGCAGCCTTCGCCCACCGACTCAACGTGGACGTCATCGTCGGCGCCGAAACCGGCGGCATCCCCCTCGCCACCGCCGTCGCGCTGGCCGGCAACCTCCCCTTCGCGTTCGTCCGCAAGCCCGGCTACGTCGGCCACGAGGACCACGAACCACGCGTCCGCGGAGCATCCGTCGCCGGCCGCCGAGTCCTCCTCGTCGACGACGCCGTCTCCTCAGGCAAGGCACTCGAAGCCTTCGCCGATGAGCTCCAAGCAGAAGGCGCGATCGTCGTCGGCGTCTTCACCCTCATTGACATGCGCGACGTAGCCACCTCAGTGGCCCCGATCGCCAAGACGCTCCCGATCGAATCCATCGCCACCTACCTAGAGGTCCTCGCCGCAGCCACCACCCAAGGCATCCTCGACCCGACAACCCACCAACTAGCCGTAGACGCCCTCCTCAACCACTGGCCCAACAACGACCCCCGCTGGCCCCTCCTCGACCAAGCCGACTGACCGACCAAGAACGTCATCGCCGCGTTGAGTGCTGAACGACCAGAGTTGATGTTCAACGAAAGATGAGCCAGGCCAGCAGTCCCACCAGAGCTGAGACCGCCACGCCACTGATGATCCAGAACTTCAGCCGCTGCCGGCCGAGTGTGAGCAATGCACGCCGCGGAGGATGCTCGACATAACCTCCTTGGTCTCTGCCGCCGGCCGCCAATTCGAAGATGTTCCTGCTCGCATCGCCGGTCCGGAGCCACGCTATGAACGCTGCCAGGGCGTACAGCGGGATCGCGAACACTCCGCCGAGCCAGGCGTACTGCGTTGCATACCGCCCCTCGTGGCGACGTTCGAGGGAATCCGGCCGAGTCAACTCAACGGCGTCCGACCCCGTCCGCCTCGTGATCACCACGTTGCCAACGGTGAATGTGCCCGCTGCGGGCCAAACTCTCCGATAGCCGTAGGCGATCAAGAGGCGGTCCGGTGCGGAGACGATGTGCGTACGACCCACGACAGCGACCGCCAGACCGAGAAGGGTGGAAAGGTTGATCCAGTTCACCGCCGCCCGCAGGGTCCACCGCGAGGGCCCGTGCCGGACCAACAGCGCCGCAGCGGCGATGCCGACCGCTCCAGCGACAACACCGATCGCCACTCTCGTCAGTGCCGCATTCCCGGCGATCAGCCCACCCCCGACGGCGATCAGCCACAACACGGCCGCCGAGATGACGTTCACCGCCACACTCTCGGCAATCCGCAGCACGGTCTTCTCCGCCCCCGACGCCTGCCGCTTCGACGCGTCCGCGCTCCCCGCAGGTCCGTCCATCACGCCCCCTAACGCAACAGCACAACCATGAACGCACCGTGCCCCCCGGAAAGCAATCAGGTCGACCTTGCCGCGAGGAGTCTCCGGGGGCATCTCTCCTGGCCAGCACGACGCAGCCGATGATCGCAGCGAGCCATCCCCCCGGACAGTCACTCGTGGAACGATCGTAGAACCCGATGCCGGCGGCCTCCCAGGCTGCGCGGAGTCGATGCGAGGGGGAGATCATGCTGGAGCTGTCCGACGACTGGTACCTCTGGGGTCCGTACCTGAGCGAGCGCCAATGGGGCACGGTTCGCGAGGACTACAGCGCCGACGGCGAGGCCTGGGGCTACCTTCCGCACGACCACGCCCGCTCCCAGGCCTACCGCTGGGGCGAGGACGGGCTGGCCGGGTTCAGCGACCGCGAGCAGCGCCTGTGCCTCGGCCTCGCGTTGTGGAACGGACGCGATCCCATCCTCAAGGAACGGCCGTTCGGCCTGACCGGCGCGGAGGCCAACCACGGCGAGGACGTCAAGGACTACTGGTGGTACCTCGACGCCACCCCGAACCACGCCTGGAACCGCTGGCGCTACCACTACCCGCAGGCAGCTTTCCCGTACGACGATCTGCGGGCGGAGAACGGGAGACGCGGCAAGCACGACCCCGAGTACGAGCTCCTCGACACCGGCGTGTTCGACGACGACCGGTACTGGATCGTCGAGGTGCACTACGCCAAGGCGAGCCCGACCGACCTGCTGATGTCCGTGCAGGTCACCAACGCCGGCCCCGACACAGCGACGCTCCACGTCCTGCCGACCGCCTGGTTCCGCAACACCTGGTCATGGGACATCGGTGCGTCACGACCCGAGCTCTCAGCTGCGGGCGACTCGTCCGTGCGAGTATCACACCCGTCGCTCGGTGAGCTCGAACTGCTGGCCGGAGGCACGCCCACGTTCTTGTTCTGCGACAACGAGACCAACACCCAGCTCCTGTACGGCGTACCCGGGCGTACGGCGTACCCCAAAGACGGAATCAACGACCACGTCGTGACCGGCGCCGCCACCGTCAACCCCGATCGCCGAGGGACGAAGGCCGCGGCCTGGTACCACGCCGATGTCGCACCGAAGGCAACCATCGAGCTGCGATTGCGCCTGCGCCCCAGCGGCACCGGGCCGGATCCGGCGACCGCACTGGCCGAGGACTTCGACGACGTCGTTCGCACCCGCCGGGCCGAGGCCGACGAGTTCTACGCCGGCCTCACTCCCCCGGCCGCCTCGCCGGACGAGGCGATGGTGATGCGGCAGGCCTTCGCCGGCATGCTCTGGAGCAAGCAGTTGTACTACTACGACGTGGCGCGATGGCTCGACGGTGATCCCGGCCAACTGACACCACCGGCGTCACGGAAGACCGGCCGGAACTCCCGCTGGCGGACGTTCAACTCGTTCGACATCATGTCGATGCCGGACAAGTGGGAGTACCCGTGGTTCGCCTCCTGGGATCTCGCCTTCCACTGCATCGCCCTCGCTCATGTGGACCCGGACTTCGCGAAGGACCAGCTCCTGCTGATCTGCCGGGAATGGTTCCAGCACCCGAACGGCGCGCTTCCGGCGTACGAATGGGACTTCGGCGACGTCAATCCGCCGGTCCAGGCCTTCGCGGCGCTCGAGGTCTTCGCCATCGACGGCGGTCGCGATCTCGACTTCCTCAGCCGCATCTTCGACAAGCTGCTGGTCAACTTCACCTGGTGGGTGAACCGCGAGGATGCCGACGGGTCGAACCTGTTCGAGGGTGGTTTCCTCGGCCTCGACAACATCGGCCCGCTCGATCGCTCGCATCTGCCGGTCGGCGGCGTCCTGGAGCAGTCCGACGCCACCGGCTGGATGGCAGGGTATTCGCTGGCGATGACGACGATCGCGGCGATCCTGGACCGGACCGGGTACCGGCCGGCCCGCGATCTGGTGCACAAGTTCCTCGAGCACTTCGCCGAGATCCGTACGGCGATGTCCACGCAGGGACTGTGGGACGAGTCCGACGGGCTGTTCTACGACCGGATCGCCGTACCGGGCGGCGGTGTCGTGCCGGTCCGGGTGCACTCCATGGTCGGCATCATCCCGCTGCTCGCCGCCGCGACGATCGACGAGCAGCAGCTCGAGCAATCCGTTGCCCCACGCAAGCAGTTTGCCGACTTCCTGGATCGTGAGGGACTGCGCGACGCCGAGGAACTGGTGAAGGCGGGTGTCCTGCGCGGCGACCCCGGGCAACGCCGGCTGCTGCTCGGCGCTGTCGGCGTCCGGCAGTCGTTGCGGCTGTTCGAAAGGCTCTTCGACCCCGGCGAGTTCCTGTCTCCGTACGGCCTGCGGTCCCTGTCGGCGTACCACCGCGACCACCCCTACACGATCGAGGTCGAAGGCGTCCGCGCCGGCGTCGACTACGAACCCGCCGAGTCGACCACGGACATGTTCGGCGGGAACTCGAACTGGCGGGGGCCGGTCTGGTTCCCGCTGAATTTCCTCGTGATCGAGGCGCTGGACCGCTACCACCGCTTCTTCGGCGACGACCTGCGGATCGAGTACCCCACCGGCTCCGGCGTCCGCCAGAGCCTCGACACCATCGCCGACGACCTGCGAGCCCGGCTGGTGTCGATCTTCCTCACCGGTCTCGACGGCCGGCGTCCCTGCTTCGGCGGCGTCGACAGGCTGCAACGCGACCCGAACTGGAGGAGCAACCTGATGTTCCACGAGTACTTCCACGGCGACAACGCCGCCGGTCTGGGCGCGAGCCACCAGACCGGTTGGACCGGGATCGTGGCGGACATCATCCGGCGCCGCCACGGCATGGTCCGCCCTCTCGGCGAGGTCCTCCGATCGCTCGTCGAGCAGCAACCGTGAGTAGGGCGCTGCCCGGCCGCTGTGACGATCGCAGGCAGGGGTGCAGAAACTCTTGCCGAGGGCTTTCCTGGGGGTTGAGCGAGGACGAGAATGCGGGGTGAGCGGCACGCTCGGGGGAACAGGGTGTGTCCGTACAGGCATGGGGACTGTGCCTGAGGGGGTTCGATGGCCAGGATTCTGGTGGTTGACGACGAGCCGGATCTGGTCCGGTTCGTCCGGAGGGCGCTGGAGGCGGAGGGTTACCAGGTCATCACCGCTTCCGACGGCGCCGAAGGCCTGCGGATGGGTCTGACCGAAGAGCCGGATCTGATGGTGCTGGATCTGCGGATGCCGGGTGTGGACGGCCAGGCGGTGCTGTCCGGCGTGCTCGGGCAGCGTCCGGACATGCGGATCCTGGTGCTGTCGGCCGCGGCCGATGTCGAGGCGCGGGTCGACTGCCTCGAACGGGGTGCTGTCGACTTCCTCGCCAAGCCGTTCGCGATCCGGGAGCTGACCGCACGGGTCCGGTCCCGGCTGAGATCGGCGCGGCCCACGCCGACGCCCGATCACCTGCTCCGGGCGGGCGGGATCACGCTCGACCTGCGGACCCGCCGCCTCAGCGTCGACGGCGGGCAGAGCGAGATGCTGTCGCAGCGGGAGTTCCTGCTCCTGATGCATCTGATGAACAACGCGGACGCGGTCTGCACCCGGGCCGAGCTGCTGTCCGCGGTCTGGGGCTACAACTTCGACCCGGAGACGAACGTCGTCGACGTCTACGTCCGCCGGTTGCGCGCGAAGCTGCGCAAGGACGTGATCCAGACGGTGCGCAATGTCGGTTATCAGCTTCAGGACGCGTAGCCACGCCGTCGCGGTGCGGTGGCCCCGGATCGACCAGTGGCTGCGAGCCGGTCGTGGGATCACCGGACCGCGCGCGCTGGCCGACATCGCGCTCGCCGTCTTCTGTGTCGTGATGCTGATCGCGATGGAGTTGTCGGCCGGCAAGGAGACGATCCCGTACCACTTCCTGTTCCTCGCGTTGACGCTGGTCTACGGCTTCCGGGTGTGGCCGCTCCCCAACACCCTGCTGGTCGCGCTGGCCGTCACCGTCGCCACCGGCTGGGTGATGGTCCGCCACCACCTCAGCGGTGACATCGAGGGCGCCGAACTGGCCGAGGTTCCGTTGATGCCGCTGCTGTTCGTCGCGATGGTCTGGCACGCCCGCCGACGGGTCGCCGCGCAGCGCGAGGTCGAGCGGATGGCCGACCAGCGGCGAGCCGTCCTGGACCGGGAGCGAGAGTTCTTCCGAGACGCCTCGCACGCGATCCGTACGCCGGTCACCATCGCCCGCGGCCATCTCGAGCTGCTCGAGGGCGCCTTCTCCGATCCGGAGCAGCGCGAGGACCTCGGGATCGCCGTACGGCAGCTGGACCGGATGTCGGCGCTGTCGAACCGGCTGCTCGCGCTGGCCCGCCTCGACGCGGGCGACGCGGTCCGTTGCCGGCCGCTGAACCTGTCGGCGTTCCTCGACCGGGTCGGCCGGAACTGGAGCAGCAGTGCCGATCGCGGCTGGATCATCGACTGCCCGCCGACCGGAACCGTGCTGGCCGACCCCGAATGGCTCGAACTGGTCCTGGACGCCCTGATCGAGAACGCGGTGCACTTCACCGCCACCGATGGCGTGATCCGGCTGTCCTGCCGCCGCACCGGCAGCCGGTGCGTGATCGAGGTCGCGGACTCCGGGCCCGGGATCAGCGCCGAGGATCTGCCGCACGTCTTCGAACGGTTCTGGCACCGGCGCTCACCGGGCGGGGCGATGGGCAGCGGCCTCGGCCTGCCGATGGCCCGGGCCGCCATCGACGCCCAAGGTGGTTCGATCGAGGCCGGGCCGGGGATCGACGGCGGTGCCTGCTTCTCGCTCAGCTTCCCGCAGCACGGCCGCCCGGAAGGACAACCCGTTCCGCTGACGTCGAGCTAGCGCACCACCACGTGATGGACCTCCGTGGTACCCAGGAGAACGGTGACCTGGGAACCACGGTGGATCCAGTTGTTCGGGTTCTCGAACACGAGGTAATAGGTGACGCCGGCCTTGAACGCGGCGCTGTGGGCGTGGTTCATCAGCAGGTCGTGGACCACCAGGCCACTCGGCTCGTCGATGAGCGCGGGCGGCGTATTCGCGTCATGCAGCGCGTTGGCCAGGTTCGGATCCAGCACCTGGAAGCGCAGGTCCACCAGGCCCCCGCCACCGGTCACAGCGACCTGCGTGATCCGAACGCCGCTGCGCTGCGCCAGTCCGGTCGCGTCCACCACCGCACGTCCCCAGGCGACCTCCGCCGGTGCGCTCTGCTTCGGGTCCTCCGAGCTCGCTCCCCGGACGATCCAGACCGCCAGCGTCAGCCCGACGATCAGGCCGACGCCGGTCAGGATTCCGAGGATGCGGGACAACCTCATGGCTGGATGAAGGTCAGCATGCCGCCGCCGGTCGCAGGCAACGGTCCCAAGCCGGTCTGCGCGCCGTTGGTCAGGTGCAACTGCCGGTTGTACAGCGGGAACCCGAGACTGCTCGGCGGTGTGGTGCCGGGGACGGTCACGATCGTGTCCTCGGTCGCGCCCGCCGGGATCGTCTCGGTCGCTGCCTGGAAGGGGTTGTTCAGCAGTCGTGCGTCCCGCGCGACCACCTGCTGATGTACGCCGAGCAGCGACATCGACGTGTTGTCGAAGCCCGCGTTCAGGTACCGCAGCAGCAACCGCTGACCAGCCGTGGCATGGATCGCCGGTGTGCCGGGATAGACCGTGCCGTTGATCAGCCAGTACGTCGGCCGATAGGTGGTGAGGTCGAACGTGTCCGGGGCTGCGTTGAACGCCGGATCGATCGCCGTCAGCACGAGCAGCGCTTGGACGTCGTACGCCGTCGTCGGAGCGTTGTACGCCTGGCCGGCCGTGGCCGAGTTGACCACCAACGCACCGGACAGCCCCATGGCCTCCTGCCGACCGGACCCGCCGCCACTTTGGTAGAGGTAGGTGCCTGGCATGGTCGCGGTGAACGTCCGGCTGACCGTGGCCCCGGACGCGGCGTCGGTCGGTCCGGCGGCGAACGCGATCCCCGGGATCTCGAACGACAGCGTGTGCCCCGCCGGCAGCGCGTTCCTGACCGCGAACGTCACCACATCGCCTTGGGCCACCTCGAACTTCGGTCCGGGCAACGATGCTGTGGCCGTGCTGCAGTCGCCGGGCGTGGTCGGCGTACCGAACCCCCAGATCGGTACGGCGCCCGCGCCGGGCAGCGTGGTCGTGCCGGTGACGGCGCACAGCTCGATGGACACGATGGCCGCGCCGGCCGAACCAGTGAGACCGGTCAGGCCCGCCGCCGCGAGTACCAGGACCAGCAGGGCCCGGAAGGATGTGCGCATCGCGGATCTCCTCACTCGCTCGTGCCCGCTCATGGCGCGTCGTACACGATCTTCATCAGGTCACCCCAGGTCGACACCGGTGTGGGTGCCGTCGGGGTGAACCGCTGGGTGTGGACGAGCACCCGCACCTGGCCGTTGTAGCTGCCGGTGCCGATGTAGGCGGCCGCCGGGCCGGGCAGTGTCCACATCGAGGTCACGTCGGTCGAGCCGACTGCCTGTGGTTGCGCCGGTGGTGGCGGCAGCGTGACCCAGCCGGCCGACGTCGCCGTGCTGCAGCCGGCCGCACCGGACACAGTCCAGTTGCAGATCTTGACGGTCTGCGCCGGCAGGTTGGTGGTGACGGCGGGGCAGGTCGCCGTGGCGATCACGCCGCAGTTCTTGCCCTTGTAGGCGACCTTCAGGTTCTGGCTGCCGGCCGGCACCCCACCGAAGCCGGCGTACCAGTCAGTCATCAAGGCCGTGACAGGGGCACCGGCCGCGTGGGTCGCCGCCGCGGTACCCAACTGTCCGCGGGACACAGTCCAGGTCGTCGTACCCTGGCCGCCGGTCACCTGAAGGACCTCGCTGTCGATCCTGACGTAGTAGCTGCCGGTCGTGGGGAACCCGGCCGCGGATGCGACCGTGATCGTCGTCGCGCCGGCCGTGGTGGCCGTCGGCCGCGTGGTCGTCTTCGGGTTGACGGCGTAGTAGTTGCCGTCGGCAACGCCGAGCGCGGTGACCGATCCGGACTTGAGCGTGCCGCCGATCAGGCCGGCCGTCGTCGGTGCGGCGAAGCAGCCGCCCGGCGGGTCGACCCGCAGCAGCGTGCCCATGCCGCCGAAGCCCTGGTCGAAGTTGGTGAACTCGTTCAGCGCGTGACTGTGCAGCGGGAAGTACCACTCGCCGCAGACGTTCTGCGAGACCGTTCCGGTCGGCAACGTGCCCTTGTAGCCGAGGTACGGACTGCCGCTGTACCAGGTGTTGCCGTCCTTGAAGAACACGTTGCGGTAGTTCGGTGGCGCGACCGGGAACGGCTTGGTCACCGGGTCGAAGTTGTCGCTGTCGTCCCAGCGGAGCAGGTAGTCCTCGGTCTGGCCCGAACCGATCGTCTCGCCGAAGTGCTCGGTCGACGCGACCAGCCGGCCGTCCTGGGCGATCTGCCGGGTGTGGTTGCCGTGCGGGTGGAACGGGTGGTTGACCGCGCCGACGTTGATCATCCGGATCAGTGCCGGCAGCGTGTTCGTCGCGGTGTTCGGCTGCAGCCGGACCAGAGCGCCGTACGGCTGGTTGGGCAGGAGCCCGGAACCGTTGTCCTGGATGGTGTCGGGGAACTCGCGGCCGTTGATCGCGAAGTACCGGTTCCGCAGCGCGTTGATGTCGTAGGTGCCGCCGACCTCGACCGCGTGGTGCAGGTCGGGGTCGATGTCGCTGAGCAGCAGCAGGTACTCGCGGCCGGGGTCGAACTGGGTCGAGGCGTCGTACGCGTAGCCGGCACCGATCGACGGCCGGACGACGACCGCACCGGCCAGGCCCATCTCGAGTTGCAGCGCGACGTTGGAGCCGCTCTCGTACAGGTAGGTGCCAGGGCTGCCGGCGACGAAGCTGTACGAGACCGTGCCGTTGGTGGCGGCCGCTTCGGTGGTGAGCAGACCCGGAGAACCTCCGGTCGCGGTCACCTGGGCGTCCTGCCCCGGGAACACGATGGAGGTTGGCTGAGGCAAGTTGTTGGTCAGGTTGACCACCACGGTCTGCCCCTGCGTGACGCACAGCACGGGTCCGGGTGTCTGGAAGTGACCGCTGTCCGGGGCATCGGCGTTCGCGTAGCTCCACATGAACACGCTGTTGCCGTCCGGGGTGTCGATGTGCCCGGCCTTGGCGATCAGATTGAAGGTATGGATGCTGCCGGCCGTCGTGCCCGGCGTACAGACCATGCCGACCGCCGGCGCGCCCGGCGGCAGCGCCTCGGCGTGGGTGCCGGCCGGCAGGAGGGCCGCGGCCGCCAGCAGCACGGCCGCGCCCGCCGCGCGGAGCCTGCCTGTGTTCGTCCTCATCGTGCCCTCCTGCTCAGACATAGGTCTGGCTCACGACGGTCTGAGCGGGCAGCGGGGCCTGGTACACCCGCACCTCGGTCATCATTCCGCTCGGTCCCGGAGCGCCGAGACTGGACAGCCGGCGCCAGTCCCGGTTCTTGAAGTAGTAGACGTTGTAGTTGCCGCGACCGTCCGAGCCCGAGGGGTTGAGCGCGCTGTACGGCGGCGCGTCGAACAGCACGTCCCGCGCCTCGCCCGGACCGATGTAGAGCGTGTTGGTCCAGTACGACGTGTCGACCGTCCCGTTCCGCAGCAACGACGCGTCCTGACCGATCACGTGCATCGGGATGCCCGGCAGTTGCATGGCGTGCTGCTGGTAGCCGAGGTTCGCCAGCCGCAGCAGCACCCGCTCGCCGCCGTTCACCTGGACCAGCGCCGAGTTCGGCTGGCTGTAGTCGACGGCGTCGTCGTAGTTCTCGTTCGGCGTCGCGATCCGCAGGGTGGCCGGCAGCGACGGCGAGTCGTTCGGCAGCACGGTCTGCGGGTAGCAGCGGCCGTTCAGCGTGAACCACTGCGGGTCGTAGTCGGTCGCGATCGACTCCTGGATGTCGTGGTCGCCGTCGTGGAAGTTGCTCCACACCTCGTTCAGCAGGATCGCGAAGTGCCGGTGGTACCCGGTCGACCCGTCCCCGTCGTTGTAGGCGAACCTGGTGAACCCGGCGTACGGCGTATCGTCCTGGATCGGCCGGACGAAGACGATGCCGGTCATCCCCATCTGCACGTGCTCGACGTCCTCGAAGTGGCAGTGGTACATGTACGTGCCTTCGCGGTGCGGGCGGTAGAAGTACGTCACCTGCTTGCTGATCGGTACGGCGACCGACACCTCGGGCACACCGTCGTTCAGCGGCGACGGTACGTCGAACCCGTGCCAGTGGACCGTGTGCGAGTCGGTCAGGTCCGGCCGCTGCACCAGTCCGAGGTTGGTCAGGATCAGCTGGACGTCGTCGTTCTGCTTGAAGTCCAGCGTCGGCGCGGTGTGCAGCGCGTGGCCCTTGTACTGCGTGACCAGTGCGTCGACCGTCGCCGTCGGGCTGACCGGGATGAACCCGAAGATGTACAGCGGACGGCGCCCGGGCACGGTGATGTATCCGTCCGTGGCGGCCAGCCCCAGCGTGGTCGTGGCCGCCAGCGCGGGACTGCTCCCGCGCAGCAGCTCCCCCAGGGCCAGGGTGCCGAGGGCACCCAGGCCCGTCGCCTTCAGGAAGTCGCGGCGTCCGACGCCGGACCGGCTGGCTTCCATTGCCTCCTCCTTCACCCGGTGCTTGCTCATGGCAACGGCACCGGGACGCCGGGCAGTTCGTCCGCACCCAGGTCCCACGGCGTGCGGACCCGCAACGTGCGCAGCTGCGGCCGGTACTGGCTGTCGTAGTCGCCCAGCCCGTTCAGTGCCGCGATCAGGCTCGGCAGTCCGCTCGGTGCCTGCACCGCACCCGCGGAGCACGGGTTGAGCGCGGTGGCCGGTGCCGGCGAGGCCGTGTTGGAACAGCGCACCCCGCGGTCCACCAGCGGACTCGCCGCCAGCAGGTGGTAGTCCCCGGTCAGTCCGACCGGCGGGTCGGCACCGGTGATCGTGACCGCCGCGGTCTGCGGATCGGCGCGGGAGCCGGACACCGTCAACTCGAGGATGAACGGGGTGACGAACCCGGGGTCGGTACCGATGATGTTGCCCTGCCCCGCCGGGACCGGGCGCTGTACGCCGTCCGGCCCGAGGATCTGCCCGTTGGTCAGGTCGGAGTACCGCGGGACGAACGTGTCGGCGTTGTTCGTCGTCCCGTGCACCTCGAAGTCGATGAACCCCTGGTCCACCAGCGTCGCGCCGGGGCCGAAGCTGTCCAGCGTGAACGCGTTGTTGTTCCAGAAGATGTCGTTGAACTGGGCGGTCGGCCGGGAGAAGTCCGGCCGGGTCGCGGCGTTCGGGTACTGCGCCACGTACCGGGCGTCGTTCTGCCACAGCGGGTCGTTGCCCTCGGCAGCGAGTCCGGCCGAGTGCGGTACGCCGATCGCCGAGTTCTCCGACGACGCGGTCGACACGTTGTTGGCGACGGTGTTGTTGATCAGCCGGACGTTCGACGAGTCGTCGAGCATGATCGCGCCACCGATGTCGGCCGCCCCGTTGTCGACGATCATGTTGTCCCGCACGTTGACCGCCGCGTTCAGCGCGTCCAGCACGAACAGCGCTCCGCCGTCGTCGGCCGAGTAGTTGCTCTGGATCAGGTTCTTGTCCAGGGACACCGTTCCTGTGCCGTCGCCCAGGACGCCGCCGCCGACCGGGATCTCGGACTCGATCGCGACGCCCGCGCCGGAGTCGACCGACTCGTTGTAGTAGATCTGGTTGTCGTGGATGTTCCCGCCCGGGCTCAGCCCGATGTGGGAGACGCCGGCACCGTAGTTGACGCTGAAGTTCGAGCAGACGATGTTGCCCGTGACCTCGTAGTCGTTGCTGCCGTAGAAGATGCCGACGCCACCGGCCTGGGTCAGGCCGCCGTTGCCGAGCACCCGGTTGTTGGCGACCTTCACCGTGTAGTTGTGGCTGGCGTGGTCGTACGGCTGCCCGATCCCGATGCCTCCGGCAACGACGCCGGAGTTGTTCTCGAGCACATTGTTGGTCAGCCGCTCGTTGTTGATCGAGGCCTGCAACTGGATGCCGCCGGCCCCTTCACCGGATCCGGTCATCAGTGCGACACCGTCGATCCGGGACCGGTTGAACACGGTCTGGTTGACCTGCGTCGTCGTCCCGGTGAGGTCGTACGCCGTCGTGCTCTGCGCGACCACGGTCATGTCGGCGCCCCGCAGGACCGGGTGGGCGGCGTCGGCGTACGGGCCATGGGCCGCGACCGTGGCGTCGTACAGCGTGGCGTTCTGCTGGAAGTAGCGGCCGTCGACGACCGAGCCGAGGACGTGGAACCGCGGGTCCTCCGGGTCACGGGCCTGGAACTCGTGCGCGCCGATGATGCCGCCCGGGCCGACGCCCTGGATCTTCAGCGGCTTCCACACCAGCACGTTCTCGTTGTAGGTGCCGGGCCTCAGCACCAGCAGACTGCGCGCCGGCGCCGCGTCGATGGCGGCCTGCAACTGATGACCGGTCAGCGTCGGGGCGGCGACATTGACGACATTCGGGTTGTAGGCAATCCCACCGGACGTCCCGGTGACGTGCACGGTGATGCCGTTGACGGTCGACACACCGCCGGCGCTGTTCGCCGTGGTCAGCGTGAGCTGTTTCGGCCCGGGTGTGAACAGCAGGCCGAAGCTCGGGATCCGGATCTGGACCTGATCGGGTACGCCGGTCGTCCCGGTGGTGCCCGGGGTCCAGCTGACGATGCCGCCGTTGGCCCGGGTCAGGGTCGTGGCAACTCCGGTCCGCTCGTCGGTCAGGGTCGCGCGGACGCCGGTGGCGCCGGTTGCGGTGCCCTGCGCGCCGATGAAGTCGGCCTGGATCGTCATCACCTGGCCGGCGGTCCGCACCGGCGTGTCGACCTGGAGCAGCTCGGGCCGCGCCGGTACGGCGGGATCCTCACAGCCCGTGCCGGAGATCGGGTCCAGCGGCAGGTCGAGCTGGGTGGACAACCCCGGCCACGCCTCCGCCGGAGTGGTCGCTGTCAGCAGGTTCGGGTTGTAGCCCGGGTTCGGGGCGGTCTTCGAGCCGGGGTCGTCCACCTTGACCAGGTACATCCCCGGGCACGGTCCCTGCGGGATCGGGCAGTTGAGCGTCTCGGTCGACGGCACCAGCGCCTCGAACGATCCGTCCGGGCTGGTGGTGACGGTGGTGAGCAGCCGCCAGTTGTTCGCGTCGTACGGCGCGTTCACGTTGCCACCGGGGCCGGCGGTGTCGACCCGGGCGTAGATCCCGACCGGGATGTTGCCGATCGGCCGCGGTTCGCCGTACCACGGCGACTGCGGGTTGCGCTCGAAGTAGATGTCGTTGAACACCTGGCCGACCAGCCGGCCCGGCTCGGCGACGTCACCGATCCGGTCGTCGGCCGCGTCCGAGCCGTTGGGGTCGGTCCGGAAGTTGGTCATCAGGTTGAAGTCGGCGTTGGCGTTCTGGCTGTTCTGCAGCACCACGAGGCGCTTGTCGCACAGTGGTGCATGCGCGCCGGGGACACCGAAGTAGTTGCTCCGGGTCACCAGGGTCGCCTGGTCGATCACGTGGTCGTCACCGGTGCACGGCGGCGGCGGGATGGCCGGGATGAAGTTGTTGCCTAGATCAACGTTCACGTCCTCCTCGCGGACCGGACGGTACAGGCAGCCCTCGCCGTCACCGGGCAGCGAGCCCTTGGCGTGCGAGACGCGCTGGGAGGCGCCGGCCGGGTTGCAGGCCCGGCTGTCCGTGCTGTCGGTCGGCATCACGACGTGCGTGATGTACGTGCCGGCGACCAGCGCGGCCGGCTGCGTTCCGCCGGTGCAGGTGCCGTCGTCCGCGGTCAGGTCGTAGCCGTTGGGGCAGTAGTCGGCGAACGCGTAGCCACCGTCGAAGGCGCCGTCCTTGGTCTGCTCACCGGTGATCGGGACCTCGAGGCAGTTCGGTCCGATGGTCGCGTTCAGCTCACCGCTGATGTCCGCGCCGGCGGCGTTCCGCACCGCGCAGCCCGGTCCGTAGACGGCCGGGTCCGTCGGCGGGGTTCCGCTCGGCTGGACCCAGTGGTCGGTGACGTACTTGTTGACGATCACGTCGTCGGCCGTGTTCGGCAGGCCGTCGGTGCCGAGCGTCTCCAGGTAGACGGTGACGTCCGGGATCGCGGGCTCGTAGTCCTCGTGCGCCTGGAAGCGCGCGTCGAACTCGTTGCGCGTGGTGGAGAAGTACGTGATGCCGACGATCTGGCCCGGCGTGCCGGCCGGGTAATCGGTCTTGCCCCAGTCCACGGTCGCGCGATGTCCCTCGGTCAGCAGCTGGTTGGTGAGCAGCGCGCCACCGAGCTCGGTCGGGATCGGCGTCACGATGCTCGGGTCGTACTCGTCGTGCTGCGCCGCACCGCTGACACCGAACCGGGCGAAGCCCTGCTCGTTGACGATCCAGCGGCCGAGCGCGCCACCCTCGGCGGTCGGGTACTGGTAGTACCCGGTCGAATCGGTGAAGGTGGCCTCCTTGATCGAACCGTCACGCCAGCGCTGATCCATGTCGGTGTTGGCGATGCCGGGCTCCCCCGGATCCCTGACCTGGTTGCCGTTCAGGTCCTTGTAGACATGGCCGTCCAGCCAGCCGAACCACCGCGACACCCCCAGCCCCTGCTCCTCCGGACGGACCGGATCGGGATCACCGACGACCACGCTCTCGCCGGCCCCGACGGTCACCGGGACGATCCGCATGATGTAACTCAGCTGCTCGTCCCAGACGGCCAGGTTGTAGCTGCCGGCCGGCACGTTCTGGATGTCGAAGTTGCCCGAGGCATCGCCCTGGCCGATGAACACGGTCCGGTCGGTGCTGGCGTCGCTCAGCGCGACGAACGGGTTCTCCACCGGCTCGCCCAGCGTCAACTGGTCGAACGGCGGCCAGCCTTGCCAGTTGCGCGCCGTACCGGTGATCTCGCCACTGCCGTCGGTCGCGAACGGCGTCGGCGCACAGACGAACCCGAACCAGTACGCGGTCCTGGCGTTCGGCGGCTCCCACAGTTGCTCACCCGGCGCACCCGTTCCGTCCGCACCTTCCTCGGTCGGCGCCATCAGCTGCAGCCCGCCGTCGATGGTGGTGGTCTGGTACCAGCGGCTACTCGGATCGCTGTTGCACGGACGGTCCGGTGGATGGACGTCGATGAAGTACGTCGCGGGGCCCAGATCGTCGATCTGGTTGAACCCGTCGCCGTTCGTCAGGCACAGACCACCGCACAGCGGCTGGTTGTTGTAGTCGACCGTGACAGCGTTGTGCGTCTGCTCCTCGAGCCCGACCTGGAATCCGCTCAGGCCGGCTTCCTCGGTGTCGGGTGCGCCGTTGGTCCACGCGTTGTCCTCGAACACGAACACCCTGATCTTGCCCAGCGGCAGCGGGTGGTCAGCGCTCTGCACGGTCAGGTCGATCCGCGCGGTCAGACTGCCGTCGGCGGCCGCGTCGGCGGGCAGGGTGATGTGCTTGCCCCACATCTTGTGGTCGAGGGCACGGACCGAGATCAGGTACCGGCCGGCGGGCAGCGTGACGGTCGCCCGGGTCTCGTCGCCCTCCCGGACGATCGGGCTGTTGCTCTCGGTGTTGAGCGCCTTCGGGTCGTTCGGCAGCTTGGTGTTGTCGAGATTGATGATGTAGCTGAACTTCGCCAGCGGGTCGCCGGTCGGGAAGTCGCGCGCGTCGATGGTCACCGAGCACCCGCCGGACGGGCAGGCCGCGGCGGCCGCCGCCTTCGGGGTGGCGACCGGGCTCAGTGCCAGCAGCGCGGCGACGACCGCGAGGATCGCCGCGACCGCGGTCACCCGTCCCCGCACAGTCAGCTGGAATCTCGGACGGCTGCTGGTGCTGGCAAGCATCTGACATCACCCTCCCCGCCACAGGCTTCGCGCACCGTGGCACCTGAGGGCGATCATGGCCGCGCTCCCCCGCCAGAGCGGCCGGATGACAGCTTTGTCATCGACAGCTCATCGTTCAGTCATCCGCGGGCGGTGGCGGCGTACCTACGCTGAAACCGCTGGGGGCTGACGGTGGGGGCAGAGATGGGCTGGTGCGACGCATGAAGCCGCGGTACCGCTGCCTGCTTGTGCTCTGTGCGCTGGCCGCGGTCCTGCTGCCGGCGCTGCCTGCCGACGCGCACAGTGTGCTGGTCCGGTCGGATCCGGTCAGCGGTGCCAGGCTGGACGAGTCTCCCGGGTTGGCCGAGCTGTGGTTCAGCCAGGACATCGTCGCCGCCCGGAGCTCCGCCCGACTGGTCGATGGCTCCGGAACGGTGGTGACTGGCACAGGTGTGGTCCCCGACGGCGGCGACGCGCGGACGTTGGCCGTCCAGCTTCCTCGACTGCACACCGGCACCTACGGACTGGTCTGGCAGGTCGCAGGCCGCGACGGCCATCAGACGAGCGGCACTCTCGTCTTCGCGATCGGCACCGCCGGCTCAACGGCCTTCGCAGGCACGACGAACGCCGGTCCGTCGGGGCTGTTGCTTCGCTGGGCCGGTCTGATCACGTTGGCCGGCGTGATCGGACCGGCTGCCGTCGGCCTCGTCGTACTGCGACGGCGTACCGGTGCCGTGGGCGTCGCCCGGCGACGGTTGTTCAGGATCGTCGAGGCGGCCGCGGTCGTCGGCGTTCTCGTGCGGATCATCGATCTGCAGACCTCCCGGGCATGGATCGCCACCGAGGTCTTGCTCGTGCTGACAGTCGTGATCGCGGAGGCGCTTCGGCGGACGGCCTGGAGATGGTTGCCCTGGGCATTCACAGCTCTGATCGCCTGCCTGGTCTGGGTCGAGGCGCTCGGCAGTCACGCCCGGGCGCTGACCGACGGCCGTCCCGCCGCACTGCTCGCGCAGGCCGCTCACGCCTTGACCGGGCTGCTGTGGATCGGCGCGGTCCCGGCGCTGGTCGTCGTACTCTGGCCGTCGCGTGACCGTTCCGAGCTGATCAGGTGGTGCCGAACACCGTTCAGCCTGCTGATGGCCGGGAGCGTCGTGGTGGTCGTGGCCACCGGCCTCTACAGCGCGGGCGTCGAGGTGGCGTCGGTGACGAGCCTGGTGACGACGACGTACGGGCGTTTGCTGCTGCTGAAGACCGCGCTGCTGCTGTCGATCGGCGGACTGGGACTGCTCAACGCGACCCGGCTCCGGGCGGGGCTGCGGCGAGTCGTCGGTCTGATCGCGGTCGAGGCCGGTGTCGGGTTGGTACTCCTTGCCGTTGCCGGTGCGCTGACCGCACAATCACCGCCCTTGACCTCGGCCGACGACGGCCAGTCCGAGCAGGTGCGGACCGGAACCGTCGAGGACCTCGTGGTCACCGCGTCCGCGACCCCGAACCGGCCGGGCGTCAACTGGTTCACCGTGCTCGCCGAGAGCACTCGCAGGCCCGCGCCGGGCCCGATCGACGCAGTCAGCGTCCGCATCACGACGGCGGACGGTTCGCAGCAGCTCGCGCTGCAGCCGTTGACCGCCGGCAGATACTTCACCACCTACCGCGTGGACTCCGCGGGTCCGCTGCGATTGGCGGTCCTGGTCCGGCGCGACGGCCGGCGGTACGCCGTCGACCTCGGCTGGCCGATGGCGCCTGCGGCCCAGCTGCCCCCCACTGACCGTGGGCGCCGGTTGGCGCCGTACGCCGACCTGGCCGCGCTGATGGTGCTCGAAGCAACCGTGGTGGCGGGCGCGTGGTGGTTGCTGCGCTCCCGCCGGCGGCCTCCGCTGCAACTCGAGGAGAGGTCCCGATGAGGCGTTTCGTGGTGATGGTGGCGGCCGCGCTGGCGATGGTCCCGAACGCGGTCAGTGGTTCGCAGGCCGAGCCGACCATGGACGTGATCGTCGTCCTGAACTCGCACGCCGACCTCAGCCGGATCGCCGCGTCCACCAGGCCGGAACGCCTCCGGCTGGTGGAGAAGGCCCTGCGCGATCACGCCGCCGCAACACAGCGGGGAGCCCTGAACCTGATTGCCACCCGCCGATCCGCTGTCACCTCGGTGACCTCGCTGTGGGGCATCAATGCGCTTGCCGTCCGCGCGCGGGCGGACGTGATCCGTCAGCTCGCGGCCCGGCCCGAGGTCCGCGAGATCCGGCCGAACTTCACTCTGCAGGCTCCGGCACCGACCGCCGCGGCCGCCGCGGCGAGCGGTGCGATCGAGCCCAATGTCGCGCTGGTCAACGCACCGGCGCTGTGGGACCTGGGGTACCGCGGTCAGGGGATGGTCGTGGCGAGCATGGACACCGGCGTCGACGTCAGCCACCCAGAGCTCGCGGCCAGCTGGCGCGGCGGGACAGGCGGCTGGTACGACCCGAACGGCCAGCATCCGACAACGCCGACGGACGTGAACGGCCACGGCACGCAGACGATGGGTGTGATGGTCGGCCGCGACGCGGGTGGCTCCGCGATCGGTGTCGCACCGGAGGCGCGGTGGATCGCGGTGAAGATCTTCAACGACCGCGGCCAGGCCTCGGCCACCGGGATCCACCAGGGGTTCCAGTGGCTGCTCGACCCGGACGGCGATCCGGCCACCCCCGACGCGCCGTCCGTGGTGAACAACTCCTGGACCATGACCGCCGGCTCCTGCAGCCTCGACTTCCAGACCGACCTGCGCAACCTCCGCGCGGCCGGCATCCTCCCGGTCTTCGCCGCCGGCAACTACGGCCCCGGCGACGGGACGTCGGCCAGTCCGGCGAACAATCCGGAGGCCCTCGCGGTCGGCGCGACCGACGACGGCGACACGATCGATCCGTCCAGTAGCCGCGGTCCGTCCGCGTGTGGGCAGGCGCCGTACCCACACCTCACCGCACCCGGCGTCGGGATCCGCACGACGGACCTGTACGGCGGCTACATCGACAGCAGCGGGACCTCGCTGGCGGCTCCCCACGTCGCCGGCGCGGTCGCGCTGCTGCTCCAAGCGCTTCCCGGCCTCAGCGCCGACCGCCAGGCCGCCGCGCTGCAGGCCGGGGCGCGCGACCTCGGCACTCCCGGCCCGGACAACACGTACGGCACCGGTCGGCTCGATGTCCGCGCTGCCTACGACTGGGTCCGGAGTACGCCCGACTTCACCGTCGCCGTCGCACCGTCGTCCGCGAGTACGACGGCCGGTGGATCCGTGAACTACACGGTCACGGTCGCCGGAACCGGCGGCTTCACCGGCGACGTCCAGCTTCGGGTCGACGGCTTGTCCAGTGGTACGGCGACGTTCACGCCGCCAGCGCTGACCGGGTCGGGCACAGCCCAGCTGACCGTCGCGACGTCGTCCACCGCGTCACCGGGCAGCATTCCGCTGACGGTCGTCGCCACCAGTGGCGACCTGGTCCGCTCCGCCCCGGCCACGCTCACGATCCTCGCGCCGCCGGACTTCACGCTGGCCGCATCACCCTCGACCCGATCGATCGCATCCGGCACCGGGACGTCGTACTCCTTGACCGTCGGTGCGCTGTCCGGCTTCGCCGGTGACGTCTCCCTCAGCCTCACCGGGCTGCCGGCGAACGTCGGTACGGCGGCCTTCAACCCGGCCACCATCCACGGCTCCGGCGCGTCGACCTTGTCGTTGTCCACGGCAACCACCGCACCGGCCGGCGCCTACCAGCTCACCGTCACGGCCACCAGCGGCACGATCACCCACACCGTCCCGCTGACCCTCACGGTGTTCACCCGCGACTTCGCGCTCAGCGCCAGCCCGACCGCGGTGACGGTCATCCGCACCCAAACCGCCACCTACACCATCAGCGCAGCTGCCCTGAACGGCTTCACCGGCCAGGTCACCCTCAAACTCACGGGCCAACCGACCGGCACGTCCACCACCTGGATCGGCAACCCCATCACCGTTCCCGGCACCGCAACCCTCAAGGTCCGCACCACCAGCGCCACACCACGCTCCACCTTCACCCTCAAACTCACCGGCACCAGCGGCACCCTCACCCACCAGATCCCGATCACCCTGACCGTCCACTAGGCGCTACTTGCCCCGGCGGGCTAGATCATCGTGCTGCTCCGCGGACAGTCGCCTGCTGCTGGGCTTTCAGGGCGAGGCGCATGGTTTCGAAGGTGTGCTCCTGTGGGGCGGCCGAGGTGGTTCGTTCGCGTACGTCGCGGATCAGGTCCGAGTAGTAGGTGGTCTTGACCTGCGAGCAGTCGATGTACTGGGTGCCTTCCTGGTTGACCAGGAAGAGGTGGTCGCCGCCGTCCCGGCCGGCGATGTCGACGTACTTGCGCAGCTCGATGTAGCCGTCGGTGCCGAGGATCATCAGGCGACCGTCGCCCCAGGTCGGCAGCCCGGCCGGCGTGTACCAGTCGACCCGGATGTACCCCTGGGCGTGGTCGCTGCGCAGCAGGATCTCACCGAAGTCCTGCAGGCCCGGCTCATCGGGGTTGGCGAAGTTCCCCACCGTGCTGGCCACGACCTCGGCGGTCCGGGCGCCGGTGAACCAGAGGAACTGGTCGATCTGGTGGGAGGCGATGTCGGTCAGGATGCCGCCGTACCGGTTCTTGTCGTAGAACCAGTCCGGGCGGCCGTCCCCACCGCCGAGGTGGGCGCGGTCCCCGACGCGGTGCGGCCCGATCCCGAGCGTCTGCACCACCGTCCCGATCCGGCCCTCGCGGACCAGCTCACCGGCCTTGATAACACTGGGCACCTCGAACCGCTCCGAGAACGTCACCGACCAGAACCGCCCGCTCTGACCAACCGCCTTCTCGATCTCCTCCAGCTGATCGAGACTCACACAGCCCGGCTTGTCGGTCACGACGTCCTTGCCGGCCAGCAACGCCGCGACGGCGATCGGCCCCCGTCGATCCGGTACGGCGGCGGTCACGATCAGGTCGATCCCGTCCCGGGCGATCAGGTCGTCCGGACTGTCCGCCACCGGAACCTCCGGGTACAGCTCCCGGACCCGGGTCGCGATCGCTGCCGACGGATCGTCGGTCGCCATCCCGGCGAACTCGGCGCCGGCCTCGACGAGACCCGCGATCTGCCCGAAGATGTGCGCGTGGTCAAGCCCGACCGCGGCGAACCTGACGGCGTGCGTGGAAGTCACCCGTATTCCTCCCGACTAGGAAACACTTCGACTGAACTCACCCTATGCCAACCCGGCAAACGCTTGCCACCACCGGCGAGCCGTCATGAGATGGGTTGGGGTCGGCCCGCAAGCGGGCGGTCTGGGATCGCGGGCAGTATCGACCCGCAGACCACGAGTCCGCGCACCCATTCCACCCGGCCATCACCACGAGGCGGTCGCCCGCGCGGTAGCGCGCAACTGGCGGCCGGCAGCCGGAGCTCGCCGGCGGTAGCCGGCAAGGGAGCACCGGCGACGAGCCGGGGGTGGGTGGGAGCACGCGTAGCAGGCGCGGGAGGAGCGGAGCGACGGAGCGTCTGCGTAGCGCGCGTGGGAAGAAACTCCTCAGAGGGTCGACGTACGTCGGTTGATGCGCTGGAGGGTGGAGTCGGAGATCTCGACTCCCCAGCCGGGGGTGTCGGGCAGGGTGACCTCGCCGTTGTGGGCGATCGGGAAGGGCTCGTAGACGTGCATGGCTGAGGAGTCCTCGATGGTCCACTCGTGGAAGAGGTTGCACGCCGGCATCGCCGTCACCAGGTGGGCGGTGAAGATCGCCGTCAGGGATCTGCCCGACGAATGCGGTACGCACGGGAGCCCGGCCAGGTTGGCCAGGTCCGCGACCTGCCGGGCTCGGGTGATGCCGCCGATGTAGCACACGTCGGGCTGGATGACGTCGGCCATGCCGCCTTGGATGATCCGTCGCAGGGTGTCGACCGAGAACTCCTGTTCCCCCAGCCCGACGGGGATGTCGAGCGCCGCCGCGACGCTTCGAGCGTTCTCGTACTCCCAGAACGGCACCGGCTCCTCGAAGTGCAGGTAGTCGT
Organism: Kribbella sp. NPDC048837; assembly: GCF_055586945.1. Lineage (NCBI taxonomy): Bacteria > Bacillati > Actinomycetota > Actinomycetes > Propionibacteriales > Kribbellaceae > Kribbella > Kribbella sp. NPDC048837. Next base: position 83,014 of record NZ_JBVJHF010000003.1, read on the forward strand.
ACTCCTCGAGCAGTCGCCCGACCCGGACCGCCTGGCCCGGGGAGTAGGCGCCGTTGGCATCCGCGCTGATCTCGATGTCGTCGCCGAGTTCCTTGCGCAGCAAGGGAACCAGCCGCCAGGTCCGCCCGGACCGCGACTCCGCATCCCGGCCGTTGCGCTCGCCGATCTTGACCTTCACCGCGCGGAACCCGTGCGCGGCGACGGCGGCGACGATCCGATCGACCTCCTCCTCGGGCGTCGTGTCGCGACGCATGGCCGAACCGTAGACGGGCACCGACGGCCGGAACTTCCCACCGAGCAGCTGGTACACCGGCTGCGACTTCGCCTTGCCCACCAGATCCCACAAAGCGGTGTCCACGCCGGCCAAGGCCCGAAAGAGGAAGCTGCCGAAGTACTTGTACTCCGCACGCGCGCACTCCTCCGCCAGGGTCACGACATCGAACGGATCCCGGCCCAGATAGTTCCGCGCGACCAGAGTGTGCAGCACCTCCCCCGTGATCCGGGCCTCGGAGTGCGCCGTCTGCCCGTAGCCGACGAGGCCGTCGTCGGTACGGACGCGGACGATGCAACCATGACCGTCGAACGTCTCGATCGAGCTGATCTTGGTCAAAGCGACTCCACCCGCGCCGGCAGCTTGTAGAAGGCCCGGGCGTTCTCCGTGTAGATGCTGTCCCGCTGCGCCGCGGGCAACCGGACCTGGAAGGCGTGCGCTGGATGGTCGAAGTCCCAGTGCGGATAGTCCGTGGAGAACATCACCTTGTCGGTCCCGCCGAGGTGCTCGAACACCTTGTGCAGATCGGCGGGCCGGTGCGGTTCCTCGATCGGCTGCGTCGTCATCCAGAAGTGCTCACGCACGTACTCCGACGGCCTACGACGTACCTCCGGAATCTCCGCGCGGAAGCGCTCCCAATGGGTGTCCATCCGCCAGCCCAGGGACGGCAGCCAGGCGAACCCGCCCTCGATCAGCGCGATGCGCAGGTTCGGCAGCCGGTCGAAGATCCCGCCGAAGATCAGGCTCGCCACGTGCGCCTGGAACGCAGCGGACATCCCCGCGTGATCCTCCAGGTAGAACGACGGCCACCCCGCACTGCTGATGGGTACGCCGCGAACGCCGCCGCCGTAGTGAATGCCCACGGGCAGGTCGTGCCGGGCGGCAGCCTCGTACATCTTCCAGTAGCGGCGATCGCCCAGCGGCGCGGAACTCCGGGCCACCAGGAGCACCTGCACGAAACCCGGATGGCCGGCCAGCCGCTCGATCTCGGCGACCGCCTGCTCGCTGTGCTCCGCCGGGACGATCATGCCCGCACGCAGCCGCGGCTCCGGCTCCAGCCACTCCTTGATCTGCCAGTCGTTGGTTGCCGCCGACAACGCCGCGGAGAACTCGGGATCGAGCTGGCTGCCGGAGGAACTGAGCGGGCCGAGGATCCCGAACTCGACGTTCAGCCCGTCCAGATGCTGCTTCTGCATGAACCCCAGGTCGGCGCCCGCGGGCAGTCCGGACGGCGGAAAGGCGTCGTACCTCGCCGGCGATCCCTTGGGATACACGTTCCCGGAGTGCTGGCGCGAGCCGAAGGTCTTCAGATGGCGGAGCCAGCGATTCGAGAGGTAGGGCTCCAGGGCTCCGGGTGCCATCACGTTGTGGATGTCGCAGTCGATGATCATCTGTTTCGCCGCGGTACGGCGTGCGGTCCGCGGCTCTGTCTGTGTCTGTGTCATGTCGCTCCTCATCCCAGCCGGTACGTCGCGTGCGCGTTGCCGGACATGATCTTGGTCTGCAGATCCCCGGAGATCCCCTCGGGCAGCGCGTCCGCGGCGTTCGTGAAGTGCGCCTGCGGGTAGTCGGTGGAGAACATCAGCATGTCGTCGCAGAGAAGCTGGTCGATGACCTCGACCAGGAACTCCGGGGTGTCCGGCCGGTCGAGCGGCGCGATGGTCATCCGGACGTGATCCCGGATCACCTCCGACGGCGGACGTTCGACCCACGGCACCTCGCGGCGCAGACCCTTCCAGTCCTTGTCGAACCGCCACATCATCGGCGGCAGCCAGCTGAAGCCGCCCTCGATCGTCGCGACGGTCAGCTCAGGAAACTCGACGAAGACGCCTTCGGTGACGAAGCTCATCAGCTGCGCCTGGAACGCCAGCGGCACATTCACGTAGTCCTCGACGAAGTACGTCGGCCAGCCGACGGGCGTCACCGGGTTGCCGCTCAGCCCGCCGGCCTGGACGCCGACAACGAGCCCGGCCCGCTGCGCCGCCGCATAGATCGGCCAGAATCCACGCCGGCCCAGCGGCTCGCGGCTGCGCGACGGGACGGTCACCTGGACGAACTGACTGTGCTGCGCGGCCCATTCGACCTCCTTGGCCGCGAACGCCGGGTTCTGCAGCGGAAGCACGGCCGATCCGCGGAGCCGGGGATCCTGCTCCAGCCACTCGTGCAACTGCCAGCGATTCAGCGCCCGGGCGAGCGCGGCCGCCAGGTCGTCGTTGTGGACGGAGTCGATGGCGTAGGTGCAGTTGAGGATCGCGTACTGCACCTGCCAAGGGTCGAGCAATTGCCGCTGGAGGAGCTCGAGACTGGATCCGGGCGGTCCCTGCTCCGGCCGCGAGCCCTCGAGGAAGAGATTCGGCGCGTTGGACGGATAGAGGTCCGAGGCCAGCCCGCCCATCCCGGACTCGGTGATGTAGTCGCGCCACCGCGCTTCCAGGTAAGGGAAAAGGTCCTTCAGGCTGCCGAGATTGATGTGTACGTCGGTGTCGACCAGGTCGAGCCCGGCCCACTGCCGGGGGCGTGCGTACTGCTCGAGTTCTTGGGTGGCCACTGGTGATCTCACCTTCGGGGTTGGGAATTCACAGGTCGAGGACCAAGCGGGAGGACAGCGCACGCGAGACGCAGATCATCATCGTGTCGTTGGCGGCGCGTTCGTCCTCGTCGAGGACGGAGTCACGATGGTCCGGAACGCCTTCCAGTACGGTCGTCTGGCAGGTCCCGCAGGTGCCCTCTTCGCAGTTGGACAGGACGTAGATGCCGGCCTCGTCGACGACTTCGAGGATGGACTTGCCGGGCGGTACGACGAGTACTTCGTCACTGTCGACCAGTTCGATCTCGAACGCCGTGTCGGGAGCGACCTCGGTGAGCGGTCTCGGCGCGAAGCGCTCCACCTGCAGCGTCTTGTGCGGCCAGTGCGCGCTCTTCGCCTCGACGGCCGCGATCAGCGGTTCGGGACCGCAGCAGTAGATCAACGTCCCGGGCTGTGGTTCGCCCAGGAGTTGATCCAGTTCGATCAGGCCTCGACGGTCCTGCGGCCACTCGAGCACACGAGCCGGATCGAAGCTCGCGACCTCGTCCCGGTAGGCCATCGACGCCTCGCTGCGACCGCCGTACACCAGACGCCAGTCGGCGCCCGCCGCGTGGGCGGCGGCGATCATCGGGATGACCGGGGTGATGCCGATCCCGCCGGCGATGAAGAGGTACCGCGCGGACTGGTGGAGCGGGAAGTGGTTGCGCGGACCGGTCGCCGTCAGTACGTCGCCGGATCGGACGTGCTCGCACAACGCGATGGAACCCCCTCGGCTCTCGGGCTCACGCAGTACGGCGATGCGCCACTGGTCGCGATCCTCGGGATCGCCACACAGCGAGTACTGCCGAACGAGACCGGGGCGAATCTGCACGTCGATATGACTGCCCGGGGTCCACGACGGCAGCTCCGAGGCGTCGTCAGCGACAAGCACCAGTTCGGTCACGCCGGAGGAGACTTGCTGGTGGGACTTGACCCGCAACCGCGTGGTTGTCTCGCGCACCACCTCCGCTCCCCCGGGCGCGTCAGATATTGACAATGACATAGTCGCGGTCGACCTCGACCTGGTACGTCTCGCCGGAGTACGGGCCGGGCTGGAACCCGGCCGCGGACAGCTCCGGATTCCTGGCCAGGGACTCACCGGACTCCACGTCGGTGGGATACGCCTTGACCTTGGTCTTCGCGGGGTCGAACCAGGACTGCCCGGTGGCGATCTCGAACTCCCAGCCGTGCCAGGGACAGCGGATGATCTCCCCGCGCATGATGTACTCGTAGTTCCCGGGCTTGTCCGAACGGACCAGCCCCGAGGTCACGCCCTCACACATCGGCCCGCCGCCGTGCGGGCACTGGTTGCGGATCGCGTAATAGTTGCCCTTGACGTTGAAGACGCCGATCGACCGTTTGGCAATCTCGACCACCTTCCGGTGGCCGGGTGGAATCTCGTCGACCGTCGCCACCACGTACTTCGTCACGTTGTCTCCCTTGTGCAGAAGGCATTGTCCAGAAGGCATCATTTGATTCCGGTCATCGAGATCCCGCGGGTGAAGTACTTCTGCGCGAAGACGAAGACCAGGACGGTCGGGACGATGGCCAGCGTCGCTCCGGCCATCAGCGGGCCGTACTGGGTGCTGTCCTGGGTCTGGAAGAACGCCAGCCCGACCGGGACGGTGAACTTGTTGACATCACTGAGGTAGACCAGCGGGCCGAAGAAGTCGTTCCAGACGTTCACGAAGGTCAGCACCGCCAGGGTGGCCAGGGCCGGCTTCGACAGCGGCAGGATGATGCTCACGAAGATCCGGAAATGGCTCGCACCGTCGACGAGGGCGGCTTCGTCGTACTCCTTGGGGATGCTCAGGAAGAACTGCCGGAGCAGGAAGGTGCCGAACGTGTTGGCGACGATCGGCGGGATGATCAGCGGGAAATGGGTGTCGATCAGACCGGCCTTGACGTACGCCGAGTACAGCGGCAGCACCATCAGCATGTCCGGGATCATCAGCGAGGCGAGCAACAGCCCGAAGGCGGCGTCCCGCCCGCGGAACTGCAGTCTCGCGAAGCCGTAGGCGCCCAGGGCACAGACGAACAGCCGGCCGATGATCACCAGCACCGTGATGTAGGCGCTGTTCCCGAGGAACCGGATGAAGGGCAGGACGCCGTTGTTGACCAGGTACGCGTAGTTCTCGCCGGTGAACGGATGCGGGAACAGCCGCGGGGTCAGGCTGATCACGTCGCCCGGCTCCTTGAACGAGCTCGACAGCATCCACAGGAACGGGCCGATGGCAACCAGCGCCACGATGACGCAGACGACGTACGTCGCCGTCGGACCCACGATCCGGCGGGGCCGGCGTTGCCTTTGTCCGCCGGGATCGTCCTGCGGTACCGGCGGTGCGAGCTTCTGAGGAGCACGAGTGTCTTCGAGGGTCATTGGTAGAACACCCACCTCTTCGACAGGCGGTTCTGGATCCAGGTGACCGCGAGAAGGACGGCGAAGAGCACGATCGCCAGGGCCGAGGCATAGCCCATCCGCCGCAGCGTGAACGCCTCGTACCAGAGGTGGTAGATGTAGACGTACGTGCCGTCGCCCGGTCCGCCGCCCGTCATCACCAGGATGAGGGCGAAGACCTGGAACGAGCCGATCGTCTGCAGGATCAGCAACAGGAAGATCGTCGGCGTGAGGAACGGCAGCGTCACGTGGACGAAGCGTGAGAACCGGCCGGCCCCGTCCAGGGTGGCCGCTTCGATCAGCGTCTCCGGGACGCCCTGCAGGCCGGCCAGGACGATGATCATGTTGAAGCCCATGTTCGCCCAGATGGCGGTCGCGATCACCGCGGCCATGGCGGATCCGGGTTCACCCAGCCAGTGCGGGCCGGTGATGCCGAACGACGCCAGCACCGCGTTGATGACGCCGTACTGATCGCTGAACACCCACCGGCTGACGACTCCGACGGCGACCAGCGACGTGACATACGGCAGGAAGATCAGCGCCCGGATGACGGCCATGCCCCGAAGCCGGTTGTTCACCAGCAGGGCCAGGGCGATCCCGATGATGATCCCGACCGGAACGTACCCGACCGTATAGATGGCCGTGTTGATCAGGCTCTTGCCGAACAGCGGATCCTGTCCGGAGAACATCTCCCGGTAGTTGGCCACACCGGTGAACTTCGGCGCGGCCAGGCCGTCCCAGTCCGTGAAGCTCGTCACCAGCGTCGGCAGGACCGGGATGACGTTGAAGAGCAGCGTTCCGAGGACGACCGGACCGATGAACATCCAGCCGCGGAGGTTGCGGCGTCTCGCCCCGCGGCGTCGTACCTGCTGGTCGGCTGCCTCGACGTCCGGGACCTGGATGGTCTGTGCGGCCGTCACTTCGCCGCGACCTTCAGATCGGGATCGGTGAGCGCTCCTCCCTTCTCGAGCAACTCCTTGCCCTTGTCGGCGCTCCAGCCGCGCTTCTTGATCTCGGCGTTGACCGCGGCCCGGCCACGACTGATGTAGTCGGCCGTCGCGAGCTTGCCGCTCATCAGGTTGTTGGCGTTGGTGCCCTCGACGAAGGAGTCGGCGAGCGCCGTCCCGATCGGCCCACGCGGGAACGGCACGTCGACCGGGTGGCCGCCGGCGGTACCCAGCGCTTCGGCCCAGACGTTGGCGGTCTTCGGCCGCTCATGGTCGGTGAACGCGGGACTCTTCGCGACCTCGGTCAGCGCCGGTACGGCGAACTGCGCCTTGGCCATGACCTCCGAGGCCGCCTTGCCGCACAGCGCCTTCATCGCCAGGAAGGCGGCCTGCGGATCCTTCGCGGTCTTCGGGATCACCCATGTGCGGGCGTAGTTCTTCGTCATGGCGAACAGCGGCGTCTTGGGCCAGGGCATCACGTCCCAGTCGACGCTCTTGCTGATCTGCGCGCTGATGTCCATGGCCTGCCACGTCATCGCGAGCTTTCCGGCGTTGAACAACGGCAGGTACTCCACGTCGACAGTGGGGGCGTACCCGTCGCGGATGTAGGAGACCTGCTTGTCGATCGCGTCCGCCGTCTCCGGCTTGCCGTACCCGCATTCGGTCTGGTTGTTGTAGAGCGCGGTGTCACCAGCACCGTACGCCGTGGCCTGGACCGTGTTGACGGCGTACTGCAGACCGTAGGTATCGGTCCGGCTGCCGTTCTTCTTCGTCAGCTGCTTGACGGCCGCGTCGAACTCGTCCCAGCTCCACGGCTCGGCCCACGAGGTCGGTGCCGTGAGGCCGGCGTCGGCGAACAGTTTCTTGTTGTAGTACAGGGCATTGGCGCTCATGCCGGGCGTGATGGAGAACTGGTACCCCTCGACGGCGACCTTGGTCGTGAAGGTCGGGCTGTACTTGGTCAGGTCGAACCCGGTGCCGGCGTCCTGCATCATCTTGTCCAGCTGCAGGATCTTGCCGTTCGTCGCCAGGTCGTACACCCGGTCGTCGTCGATGCGCTGCAGGTCGGCCGCCGTACCGGAGGCGAACTGCAGCATCACGCTGGCCCAGTCGTCGCCCGGTGCCGGCTTCCAGACGATCCTGATCTTGTGTTCGTCGAGGCTCTCCTTCTGAGCCGCCGCGATCATGTCCTTGAACATCTTCTGGGTGGTCGGATCGCCGACGGAACTGAAGGTCACCTCGGTCCAGCCTGACGGTGTCCCGGATGACTGCGAGCCGCCGCACGCGGCCAGCGAGGTCCCGGTGACGCCGGCGGCGGCCAGCCCAAGGCCCCCTTGGAGTAATCGGCGGCGGGTGAGCAACGAGCCGGAGGTCATGGTGATGGTCTCCCTTGACAGGCGGTTTCGCCCGGCACAGGCCCCCGAAGTCTGCGCAACGACAGCTCTCTACACCGATGTACTAAACGGCTGATAGCTGCGGGCTGTTGATCTTGGGTGTGTCCCAAGTGTTCGCCTACCGAGCCGAGGGTGTCAACACTATGCGGAATACGAATTCCAATATTCGGAAGCCTCAGAGGCGCCGTGTCCGGCCCGGAGGGATCGGGCGGACCACTTATGCTGGAGTCCCCGACCGGGGGCAGTGGAGGCAACGACAGAGAGCGGGCCGGTGGAGAACAGGACGTCGGGGAGTGTCCAGTCCGTCGAACGGGCCTTCCACCTTCTCGAGCTGCTGGCCGACAGCGGCGACTCGTCGCTGACCGACCTCTCGGCCGCGATCGACGTCCCGGCTCCGACCACGCACCGGTTCCTGAAGACGCTGGTCTCACTCGGGTACGTACGCCAGCTGCCGAACCGCCACTACGGGCTCGGGCTCAGGCTGGCCAGACTGGCGAGCCGGGTCGACGCGCAGTTCGGCCCGATCGTGAAACCGCACCTGGACACGCTCGCCCGGGAGATCGGCGAATCGGCGAACCTCGCGGTGCTGGAAGGCGACATGGTCGTCTACATCGCCCAGTCCCCCTCCGCGCACGCGATGCGCATGTTCACCGAGGTCGGGCACCGCGCGCACGCCCATTCGACCGGGGTCGGCAAGGCGATCCTCGCCGGACTGCCCGACGACCAGGTCGCCCGCATCATCGGCAGGGCCGGCATGCCGGCCGCGACGAAACACACCATCACCGACCCGGCCAAGCTCCGCACCGAACTGAACCGCATCCGCCGCACGGGCTACGCACGGGACAACGGCGAACAGGAGATCGGCGTCGTCTGCTACGCCGCCCGCATCCCCGACGTCCCGATCCCGATGGCCATCTCGGTCTCCGGCCCCGCCTTCCGCATGACCCAGGAACTCGGCAAGACCGCCATCCCCCTCCTCATCGCCGAAGCCCAGGCAATCTCAGCAGAACTACTCACCCTCGACTGACCTCGGTAGTACGTCCCACGCACGCTACGCAGGCGCTTCCCTCGTCGCTCCGCTCCTCGACGCGCCCGCTACGCGTGCTCCCACCCGCCCCCCGGCTCATCGCCGGTGCATCCCTGCCGGCTACCGCCGTCGCCTTGCGGGCTACCGCCGTCGCCTTGCGGGCTACTGCCCGCCTACTGCGCGCTGCCGCGCGCCGTGACCGCCGCGGGGTGACAGCGCCGCGGGTTGGGCAAGCGGTCCCGTGGTTCGTCTTCGGTGCCGGGAGTCCGGTCGAGTTGTCGCGCCGGGCCCAGAATCCAAGGTGGAGTTGCCCCCTCGGATATCGAGGGGGCAACTCCGTGGTGGAGACGCGGGGCTAGTGGCGGGTCACCGCGGCGTAGGCGTCGACGATGCCGTGGCCGTAGAAGCCGTTGAAGTTGCGCGTGCCTTCGCAGAGCGCGTCGAACTCGGCCGGGCGCCCTTCGTTGGTGTAGGTCTGCAGCGGCGGGGTCGGGCACGCCCGGGCCTGCGCGGTGTCCATCAGGATCCGGCCGACCTTGTCGGGGTTCATCCCGAAGTCACCGTGGCTCTTCTTGCCGTACTGGCTGACGATCAGCGCGGCCACACCGGTGGCGTGCGGTGACGCCATCGACGTGCCCTGCAGCACGAAGTAGTACCCACACTTGGTGTACTCCGTGACGCCGGCCGGGCACTGCTTCTGCGCCCCGGCCGCGACCCCGGCCGGCGTGATGTTGCCGGCCGCGTCGACCAGCCCGGCGACCTGCAGCGCGTTCACCGGGTACGTCGACAGGATCAGGTTCTCGTTGGTCCGGAACTGCGGCGTACCGAAGAAGTCGCGGAACCACCCACCGGGGGCGGACACCTCGATCTGCTCCAGGCCGTAGTTGGAGTAGTCGGACTTCTTCGTCGACGGGCCGAGTGCCGACACACCGATCACGTGCGGGCCCTCGACCGGCAGGTCGACACAGGTCGCGTTGTCGATCGGCCGCGGGTACGCCGTGTTCAGCGGGAAGTCCGGGCTGCTGGTATCCGTGCGCGGCTTGCCGAGGTCCTCGTGGTTGTTGCCGAGCGAGCCGACCAGGGTGACGCCGTGGTTGTGCGCGTAGTTCAGCGCCCGGTTCATCGCGCGGATGACGGTGCGCTGCTCGGCCTGCGCCTCCGGGCTGTCGGCCGGGTTGGCCGTGCAGTTGTAGAGCCACGGGTCGACGTAGAACGACATGTTGACGACGTCGAGTCCGACGTCACCGGCGTACGTGAGTGCGTCCGTGACCGGCCCGAGGAACAGGAAGCCGCTGTCCTGGCCGCCGCGAATCTCCACCAGCGTCACATTCGGCGCGACGCCGGAGACGCCGACACCGTTGACCGCGGCACCGATCGTGCCGGCCACGTGGGTGCCGTGACCGCTGTCGTCCCAGCCGACCGGGTCGACACAGCCGCGGAACTCGCACACGCCGTCGATCTCCGGGATGTCCGGTGCGAAGTTGCGGGACAGCTTCCAGTCGAAGTTCGGCGCGATGTCCGGGTTGCGGGCATCGATACCGGAGTCGAGCACCCCGACCTTGACCGACTTCTTGCCGGGCTGGACCGTGCGCGCCAGGTCGGAGCGGACCATCCGCAGACCCCACAGTTGCGCGTCGAGCGGGTCCATCCCGACGGTCTTCTTGCCCGCGGCCTTGGCCTTGCCGGTCCCGCCGTTCTCGCGCTCGACAGTCCGCGGCTTCTGCTGCGGCACCGTGCCGATCGGCCGGCTGCGGGCCGCGCCCTCGACGGCGCTCGAGGCGGACACGCGGGCGACGAAGCCCGACGCGGCCGCGCGCACGGTCAGCGTGCCCAGGTGCGCGTTCTCCTTGACCACTTCACCGCCGGCGGCCTTGACCGCCGCGATGGCCTGGTTGCGGTCCGCCCCCGACTCGAGCAGGACCAGGTACTCGGTGTCTCCACCAGTGACTCCTGTGGCTCCGGCACCGGCTGTGACCGGGACCGCGAGCGTGGCGGTGACCAGGGCGATCGCCCCGGCCACCGCAAACAAACTTCTCCGGACGTCTCTCACAAGGATCCCCTCCCTGGAGCGTGAGTGTGACGGGATCACGCTAGGGCGGGCCGCGGAGACCGAGAAGGCGACGACGTTGTCAGGTTTCCGAAGCAAACGACTGACCGTCAGCGGTGGCGCTCACGCCGGTGGACAGGTGACGCGCGGATTCCACATCTCGAAGGTGCCGGCCGGGTTGTGTTTCCAGACCCAGACGTGCAGCGAATAGAACGCCGGCAACCCGAACCTGTTCGGCTCGTCGGTCAGATTGAACGCCTGCCCGAACAGCTTGGGCGGCGCTGAGTGTGTGGCGTCCCACGCTGACTTGATCACGACGTACTCGACGGCTGCGAGCCGCAGCGTGCCGTCGTGGGTGGGCGCGTAGACAAGCGCTTCCGGCTGGTTGGGGACGATGGCGGGATCGCCGACCAGTGTGGAGTTGGCCCAGTGAATGCCCATGCCTCCCATGCCGGGCATGTCGATGCAGGCGATTCCCTGGGTGTCGGTGAGCAAGGCGTACTTGTGCTGCTCCGCGACGGCGATGCTGTGGTATTTCGCCGTGGCCTGCCGCAGCGACGCCAGACCGTGCTGCGGATGAGCTACGGCAGCGGATGAAGCGGTGAGCGTGAACGCAATCGTGGCCAGAGCCGATCCGATGGCCAGTCTGATCTTCATATCGAGCCCCTCCCTGAGCATGCGGATGCCACGAGGATGCGGGGGCGGACCGTGCAGGGCGTCGGTGTGAATCCCCTAGTTTGGGGCGGCCGGCCCCCATCTTGGCGGTCGTTCGTTGACCCGGGGCTCGGCCGGTTCCTAGCGTGACAGCATGGCGCTGATCGAGCGCGGTCCCCAGCTGGCCGCGCTGTCGCAGTATCTCGAGGACACCCGGGACGGATCGGGCGTTCTGGTTCTGGTGGCCGGCGAGGCCGGTAGCGGCAAGTCGGCACTCGTCTCGGATTTCCTTGCGGACGTGGCGGTTCGTGTCGTCGCGGGCTCGTGCGACGGCTTGTCGACGCCGCGGCCGCTCGGCCCGCTGATCGACGTCGCGGCGCAGCTCGAGGTCGACGCCACGCTCCCTCGCGATCAGCTGTTCGCGGCGATTCTCGACGCGCTCACGCGGCAGTCGACCATCGCGCTCGTCGAGGACCTGCACTGGGCCGACGACGCGACCGCCGACTTCCTGCTGTACGCCGGGCGCCGGCTGGACGACCTGCCCGCGATGCTCGTCGTGACGTATCGCGACGACGAGATCAGATCGAACCCGACGCTGACCCGATCGATCGGCGAGTTCGCCCGGCTGGGCGTCGTACGGCGGGTTTCGGTGGGCTCCCTGTCCGAGTCGGGGGTGGCTGCCCTGGTCGCCGGATCCGGCCTCGATCCGGCTGAGGTGTTCCGGCAGACGTCGGGCAATCCCTTCTTCGTCACCGAGTGCCTCGCGGCCGGATCGAGTACGCCCGGCACGATCCGCGAGGCCGTACTCGCCCGGGCGGCCCGGCTGCCGGTCCGCGGCCGTCGCGTTCTGGAGGTCGCGTCGCAGCTCGGCCTGCGGTTCGAGGCGGATCTGCTGATCGAGGCCGCCGGCGCCGACGCCGGCGGTGTCGACGACTGTGTCGCGCAGGGCATGGTGATGACCTTCGGGACAGAGCTCGGATTCCGGCACGAGTTGTCGCGCGCGACCGTCGCCGACGAGATCCCGCCGATCCGGCGGGCCACGGTGAACCGGGCGATCCTGCGAGCGCTCGAGCGGCGGCGCGGCGTCGACGTCGCTCGGCTGGCCGGCCATGCCGCTGCCGCGTACGAGACGGACCGCGCCTTCGCCTACGGTCTGCAGGCGGCTCGGCGCGCAGCCGATCTCGGGTCACCTCGCGAAGCCGTTCACCACTACCGAACCGCGCTGCGGTTCGCCTCGCCTCAGCCCGCGAGCGAGCGCGCGGCGCTCCTCGACGCGCTGGCCGCCGAATGCATGGTCACCGATCAGATGGACGAGGCCCTGACAGCAGCCGAGGAATCCCTGCACCTGTGGAACGAGATCGGTGATCCGATCAAGGTCGGCGCGGCTCACATCGCCCTCGAGTACATCGCGTGGTACCTCGGGCGCGGCGACGTGGCACTCGAGCACGCCTCCGACGCCATCGCCGTACTCGAACCGCACGGGCCGACCGTCGAGCTGGGTCGGGCCCTGACGGGTGCGGGCACGTTCGAGGTGGACACCGAAGACCCACAGCACGGCCTCGCGACGCTTCGGCGCGCCCTGGAGATCGCCACCTCGGCCGGCGATACCTACGGCGAGTCGAACACCCTCAACTCCATCGGCTGGGCGCTGGCCTACTACGGCGACGTCGACAGCGGGGTCGCCCACCTCGAGCGGTCCCTCCAGGATGCCTTGAAGTACGGCTTCGGCCACCTGACCGGACGGGCTTATGCGAACCTCGCAACCGTCCTCGTCGACGTCGACCGGTTCGACCGCGCCGGCACCGTCATCGCCGACGGGCTGCGGCATGCGGAGGACCACGACCTGACCCTGCGATGGGTATGCATCACCTCGGTGCTGGCCGACCTGGAGCTGAAACGCGGCCGGTGGGACGACGCGCTCGCCGACGCCTGGGGCGTCCTGCAACGCGCCGGAACGATGGCGGTCGGGCACATTCCGGCACTGACCACCATCGGCACGATCACCATGCGCCGCGGCGAGCCGGACGCCCATTCCACGCTGCTGGACGCAATGCAGCGCGCCGAGTCCACCGAGGACATGCAGCGGATCGTCCCGGTCGCCTTGGCACTTGCCGAGGAAGCGTGGCTGGGCCGCGACCCGCACAGTGCCCGCAGCTCGATCAGAAACGTGCTCACCCGGAACGACAAGCCGCTCACCGTTCACCATCGAGGTCACCTGACGTCCTGGGCGACACGACTCGGCGACCCGTACGACGTCCCCGCCGGCACACCGCCCCAGCTTGCCCTCGAGATCACCGGCGACTGGCAGCAGGCCGCTGATGCCTGGCACGCACTCGACCGGCCCTACGAGCAAGCCTTGGCACTGATCGAGGCCGGCACACCAACCGCGCTGACCCAAGCGTTCGACATCCTCGACCGTCTCGGTGCCCGGCCCGCCGCGACACTCGCCGCCGAACGATTGCGGAGCCTGGGCGAACGAGTGCCACGCGGGCTGCGACCAAGCACACGCGGCAACCCGGCCGGCCTCACCTCCCGCGAGGTCGAGGTCCTCCAACTCGTCGCCGACGGCCTGACGAACGCGGAGATCGGCGCTCGGCTCTTCGTCTCCGACAAGACCGTCGAGCACCACGTCTCCCGGATACTGGGCAAGCTCGGCGTCCCCAACCGTCGCGAAGCCGCGAAGACGGCTCAACAGCTGGATCTCCCCACCACCTAGCGATTCAGCCGGCCAGCCGGTTGCGACGGCGGTACAGCCAGATGACGCCACACGCGACGCCCGCTCCGCCGAGCGCGGACGCCCCGGCCTGAACAACCTCCAGCCCAGCATCGCCCGACGACGCCGCGGCAGTTCCCGTGGACTCCACCGGGCTGACCCCATGATGCGGGTCGGACTCCGGATAGTGCGCTGGATTCGGATCGCGCGGGACGACCATGGCCGGCTGCTCCTCCTTGACCGGATCCCTCGCCCACGCCTCGCTCGAGGCGAACGCGCCCGCGCCCAACGCGAGAACAAGGACAGCGACGGCCGAATGCCTGCTTTTCATGACTTCTCCCCCATCTGAGGCCGCTGTTGCGGGGTCTTCCCCCCTGCCTCAACGGTCGGTCCACCGACCGGGCAACCACATCGGGGGTTTCCCCTCACATCAGCAGCGCGACCCCCAGACTTCGCGGCGGTCGCGGGGACAGGAAATGCTGCCGCTACAGGCTGAAGGCGATCGAGCGCAGGATCAGTGCGGCGACGAACACCGCCGTGAAGGCCAGGTCGAGCGACAGCCCCCCGGCGCGCACCGGACGCAGCACCCGGCGTACCGGCTTGATCACCGGCTCCGTCCAGGCATGGGTCAACTCGCGGGCCCGGCTCGCCCACTGAGGTCCGTTCGCCAGCACACCCGACCAGTCCAGCACCATCCGTGCGAGCAACACCAAGATGAACGCCGACAGGGCATACCCGACCAGGGCTCCGATGAGGCTCATGATCAACTCCTCCGTGACGGCCGACACCGGCCGTCTGTGCCAGTATCAACGTTCCCGGTCACCGAGGAATGTCCCCGTCGCCGACTTCTTAGCCGACTATCAGGTCGCGAGCCGGAGTGCACCGCAACTCAGGCGGCGATGCCGAAATGAGGGTTCTTCGTTTACCGTGGCGGTGGGGGTGGTGGCGTGGGGGCGGGCCAGCTGCGGATCAGTCTGCTCGGCGAGTTCACGGCGTCGTACGACGGCGCCGTACTCGATCTGGGTGGGCGGCGGCAGCGCGCCGTACTCGCTGTGCTCGTGCTTGCACGCGGCGAGGTCGTCCCGGCCGAGCGGCTCGCCGACGCGGTCTGGGGTGAGCATGCGCCGGGCAACACCGCCGGCGCTCTGCAGTCCTATGTCTCGCACCTGCGCCGCAGCCTGCAGCCGGGATCACCGGCCCGCGCCCGGTCCGCGGTCGTCGTCCGCGAGGGTCCCGGGTATGCCGTCCGGCTCCCCTCCGACGCGGTCGACGCCTGGCGGTTCGAGACCCTGCTGAACGAGGCCACGACCTCCCCCGCGGAGACGGCGGCCGCGCTGCACGAGGCGCTCGCGCTGTGGCACGGTCCGGCGCTGGTCGAGTACGCCGACGAGCCGTGGGCCGCGGCCGAGATCGCGCGCCTGACCGAGCTGCGAGCCGTTGGGCGCGAACGCCTGCTCGCCGCTCGTCTCGATCTCGGTGAGGCGGCGCTCGTCGTGGGCGAGCTGGAGGGGATGGTCGCCGACGAGCCCTTGCGGGAGGAGCGGTGGCGGCTGCTTGTGCTCGGGTTGTACCGCGCCCATCGCCAGGCCGACGCGTTGGCCGCGCTGCGGCGGGCCCGCGAGACCCTGGCCGACGAACTCGGCGTCGACCCCGGTCCGGCTCTCCGCGAACTGGAGGCGCAGGTACTCGCGCAGTCGCCCGAACTGGTTCCTGCCAAGCAACCGCGGGAGGAGCCGGTGCGGGCAACGGCCCCGGACCAGAACGGCCTCGTCGACCGGGATCGCGAGCTCGCCGCGCTCCGGTCGATGCTGGACGGCCTCGCGGGTGGGCAGCCTGGTCTGCTGTTGTTCGAGGGTCCGGCCGGGATCGGGAAGACGCGGCTGCTGGCCGAGGCGCGCAAGCTGGCGGCCGAGCGATCCGTGCGGGTGCTGTCGGCGCGCGGGAGTGCCCTGGAGAGTGCGTTCGCGTTCGGCGTCGTACGCCAGCTGTTCGAGGCGGAAGTCGGCGACCCCGCGCGCCGTGATGAGCTGCTGCGTGGTGCGGCGGCCGGAGCCGGGGCCGTGTTCGACATCGCGGACGGCGGCCGGGCCGAGGGCTTCGCCGTACTGCACGGCTTGTACTGGCTGGCGGTCAACCTCACGACCGAGGGACCACTGGTGCTCGCCGTCGACGATGCACAGTGGTGCGACGGCGCCTCCCTCCGCTTCCTGGCCTATCTCGTACGACGGCTCGCCGCGGTGCCCGTACTGGTACTGGCGACCCTGCGCACCGGCGAGCAACACGATCACGAGGACCTCCTCGCAGAGCTGGCGCTCGAACCCGAGGCGCTCGTTGTACGGCCGGCGCCGCTGTCCACGGAAGCTACGGCGGAGCTGGTGGAGCGGCGGCTCGGCGTACGACCCGCACCTCTGTTCGTCACCGCCTGCGAGCGGACGACCGCCGGGAACCCGTTCCTGCTCTGTCAGCTGCTCCAGGCTCTGGCCGCCGACGGCGTCCGGCCGGATGCCTCGCATGCCGATCGGGTCGTGGCGGTCGGATCGCGAGCGGTCTCGAGCCGGGTGCTGCTGCAGCTGCGCAGGCTGCCACCCGACGTCGTGGTCGTCGCCAGGGCTGCTTCCGTCCTCGGCGACGGTGCCGCCCTGCCCGCGATCGCGGCACTGTCCGGAGTCACGGAGGCCCGGACCGCGGAAGCGCTGGCCGTACTGGCGCGTGCCGAGATCGTCAGGGACGAGCAGCCAGTGGCATTCGCCCACCCGCTCGTCCGGGACGCGGTGTACCAAGCGCAGCCGGCCGCCGAGCGGGAGCTTTGCCACGAGCGGGCCGCGTCGGTCCTCCGGTACGCGCGGACGAGTGACGAACTGGTTGCGGCACACCTGCTGCTGGCGCCGCCCCGGGGTGACGAGAACGTCGTGACACTCCTCCGTACGGCGGCGCGCGAGGCGGCGGAGCGAGGGGCGTCGGAGAGCGCGGTGACCTACCTGCGCAGGGCACTCGCCGAGTCGCCGATGGGCTCGGGACGAGGCGACGTCGTGCTCGAACTCGGAATGCGGGAAGCGCCGGTGGACGGCGCCGCAGCGGTTGAGCACCTGGTGCAGGCGTACCGGCTGCAGGACGACCCGCGGGTCCGCGGCGAGATCGCCATCGCGGCCGCCTCGACCCAGGTGTTCGCGAGTCCGCCCGGAGTCGCGACGACCTTCGCCCGCGAGGCTGCCGCGGCGCTCCCTGACGGACTGGCCGACCAGCGCCAGGCGCTCGTCGCCATCCAGCGCATCAGTGGGTTCATGCACAGCATCGGCGACGGCTGGCAGACACCCGCTCAGGAGCCCGAAGGGCAGGGACCGGGAGCGCGGATGCTGGCCGCCACGGTCGCGCTGGAAGCGGTTCTGGCCGGCAGGGACCGGGAACGCGCCATCGCGATGGCCAGATTCGCGCTCGACGGCGACCACCTGATCGCCGTTGACGACGGGCTGTTCTGGGTCAACGCCGCCGCGGTCCGGATCCTCTCCGACGACGACATCGGCGACTTCTGGAGCCGGGCTCGCACCGCCAGCCACGCGCGCGGGTCGCTGTTCGCGGCCCTGTCCACCAGCCTGTGGGAGGGCTTCTGGCAGTGGCGGCGCGGTGAGCTCCACGAAGCCCTGGCTTGCCTGAGGGCCGCCCTCGACCAGGATCGCCTCTGGGGAGGTACGCGGGTCGGCGAGCCCTTCGCCCGCGCCTTCCAGATCGGCTGCCATCTCGATCGTGGTGATGTCGACGCCGCACGCAGGGCGGCCGACGCCTTCGCCGATGGTGCCGCGTTCGGCGAGGGCGGTCGCGTGTATCAGCAGGCCGTGGCGCGCCTGCTCGTCGCCGAGGGCCAGTACGACGAGGCCCTTGTGGTGCTCGGCAATCCTCAGTCGGCCGACGGCGGGATCGCGATCGTCAATCCGGCCTGGAACCCGTGGCGGTCCATCAAAGCCGCCGCCTTGTACGGACTCGGACGTACGTCGGAGGCCGTCGACACAGCCGAAGAGGAGCTGGCTCTGCTCCGGATCTGGGGCGCACCGAGCTTCCTCGGCAGGACACTGTGCATGCTGGGCGAGTTCCGTGGTCGCGCCGGCCTCGACAACCTCGTCGAGGCAGTGGATCTGCTCTCGTCGACGACCGCAGCGGTCGACCTCGCCCGAGCACAATGTGCGCTCGGCAGCCACCCGGACGTGGCTGGCGAGGATGCGATCACGCTGCTGGAGGTGGCAAGCCGAACGGCGGAGCAGCGAGGCGCCCGCCAGGTTCGCGAGCGGGCCCTGGCTGAGCTCGAGCGGCGCGGTCGCCGGATCGAGCGCGGGACCGGCGAAGTGCCTCGGTTGTCGCGGACCGACCGGCAGATCCTCGACCTGAGCGCCGCCGGCCTGGACGTTCACGAAGTCGCGCAACGGCTGTTCGTCACACCGGGGACGGTTCGGGACGTGCTGGACGGGGCGGGCGTCGCGGCGGAGCCCAGCGGCTCAAGAATCTCTCAAGTCGGACAAGCGACCATGACGCACGACCAGAACGGGAGGCTCCAGTGACGGTGCAGCAGAGTCTCCGGGCCGCGAGCCTCCGAGGGCTCTGCGGCGGCGCCGTGCAGCTCCCCGGCGATCCGGCGTACGACATGGCGCGCGCGCCGTGGAACCTGGTGGTCTCCGACTATCCGGCGGCCGTCGCCTATCCCGCGTTCCCCGAGGAGGTCGCCGAGGTCGTCCGCGCCGCCGAGGCCGCCGGGCTGTCGGTCGCGCCGCAGGGCACCGGCCACGGCGCTCCGGCGCTGGGCGGCAGGCTGGCCGACGCCGTACTCCTGCGCACCTCCGCGATGACGGAGCTGAGCATCGACGCCGAGAACCGCATCGCCCGCGTCGGCGCCGGCGTGTTGTGGGGTGATGTGGCGGCGGCGGCCGGGAGGTACGGGCTGGCCGCGCTGCATCCCTCCTCCCCCGACGTCGGCGTGGTGGGGTACTCGCTCGGCGGCGGAATCGGGTGGTACGCCCGGCGACTCGGGCTGCAGTGCAACTCCGTCACGGCAGTCGAAGTCGTCCTTGCCGACGGCACCTTCGTACGGGCGACTGCCGGCAACGACGCTGATCTGTTCTGGGCCCTCCGGGGTGGCGGTACGCCGCTCGGCGTCGTCTGTGCGCTCGAGTTCGAGCTCCAGCCGATCCGGACCGTCGTCGCCGGGTTCCTCGCGTGGGACGGGACGGCTGCCGACCACGTGCTGCCCGGGTGGGTGGAGTGGTGCGCGGACGCCCCCGAGCACGTGACGTCGTCGTTCCGCTTGGTCGACGTACCCGACCGGGACTCGATGCCGGCCGAGGTCCGGGGCCGCCGGTTGGCGATCATCGACGGTGCCGTGCTGGGCGACGACGCATTCGCCGACGACGTACTGGCGCCCTTGCGCGCACTCGCTCCGGAACTCGACACGGTCGGCCGGGTTCCGGCCGCCGACCTGGTCAGGCTGCACCTCGAGCCTGAGGAGCCGACCCCGGCGTACGCGAGCAGCACATTGGTGTCGGAGCTTCCCGACGCGGCGATCGCCGCGGTCATCGAGACCGTGGGTCCGCGATCCGGCAGCAGCCTCACGGTGGCCGAGTTGCGCCAGCTCGGCGGCGCGCTGTCCCGGCCGGACCCGGACGGCGGCATCCTGTCGGCCCTCGACGGGGCCTTCCTGGCGCTGGGCGTCGGGCTGGGGTTCGAACCCGACGACTGGCCGCGGCAGCGCGCCGACGCGGAGCGGTTCCTGGCCGCGGTGGCCCCTTGGTCGACCGGAGGCACCTATCTTCCGATGCTCGACGACAGCAGCGACACGCGCAAAGCCTTCCCGCCGGACGTCCACGCCCGGCTGACCGCGATCCGTCGCACGGTCGATCCGGACGGGCTCTTCATGGCCCCACATCAGACTTGAGCCGGCGCCTCAAGCCGGTCACAAGTCGCCGTCAAGTGCTTCGCGACACCGTCGGTCTGTCATCACAGCAACGACAGACCGAACAGGAGAAGTTCGATGACGATCGCTCTCGACCGCGCCACCCAGCGGCAGCCCGACTCCTTCGAGGAGCTTCGCAGTCGCCTCACCGGCGAGGTCCACCTGCCCGACGACGAACAGTACGCCGCGCTGTCCACGCCGTGGCTGCTCGCCGTCCCGATGCGGCCGGCCGCGGTTGTCGCCGTACGCACTGCCGAGGACGTGGTCGCCACCGTGCGCTTCGCCCGCCAGCACGGCTACACCGTCGGCGTCCAGGCCACCGGCCACGGAGCCGACAGCTCGTACGCCGGACACCTGCTCGTGGTGACCAAGGGCCTCGACGAAGTCACCGTTCATCCTGAGGGCTGGGCTCGCGTCGGAGCCGGCGTCAAGTGGCTCCCGGTGATCCGAGCGGCCGCGCGGTACGGGCTGGCTCCGCTCAACGGGTCCACCAGCGACGTCGGCGTGGTCGGGTACACGACCGGTGGCGGCGTCGGGCCGATGGCCCGCACGTACGGTCTCGCTGCGGACAAGGTGCGCGCGTTCGAGGTCGTCACGGGAGACGGCGAGTTCCGTCGTGTCACGCCGACCGAGCATCCGGATCTGTTCTTCGCCCTCCGGGGCGGCAAGGGCGCCACCGCGATCGTGACCGCGGTGGAGTTCGACCTGGTGCACCTGCCGACGTTCTACGGCGGCGCCGTGTACTTCGACGGTGCAGACGCGGAGCGTGTCATCGACCATTGGCGTCATTGGTCGGTGTCGCTGCCCGAGCAGGCGACGACGTCGTTCGTGCTCTTCCAGCTCCCCGAGATGCCCGGTGTTCCGCCGGCCCTGGCGGGCCGGATGACCCTCGGGATCCGGTTCCTCTGGACCGGGGCCGCGGACGAGGGCCGCGAGCTGCTGGACCAGATCCGCTCCGTCGCTCCGGTGATCCTCGACGACGCCGACCTGAAGCCGTACCTGGCCGTCGACTCGGTGCACGCCGACCCGGTCGACCCGATGCCCGTCGTCGACCCGGCCATGCTGCTCACCGAGTTCACCGACGTGACCGCGAAGCGGCTGCTCGACGTGGCCGGCTACGACTCGGGGTCCCCGCAGATCATGGTCGAGGTCCGCCAGCTGGGCGGCGCCTATGCCCGGGAGGCCGAGCACCCGAACGCCTTCTCGCACCGTGCCGCCGGCTTCAGCGTCCTCGCCGTCGGCATCGCGGAAGACCCCCGCGTCCTACCGCACTGGGACCGCCTCTACGCGGCCCTGTCCGAATGGGACACCGGCGGTGTCTGGCCGAACTTCGGCCCGCCCCACGACGCCCGCACGGCCCGCCGAGCGTACGACGAGAAGACCCTTCGCCGCATCGCCGAGGTCAGCCGGAAGTACGACCCCGACGGAGTCCTCCAGATCGGCGAGTACGCCCGCACGATCACCACCTGACACCCCGCAAACCAAAGCCCGCGCGGCGGCCCCAACCACCACCGCGCGGGCTGCGGTTCGGGGTCATGATGGTTGTGTGACCACCAGCGACCGGACAGCACGGCCGTCGCCGGCGAAGTGCTGGTGTTGCGGCCGGGAGTACGACGAGCGCGAGCTCGTCCACTTGGGCGCTCACCCGGAGGTCGGCATCTGCCTGGAGTGCGCCGTCGACGTGAAGCAGCGCGCCCGCGAACGCGAGGACGAACTCCGCCCGACGGCGACCACGAATCTGAGAACCGGCGTACGCCGTACCCGCGCCTGGGTCATCGCCCACGACTGGCACAACAAGCCGCTCCTCGGACCCCTCCTCCGCCGGATCAACCGCCACCTCCCGTAAGCGGATGAGACATGGATCGGGACGCGGTTCACGAGGGCTGGGAGCGTGCTCGGCGCGAGTTCCGGCAACTCGTCGAGAACGCCGACGACAATGGTCTGCGTCGACGCTCGAACGGG
Source organism: Kribbella sp. NPDC048837 (assembly GCF_055586945.1). Taxonomy (NCBI): domain Bacteria; kingdom Bacillati; phylum Actinomycetota; class Actinomycetes; order Propionibacteriales; family Kribbellaceae; genus Kribbella; species Kribbella sp. NPDC048837. The sequence goes on from NZ_JBVJHF010000003.1 coordinate 104,925, forward strand.
ACGCGCTGGAGCAACCGGCAACTGCTGTTCCACATGCTGCTCGGGTACCTGATCCTGCGGGCTCTGCTGCGCCTGGTGAAGCTGTTCGGTCGCCTGCCGAGCCCAGCCAGCCGGTGGTTCGCGCGGCTCCTGAACGCAGGGACCAAGCCGTTCGACGAGGTGAACTTCCTCGGCTCGTTCGCCGGCGGCAACACCCTGAGCCCGGCGCGCATGGTGATCATGTTCGACCACGTCATCGACAAGCTCCACCGGCGACTGGACGCGGAGACCGACGTGGACCTGGCGCGCGGAATGCACTACCCGACGCGCTGGGACCCCTTCTTCAAGGACTACATGACCCTCGCCGACGTGTACCGCTTCCCGACACAGCACTTCGACTTCCACCGCCGGCAGCTCACCCTGACCTGACGTTCGAGCTGTGTACGGCGGGATTAGACTGATCTAATCTCATGGTGTGATCCAGCAAACTCTCCGATGTTGCGAGATCGACCAGACCGAAGCCGTCGAGGACTACCTCCGGACCATCTTCAAGCTGGCCGGCCGCGACACCCCGGTGACCACGTCCGCGCTGGCCGAGCGACTGGGGGTCACGGCGCCGACGGTCTCGGCCATGCTCAAGCGGCTGGAAGCAGGCGGCCTGATCACCCGGTCCGCCGGCCGTCATGTGCGGCTCACCCCACACGGTGAACGGCACGCGACCGAGGTGACCCGCCGGCATCGGCTGGTGGAGACATTCCTGGTACAGGTCCTAGGACTGTCCTGGGACGAGGTGCACGCGGAGGCTGACGTACTCGAGCACAGTCTGAGCGAGCGGCTGGAGAGCCGGATCGACGCCGTACTCGGGCACCCCACCCACGACCCACACGGCGACCCCATCCCTTCCCGGGTGGGCGAGCACGTCGAGACCTGGGCCACCCCGCTGGCAGCAGCCGCCACCGGCAGCCGTTTCCGGGTGGATCGGGTCGCCGATGACGACAGCGACGCGCTGCGGTACCTCGCCGACCGGGGAATCGTGCCGGGAGCGGAGCTGGAAGTGCTGACCCAAGAACCGTTCGGCGGACCACTCTGGGTGCGGATCGGTCCCACCACGCACGCGCTCGGACCGGCGCTTGCCCAGACCGTCCATGGGGAGCGTGTCTGATGCCCGCGGCATCCCGGCGCCGGGTCCTCCTGGGCGGGGCGGGTGTCGCCCTCGGTGCCATTCCCGCGCGGCTGCTGACCGACGAAGCCGACCCCGCGCCGGCTCATCCGGAAGGTCACGTACACGGCGGCGGAGTCAGCGGGCCGGCTTTCCGGGGCGGCCCCGTCGACCACGTCGCCAACGGGTTCAACCCGAGCGAGATCCTCCGGGACTTCGACTACGGCAAGGTCTCGAAGCTCCCGGACGGTCGGACACTGCGCGAGTGGGAGATCTTCGCGAACGATCGCGAGATCGAGGTCGCGCCCGGGGTGCGGTTCCCGGCCTGGACGTTCAACGGGCGCGTGCCGGGTCCGACGCTGCGCTGCCAGGCCGGTGACCGGCTGCGGGTGCGGTTCGTCAACGGCTCCGCCCATCCGCACACCATGCACTTCCACGGCATCCATCCCGCCGAGATGGACGGCGTACCCGGCATCGGCAGAGGTGTGATCGAGCCGGGCGGCGACTTCGTCTACGAGTTCGACGCCGAGCCGTTCGGCCTGCACCTGTATCACTGCCATGTCGGGCCGTTGGCCGAGCACATCGCCCGCGGCATGTACGGCACCTTCGTCATCGACCCGCCCCAGCCACGCCCGCGGGCCGACGAGCTGGTGATGGTGATGCACGGCTACAACACCACGTTCGATGCCGAGGGCAACCAGCTGTACGCCGTCAACGGGATCCCGTTCCACTACATGCGGGAACCGGTCCGGGTGAAGCGCGGTGAGCTGGTCCGGATCTATCTGGTCAACATCTTGGAGTACGACCCGATCAACAGCTTCCACGTGCACGGGAACTTCTTCGACTACTACCCGACGGGCACGCGGCTCGAGCCCAGTGAGTACACCGACACCGTCGTACAGGCGCAAGGCCAGCGGGGCATCTGCGAACTGCGCTTCCCGTATCCGGGGAAGTACATGTTCCACGCCCACAAGAGCGAGTTCGCCGATCTCGGCTGGATGGGGTTCTTCGAGGTGACGGAGTGACCGGGCCGAGGCCGCGTACGCGCGCACCGGTCTGGGTGCTCGCCACCGTGGCGGTCGCAGCCGTCGTGGCCGGCCTGGGCGCGCTCCTGCTGCTCAGCGGCCGGAGCCTGCCCGAACGGACCGGGCCTCCGGTCGAGCAGGTGACCGTCGAACGGACCGTCCTGTCGCCCGGCACCATCGAACTCACCGTGCGCAACACCGGCCCGGATCCGGTGCAGGTCGCCCAGATCTTCGTCAACGACGTCTACGTCTCGTTCGTTGGTGCCACGCAGCCACTGGGCCGACTCGCGACCGACACCTTGACGATGGCTTTTCCCTGGCAAGACGGGCAGCCTTACCGGGTCTCGCTGCTGACCTCCACCGGCGCCGTCATCGAGCACGAGATCCCGGCCGCGGTCACGACTCCAACGAACGGACCCGACCTGCTGGCCTTGATGGCGCTGCTCGGGACGTACGTCGGCATCATCCCGGTCGTACTGGGCATGGCATTCCTGCCCCTGCTGCGCCGGACGGGCCGGGCCGCGGTCCGGGTGCTGCTGGCACTGACCGTCGGCCTCCTCGCCTTCCTCGCCGTCGACGCCACCCTCGAAGGACTCGAACTGGCCGGTGATTCGGGTGACGCCTTCGGCGGATCGCTGCTGGTCTTCCTCGGCGCCGCTCTCGCCTTCCTCGCACTCACCGCGGTCGACCGCTTCATGCACCGCCGGACTTCTGATCGAACCGACCAGGAACCGGACGGCAACCGGCTCGCGCTGATGATCGCGATCGGGATCGGACTGCACAACCTCGGCGAGGGCCTCGCGATCGGTTCGGCCTACGCCATCGGCGAACTCGCCCTGGGTGCCGCGCTCGTCGTCGGTTTCGCCCTGCACAACACCACCGAAGGCCTGGCGGTCGTCGCGCCCCTGACCCACCAACGCCCCGGCCTGATCCGTCTGATCGGACTCGGCCTCCTCGCCGGGGGCCCCGCGATCATCGGCGCGATGGCCGGCGCCACCGTCGCCAACGCCGCCCTCTCGGCCTTCCTCCTCGGCCTCGGCGTCGGCGCCATCATCCAGGTGATCATCCAGATCACCCCCGCCCTACGAACGCCGACCGGCCGAACCCTCACCCCCGCGACCATCAGCGGCCTCACAGCCGGCCTGGCGATCATGTACCTCACCGGCCTCTTCATCACCGCCTGACGACGGATCCTGTTGTTCCGGGTGCGCACTGTTGACGCGCTCAAGCTCGTCGGCCGGGCCTTGCGATCGAACGTATATGCGGTACCGACAGCTTGGAAGGCAACAGCGCTCGCGTTCGACCTGCTCGGACACAACTCAGGAAACGCCTCCGTCACCACCGCCTTCAAGGGTGCGTACGGCGCGTTCTGCGTCACCTCGACGACGACCGGATACTGAGCATCGGCCGCTTCAAGGTCCCGCACTTCGACGGCAAGGCAGAAGCGGACGAGTTTCTTCCGCGACCTCGGCGTACCGACGACCTTCCTGCGCACCGTGTTCTACTACGACAACTTCATCAACTTCGGCATGGAGCCCGAGCGCAACAACGCCGGTGTCCTCAGCTTCAACCTGCCGCTGGCCAGCGGGAAGCTCCCCTGCATCGCCGCCGAGGACATCGGCAAGAGTGCCCGGAGCTGAACCCACCTCTCACATCGGCCGTGACACATTCTTGACGAGCCACGACGCGAGCGGGCGCAACTGCGTGAAGGCAGCGAGCACCCGATCGGCCGCGGCGGGCGTGTGAATCCATTCGTCACAGCCGAGCGACCGGGCCGCGATGACCGACCTGTGCCGCAGCAGCTTCGCCCGCGGATGGCCGGCGGCATACCCTCGCAGCGGCCGCTTCAGCAGATCGCCCGACATCACGAACCCCTCCCGCTCCAGGTTCCGAACGACAGCGACCAGCCGCCGCCCGGAACCTGGATCCGCCACCGCGGCCCGGTACCGCTCGATCTGTGCCGACGGCGCGTACCACCACGCCACGCCAACCTCCAGGCCATCAAGATCGAAGCGGACTCCCAGCTCGATGTTCCGAGCCAACCGGACAATCGCGTGCTGCCGCTGCCACGCCTGCACCAGCACGTCGCCGTACCCCCAGACCGCGAAGTCCTCGTACTCCGGATCCGCGTCAGCCACCACATTCATCAACTCGATCATCGGCCGGCGAACCAGATCCTCCCGCTCCCGCCGACACCGCCGCCTGACCTCCGCCGAAGGATCTCCGTCAAGCTGCAACAACACGTCAAAAGCAGCCCTCGGCCACCCCTCGAAACCCCCGGTCACGCCAGGCAGCTTAGCGAGCACAACCGACTGTCAGACCAGCTTGGTCAGGAAGATCTGCTGCGTATGGTCCCGCTGGGTACGCGTCGCGCCACGGTCACTGGTGAAGACCACGGTGCCCCGATGCACAGCCGGCCACGTGTTGTTGCCACGGTGGCTCACCTGCGTGGCCGGGGACCAGCCGGTCGTGGCGTCGAGGGTGGCGGTGAAGATCTTCCAACGCCAGTCCGCCGAACGAGAGTCGTACCACACCGCGCGTACCGTGCCGTCGGGATCCACGCCCAGCCTGGCCCGCTGACTCATCGCGCTCGGGGCGAGGGCGACCTGCTCGAACGTGGTCCAGGTGGCGCCGCCGTCGGTGGAACGGCTGGCTCGGAGCGCGAGGTTGGTTCCGGAGCTCCGCAGTTCGCCGCTCTCCCAGATCGCGACGAAGTCGCCGTTGTCGTCCACGGTCAGGCCCGGGTGCCGGTCGGACCGATCGGTGGCCTTGCTGATCTGGACCGGGCTGCTCCAGCTGCCGCGCGGAGTCGTGCGAGCCGAAGCCAGAATCTGCCAGTTGTCCGGATCCGTGCCACCGCCGGCCGGCTGACCCGCCGGCGGAGTGTGGCCGGTCCACAGCGGGTCGGGGTCGTAGCGGTCGTCCTGCCAGCTGATCACTGCTTCGCCGCCGTCCGCGACGGCGATGACCGGGAACAGCGAGGCGGGATAGCGCGGAGAGCGCGCGTCCGTGGGCACGCCAGGGCTGGTTGCCTTGCCTACCGCGGAGACGTTCACGGCGGCTGCGTCGATACCGATGACCTGCGCGTAGACATCGAACGCGCCGTCACTGTTGTCGGACCAGGCCACCAGCGGGTGCTTGCTGTCGATCAGCGCCAGCGCAGGATGGATAGCACGACCGTCGCCCTTGCTGATCTTGTCCGCGGGCTTGAACGAGCTACCGCTGTTGGTGCTGTGCGCCAGCAGGATCGCCGGCTGGTGCGGCTGCTCGTGACCTTGTTCGTCCTCCCACACCACCCACACATCGTCGGCGGTCGCGGCCACGCGCGGGAACCGCGCGGTCCCCGAACTGGACAACGTGATGGACTTGGTGACTTTGCCCTTGTGGTTGATTCGGCGGTAGACCACCTTGCTGGCGTGGTCCTCGTGCACCTCGGCAACGACGTGTACGACGTCGCCTACGACAGCCACATCGGAGAAGCCGGTGAAGGTGCCCACATCGCCGGTGACCAGCATCGCCTTGTCGTCCGTGGTGTCGGCGGCCGGGAGCGCGATCGCCGGCTGGGGGCCGGCCGGAGCACCGACCGACACGAAGATCGGCGAGGTGGCGCCACGGAGCTGGTCCGGCAGGTTCGGGTCGGCGCCGCTACCGGAGGCGCTGCCGGGCGAACGCGCCTCGACCCGGTACCAGTTGTGCACCAGGCCGTGGAGCCGGAGCGGCAGCTCGAATGTCTCGTTGGCCTGCACCGGCCGGAACGTCGCGATCGGACCCGCCGAACGGCCAGGACTCGCGTAGACGAGAATGCTGGTGCCCTGGCCACCCTTGACCTTCACGCGCAGCGTTGCGTGCTCGGACAGCCTGCGGCCGGGTACGACGACCTCGTCGCCGCCGATCGCCTCGAACTCCCCGTCGCCGTCGACGTCCGCTTCGATCGTGAGGAACGGTCCCGCGATCTTCTGCGAGACCGTGGTCCGTCCGCCTCGGAACCCGTCGAGGATGCCCAGGACCGAACGCTCGGCCGCGAAGACGTGGGTGGTCGGCATGCCGGGTGAGTCGATGTCCCACAGCTCGCGGAAGTGGCAGTCGCTGGCCGCGGCCACACCGAAGCGGAAGCCGGCGTTCCAGCGGTTCTCGGCGTACTCGATCTCCACGTCCGGGTCACTGGCGACGTTGAGCACCTCGACCAGGTCCGCGCCCTGGACGCTGGCGTTGTCGTTCGGTCCCGCGGCCCGGGTGTACTCGCCGTCGTCAGGGTGGGCCTGCGACCACACCGCGCCTTGGGCATGCGCGTCCCAGACCGACTGCTGCACATGACGAAAAGCCGGCGAACCGGGCGGGTTGGCGCCGTCCACGATCACATCGACGTTGCCCAACACAACGGCGTGTGGCGAACCGTTGGCCTCCTCGCCCGGGAGCAGCAGCAATGCGGACGATTTCCACTGGGGGTCCCAGACCTGGTCGTACGTCCGGTGGTCGGTCAGCGGCATGAAGTCGAGGCCGGTCCGCTCGCCCTGCGCGATCTGGTCCCCGACAGGGAGGTTGCCGGGCAGGGTCTGCTTGGAGGTCTGCCGAGGCCCGCTCCCATCCGACGAGTGGTCGTCGTGGACGTGGGTATCACCCGCCAGCCACGTGCCCCTGGGAGCCTTCGCTCCGTCGGCCTTCCCGGCGGCCGGCATCGCATCGGTCGCCTCGAGGGCAGGCACGGCCGCCGCCTGGACAGCGCCTGCCCCGAGGCCGGCGACAGCGACCGAAGCACCAGCTGCGATCACGAACCGCCGACGGGTCAGGCTGGCGGACTCGGCGATGAAGTCCGAACCGTCGGACTCCCTTGGTGTCTCCATAGTGCGATCTGGACCTTTCATCAACCCGCTGCGGAACAAGTGGTTGATGAGGAAGCTAAGCGTCGCTGCGCGCCACAGAATGAACAGATCACCAATGACTCGCACTGATCAGTGGAAGAACACACCCCCCAGCCCGGGCCACCACCGCAAGGTCCAGGGACGAGTGAGCGCCGCGTCCAGCCCGCATGAGCGGTTGTCTGTCTATGCTGCGTCGGTGTCGATCACTGTGAGGATCATCGATGTGTCGGGCACTGGCCGGGTCGGTGCGACGACGATGCTGGAGGGGTTGTCCAGCAGGATCGCGCTCCGCGATCTCGTGCGGACACGAGTTCGGGAGGAGGTGGCGCGTTTCAATGCTGCGCCGGAGCCGGTGTTCACCGGTTTGGTGATGCCCGAGGGAGGAGTGGCGACCGAAGCGGGCTTCCGGTTGCCGCAGCAGCGGCGGCTCGATTGGGAGCAGCAGGCCGATCGAGCGATCGAGGCATTCGAGCGCAACGGGTTCTTCGTACTGGTCGACGACCGGCAGGTGACCGAACTCGACGAGGAACTCGAGTTGAGTGCTGACTCTGACATCCGTTTCGTCCGCCTAGTTCAGCTGGTCGGCGGCTGAGCGTGGCGCAGGCAAGCGATGGTGTGCCTGAGCGGGGCGATGCCGGGGCCGCCACGATGGTCGCGGTTGCGCTCCAGGCGCTCAACGGTCAGTCGTGGACGCCCGGGCGGGAATCTCGGGCGCTTCCGCAGGTTCAAGCGATCCTGCAGGGCTCGGATGCGCTTCGGCGGGAGTGCATTCTCAGCATCTTTGACCGAATAGACAGCTATCGCTGCGTCGAGTTGTTGTCGGTGATCGCGCGGAAGCGCGTTGAGCTGTCGGCCGAGCACATCGAGCAGTTGCTGATTCTGCCTCTCGCGCAGCTCGAGCAGCCGCAGTGGTGGTGGTACGGCGAGTGCCTCCGCCTGATGAGCCGCCACATCGAACACGCCTACCCCGCGCTGCCCGGCGCGGACAAGGACCGGCTGAAACCGCTGCTCGGGCGTGCGGCGGAGGGAATCCGAGACGCAGCCACCGCGACCAGGCTGCGCAAACTCGTCGGCCCCAGTGAGGGGATCCGCGTCGACTTGATCGACGAGGGCGATGACATCGGCCCTCGGCTACGCGCCGCGTTCGAGGCGGCCGACGAATCGATCGGCACGCGTGCGGCGGCGCTCGATCTCCTTGCGGCGTATCCCGCCGGCGGCCGGCCTTCGAAGAAGTGGCTCGCCGAGGCCGGCCACGTTCGCGGCCAGTTGTCCCGGCCCGCGGCTCTGGTCGGTGCGCTCCTCGATGCTGCCCTCGACGCGGCCGAGACCAGCACGGAGTACAGCCGCGGCGATCGGCCCTACACCGTCACGCGCTACGCCCGCCCAGGCAACGAGTCCTTCCTGTGTGGAGTTGTCGCGATCGCGGGACTGCTCGGGGATCCGGCGCTCCTGCCGCAACTGCGGCGCCTTGCCATCAAAAGTGTGACCGTGATCGGAGGCCAGTTCGGCAATCCACGAAGCCTCCGACTCGCCAACGGATCAGCGCAGGCGATGGCCGATATCGGCGCCCCGGCGTCGATCACCGAATTGCTCGCGCTCGAGCGTTCCGTTCGGCACGGGACGCTGCTGAAACAGATCCGTAAGGCCATCGACGCGCTGGCCGCCGCGCAGGGAATGACACGCGAGAAACTGCTGGAACGCGCCGTCGAAACACATGATCTCGACAAGGACGGCGAACGTCGCGTATTGCTGTCGCGGGGGTCCGCCTTGATCGTCGTGGACGCACGAACGGCATCACTTGTCTACCTCGATGAGAACCAGAAGCTGCGAAAGTCGGTTCCGGCGGATGTGAAGCAGACTGATGCCGAAACGCTTGCTGCGATCCGCGGCGACCTCAAGGCGATTCGCAAGACGATCGCCGGCGAGCGCCTGCGGCTCGATGGCCTGATGTCCCTCGACCGTCGCTGGCCGCTCGACGAGTGGCGCACCTGGTACCTGGACCATCCGATCACCGGCCGACTGACACGCACGCTGATCTGGGCGTTCACCACACCGCAGGGACACAGCGTCGTCGGAATCCCACGCGATGCCGCGACCGCGGTCACCAGCTCCGGCCGGCAGGTCGCGATCCCGCTCGATGCGGAGGTGCGGCTCTGGCACCCGATCCACGCGATCGCTGACGAGGTTCGCTCCTGGCGAGCCCATCTGCTCGAGCACCAGGTCGTTCAGCCACTCAAGCAAGCGTTCCGCGAGCTCTACGTGCTCACGCCCGCCGAGGAGCAGACCCGCGTGTACTCGAACCGCTTCGCCGGCCACATCTTCGGGCAGGTCCAGGCTCGCGCCTTGATGAAGGGGCGTGGGTGGACACCGGTCGCCGTCGCGTGGTGGGACGACGGCATCGACCACGGAGTCGCCCGGCGAACCTTCGACACCGCCGGGATCCGTGCCGAATTCTTCTTCGATCCGATCCTCGATCACCATCCGACCGCGAGCGATCTCTATCCATACTGCACCAGCGATCAGGTGCGATTCGTCGATATCCACAGCGACGACTCGATCGAACTCGCCGACGTTCCGCCACTCGTCCTCACCGAAGCGATGCGCGACGTCGACCTGTTCGTCGGGGTGACCTCGATCGGAGCCGATCCGCAGTGGCTCGACCGCGGTGCAGAGCGCCGCTTCGAGACGTACTGGCATACCTACGGCTTCGGCGAACTGTCCGCTGCCGGCGCGATCCGCCGCGACGTCCTCGAACAACTCGTACCGCGTCTTGCCATCGCCGACCGCTGTGAACTCGAGGACCGATACCTCAGGGTGCGGGGCGACCTCCGCACCTACCGCATCCATCTCGGAAGCGGCAACATCCTCATGTCACCGAACGACCAGTACCTCTGCATCGTCGCCGCCCGCAACCCCCAGGCCGGCAAGCTCTTCCTCCCCTTCGACGACGACCCCGTCCTCAGCCTGATCCTCAGCAAGGCCTTCCTCCTGGCAAACGACACCACCATCAAAGACCCCACGATCACCAGCCAGATCAACCGCCGCTGACACCGCGCTGTTCGCCGAGTTCACGCGCCGCGTATCACGCCACAGGAGTGCCGCCGACGGGTGTGGGGCGATGGTTCCTGCGCGAGGCTGCGTGGTTAGCGAGCACCGCGGTTGTGGTGCCGGTGGCCGCGAAGAGTACGCCGAGCGCGATCCAGCCTGGCGTGCCGTGGTCGATCGCGCTCGTGGTGACGACGGATGGGCTGAGCATCAGGGCGAGTGCGTAGCCGGTTTGACTGAGCCCTTGGTAGGCGCCCGCCCGAGCGGGGTCGGCGAGTTCGAAGGCCATGGTCCAGCCTCCGGCCTCCCCCTGTGTCTCGGCTGCCGAGGCGGCGAGCGCGGCGAGGAGCAGAACAGCGGTTGCCGCCGCGGCGCCGAGGTACCCCGCGATTGCGAAGAGCAGGCAGGCGACAAGCAGGAACAGACCCGCGCGTCGTACCGACCGCCCGGCGGTGCGCAGGTTGTCTGCACCGCGGGAGGCGCGGACTTGGAAGAGAGCCACATAAGTGGTGTTGACCAGCAGTAGCGCTGATACGACGACCGTCGGGGCATCGGTGTGGTCTGCGACCCACAGCGGTATCCCGACCGACGTCAGTCCGAACTGGATCGCGAGCACGGCGTTGAGGATCGTCGACGCGACGTACGTACGATCGCGCAACGGGGAGCGTCCACTCACGGATGTCGCGGCGCCGTCGGAAGCATGCATACGAGCCGTCAGCCCGGCGACCCTGCGACGCAGACCGATCAGTGGCAGTGTGCCGAGCATCGTGACCGCGCCGACGAGAACCACTGTCAGGCGGTACGCCGAGGTCGTGTCGACCATCAGGGCCAGTCCCGCGAGCAGACTGCCGCCGCCGATGAAGACGTTCATCACCACACGCAGCCTGGCGCGGACAGTGACCCGCTCCGGGCCGACGTACCACCGGGCAAGCAATGTCACCTGAGCGGTGCTCTGCAGACCGCGCGTGGCCGAGACGCAAGCCGCGATCAGGACGAAGCTGACAACGTTGCTGGCGAGGGCATACGCCAGCAGTGAGGCTCCGTTCGCGGCCAGCGTCCATTGCTGGAGCCGATCTGCACCGTATCGGTCGCTCAGCCGCCCACCGACGTACGACGCCAGCACGCCGACCCCTCCGGCAGCGGTCAGCCCGATCCCGACGATGGCTGGGGACAGCCCGACTCCGCGGGTGAAGTAGAGCGCGCTGACGGCGAAGAACATGCCACGAGACAGCGACAGCGCTGCCACGGCGGAGGCGAGCGCGCGTTCGATCGGATCGCGGAGGAGCTCAGGCACGCGACAGTTGTCGCATCCGGATGCCGACGGTACCAGCGATGTAGCGTATTGCTTCATGATCGAGTACGAGCTCGCGGGCAACGATCTCGGCGAGGTGCGGTTCGCGATCTCACCACTGCATGAGTTGGTCCTGTCCCTACGGACCCTGCGCGACCCAGGCCGGTTCCCACTGCAACTGCCCTGGCTGCGGGCCACCGAGCCGGCGCGTACCGAGCTCGATCTGGATCTGCTCCGCGCCCTGACGAACGAGTCGCTGTGGACGCCGGACTTCCTCACCCCACGGCCCTACAGTCCGCTCGGAAGGATCGAGGACGAGCTGTCGACTCTGACAGACACCCCAACCGGCGTCGTACGCGCGGACCTGGCCGAGATCCATCCGGCCACGCTGCCGCCGGTGCTTCAAGGTCGACCGGCCAGGGTGCTCCGCCGCGTACTCGCGGCATTGCGGGACTACTGGGAGGCCTGTTTCGAGCCGCACTGGGCCCGGATGCGGACAGTGCTCGAGGCCGACGTCGTCTACCGCGGCCGAGTCATGGCACACGCCGGTCTCGCGGCGATGTTCGCCGACGTCGACCCGCACGTCCGCCTCGACGGCACCGTCCTCCGGATACGTCTGCGCAGCGACCTCTCCTACCGAACCTCGACCGCCGGCCGCGGACTGACGCTGACTCCCTCGCTCTTCAGCCGACGCGGGTCGGTGCCGATCTCCCCCGACGAGCCGCCGCACCTCATCTACCCGGCACGCGGCCTCGGAACACTCTGGCAGACCGAAACAACCACGCCGCCAACGGCCCTCATTGGCCTGATCGGCCGAGTCCGAGCCCGGCTACTAGGCCTCCTCGAAACGCCGACGTCATCGACCGAACTCGCCGTACGCCTGGACGTCACACCAACCGCGGTCAACCAGCACCTCCGCGCACTGCGCGCGGCCGGCCTCCTGATCTCGGCCCGCCACGGCCGCTCAGTCCTCTACCGCCGCTCAGACCTCGGCGACCGCCTCATCCGTGGGATGTAACTGCAGCCGCCAGCAGGACCAGTCAACCCCGGGCAGCCAGGTCGTGGCGGTGATCGATCAGTAGTTTCAATACCTGCTCACCGACGACGGAAACCGGAAACCAGTGATCTTGAGTTGAACTTGCCGCAGGTGAGGTGCTGGGGCGGATCGGCGTCGGCTGCCCGACCAGGGACAGCACTGCGCAAAACGCAGCTGGAGGCCCGATCTTGTGTCACCGTTCGCAGTGGACTTCTTCGCGTACCCGCTCAGATCGGTCAACGGCGCACTTGATAGCGCAGGTGAAGCACCCGGTTGCCCTGAATCACCACGTCAGGATCCTCCAACAGGTGCTGCGCCTCGACCGACCCGAAGTAGCGCTTGCCGGACCCGAACACGACGGGTACGACATCCATGCGCACCTCGTCGACCAGACCCGCGGCAAGCACCTGGCCACCGACGTCGCCGGCGGCAACCTCGACTATGCGGTCACCGGCAAGCTCCTGCGCCTTGGCCACGGCTGCCTCGACGCCGTCGACGAAGTGAAACGGCGCCTCGGGGTCCCAGCCCTCGGGCTTCGGCCGGTGCGTCACGACGACCACGTGGTCGATCCCGGCCGGAGGCTTCCCGTCCCAGCCGTCCGTCATGTCGAAGACGTGGCGGCCGGCGACTGTCACCCCGATCTGGTCCCAGTACGCCCGGGTGTAGTCGTAGGACACCTGCGACACCTTCAGCACGCCGCTCTCGTCCAACGGGACATCACCGCTGGTCAACCAGTCGAACAGCGGTCCGGGCTGGTCATTCTCGTCCGCGATGAAGCCGTCCGCCGACACCGAGCTGTACATGACCACCTTGCCCACGGGGCTCTCCTTTGCTTGGGGTGCCCCCAAATTAGCGTGTCGTGAGCTGTCGCTCTTGTAAGAAATCAATCGGCCGGCAGCGGCCAGCCGTCCAGCGCGTGGCCCGGATGTTCGCGCAGGAACCGCCGCCGGACTTCGACGTACCGGGTCGGCGTGAGCCCGGTGAACGCCCGGAACTCGTGGCCGAAGTGGGCCTGGTCGAAGTAGCCTGCGCCGGCGGCGAGGTCACCCCAGTCGATCGGTTCGGCGGGGTTGATCGCCAACACGATGGCGGCGAAGCGCCAGGTACGGGCCAGCCGCTTCGGCGTGACACCGACGAGCTCCTTGAACCGCTGTGCCAGATGAGTGGTACTGACACCGGCTGCCACGCTCAGCTCGCCGATCGCCACCGCCCCGCTGGTCGCCGCGATGACACTGCTTGTATGGCGAACCAGCCCCAACCCGGCGGTCTCGCACAGTCGTCGCATCAGCTCCTCCTCGAGCAGCGTCAGCATCTCGTGCGGTCCGTCCGCCGTGGCCAGCCGGTCCCGCAGCTCCGCAACCGCAGGCCGGCCCCAAACCTCCTCTATCGTCACCGGCCGGTCACACAACTCGGCCGCGGGCATCGGCAGGAACGGCGCCAGCCCCCACGGCTTGACGTGCACGCCGACGGACCGGGTCCGGCGCGGGTAGCCGAACTCGAACGCGCGGGTGGGCATGGTGACCACGCAGCCGTCGGCGTACTCGGCCGTCTCGACGTCGGTGCCGGCGCGGATGCGGAACGGCGCCCCGAGGTTGACGACAAGCAGCGCCCCGGGCATCGGCGGCAGCGTCAGCCGGTCGTACGGCGGCGCACCCTCCAGGTAGTAAAGGTCGTCGATCAGCCCGTCCAGCGGCGGTCGCGGCACTCTGGACACGTACTCCATACCCACAGCATCGCCGATACCAACCGACATCGCGCGCCGGGACAGTCCACCCACGCCGCCGCCAGCATCGAGCCCGCACCGCTCCCCCGACGAGCACCCGGCCGCGGCCATTCGCGTGGGTTACACGTGCTGCATGAGCGATGGAGGATTCTCAGCCCTCCAGTCGAACACGTCCGGCGGGATGTGGAGTTCGTCGGTTGCGTAGGCGCCGAACCGGACGATGTGGAAGGTCAGGTAGGGGGAGAGCTGCGCCAGATCCTCAGCGGTCACCTGCCACCCCCCGGCAGCCAACTGCCGGATGACCTCCATCATGTCGATCGTGCTGTGGAACACGATCACGTTGCACAGCACCGAGTTCGATTTGACCGACTCTCCTCCTCGGCCGGGTCGCTCTCGGCGATCACGCCATGGTTGCCGAACCGGAGTCCAGGCGGAGAACCTGTTGTAGGCCCCGGCCTTGTTGGTGGCCGCGGTCACCCGTCCCCGCAGCCCCGAGTCGGCAAGGAACCACAGCAGCCGCCACGGTCCAAATCACGCGCCCAACCTCCCCGAACGCCTTGCAGGGCGGGTTTCTGCGCGAGTCCGACGACAATCGGCGCATCAGCGCCACCGAAGCCACTTTGCATTGTGAAGAGCCGGTTTGGAACGCCGTATGGCGCATCGTCGTTGGCCCGAGCTCGCGTGGTCTTGGTGATCCGGTTGGTTTGCCCAGCGCAGACTCGGCCTGACGACCTCCGCCCAAGGACGCTGCTGCGCAGTCCGTTTAGCACTTTCGGGCTCCCTTGTCAGGGGTTCCCAAGGCTGCCCGCGGGGAGGACAGTGGAGCATGGGTTGCCTAGCCGACCCGGGGAGGTGCGCGATGAGTGCACCGCGGGATGTCTTTCAACTGGGCAAGGTTCGCGGATCTGGTGGTCTGACGTTGGATCCGACGGTCTATTGCGAGTCGCCGGCAAGGTTCGAGACCTTGAACCGAGAGTAGTGATTGGATCGACCGTCAGTTACGGGCTGACTTATGGCGGGCCACACGGGCGTACATGGCTCGGGAATTGACGGACCGCTAATTAAGGATCCAACCAACTTGGCAGTTGCCATGCGTCGGATCGATTGCGCGGGGCACTCGAGACTCGGGTCTCCACCCGCAAACGATTCAGGTTGGCACAGAGGAGGGAGCGAGCGAGCCCATGAAGCCTTCGGATTCGCCAATCCGGCAATTCCTTTATCTAGACATTCCTTTGGTTACCGATTCTCTGTCGCAGATGGAAGGTGGCTCGTACGATTCGGAGATCAGAACGACAGAGGAAAATCGATCGCGACGGGTTAAAGGTGAGGCCGGTGTTGGGTTTCAGTTCTTTTCCATGAAGGGCGGTGGCGAGAGGGAGAAAGGCAAACGTGAAGAAATTCAGCGTATAGTAGAGCGAACAGACGCCGTACGGTTTGGCCAGCTCTACAGCCTCTTGACGGATCAGTCTAAAATTCGTGAACTTTCCACCGCTGACGCTGAAATCTGGGAACGGCTTGAACCGGGTGAGTTTATAGACATCAGAGCTACAGCCACTCTGTCGACTGTTGCAAAGACTGTCGAAATACTCATTGTCAGGCGCAAATGGTTGGCGGACATCTTGACAAGACTAAGATATGATGCCCGACCGATCTCGTCTACCCAGTCCTTGTCGCATCGGCATGAGTTGGCAACTGTCGAGCCGTCCGGACAAGTCACTACAAGACGTCGATCAGTATCAACTCTCATGCAACGGGTTCTGTCGTTGCTAGATGGAACTGAAGCTCTTCCGAAGCTGGAAGTAATTGCACCTTTGATTGGGTCGCCGGACTACAAGTTTGTTGCTCACCTAGACAGGGACCATCTACTGGTCACCAGCCCTGTCCAACTGGCCGGTGAGGTGCGGGTCCTCGGCAGGCTAGAACAGAAATTGACAAGCCAGTATAGAACTGGTGGATTGTCGCCAGAAGTGATTGAGTGGTTGGAGGGACTCATCGAGAAAAGCACGCTCTCTCAAAGTTGGGTCGAGACAGCCAAGCACCTTAGTGTTGAGCCTCCAGTCGCTGTCGTCCAGCCCGTCGCCATTTATCGGTGACATTGTTACTTTAGACACGCAACGGGAATAGCAGCGTTCTGAGGTTATGGCAAGGCTGTACTCTGATCCGTCCCTCCAGTAGGCCGTTCTGACCGAGGAATGACGGCCGACTGCTATTGCGGGGCGCAGCTCCCGGCTGCGGACTGAGTGGAGCCAGATGTCGTCGGTCTGACGCGCCAGGTCGTCGAGCAGATGAGCGGCCTCTTCGCTGTTGATGGCGATTACTTGCCGGATCATGGTCTGCGCGAAGTCGCCGATCGGATCGTGGCCGCTGACGATGACGCCCAGTGGTGTCGGCTTCCGCGGCGGCAGCGTCTTGATGGTCTCTTCCTGCCGTGCGCCTTGTGATGTGGCTGAAGGTCCGCCAGGTGCTGTGCGCTAACGCCAACTAGGCGCTCACGACGCGCCCCTGCTCGGATGCAACCGCGGAACCGCCGGCGGCGGCAGACTTGGAGTTGCTCGACACGCCCTCGGCGCAGGACGCCGTACACGTCGACCGGCGCGGCCGCACGAACATCGGAGGGAGACGACGAGCATGGAGCAACCTACGGAGTCGTGGACGGCGTTCGACTACGTCGTCGTCGATGTCGAGGGCAACGGACAGCGGCTCCCGGACCTGGTCGAGATGTCGATTGTCCCGATCAAGGACGGCTCGATCGGCCCTGCGAAGAACTGGCTGGTTCGTCCGCCTAGGCCGATCACTCCGATGGCGCGACGCTTCCACAAGATCACCGACGACCAGCTCGCAGACGCATCGGCTGCTGTCGACATCGAAGGTGAACTGCGCCACGCGCTGAGCGACAAGGTACTTGTCGCCCATAACGCCAGCGTCGATCTCGGCGTGCTCGGCCGCGAGCTGCCAGGCTTCCAACCCGACCACGTCCTGGACACCCTCAAGCTCGCTCGGCGACTGCTCCCCGGCCGGGTCTCCTACAAACTCGGAGCCCTTGTCGACGCGTTCGGCCTAGCCAGAGGCCTGCCAGCCGACTTGATGCCGCACCGCGCGACCTACGACGCTCTCGTCTGCGCCAGGCTCCTCTCCCATTTCGCGTCGCCTCCCGGCCGCGAGCTGCTCACGCTCGCCGAACTGCTGGATGCCACAGGGGGCAAGGCCACGCCAGACAACGCGGCGGATGAGCCAGCCGCGACCCTCTTCTGAACCGCCTGCTACTTGTAGCGGTGCCACAGTTCGTTGGCGCCGGATCTGAGGGTGGCCAGCCGGTGCGCGTGGACCTTGGCGATGTCGGGGCGGTTGCGGAGGTCGGTGATGACGCTGGTGACTAGGACTAGTTCTCGGATTCGGCGGAGGGTTGGCCAGGCGGGGAGGGTGGTGACGTCTAGGCCGTAGGTGGTGGCTAAGGCTTCATGATCTTGAGTGGCGCCGAAGCGGAGGGCGCTGACGGCGGCGACGACCAGGTCGTAGGCGAGGGGGCCGATGCTGGTGCCGTCGAAGTCGCAGAGGACGAAGCGGCCGGCGGGTTCACGCAGGAGGTTGCCGATGTAGGCGTCGCCGTGGAGGAGGCCCATCTGGAGGTCGGGCGTGAGGGCACGGTAGTCGGATTCGATGTTGTCCCATTGCCGGGTCAGCCAGGCATGGTCGTCGGCGGTGAGACCGTCGGCCATTGCTAGGCGGCTGCGGGCGCTGCTGAAGGGGTCCCACGGCTTGAGGCCGGGCATCGGCTCGAGTTTGTGCCAGCCGAGCAAGGGTGCTGCCAGCTCGGCTCCGGTCCACGCGGGGTTGCTGCTTTCGAGGAGCTGCCAGATTGTGGCCGAGTAGTTCTCGAACAGGACGGGTTGGATTAGGCCTGGCGCGAGCCTGACGGCGGGCGCGTTGTGGTCCTCCAGCCAGATGGCGGTTCGCGCGACGTGGTCGGCCCGCTGGCTGGCCAGGTCGCCCGCGCCGAACCTAACGACCACGCCTTGGTTGGGAAGTCGGTAGACGGCGTTGTTGGTGTACTTGATGAGTTCGGCTTCGTCCGGGAGAAGGCCGGCTTCTTGGCAGATGCCCTTCAGTGCGTGCCTGAGCCGCTGGTCGAGCTCCGGGGACAGGTTGGTCATGCTGTGAGTGCCTTCGGCGCGGTCGTGCGGACGGATTCGAGCTGGTGTAGCAGGTCCACGGCGTCGGAGTTGTCGCAGTGTTGTGAGGCTGCGGTGCCGATTTCGGCGAGGCGGCTGAGACCGCGGCCGCTGCGGAGATGCTGCGCTTCACTGATGACGTCACGAGCCACGTCGATGCCAACGTCCAGCTCGTTGGTACGCAGGAGGTTCGTCGACAAGATGATCCGATCGAAGGTCCGGCTTCGGCGCGACCTGTCGGGACCGGATTCGGTGATTGCCTGCTGTGCGAATCCGACGGCGCGTACGGCGTACTCGTGGGCTTGTGCATCGTCCTTCGCATAAGCCGACAGCGAGTTGTACACCAGTGCCTGATGTCCGGTGTAATCGCCTGGTGTGAAGTACAGCGTCGTCCACGGGGAGACTCTGCGCCTGTCGGCACGGCCCATCTCGTGTTCTGCACGAGCGAGAGCATCGACGACGTGGTCGTGCTTGCCGAGCATCGCATACGCCAAGGCTTCGTTGGCGTGCAGTCTCGCGACTTCAGCTGGATCGCCCGCGTCCTGCGCGGCGAGTTGGCCAAGTTGCAGCATCTTCAACGCCTCCACAGGCTGGGCTTCTTGCATGCTCACCCGGCCCAGCCGGTACAGGATCGACGCGGCCAGCGAGGGCTCGTCGGCGTCCTTGGCCAGGACAAGAGCGTTCATCAGGAAGCGTCGAGCCGCGGCTTGATCGCCGATGTCATGGAACGACCAACCGAGCATGCTGCTGAAGTCCGCGAGGGACACCTTGAGGTCCCGGTGCGTGCGCTGATCCGCGGTGGAGTGCATCATCCGCCGTACGTAGCCGTAGAAACCGCGAGCTGCGTCGACCGCTGCTCCCCCGCCGTAGCGCTGATCGAGTTTCCGGAACTCGGCGGTCATCGACACCACTTGTTCGACGTCGGTCTCGGTGATCACCGGCGGCACAGCGGCCACACAGTTCGGCAACTCGGGCAGCCACTTGCGAGCTTGGTCGTTCACCGAACCGAATGCCACGCTCGCCACCGCGCCAGCAAAGTCTCTGCGATCGTCGCTCGTCAGCTCGCGGGGCCTCTCGCCCTCGCCTTGACCCGTTGAGCTGTATGCGAGTCCCATCCGTCCGCGCGGGATCTCGAATGCGTCGGCAATGCGCTCGAGGACGTCGTACGCCTTGACCTGGCGGCCGTTGAGGATCTCCGACACTTCGCCTTGGGATTGGTATGTCCGCGCGCCGGCTCCAGCCATGCCGCTGCAACCAGCGGAAGATGCCCGCCACGTCCCGTGACGCCAGAACAGGACGCAGCTCCGGGCGATCCCACCACGAGGAGTCGAGCAGCGGCTGCGGTGCCGTCATCGTCACTCCTTGTCCCTAGGCGGCTCTGCGAAGTTAGCCCGCGCGCATCCGATCCGTCTATCGGCATCGCCGATAGGTCGCCTCGATGAGCACAGCCGGTAGTGAGATTCGCGGCCGCGGCGCCATGGTGTGAATACAGAGCGTTACAACAACCAACGAAGGACGCCATCATGACGACGCCACTGTTCATCGTGATCTGCCTGACCGCGGGGCTGACGATCGCAATGCTCACCGATCTGCTCCGAGACCTGTCCGGCCGTAACGAATGACATGGCGGCTAGACAGATGACCAGCAGTCTTGCAGACACAGATCACCATGTGCGGGGCGACGGCATGCGGGCGTACGGCTACGTCCGCAAGCACTTCCTCATGAACGAGACGGAGTTGGCGAACGCTCGGAGGCTCATCGTCGAAGCCGCTCAAACTTGTGGTGTGCAGCTCGTGGCGATTCATGTCGAGGAGATCGAGACATCGCCAGAGGCCTTCCACGATCTGCTCGCTGTCGTGATGCAGGAAGCACAGCGGATGATCATCACGCCCGATGTCCAGCACCTCGCGGTAGCCGGCGACCCGTCATCGGTCAGACAGCGCCTCGAGTCGAACGGCATCACGATCGTGATCGGCAACTAGGCGCTGCAAGGAACGCACATGCCGGCCACTCCAGCCCTCGGATTCATCTCTATGCACTTCGTACGTAACACCGGCGAGCTCCTCACGGTCCACCGACGGCTGAAGGCGTTCGCGGCTGAGCACGGCCTTCAGCTGACCAAGGTGTACGTCGAAGAGCCCGGACCGCCCAGCGCGGCCTTCGACCTCCTCGAATCGCTCCTGGAATCCGACGGGCAACCTCTCGTCGTGCCGACACTGCATCACCTCGCTGTACTCGGGCACCCAGCCGAAATCAGAGACCACCTGCGCGGCTGCACCCAGGAGGTCCTGATCGCCACCAAGCCGGCGGAGCGGACGTGCTGAGGGGACGTCCCTCGTGCTCCTCCAGTCCCCTGCACCCCGCGTCCGTTCCGCCGTTCCAGCCGGGAGCGCCTGACCGGCCACCTCACCAAGCCGGTCAGCTGCGCGTGCCCCAGACACGTCAACGGCGAGCTGGCACGAGACAAATGACCACAGACCTGCGGCGCGCGGCAAGCTCATCCAGTCAACACAGCCCGCAGACGGCCGGGGCAGGGCGAGGCTGCTCGCACATCCCGTCCGTGCGTGACCACCGGGTAGTCGAGGCGCGCGGCAGCGCGCAAACCGCGGGCGGCAGCGCGCAGGTCGCCGGCGGTAGCTGGCATGGATGCACCGGCGACAAGCCGGAGGGTGGGTGGGAGCGGGCGTAGCAGGTGCGTCGAGGAGCGGAACGACGAGGCAAGCGCCTGCGCAGCACGCGTGGGCTGTACTACCTGATCCGCATGCCGGAGATGGCTCGGGCGATGACCAAACGCTGGATCTCGGAGGTGCCTTCGAAGATGGTGTAGATCTTCCCGGTGCTCGCTGGGAGGTTTCGGTCGGTCGCACCAATCCGGCCCTGACCTGCGGTTTTGACACTCAGCATTTGCCATCCGTTCCTACTGGTTGCCAACGTCCCACGGAACAGTCACGGAACACCGAGGCTCAGCATGGCCCCGAAGCCTGCCACGACGCGGACTGCTCGGCTTGCTCCGCGACGCGCCTGACCACTGTCACGGACCACACCCGATGAGCACCTGCTGCCAGCCTGTAACAAAGCTGATGAAGTGACCTGGAGGGGGCTGAGTCAGCTACCTGCCCGTCTGAGTGGTAGCAGTGATGGCGCAGCAAGACCTCGTTCTCGCAAGCCCGTTGCGACCACGAGACCGAACACCAACCACCGCTCTACAAGTGCGAGGGTTGTCGAACGTGTCAATGTATGGGCTCAGGACATGCTTGACGGTTTGTCGCCAGGAGATGCTTGACGTTCGTCGAGGTTGGCGCCGGCCGCGGTGACGTGGAGCCGGGTGATGGGTTTGGTGCTTCGGCGAGGGCGGACTGCGATCTCTTCTTCGTCGTGGAGGATGCGGAGGTGGGTGTCTTCGATGACGACGGTGACGATCTTGCCGCGGTGGCGAGGCCCGAGCTTGATGCGCTGTCCGGCGACCATGATGCGTCCGCTGGCATGGACTTTTCGTTGCGCGCGAAGAGATCCAGCGGGCAGTGGAGGTGGAGGCGACGCGTAGCCGAGCATCGTCCGGAGCTGCGCTGTCGTCGACCGAAGGTCTCGCGTCAGTACGCCGGTCGCCGGCGTCGCCTCGTGGGCCGACTGCCATCTCGCCGCCAGTCGGATCACCTGAGATGGTTCGTCGGCCGGCGTGACCGGCAGAGTCGTCGAGAGACCCCGCAAGGAGCCGATGTCCGCTACGTCGACTCTGCGGAGGAACTCGAGTTCGGCGATGACCTCGACCAGGTGGCGGAAGAGTGGATCGTGGGTCGCTTCAGGCCGGATCCGCTGGGACGTAAGACTCGTGAGCGCCGCGCGTGCCCCTAGCGCCGTGATCGATGCGACCTCCGATCGAGCCGCCGTAAGAGAGCTCGGGTTATCCAGCGCAACGCACGTACTCGCGTTCTGGCTCGCCAGGAGATCGCCGCCGGCACCAAGCGATTGCGCCAGCGCATATAGCGGCCCCGCGGCGCAGTCGACATCCGTGTCCGTGAAGTCGGCCGTGGACATCTCGAGCCGAAGCCAGCGGAAGTGATGGCGAGCAGCTGTCAGCGTCGCCTGCCACCCGGCGACCAGATCCGTCGCATCGGCCCCGGCCTCGGCCGAGTTGTATGCCGACACAGCGTGTCGTCGCGCGACCCACAGGAGATCGTCATACGTCACGCGCATCCTGACCCATCCGGATATCCACAGCTGCCGACCTCAAGGCATCGGCCACAGCCAGACGCCAACTGAGGTCATCAATCGATACCTCGAACTGATCGGCCTCTCGTGCAGCCTGGTCAAGCAGCTCGGCCGGATCAGCATCAAGCTCCCCGTCGTCTGGCTCGTACGGCGGCACTCCGAGCAGTTGACAGGCTCGGTACCGACTGAACGCAGTCATCGCCCAGCGACCACCGACGTCGTTCGCCTCCATCGCCTCGACAATCGCCTCAGCCTGCATCACCAGGCTCCTGACCCGAGCACGTGCTTCAGACATGTCCATGAACTTCCTTTCGTCACAAGGAAGATGCGGCCGAAACGATCCCGCTCCAGCGGCTCCGACTAATCTGTGGATAACCACGCGTGGTACGAAACCGGCCGCCTGACCGATCAGTGGCTTTCACGGAGGCTCAACGTTCGGGCCAACTGAGCCGAGACTCAGGCCAGCCGATCAGCTCGAATTTCCCCCACCGCTGAGGCAGGGACGATGCCTAAGCCCTGAAGGTCGCTACGACCTGCGGACCGTGGTTCCGTCGCTGTCGTAGGCGATCGGCGTCCATCGGGGGGCCAACTGGTCGTCGGCGCGGTCACAGACCTCAGTTGAGGACGCGCACGGGGTCTGTCGGGTGATAGTGACATGGAAGGCGCTGGCAATCCTCCACCAATGACCGCCCCGCCGTCGGAGGCCGCAAACCCAACGGGCGATCTCAGTGATGCCTTCGAAGAATGTGTAGCCGTCGATGGTCAACCGTTACCAGTGTTTGTCAGCGTCTCACCGAGCAGCGACGGAGCAAGAACCTGCCAACAGCGACATTTCGAGCCGCGATGTGGCGTACAAGTACACGATCGTGCTCTAGCTCCAAATCTCCTCGACATCGGCGGCGCCTGGTGCGTCTTCGACGGAACTCAAGCCGAAGACCGCTGTCATTCCGCTGGCCCGTAGACCGATGCCATCGTCTCTGAGGCAAACAGGCAATGTGCGTCGTGGCGACCCGCCGCGGAATCGCATCAGCTCGACGTCCCGGTAGGAGCTTGCGCGACCAGCCGGACCGAATACCTGGCTGTACGTTGCAGGACGTCAACTCGGGGCGGACGAAGGGAATTGCGCGTCCGTGAGTTGGAGCAGCACCTCTGGAGCGATCCTTCCGAGCGGCCGCACCGGGATGAGCCAGTTTCCTTCGAGCCAGGCGTCTGCAAGTAGATGCCTGCAGACCGAGGGCTCGGCAGACCCAGCCAGTGCGGAGGCGAGTTCGGTCAGCGCTTCTGCATGCCCGTCCGAGTGGATGCCGAGGCGCAATTCGGAGGCCACCCGATCGACCAGCCAGATCGCGGAATCGAGCTGCCCGGCGTCGACGAGTGCCGAGACCAGCTCGGATCGAGTCTCCGTTTGCACGTGGCTGACCGAGATCTGGTCAACCGTGTCGGTGATCTCGTCAGCGAGCTGGAGTACCTCGCTTGCCGCCCAATCGCCTAAGACTGCGCGGAGCAGGGCGATCTGTGCCGCGCCGCGCTCGCCCGGATCGCGAATGGTCGCGGCATGCCTCCTTGCAAGGTCGAACTCCGCCGTGTGCACCAAACCAAGGCACGTCGCAGAAGCCAGTTGATCACGATCGACAAGATCGTTGCTGTCGGCGAGGGTTATTGCTCGTTCGTACTCCCCGGCCTCGACCAAGGCAATAATCAAGGCCGCCAGCGCCTCGGATCGGTCCATTGGTAGCGGGACGGTGGCCACAAGTTCCAGGCTACGATCGAATCGACCAAGCCTCGCCAGCGCTTTGACCACGGACGCGAGGGCGGCTGAGCGCCCGAAGCCTGGATCGATAGCGGCGGCGACGACCTCCGCATTGTCGATCATCCGCAGTGCCAACTCGCGTTCGTGGAGCGGGGCCGAAGCCGCCGCCAACCCGGCCATGAGTTCGACCTGCCCATCTGGGTCGGTGACCGCGCCGATATCGGCCACGACGTCTTCGCCAAGACTCCGGACTCGGTCTGGTTCGTCGGCTGCCATCACTCCGATCACCTTGATCGTTGCCTTGGCTCGCCAGTACGAGTTGGAGATAGAGCGGGCCGTTTGGATGGATCTCTCGTACGCCGCTGCAGAGGCCAGCGCCTCGCTGAGCGTTATCAACGACAGCGCCTGCGGATATGGCTCGGTGATCGTCGCGGCGACGGCCGCCGCGCGATCGAACTCGCCGCAGGAAGTCAACGCATCCGCCAACGCCGCCAATTCGTCGGATCGGCTGTCATGGTCTGCTCCGGTCGCGACGACTGCAGCGGCGCGATCATACTGACCCGCGCCGACCAACGCCCGCACAAATACTTGGCGTTCTTCCAGACGGTCACTCGCTAGCGAGATAAGGGTGGTAGTGGTTTCGTCGGCTAGATGGAGCGCGGCGTCATGCTCTCCTGCCACGGCGAGCCGGTTGGCGACGGTTGTCCTGGCCTCGGCCTGGGTGCGGTGGTTCGCAATCGCAGCAGCGGCGGCGCCAGCGCGGTCATATTCGTGCGCCTCAGCGAGCACCCTGGCCAGTTCCAGGTGGGCGCGGTCGCGCCAGTGTGGATCGGTGATGCTTGCGGCAACATCCACAGCCTTGTCGTATTCGCCGGCCTTGGCGAGAGCCTCAGCCCATGCCCGCTTCACGGCGGGCTCTCGGTATCGCCCGGCGTTGGCAGCGATCTCGGTAGCCTGGTCCCAGTGCTCTGCGGCGACCAGAGCGCGGACGAGTTCGATCTGCGCCTCGGTCTGGTCCTGCGGAGCAGTGATCATATCTCGAGCGCGACGGTATTCGCCGCAGGCAGCGAGTGCACCGACAAGTGCGATGTGGGCCGTGCGTTGTTCGTACGGATGAGTGATTGTCGCGGCAACGGCAATGGCGTCGTCGATAAGCTGTGCTCCCCGGGCCAGTTCCCCTCGCTTGGTCGCCGCCCTAGCCATGGCTGTCAACGCCTCGATCCGCTCGGACGACCTAGTCAGCGGTTTGACTGTGTTCCGGGCATCTTCAAGTCGGCCGGCGCCCACAAGCGCAGTGGCCAGCGCGATCAGGGACTCGGTGCGATGACGGCCGTCAGCAATCCCACCAGCTGCGGCCTCGGCATGCGCGAAGTCTCCAGCGTCTGCGAAAGCAGGCACGACTGACGCGAGCGCCCGGTCGCGCGAGTACGGTCCGCCGCTGTTCGCCACGGCGAACGCTCGATCGTGCTGGCCCGCCTTGGCCAACGCGGCCGCGAGAACCGACAGCATCCGAGAACGTGTGTAGCCGTCCTCCACGCTCGTCGCAGCCGATTCCGCGCGCTTGTACTGCCCGGCCTCGGCGAGGCCCTCGACCAAGGCGATCAAGACGTCGTGCCTGACGAACTCGTCGACCTCCTCGTCCGCAGCGGTCGCGACGATCGCTGCTCGGTCGTACTTCCCGAGTTCCGCTAGCGTCTTAATGAGGTCTGCGAATGCTTCAACCCTGCGAAATTGTTCGGGGATTGCTCGTGCCATGGCCAAGGCTCTGACGGGATGGCCGAGCCTGGCCCACAACGCAGGCAGGGCGGTCGGCATGTCACGGTTGCGGTCGGAAAGGCGATCCCGGTGGAGGGCGAGCGTCGCGATGGCGAGGAGATCGGGTTCGTCCGAGCTCGCCAGAATCGTCTGAGCAGTGCGTATTTCGTTGAGCGTGTCGGCGTCGCTTCCGGTGGCTAGGTAAATCAGGTCATGACGCCGCGGGTCCAGCGCGAGCGCAGCCAGCCTGTCCGGTTCATGGAGCAGAGTCAGCAGCTGGAAGTACCCCACCAGCAGGTATGTCGGAGTCGTCCCAGGCCAGCCCTCGCCGCCGACCTCATCCGCCCAGGAATGCAGCTCACCGCGATACTGAGCGATGCTTCTCGCGAACAGTTCATCTACGGCCGCCTGAAGTGTGAGGTGCGTAAACGCCAGGGTGTCGCCTGCGGGCCGGTCCTGTTCTCGGCTAACGCGGATCGTCCGCGGGAACCACACGGCGACTTTCGCGGTGAGGTATTCCAACGAAGGAAGGTCTCGGCGGGGCTTGCCGCGCTGCATCCAGAGTCTTAGATCTGCAGTTGTCATCTGCCCACCACAAGCGGCGAGGCGGCCGACCACTTCATATTGCAAGTCGTCAGACGCCGATCGCAGTGCGTCCTGGATTTCCTGCGCAGCCAGAGAACGGATCTCGGTCGCAGCCTCCGAAGGAACAAGAACCTCGACGTGCGCGTGTAGTGGGTGCCGCTCGGTCAAACGAACCTCGATGCGGGAACGACTGGCGACGACAAGTGAAACCCCTGCCGGCAAGGTGTCTGGGTCTGGCAGCCATGCCGACAGCGCTCGCGCCTCCGCGGGGTTGTACTCGTCCAAGCCGTCGACGATCAGCAGCAGCCGACGGAGCCGTTGCCTGCATGCGGCCGCTGCCGCGGGAAGCAGATCATCGAGCAGATCGGAGACGCGATCAGACGTCTGCGCAGGTGAGCTGTAGCCCGTACGTCCCGCGAGGGCCGCGAGCTGCGAGTTCAATACGTCGAGCGCGTAGTTCGCAGTGTTGTCCGCCGACGCGGCCTGGAGGAAGCAGGCAACTGCATCGGTGTTCTCTGGGGGATGTAGAGCGAACCAGGCCAACAATGCAGACTTGCCCGCGAAGGCATCTGCTTGCAACCAGAGCCACGACTCATGAGGATCCGCGGCGAAGCCGCCTAGCCTGTGAAGCTCGTCGTCGCGCCCGATCAGGATGGATGGGGTCAACTCCCGAGCACGTCGATTCGCGCGTGTAGCTGTCAACTCCCGCAGAGGCGTCGGCGCGATCACCGGCATCGACTCAGCGAGCTGTGGTACCACGTCGGACCATGCAGAGATGAGTGCGTCAGGGTCTCTGAACTCGCTGCCCGGCGGGAGTCGCAGCGGTCGGACGGTCAACGTGTGTAGACCCTCCGCGTGGTGGTGCTGACCGATCACGCCGATGAGATGGCCGGACGCAAAGACTGCCGAACCCGACATGCCCTGCCACGGCGAGCGATCTTGGTCAGCATGCGGAGCGGGGCCAGCGCCACCAGTCGTGAACTCGAAGGTGCCGGTCTTGGCGTTCGCTGCACCGACGATGTGCGCTGTCGCGTAGTGAACGTCTCGCAGGTACCTGTCCTGCTGACCGGGCATCGGTCGCAACTTGAACCAGGGAAAGCCCGCGGCGACGACTGGCACCTCGGCCGCGGATTCTCGATCGATCGCTCCGAACAGCGGCGGGATGAAGTCGGCCGGAACGGACTGCACCGGTACAAGTGCCAGATCCAGTTCAGGTTGCAACCGCACTGCGGCTGGCTCGACCCCGATGCCGTCTTCAGCGCGCATCCGGGACGCTGCCCCGAGCCAGACGCCGATCTCGGCAGCACTGGAAACGACATGCGCAGCGGTGAGCACCCAGCCGGGCGAGACCAGGTAACCTGATCCTCGCGATGAAGATCCTGAGTGATCGGTGACAACGATCTCAGCAAGGCAAGCCTGCGACGGATGCCTCACCGCTCTACACCTTCAGCATGCACTCAGCTGGGCCCAGCTGGCAGCTCTGGCATTGCAGGGCGCTCCTCGTCTGCGCCCAGCTCGCCGTCGACATCGAGGCCGCGGCCAACCTTATGGGTATGCCCCGTGACATCGGTGACTGTGTCCTCGATCTGTGGGGTGAGCACGAGCTTCAGATGCTGCGTCCGGACCCGTTCCGAGCCGACGGAAGCGGAGACCCCCGCCTCCCCGAACTCAAGCACCCAGAATTTCGGCTTCGCCCTGGCATCCGCATCAGCGGACATCTCGACGGTGTACGCGATATCCAGGGACAGCTCGATCTGATCCACCCCCAGCTTCAGCGTGTCACCCTTCGCACGCTCCTGCGCTGTCGCGAGCTCGTCACGTAGCGCGGCGATAAAGTCCGCCAACTCCAGGTCCCCCACCGCGGTCTCCCTCTCTATTCACCTTACTCGAACAGCGTAAGCGTTGAGACGCACCGCCACTCAGCGCGGCACGCTCGGGTGCGGCACGTCTTGGCGGCCAGACCCTGGGTGCGGACCCAGCGCGAGGCAGGCGAGTCGCTGACGGCAGTCGCTGTCCATCTCATCGAGAGCCGCCCTGACCAGTCTGGTTCGGCTGTACGACATGGGCCGTTGGGGCTGGCGTGAGGACTCTGAAAACCAGGACGCCTGCAGCGTCGGTACCGAATGCCGTTCGCTACAGCGGCCAGGAGAGCGACGG
The DNA here is from genome assembly GCF_055586945.1 of Kribbella sp. NPDC048837. Lineage (NCBI taxonomy): Bacteria > Bacillati > Actinomycetota > Actinomycetes > Propionibacteriales > Kribbellaceae > Kribbella > Kribbella sp. NPDC048837. Next base: position 133,668 of record NZ_JBVJHF010000003.1, read on the forward strand.
CCAAGGTTGAGGTGGACACCGTCAGCTGTTCGTCCGCTGCAGCTCGCGCAACGTGCCTCGGACGCGGACACCGAGGCCGTGCCGCCGGGGCCTCCTGCCGGACGCAGACCCACGCGCTCGCAGCAACAATCCAACCGCCCCCGAAGACCCCTGTCTTCCACGTCTACCGGCTCGCCCGCACCAGTGTCCCCGACCCTCATCCGCCGCCGCAGCGACGGAGTCGCAAGCCGTTACACGTCTTGCATTCAGGGAATGCTTCAGCTGCCGGAGCGGCAGCAGCGAGGCATCTGCGGCGCGGCGTTGAACTCACATGAACCTCAGCTCCGAAGCCTCGGGCCATCCTCAGCTCAAAGCCCTGCGTGCCGGAATCCTCCTCTGCCACTATCAGTACCGGTCGCTGACTACGCATCGCGTCCCGCAGGGAAAGTGGCGCTGACCGATGCTCAGTATTCACCGACTGACGGCAGGCGAGGGATACAAATATCTGCTCAAGCACGTGGCGACAGGAGACGTCGATCGGCGCATGGCTACGACGCTGACGGCGTACTACGCGAGCTCCGGGTATCCCGCGGGGAGGTGGTTGGGCAACGGCCTCTTCGGGCTGGGCGACGGCCAGCTGAGGGTCGGAGACGAGGTGACCGAAGCTCAGATGGCATCGCTGTTCGGGCGAGCCGAAGATCCCGTCACTGGGACCGTTCTCGGCCGACCGTACCGGGTCTACAAGAGCCCTACGGAGCGCATGACCGAGCGAGTTCGCGCGCTTGACCCTGAGCTGGATCCGGCACGGCGAGAGCTCGCGATCGAGGAGATCCGCGATGATGAAGCCAGGCGAAGGACCAAGCAGGCCGTCGCCGGTTACGACCTCACCTTCTCCCCCGTCAAGTCGGTATCGGCGCTGTGGGCGACCGCGGACGTGGGCGTACAAGAGCAGATCGTTGCCGCCCACCACGAAGCGGTCCACGACGTCATCGGCCTCGTCGAGCGGCAAGCTCTGTTTACCCGAACCGGCGAGAACGGCGTGGCGCAGCTCAACACTCGCGGTGTGATCGCGGCGGCGTTCGATCACTGGGACACCCGCAGCGGGGATCCACAACTTCACACCCATGTCGTCGTGGCAAACCGGGTTCAGGCCTCGACTGACGCGCAGTGGCGCACGATCGACGGGAGGGTCCTGTACGCCGCGACTGTGGCGATGTCCGAGGTCCACAACACGCTCCTCGCAGACAACCTCAGCCAGCGACTCGGCGTCGGCTGGCAGCTCCGGGAGCGCGGCGAGCGCCGCAACGCCGCCTTCGAGATCGACGGGATTCCCGATGACCTGATCAGCGAGTTCTCGTCACGGACGGAGCAGATCGAGGCAAATCTGGTGGCACTTCTGGCTCAGCGCAGTGACGAGAGTGGATCTCTCGGCAGACGCGACATGTACCTGCTGAGACAGCAAGCGACCCTGATGAACCGTCCCGCCAAGCACCTCGCGAGACCTCTCGCCGACCTCATGCAAGCTTGGCGCGAGCGCGCCGACCGAGTCACCCACGGACAGGCCGCAGCCGTCGTTCAGGATGCCCTGAACCGGGTTACAGAACGCCCGCTGTCGGCGGACGATCTCAGCCCGGAGACAATCCAGGCGTACGGCGCAACCACGGTGCTGGCCCTACAGACCAAGCGGTCCACCTGGACGCGCTGGAACCTTCTCGCTGAAGCCGCACGCCAGAGTCGTCTCGTGCGGATGGCCAGTTCAAAAGACAGGTTCATGATGCTCGAGGCAATCGTCCAGAGCGCCGAAGGCCAGTCGATCAGCATCTCCCCTCCAGTACTCTTCACGTCGCCGGCGCACCGGGCCGACAACCAGAGCGTCTTCACGATCCACAACGGCGAGATCTTCACGTCGCCGGTGATCCTGGGTGCCGAGAGCCTATTGCTCGATCTTGCGCGCACGATGACCGGACCGACCTTGGAATCGAACGGTTATCGACATGCAAACTTGAGCGAGGACAAGCTCCAAGCGCTGCTCCGAGTCGCTTCAAGCGGCCAAGTCGTCGAGGCCCTTGTCGGGCCGGCCGGCGCAGGAAAGACTCACCTGCTAGCCGCACTACGCACCGCCTGGGAGACCGAACACGGCGAGGGATCCATCCTCGCTCTAGCGCCTTCGTCAGCGGCTGCAACGATCCTTGCGGACACCCTCGGACTGTCCGCGGACAACGTCGCGAAGTGGCTGCATGAGGCCGTTGGGATCGGTGCGGACCAGCGGAGACGATGGATCGGCGAGCTCGAGCGTGCAGCTCAAACAGCCGATGAAGCCGGCCGACGACGACGCCATCGGCGAATCGTTGGCGAGCTCGCTCGCGTACGGACCGAAGACGATCGATGGCGCTTCCGGAGAAACCAGCTCGTGATCGTCGACGAGGCGTCCATGGCCGGAACGATGGAGTTGGCGGCCCTCGCTCGTGAGGCCAATCGGGTCGGAGCCAAGCTACTCCTCGTCGGTGATGACGCCCAGCTCGGAGCCGCCGACACCGGCGGAGCCTTCCGACTCATCGCGCGCGACACGCAAGCCGCCGAACTCAGCGACGTCTGGCGATTCAGCAACGACTGGGAACGAGAGGTCAGCCTTAGGCTCCGCGATGGTCAGCCGGATGTCATCGACACCTACCACGAACACGACCGCCTGTCGCACGGTTCACTCGAGAACATGGAGGACGCCGCCTACCTTGCTTGGAAAGCCGACACAGCAGCAGGCGAAACCAGCCTTCTCATAGCCTCCGACAACTCCACCGTCAGCCGGCTAAACGCCCGCGCGCGCCTCGATCGCATCACCACCGGCGAAGTAGAGCCCGACGGAGTCGTCCTTCACGACGGCAATCACGTCGGCGTCGGCGACCACATCGTCACCCGCCTCAACAACCGACGTCTTCGCATCGGGCAGCGCGGATTCGTCCAAAACGGCAACCGCTGGACAGTCATCCGCCGCTGGCATGACGGCTCCCTTACCGTCCAGAACGACGACCTCCAAACCGTAACCCTCCCCCGCACCTACGTCCGAGAGTCCGTCGAACTCGCCTACGCCACCACCGCCCACCGAGCCCAAGGCGCCACTGTCGACAGCGCCCACCTACTCGTCACCGACAAACTCACCCGAGCCCTCATGTACGTCGGCATGACCCGCGGCCGCAACACCAACCGCGCTTACGTGGCGACGCACACCACCACGGCCGAGCAGCACGAACCCCAGTTCCCCCAAACCCTGCAAGACGTCCTCGAGGCGATCCTTCAACAAGACGGCATTGAACGTTCCGCGCACGAGATGATGCGCGAGGAACTCGACAACGCCACCCGCCTCGACCGCCTGGTCCCCATCCACGAACACCTCAGTCAACTCGAGGCCCGCGAACGCTACCGTCCTGCCATCGCCAACTGCGGCCTCGATGCTATCGACCAAACCGCCCTCCAATCCTCCCCCGCCTTCGGCGCCCTCATCGCAGCCCTCCGCCGAGCCGAGCACCTGGGCCTAGACGTCCCCACCACCCTCCAGGAAGCCGCAACTCAGTCCTCCCTATCGACCGCCAAAGACCTCGCCGCGGTTCTCCACGCCCGCGTCGAACGCGTCACCAACCGAACAGAACGCCGCACCAATACCGCGTCAACTTCGCTCCTTGCTGGCCTCGCCATACCCTCCACCCACGCCACCAATCCGACCTACAAGGCTGCTTTGCAGGAACTCGAGTCCCTGATCAGCCAACGCGCCGATTGGCTCGTAGACGAAGCCGCGTCAGCACACCCTGCCTGGTATCGCATGCTCCTCGCAGCGCCTGCAGCAACTAGTGACGATGCACGCGACCTGATACGCGACGTGGCGGCCCACCGCGAGCGTTTCAACGTCCGGAGCGACGACATCCTGGCTCAAGCTCGCCCCGACGACACCTGGCACGCGAATCACCATGACAGCCTGGCGCGAAGACTCCAGCACATCGGCCTCCGGAGCGCGCCACTGCCCACCGAGTGCGCAGTACCCGAGTTGCTTTGAACTCCTTCAACTCCGCTGCCGACGGTACGAACTGCAGCGTCAGCGCTGGCGAGATCTGGGTTTCCCCTCGTAACGCGGAGACATCCCCTTTGAGGTGAGGGTGATGGCTGAGGTGAGACGGAAGTTTGATCGGGAGTTCCGCGAGGGTGCGGTTCGGATTGTTCGGGAGACGGGCAAGCCGATCGCGCAGGTGGCCCGGGAGCTCGGCGTGAACGCGGGCACGCTGGCGAACTGGGTGGCCAGAGACAAGCGGGTCCACGGTGGTGACGGTCAGTTGAGCGAGGACGAGCGGGCCGAGCTGGCCCGGCTGCGCAAGGAGAACGCGGAGCTGGCGATGGAGCGCGATGTCCTCAAGCGCTCGGTGGCCCTCTGGGTCAAGGACGCGATGGGCCGGTAGCCGTGGCCGCGTTCATCGCCGCCCAGAGGGAGCAGTATGGGGTGCCGCACGCGGTAGCGTGCCGGGTGCTGGGAGTGTCCCAAGCGTGGTTCTACAAATGGCGCCAGGTAGTCAAGTACGGCGACGCCTCGGCGCAGCGTGCGCGGCGAGAGCAGCTCAAGGTGGCGATCCGAAGACTGTTTGCCCAGCATCACGGAACCTATGGTTCGCCGCGGATCACCGCCGACCTGCGCGACGAGGGCTGGCGAGTCAGCAAGAACACCGTCGCGCAGCTGATGCGCGAGCTCGGGCTGCAGGCCCGGCGCAAACGCCGCCGCAGGCACACGACCCGCCCAGGCCGGGGAAAGTGGCGGGCACCCGACCTGATCGGTCGTGACTTCCCTGCCGGCACGGTGAATCGCAAGTGGTACGGCGACGGCACCGAGATCCCCACCGACGAAGCCAAACTGTACTTGGACTCCGTGCTGGACATGGCGTCTCGGCGCATCGTCGGGTTCAGCCTCGGTGAACACCACAACGCCGAACTCGCCTACAACGCGCTGGTCATGGCCGTCGCAGTCCGCGGCGGCAAGGAAGCGATCACCGGGGTGATCCTGCACACCGACCAGGGCAGCGAATACACCGCCGGCACCGTCCGAGCCGCCTGCGGACGGCTCGGCATCACCCAATCCATGGGCCGGCCCGGCTCGGCACTCGACAACGCCGTCATCGAATCCTGGCACTCCACCCTGGAGTTCGAACTACGCAGCCTCGAGCACTTCCACACCTTGGCCCAGGCTCGCACCCGAATCGCGGCCTGGATCGAGAACTACAACCACGACCGGCGCCACTCCGCCCTCGGCATGCGCTCACCGATCGACAACGAACTCACCCACCTGGGCAACAACCACCAACCGGAACAAGCGGCATGAAACGACCAGACCCCCGCACGCCGAGTCTGACCTCGCCCTCCCCGGCGTCAAGACCACGCCCTCCGGGTGGCCTCCGGCCAGCCTTGACCCCGGCTCCGGGCGAGCCCCCAGGCCACCAAGCGGGAGCCGGCCAACAAACCGAAACAACAAGATCAAGTCTCTAGGGTTTCAGGGGATTGCCAATCCCAGGACCGATCCGACATTTGCCATGACGATAGGTTCCCGGTGGACCGACCGACATGCTGACCAACTCGCCGACAACTGGTGGTTAGCTGCAACGGACGGATGAGCTGAATGTAGAAGGTCCCCAGCGGTCACGATCGCCATGTACTTGCGGCCAGAAGAGTGCGCAGCTCCGGCTTCGTCAGGCTCTGGTCCGCTGGGACTGTCTGCGCACTGACCTACGCCAGTTGCTCGCGGAGTCACCGGCCGCGGGTTTTGACTCCCAGCATTTGCCGTCCGTTCCTACTGACTGCCACGGCGCACGGAACTGCCACGCAACGCCGAGGCTCGGCAAGGCCCCGAAGGCTGCCACGACGTCGAACTGCTGGATTCCTCCGCGTCACCCGCCCGACGAATGTCACGAACGACACCCGACGAGCAACCTGCTGCCAGCCGGTAACGGAGCCGATGAAGCGATCTGAATGGGCTGAGTCAACGACCTACCCGTCAGAACTCCCGCTGTGATGGCTCCAGCCGCTGACCTCACTCTCGGAATGCTTGCGAGCACGAGAGCGAATGCCCACCACCGCTCTACAAGTGCGAGGGCCGCCGAGTCTCTGTTGTTCTCAAGCGAAAACCTTGTCGGTTCGGCTGTCTGTGGCACCGGATCTGCCTTGGGACAACTCGGTTTCATTGGCAGACGATTGACAGACCGCCGGACCGCAGTCGCAGTAGGCGGTGCCACCAGGGCTGTGCACCATGCTGGTTGTCTGTCGGACGTTGGCGCATCATGGAGACGTGACCGCCATGCTGGTGGGTCGAGGGGATGAGGTCGCGTTGCTCGGGGGGTTGGTCGCCGAGTTACCGATGTCCTCGGCTGCTGTGATGGTCCGGGGCGAGGCAGGCATCGGCAAAACCGTGTTGGTAGAGACGGTGCTCGAAGGTCGACCGGACGACAGCCTGCGCGTACTGCGGGGCGCCTGCGCGCCAATGGCGGGTGCCGCGGCGTACAGCGGTTTGGACATCATTCTCAGTGCCGCGCTCAGCGCCGGTGCGGTGCCGGGCGACGTCCCGTCACCGGCAGCAGGGCGCGCGCTGGCGATCGAGGCGCTTCGACAGGAGCTCGGCGACGGTCCGCCGGGCGGCACAGTACTCCTGGTCGAGGATGTGCATTGGGCGGACTGGTCGACCCTCGACTTCCTCGCCTACCTGACCCGCAACCTACCTGCACGCGGGCTGCTAGTCATCGTGACCTGGCGCGACGAAGTTACAGAAACCGATCGAGAGGCCTGGCTTGCCGAGCAACTACGCAGCCCGAAACTCAGCGACCTGCGATTGCGGCGGCTCACCGCGGCCGAGACCGCCCTGCAGGTAAGGAACCTGCAGCCAGACGCGATGCCGGAGGATGTGCAACGAATCCACCGGCGCAGTGCGGGTAACCCATATCTCACCGCTGAGCTGACGAACCCTGAACCGGTCGTGCCTGCCTCGCTGCGGCGCGTGCTGCTCAGCCGCCTGCAAGCACAGGTGCCGGCCGTACGGATGCTCGTCGCCGCTACCGGGACGGTCGCCCGCCCGCTGACCGACGGCGAACTGATAGCGGTGGTCGGTGGCGAGGTCGACCTGATACGGAGGGGATGCGAGTCAGGCATCCTGGTCAGGGACCCAATCGATGGAACCACCGCGAGGCATCCGGTCCTGGCCGAGGTCGCCTACGAGAACCTACTGCCCCCGGAACGCGAGCACATTCATGCTCGCGTCGCACACCATCTCGAGACACACCTGCCCGTGGCGGCGAGTCCGTCGGCCGTCGCAGAGGTAGCAGAGCAGTATCGACGGGCCGGCGACCCAACGGCCACCCTGCGATGGTCGGTCGAGGCAGCGCGCGCCGCCGAGGCCCGGTTCGCACTCGCCGAGGCCGGCCACTGGTACGCCGTCGCCGCATCCGCGCGCGAATCGACCGCCGATACCCCAGACCTGCCCGGCAGGTTGGAGTTGGCTCAGTCAGCCGCGTCCTACCTGGGAAGTGCGGGACACCGGACCGCGGCGCTCGCAGTACTCGACGATGCCCTGGTCGGGCAGGACGATGGCCCTGAGCTGGTGACCGCCTTGCTCAGCAGGGGCTGGCTGCGCATGCACGCCGGCGACTCCGACGAAGCGTTGCGCGACTTCGAACGAGCCAGACACCTGGTCCCGCCCAGGGACGAGTTGCTTCTTGGGCGCGCCCTGGTGCGGCATGCGCTGGTGCTGCTGCCGTACTCGCGCTCAGCCGAGGCCGCCGAACTGGCTGCGACCGCGCTCGAGTTGGCGCTCCGATCGGGCGACATTCGGACCGTGGGCCAAGCCAAGATGACGCTCGGGTTGGCCACCGCTGTGAGCGGCCGACCCGAGGACGGGCTGGTTGACCTGCGCGAGGCGATGTCGATCGCCCGCCAGGTGGCCGAGCCAGACGACGTCGCACTGGCAGGTGTTGGTCTGTCGTCGGCATATGCCCTGCAGGACAAGCTCGACGAGCAACTCGACGCCATCCACGTTACGCAGCGCGAGCTACGGCGGCTCATGTCCGGCCGGCACTGGCTTGAGGACATGATGGAGGCCAACGTCGTGATAGATCTGTACCTGCTGGGTCGCTGGGACGAGGCGCTGAGCTACGAACGCCACATCGCGGACGCCGAGTTTCCGCTACTGGAGGGGACGGTCGCGCAAATCCACATGGCGCGTGGGGACCTGAGCTCGGCGGCTCGGCTCCAGCAAAAGGCAGCCATCCTGGATCGTGACGACCAGCCGATGTGGAAACTGGGCTACGCTGTCGTGCAGTGCGAACTGTGCCTACAGCTGGGCCGTTCGGACGAGGCGCTTGCTATCGCGCTCGCTACTGCCGAAATCGTGCACGGGACAGAGGTAGAAGCTGGTACGGACGAGTTGCTGCTAGACGGTCTGGAAGCTGCTGTAGCGGAACATGCATCGGACTCATTCGAGCGACTCGTGGAGCTGCTCAGCGCCGCGGTCGAAGGTGCAACGGCGGCCGCCGTCGGCGCCATGATCGAGGCCGAACGGTCCCGCATCCACGGAGCCTCCGATCCGCACCTGTGGCTGGCCGCAGTCAGGGAGTGGAGCGCGCTCGGCTGGCCGTATCCGGAGGCGAGGGCGCGGCTGCGGGCCGCCGAGGCATTCCTCGCACAGGGCCGCGTGGCAGGTTTTCGTGCAAGGGCAGCGCGTGAGCTCGAAGCGGCCAGGTTAATGGCGGAATCGCTGGGCGCTGCGCCGCTGCGCGAGCAGATCGACGAGCTTGCCAAGTTGGCGCGCCTCCAGCTTGGTGACGCCGTCACCGAGCACGGCGCCAAGCAGGATGACGCGGCCTACGACGAGTATGGTTTGACTGACCGCGAGCGGGACGTGCTCGCACTTCTCGCCGACGGCAAGACGAACCGAGAGATCGGTGCGACCCTCTACATGAGCCCAAAGACCGCCAGCGTCCATGTCACCCACATCCTCGCCAAGCTCGGCGTCCGCAGCCGCGTCCAGGCCGCCGCGATCGCAGTGCGGCTCGGGCTCGCCCGGTCACAGCTGGACGAGCATTGATCACCTGACAGACGAGGCCAGCGATCCGCGCGGGTCGACCGGCGAGCGTGTCGTGGCGTCCGAGCATCCGCCAGCGACGGACTATGCCAGCAACCGCCAAAGGTTGTCACGTCGTCGACGACTCGCCCGCGACAAGTCCGGGATCTCCAACTGCTACCACCTCCGCAGTCCCCCCGGGTGGATGCCCGCGAGCGGCCGCCGTCACTGACCAAGGCGTCGGCCAAGGTCGCCCAAGCGGTCAGCCTAGACCGCACGCAGCCGCACGAACGCTGATGAGTCCCTGTGGAATGAGCACAGACTCCACTGGGCCTCGCCTTGCACGAGCGCGAGTGTGGGCGTGCCTTCGGCCGCCTGACAGACCGCGATCCGGGACCGCACACCGTGATCCTCACAGCTCTCACAATCCTCGGTTGTCGGCCAAAGCCTGCCGCGCCGGACACATCAGGTGGCCGGTGCATCCGACACGGCTGTCTGCCGCTGCTCTCACCTGTGCGGACGCGATGGCACGGAAGCGCGAGTGCCGCTCGCCTGCGGTTCATCTCGGTCAAGCTCCTCTCGCGCCGCCGATGTTTGGCCCTGTAGGAATCGCAGGAAGTAGCGCTCAGAGAATCCAGCAAGGAAGGCCGCCATTGCAAATGTTCCGGCGTTGGTGACCTCGATGCCGTTGATCGTTCCCCAACTGAGGAAGAGGCAGATGCTGATCGCGGCAGTAGCTCCGATGAGAGGCTTCAAGCCGAGGTTGAGCATGCTCGTCCGGTAGTCCCTCAGATTGGCTCGCGAGTCCCGAACGCGGAACATGCCGGACATGATGCCACCGGTCGCGCCGAGTGCGGCGAGTCCAAGGGCTCCGAGCACAAGAAACAGGTTGTCATTGACTCTTTCGTCCGGGACGACATTCATATGCGCAACCGGCCAAATAACCTGGCCGGCGCCTGATTTGACCTTCGTCGTAATCGGCACCGCAACGAGGATGGTGACGAAGGCGATCATCAGAAAAGTCCGGGCACGCCGCAGACGTGTCACCTGCAGGTCGTCCTCGATCAGCGCGTCCTCCTTGGCGCCGTCGACACGCATCTTCGCCTCCACCAAAGCCTGCTTCATCCTCTCGTCAACGGCATCTTCCGTGATCAGGGACTTGAGTTCTGTGATCAGCACCGCCTGGCGCGGCTTCAACTGTTCCAGCTCGTCAAGTACCAGCTTGGCCTTCTGACGCAGGATATTGTCCGGGTACAGCCAGATGAGGGACCGCTCAGCCAGCGAAAGGAGGTTGGCCGCGACCGGCAGGTTTGGCTCCTCATCCTCCTTCTCAAGCTCAGCCTTGGCGGACTTCAGGTCGTCCCGGACCCGCTGGATGTAGCTACGCCGCTCGGGACTAGGTATCACATCAGAACCCATCACTACAGCCACTCTGAAGTCGCCCCGGGCTTGGGCGTAGCGCCCCACCAGAACGCTGACCTGAGAATTCAGGTATCGGTTCCCGACGTAGACGCTCCGCGGGTTGATCTGGTCGGGGTCCAACTCGTCTAGCAACCACCTGCCATGACCTTCTTCCACCGTGAATGCAGGGGTCTGGTCCGCTTGGATCTCATCTCTGTTCGGTTGAGGCATGTCGCCAGCGGCTAGAGCTCTGCCGCCGTTCGCCGCGGCTGGTATTGATTTCGTCGACTCGCCCATGATTTCCCTTGCCTTACTTGGCTCGCTTCGGTCACTGAAGTGATCGCTCTGTGCCCCGCCAACATGATGTGGAGACGAAGCTCTAGGCGGTGCATTACCTCAGACAGCACCGACACGATGTCAGCCGTCTTCTCGAATCTGTTCGGACGTCCGCAAGTTGTTCGCCGATGGCAGCGCTGTCATTGCCGGTGTCCGTGGAGATGTTCATGGGAAGACAGTCGCCGGTCGGGTCCGGTGTCCACATCGGGAAGCCGCGCAGACATCGCGGGTCAAAGTACTTACCCGCGACCCGGCGGACCCTTACGGTGAGCATCTCGGCGGTTAGGTCAAGGATTGTGCGCAAGCCCCTTGGTGACTCGCGGGGCACGTCGTCCGTCGCTGCACCGCGACTGTGCCGCCTGGTTCAAACGAACGCTTGTGACGTGGCCGGCCGCCGCCTTGTACCGCCGCCACTGCCGCGGCCGGGCCAGCTGGTGAGTGGCGGCATACGGCCTACGTCGCCCGTCCTGGTTACACGCACCGCAGTGGCGCAAGATGGTGAGATGACCACCGCAATGGTGGGCCGTGAGGGCGAAACCGCGCTTCTCAGGGGGTTGATCGCCGAACTGCCGACCACCTCGGCTGCCGTGATGATCCGGGGTGAGGCGGGCATTGGCAAGACCCTTCTGGTGGAGACGGTGCTCGACGGTCGGCCGGATGACGGACCGCGCGTTCTGCGCGGTGGCTGCGCGCCAATGGCCGCCGCGGCGGCGTACAGCGGGCTGGAAATCGCCTTGGGCAACGCGCTCAGCGTTGGCGTCGCGAAGCGGGTGTTTCCCTCTGCTGCGGCAGGTCGTGCGCAGACGATCGAGACCCTCCGGCAGACGCTCGACGACGGCCCTCCGGCCGGCACCGTTCTCCTGGTCGAAGATGCGCACTGGGCGGACTGGTCGACCCTCGACTTCCTCGCCTACCTGACCCGAAACCTGCCCGTGCGCGGACTACTGGTTCTCATGACCTGGCGCGACGAGGTGCTCGAAGCGGATCGCGAGGTATGGCTTGCCGAGCAGTTGCGCGGTCCCAAACTCAGCGACCTGCAACTAGCGCGGCTCGCTGCCGCCGAGACGGCCCTGCAGGTGAGGAGACTGCAGCCAGACGCGACGCCGGAGGATGTGCAACGAATCCATCAGCGCAGTGCGGGTAACCCATATCTCACCGCCGAGCTGGCGAGGCTTGAACCGGTCGTGCCAGCCTCGCTGCGACGCGTGCTGCTGGGCCGCCTGCAGCTAGTGCCGCGGGCCGTACGCACGCTCGTCGCCGCTGCCGGGACGCTGGCCCGCCCGCTTACCGACGGTGAACTCTTAGCAGTGACTGGTGGCGAGGCCGACCTGATACGGATGGGATGCGAGTCAGGCCTCCTGATCAGGGACCCGATCGATGGAACCACCGCGAGACATCCAGTCCTCGCCGAGGTCGCCTACGAGAACCTGCTGACACCGGAACGCCAGCAAATTCATGCCCGCCTCGCACACCACCTCGAGACAGCCCTGCGGACGCCAGCGAGTCCGTCGGCCGTAGCGGAGGTAGCCGAGCAGTATCGACGGGCCGACGACCCAACGGCCACCCTGCGATGGTCGGTTGAGGCAGCGCGCGCCGCCGAGGCCCGGTTCGCACTTGCCGAGGCCGGTCACTGGTATGCCGTCGCCGCATCCGTGCGCGAATCGACCGCCGATACCCCAGACGTGCCCAGCCGGTTGCAGTTGGCTCAGTCAGCCGCGTCCTACCTCGGGAGCTCGGGACACCGGACCGCGGCGCTAGCGGTGCTCGACGAGGCGCTGGCCGGGCGCGCCGACAGCGTGGAACTGGTGCCCGTCTTGCTCAGCAGGGGCTGGCTGCGCATGTGGGCCGGCGGTTCCGACGAAGCGTTGCGTGACGTCGAACGCGCCAGGCATCTGGTGCCGCACGGAGACGAACTGCTCCTTGGCCGCACCCTGGCACGGCATGCGCTGGTGATGCTGCCATACTCCCGCGCAGCCGAGGCCGCCGAACTTGCGACGTCCGCGCTCGCGCTGGCGCTTCCCGCGGGCGATATCCGAACCGTGGGCCAAGCCAAGATGACGCTCGGGTTGGCCACCGCTGTGAGCGGCCGGTTTGCGGAAGGGCTCGCAGACCTGCGCGAGGCGATGTCGATCGCCCGGCAGGTGGCCGAGCCAGACGACATTGCATTCGCAGGTGTTGGTCTGTCGTACACCTACGCCTCGCAAGGCAAGCTCGACGAGCAACTCGATGCCCTCAGCCTGACGCAGCGCGAGCTGCGGCAGCTAATGTCCGGCCGGCACTGGCTTGAGGACATGATGGAGAGCAATGCCGTGACAAGCCTCTACTTGCTAGGTCGCTGGGACGAGGCGCTGAGCTACGAACGCCACATCGGTGGCTCCGAGCTCCCGCTCCTGGAAGGGAGGTTCGCGAAGATTCGCATGGCGCGTGGAGACCTGAGCTCGGCGGCTCGGCTCCAGCAAAAGGCAGCCATCCTGGATCGTGACGACCAGCCGATGCGGAAAGTGACCTACGCCGAGGTGCAGTGCCAACTGTGCCTGCACCTGGGCCGATCAGATGAGGCGCTAGCTGTCGCGATCGGTGCGGCCGAGATCGTTCACGGGACAGACGCGGAACGCAGTGCAGACATGCTGCTGCTTGCCGGCCTGGAGGCTACGGTCGCGCAGAACGCACCCGAGGAGTTCGAGCGAGTGGTAGAGCTGCTCACCGGGGCCATCACCGGTGTAACGGCGGCCGCTGTCGGCGCCATGATCGAGGCCGAGCGGTCCCGCATCCACGGAGCGTCCGATCCGGACCTGTGGCTGGCCGCAGTCAGGGAGTGGAGCGCGCTCGGCTGGCCGTATCCGGAGGCGAGGGCGCGGCTGCGGGCCGCCGAGGCATTCCTCGCACAGGGCCGCGTGGCAGGTTTTCGTGCAAGGGCAGCGCGTGAGCTCGAAGCGGCTAGGTTGACGGCCGAATCGCTGCGCACTGCGCCGCTGCGCGAGCAGATCGACGAACTCGCCAAACTAGCGCGAATCCCCCTCACCGACGCAGTCACTGAGCACGGCGCCAAGCAAGATGCCGCAGCGGCCGACGACTATGGTTTGACCGATCGCGAGCGGGACGTGCTCGCACTTCTCGCCGACGGCAAGACGAACCGAGAGATCGGTGCGACCCTCTACATGAGCCCAAAGACCGCCAGCGTCCATGTCACCCACATCCTCGCCAAGCTCGGCGTCCGCAGCCGCGTCCAGGCCGCCGCGATCGCTGTGAGCCTCGGCCTCGCAGACCGACCAACCGCAGACTAGCCACACCTGCCTTCCGGACTCGACTGACTCTCCTGACCCAGCCAGCAATCCGCTGGGTCACATCTCCTGACCGGAGCGAGCTGGGCAACGCCTAGAGAGGGTCTGCTGTACGAGTAGGTGACAGTTTCGGTTACGCGGCCTGACTGGCCGGCCAGGTCATGATTGCTTCGTATTCGATGGGGGTCAATCGGCCGAGGGCGTGTTGCCTGCGGCGTCGGTGGTAGGTGCGTTCGATCCAGGTCACGATCGCGATCCGGAGTTCCTCGTGGGTGGGCCAGGATCGTCGGTTGAGGACGTTGTTTTGCAGGAGACCGAAGAAGCTTTCCATCGCGGCGTTGTCGCCGGCGGCGCCGACCTGCCCCATCGAACCGACCAGCCCGTGGCGGCCCAGGGCACGGACGAACTTCCGCGACCGGAACTGCGACCCGCGGTCGGTGTGCAGAACGCAGCCGGCCACGTCAGCACGCCTGGCGGCGGCGTTGCTGAGTGCGGCAACGGCCAGCCTGGACTTCATCCGCGAGTCGATGGAGTAGCCGACGATCCGGTTCGAGTAGACATCCTTGATCGCGCACAGGTAGAGCTTGCCCTCGTTCGTCTTGTGTTCGGTGATGTCGGCCAGCCACAACTGGTTCGGCGCGGTGGCGGTGAAGGCGCGGCGCACGAGGTCGTCGTGGACCGGTGGACCAGGCCGCTTGCCGTTCTTGCCGCGCTTCTTCTTGCCGAACGCGCTCCACCAGCCCATGCCAGAACAGATCCGCCACGCGGTCCGGTCCGTCATCGGCTGTCCGGCGTCGCGGGCCTCGTCGGCCAGGAACCGATACCCGAACTCCGGGTCGTCGCGGTGGGCGTCGAACAACGCGTTGGCCCGGTAGGCCTGCTCGAGCTCGGCAGGAGTGACCGGCCGGGCCAGCCAGCGGTAGTAGGGCTGGCGAGCGAGCTTCAATACCCGGCACGTCACCGCGACGGGGATCCCGTCGGCGGCCAGCTCGTTCACGAGCGGGTAGAGCCTTTTCCCGGAACGTTCGCCTGGGACAGGTACGCCGCGGCCCGGCGCAGCACCTCGTTCTCCTGCTCCAGCAGCTTGATCCGCCGCCGCGCCTCACGCAGCTCGGCCGACTCACCACGGCTTACCCCTGGCTTGGCGCCCTCGTCGACCTCGGCCTGGCGCAACCACTTGAACAGCGTCATCGGATGAACCCCGAAGTCCTTGGCGATCTGCTCGACCCTCACACCGGGCTCCCGGTCCCGGGCAACCCGAACGACATCATCGCGGAACTCGCGAGGGTAAGGCTTGGGCACAGCAACATCCTTCCAGGCCCACCTCACGGCAAGCCAGCTCAGATGTCACCTATCCGTGCAGCAGACCCAGATGTTCAAGTCTCGAGGCTGGCAGGGGTGTCCGCGCCCCGCTCGAGGCATAACGATCCGCAGGCGGCTCGAACGGCTTCTCTAGCCGGTATCAGCCATGACGTCGCGGCCGACTGTCAGTTCCTCCAAGGCGCGCTTCATCGCCCCCCGATGCGGGTAGCCGTGCCTGGTGCCCACCACATAGACGCTGTGCCGGTCCTTCTTGGTCACGGCAGCGACGTACCAGACGGGGCTGCCGTCGGCCAGCATCTCCACGATCAGTCGCTGCTCACGCGCAGTGAACATGATGTCCTCCCTGGACAGTTCTTGCAGGGCTTTGCTGGCTCTACCCTCGCCTCGATCCGCGGGTAGACGCATCGGGCACGTGGCGTCATTTGACGCCCACAACGTCTTACTGATCGCACGCAAACGCCTTAGTCGTGCGGTGGCGCATCACGCCTACGCGACAGTCCCGGCGCCTGTCGTCGGCGGCATTGGTCGGCGGGACTGAGTGAACAAGTCCGGGTGTCCGGGCTGGAGAGGGTGGTTCGCATGTCATCCATGCGCAGTCAGTCAGCGAGGAGTGGTCTTGCTGCGGCAGGCAGTTATCGGATGCATGATGAGGTATGACCGGCTTGCTGGTCGGACGTGCGCTCGAGGCTGCGGTGTTGCGAGGGTTGATCGCTGACTTGCCGGTGGCCTCGGCGGGCGTGCTGGTGAGGGGCGAGGCGGGCGTCGGCAAGACCGTCTTGGTCGAGTCCGTGCTCGCGGATGCAGCGGATGGCGGCCCGCGTGTGCTTCGTGGTGCGTGTGCGCCGATGGCGGGCGCAGCGGCGTATGGCGGTTTGGATGTGGCGCTCGGCAGTGTGCTCGGTGAAGGTGTCGCTGCCGACGACGTCGCATCGTCTGCTGGTGGCCGGGCGCGGGCCCTTGGCCTTCTTCGGGGGGCGCTCCTCGACGGTCCCGAGGCCGGCACGATTCTCCTGGTTGAGGACGTGCATTGGGCGGACTGGTCCACCCTCGATTTCCTTGCATATTCGACGCGTAACCTGCCGGCGAATCGCCTGCTGGTCATGCTGACGTGGCGCGACGACGAGACCGACGAGGATCGCGCGGCCTGGTTGGCCGAGGATTGGACACGCTGAATCCAGCCATGTGCTGGGGAAGCGAGATGATTCAGAACTATGGCCCGCAAGAACTACTCCGAGGAGTTCCGTCGGCAGGCCGTCGACTTGTACGAGTCCACTCCGGGAGCGACGCTGCGTGGTATCGCGACCGATCTCGGGATCGAGCGGGCGACCCTGGCCCGCTGGGTCGAGGTGTATGGCTCGGGCAAGAAGACGACCGGCGACGGCACCATTGTCAGCGGCTCTTCCCGGGCCCGCCGGCGTAAGACACCGACGGGTGCCGAGCCGGAGACGCCGGAGGCGAGGATCGCCCGGCTCGAGGCCGAGAACGCGCAACTGCGGGCGGACAAGACCAAGCTCACGACCGAGCGGGAGATCCTGCGCCAGGCGGCCAAGTATTTCGCCGGGGAGACAAACTGGTGAACCGCTTCCAGTTCGTCGCCGACCACTCCACCACCTCCCGCCCTGGCTGGAGCGTGAAGCGGCTGTGCGCGCTCGTCGAGATCGAGCGTTCGTCGTACTACGCGTGGGTGAACGCTGCCCCCGCCCGTATCGCGCGGGCCGAGGCCGACGCCCACCTCGCTCAGCGGATCCGGGCCGTCCACGACACCGACAACACCCAGGGTGCCCCGCGGATCACCGCCGACCTCAACGACGGCGCTGACACCGCTGAGCGGGTGAACCACAAGCGGGTTGCCCGGGTGATGCGCGAGCACGGTATCGCCGGCTACCGACGCCGCCGCAAGGTCCGCACCACGATCCCCGAACCAGCCGATCAGAAGGTGCCCGACCTGTTGAACCGGGACTTCACCGCCGAGGCACCGAACCAGCGCTACGTCGGCGACATCACCTACCTGCCGCTTGCCGACGGCAACAACCTGTACCTGGCCACGGTCATCGACTGCTACTCCCGCCGCCTGGCCGGATGGTCCATCGCCGGCCACATGCGCACCAGCCTCGTCGAAGACGCGCTCAAAGCCGCCGAACTCACCCGAGGCAGCCTGGCCGGGTCCGTGTTCCACAGCGACCACGGATCGGTCCACACCTCCAAGGACTACGCCAAGCTCTGCAAGGCCCTCGGCGTGACCCAGTCCATGGGCGCGATCGGCACGAGCGCCGACAATAGCCTCGCAGAGTCGTTCAACGCGACCCTCAAGAGGGAGATCCTCCAAGACAACAACTCCTGGCCCGACCAGGCCACCTGCCGCCGCGAAGTGTTCCGATGGGTCACCCGCTACAACACCCGCCGCCGGCACTCCTGGTGCCACTACCAGTCCCCGAACACCTACGAAACCCTCCACCCCACTACGCTCCCGTCAGCGGCGTAATCCACCACCGTGTCCAAGATCCGGGGGTAAGGCCCGAGAGTTCGGTGTTGAGGATGTCGAGGTCGCTGATGCGGCGGTCGAGACATTGCCGGGTCAGTGCGGACAGTTCGATCTCGGCGATGTTGAGCCATGACCCGTGTTTGGGGGTGTGGTGGATTTCGAGGCGTTGGGCGAGGGTGAAGGCTTCTTGTGGTTCGAACGCCTCGTAGAGCGAGGCGATGCCGTGGGTGTTGAGGTTGTCCATCACCAGGACCACGGTCTGGGCGTCGGGGTAGTCGAGGTTCAGTAGTTGTTTGACCTGGCCGGCCCAGTCGATGCGGGTTCGCTGGGACAGGGCCTGAACCCGGCGCCACCCGGCCAGGGGCTCGACCCAGCAGAAGATCGAGCACGTTCCACGGCGGATGTACTCACTGTCTTGGCAGGCGTCGTGACCAGGCCGCGCTGGGAGCGGGGCGCGGGCATGGTCGAGGAGTTGGTAGGGCTTCTCGTCCATGCACACCACCGGCCGCAAAGGATCGTAGGGCCGGGCATAGACGGCCAGCACGTCTTCCATCCGGGCCGCGAACTCCGCGGTGGCCCGTGGTGGGATGGTCCAGTACTTCTTCAGATGAGGACGCAGCCTCGTCTTTTTAGGACCCGCCCGATGGTCGAGTGATCCAGGTCGGGGATGTCCTCGACCAGCGCGACATGCTTTTCCAGCAGCCGCAGCGACCACCGGGCATAGCCCTGCGGCGGCTGCGAGCACGCCATCGCGATCAGCCGGGCCTCGACCTCACCGGTCACCGGCGAAGCCACCGGTGGCAGGTCGCGCACCTTCCGCGCGATCGTGGCATCCACGTCACCACCGGTCTCGGCGAAACGCTTCGCAACCAGCCGCAACGTCTCGGTCGAGACCCCGACACGGGCCGCGATCGCTTCCTGAGAATCGACCTCGCCCACCGAAGTATCCAGCGCGAGCAGCACCCGCGCCCGCATGATCATCGAAGCCCCACGAACCCCCGTCGTGCTCACCCGAACCAACTCTTCACGATCAGCCACGGTCAACACGACCGGCCGCTTCTTCTGCGACGCCATGACAGCAATCCCTTGTCTGGCAGAGGGGAAGGAATCTGCCACGCCACCCTCACACCCCAACACCCCAAAACTAAGCAGCGACACGCTACTAGTGTCGCGCCGTTAGTTCGCGATGTAAGTTATTACGATGCTCGTATGCTGAGTGCGGTGTCTGCTGCTGAGTTCGTTTTGGCCGAGTGTGAGCGTGCCCAGTTGGTCCGTTGGGCGTCGGGCGGTTCGCGGTTGGCGGTCCGGGCGGAGATCGTTCTTCGGTGTGCTGAGCCGGATGTGGTGTATGCGGAGCTGGCTCGCGAGCTGGGTGTGTCGGCGATGACGGTGCTCAATGTCAGGAAGCGGTTCGCCGCTGCCCGGCTGGATGGGCTGCTGGATGGGCCGCGGGCGGGGCGACCGAAGGCGGAGTTGGTGCTCAGCGATGCGGAGCGGGCTCAGCTTCAGCGGTGGTCGCGGCGGGCGAAGTCGTCGCAGGCGTTGGCGTTGCGGGCGCGGATCGTGTTGGCGTGTGCGCAGGGGCGGGCGAACGGTGAAGTGGCCGAGCAGTTGCGGGTGACGCCGGGAACGGTGGGTAAATGGCGGCGCCGGTTCCTCGACCAGAGGCTGGACGGGCTGGCTGACGAGCCTCGACTCGGGCGGCCGCCGTCGATCCTGCTGGACACGGTCGAATCGGTCGTGACGGCGACGCTGGAGGAGAGGCCGAAAGACGCCACGCATTGGTCGCGGGCGTCGATGGCCGAGCGCAGCGGGTTGTCCAAGTCCACGATCGGGCGAATCTGGCGCCGGTTCGACCTCAAACCGCACATCGCCGACACGTTCAAGATCTCCACCGACCCGCTGTTCGTGGAAAAGATCGTCGATGTGGTCGGGCTCTACCACAACCCGCCGGACAAGGCTGTCGTGCTGTGCGTGGACGAGAAGTCCCAAGTGCAGGCACTGGATCGATCCCAGCCGGTGCTGCCGATGATGCCCGGCATGCCCGAACGGCGCACCCACGACTACGCCCGCCACGGCGTGACCAGCCTGTTCGCCGCGTTCAACATTGAAACCGGCCACGTCATCTCCGAACTGCACCGCCGGCACCGCGCAGTCGAGTTCAAGAAGTTTCTGGCCATCATCGACAAGAACGTTCCCGACCAGCTCGACGTGCACATCGTCCGCGACAACTACGCCACTCACAAGACCGACCAGATCAACGCCTGGCTTGCTCGCCATCCCCGGTTCCACCTGCACTTCACACCAACCGGATCATCCTGGGTCAATCAGGTCGAGCGATTCTTCGGACTGATCACCGACCAACTCATCCGCCGCGGCGTCCACACCTCCGTACCCGCCCTCGAAGCCGACATCCGCGAATGGATCAACACCTGGAACGACGACCCAGGCCATTCGTGTGGACCAAAACCGCCGACGAGATCCTCAACTCCCTAGCAAAATATCTGTCACGAATTTCGGGCGCAGGACACTAGCATCCATGCAGCTTTTGGTTGCACGCTTCGGGGATATTTCTTAGGTTCACCTCACGCGTGGCAGAGCCAGTCAACTTCTTTGCGTAGACTTCGATCTTTCCGGATCCGAGGGATTCTTGCGAGGAAGGATACTTCCAGAAATACTGCAATACCCAGTACCCCTCTTCGACCTTCGCCGGCACCTTCGCTCCATCGGGGAATGTGAATGTCAGCTCGGTGGTAGCTCCGTCGACGGGTCCTCCCGCCCAGACCAGGGTGGTGTATTCGGTCGCGTCCTGGGACAGAATAGTTGTCGCCACCGCGTACTCAGGAGCCGTCCCATTGTCGCGTGGATCGACAGTCTCCGCTCGATCCAATGGGCTTCGGTTCGATACATTCAGATCGGGCTTCACGTTACAGGTCCAGGTCGAGCGATCGTCGCCAACAACCACAGTGGTTGCGTCCGGCGTCGTCACGCCCATGCGTCCCTCGATAGTCCCGACAACATGGCTCGCCGTCTCTCGAACCAGTTTTATACAAGCACGATACCCACTGGCGAGTTCACGATCGTCAACGGTCGAGGTGGGCAAGGCTGTGCGCTGTGGCCGAACCTCAGCGGATCGAGCTGGCGCCCGAGGAACAGCGACCCACGCGATAAGCAGCGCCCCTACGGTCACGGCCGGCGTTAAGCCCATGCGCCAGCTTGGATGGCCGGCCTCACCCGATTGCGGATCTCGGGTTGCTCGACGACCGGACCTGAGCAGGCAGACCGCCAGCACCCATGTTGCCAGCATCGCAAACAGGATCAGGAGGGCGGTCCGCGGTGGCGATGCCGACGGATCCGCGAGCACAAGCACCAATACAACGCAGACCGCCGCGACACCTGCAATTATCGCGACTACCAAATCTTGCTTGCTCAGCTTGGTACTCATAGCGCTAGCCACCCGACCCCGAACCTGACCTCAAGTACGACCGCTTCTCGCTCGGCGAGGTTCACATGGTCAATCGATTGTTTCTCTCTGGAACTCTCTACACCAACTATCAGAGTCGGTCGATCAATCGAGGCAGCCCGGCGCGAACGACTTGAATCCAACTGGTCAGTGAAGTTCTCGCAGTCGACCATGCGCAGCCCTCCCGATGAGTCTGAGCATAAGGGACCGTCGAACCCAGACTCTGATACGCGATCGGCCGGAAGAAACATCTTTCCGACATCGTCGGATATCTACGCAAATCGGTGTGCCGCCGCAAGTAATCCACCGTGTCAACATGAGTGATGGTGACTCGGTGCGAACTCCGCCGAATCATGCACAGCACAGTCCTTCGCTACATCCGCTGACCCAGCGGCCACTGTCCCTTGTGGCCACGTCATCGAGCCGGTGAGAGCCGTAAGGACTTCGACCAACAGTTGAGCAGCAACACCCAAGGCCGCACCCGCGAGCAGGCCTCGCGGCACCAGAGCAGCCTGTCCCTGTTGGTCTGTCACCGAGATGACAGCGCCCGGCCACCGGAGGTAGACATACATCTCGCTGAAAACGACTGGCCTGCAGCGTACGTCGCAAGCGGCAGTCGCGCCCGTCAAGGTGACGTCAGGGTCCGCCGTAGAAGCCCTCCATGCGGTCGCAACAGGCAACTCGGCGGTCTGCTTGCCTGGTGGGCAGTCGTCGCCGGGCGTCCACCCGCCCAACTGAGCGGGCAGTGTCACATTAATCGAAACATCAGGAAATGACCGCAGTGTAGGTGCTGGCTCCTGTATCGCTCCAGGGTGGATCCTCAGGATTGACCCCACAGAACAGTGTCAGACACGCCGGCTCAGCGACCGCCGTGTCTCCGGGTACCCAATGTTGGACTTCAACATCATCACCCATCCATGGTCCCGAGTCCGCCAACCAAGCCGGCACAGGAGAGGACGAAGTCGGCGGCGTGCCATTGACTCTGCACTCCCTGGTCTTCCTTGCCTCTCGACTGGTAACAACCCAGAGATTCCGCCAGGGTGGGAGTTTGACGCTCTGAAATACGCCCGCCTGATCCAGGTCGGTCCGCGATTCCTTCAGACCGTCTATGGCCCTCGCCGCAATGGGAACTGTTGTTTCTACGACGATCCATATCGCACCACTGTCATCGATCGACCGCACATCAGCTGGTCTTTCGAGGAGCGGCGCTGCAAGCCAGACCGTGAGCACCAGGAAGGCTGCGATTGTCAACGCCTCGAGCGAGACGACTCAAATCCCGATCGTCTGAATCGTCAACGCCATCGGTTTTGGCGAGAGCCCCAACGGAGCCATCCGCGTCGGTTGGTACTTGCAGTTGACCAGCGGCGCCCGATCTCGGAGACCCGCCGGTTCACCGACGTCGCCGGAACTGGGCGAAACATCCTGGCGATGGAGACGTGCGGCGGCAGCGTGACAACGATCAGCTACGGCATCGACCTTGACGCCGTCGTCGCCGAGATTCACAAAGCGAACATGACCAAACTCGACGCTGACGGCAGACCTATCGAGCGAGACGGCAAAGTTCAGAAGAGCGACCGATACCAACCGCCCGATGTCGGGCGTGTGATCGCTCAACAACTCAAGACGGCCTAGGCAGATTTGGTGCCCGCCACGACGCATCGCGCCGTCGCGGCGGGGACCGACTAGACGCCCTAGACTCCGCCGCTGGGAGCATCCGCCGCCACTTTGAGCAGCATCGTCATCGGCTCAGCAATCCCGTCGTAGCCGACGCTACGACTTCGGCGCCGGACGCATTCACTGCCTCCGTCAGGAGATCGATCCAGAGCAACCTGTCTTTGCCGGGATTGTTCTCCTTGTATTGAGACACAAATTCCTTGGTCCTGACGAAGCGATAAGGCACGACATTCTCCTTCTCGATTCACTCCTGCGATTCGCTCGTACCGAGCCCTTCGCCGTAGGTCGATATACAGAGATCGAGCAGCACAAGGTTCATTGGCTGCACGTCGTCAACGTCAACGTCTCCATGTTCCTCGAATGAGCCGATGTCTATCTCGATCTGAGTCCAGAACCGCGAAATACTCTGCAGGATTGTCAGTGCATCCACGAACAGGTCCACATCAGGTTCGAAGTCGAGATCTACAACAAACTTCGCCAACTCGTGCGTTAGCTGATGCCGATGGGCGTAGATGACGTCCAGACGGTCGGCCTGCGCCTGGGTGATAGCGGTCATCTCAACGAGCCGGTGCAGGGAAGATCTGAACGGATTCCTGGGAACCCTGCTCAACACCGTGGCCTTGTACTCATCCTCTCCGTACAGCCACGAGTCGTTGAACCGCATCCACCCGAAGAATCCTTTTGTGTTATCGAGAATCGAACGTTTGATGAGTTCATGCGTCATCTGATAAAGCTCAGCAAACGCGAGCGTCGCTCTAATCCGGTCGGGTGCTAATTTGGCCTCAAGTTGTCGCAAATATTCCGCTTCGTCGCCAATGTCAACCATGGCGATTTACCCTTTCAGACCCTGGCTCGCATGTCAGTAATCCAACGTCATCTCGTGGATATGTGCATCCAAGTCGAAATCCGGACCTAAGTCATCGGCCGTCACGTCGAAGTACTGCGACGGCAGCCGAGCCTCGCCGAGTTCTTGTGTGCCATGAAGTTGCAGGTTGCAGACCGTGCAGAAGAAGGTCTGCGGACCCAATCTCGCCTGCCAATACGGCATCGGGATGGCGTCGTACTGCCCGCCGCCGAGCGGTTCTACGTCGTAATCGACTTCAGCGCTGACGTCCACATCTCCAAAAAGCATGGCCTTGGATCCGCACTCTGGGCAGGCGACCTGGTACCCCGCACCACCGGACACGAAATCGTCGGGGTCGAGCGTGAACCGCTGCTCTGCCAGTTCCTCGGTCGCCAGTTCGAATGTCCTCTCGCCGAGAGCTTCCTCAAGTCGGGTAAGCCGGGCGCGGGCCTTGGACATCTTCGCGGCAACCTGGCGCGAAACCTCAGTCCGACGCTTGTCGAGGAGCGCATCGACCGTATCGGCGTGCGACCCGAAGAAGTTCTGTCGCTCTATGCCGAGTCGTTCCAGAAGGACTCCGACGACGGCAAGGCAGTCCAGCAGCACAAATCGCAGATCCTCACTGGTACCCGCGTGTACGGCTCCATTGCGGACGTCCGCGATGCGGCCACGGCGATCCTTCGCAACTGGCAAGTCTCCGAGCAACCTAACGAGGCGATCCATCACGACCTGGAGGCCGATGGTTCGGACGCCCTTCGCGGCGAGGTCAGGTCGGGTCGCCAGCAGGAACAACGCCCCTTCGTGCCGATCGTTTAGCGGGAGGAGCAGGACGGGGTTGTCGCGCCATAGCGCTGCCTTGCCGAGAAGCTCAACCGCCATTGGTGCCAGTAGCCCCACCTTCGGGTGATCCTCTTCCGTCCAGGCGTCAAGTGCCTCTCCAGCCCAGCGCTTCGCGCCGGCAATCAAGTTCGCTTCTGACGCGGCGCGCGTATCGGGTTGAGTGACCGGCTGCTCAGTTGCTTCGACCTTGGATGGTTCGCTCACCGCGTCAGCATGCCATGACTCAGATCTCGCGTCGCCGCGCTATGGCTGAGCGACCCAGCGCGTCTACGATCGTTGGCTACCAGTCGCGCGGCATGTACTCCTTGGGTCGCCACCACCACCGCACCCTAGTTGCTCTGCCTCCTCGCTCGGGTCGCACCTGCCAGCGCCGTCCCGCGTTGTCGACGACCAGGAGCCATTCGACTTTCACCGTGATTCCGCTCGATGGCCATAGGTGCTCTGCTCGTTCTGGAGCCATGTGCGCTACGTTGACCGTGAACGGGAGATCCTCTGTCAGCTGAGGTGCAACAAGCAGGTTGTCGTGGAAGTGCAACTGGGGCTCGACTCCCGCTGTCAATGTCCAGGCGATGACTCCGCCGCGACTAGATTGCGGCTGCTCTACGTCTGGGAGCATCCAGTTCGACTCGACCTTGTAGGCGATCTTCGCAACGCGCACCGGCAGTTGACCCGCATTGCGGATGTGCGCCGTGACAATGCCCTCGACAACAGGGGATTCATGTGGATGACTGCGTTCGTGCTCGACAGTCGCCCACGCGCCGATCAGGTCAATCTGTGCGCGCTCCGCGTTGGCTCGATCGCGCCTGAAGACCGTGAAGGCAAGGATCAGAGACAGCGCGCCAAACCACGCGGGGACACTGCCCCAGTCCCACTTGCTCAAGTCCATAACACATGGTCTGGCGTACGGCACGAACCGGCGTGGCGACCCGCCGTCCCGGGATGGCGAGTCGCCGGCGGATTTACGCCAAGGTTCTGGACGGCCTGGACGCGCAGGCGATGGATCGGATCGAGGCCGTGCTCATACGCTGAGGAGCAGACCTCCCGCCGAACGAATGCCGGGCGCCGCTGCGCCTCATGCACATGACTTCTCCGACAGAATGGTCAATGCTATATGTGTCAGACTGGAGGTCGATGTGCCGAACACACTCACCGGCGTCCTGATATTCGTCGCACTCTTGCTGCCCGGTTTCGCCTACCAGGTCGGCAGGGAGCGCCGCGGTACCAATCGCCGCATTTCGGCCTTTCGGGAGACGGCGGCAGTGGTCGCCGTGAGCGTAGCCACGGACCTCTTTGTCGTCACAGTGACCTCGCCGATCTGGTCTCGCCATATCGACATCGAGAAGCTAATCCGTACTCCGAAGGTCTACATCAGCCAGCACGCGAATCTACTGGGATGGTGGAGCGTCAGCCTCTTGACACTGGCCACAGCCCTTGCCTATGCATCGACGCTACTTCGCGGGGCGACTGCCCCGCGTTTGGCCGGTCGGCTTGCGGGGCGCTACCCGAGAATCACGAAGCCGGTGAGTTGGGTGTTCGGCCAGCTCACACGTACGCATCCGTCGACCGCATCAGTGTGGTGGATCGTCTTCAGCGATGTCCCGGCAGACGAACAGACGTTTGTCGCACTCGAGCTCGACGACGGCTCATACGTCGAGGGCTATCTTGACTCGTTCAATCTTGACTCGAATGACAGCCCTGACCGAGACATACTCCTTCGCGCTCCAATCAGGCACCGAGCCGCTGGTAGCCAGCATGTCCGCGATAACAAGTCGTCGATGGTCGTGATCTCCGCTCGCCGGATCGTGACTATGTTCGTCACGCAGGTGCGAGCATCGACTACTTCTCCGACTTCCTCGACTTCTTCGACTTCTTCGACTGCGTCGGCGGGTTCGGCGGCTCCGGCGGGGGAGGTGGTGTCAGCCGGGCCAGGGGCCGCCTAGTGTGCTCGTGTGTTGCACTCATGTCAGGACCCCCTGTTGCAATCTCGCATGACGTAGGTATCTGCGTGAACCTAACCAGACTAGTACTCGGCCAGAGACCCGCATAGCGTCTGTGCAGCAAGCGGGTGAACGGGCTCTTCGCAGTTGAGGGTGTCGAGGCTGGCGGCGCGTCGTTGCCGGGGTAGGGGGCGAGGTCTTCCGAAGATGAAGGTTCCTACACGCCTCATCCAGAAGACCTCGACGTCCTGACACTACCTTCGCTTGCCCGGATCTGACCACGTTCACACGCCTTGACGAGCTCGGTCTCGAAGTCGTCGGCCAGCGGCTTGAGCCGAACCGTGCCGTGCTGGCCTGCCGGGTGGTCGAGCCCGACGCCGCTGATGGCTGGTGCCGGCGCTGCGGATGCGAAGGCGTACCCCGCGACACCGTGGTCAGGCAGTTGGCGCACGAGCCGCTCGGCTGGCGTCCCACCACGCTGCTGGTGACGATCCGCCGGTACCGGTGCACCGGGTGCGGGCACGTGTGGCGCCAAGACACCAGCCGCGCTGCGGAACCACGGGCGAAGCTGTCGCGCCGTGGGCTGCGGTGGGCGCTGGAAGGGATCGTGTGTCAGCACCTGACCGTGGCTCGTGTCGCCGAAGGCCTCGCGGTGTCGTGGAACACTGCCAACGACGCGGTCCTTGCCGAAGGCAAACGCGTCCTCATCGAGGATCCCGGCCGGTTCGACGGCGTGAACGTCATCGGCGTGGACGAGCACGTGTGGCGACACACCCGCCGTGGCGACCAGTACGTCACCGTCATCATCGACCTGACTCCGATTCGCGACGGCACCGGGCCGGCCCGGCTGCTCGACATGGTCGAGGGCCGCTCCAAGCAGGTCTTCAAGACCTGGCTCGCCGAACGAGCCGAGTCCTGGCGCGAGCGGGTCGAGGTGGTCGCGATGGACGGGTTCACAGGCTTCAAGACCGCGGCTGCCGAAGAGTTGCCGGATGCGGTCGCGGTCATGGATCCCTTCCACGTAGTGCGGCTGGCCGGCGACGCCCTCGATGAATGCCGCCGCCGCGTCCAGCAAGCCACCCACGGCCACCGGGGCCGCAAACACGACCCGCTCTACTCGGCGCGCCGGATGCTGCACACCGGCGCCGGCCTGCTCGCCGGCAAGCAGGCCCAGCGGCTGACCGACCTGTTCGCGGCCGATGAGCACGTCGAGGTCGACGCGACCTGGGGGATCTACCAGCGCATGATCGCCGCATACCGCGAACCCGACCGCCGCCGCGACCGGGAGCTGATGCAGCAGCTCATCGACTCGGTCAGCCACGGCGTGCCCGCCGCGCTCGTCGAAGTCATCACACTCGGCCGGACCCTGAAGAAACGTGCCGCCGACGTCCTGGACTACTTCGACCACCCAGGAACGTCCAACGGACCGACCGAGGCCATCAACGGCCGCCTCGAACACCTCCGAGGATCCGCACTCGGCTTCCGCAACCTGACCAACTACATCGCCAGATCCCTGCTCGAGACCGGCGGCTTCAGACCGCAACTACACCCTCGATCGTGAAGAGCCGGTGAACGCCTCTCAACAGTACGGCCGGGCAAGCCTGCAGGTTGCACACAGTTTCGGCCGTAGCCCGGCCGCTGCCAGCTACGAACCCATGCCTTACCCCATCGGAATGGATGAGTAGGAACGAGTCCTTCAAGCAAGCACGAGGTGGGCTGCATCCTTCGTTTGCCCAGGTCATGGGGAGGACGGGGGGTGACAACGAGCATCACCGGCTCGTCTTGAAAGGGAATCAGCGGGTTCGGGGTTCGAGTCCCTGGCGGCGCACAACAGCCCAGGTCACGCAAGTGCCCTGGGCTTCTTCATGTCCGGCGCGCACTCTTTACGCACTCATTTGCTTCGCAAGCCGATTCCGCCTCAGGCCGCCCCGATCCTGAGCTACTTCACCTGATCGTGACTGTGTGTCACATCACAACGCTTCGCATCGTTGTCCAGATCGCGGATCCTCCATCACGCTCGCCGTTGAGCTGCCAACCACCACACCGGTTGGAGGCATGACACGGCGAGACCGCCACTGCAGCTCGGATCGTGGGGAAAGATCTCCACCTGGGTCGCCGAAACCGGCGCCAACGGAAAACCCTCAACCACAAGTCGCAGGCCAAGTTCCGCGACCACGACGGCCACGTCCGGCCGGTCTCCGCCTACGGCAAGACCAAGACCGCCGCCGAGCGCGCCCTCCTCAAGAAGCTCCAGGACCGCGCCAAACACCAGCCAGTCCGGCGAGCTCACCGCCCTCCACAAGATCAACCACCTCCTCGACCTCTGGGAGAAGAGATTCGAGGCCCAGATCGCCGACGGCAAACGCTCCCCCGCCTCCCTCGACACCTACTGCCGCAACCTGAAGCACCACGTCCGCCCCGCCATCGGCGAACTCCGCATCGGCGAAGCCACCACCCACGCCTCGACACCGTCCTAACCAAAATCAAGACCACCGCCGGCGACGCCACCGCCAAGACCTGCCGCGCCATCGTCTCCGGCGCCATGAAGCTTGCAGTCCGCTACGGAGCCATCTCCGTCAACCCGGTCCGCGAGGTCGACACCATCGAAGCTCCACCCAAGAATCCACCTCGCGCCCTGACCGGCGAGGAGGGCACCCTACTCCGCAGGAGCCTGGCAGCAGACGAGCGCGCGGTGGAGGCCGACCAACCTGATCTGGTCGGCTTCATGCTCGGCACCGGCGTCCGCGTCGGCGAATCCTAGCCTCCCCTGGCACCAGGTCGACATCGACGCAGGCACAGTCGAAATCACCCACACCATCGCCCGCATCAGGGGCGAAGGCTCATCCGCAAGGCCACCAAATCGAGAGCCGGCGAACGCCTCCTCCACCTCGCCTACTAGGCCCTAGCCATCCTCCGCGCCCGCCACGCCGCTGGCATCCGCCTCGACGACCCGATATTCGCGAACACTCGCGGACCGGACGGCGCCTCAGGGCCTCCGGAACTGCGGCGACCTGGCCCGCCGAGGATCGACGCGTCGCGAAACCCGCCAGCGCTTAGACACACCCAAGTAGATCGCGCACCCGAGCACGCCCATTCCGATCGCCGCATTCAAGATCGTTGCATCTGTCCCGGCATCGATAACGCGCCCCGCAGATCCACGACACCCCGCGGATCGTCGCAACCATCGGCCCTGGCAACGGAGAAGCCGTGTCTGCTGTGGCAAGTCAGGTTTCGTCAGAACGGCGACCACTGGACCGTCATCTACCGCTGGCCCGACGACTCCCTCCCCCTTCATAGTGCCGACGAGGACACCGTCACCCTGCCCACCACCCACGTTCGAGAGTCCGTCGAACTCGCTTACGTCGCCACCCACCAAACGAGCGCACACCTCCATGAACCCCGCCCAGAACCCACCACGCAAGACGTCCTCGAAGCCGTCCTCAACAACCCCGGTGTCAAGCAATCCGTCCACGAGGTCATGCACCAAGAACTCGACGCCGGCACTCGCCAACGCCACCTCCGCCTCGCACAACGGATCACCGGCCAGTCGACCATGCCGCTCGACGAACCACGGACACTCACACCTGTAACGGCTGTAGACAGCTGCCGATAAAGTCCATCCGGAGAAGGATCGCCATGACCAATCGGGGGAAGTGAACTTGATCATCAGCTCGGTAACCATCGATTCGTACCGTTCGATCGACAGCTCCGGAACGCTCGAACTCGGACCGGTCACGGTGCTGATCGGACGCAACAATTCGGGCAAGTCGGCGCTGTTGAGGGCGATGTACCTGGCACAGGGCGGAGCACAGTTCCAGGCCGGAGATCGACGCCTGCGCAGTCCTCAGCCACCGCGCGTCGACATGGTCCTTGGAACCTCGCCCGCCCAACCCGTGGTCGACGCATACTTTTTTGACCAGCCTCCGGGCACATTCCCGGCAGACATGACGATCACAGTCAAAGGCGTTGACCCTCAGCGCTTCACGGTCTCGCTCGCCTGGAACAGCGGCCAGGCGGAACGGAGTGTCGACCCCTTGTCAGCCGAGCGGCCGGACCAGCTCTTCGTTCCGGTCTTCTCCCGACGCAAGGTCGGCGCCTACGACGCGAGCGTCGATGCGGCCCGATCGAGGAGCGTCGGCATGACCGACCACAATCTGACCGCGTGGCTCAACTCGCTGTCGAGCGACCACCCCGAGGGGCGGCGATTTCGGAAGCTTGTGGAGCGCGTCCTTGGCGAGGGGACTTCCATCGGCACCTTCCTCACCGAGCACGGCCAGCAGCCCGGCCTTCCGCTCAGTCAGTACGAGGGCGTCGCGCTCGATCGGATGGGCGAGGGTGTCAGCGGTGTGATCACGATCCTTGCCGAGCTCGCGAACCCGGGCCGCAGGGTGCTGCTGCTGGAGGAACCCGAGAACGACCTCCATCCCGAAGCCCTGCACGAACTCCTCGATGTCATCCTCGAGGCCGTCGCCGAGCACGACTGCCAGGTCGTCGTCTCGACGCACAGCGACGTCGTACTCAGAACGCTCGGCTCAACCCCCGGCGCAGTCGTCTACCAAGCATCTCTCTCACCCTCGAACGACGGAGTGCCGACCACCACCTACACGCGCCTCAGCAGCGCGATCGAGCGCCGCGAGGCACTGGCCGACCTCGGGTACGACGTGACCGCCCCGGTCGGCTGGCTGATCTTCGAGGAAAGCACGGCCGAACGGTTCTTCCGCGAAATCCTGATCCCTGAGTTCGCGCCGAAACTCGCCGGTTTCCGCCTGCTCGCCGCGAGCGGCACCACCAAGGTGCAACGGATGTTCGAGGATCTGCGACGGTTCATGCTGTTCGTTCAGAAGTCCGACGACCCAGAGCCCGAGCCCGGCGCCTGGGTACTCGTCGACGGCGACGACTCCGGCCGCCAAGCTGTCGAGAAGCTGGCATCGACGTTCCGACGACGGTGGCCGGCCGATCGTTTCATCGCGTTCCAGGAGCCGGTCATCGAAAACTACTATCCGAGCCACTTCAAAGACCGCGTCGCCGCCATCGAGACCGCTCGATCCCGCGGTGCCGGCTGGAAGGAACAAACCGAGCTGAAAGGCCAACTCGTCGAAGATGTCTGCGCATGGTTCCACAGCGCCGACGGTTCACCAGCCGACGTCCGAGCAGCTGCCGGGGAGCTGATCGACATCCTCCAAACGATCGCTTCGAGACACGTGGATCTGTACAAATAGTCGCCGACCAGCCTCCGCCAGCTCAGCGGTTGGCGATCCTCCGGAACCCGCCTGAGCAGTACCAGACGTTGTCGGCGGCTGCTTCGTAGAGGGCGGTCATCCAGGAGTTGTTTCGGGGTCTCGTTCGCCAGCGCGCCATGTCGAGCAGGTGGGCTTGGACGTCCCCGGCACCGCCTGCATCGAACGTAGTCTCGAGCTGGCCGGCGATCCCGACTAGCTCGTCCGCCGACTGGTCCTCGTAGACCTTGGCGAGTTCGAACACCTCGAAATGATGCTGCACTCGGGACGTCAGCAGCGGGCTCCAGGAGCTCGGTGGACTCACGAAGTACTCGACGTACCAGTTCGGCAGGTCGACGACGAGGCGTGCTCTGAGCCAACGGTCGTCGTCGATGTCGTCGAAGTAGGGGTGGAGAGTCTGCTCGCCGTACGAGGTCGGGGCTCGCTCCCCCTTGATGTAGTTGCAGTCGGCACAGACCGGCAGCAGATTGCTCGGAGCAACCGCGAGATACGAGTAGACGGCCTTCGGAAGATGATGATCGATCTGCCGCACCCGCCCAACACCGCACAGTGGGCACTTGACGACTGCGTTGCGTACGGCGTCCCGAACCTCCCGCCCGGGCTTGTCCGGCGCCATACGTTGCTCGTACATGTTGACGAGGTCCTTGGCATCTGATGTGCGAGCCTTCGGCGGGTTGAACTTCTCGCGATCCAGTAGGTGCAGCGACGCCGTGCGGCAGGCTTCCTCGTAACGCTCGGTGGCGGCGACCACCGGATCCTCGTAGTACTGAAGAATCCTCAGCTTGGCAGAACTGATCTGGTCGCTGATGCACAGGCTGAAGACATCCCGCACCTCGAGCTGCGGGCGTTCGACGTGCCACATCAGCGCTGCTGCCGAAAATGACGAGCGGCCGCGCGCGCCAGCGCATGACCCTCGGCGCCGAGGTTTCCCCGGAACGCCAAGACGATCTCCTCATAGGAGAGACCTTCGTCAGCCAGGTCCTGAATGAGCTGATGGAAACCAGACCGCCGAACCTCCAGGCCGAAGATCTCCCGGGTGATCACCCCGACGTTCTCCCCGAACGTCTCGATCTCCGGATGATCGACCCGAACGTCGTCCCCCACTCGGCGCAACGCCCAGACAGCGCTGCGAGGTGTCTCCTGCAACACCACCGGAGAATGAGTCGCGATGACAGCCAGCCCATTGCGATCGAGCAGCAGATCGGACAACGCCCGGAGCAGCGCCGACAGAAGCGGCGGATGCAAGTGGGCTTCCGGCTCGTCGACGAGCACCAGCGTCCGTTCAACCGTGTTCTGAACCAGGCACGCGAGCGTGAGCAACACGATCTTGTGACCCGAGCTGAGGCTATTGAAGAGATCAACCACAGCGAGGCTCGGCAGCTCACCAGTTCGGAGGTACTCGTCACCCGCGAGGTCCCGAATGCGCGCGTCACTGAACAGCGCATCGGTTGCCTCCAGGGTCGCGAGCGCGGCGGCCCATCGCTCACGCCGGGCGGCAGTGCCGGTCAGACAGTCCTGGACAGCAGCCTCGAAGTCCGCAGCAAGGTCCGAGTATCTCTTGGTCCCCCCGCCGGTCGGCTGCTTCAAGCCTATGTAGGTGTAGTTGACGTCTGCGCTGGGCCGACGCGGCTGTTGTGGGTCGAACGCGCTGAATGAGACCGTCACCAGGTTCGTAAAGGGATGTCGCAGGTAGGTGCGACGGTCCTCCAGTCGGCTCTTCGGAGGAGGGAAGTGTGTGGGAGCCAGCACCGTCGTAGCCAGCCTCTCGAGCAGCCTCGTCTTGCCGACTCCGTTGCTGCCGATGAGCGCGTGCATGTTGTTCGGCGGCTTCGCGGCCGGATCGACGGCGAAGTCGAGGATCACCGGCGGACCATCATCATCCGGCTCCTGCTGATACCGAATGTCGAATGCCGACTGGGTCGGTCCACCGTGAGCGATGCGATGCAACTGCTGCCGCACGGTCTCGGGCAGGAGGTCGCGCAGGAGCGAGATTTCCATCGCAGGTTGGCGCAGGGCCTGCTCGAAGATCCGCAGATCGTAGGCCGAGTCACGGAGCGCGGTGAGGACCTCCATCCGAGTCTGCTCGGACAACTCGTCCCGCAACCTCGCGTAATAGTTCTCGTCGGTCCCCAGAGAGAAGTAGCCGGCGCCCAACCGATCGAACGTGCCAGGTATCGACACCGGCCCCTGCTCAAGCCCGTACGAAGCAATCCGCACGCTACCGATACGAACCTGCACCGTGCCATTGCTGCACCACAGCCAGAACTGCGTGCGGAACCCGAAATCGTTCCAGTTGTCGCTGACCAGGTAGGCGCCCGGCGCACTTCTGGGCGGCTCTTCTCGCGGCGGCAATATCGTAAACAACACTCGCCAACCCTACCGAGGTCCATCGGACAGGCCATGCAACCGGACGCTCTCGCCAGGACTCGTGCCGTGACATTCGGCGGCGGCGCCGTTCCTGCACTACTGGCGGAAGGCGACTTGAGTTCCAGCGACGACATCCGGTGGATCTACACCGACGCCGGTCTCTCCGGCCCCAAGAAGCGGGATCGGATCCTCGCGTACCTCTACGCACTGGAGGAGCACGGCGTACCCGTCGCTGTCGAGGCACTGATCGCGGCCGACGAACGGTACCTCGCCGGGTACTTCTTCAGCGGCCTGGCTGTCCCTGGCGGACGCTCTTACTTGCCGGTGACAAGGACGCCGCCGCAGAGGCCTGCCGACAGGCCGCCGGAACGGCGACGGCCAGTCAGCCGCCGGCGACGGTGATTCTGGGCGCACACGACGGACCGGTGCGCGACCTACCGACGCAAGCCAAGACGCTACTCGGTGCGACGAGCAGACAGTCGCCCTGGAAGCGACCATCTACGAGAGTTGCCGACGGCAAGCATTCGCACTCCGGCTAGAACTCGACCCTGAAGACCGGCGCAAACGACTCACTCGTGGGGCGGACGCCTGCAATGCGATCGAGTCGATAGCTGCGCAGTTGCCCCCGGTCATTCACGACGAAGAGGACGAAGTTGCCGTCGCGCGTGCGGCGGAATGAGTACGGGGCGACGCGCCGTGAGCCCCAGCGACCGTTCTCGGCGCGATAGTCGATATCGACCGTCAGCCTGTTCGCTCCGGCGTACCGGATGAGCTCCAAGGGAACGCCTCGACGCCATGTTGTGATCGCGGATGGGGCGCTCCAACTCGGGTCGGTGTCCGTGAACTGTGCACGCGGCAGCAGGGCTCTGGGGCGGGCACCCTCAAGCCAGCCGAAAACGTCACCGAGCGTGTTCCAGAAGTCTTCGAACGGCGGGAGTGGTCGCGGGAGCTGGTGGCCGAGCATGTTCTCCCATTCGGACTCGATCTCCGCGCGAAACCTTGTCTCGCGGATAGTCTCCAAAGTGGGTTCCGTGATTCCAGCGTGCTCACATTTGCCGCGTAGCACGTCTCGGACTGCCGATGCGCGTCCGACAAGATCCGGGTGCCGATGGAGGTGCACAACGTCGTAGAGGTCTCGAGGTCGGCACCGTTCAGCGAGTGCCCTGAGCTTCTCTCCGAACAGCTCGTCGATGGGATAGCAGGAGACCCCGTCGACGGGGAGTGGGTGGTCACTGTAGGGATGGCCGATGGGCCGGAGGATCGGCGATTGCGTCAGTACTTCGTCGCTGGTGATGTCGACCTTGACCTTCGGGAGCGTCCCCCGCGTCACATTCGGGCCGCGATACGCGATCCTGCCCTGGGTCGTGAAATGTCCGCGGCGGTTCCTTCGGCGCTGAAACGGCCGCTCGCCGAGTACGAGTTCGATACCTGACTCCTCGCGAATCCAGTCGGCTATCTCGGTGAAGATGGGCTGAAGATCCTCGACCTCTTCAGGCCCGCCGTCGATCACGGTGAAGTCGAGGTCCTCGGAGAACCTGAAGGTCTCGTAGTAGCACTTGCGCAGGCAGGTCCCGCCTTTGAAGATCCACGTCCGGGCAAGCTCAACATGTTGGGCGACGCCTGCCAATAGCCATCCCAGCACGTAGTCCTTCTCGATGACTCCGATGTCGAGCGACCACTCACCTCGCAGTCCGTCGAGCTCTCGACGGGAGATCATGCCGGTTCCTCCGCGCCGACGGTGACGTTGATGCGGAGTCCCCAGCGCGTGTTGGCGCGACCTCCGGGTGGGCCGCTGGGGTCGAGCACTGAGATCCCCGCAGATAGTCGCTCACGGCACGCGTTGAGGATCGTGGGGAGATCCCTGCGCAGAGCTTCGATGCTGTACCCCAATCTCTTGAACAGGGTCTTGTTGTCGAGCCTGTCGCCATAGGCGATCAGCGTGGCGGGGTCATGCTCATCGAGGTAGGCCGCGAGAATCTCGGCGCCGTGTCTCATTCCGCCCCCAAGCCTGGGAGCATCCAGGATGTCAACGACGGTGCGGGCGGGGTCGGCGAAACGCAGTCGAGATTCATGTCTCCATTGACTCTTCATGCCCCAGCGCATGTCGGCGTCATTGGTCGAGCTGATCAGGTAGTCGTGGTCAAGCAGCCGAACATGGGATGCGCGCACGCGAGAGG
Source organism: Kribbella sp. NPDC048837 (assembly GCF_055586945.1). NCBI lineage: Bacteria > Bacillati > Actinomycetota > Actinomycetes > Propionibacteriales > Kribbellaceae > Kribbella > Kribbella sp. NPDC048837. The sequence goes on from NZ_JBVJHF010000003.1 coordinate 170,079, forward strand.
TGGTCTTCAAGATGGTGGTTCGGAAGACCTGGTCGCTCAGCGCCCACTCGTTCGCCGCAGTCCATCCTGTGAAATAGCAGGGCCACACCTCAGCCGCCACGACTAGGGGATCCTCCGACCACGAAGCAGGGTGAGTCGCCTCAACGGGGACTCCGATGTAAAGGCCACGGCGAACGCGTCGGAGCCAACCCTGGGCGGCCCACCGGGAGAGCTTCCTTGCCGCCTCATCTGCGCTGACGTCCAAGGCAGCAGTCACCTGCTCTGACCTGACAAAGCGTCGGCCGCCGGACAGCACGGCTGCCAGTTCCGCACGTCCTCTCGAACTGATCCCGGATTGTGACATCGGTAAGCCAGCAACTCTCGCGTGAGGGGAAGTACAGGGGTCATGTTGATAGTACAGTCCTGAGCCAATAACTCGCGCGACACCGTCCTTAGTGGTGCACGAGTGTCACTGGGAAAGCAGGACTCGCGTACCCCGTGCAGGGAGGGCCAGGCTCAGATCGCGCCGAGATCTGAGCCTCCAAGCTTCCTCGGCAGCGCGTTCGCAGGCTTGGGCGCGGGTACAGCGGATGAGCATGTCTATGCGGGTCCAGCCGGCCATCGCCATCAGGCTGGATTCCGAGCCGCTGGCGGCCAGCCAGCGGTGGGCGGCCGTGTGCCACTGTCGGAGGGGGCGGAAGGTTTCTCGACTCGCCTGTTCAGGGGGCGAATCAGGCCGATCTCGCTGTAGTCGCTGCGCCTGTCGCCTAGCCAGAGGGCGCGACCGGAGGCGAGGCGGTGTTCCTCGCGAACGGCGAGGTAGCGCTCAATGGCGAGCGCAGCGCCGGGGTCGATCGGGATGATGCGGCCGCGTCCGCCCTGGCCTGCCGGATGGTGACGAGCCCGGCATCGAGGTTGAGGTCGTCGACTTCGAGCACGATCACCCTTACCAGACCGGATGGCGGTCTCCAGCATGAGGCGGATGATCCCCTCGTCCCGGCGATGGTCCGGCGGCTCACACAGTCGCGGTCCCGTCACCTTCCGTTGGTGAGGTGCACATATAGATTCAGTGCGCGGAGCTCGTCGTCGATGAGAGGGTCGACGATCGACATCAGGACGTTCGGTGCTTGACGCCGGGGAGCGGGTAGGCAACGCCTCATCCACCACAGATCACAGCTACCGAGCGCCTCTGACAACACACCCCTGATCGCTTTCAGCCGCGGCAGCTGCACCACACCAGACATCACCCCTGATCACATCCTCGCCGCGTGGAGCTGATGCATTACCGCGACAACACCGCCACGTTCGGCTACAACAACACAATCGGACGAGTTCCGGTCAGCAGCCGCCGCGTGGCAGCGATGGAGCTGGATGCGCCTTTAAATCTGCCGACTTTCCAGCTGCAGATCTGCCGCCGATGTGGTTCCGCCAACAGCTATGCGCGCCCGGCTCGAGTAGGCCCACAGCCGTGCACCGCAACAGGCACCAACGGCGAGCCTGCGGAACCCGGGCTCGGCTTCGGCCACGCAGGCCGACCTCACGTTCCGGTGGAGGTCCTACGCACCTCTTTACGCACCTCAATCAGCGCGAGAGGATGGCAAGTGATAAGAACCGATGCACACCAGACCAGCCCCGAATCCCTTGCCAATAAGAGCTTTTGCTCACTATCGAGAAACGGTAAGTAGCCTCAGCTAGAAATCAGCGGTTACGGGGTTCGCCTCACCGCCCTCTCCCTGGGCTCAGACGTTGAGCTTGAGGCGTGTGGTTAGTGTGCGTGTCCCTCCTCGAACACGCACCCTCACGAAGAACGGCCGACGGACGACATCCAGGAACGACCTGCGCGGCGTGGCGACAGTCGGTGCGTGAACTCGACCGACTTCGGGTGGGGTTCAGCTTCTTTGCCTAGCCGTTTTGCACGTCCTTCTACATCCGCCCGAGACGTTGAACCCTCAGGGTTCAACAGTCGACTGGAGGGTGTGAGTGCGATGGCTTATGCGAAGGATCTCTGGACTCATCCGGTGAAGCGGGCCGATGGGTCGGTTAGGCGTGAGCGGAGTGCGAGGTGGGGGCGCGGGAAGCGATGGATGGCGGGGTGGCTGGATCCGGAAGGAAACGAGCGGACGAAGGTTTTCAGTACGAAGGTCGCTGCTGAGCGGCACGGGGCGGCCATGGAGACCGATCGGGCTCGTGGGGAGTACATCGATCCGAGCGCCGGCAAGGTGCGGTTCGAGGTGGTGGCCGAGCGATGGCTGAAGTCGCGTGTGGTGGATCCGGCGAGCATCATGAGGTACGAGTCTTCGCTGCGGCTGCATGTGGCGCCTGTCTTTGGGAAGCGGCAGTTGAGGAGCATCAAGCCGTCTGAGATCGCCGGCTGGATCGCGGACCTGGACGCGCGATTCGGATCGTCGACCGCGCGTACGGCGTTCATCGTTCTCCACGGGACCTTAGAGGTCGCTGTCGACGACGAGTCGATCAAACGGAATCCGGCCAAGGCGCGGGTCGTGAAGGTCCCCGCGGAGAAGAGCGGCAGGGTCGTCGCTTGGAGCGACGAGACCGTGTTCCGGATCGTCGAATGTCATCCACCGCTGTACCGGCCGATCGCGTCCGTCGGCGCGGCATCTGGACTGCGTCAGGGCGAGCTTTTCGGGCTCGCTGAGGAGGATGTCGACTTCGACGAGATGGTCATCCACGTACGGCGGCAGGTGAAGAAGCTGGGCAGCGACTTCGTGTTCGCCCTGCCCAAGAACGACACCGAGCGGACGGTGCCACTGTCTGAGGGAACGGCAATGACACTCAAACAGCACATCGAAGCGACCACACCCCGGCCGTACACCCTGCCGTGGGAGAGACTCGATGGGAAGCCTCTGTCGGTAAAGCTCCTGTTCCGGTGGACGGACGACAAGCACATCCGGGCTCGCACGTACGACGAGCTGGTCTGGAAGGCAGCGCTTGCCCAGGCGGGCATGATTCCGATGCCAGGGAAGGACGCCCGCGGCCGCCGACAGTACAAGACCAGCCGCGATACCGGCATGCACGCGCTGCGGCACTACTACGCGAGCATCACCCTGGCCGACGGCGTCAACATCAAGGAACTTGCCGAGTACCTAGGTCACGGCGACCCGGGCTTCACGCTCCGCCTGTACACCCACATGCTTCCGTCGTCGCATGAGCGGGCACGGAAGGCGGTGGACGCCCGACTGGCGCGGCTCTTCTCCACGTTCTCGCACGGAACTGTCACGGAACGGGCCGCCGACCACTCCCCTAGTACCTACAGGGAGCCGGACGGTGGCCCGCACCTCGAAGGTCCTGCAATCGGCCTCTGACCTGCGGAAACGTCAGCGGATGCGCATACCGGAGATCGCCCGGGCGATCACTAGACGCTGGATTTCTGAGGTGCCTTCGAAGATGGTGTAGATCTTGGCGTCTCGGTGCATGCGTTCGACCGGGTACTCGCGGGTGTAGCCGTTGCCGCCGAGGATTTGGATGGCTTCCTCGGTGACGCGGACGGCTACCTCGCCGGCTTTCAGTTTGGCCATGGAGCCTTCGCCGTGGCGGTAGTCGGGGGTTTCGCCGCGCATCAGGGCTGCGGACATGTTGGCGGCTCGCCAGACCAGGAGACGGGCGGCGTCGATCTCCATGGCCATGTCGGCGAGCTTGAAGGCGATGCCCTGGTTGTCGATGATGGGGCGACCGAACTGTTCGCGGGTCTTGGCGTAGTCGAGGGCGACCTCGTAGGCGGCGCGGGCGATGCCGATGGCTTGGGCGCCGACGATGTGGCGGGTGATCTCGAAGGTGGCCATCGAGGCGTTGCGGCCCTGGCGATTGTCAGCCGAGCGGGCGCGGGCGAGGCGCTCGTCGAGTTTCTCCTTGCCGCCGAGAACGTTGCCGGCGGGGATGCGGACGTTGTCGAAGAAGACGTCGGCGGTGTGGGAGGCACGCAAGCCGTGCTTGCGCAGTTTCGTGCCCTGCTCCAGCCCGCGGACTTCGGACTTGGGTACGACGAACGCCGCCTGCCCCTTGGTCCCGAGCGAAGGATCGACCGTGGCGACCACCACGTGGATGTCGGCGATCCCGCCGTTCGTCGCCCACGCCTTCTGCCCGTTGATCACCCACTCGGAAGTCGCCTCGTCGTACGTCGCACGCGTACGGATCGCGGACACATCGGACCCCGCACCCGGCTCGGACGAGCAGAAAGCGGCCACGCGGACGTCGTCGGGCGTCCCATAGCACCGGCCCATCCACTGGCTCCACTGCTCGGGCGTGCCGTTCGAGAAGATCGCGGACGACGCCAGGCCGGTGCCCTTCAGCGACATCCCGATGCCGGCGTCACCCCAGAACAGTTCCTCGTGGACCAACGGCATCAGCAGCCCGGAGGGGTCGACGAAGAGGTTCACGTTCGCCTCCAGGCCGTACAGACCGATCTTCGCGGCCTCCTGGATCACCGGCCACGGCGTCTCCTCGCGCTCGTCCCATTCGGCGGCGGCGGGGCGGATGACCTCGGCGGCGAAGGTGTGGGCCCAGTCGCGGATCTCGCGCTGTTCGTCGTTCAGAGCGAGCGAGAAGGTGCTCCAGCCCGGTTTGGACCGCTCGGCGCCCAGTTCACCGGCGAGCGCCATCACGTCGGCGGAGACAGTCGCCTTGGGGGTGGTCATCAAACATCCTCCGAAGCAGGGGAACACTCAGCAGCCAGATGTTACCGACGAGTGTAACCGTCGTTTGCACCAGGGGGTACCGCTGTGGCTAAGATCGAGCCATGAGCTCCGCGCTGCTCGCGATCGGACGCCGCCGGACCACGGCGGAGCGTCGTCGCGACCGGGAGCGGGACATCATCCGGGCGACCCGGGAGCTGTTCGACGAGCGGGGCACGATCGACGCGCAGATCGACGATATCGCCAAGCGGGTCGGCATCAACAAGGCGTTGATCTACCGGCACTTCGCCGGCAAGGAGGAGCTGTTCGCGCTCACCCTGGTCGACTACCTGGGCGAGCTCGACGAGCGGCTCGACGAGGTCGACAATCCGCGCAAGGCTCCGCTGAACCGGCTCAAGGCCCTGTCCGAGGTCTTCGTCGACTTCTGCCTGGAGTATCCGGCCTTCGCCGACTGCGCGATGAGCCTGCTCCGGCGCACCGGTGACGAGCTGTTCGGCGAGATCACCGAGCCGGTGATGGTGAAGCTCGGTACGGCGATGGCCGCCGCGCTGGCCCGGATCGCGAAGATCCTCGAAGCCGGTCAGCGGGCCGGCGTGTTCGACGAGGTGGACCCCAACTACCTGGCCAACCATCTGTACACCCAGACCCTCGGGTCGTTGCACATGGCAAGGGTCGGGTTGATCGTGTCGAGCGGCCGGCCGGGCCACCCGGTGGTGCATCATGCCGATGTCGCCACCGTCCGGGCGACCGCGATCACCGCCACCCTCGCGACCGCAGTGGGCCGAAAAGCCCTTCCCAGAAGCACCACCCGCTCCAGCAGAGCAGGAGAGAAACCGTGACCGAACCGCGCAAGGTGGCCGTCGTCGCCGGGAACCGGATCCCGTTCGCCCGGCAGGACAAGACCTACCGGCACGCCTCCAACTCCGACATGCTCACCGCCGCGCTCAACGGCCTGGTGGACCGGACCGGTCTGGGTGGTCAGGAGCTCGGCGAAGTGGTCGCCGGTGCCGTCCTCAAGCACGCCCGCGACTGGAACCTGGTCCGCGAGGTGGTCCTCGGCTCCAAGCTCGCCCCGACCACCCCGGCGTACGACATCCAGCAGGCCTGCGGCACCGGTCTCGAGGCGGCGATCCTGGTCGCCAACAAGATCGCCCTCGGCCAGATCGACGCCGGGATCGCCGGTGGCGTGGACACTGCGTCCGACGCGCCGATCGCGGTCAACGACAAGCTCCGCAACATCCTCCTCGACCTCAACCGGGCCAAGACGTTCCAGGACCGTTTGAAGGTACTGGCGCGGGTCCGGCCGAAGGACGTCGTCCCGGAGATCCCCCGCAACGCCGAGCCGCGGACCGGGAAGTCGATGGGTGACCACGCGGCCCTGACCGCGCTCGAGTGGGGTATCACCCGGGAGGCGCAGGACGAGCTGGCCCTGAGATCCCACCTCAACCTGGCCGCCTCCTACGACCGCGGCTTCCAGCAGGATCTGATCACGCCGTACCTCGGCCTCGAGAAGGACCAGAACCTCCGCCCCGACACGAGTCTGGAGAAGCTGGCGACGCTCAAGACCGTGTACGGCAAGGGCGAGACCGCGACCATGACGGCCGGCAACTCGACCCCGCTGACCGACGGTGCGTCGACCGTGCTGCTGGCGACCGAGGAATGGGCACAGAAGCACAGCCTCAGGCCGCTCGCCTACCTGACCCACTCGCAGACCGCCGCGGTCGACTACGTGAAGGGCGCCGAAGGGCTGCTGATGGCCCCGGCGTACGCCGTACCGCGGATGCTGGCCAGAGCCGGCCTGACGCTGCAGGACTTCGACTACTACGAGATCCACGAGGCGTTCGCGTCCCAGGTGCTGGCCACCCTGAAGGCGTGGGAGGACCCGATCTTCTGCAAGGAACGGCTCGGCCTGGACGCCCCGCTCGGCGAGATCGACCGGGACAAGCTGAACGTGAACGGCAGCTCGCTGGCCGCGGGTCACCCGTTCGCGGCGACCGGCGGACGGATCGTCGCCGCGCTGGCCAAGCAACTGGACGAGAACGGCGGTGGCCGGGGCCTGATCTCGATCTGCGCCGCGGGCGGCCAGGGTGTCGTCGCCATCCTCGAGAAGTAGGAGCAGAGAATGACGGACCGCTACCAGACCTTCACCCGGACGCCGCTCGGCCAGACCCTGGTGAAGAACCTGGGTCTGCCTGACCCGACGCCGCTGCCGCGCTGGATCGAGGGCTCGCCGGTGATCGACGGGCCGGTGGTGTTCGGCGCGATCACCGAGACCGACGCCGGCAAGGCGATCCAGGCGCTGCTGCGCGACATCGGAGCCCCCTTCAGTACGGCGACCGAGGGCGTCGCGTCGAGCGAGATCCGGCCGAAGGCGCTGGTCTTCGACGCCACGGGCGCGACCTCGACGGCCGAGCTCACCAGCCTGCAGCGCTTCTTCTCCCCCGTCATCCGCCAGCTGGCGCCGGCCGGGCGCGTGATCGTCATCGGCCGGACGCCGGAGCTCGCGCAGTCCACCGAGCAGCAGATCGCGCAGCGCGCCCTCGAGGGCTTCACGCGAAGCCTCGGCAAGGAGGTGAAGCGCGGCGCCACGGTCAATCTCGTGTACGTCGCTCCGGACGCCCACGAGCAGCTGGACTCGACCCTCCGCTTCTTCCTCTCCCCCAAGTCGGCGTACGTCGACGGCCAGGTCGCCCGGATCGGGACCGGTCCCCTGGTCAGCAAGGACCCGGATCGGCCGCTCGCCGGTCGCGTCGCACTGGTGACCGGCGCCGCGCGGGGCATCGGCGCGGCGATCGCCGGCACGCTGGCCCGGGACGGCGCCACCGTGATCGGCGTCGACGTACCGCAGAACGCGGACGCGCTGCGCAAGGTGATCTCGAAGATCGGCGGCAGCGAGCTCCTCCTCGACGTCACCGCGGTCGACGCGGCGCAGCGGATCGCGGCCCACGCGCAGGAGCACCACGGCGGGCTCGACATCGTCGTCCACAACGCCGGCATCACCCGGGACAAGCGGCTGGCGAACATGCGCACCGACGCGTGGGACGCCGTGCTCGACGTCAACCTGCGCGCACCCGAGCGGATCACGCAGCATCTGCTCGAGTCCGGCTCGCTCCGCGACGGCGGCTCGATCATCGGCGTCGCCAGCATCGCCGGGATCGCGGGCAACAACGGCCAGACGAACTACGCCACCTCGAAGGCCGGCGTGATCGGCCTGGTCCAAGCGCTCGCACCGAAGCTGACCGAGCGCAACATCCGGATCAACGCGGTCGCCCCGGGCTTCATCGAGACCGAGATGACCGCGAAGGTCCCGTTCACGATCCGCGAGGTCGGCCGCCGGATCAACTCGCTGCAGCAGGGCGGGCTGCCGATCGACGTGGCCGAGACGATCGCCTGGTTCGCCGATCCGGCGTCGGCCGGCGTGACCGGCAACGTGGTCCGGGTCTGCGGCCAGAGCATGCTGGGCGCCTGACATGCCGACCCGACGGTACGACGACTCCCCCGGATTCGGCGCGCTCTACGCGCGGACGGTCAAGGCCACGTTGCGACGGGCCGACTACGAGCCGGACGCGGACGGCCTCACGCTGGAGCTCCCCCGCTCCGCGATCGACCAGGACCACCTGTCGGCGTACCGCGACGTCACCGGGTTCCCGGCCGGCCCGGCGCTACCGCCGACGTACCTGCACGTCCTGGCGTTCCCGCTGCACCTGGACCTGATGTCGGACCCGTCGTTCCCGTACAAGCCGATGGGCATCGTGCACCTGTCCAACACGATCACCCAGAAGCAGCCGATCCCGATTCACGCCGAGCCGGCCATCCGCGTGCACAGTACGCCGGAACGCCCGCATCCCAAGGGCACGGTGTTCGACGTGGTCAGCGAGGTCAGCGTCGACGGCGAGGCCGTGTGGACCGACCTGACCACGCTGCTCAGCCGCGCGTCCGGGACGGAGTCGGCGCACGTCGACCTGCTGAAGGACCCCGAGCTCGACCCCACCGCCTGGTGGGACCTGCGCGGCAACCTCGGCCGCCGGTACGCCGCCGCGTCCGGCGACCGGAACCCGATCCACCTGTTCAAGCTGACCGCGCAGGCGTTCGGGTTCCCGCGCCAGATCGCGCACGGCATGTGGGCCAAGGCCGCCGCGCTCGCCTCGATCCAGCGCGCCGGGAAACTACCGGACGCCTTCACGGTCCGCGTCGACTTCCGCAAGCCGCTGCTGCTGCCGTCCCGGGTGCAGTTCGGCTTCGAGCAGACCGGCAGGACCACCGACTTCGCCCTGTACGACGAGAAGCACGAGCTCACCCACTTGATCGGACAGCTGCAGGAGAGCTGACCTACTCGACTCCGCCGGGAACGAGGAGGACACTCCGAACCAAGGAGGGGTGGACATGATAGGAGCACTGCTACTCGGCTTGGTGTGTGGAGTCATCGCCCGGATGCTCGTTCCCGGCGACGCCTTCCGGCACATGAGCGGGCCGAAGTCCTGGCTGGTGTCGATCGGACTCGGCCTGCTCGGCGCCCTGCTCGGCTATGTGATCTTCACGCTGGGCCTCGGCATCGGTGACGACGACATCTTCGACTGGGGCGGACTCCTGAGTGCCCTGATCGGGACGATCATCGTGGTACCGATCGCGACCTGGATCCTGCGCCGGCGCGCGCAGAATCCAGCCTGACCTCGCCCGCTCATCGGAGCGCGGGCGGTCGGCAGTTGTCGCGGACGTCGTCGAGGACCCTCCCGATGTCCGCCGCGGGCGACTGCCGACCGCCGCGCGCACGAAGGGCCACCTGGCCGGCCGCCGCCTCACGCGCACCGATGACGGCCTGGTACGGCGCCAGCCGGTTCTCCCGGATGCGAGCGCCGAGGCTGCCCTCGTCCGCGTGCGCGATCTCGACCCGCAGCCCCCGGTCCGACGCCCGGCGGGCGACCTCGACGGCGAGGTCCTCCTCGTCGTCGGAGATCGGGAGTACGACGAGTTGCACCGGCGCGAGCCACGCCGGGAACGCGCCGCCGTGCACCTCGATCAGCTGAGCAACCGCTCTCTCGATGCTCCCGACGATCGCCCGGTGCACCATCACCGGCCGGTGTTTGTTGCCGTCGGCACCGACGTACTCGAGGCCGAACGCCGCAGGCTGGTGGAAGTCGATCTGGATGGTCGAGAGACTGAACTCGCGGCCGGCCGAATCCATCATCTGGATGTCGATCTTCGGCCCGTAGAACGCGGCGTCGCCGGGTGCGTCCTCGTAGTCGAGGCCGGCGTTCTTCAGGACGTCGCGGAGCAGGCCGGCGGCTTGTGCCCAGCTCGCGGCGTCGCCGACGTACTTGCTCGACGGGCTGTTGAAGTCGGCGTCCTCCGACGGGAGCGCGAGCACGTAGCGGGACGCGCTGATGCCCATGTCGGCGTACGCCTGGTTGATCAGCCGGAGGGCGCTCTCCGCCTCTTCCGCGACCTGGTCGAGGCGGCAGAAGATGTGCGCGTCGTTGAGCTGCATCGCGCGGACCCGGCTCAGGCCGCCGATCGCTCCGGACAGTTCGGCGCGGTACTGCCCGCCGAGCTCGGAGTACCGGAGCGGGAGCTCGCGATAGCTGTGCGAACGGGAGCGGTACATCAGCGCGTGGTGCGGGCAGATGCTCGGCCGCAGAACCAGTTGCTCACCGCCCATGTCCATCGGCGGGTACATGTCCTCGTGGTACTTGGCCCAGTGGCCCGAGATCTCGTACAGCTCGCGCTTGGCGAGCACGGGTGAGTACACCTGCTGGTACCCGGCTCTTCGTTCCACCTCGGCGATGTAGCTCTCCAAGGCGTGCCGGACGGCGGCACCGGCGGGCAGCCAGTACGGCAGGCCGGCGCCGATCAGCGGGTCGGAGTCGAACAGGCCGAGTTCGCGGCCGAGCTTGCGGTGGTCGTACATGGTTTCCTCCACGGGTTGGGGGCGAGCAACCCACGGAGACATGACAAAGCCCCGGGGCACTCGCCCCGGGGCTTTGTCAGACAGTCAGGTGTCAGCGCGCCGGGACGAACCTCGGCGTCGTCGTCACTACTGCGCGCTGCAACATGCCTCCACGGTAGCAGAACTTCTGGTCGCTCTTCAGCCTTCGGCATCCAGGTCGAGGCCGACCGGGCGGATCAGGCCCTCCTGGGCGACCGAGGCGATCAGGCTGCCGGACTCGGTGTAGAGGCGGCCGGTGGCGAAGCCGCGGGCGCCGGAGGCCGAGGGGGACGACTGGTCGTAGAGGAGCCACTCGTCGGCGCGGAACGGGCGGTGGAACCAGAGCGCGTGGTCGAGCGAGGCGGGCTGGATCCGGCGGTCGCCGATCACGATGCCGTGCGGCAACAAGCTTGCCCCGAGCAACGTCAGGTCGCTGGCGTAGGCGAGAAGGCAGGCGTGCAAGGCGGGATCGTCGGGAAGCTTGCCCGCGGCCCGGATCCAGAACTGGCGGCCGGTCACTCCGGCCAGGCGTACGTCGAGGGCCGCCCACTCCTTGTCCCAGTCGGCCGCCGGCCGGCCCGACCGGGCCTCGAGAACGGTCGCCAGCCGCGGCGCCTCCTCCGGCGGTACGACGTCGTCCGGCATTGGATCCTGGTGATCGAGACCGGGCTCCGGCCGCTGGAACGACGCGGACATGTAGAAGATCGGCTTCCCGTTCTGCGACGCCACCACCCGGCGACTGCTGAACGATCCGCCGTCCCGGGTCGGCTCCGGGCGGTAGACGATCGGTACGGCGGTGTCGCCGGCGCGCAGGAAGTAACCGTGCAGCGAGTGCACGACGCGCTCCGGGTCCACGGTCCGGCTCGCGGCGGCCAATGCCTGCCCCAGCACCTGACCACCGAACACCCGCTGCATCGACGTATCCGGCTGACGCCCCCGGAACAGGTCGACGTCGATCATCTCCAGGTCGAGCAGCTCGACCAGATCCTCCAGCGACTCAGGCATGCCTCATCCTGACAGCCCCGGCTCCCTGCCGGGGCTCCAGGTCGGATTACTGGTCGTCGTCGCGGTTGAGTTCGGCGAGGAACTGCTCGACCTCGGCGCCCAGCTCCTCGGCGGACGGGGTGGAGTCCGCCAGGAGGCTCTTGCGGCTGAGCGAGCCGGCGGCGGCGTCGTACTGAGTCTCGAGGGCGTTGACCACCGCGGACGCGTCTTCCGAAGCCTCGACCTGCTCGTCGACCAGCCGGCCGGTGACGGCGGCCTCGTCGAGCAGAGCCTTGCTAGGGAGGAGCAGCCCCGTCGCGGCCGAGATCGCGTGCACCAGGGCCAGCGCGGCACCCGGGAAGCGGTTCTCCGCCAGGTAGTGCGGGACGTGCACCGCGAAGCCCATCGCGTCCTTGCCGGCCTCGCCCAGGCGCACCTGCAGCATCGTGCCGGCGCTCGCGGGCAGCCGCATCTCGCCGTCCCAGATGTTCGACCGGGTGACGAGCTCGGGCCGCGTCGCGTGCGCGGTCAGGCCGAGCGGACGGGTGTGCGGGACGCCCATCGGGATGCCGTGGACGCCGATCGTGAGCGTGACGTTGTACAGCTCGATCAGCTGCCGGACCGCGCCGGCGAACCGGTTCCAGTGATTGTCCGGCTCGACGCCCTCGAGCAGCAGGAACTCGACGCCCGCGTCGTCGGTCAGCAGGTGCAGGTTCAGCTGCGGTGGGGTGTAGTCGATGAACCGGTCCTCGGCGAACGTCACCTCGGGCCGCCGGGCCCGGTAGTCGTGCAGGAGATCCACGTCGAACCGCGCGAGCAGCCGGCTGTCCAGGACCTCGAGCAGATGGTCGGCCGTCACCCGGCCGGCCTGACCGGCGTCCATGAACCCGTCCAGCGAGTGCACCAAGACCTTCGGCGTCGCCGCCGGGCCGGTCGCCACCGACTCGTCGACGATCTCGTAGAGGTCGTCCGGTCGCAGCATCGTCGTCTCCTTCACACAGTGGCCAACAGGGCGGGTAGGCCCCTCTATCCTGCCCTTTCACCTGTTAACGCCGAACGTGCGGGCCCACATTCCGGCCGTCCGGATCTTTCAGCAACTTCCAAGATTCGGCCCGCGGGAAGACAGCTTCGGAAAGCGCTTGCTAGGTTGGTGGGGTGAGCGACGACCCAGACTCCGCCCTGACCGTCATGCTGGCCATGAACGACGCCAGCCGGGACCGCGTCCTGGTCCCGCGCGTCCGCGCGCGCCTGGAGGCGGTCGCGACCGTGCTGCCGGTCGGTCCCGGGAGCAGCTTCCTGGCCGACCCCGCGATCCGGGCCGCGCTGCCGGAGGTCGACGTCCTGATCACCGGCTGGGGCTGCCCGCGGATCGGGCCGGAGGTGCTGGACGAGGCGCCCAAGCTGCAGGCGATCCTGCACGCGGCCGGCTCGGTGAAGGCCATCGTCGACCCGGTCGCGTTCGACCGCGGGATCCAGGTGTCGTCGGCGGCCACCGCGAACGCGCTGCCGGTGGCCGAGTTCACGGTCGCGGCGATCGTGCTCGCCGGGAAGCGGGCCTTCCGGCTCGCGGCGCAGTACCGGCTGGAACGGCGGAAGGCGGACCCGCACGGAATGCCGGGCAGCTACGGCTCGACCGTCGGTCTGCTGGGAGCGTCGCGGATCGCCAGGATGGTGGCCGAGCGGCTGCGCGGTTTCGATCTGGACGTCCTGATCAGCGACCCGTACCTGACCGCGGCCGAGGCCGCCGGGCTCGGTGCGGAGCTGGTCGACAACGACACCCTCTTCCGTCGCAGCGACATCCTCAGCGTGCACGCGCCGCTCATTCCGGAGACCGTAGGCCTGGTCGACGCCCGCCTGCTCGGTCTGCTGAAGGACGGCGCGGTCCTGATCAACACGGCGCGCGGCAAGATCATCGACGCCGAGGCCCTCCTCCGGGAGTGCGTGTCCGGCCGGATCGACGCCGTCCTCGATGTCACCGACCCGGAGCCACTGCCGCCGGACTCGCCGCTGCTCGACCTGCCGAACGTCTTCGTCACCCCGCACGTCGCCGGTGCCGTCGGCAACGAGATCGCCCGCCTCGGCGAGCTCGCCGTGAGCGAACTCGAACGCCTCGCCACCGGCCTGCCCCTGGAACACGCCATCAGCCAAGCCGAACTCGGGAGACTCGCATGACCCGCCTCGTCCTGCCGGACACCGATCGCGTTCTGTCCCGCCAGACCGGCTGGAGCCGTGCGCACTGGGAGGCGCTCGCGGACCACCTGCTCGACTCGCTCATCCCCTACTTCTCCCCCGGCGCCTCGCTGATCGCACTGCCCGGCCGGCCGAGCCGGTCGGGTACGGCGTCCGACGCGTTGGAGGGTTTCGCGCGGTCGTTCATGCTGGCCGCGTTCCGGATCGCCGGCGTCCAGGGCAAGGGCTGTGAGCAACTGATCGAGCGGTACGCGCGAGGCGTCGCGAACGGAGCGAATCCGGACCACCCGGAGGCCTGGCTGCGGCTCACCCCGCGGTCGCAGCAGATGGTGGAGGCGGCGGCAATCGCGGTCGCGCTGCACGAGACCCGGGAGTGGATCTGGGACCGGCTCGACACCCGTGCGCAGGAGCACGTCGCCGAGTGGCTGGGCGGCTTCAACGGCTCCACCACGCACGACAACAACTGGCGGCTGTTCCAGGTCGTGAGCGAGCAGTTCCTCGCGTCGGTCGGAGCGCCGTACTCGCAGGAGGACATCGACGGCGGCCTGGACCGGATCGAGGACTGGTACGTCGGCGACGGCTGGTACTCCGACGGCGACGGGCAGAACTTCGACAACTACATCGGCTGGGCCATGCACCTCTACCCCGGGCTGTGGACCCGGATGGCGGCTGCCACGCCGGGTGCGGCGTACGAGGACCGCTTGAAGCTGTACCGGGACCGGATCCGGCTGTTCCTGGAGGACGCGGTGCATCTGGTCGGCAACGACGGAGCGCCGATCTACCAGGGCCGCTCCCTGACCTATCGGATGGCCGCGGCAACGCCGTACTGGATGGGAGCGGTGCTCGACTCCACTCCCCTGTCGCCCGGTCAGACGCGGCGACTGTGCTCGGGGATCGCACGGCACTTCGTGCAGCACGGTGTGCCGGATGAGCGCGGTCTGCTGACCCTCGGGTGGTACGACACGTTCCTGCCGACGACCCAGCAGTACTCCGGCCCCGGCTCGCCGTACTGGGCTTCGAAGGGGTTCATCGGACTGATCCTGCCGCCGGAGCACCCGGTGTGGACGGATCCGGAGGACTCGATCCCGCTGGACGATGCGGATCAGGTACGGGCGATGCCGGCGCCGGGGTGGATCGTGCACGCGAGCCGGCACGACCAGATCGTGCAACTGGTCAACCATGGCGCCGACCACGCCCCTCTCGCCGAGCCGGAGGGTGTCGAGCCGGAGGGCGACGCGCACTACAACCGGCTGGCCTACGCGAACCACGCCGGGCCGGAGCTGTCCGACCACGCGCCGCGGATCGACAACCTGATCTCGCTGGTCGACGCGGACGGCCGGTCCAGCTCACGCGGGCGGATCCGGCGGATCGGCGTCAGCGGGCGCACGGCGTCCTCCTGGCACAAAGCGTGGCTGGGCACGGACGGACCGTGGCGGATCGAGACGGCCTCGGTCGTCCACGCCGGCTGGGAGATCCGGTGTGCGCTGGTGGACGGGCCGGCCGGGTCGATGGTGCGCAGCGGCGGATTCGCGGTCGCGGGCGAGTCATTGCCTGAGGCAACAGCTGGTCCGGAGTCCGCAGCGGCGCGGAACGAGGACGGGTTGCTCTCCGCGGTCGTCGGGTTGCACGGGTACGACGAAGCCGGCGTGCACCGGGGTCTCGGGGCGAACGCGTTCGGTGTGCACTCGGCTACGCCGTACCTGACAGCTCCGCACGACGGCGAGCCGCTCGTGCTCGTGAGCGCCGTCCTGCTGACCCGGGACGCGCTCCGGCCGGAAGCGCTTGCCGAGGGCATCGATGTCGCGGTGGACGGGACGACGGTGCGGATCAGCCTGCCCGGTGGCGGCACCGAGGTGGTCGGACTGGGACGGAATCGAGTCGATTAGGCGAGCCTTGGCAAGGGTGAGAAAACCGGTCCCGGCCACTAGATTAGGTCAATGAGCACGTACGAAAAGCTTCTGCAAGAGCAGATCGGCAACGAATTCACCGCGTCCCAGCAGTATGTGGCCGTGGCGGTGTGGTTCGACGACCAGGACCTTCCGCAGCTCGCGTCGCACTTCTACAAGCAGGCGCTGGAAGAGCGGAACCACGCGATGATGATGGTCCAGTACCTGCTGGACAAGGACATCCGGCCGACCATCCCGTCGGTCGGCGAGGTCGCGTCGGACTTCAAGACCGCGCTCGAGCCGCTGGAACTGGCGCTCGCGCAGGAGATCACCGTCACCAAGCAGGTCGAGACGCTGGCCCGGACGGCGCGCGACGAGGCGGACTACATCGGTGAGCAGTTCATGCAGTGGTTCCTCAAGGAGCAGGTCGAGGAGGTCGCCGCGATGAAGACACTGGTCAACGTCGCGAAGCGGGCCGGCGACAACCTCTTCCACCTCGAGGACTTCATGGCCCGCGAGGTCGTCGGAGCCGCGAGCAACGACCCGACCGCTCCCCCCGCCGCCGGCGGAACGGTCTGACGCCTTGTGTCGAGGCGGTGGCTACCAGCTGCCGCCGCCTCCACCGCCGCCTCCGCCGCCGGAGGAGCCGCCGCTGAAGCCGGAGGAGCTGCCGCCGCCTCCGCCGCTGCTGGCCGGGGCGGGCGGGGGGTCGAAGCTGTGGGCGACGGTGGAGCTGACCGCGCCGGCGGTCCAGCCGGAGCTGTAGTAGGACGGGCCGACGTACCAGTACGGGTCAGGGGTCAGCCGGCCGGCGGCGACGAGTTGCTCGCACACCTTCTGCCAGCGGTCGGCCAGCTCGAAGGCGATCGCCCACGGGAGGTACTTGCTGAAGATGTCCTCCCCCTCCTCGAACCGCAGCTGATCCGCCTCCGCGGTCGCCAGGTACAGCCGGAACCCGATCAGCTGGTCGGCCACCGCGCGTCCGGCCGGGTTCCGCTGGCCCTTCCCGCGCTTCGCGATCCAGATGCCGATGGCAACGATCACCGCGATCACCGGGACCGCGACGACCACCGCCCGGCCGAGCCCGCCGGTCGCCGCGCCGGTGATCGTCCCGGCCAGGCCGGCGCCGAACACCCAGATCGCGATCATCCCCATGCACGCACAGCCGGTGCCGTTCTTGAACGCCGAACCGCCGCCCGCTCGCGGCATCCGCACATACCACCCGCGCTGCTTCACCTGATCCCGCAGCGCCCGGATCATCCCGTCATGGGCCCGCCGCATCGTGTGATCGCCCACCGCACCGCGGCGCAGCAGCACCTCCGACCCCGGCTGCAGTGACGGGAACAGCCCGGACAGCAGCACCTGCTCGTGCGGCGCCGTCGCGACCGCAGGATTCAGCAGCACCGCTTTCTGGTCGTTGCCGGTGTTCTCGATCCGTACGCCGCCACGCACCGCCATGTCGATGAGCGTCGCCGCGGTCTCCGTGGTCGTCGCCTTCGCGTCGATCAGCAGACCGCCCTCGGCGACCGGGATCTTCGGCGGCGCGAACGCGACCGGGATCTGGTCCTCGCGCAGGTCGTCCTTCACCGGCTCGGCCACGACCCCGTCCGGCGGGAACGTGCCCGGCGGCATCCCGGCGTACCGCTGGTCCTTGTTGCCGTTCCTCGAGTACAGGACCGCGGCGGCGATCGCGGCCAGGCTCACCGCGCCCGAACCGGCCAGCGCGGCCCACGAGAGCCCGTTGCGCTCCAGCCAGCTCGGCGGGTCGACAACGATCGGCGCGTCGTTGCTGACCGCGCCGGCCGTGATCCCGGCGACGATCGTCATGCCGTCACCGTGGCCGAGGTCGGTCGCTCCGAAGACGCCCTTCCCACCGCTCACGGTGCTCGTGCATTCCTGGGTCGAACCGGTCGGGCCGTAGAAGCAGTCCGTCTTCTGGACACCGCCGGGAACGGTGACGCTGACGTCGGCCTGGTTGATCACCGCGTCCCAGGCGGTGCCGGTCGCGTCCCAGTACAGCTCGCTGTGGTCGGCGAAGTGCCGGAGCGCGCCGCGCACGTCGTACGTGATCACGTACGTCGCGTCGTACCCGGAGATGGTCTCGTTCGCCGAGCCGATCTTGATCCGCATGGTCTCGTAGCGGCCCTGGTTGGACGACGTCGTCTCGGTGCTGAACTCGTCGGACACTCCCGGGCTCGCGGACACCCCGAGGTTCGAGACCTCGTACTTCTGGTCCTTCGTGTCGTCGTCCTTGTACGGCTCCCGGGTGACCAGGTCGCGGTAGATGCCGTGCCGGCCGGTGCTGGCGAAGGTGTACGCGATCGTCTCCTTCACGTGCAGCACGCCGTCGGCGCCGACCGTGTAGCCGATCGTGAAGTTCTTCACCTCGTCACCGGCCGCGGCCGACGCCGGCAACGCGAAGCCGGCCAGTGCCAGTCCGGCGACCAGCGTGCTGATGACGACCCCGAGTGCCCTTCGCATGGCCGCGACACTACCGAGCGCGGGGGTCCGGGAGTGGGACGCCCGGCGGGCGGCCGCGGCGAATCCGGAACGTGATGGCTCTTGTGCGAAGTGGCGGTTGGGGGAATGGTGGGTGGACCAGGAGGAACGTCATGGCAGACAAGGCGAATACTTCCCAAGGCACCGGAGCCGCGCCCGCTGTGGACAGCCCGGACGCCATCCGCAACGTGGTGCTCGTCGGCTCGTCCGGGTCCGGCAAGACCACCCTCGTCGAGGCCTTGCTGGTGGCCTCCGGCGTCCTGAACAGACCCGGCACCGTCCTGGACGGAACCACGGTGTGCGACTTCGACGACGCCGAGATCCGGCAGCAGCGATCGGTGGGCCTGTCGCTCGCCTCGCTGCCGCACGACGGCGTCAAGCTGAACCTGATCGACACCCCCGGGTACGCCGATTTCGTCGGCGAACTGCGGGCCGGGCTGCGCGCGGCGGACTGCGCGCTGTTCGTGATCTCGGCGAGCGAGGGCGTCGACGAGCCGACCAAATCGCTCTGGCAGGAGTGCGACCAGGTCGGGATGCCCCGGGCCGTCGTGATCACCAAGCTGGATCACGCCCGGGCGAACTACCAGACCGCGCTCGACGCCGCGCAGGCCGCGTTCGGCGACAAGGTGCTGCCGCTCTACCTGCCCGCTGGTGACGGGCTGATCGGGCTGCTGTCCCAGACCTACTACGGCTACGCGGACGGCAAACGGTCGACCTCAGCCCCGGATCCGTCGTACGCCGACGAGATCGAGGAGCTGCGCGGCACCCTGATCGAGGGGATCATCGAGGAGTCCGAGGACGAGTCGCTGATGGACCGCTACCTCGGTGGCGAGGAGATCGACCAGAAGGTGCTGATCGAGGACCTCGAGCACGCGGTCGCGCGGGGCTCGTTCTTCCCGGTCATCCCGGTCTGCAGCGCCTCCGGTGTCGGCACCTTCGAGCTGCTCGAGGTGGCCACCAGCGGCTTCCCGTCACCGCCCGAGCACACGCTGCCCGAGGTCTTCACCCCGCACGGCGTGCCGCGCAAGGGGCTGACCTGCGACCCGGACGGGCCGCTGCTCGCCGAGGTGGTGAAGACGACGTCGGACCCCTACGTCGGCAGGGTCAGCCTGGTCCGGGTGTTCTCCGGCACCATCAGGCCCGACACGACGGTTCACGTGTCGGGCCATTTCACGTCCTTCTTCGGTGAGGCGAACTCCCACGCCGACCACGACGAGGACGAACGGATCGGCACGCTGTCGTTCCCGCTCGGCAAGGTCCAGCGGCCGGCGTCGGCCGTGGTCGCGGGCGACCTGTGCGCGATCGGGCGGCTGACCCGGGCCGAGACCGGCGACACGTTGTCCGACAAGGCCGATCCCCTCCTGCTCAGGCCGTGGAACATGCCCGAGCCGTTGCTGCCGATCGCCGTCCAGGCCCACGCGAAGACCGACGAGGACAAGTTGAGTGTCGGGTTGCAGCGGCTGGCCGCCGAGGATCCGACGCTGCGGATCGAGCAGAACCCGGAGACCCACCAGATCGTGCTCTGGTGCATGGGTGAGGCTCACTCCGACGTCGTGCTGGACGCCCTGTCCAGCCGGTACGGCGTGACCGTCGACACCGTCGAGCTGCGGGTGCCGCTGCGGGAGACGTTCGGCGGGAAGGCGAAGGGCCACGGGCGCCACGTGAAGCAGTCCGGCGGCCACGGTCAGTACGCCGTCTGTGACATCGAGGTCGAGCCGCTCCCGGAGGGCGCGGAGTTCGAGTTCGTCGACAAGGTGGTCGGCGGCGCCGTACCGCGCCAGTTCATCCCGAGTGTCGAGAAGGGCGTCCGGGCGCAGATGGAGCGGGGTGTCTCCGCCGGGTATCCGATGGTGAACATCCGCGTCACCCTGCTCGACGGGAAGGCTCACAGCGTCGACTCGTCGGACATGGCGTTCCAGATGGCCGGTGGGCTGGCGCTGCGCGAGGCTGCCGCGGC
The DNA here is from genome assembly GCF_055586945.1 of Kribbella sp. NPDC048837. Classification (NCBI taxonomy): domain Bacteria; kingdom Bacillati; phylum Actinomycetota; class Actinomycetes; order Propionibacteriales; family Kribbellaceae; genus Kribbella; species Kribbella sp. NPDC048837. Next base: position 190,146 of record NZ_JBVJHF010000003.1, read on the forward strand.
GACGAAGGTGAACCTCCTGGAGCCGGTCGACCTGGTGTCGGTCCTCATTCCGGACGACCTGGTCGGCGCGGTGATGAGCGATCTGTCCGGCCGGCGCGGGCGACTGCTCGGCACCGACAAGGTCGGGGAGGACCGGACGCTGGTGAAGGCCGAGGTGCCGCAGGTGGAGATCACCCGCTACACGATCGACCTCCGGTCGCTGTCGCACGGTGCCGCGTCGTTCACGCGGCAGTTCGCCCGCTACGAACCGATGCCGGACTCCGCCGCGTCCAGGGTGAAGTCGTCGTCCTGAGTCTGCCGGGCCGGCTCAGCCCTTGGTGTCTCGGCTGAGCCGGCGGCGGACGTCCCGCGACTTGAGGTACGCCGCGACGTCGTCGTACCGCTCGCTCTGGTTGGCGAACTCGATGTACGAGCGCACGCGGTGCAGCCACTCGAGCGTCGACGGCTTGACCGTGGTGAGCGGCTCGGCGAGGTGCCGCATGCCCAACGGCGGCTCGCCACCCGTCGACAGAGCCTCGTCGATCACGCGGTCGACGCCGCGCTCGATCAGCGCGCGCAGGTCCGCACCACTGAACATCGGCGTCTGAGCGGCCAGCGCTTTCAGGTCCAGACCGTCGGCCGGCACGTCCTTCACCAGCAGTGACAGGATGTCGGCCCGCGCGGGCTCGTCCGGCGGCGGGACGAAGATCACCCGGTCGAAGCGGCCCGGTCGCAGCATCGCCTCGTCCACGTCCCACGGCGCGTTGGTGGCGGCGAGGACCAGCAGGCCGTCGTTCTCGGAGCCGATCGCATCGAGCTCCTGGAGCAGGACGTCGACCAACCGGCGCGCCTCGGATCCGCCGTGCTTGTGCCGCGCGAAGGCCAGCGCGTCGAGCTCGTCGAGGAACAGCACGCACGGCGCGTTCGCCCGGGCGCGCTCGAAGGCGGCGTGCAGGTTGCGCTCGGAGACGCCGAGGTACGGGTCCATCACGTCCTCGATCCGGACGTTGACGAACGGCAGCCCGCACTCCCCCGCGGTCGCCCGCGCGAGCAGCGTCTTCCCGCAGCCGGGCGGCCCGTAGAGCATCACGCCGCCGCCGGACTTCCGGCCGTACTTCTCGTACAGCTCCGGGCGGCTGAGCGGCAGGATCACCATCCGGTGGATGACCCGCTTGATCTCCTCCATCCCGCCGACCTGGTCGAAGGTGGTGGTCTCCTTCGGCGTCTCCACGTCGTACGGCGTCTCCGCCTCGGGGCCGACCTTGATCCGTACGCCGCTGCGCTCGGCGATCATCCCGTCGACGAGCTGCTGGAGCCGGCCGGTCCCCTCGACCACACCCTGCTGCCGTGCGGCCTCGAGCAGACTGCGCAGGAGGGCGAGCCGCCCGTTCGCCGCGGCCAACTCGCCCACCGGCACGAACTGGTCGTCGGGCAACCCGTGCTGATCGAGCACCACGACGTACTGGTCCAGCGCCTCCTCGGTCTCGCCGGCCGTCGTGAGCGACTCCGCGAGCACCAGCCGGAGCAGGAGGTCGTCCGGGTTCGCCTCAACCGCCTTCCGCAACGCGGCAATCCGGTCGTTGGTCATCGGCCCCACTTCCTGTTGATCCAGCGGCGGACCAGCGGTGGGACCACCCAGGAGTACACGCAGAACACCAGCCAGATCATCGCGAACCCGAACGACAGCGGGCCCAGACCGGCGATCCGGAGGCCGTAGATGATCGCGACCGCGCCGATCCAGACGACCAGCGGGTTGAACCGTGCGAACGGGCGCAGCGGCAGCATCAACGGATGGTTGACCAGCTTGGCCTCACGCGCGGCGGCACGCAGGTCGGCGTCACCGGGCTGGGACGCGGCCGCGGACCGCAGCGAGTCGTACCCGGAGCGGGCGTCACCCGTCAGCATCGAGGCGGTGCCGTGCAGCGCCCGCGCGTGCGGGTCCTCGGGATCGTGCGACAGCGCTTCCACGCTGTGCCGGCGCATGTCCCGGTCCTTGCCGAGCGCGAACGCGACCTCGGCCCGGGCCGCCGAGACCACGACGCTCTCCGGAGCCTGCGACGCCGCCCGCTCGACCAGCGCGCTCGCCTTCTGCACCTGTCCGGCGGCCAGGCACACGCGGGCATACCCGATCAGCAGATCGGGGTCGGTGGGGTCGAGACTCAGCCCCTGCAGGAAGACCGACTCGGCCTCGGACAGGCGACCCTCGGCCCGCAGCGCGTAGCCCAGCACCTGCAGGAGCGGCGGGAACGGTCCGTGCCGCCCGAGCCCGTCCTGCAGGACGTCGATCGCTTCGGCGTTCCGGTCCAGCTGGTGCAGCGCCGAACCGCGGAACAGGTACGCGCGGACGTCGAGCGCGGCGTCGCCGGGCAGCGCGTCGAGCTCGGTCAGGGCCCGCTCGGGACGGCCGATCTGGAGCCAGTGGCCGGCCAGTTGCAGGCGGGACTCCGCCGGTTCGGTCATGATCCCGCCGCCAGCACGATGACGGCCTCGACGATCGCGCCGGCCCCGATCAGGACGATGTGGCCGGCGCCGAACCGGGTGGCGTGCTCGCCGCCACGCAGCTGGAACGCACGCTCCATCGGGAGCTGCAGGCGCATCTGGACCAGGTAGGCCAGTGCGGCGATCACCCGGACCGGCGTCAGCCGCGCCAGCCCTTGGCTGTCGTCGCCGCCGAACAGCCAGCCGGCCAGCAGGATCTCGGCGACCAGTCCGGCAATCCCGATCACGACGATCAGCAGTCGCCGGACCGGGCTGACTCCGAGGCGGCGGCTGTTCACGAACGAGAGCCAGGTGACGGGCAGGATCCCGCCGAGCACCGCGACGTACCCCATGTACAGCAGCCGCCACGGGCGCGCCGTACGGCGCTCGCCGGCCGCGATGGTCGGCCGCAGGAGTTCGTCCGGCATCGGGCTCCTCGAGGTGGGCGGGTTCGGCTCGCGCAGTGTATAGCCTGGGCCGATGAGCGAGAACTGTCTCTTCTGCGGGATCGTGGCCGGCACCATCCCGTCGACGCGGGTGGCCGAGACCGACCGGGCGATCGCCTTCATGGACATCAACCCGGCGACCCCCGGTCACCTGCTGGTGGTCCCGCGGGCCCACTCCACCGATCTTCGCGAGGCTGCGGCCGAGGACCTCACCGCCACGACGCTGCTCGCGCAATCGCTGGTCGGCCGGGTGATCGAGCGCCTGAACGCCGACGGCGCCAACCTCCTCAGCTGCATCGGCGAGGCCGCGTGGCAGTCCGTGTTCCACACCCACCTGCACGTCATCCCCCGCTACCAGGACGACCCGCTGCGGCTCCCCTGGCACCCGACGCCGGGTGACTTCGACGCGATCAAGGCCACCGCCGAAAAGCTGGTGTAACGCTTCCGCACCCTCGTGACACTCCAAGGCTGACCGGATCCGCTCAGCCTTGGAGTCCTCATGTTGCAGAGAACAGCCCGCGTGGGTACACGGCTCACGCCGTTGTGGGTCGCCGGGTTCCTGCAGGGGGTCGGCTTCTGGGTGCCGGTCGAGAAGTTGTTCCTGGTGGGGATCGGCTTCGACGCGGCGACGATCGGCCTGATGGCCGCGGCGTACGCGGCGCTGGTGCCGGTCGCGGAAGTGGTTTCCGGTGTACTGGCCGATCGGTGGTCGCGGCGCGGTGTGCTGATGGTGGCCGGGGTCGCGCTCCTGGTGAGCGTGTTCATCGGCGCGATCAGCCAGAACGTGGTGACCTACATCGTCGCGGCGCTCATCCTCGGGATCTACTTCGCGATGTACTCCGGGACCGTCGAGGCGATCGTGTACGACGTGGTGCTCGAGGAGACCGGCGACAGCGCGGAGTACGAGCGCAGGATCGGTTGGGTGCGGTTCGTCGAGAGCGTCGCCCTGGTGGCCAGCGCCCTGGCCGGCGGGTGGATCGCGGCCGCGCTTTCGCCACGGGCGACCTACTTCCTGACGCTGCCGTTCGCGGTGCTGTACCTCGTCGCACTGAGCCGGTTCCGCGAGCCCAGGCTGCACCAGGCGAGCGAGCGGACCTCGCTGCGCGATCACCTGGTCGTCACGTACCGCGCGATCACTCACCGCGGCCGGCTCGTGCCGATCGCGACGGCCACACTCCTGGCGGCGATGCTCCTGCAGGCGATGTTCGAGTTCGGGCCGCTGTGGCTGATCGCCCTGCAGACACAGGCCTCGTACTACGGACCGTTCTGGGCCCTCCTGGTCGGGATGCTCGGGATCGGCGGCCTGCTCGCGAGCCGGCTCCAGCTCGACCGGGCGCTCCCGGTGGCCATCGTCGTACTGACCATGCTCGCGGCCTGTCTGACCATGACGACGAGCCGCAGCCTGGTTGCGCTGACAGCGGCGATGGTCGCGCTGACGTTCCTGCTGGTGGTGATCGGCATCCATCTGAGCCGCCTGCTGCACGACGCCGTACCGTCGACGATCCGGACCGGAGTGGCCTCCGGGATCAGTGCGGTCTCGTGGTTGCTGTTCACGCCGTTCGCGCTCGTCTTCGGTGCCTTGAGCAAGCACGCCGGGGTCTCCGTGTCCGGCTGGATGATCACCGGCGCGGTCGCCCTGGCCGGCGCCGCACTCGTCTGGGTCCAGCGGCATGCGGTCCCAGTACGCTGAGCCGATGGCTGGCCTTCCGGCTGACGACGTACTCCTCGAGCGCTTGCGGATCGGCGACGAGGACACGTTCGCGCTGCTGCTGGACGGGTGGTCCGGCGGGATGCTGCGGCTGGCCCGGTCGTTCGTGTCCACCGAGGAGTCGGCCGCGGAGGTCGTGCAGGAGACGTGGCTCGCGGTGATCGAGGGCATCGACCGGTTCGAGGGCCGGTCCTCGCTGAAGACCTGGGTCTACCGGATCCTCACCAACACGGCCAAGCGGCGCGGCGTCCGCGAGCACAAGGTCGTCCCGCTGAGCAGCGTCGACGACTCCGGACCGACCGTGGACCCGAGCCGCTTCCGCCCGGCCGGCGACCCGTTCCCCGGCCATTGGTGGGAGTTCCCGCCGGCCTGGCCGTCACCCGAGCAGGGTCTGCTGACCGGCGAGGTCCGCGCGTACCTGACCAAGGCGCTGGCCGAGCTCCCCGAGCGCCAGCGGCTGGTCGTCGTACTGCGCGATGTCGAGGGCTGCCCGTACGACGAAGTCTGCGAGCTGCTCGGGATCACGCCGGCCAACCAGCGGGTGCTGTTGCATCGAGCGCGCGCGTTCCTGCGCGGCAGACTGGAGGAGTACTACTCATGAGCGAGCTGGAATGTCGTGAGTTCGTCGAGCAGGTCACCGCGTTCCTCGAGGGCGCCCTGAGCACCGACGCGGAGCAGGACTTCATCGACCACCTCGCCCTGTGCGACGGCTGCGGGCGCTACCTCGAGCAGATCCGTCGGACGGCCCAGGCCCTCACCGACCTGCCCGCCGACGCCCTGCCGGGTGACGCCCGCAGCGCACTCCTCAACGCGTTCCGGGACCGCCGCTGATCACTTCAGCGACGCGAAGAACTCCCGGAGATCCCGCAGCAGCAGATCCGGCGCGTCCTGCGTCGCCCAGTGGCTGCCGCGGTCGAACTCGTGCCAGGACACGATGTTCGCGTGATCCCGCTCGGCGAACCGGCGCAGCGGCCGGAAGTCGAACGCGAAACTGGCCAGCCCGGTCGGCGCGGTGGTCGGCTCCTTCGGGTGGTCGGCGTGCTTGTCCTCGTAGTAGAAGCGCGCCGATGACGCACCGGTGTTCGTCAGCCAGTAGATGGTCGCGTTGGTCAGCACGTGCTCGTCGCTGCACCCGCTCAGCAACTGCGCGACCCACGCCAGCTGCCCGGTCGGCGAGTCGGCCAGCGCGTGCGCGACGTTCTGCGGCGTCTGCTCCTGCAACTTCGCGTAGCCACCCATGTTGTCGTTGAAGAACTGGAGGAACTGCAGATACCCCTGCTCAGCCTCGGTGAGGTTCTCCAGCTCGGTCGCGTCACCGGTCGGGAACGAGAACAGCTGCGTCACGTGCACCCCGATCACGTGCTCCGGATCGACCCGTCCGACCTCCGGCGACACGTACGAACCGCCGTCGTTGCCGTGCGCGCCGTACCGCTCGTACCCGAGCCGGCGCATCAGCTCGGCCCACGCGGCCGCGGTGCGATACCGGTTCCAGCCCCGGTCGTGGGTCGGGCCGGAGAAGCCGAAGCCCGGGATGTCCGGGATGACCAGGTGGAACGCCTGCTCGCCGTTCGCCGGAGCGGTCAGCGGCTCGATCAGGTCGACGTACTCGAGGAAGGTGTTCGGCCAGCCGTGCGTCAGGACCAGCGGGATCGCGTCCGGGTCGGCCGAGCGGACGTGCAGGAAATGCACGTTCTGCCCGTCGATCTCGGTCACGAACTGCGGGTAGGAGTTCAGCCGCTCCTCCCACTTCCGCCAGTCGTACGTCGTCAGCCACTGCTCGGTCAGCCGTCGCACGTAGGACAGCGGTACGCCGTACTCCCACTCGGGCGGGAGCGGTCCGGTCCGGACGGCGTCGGTGTAGTCGATGTCGAGCTCCCCGGCCCAGCGGGTCCGGGCCAGGCGGTCGCGCAGGTCGTCCAGGTCGGCCTGCGGAATCTCGATGCGGAAGGGTCGGATCTCGGTGTTGTTCGTCATGCTGCAACGCTAGGAGTCCATTAGGCGGGTTAGCTTCCTAATGGCATGCCAGACTTTCCGCCATGATCGAGACCTCCGCCAGACTGCTGAAGCTGCTGACCTTGCTGCAGTCGCCCCGCGACTGGACCGGCGCCGAGCTCGCCGCGAAGCTGGAGGTGAGTCCGCGGACGGTCCGCAGCGACATCGAGCGGCTGCGGGCGCTGGGCTACCCGGTCGACGCGACGCGCGGCTCGGTGGGCGGCTACCGGCTGGGCGCCGGGGGAACGCTCCCGCCGCTGCTGCTGGACGATGACGAGGCCGTGGCGGTCGTGGTCGGACTGCGGAAGGCTGCGGGCGTTGCCGGGGTCGAGGAGATGTCGCTGCGCGCTCTGACCAAGCTGGAGCAGGTGCTGCCGTCTCGGCTACGCAGACGCGTCAGCACGCTGGCCAGCTACACCGTGCAGGTTCCGCCGGATGCCGGCGGCCCGCAGGTGGATCCTGAGTTGCTGACCCAGTTGGCCGGGCTGTGCCGGGATCGGGAGCAGTTGCGGTTCGACTACTCGGCTCACGGCGGTGAATCGACGCTCCGGCGGGTCGAGCCGCATCGGCTGGTCAACTGGGGTCGGCGCTGGTACTTGGTCGCGTTCGACCTCGAGAAGCAGGGTTGGCGCACGTTTCGGGTCGATCGGGTGCAGCCGCGGATTCCGACCGGTCCGCGGTTCAGTCCGCGTGAGCTGCCCGAGGGTGGCGACGTTGCGGCGTACGTGTCCCGCCGAGTGTCCGCAGCGGCCTGGAGGTACCGCGCAGCGGTCGTCGTACACATTCCGGCGGCTGCGCTGGCCGAACGGCTGACGCCCGCGGTCGGAGTGGTCGAGCCGATCGACGCGCACACGTGTCTGCTTGAGACGGGGGCGGACACTGTGCAGAGCCTGGCGGTCCACCTGAGTCTGCTCGACGCGGACTTCGTCGTACGCGAGGGACCTCCGGAGCTCACGGAGTACCTGCAGGTGCTGGCGGAGCGCTACCGCCGGGCCACGAGCTCGTAGACGGACATCAACTCCGGGAGCAGCACCGACCAGTCATACCGCGGTACGGCGCTCAGTCCGGCGGCGCGGAGGTGGTCACGCTCCTTGGGCGCATCCAGGAGCCGCAATGCGCGCGTGGTGAGCTCTTGCACGTTGCCCGGCTCGAACAGCTCCCCCAGCGCGCCGCCGTCGAGCACCTGGCGGAACGCCGCCAGATCACTCGCCAGCACGGGAGCTCCGGCCGCCATCGCCTCCAGCAGGACGATGCCGAAGCTCTCGCCGCCCAGATGCGGCGCGATGTAGAGATCCGAGCCGGCCAGCATGTCCGCCCGGGCCTCGTCATCGACGGCGCCGAGGAACAGTACATTGTCGTGACAGTGCGCCGGAAGCAGCCGCCGCGCCTCGTCGGCCTGCCCGGCGCCGGCCACCAGGATCTTCAGTCCCGGGCGCTCCGTGACCAGCGCGGGGACCGCCTTCATCAGGACGCCGAGTCCCTTCCGAGGTTCGTCCAAGCGGCCGAGGATGCTGATGGTGCCGTCGGTGCCCTGCCACTCACGCCGCGGGCTGCCCTTGAAGCGGTCCGTGTACAGCCCGTTCGGGATGACGACGGCCTCGCCGCCGATGTGCTGGACCATCATCGACCGGGCATTCTCGGAGACGGCGATCCGGGCGTCGATCTTCTCCAGCGCCGGCCGCAGCAGGCTCGACGCCGCACTCATCGCCCGGGACCGGACCTGCCAGGTGTGGAACGTCGCCACGAACGGTCCACCCGCCGACCAGAGCGCAATGATCGACGCACTCGGCGTGGTCGGCTCGTGCACGTGGACCACGTCGAAGTCACCGTCGGCCAGCCAGCTCTTCACCCGAGCCGCCGTGCGCGGTCCGAAGGTCACTCGCGCGACCGACCCGTTGTACGGAACCCCGACCGCCTTCCCGGACGACACGACGTACGACGGAACCGTGTCGGCGGCGTCCACCGGAGCCAGCACCGACACCTCGTGCCCGACCTGCAGCAACGCCTCGGCGAGATCCCGGACGTGGTTCTGCACCCCGCCGGGTGTCCCCAGCGAGTACGGACACACCACACCGATCCTCACGGGACGATTCTTACCCGTCCAGGAAAATCCTCTGCAGCATGTGCCAGTCCTGGGGGTGGGCGGCGATGCCTGCGGCGAAAGCGTCGGCGCAGCGTTGGGTCATCGCGGTAGTGCCGCCGTCAGGGTCGATCGTGTCGTGGAAGGTGATGACCAGGTCGGGGCCGTCGTAGTGCAGGGTGGCCGGGATCAGGGGTGCGCCCGTGCGCAGGCTGAGGGCGGCGGGACCGGCCGGCATCCGGGACGGGCGGCCGAAGAAGGTCACCGGGGCACCGCTCTCGGACAGGTCCCGATCGGCGACCAGGCAGACGAATCCACCCGCGCGCAGGCGGGCGGCAAGTACGCCGGTGACGTCCTCGTCACCGCCTGTCAACGGGAGGACCTCCATCCCCAGCTTCTTGCGGTAGGCGATGAAGCGGTCGAACAGCGACTCAGGCTGCAAGCGCTCGGCCACCGTGGAGACCGGCATGCCGGTCAGGCCCGCCCAGGCGCCCGCGTGGTCGTAGTTCGCCAGGTGTGGCAGCGCACAGATCACACCGCGACCGGCGGCGTACGCATCGCGCAGCAGCTTCTCGTTGACCGTCCGGACCCGCCCGACGATCTCCTCGTCCGTCCACTCCGGCAGCCGGAACGCCTCCTGCCAGTAGCGCAGGTACGAGCGCATCCCCGCCAGCGTCAGCGCGTCGAGCTCACTCGGGCTCGCCTCCGGACGAACCACGGCCAGGTTGCCGCGCAATCGCCGTACACCCCGGCCGTTGCGTCGTACGACGCGATCCGCGGCCTGGCGGAACAGCCAGGTGACGGTCCGCTCGGGCAGGCGGCGCACCAGGAGCCAGGCGAGGGCGAAAGCCAGATCGACAGCCCGCTGGCGAAGGCTGCCCACCCGTCAGCTCTTCGCGTCGGGCTCGGCCGGAGGCGGCGGCGGTGGGGTGTCCAGGCCCGCGTTGGCCGGGTCGGCCTGGACCTGCTTGCGGACCGAGAGCGACCGCTGGATCACGGTGATCGTGCTGGCGACGGCGAGCGCCCAGAGGACGATCTTCAGCAGGATCGGCAGGTTGAGGACGTCGGAGAAGAAGGCGATCACGAGCACCGAGACGAGCCGGTCGGCCCGCTCGGCCAGTCCACCGCTCGCCTTCAGGCCGAGGCTCTCCGCCTTCGCCCGCGCGTACGACGTGGTCGCGCCCATCACCAGCGCCCACAGCGTGACCGCGGCCATCAGCGTGGAGTCGCCGGCGTTCGAGTTGGCGTAGTACATCACCAGCCCGCCGAAGACCGCGCCGTCGCCGAGCCGGTCCAGCGTGGAGTCCAGGTACGACCCCCACTTCGACGACGTCCCCGAGGTCCGGGCCATGTGGCCGTCGATCAGGTCGGAGAACACGAAGCAGGTGATGATCACCACGCCCAGCCACAGCTGGCCGCGCGGGAAGAAGATCAGCGCGGCGGCGGACACCCCGAGGGTGCCCACCAGCGTGACCGCGTCGGCGCTGACGCCGAGCTTGAGCAGGAGGTTGGCGATCGGGGTGATCACCTTGGTCCAGAACTGCCGGAATCTGTTAAGCATGGCGACGCGATCGTAGTCCAGGAGCATCACCATCCGGTGACAAGGCACTCGGTTCGGCCTGCGGGAGGCCTCCGTTCGGGCCATGCTGGAGGCGAGCGAGGTGGTCGGATGCGGATGCGAGGGGTCCTGGTGGGTGTGGTCGCCGTGCTGGTGGCCACCGCCGGATGCTCGGTCGCGCGAAAGGCCGACAACTCCCAGCCACGGATCACCCGGGCCCCGGCCGACGTACCCACGGCGATCGCTCCCCCGCAGGCCGAGGGCCTGGACGGTACGGCGGGCGCCCCCGGACCGCAGGTGTGTACGGCGATCACCCGCACGCTGACCGCGAAACTCCGCGTCCCCGTCACCGCCAAGCCGAACGCCTGGAACGACGGCGGCCTCCCGTCGATGGATCTGTGCACCCTGCTCGTCCTGGACCGCGTCGTGACGATCGGCGTCAGCGCGCTCCCGAGCCGGCCCGACTCGCTCAGCCGGCTGATGACCGGCGCCGGCACCGTCGACCCGCTGCCCGACCTCGGCCCGGAGGCCCGGATCGCCGAGTCGCGCCTGGTCTTCCGGGTCGGCGACCGCGCCGTCCGGATCACGCCGGCCGGGGGGATCGACCGCAGTACGGCGGAGGGCATCGACCGGGCCAAGGCCGTGGAGATCGCTGTCGCGGCGCGGGACGCCGTACCGAAGACTCTTCGGCCGGCGCGGCAGGCGGACGCGGCGTGCCAGGTCTCGAACTCGGCGGCCGAGCGGTTCGTCGGGCTGCAGGTCCAACTGCGGCGGGACTACCGGGTCAACGGCGCCTTGACGTGTATCTGGGGAGCGTTCGACGCGACGGTGTCGATCGTGGAGGCCTTCGACCAGCCGACCATCCCGGAAGCACAGACGACGCCACCACCCCGCCTCGCGCCGATCGGCCAGCCCGGCTACTACCTGCCCGACCAGGGCGAGCTCGTCTTTCGCCAGGGCCGCCGCGTCGTCCGGGTCGCCGGCCTGACCAACCCGCCGCGCGCGATCACGCTGGACACGCTGACCGGGATCGTCGACCCGCTGCTGCCGCTGTTCCTGCGCTGAGAGATCACCGTTGCCAAGGATATCTACCCGGACGGCGGCGTCCGGCTCAGCGCGACCCAGCAGTTCGGGGCCAGTGTCGACAACACCGACTTCCACAGCGGTTCGGTGATCATGGGGTCGACGTTCTACGAGTCGACGTACCGGACGCCGCGGGGTGGCGGTGCGCCGGTGACCGAGAAGGCCGTGACCCGGATCGGCGGCGGCTGGGATGTGTACGGGACCCTCGACACGTCGTATGTCGACATCGCGAGCGGCTCGCGGCAGACGGACTACTCGCTGCACGTCGACGGGACGATCTACCGCCGGAACGTGACCTGGTCGAGTGGTCACCCGTCCCGGCGGATCACCGGGTGGCAGTCCGGGTACAAGGGCGTGAAGGCGATGACACTGATCAGCCAGACGCCGACGTACGACACGTTCCTGCTGACGCTGACCAGCGGGAAGCTCTACACCGCGCGGCTGCCGCTGGCCGGTGGGCAGATCATCCCGGGGGTCGTGAAGCAGGTCCGCGGCTCGACCTCGCAGGGGTTCGAGTCGCTGGTGGCGGCGCCGTGCGGCACCGGCACGCTGCTGCTCGGCATCGACAAGGACACCGGCTCCGGCTTCCTGTACTCGATCGGCCACGCCAACGGCACGGCCACGGTGATCAAGAGCATCGGCAAGGTGCCGGGCTCGTTCACCGACCCGGTCTACGTCCACTGGAAGGGGTTCACGGACCCGAACATGGCCGGCGAGTGATCTCGCACTGAACCCGATCGCCCCACCCGCCGCCGCGGGTGGGGCGATCCAACTTTCCGGCCCAGACCGGCATCCAACCACCAACAATCCTTGTTTTGGGGGTGGTGGCAATGCGCAGCATGCCCAGGTACGGCGGCCTCGTGCTCGCCGGGGTACTCACCACAGGACTGCTCACGACCGGCACGGCGACGGCGGAGCACAGGACGACGACGGCGCCGTGCCGGATCTCGGTCGGCTCGGTGACCGCCGGGGGCGATCACCGGATGCAGACCTTCACGGCGACCTCGCCGGTCACCAAGGTGCCCGACAAGATCGTCGGGAAGGACATCTTCCCGGACGGTCAGGCGAAGCTGAGTGCGGCCGTCCGCTACGGGCTGGGTGAAGGCTCGGAGCTTCATACCGGCGAGGTCGTACTGGGGTCTGTCCTCTACGACCTGTCGTACCGGACGCCGTCGGGCGGCGGGACGGTGTCGCAGAAGCAGCTCACCCGCGTCGGGCCGGGATGGCAGAACTACCGGAGCCTCGACCGATCGTCGGTCGGGACACGGACCACCGAGTGGTCGCTGCGACTGGACGGCACCATGGAGCGCCGGACCGTCAAGACCGACAACGGGCGCGTCTACCGGCACTACGACGGCTGGCAGTCCAACTTCCGCGGAGTGAAGGGTCTGGCGTTGATCAGCCAGACGGCGACGTACGACACGTTCCTCATGACGCACAGCACCGGCAGGCTCTACACCGCACGGTTCCCGGTGGCGGGCGGGCACATCATGCAGTCCGTGGTGAAGCCGATCCGGCCGTCCACTTGGCAGGTGTTCGAGACCCTGGTGGCGGCGCCGTGCGGACAGGGCACCGTGGTGCTCGGGATCGACCGGGACACCGGCGCCGGCTACCTGTACTCCATTGGCCATGCCAACGGTCTGGCGACGGTCGTCAAGGGCCTCGGGAAGGCGCCGGGCACTTTCACGGACCCGACGTACTTCAGCTGGGCCAAGTTCACCGACCCGCCGCTGTCCGGCGAGTGATCGACGCCGATCGCCCCGTCTCTGCCGAGACGGGGCGATCTGTGCGTCAGGGCTCGGTCGGCCAGGACTTGGCGAGCAGGGCGCGGGTGTCGGGGAGCAGTTGCGGCAGGACCTTGGTGTGGGCGATGGCCGGCATGAAGTTGGTGTCGCCGGTCCACCGCGGTACGACGTGCTGGTGCAGGTGGGCCGCGATCCCGGCACCGGCGATCTCGCCCTGGTTCATGCCGATGTTGAAGCCGTGCGCCGCCGAGACCGTGCGGATCGCGTGCATCGCCTGCCGGGTGAGCGTGGCCACATCGGTGACCTCGTCGGCGGTCAGCTCGGTGTAGTCGGCGACATGCCGGTACGGCACGACCATCAAGTGACCGGGGTTGTACGGATACAGGTTCAGCACGGCGTACGCCGCCTCGCCCCGGTGCACGATCAGCGCGTCGGCATCCGGGAGCCCGGGCAGCCGGCAGAACGGGCATCCCGAGCCGGCCTCCGAGCTGGTCGGCTTGTTCTCCCCCTCGATGTAGGCCATCCGATGCGGCGTCCACAGCCGCATGAACGGATCGGGCACCCCGACCCCGTCCTGCGCCACCACCTCGTCCGGGACGTACGGCGACTCCGGCGGGTCGGAGGGGTCAGGGGTTCCCGTCATACCTGGACGCGCTTCTGGACGGCCTCGACGATCTCGGCCACGGCCTCGGCGACCGGGATGCCGTTCTTCTGCGAGCCGTCGCGGTAGCGGAACGACACCGACCCGGCGGCCATGTCCTCGTCCCCGGCGATCAGCATGTACGGCACCTTGGACTTCTGCGCGTTCCGGATCTTCTTCTGCATCCGGTCGTCGGAGGAGTCCACCTCGACCCGGATCCCCTGCGCCTTCAGCTGCGCGGCGACGTCGTACAGGTAGTCCACGTGGCCGTCGGTGATCGGGATCCCGATCACCTGGACCGGGGCCAGCCAGGGCGGGAAGGCGCCGGCGTAGTGCTCGGTCAGCACCGCGACGAAGCGCTCGATCGAGCCGAACAGCGCGCGGTGGATCATCACCGGCCGCTGCCGGGAGCCGTCCGGCGCGGTGTACTCCAGCTCGAACCGCTCCGGCAGGTTGAAGTCCAGCTGGATCGTCGACATCTGCCAGGTCCGGCCGATCGCGTCCTTGGTCTGGACCGAGATCTTCGGCCCGTAGAACGCGGCGCCGCCCGGGTCCGGGATCAGCTCCAGACCGGAGCCCTCGGCAACTTCCCGCAGGGTCTCGGTGGCCTCGTCCCAGACCTCGTCGGAACCGACGAACTTGTCCGGGTTCTTGGTCGAGAGCTCGAGGTAGAAGTCGTCCAGGCCGTAGTCGGCGAGCAGGCCGAGCACGAAGGTCAGCAGGTTGCGCAGCTCGTCGCGCATCTGCTCACGGGTGCAGTAGATGTGCGCGTCGTCCTGGGTGAAGCCGCGGGCGCGCGTCATGCCGTGCACGACGCCGGACTTCTCCAGCCGGTAGACCGTGCCGAACTCGAACAGCCGCAGCGGCAGCTCCCGGTAGGACCGGCCGCGGGCGGCGAAGATCAGGTTGTGCATCGGGCAGTTCATCGGCTTCAGGTAGTAGTCCTGGCCCTGCTTGCGGATCTGCCCGTCCGCGCCGCGCTCCTCGTCCAGGTGCATGGGCGGGTACATGCCGTCGGCGTACCAGTCCAGGTGGCCCGAGGTCTCGAACAGCTGCGCCTTGGTGATGTGCGGTGAGTAGACGAACTCGTACCCGTCCTCGACGTGCCGCTGGCGGGAGTAGTCCTCCATCACCTTCCGCAGCACGCCGCCCTTCGGGTGGAACACCGCGAGCCCCGAGCCGATCTCGTCGGGGAAGCTGAACAGGTCGAGCTCGCTGCCGAGCTTGCGGTGATCGCGCTTGGCGGCCTCCTCGAGCCGGGTCAGGTACGCCTTCAGCTCGTCGCGTGACTCCCACGCCGTGCCGTAGATCCGCTGGAGCTGCGGGTTCTTCTCGCTCCCCCGCCAGTACGCCGCGGCCGTCCGCATCAGCTTGAAGTTGCCCAGATACCCCGTCGCCGGCACGTGCGGCCCACGGCACAGGTCCTTCCACGCGACGCTCTCGTCCCGCCGGACGTTGTCGTAGATCGTCAGCTCACCGCCGCCGACCTCCACCGAAGCCCCCTCGGCGGCGTCGGCCGCGGAGCCCTTGATGCCGATCAGCTCGAGCTTGTACGGCTCGGAGGCCAGCTCGGCCCGCGCGTCGTCGTCGGAGACCACCCGGCGGCTGAACCGCTGCCGCTCCTTGATGATCTGCTGCATCTTCTTCTCGAGCTTGCCCAGGTCGTCCGGCGTGAACGGCGTGGGGACGTCGAAGTCGTAGTAGAACCCGTTCTCCACCGGCGGGCCGATGCCGAGCTTGGCCTCCGGGAACAGGTCCTGCACGGCCTGCGCGAGCACGTGCGCGGTCGAGTGCCGGATGATCGCCCGGCCGTCCGCCGACGCCGCCTTGACCGGCTCGATCTCGTCGCCGTCGGCGACCACCCGGGACAGGTCCCGCAGCTCACCGTTGACACGGGCGGCGATGGCGGAGCGGTCCTGACCGAAGATCCCGGCGAACAGCTCCCCGATCGTCGTCGTCTCGGTCACACTCCGCTCAGCCTCGCCCTCGACGCCGATCAGATGGACCTTGACTTCCGACACGTTCACTCCTCGGGTACGCGTAGCCGGCCGATTGCCGGTCACGCCACAGATGGTATCGACTCCGCCACGACGCCCGGACGGCGTATCCACAGGCCACCACGACCTGACGAAAGTCGGGGGTCGCACCAGCCCTTGGTCCGATGTGGCCGGGGGGCCCGAATTCCTAGGTTCGGGAGCGTGATCACTCTCGAAGGACTGACCAAGCGGTACGGCGACACCCGCGCCGTGGACGCCCTCGACCTCACCGTGTCCCCCGGCCGGGTGACCGGCTTCCTCGGCCCGAACGGCGCCGGCAAGTCGACCACGATGCGGATGATCCTCGGCCTCGACACCCCGACCGAAGGCACCGCGCTGGTCGGCGGCCGCCCGTACGCGGCCTGGCCGGCACCGCTGACCAAGGTCGGCGCACTGCTCGACGCCAAGGCGCTGCACCCGCGCCGGACCGCGCGCAACCACCTGATCGCGATGGCCCGCAGCAACGGTCTCCCGGTCAGCCGGGTCGACGAGGTGCTGTCGATCGTCGGCCTGGACTCGGTCGCCCGGAAGCGGGCCGGGCAGTTCTCGCTCGGCATGGGCCAGCGGCTCGGCATCGCCGGCGCACTGCTCGGCGATCCCGAGGTGCTGATGTTCGACGAGCCGGTGAACGGCCTCGACCCCGACGGCGTCCGCTGGGTCCGGCAGCTGATGCGCTCACTGGCGGCCGAGGGCCGGACCGTGTTCGTGTCCAGCCATCTGATGAGTGAGATGCAGCTGACGGCCGATCAGCTCGTCGTGATCGGCCGTGGCCGGCTGATCGCCGACGCCCCGGTGGCTGAGGTGATCGCGGGGTCGTCTCGATCCACGGTGCGCCTCCGCATCCCGGATCCGGCGCAGCGAGCCGTGTTGCGCGACCGGCTGATCACCGAGGCGGAGCGGGTGGAGTCCGAGGAGGACCGGCTGGTCGTGACCGGCGTACCGGTCGAGCGGGTCGGCGATCTGGCTCACGAGCTCGGCGTACGGCTGCATGAGCTGCACACCGAGCGTGCGTCGCTGGAAGAGGCCTACATGGAGCTCACCGCTGACAGCGTCGAGTACGGCGTGGCGGTGGCGTCGTGAGTGACCAGCTCCTGCACTTCGCCGAAGAGCTGATGTCCTCGTGGTGGATCTACCTCGCACTGTGGGGCTTCGCCGCGCTGGACGGCTTCTTCCCGGCCATCCCGAGCGAGACGCTGGTCGTCACCGCCGGGGTGTTCGCAGCGGCCAACGGTGAACCCAACCTGTACGCCGTCATCGTGGTCGCGGCCATCGGCGCATTCGTCGGGGACCACGTGTCCTACGCGCTCGGCCGCGGCGCCGGCGGCCGGCTGCTCGACCGGATGAAGCCAGGGACCAAACGGCACGCAGCGGTGCTCTGGGCACGCCGTGCGTTGGCCGAGCGAGGCGGACTGGTCCTGGTAGTCGCCCGCTACGTCCCCGGCGGTCGTACGGCGGTCACGCTGACCATGGGCTCGGTCCGCTACCCCCTGCGGAAGTTCTCGGCGTACGCCGGACTGGCTGCGGCCAGCTGGGGTCTGTACTGCACCTTGGTCGGCTACATCGGCGGCAAGGCCTTCGAGGACAACCCGCTGAAGGGCGTGATCCTCGGGATCGGTCTGGCGCTCATGGTGACGCTCATCGTCGAGGTCGTGCGGCACCGCCGTCGTCAACGGAAACCTCAAGCTCAGGTAGAGCCTGACCTCATGGAAGCAGGGAAGAGATGAACGCGGTGCGCTCGGAGTGGACGAAGCTGTGGACGGTCCGGTCCAGTTGGCTGAACATCGTGTCGGCCCTGCTGCTGACGGGTCTGCTCGGCCTGCAGTACGGCTTCAACGTCGCGTACGACAACACCCACCTCGGGCCGGGTGAGCTCGCCGAGCGGCAGGCAGTGGGTGGTTTCGGCGCCTCGGTCATCCTGATCGTGCAGGTGGTCGTGGCCGCGTTCGCACTGCTGACGGTGACGTCCGAGTACGCGACCGGCAGCATCCGCTCCACGCTCCAGTGGACTCCGGTACGGCGCAACGTCGTACTGGCGAAGGCTGCCGTGCTGACGCCGGTGCTGTTCGGCTACGGACTACTCCTGGCCGGGGTCGCATCCGTCGTGGGCGGTCTGGCTGCGGGCCCATGGGCCGACTGGGACGGCAGCGGGCTCGTGGTGGACCTGCTGTCGGTCGGCTTCTACGCAACCGCGGCCGGACTGTTCACCGCGGGGATCGCTTGGGTCGTCCGCAGTACGGCCGGCACTCTGACCGCGGCGTTCCTGCTGCTCCTGGTCGTGCCGCTGATGCTCGGCCAGAGCTCACTGCGCGCGCTGGTCTGGCTCGCGGCACTGCTGCCAGGCGGCGCCGGCCAGAACTACCTGACGGGCGCGACCGACCCGCTCTCCCCCACTCTGAGCGCTGTAGTCCTGCTCCTGTGGGCTGCTGGCGGTCTAGCACTCGGGACCCGCGTTCTAACGAGCCGCGACGCTTGAGACCGCGTCGGAACGCGCCTGAGCGGCACGGCACCGTTCACGGCCGTCCTCGCGCCGCACGGGCAGCTGTTCCTGGCGATCGCCTTCACCAGCGTGGCGGACCGGATCACGTCGTACGACGTCGTCGCGGACCCGGACCGCCTCGGCCGGTTGACTCTGGCCGTGCTCAGCGAGGAACGTTCAGGGCGATCGTGATCTGCTCGGACACCTTGGCCGCGAGCTCCAGGCCGGCGCGGCGGGTGGCGGGCTGGAGGGCCGAGTGGTCGAGCGGACCCTCGGCGGCGATGTGCATGTCGGTCGGGATGTCGATCACGGCCGCCGCACGGGACTCGAAGTACGGGCGGAGCTGCTTCTCGACCTCCTTGTTCACGTCGCCGGGACCGTTGGAGACCGCGATCACCGCGCGACGGATCAGCCGCTGCGCCTCCGGGCCCTGGTTGTCGAGCTCCTCGAGCATCTGCACCGCGGCCGCGCAGGACAGGCTCTTCCACTTGATCGGGATGACGAGGGCGTCGGCCGCCTTCATCGCCTCACGCCAGTTGCTGGAGCCCTCGTTGTTCCCGGTGTCGATCACGAGCACCTTGTAGAAGCGGCTCAGCAGCCGGTGGATCTGGTCGAAGTCCTTCGCCTCGATCTGCGCGTACGTCGTGGTCGCCGACGTCAGCACGTCGTACTGGCCGGCGACCTGGTGCCGCAGGTACGCCGCCACGTCGCCGAGCCGGGCATCCGGCTGGGTCAGCATCTGCATCGCCTGGAGCATGTCCGTGACGGTGGACCGGGCGTTCGTGTCGTGGGTGCGCAGGTGCATGTTGCCGCGCAGTTCGTTGTTGTCCCACGCCACCACGCCGCCGCCGCGGGCCTGACCGAGCGCGCCGGCGAGCAGCAGCGTGGTCGGCGTCTTGCCGGAGCCGCCCTTCGGGTTTGCGACGACGATCGTGACGGGACGCCGGAACGCGGTCGCGGCCGTCGCGCGGGCGATCCGTTCCGAGCGCTCGGCGCTGCCCGGACGCAGCTTCAGCACACTCCGCACGCCGCGCTCGGCCGGAGCCTCCCGCGGCAGCGGCAGGGCCTGCATCAGCTCGTCGGTGCGGTAGGACACCTCGCGCTGCTGCTGCGGTGCGTGCTGACCGGGGATGCCCTGCGGGAAGAAGTGCTGCGCGGCCGGAGACAGCTGCGGACCGCCCTGCGCCGGGGGTCCTGCGGGAGAGCCGTGGAAGGACGAGCCGCCGAAGACCGGCGCGCTCGGCGCAGGGCCTTGCGCCGCGGCAGGCGTCGTACCCGTGTCGTCATGGTGCTCCGGGGTGGCTTCGACGGCGTCCGTGTCGCTCGAGTCGTCGAAATCGTCCGGCTCCGGGTCCGGTTGGGTCCACGAGCCGGTGGGCTCCCCGGCGGGCTGCGTCCAGGACGGGGCCGGCGGTTGCGCCGGGGGCTGGGTCCAGGGCGCCTGCTGACCGGACGGACGGGACCAATCCGCAGACAGCGCGTCCGGCTTCTCGTCGGTCTCGGCGGCTTCGGGGTCGGCGTCCTGGTTCGGGTCCGGCTGGGTCCAGGAGGGGGTCGGCTGCCACATTCTCCGGACCTCGGCCGCCGCCGCTTCCCGGTCCTTGTGCTGTCCGGAGTTGTGCGAGTCGGTCACGACCTGGATCCCCGATTCTCTGTGAGGGGCAGTGCCCCTGGAGGCTGCTGGTTGCAATCCGGAGGCGTGAGGGCTCCGGGAGGGTCCACTATCCCATGACACGGTGTCCTCACGATGTCACGACCCGGAGCGTCGCCATTACCGGTATCCGCAGGTCAGCTGACGGCTCAGGAGCTCACCAGACCGGCTTCGTAGGCGACGATCGCGGCCTGGACCCGGTTCTTCACCGCCAGTCTGAGCAGGATGGCGCTGACGTACGCCTTCACGGTCCCTTCGACCAGGAAGAGCCGTGCGGCGATCTCGGCGTTCGACAATCCGGCACCGACCAGTCCGAGCACCTCCAGCTCACGAGGACTCAGTACGGCGACCTGCTCCTTGGCGGCCGCGGCCCGGGCCATCGCTCCGCCACCGGATCCGGCGCTGAGCTCGGCGATCACGCGGTGGGCAACGCGCGGCGACAGATAGGCGGCGCCTTCCGCGACAGCTTTCAGGCCGGCGATCAGCTCGCGCGGATCGCGCGGATCGCCGGACTTCAGCAGGAAGCCACTCGCGCCGTCGCCCAGCGCACGGGCGATGTACGCGTCCTCGGAGAAGGTCGTCAGCATGACCACTGCCGTGTCGGGCACGGTCCGCCGGATCTCGGCACCCGCCGCCAGGCCGTCCATCCGTGGCATCCGGATGTCGAGTACGGCGACGTCCGGCCGATGCCGCCGTACCGCCTCGACGGCCTCCACGCCGTCCGCTGCCTCGGCGACGACCTCGATCGTGTCGTCGGTGCCGAGGATCGCGCGGACGCCGGCCCGCACCATCGCCTCGTCGTCGGCCAGCAGGACCCTGATCATCTGTTCCCCTCGGGGGTCGGTGGCACCGAGCCGGTCTGCGCGATCGCCTTGGCGACGAGGACGCCCCGGCTGAAGCACAGGCGGTACGCGTAGTTGATCGAGAAGGGACCGTCCGGGCGGTAGTAGCTGCAGGTCCAGCCCTCCGGCGGGTCGTAGCGCTCGGTGGGCGGGTCGATCATCTGCATCGCAGGCAGTGCGTCTCGCACCTCGTCCTCGGACTGCCCGAGGGTCAGGGCGTCGTACTGGCTCGGCCGCAGGATCGAGCTGTACCCGGCCATCAGGTAGTAGCCGAGGGCAACCACTCCGACGACTGCCCCGAGGATCAGCGGTGCGGCGATGGCGGTGATCAGGCCGCGCCGCGCACTCCGCCGTACCGTGGCGCGCTCGACCGCCGCGGTGGGAACGGCCGGCGGCTCCGGCCGACCACCTGCGCGGGGCATGGTCGCGACCACCTCGAAGCCGCCGGCGGCTCGCGGCCCCGCGGTCAACGATCCGCCGACCAGCCGGACTCGCTCCTTCAACCCTTCCAGTCCACCGCCGCTCGTGGACCTGGACTGGAGGGCCCGCGTGGCTCCGGTGTCCACGACAGTGACGCGTACGTCGTTCTTGCCGGATGTCACCGTCACCGTCACCGCCGCACCCGGGGCGTGCTTGCTGGCATTGGTCAGCGACTCCTGGACGACGCGATGCACGGCCCGATCCACCATCGGGGAGCGCTCCCCCTCACCCTCCTCGATCAGGCGCACCGCCAGACCGGACGCGGCGGCGCGGTCGACCAGCGCGCCGACTGTCTCGTCATGCGGCATCACCGGCGCGTCCGCGTCCCGCAGTACGCCGACGATCTCGCCGAGCCGTTCGGTCACGGTGGCCGCCGCCTCGCGCAAGGAGGTCGCGGCGCTCCGGTGCTGCTCCGGCAGCGAGGGATCGAGTTCCAGCGCGGCGGCCTGCAGCGCGATCAGACTCAGCTCGTGACCGACCGAATCATGCATGTCCTCGGCGATCCGGGAGCGCTCTCGCAGCCGCTCCTGGTCGATCGCCATCCGCTGCTCACGTTCGATCCGCTCGGCCCGCTCCCAACCGGCTGACTCCAGCAACGCCTGTTGTGCGCGGTACCGGCCGATCAACCACGGCAGGACGACGACCAGCAGGGCGAGCAGGAGCATCAGCAGCCAGCTCAGGATCGCCTCGGTGGCCTGGGCCTGGCGCCGGAGGAGGAGTGCGAGCGCGAGCATGCCTACGAGCGACCAACTGCAGACCATGACGAAGTGCTTGAGCTGCGTCTCGCGTCGGCCGGCCAGATAGCTCAGCAAGGTGATCGCCGGGACCAGTGCGATCTGCACGCCGTTCGTCGTACCCAGAGCGAAGGCCAGGATGAGAATCTCGGCCACCGCGACCAGAGTCAGGGACGCGAGCGGCCAGCTGCGGCGGCCGAAGACGGCGACGAACAGTAGGCCGATGCACGCGGCCTGGAACCAGTAGGGATCGCTCCGGGCACCGCTCTCGGCGAGCACGAGGAGGCTCAGCGCGGCCCACAGGCCGACATCTCCCAGGCACCGCCACCTCATGCCCCAGACGCTACACAGTCGCAGGGCTCCCGCCGTACTGCCGAAAGTCAGGTGTTGCCGACGGCATCGACTATCTCGAACGGAACCAGCGACAGGTTCGGCACCGGCTCGCCCCGCAGCTGAGCCAGCAGCAGATCGACCGCCCGCCGGCCCATCTCGGCCTCGTTCTGCTTGACGTGCAGGTACGGCGGTCCGCCGATGGAGTCCCCCGGTGAGTCGAAGCACGCGACCACCTGGTCGCCGTCCAGCGCACGGTCCACCATCCGGGCCAGGTTGTACTCACAGGCGAAGTACGCCGTCACTTCAGGCATCCGGTCGCGGAACTCGCGGATCACTTCCATGTCCGCGCGCACGCTCTCGGTGGTCGTCGAGCCGGGCAACGTGCTGCGCAGATCGGTCAGCTCGTGGGCCTGTCCGCGCTCGCCGAACGCGGAGCGGAACCCCTCCAGTCGCTCCTCGATCGAGGACGTGTTCACGGGTGGTGGGGAGAGGAAGGCGATGTGGCGGTGCCCCTGATCGCGCAGGCGGGAGGTCAGCGCCCGCGCGGCCGCCACGTTGTCGGTGTGCACCGCCGCGACCGGGATCCCGGACAGATGCCGGTCGACGAGGACCACCGGGTAGCCGGCCAGCACCTGCCGGAGCAGGCTGGCGTTGTAGAAGTCGCCGTGCACCGGGAACACGATCAGACCGTCCACGGACGCCACCAGCGAGTCCACGGCCTTCTCCTCGTCGGTCTGCCGCCCGTGGGTTCGCCGTACGACCAGATGGGCGCCGTACTCCGCGCAGCGCTCCTCGATCGCGTTCAGGAGGTCCAGACCGTAGGCCTCGGACATGTCCGGCACGATCAGCGCGATCGAGCGGGCCTCGTGCCTCGGGCGGCCGCGCAGTGGCACCGTGACACCGGTCAGGTCGGGCAGCCGGCGTACGACGAACGTCCCCTTGCCGCGGATCCGCTCGACCAGCCCGGCCTCCCGCAGCACCTCGAGCGCTCGCTTCGACGTGATCCGGCTGACCTCGAACTGCGCGGCCAGCTCCATCTCCGACGGCACCCGATCTCCCGGCCGGAGGACCCCCCGCCGGATCTGCTCGAGAACATCCGCACAGATCCGCTCGTACAGCAACGCCACGCCGCCACCTCATCTGTCATCCGGTTGGCATATCAAATCATCCCCCTGACGACGCTGCCGGTGATCGTGATGGCATGTCAACCACGGATCCTGATCCGCGTCGCCCACACGGGTCGTACAAAAGTCCCGGAGAGTTCCGGATCAGGTCCTGGTGAGGGACCCGATCGGCTGACAACATTCCGGCATGACCCGCCCACCAGCGCCTGCCTTCGCAGCTCGTCCCGTCGTGTCCGTCGCGGTCGTCGTCGGGGCTGTGCTGACCGCGCTCTCCGGGCGGTACGGCTTCCACCGCGACGAGCTCTACTTCATGGCCGCAGGCCGCCATCTCGCCTGGGGATACATCGACCAGCCACCCCTGACACCACTCCTCGCCCGCATCTCGACCACCGTCTTCGGCGACACCGTCATGGGCCTCCGCGTGCTCTCCACGATCAGCTGCATGATCACAGTCATCGTGGTCGCCCTGATCGCACGAGAGTTCGGCAGTGACCGCCGCGGCCAGCTGCTGGCCGCGGTCTGCGCAGGGGTATCCGGCTTCGTCGTCGGCGTCGGCCACCTGGTCTCGACGGCGACCTACGACCTCCTGGCCTGGATGCTGATCGCCCTCTTCGCCATCAAGCTGCTGAGGACCCGCGACGGCCGCTGGTGGCTAGCGCTAGGCCTCACCGCCGGAATCGCCCTGGAGAACAAGTACCTCGTAGTGCTCCCGATCGGCGCCCTGTTGCTGTCGTTGCTCGCCGTCGGTCCACGGGACGTGCTGCGCTCCTGGTGGCTGCCGGCCGGCGTCGCCATAGCCGCCCTCATCGCCCTGCCGAACGTGGTGTGGCAATTCCAGCACGGCTGGCCACAACTGACCGTTGCAGACGGCATCAGCCAGGACGACGGCACCGAGAACCGCATCACGTTCATCCCACTCCAGCTTCTCCTGCTGTCACCGTTCCTCGTGCCCGTCTGGATCGCCGGCTTCTTGCGACTGTGGCGGATGCCCTGGGCTCGATCCGTGGCCTTGGCGTATCCGCTGCTCTGCATCGTCGTCCTGGCGGTCGGCGGGAAGGCGTACTACGCCCTGCCCTTGCTCCTCGTCCTCGTAGCGGCCGGGTCCGAGCCGACCCTGGGTTGGATCGATCGCCACCGACCTCTCGCGATCATCGCACTGGTGCTCACCGCGTTGACCTCCGCGCTGTTCACCTTGCCGGTGCTCCCCGCGTCCGCGGTCGACTTCGTCATCCCGGTGAACAAGGAGCAAGGCGAGCAGATCGGCTGGCAGACGCTGACGACCACCGTCGCGACCGCCTGGGAGCAGATCCCACCGGACCAACGTGCGACCGCCACGATCGTCGCCGGCAACTACGGCGAGGCCGGCGCCCTCCTTCGCTACGGGCCTTCCCACGGGCTCCCCACGGCGTACTCAGGTCATATGAGCTTCGCCGACTGGGGTCGCCCGCCGGACACCAACACCGGGCCGGTTCTCCTGGTCGAGCAGGAGCGCACACCGTCGTTGGAAGAGCACTTCCGGGACTGCTCACAGGTGGGCACGATCGACAACATCGTCTCCAACGACGAGGACGGCACCGCGATCGCGCGGTGCGCCGGGACCACCGAGCCCTGGTCCACGCTGTGGCCGAAGCTGAGGAGGTACTACTGACGCACGTACGGTTGGACGATGCTCCCCCTGGTCGACCTCCCGGCCGGCACCATCGCCCTCCGGGACGACCGCCTCGGCACCCACTGGGAGGTGACACTGTCCGCCTTCCGGCTGGCCCGCTACCCGGTCGTCGGGACTGACGACGTTCCGCTCACCGGCGTCAGCTGGTACGACGCGGTTGCCCTATGCAACAAGCTGTCAGCCGAGGACGGCCTGCCGGCGGCGTACACGATCGACGGCGAAGAGGTCACCTGCGACTGGATCTCCTCCGGCTACCGCCTGCCGACGGAGGCCGAGTGGCAATACGCCTGCACCACGGGGGTCCCGGCGTACCGCTACGGTCCGCTCGACGACATCGCCTGGTACGCCGACAACGCCGACGGGCGAGCACATCCCGTCGGCCAGAAGGCTCCCACTGCGTGGGGACTCCACGACATGCTCGGTAACGTCTGGGAATGGTGCTGGGACCTCTACGACCCAGCGACGTACGGCTCCTACCGCATTTTCCGCGGCGGCGGCTTCGACGACCCGGAACGCTCAGTCGGCTCGACCGTCCGACGCCGCTCCCACCCGACCTTCGCCATCGAGGATCTGGGCCTGCGCGTGGCCCAATCGATCACGGCCTGAGCGCGATCTTCCCGACCGTCGCGCGGGCTTCCAACTCGGCCAACGCCTTCGGTCCGTCCGCCAAGTCGTACACGGTCGGCTCGCCCGGCGGGTAGACACCCAAGGCGATCAGCCGATTCAGCTCATCCATCAACTCGGCGAAGATCTCCGGGGCCTGCTGAATCAGTACGCCGATGTGCAGTCCGATCACGTGCACCTGGTGCTTGAAGTTCAGCTCCCAGTTGCTGATCGACGCCTGCCCACCCGCAACGCCGTACACGATCACCTTCCCCGTCACCCGCTTCGCTACGGCCACGCTCTCACGGAACGTCTCGCCACCAACGGATTCGAGTACGACGTCCACACCCCGGCCGCCGGTGAGTCGCAACACGTCAGACGTCACATCCGCGGTCCGGTAGTCGATCAGGTGATCGGCCCCAAGCCGCCGTACCACCTCATGTTTCTCAGCGGAGGCCGTCGCGATCACGGTCGCCCCGTAGTACTTCGCGATCCGCACAGCCGCCTGGCCGACCGCACCCGCCGCCGCGTGAACCAGCACGGTCTCCCCCGCACTCACCCGCCCCAACGGCCGCAACGCCGCCAGCGCGGTCGCCCAGTTCAACACGAGCCCCAGCGCCTGCTCATCAGTCCACCCTGCCGGCACCGGAGCGACCGAGTCCGCCGCCATCACCATGTACTCCGCGAACGCGCCGTACCCGGTCCCGATCACCCGAGCGCCCACCGCGACCGTGGTCACCCCGTCCCCGAGCGCGACCACCTCCCCCGCAGCCTCGAACCCTGCCAGGTAAGGCGCCTCCGGCCCACCGTCGTACGTTCCCCGCGTCTGCATCACATCCGCGAAGTTCACCCCAGCGGCCCCCACCCGCACCAGCACGTCCCCCGCCCGCGCGACCGGGACCGCGATCCCCTCCACGAGCCGCAGTACGCCGGGCCCGTCCAACGCCGGCTGCTCCAACCCCCGCATGACCTCGGGAAGCCCGCCCACCACCGTCTCCTTCGATAGTCGTGAAATTAGATGACCATCGTACATCTCAGCCGGCTCCGCCGACCGATTCAGGCAGCTCCGCGAGCCGGGTAGACGAACCGCCGACTGCCATCCGCGTCCGGCCCGACCTCCTGCATCCCCGCGCCGGTCATCACGTGAGCCGACGCCGCATTCCCCGCGAAGCAGGCACCCCACAACGTCCCGATCCCCAGCTCGCCCCGGCAGTACTCGAGCCCGGCCCGCAACGCCTCGGTCGCGTACCCGTGTCCCCGATACTCCGCGCGGACGGCGTACCCGAAGTTCCAGTCAGCCAGCGGATCCTCGCTGGACCCCATCCCCAGCCACCCCGCCACGGCGTCGTCGGCCCGCAACGTCACCACGAACTGCACGTGCGACCCGGCCCGACCCCCATCCCCCACAATCCCCGCCAACCACTCCCGAACCCCGTCCACATCCCGAGGCCCGTAGTCCCCCATGAACCGCCCCACCCGGGGATCAGTCCACAACTCACACAGCTCCCCGAAGTCCCCCACCCCCGGCCACCGCAAAACCAACCGCTCACTAACCACCCGCACCACACGCCCCACCTCCCCCGAGAAACTACAACCCGTCCCCACTCCCCTGCGACCAGTTATCCCCGAGCCCACCAGGAGCGACCGCCCCCAAGCCCACAACCGTGCGGAATTGCCGAACCCCAGCCGGCACCTGTCGCCGGGCGAGCTGCCTGACCTAGCAAACCGGGCCGGACTCGTCAGCCACAGCCGAAAGCGTCAAGCGACGCCCAGCCACCGCCAGAACCCTGCAAGCGGCGAGCAACCAGAGCCGGCGCCTGTGAAAGATGGCCCAGCCACCGCCGGAAGCGTCAAGCGGCGAGCAACCAGAGCCGGCAACCGTGAAGGATCGCTCAGCCAGAGCCGGAACTGTACACGCGGCGAGCAACCACAGCAGCCGAGCGAAGCGAAGGCGCAAGGGGGTGCGGGTGGCGGAGCCCCCGCTCGCGGCAAGCGCAGCGCAGCCGCACAAATGACGAAGGCGAGGCGGCCTGCGCTTTCCGCAGGCACACCTCGCCCATCGCCTTCGTGGACGATACTGGGATCGAACCAGTGACCTCTTCCGTGTCAGGGAAGCGCGCTACCGCTGCGCCAATCGTCCAAGAACAACAACTCTCTCAGGTTCTCACGAGAGGGTGTCGAGGTGGAGACGGGATTCGAACCCGTGTACACGGCTTTGCAGGCCGTTGCCTCGCCTCTCGGCCACTCCACCAGTGAGAAAGCCTGGCCTGCCGAACCCTCTCCGAGCGGACGACCGGGTTCGAACCGGCGACCTCAACCTTGGCAAGGTTGCGCTCTACCAACTGAGCTACGTCCGCGTTGCGACCGAGGTTTGTGTTTCCCCCGGCGCGAGAAGAACATTAGCCCATCTCCGCCCGACTTCAAAAACCGGGGTCCCCCGGACGTCGACGTACGGTCATCGTCCGGTCACCTTCGGACGGCCCGGCCGGCCCGGATCGCCTTAGCACTAAGGTGTTCCGCGGAAGGAGCACCACATGCGTATCTGGCTCAACGGCGCCCTGCAGGACGACGAGGCGACGGTCTCGCCCCTGGATCACGGGCTCACCACCGGTGACGGTGTGTTCGAGACGATCAAGATCGTCGACGGCCGCCCGTTCGCGGTGACGCGGCATCTCGACCGGCTGGTTCGGTCCGCGGTCGGTCTCGGCCTGCCGGCGCCGGATGTCGCCGGGATCGAGGAGGGCATCGCCACGGTCGTGCAGGCCGATCCCGACATCCCGTTCGGCCGGTTGCGAATCACGTACACAGGTGGTGTCTCACCGCTGTCGTCCGATCGCGGTACGTCGGGCCCGACGGTGCTCGTCGCGACGCAGGCGATCAAGCGCCCCGCGCCGACGTCGGCGATCGTCACCGTGCCGTGGGTCCGCAACGAACGCAGCGCGGTCGCCGGCTTGAAGACCACGTCGTACGCCGAGAACGTGCGTGCCCTCGCCTATGCGAAGGAGCGGGGCGGCAGCGAGGCGATCTTCGCGAACACGGTCGGGAACCTCTGCGAGGGCACGGGTTCGAACATCTTCTGCGTGTACGACGGTGAGCTGGTCACGCCGACCCTGGAGTCCGGCGCGCTGGCCGGTATCACCCGCGCGCTCGTCATCGAGTGGTTCGGCGCGACCGAGCGCGACGTACCGCTGGAGCGGCTGTTCGAGGCGGACGAGGTCTTCCTCACGTCGACGACCCGCGACATCCAGGCCATCCACCGGGTCGACGACCGCGACCTCCCAGCCCCGGGCACCATCACCGCCCAGGTCGCCAAGATCTTCGCGGACCGCTCCGCCGACGAACCCAACCCCTGAAGGTCTTTCGGAACGTCGAGCACCGCGCGACCGCGACCGATCACTTCGGCCGCGTGCGCGAGGTCTTCTACTCCCCGGAGGCTTTGCGGCGTTCCCGGTAGGCGGCCACGTGCAAACGGTTGCCGCAGGTGCGGGCGTCGCAGTACCGCTTGGAACGGTTGCGGGACAGGTCGATCAGCGCGTCGTCACAGTCCGGGGCCTCGCAGCGACGGAGGCGTTCGCGTTCGCCGGCGGAGATCACCTGGGCCAATGCGATCCCGCACTCCACCGTGATCCGGCACGCCAGCGACGCGCCGTCCCGCGAGTAGTGGATGTGCCACGGGTGCCCGTCGTGATTCGTCAGCCGCGGCGTCGTCGTACCGCGCGCGACGATCGCGTTGATCATCGCCGCCGCGGTCGCGTCGGAGTCCGTGGTGAAGACCGGCGAGAACAACGGCCGCAGGTCGCGGACCTCGGCCAGGTCCTTCTCCGTCAGCGTGTCGACCGCACTGAACTCCCGCTCGTGGACGAACTTCTCCAGCTCCTCGAGCGTCTCCATCGTGTCGACCTGGCTGTTCGGTCCGGGCAGGGTGTTGACGAGCCGGACCAGCGTGCCGAGCGCCTGCTCGGTGTCGTGCGAGAAAGTCACAATCACGTCTCCAACGCGACGGGGTCTCCGTCCTGCAGCAAGAGTAGCCCGCCCCGATTAGATCGTCGCTCACATCATGCGCTATGGTTTCACCCGCAAGGCACCACAAGGCAACAACAGCACCAACAGTACGGGCGATTGGCGCAGTGGTAGCGCGCTTCGTTCACACCGAAGAGGTCACTGGTTCGAACCCAGTATCGCCCACCCCGTATCCAAGGCCGGTCCAGTGGACCGGCCTTTCGCATGTACTTGGTCCGTCCCACGCGGTCGCTACTCTCGCTATCGCTCGCCGCGACTGCTCCAACCCGCCCTGGCACGCGGGCTCCTACCGTCGCGCGCTAACCGAAAACCCCGTGGTGCCGCCAGCACCATTCCCATCCAGCGACCGGATTCCGATGCTTGAGCGCCTAGGCGTTGTTGAGGCGGTCCAGGATGTCGGCGTCGAGTTCGAGATCGAGGGCGTCTAGGGCCTCGTTCAGTTGGGTGAGGGAGGACGGGCCGAAGACGGGGATGATGTTCTGGTGGAGGAGCCAGGCGAGGATCACCTGGTTGGGGGTGGCGTTGAGGTCGCGGGCTACCGCGCGGAGGGACTCGTGGCGGGTGTAGGCGGTGGGGTGGGCGTAGCCGCGCTGGGCCGGGAACGGGCGGGTGGGGTTGGTGTAGGCGCCGGTCAGGAGCGGCTGGTAGGCGACCAGGGTCATGTCTGGATGTTCGGCCAGGTAGTCGAAGTGTTCGATGCCGGCGTGCTGGAAGTGCGGCGTGCCGTGGCGCCGTACGCCTTGCAGGGAAGGCGGATTGGGCCACAGGTAGGTGAAGTGCTGCTGGATGACGGAGTACGGAGCGACGCCCTTCGCGGCGGCCAACTGGCGGGCTCGGTCCAGTCGCCAGACGGTGTGGTTGCTGCAGCCGACCAGGTCGACGGTGCCGTCGGCCGCCAGGCGACCGAAAGCGGCGACGGTCTCGTCCAGCGGGGTGGTGCGGTCGTCGATGTGGGCGTAGTAGAGGTCGATGCGATCGGTGCCGAGCCGTTCGAGGCTTCCCTTCACCGCGGACTCGACGACCGTCGCGCCGAGGCCTTCCCAGTGGGCGTCGTCGGGGTTGCCGGGTTTGGTTGTCCTGGCGCCGCATTTGGTTGCGATCGCCAACTGGCCGCGGTTGCCCCGGGACCGCATCCAGCTGCCGAGGAACTCCTCGCTCTCACCGCCGTGTCCGGTCCACTGGTTGTAGTTGTTGGACGTGTCGATGAAGGTTCCGCCGGCGGCGACGAAGCGGTCGAGGATCGCGCTCGCCGTTTCAGGCGGCGTGGAGCTGCCGAAGTTCATCGCCCCTAGACACAGTGCGCTGACGGTCCGGCCGTTCCCAAGCGTTGTGGAGAGCATCTAGCCAGGCTGCCTCTTAGACCGCACTCAAGGTCAAATGAGCCAGGCGCCGGACTCCATCAGGACGCGGCCCTTGAGCTCGTTGGCTTCGCGCCAGGCCTGGATCTTGATCGGCGTGGCGCGGAAGTAGAGGTAGTTCGCGAGCGGCCGCGGATCGAAGCCGGTCTTCTCGGCGAAGGCGTCACCGACCGCGTCCGTGAGGTCCGACGCGTGCACGGTTTCGCTGGTGGCGGTGATGTGTACGACGTCCCGGGTGTGGCCGATCGTCAGGTGGAGCGTGGGGTTCTTCGCGAGGTTCCGAGCGGTGGGGTTGCCGGCCGCCGTCGACAGGAGGAGGGACTCCCCGTCCCAGAGGAAGGACAGCGGCATCAGGTACGGCGTACCGTCCGAAGCAGCCGTGGCGACCCAAGCGTCGACGTCGTCCTCGAGGCGGCGCAGGACATCCTGCTTGCGTACCGCCAGGGGGCGGGCCGGGTCCGTCATGGTGCAGCTCCTCTGGGTCGGTGTCACATGTGATGGTGGTGCTCCGTCAATCGGATGACGGCGCCGGGCCGGGAAGTGTGACAGTACGAAGGATGTGGTCGGGATGGGTCAGGACGACTGGCTGGTGGCCCGGTTCGAGGAGAACCGGGAACGCCTGCACGGCGTCGCGTACCGGATCCTAGGCTCCGCGCCCGAGGCCGAGGACGCGGTCCAGGAGGCGTGGATTCGGCTCAGCCGGTCCGACTCGGGCTCGATCGACAACCTCGGCGGGTGGCTGACCACGGTGGTCGGCCGGATCTGCCTCGACATGCTGCGGACGCGACGCGGCCGGCCCGAGCGGCCGGTCGGCGACCACTCCCCCGCGCTCGCGGACGACGCCGTACCCGATCCCGAGCTCGAGGCCGTGCAGGCGGATTCGGTCGGTCTCGCGCTCCTCGTCGTACTGGAGACGCTCACGCCGACCGAGCGGCTGGCGTTCGTCCTGCACGACATGTTCGCGGTGCCGTACGACGACATCGCACCGATCCTGGGCAAGTCACCGGCCGCAGCGCGGCAGCTCGCGAGCCGGGCCCGCCGGCGAGTGCAAGGTACGCCGGAACCGGCCGGACCCGACGCGATCCGGCAGAAGGAGATCGTCACCGCGTTCCTCGCAGCGTCTCGTGGTGGGGACTTCACGGCCTTGCTCGAGGTGCTCGACCCGGAGGTCGTGGTGCGCGCCGACCCGGCCGTCGTCGCGCGTGGCGGGATGCCGGCGATGGTGTCGGGTGCGGCGGCGGTGGCCGAGACGTTCTCCGGACGGGCGCAGGCCGCCCGGCTCACGCTGGTCGACGGGCTGGCCGGGCTGGTGTGGTCGTACCGCGGCGAACCGCAAGTCATCTTCTCCTTCACCATCACCGACGGCCGCATCACCGGGATCGAGCTCCGCGGCGATCCGGACTACCTCCGCGACACCGATCTCACACCACTCGAAGCCTGATCGCATCGGCGTGGCGAGTGGACAAACCAGCGCCTGACGGGTGGGGCTGTTGGGACGGATGAGGTCAGATTCACGCTCGCCGCGTCCGGATGGCGACACCCTGGAATCCGGTTTTTGCATGGGCGAAAAGTGCGCTACTGTTCTGCTCTCGCACCGAGCGGAAACAGTCGCCGGAGCGATGCGGACGTAGCTCAGTTGGTAGAGCGCAACCTTGCCAAGGTTGAGGTCGCCGGTTCGAACCCGGTCGTCCGCTCGGAGAGGGTTCGGCAGGCCAGGCTTTCTCACTGGTGGAGTGGCCGAGAGGCGAGGCAACGGCCTGCAAAGCCGTGTACACGGGTTCGAATCCCGTCTCCACCTCGACACCCTCTCGTGAGAACCTGAGAGTGTTGTTGTTCTTGGACGATTGGCGCAGCGGTAGCGCGCTTCCCTGACACGGAAGAGGTCACTGGTTCGATCCCAGTATCGTCCACGAAGGCGAGGGGCGACCTGTGTCCGCGGAAAGCGCGGACCGGGTCGCCTTCGTCGTTTGTGCGGCTGCGCTCCGCTTGCCGCGAGCGGGGGCTCCGCCACCCGCACCCCCCTTGCGCCTTCGCTTCGCTCGGCTGCTGTGGTTGCTCGCCGCGTGAACGGTTCCGGCGGTGGCTGGGCGGTCTTTCACAGTTGCCGGCTCTGGTTGCTCGCCGCTTGCAGGGTTCCGGCTCTGGCTCGGCGTCGCGTCGATGGTTCCGGCGGTGGCTGGGCGTTGCGCGAAGTCGGTGGGGTTCAGCAGGGGGCGTGGGCGGGGGTGGGGAGGGGTGGGAGGGCGGCCAGGGTTTCGAGTTCGTCGGACATGGCTGCGTTTAGCTGGAGCAGGAGGTCGGGGATTTCTGTGTCGGTCCAGCGGTGGCCGGCTATCGCGTCCGTCACGTCGAAGAGGGTCGTCGACAGGGCGTCGCGGGTGGTCTGGTAGTTGGACAGGGCTTCGCGTTCGGGCGCATCGTCACGGACGACGGCCACTATCGCGCGGGTCAGCAGTTCGGCGTCGCGGAGCGCGTCCGTCAGGCCGTGCGCACCCAGCGGGTCCTTGAAGTAGCCGGCGTCGCCGACCAGGGCCCAGCCGTTGCCCCATGCGCGGCGCAGGTAACCGGGCCTGCCGGTGAAGGTCCGCAGGGCGGCCGGAGGTGCGGCGGCGGCGAGCCGGGCCGTGAGGTCGCCCGGCGACTGAGCGACGATGCTCATGAGCGGTTCCAGTCCACCTCGGCCGATCCGGCGGGGTGACGCGCTGGCGAACACACACGCCTGGCCGTCATTGGTCGGGACCACGCCGGAGGCCGCGTCCGGCCTGAAGTTCCACTCGTAGCCGTCGGTCTCGAGCCCGGTCCAGTAGCCGTACGTCACGGCGGCGACCGACTTCCCGACGCGCTCGTACGGCGCCTCGACGGCGTCGGCGATCGTCGACCTGATGCCGTCGGCTCCGACGACGATCCGTGCCGCCGCCCGCACGGTCGCGCCGTCACGGGCCCGGCCGGTGATGCCGGTGACGGTACCGCGACGGTCCCGCTCGACGCCGGTCACGGCGATGCCGAATCGCACCTCGGCGCCGGCCTCCGCGGCTGCGTCGACCAGGATCGGGTCCAGGACCGTGCGCCTCGGCGCGTACAGCGCGTCCACGCCGTACGACTCCTTGAGGACGATCGGCACAACGTCGTCCGCGTACCGGAAAGTCGTACGCCGCACCGCCGGTGTGCCCGCGGCGATGATCTCGTCGAGTAATCCCCACCGGGTCAGCTGCAGCACTGCGCCGCGCATCAGGGCGTGGGTCGACAGGGCGTCGGTGCCGTACCGGCCGCGATCGACCAGCAGGACACGCAAGCCGTGCCGGGCCAGCAGAAAGGCCGTGGCGGCACCCGCCGCGCGGGCGCCGACGACCACGACATCGTGGTCGAGCTCGATGCGGCTCATGTCGTCTCCCGCCGAGAGCCGACGTCAGCCGGCGTCGACGTCGATGGACACCGGCACGCCGTTGGTGACGACGTCGAACACGGCCGACCGCAGGCGGGACTGCTCAACGACGGAGCGCAGCTTGTCCGGGTCGTCGCCCCGCAGGGTGAAGTTCACCCGGACCTGCTGGTAGCCGTTGCGGACCTCATCGGACAACCCGAGGATGCCGAGCAGGTCGATGTCGCCCACGACAGTCGAGGACACCTCGGTCAGGTTCACCCCGCGGGCAGCCGCGACGTTGGCGATGCCCGCGGTGAGGCAGGCGGCCAGCGCGTGCAGGAGGTACTCGACCGGCGTGGGGCCGTTGTCGGACCCGACCAGAACGGGCGGGTGGTCCGCGTCGAACGTGAACGGCTCCCGGTGCGCGAGCTCCTGCTTGGCGCCGTGGAAGGCGTGGATCACCGATCGGTTGTGGGTACCGCTCAGCCACGTGTTGGTGGCCTGGAAGCGGAACTTCGCGATGTCGTTGTCGCCCTTCACGGCGTCGAGCGTGCCGAACAGGGCCGCGGTGTCGACGCCGTTGCGGATGGGACTCTCGATGGTGGTCATGAGCCGACCGTAGGTACGCGGCGTCGTGGCGCGCATCGGTGCGTGCGCGCAACTTGAGGTGTCCGCCCACCAGGTGGTGGCGGTATACGCGTACTCGTCAGGTGCGCGTCATCAGCCTGGCGACCGCCGCGGCGCGGGCAGACTTTCCCTGGACGCCGAGCTTCAGGTACGTGTTGTGCAGGTGCCGCTCGACGGTGCGGATGCTCAGGCTGAGGGATCGGGCGATCTCCTCGTTGTCCTGCCCTTCCGCGGCGAGGCGGAGTACGTCGCGCTCTCGCGGCGACAGGAGCGATGCCGCATCGGGACCGACTGCCCGTGGCCCCGGCCGGTGGTCCGGCGCCATGAACGCCGCCACCTCGTCGACGAAGACCTGCCAGGCCGGCTCGTCGCCGAGCACGATGTGATTCGAGCTCTCCAGCACCACCAGCCTCGCACCCGCGATCGTCGAGGCGAGACGCCGGCCCTCCTCGAAGCCGTTCATCCGGTCACCCCGCGAATGCAGCACCAGAGTCGGGACGTCGAGTTGCGGCAGCAGTTCGATCGCGTCGTCGCGCAAGCGTTCCCGACGAGCCGCGAAGGCGGTCTGCGCCGAGACCGACACGCGCTGCAGCTCATCCAGCCAGCGCATCTGCTCCTCGGTGGCGCCGGGGATCATCAGTGACGTGAAAACCCGTCGGAACTCCGACTCGGGCCGGGCCCAGCCGACCTTGATCAGCCGTTCGAACGTCTCGTTGAGCTCGAGGTCCTCAGGCGTCGGATCGCGGAACGTCGCCGCGTAGCTGCCGTAGAACATCAACCGGGACACCCGCTCGGGGTGGCGCACCGCGTAGACGATCGAGGGCGGACCGCCCTGTGCCATGGCCATCAGCGCGAACCTGTCGAGTCCGGCATGGTCGACGACCGCCTCGAGATCGGCGACCCGCGTCTCCAGCCGGAAGTCATCGACGTCCCGATCGGAAAGCCCGTACCCGCGTTCGTCATACCGGATCACGGTCGCGATCTGGCCGAGGTCGTCGAGGAAGTGCCGCCACACGGGGCTCTGCCAGTCGTGTTGCAGGTGACTCAGCCAGCAGGTCGCGATCACCAGCGGGGGTCCCGAACCGTGCCGCGCATAAGCGATCCGCACACCGTCGACCGACGTGCAGAGCTTCAGCACCTGCGGTGGCGCCGCCGTCCCACGACCGGGGGCTGTCACCTTTCGATCGTACCTAGCGCCGAGGAGCGCGTGCGGGTCTGCCGACCGGATTACATCCGGAGGTGGGAGGCGCCGTTGAAGTCGAGGACTGTGCCGGTGGCGAACTCGGCTTCCGGGGAGGCGAGGTAGAGGATCGCGGCGGCGACCTCGGAGGGGTCGGCGACGCGTTCGAGGGGGCTCTCGAGGCGGCGGCGGTCGTACCCGTCGCCGTCGAGGTGCATCGCGGCCATGTCGGTGACGGTCCAGCCGGGGGCGATCGCGGTGACGGCGATCCCCTCAGGGCCCAGCGAACGCGCCAGAGATTGGGTGAAGGAGACGATCGCCGCCTTGGAGGCGCCGTACGCGGGCTGGTTGGGTTCGCCGCGGAAGGCGCCGCGGGAGGAGACGTTGACGATCCGGCCGCCGCGGCCCATGTGGCGGACGGCGCACCAGGTGACGTTCGACGGGCCGACCAGGTTCACGGCCAGCGTGTCCGCCCACGCCTGCTGCCATCCGGCGTACGTCGTCTCCCGGATGCGGTGCGGGTGGTAGACGCCGGCGTTGTTCACGAGTACGTCGATCCCGCCGAGAGCGCCCGCCGCGTCGTCGACCATCGTCCGGATCGCCGCGGGATCAGCCAGGTCGGCCTGCACCATCACGTGCCCGGAACCTGGCAACTCCTTCAGCACCACCGCAGCGGCATCGGGCGAGGACCCGTAGTGCACGGCTACCCGGTCACCGGCTGCGGCGAACGCTCGAGCCGTAGCCGCACCGATTCCCCTGGAGGCTCCTGTGACCAGCACTGCGCGATCCATGCCTCCGATCCTTTCATCACCGCCGGGCCGGTCACCGCCGAGCCGGTCACTGCCCAGACGGTCACTGCCGAGGCTTGGGGTCGCGGCGGTAGGACTTGCTCGCGCGGACCCACTCCTTCTTCGCCTCGGCCCGCAGCCGGGCGTCGGTACGGCGAGCCATGTACGCCGCCTCGCGCTGCAACTTCACCCAGCTGTCATAGCGCCGGTACGGCAACGACCCGTCCTCCAGCGCGGCCTGGACCGCGCAACCAGGCTCGGTGACGTGCACGCAGTCCTTGAACTTGCAGTTCTCGGCCAGCTCCGTGATGTCCGGGAACGCCGCGGCCAGCCCCTCCCCCGCCTCCTGCAGACCGATCCCCCGAAGCCCAGGCGTGTCGATGACGACACCACCCTGAGGCAGGGCGATCAACTCACGCCGCACCGACGTATGACGGCCCTTGCCGTCCTCACGGATGTCCTGCACGTCCAGGAGCTCCACACCGGCCAGTGCGTTCACCAGCGACGATTTGCCGGCACCACTCGACCCCAGTAGAGCCACAGTCGCGTTGCCGTCCAGCAGCGACCGCACACTGTCCATCCCGAAACCAGTCGTCGCACTGCACACCAGTACGTCGGCACCCGGCGCAGCACCCGCCACGTCGTCGGCAATGTCGTCGGCGTCACCGACGAGGTCGGCTTTGGTCAGTACGACGACCGGACGCGCGCCGCTCTCCCACGCCAGCGCGAGGAAGCGTTCGATCCGGCCGATGTTCGGCTCCGGGACCAGTCCGACGACGATAGCGATCACATCGACGTTGGCCGCGAGCACCTGGCCTCGTGACGACCCTCCGACCTCCGCGCGGACGATCGCCGTACGGCGTGGTGCGACGGACTCCAGCGTGATCCGGTCGTCCGGCCAGAACC
Source organism: Kribbella sp. NPDC048837 (assembly GCF_055586945.1). Lineage (NCBI taxonomy): Bacteria > Bacillati > Actinomycetota > Actinomycetes > Propionibacteriales > Kribbellaceae > Kribbella > Kribbella sp. NPDC048837. The sequence continues at coordinate 228,043 of NZ_JBVJHF010000003.1, forward strand.
GCAGTACGGCCCAATCCCCTGTACATGGGCCGGCCTGGGGGTCACCTGCCATTGCGGCGAGGAGAGCACCGGACCAGGTCGCCCGGACCGGTCCGTTCTCGGTGAGTACTGTCGCCAGGCCCTTGTCGACCCGGGTGACGCGTCCCGGCACGAGGTCGTCCGGGAGTGACTGCAGGTACTCGGCCGTGGAGACGTCGAGTCCGAGTGCCTGGAGCGTTGCTGACATGCGGCGAACCTTTCAGAGGGTCCGGCCGCGAGATCAGCTCAGCGGACGGACGGTGTGGGAGACAACGGCCCAGTAGGCCCGTTGGTGGCTCATGGCTGCGCCTCCCTTCCAGTCCGGTGGTCCTGATCGAGGACCGCTTGTCGCGATGCCGTCAGCGTAGGTCGTCGCCGTCACTCTGCGCACCGGATTTTCCGACCGAGGCGGGCTTGCGCTCCGGGCTGGGTTCGGCCTCACCGTCCGGCGAGGCGGCGAGGGTCTTCTCGGGCGGGGGGCCGAGGGCCTCGATCTTGCGGGCCACCTCGGCCTCCGGCCGCTCGTCCTGCTCTACCGGGGTCAGTGTGTGCTCGTGGTGCCGCTCCGGCTCCGCCTTCATCACCGGCTCGACCTCTTCCTCGGCCGCCGCCGCCTTGACCTCGGCAACCCGCACCTTGTGCGGCCACAGCCGGTCGACCACCGCGTTCAGTGCCGCACCGATCAGTACGGCGATCGCCGTCATGTACAGCCACATCAGCACGGCGATGGGCGCGGCCAGCGGACCGTAGATCGACGTACCGCCGACTGTGCTCTGCAGGATCCAGCGGAGCACGAAGCTGCCGAGGATCCAGATCGACAGCGCCAGGAACGACCCTGGCAGGTCCGACACCCACGGCGTCCGCACCGGCACCGACAGGTGGTACAGGGTGTTCAAGAAGCCCGCGGAGAGGATCGTCACGACGGGCCAGTACAGCTGGTTCAGGAAGTCGAGCCGGTGCGGGAGCAGGGCGTCGACCGCGTCCGGGCCGGCCAGCACCAGCGGCAGCACGATCACACCGATGACGAGGGCCGCGCAGTACAGGCTGAACGACAGCGCCCGGGTCCGGACGATGCCGCGCTTGCCGCCCATCCCGTACATGATCGTGATGGTGTCGACGAACACGTTCAGCGCGCGGCTGCCGGACCACAGTGCGAGGACGAAACCGATCGAGATGACGTCCGGCCGGCCGCCGTTCAGGACCTGGTTCAGGGTCGGCACGATCACGCTCTGGACCGAGTCGTCGGTCAGCGCCCGGGCCGCCAGCTGGGCGATCTGCTGTTTGATGTCGTCGATCGTCTCGACCTCGAAGTACCTGCTGGCGATGTACCCGAGACTTCCGGCCAGACCGAAGATCAGCGGCGGCAGCGAGAGGATGGCGAAGAACGCCCCCTCGGCCGCGAGACCGGTGACCCGGTAGCGCAGACAGACACCGACGGTCTGGGTGAGCAGCTTCCAGGTCGTCGCGGGGATCTTGCGGACCCATGCCAATGAGAGGGAGCTCCCACCCCTGGGTCCTGCCCCTGAACGTGCCATACCGCTTACCGTACTGACATGGCGGACCCATTCGCGGTAACGAACCAGGCTCCCCCACTGCAAGGGGTGAACTTCTTCACGCGCGACACGGCGCTCGGTGACGCTCTGCGCCCGTACGCCGATCTGTCCGGCGACCCCGGTCTGCACCGGATCGGCGCGGTCGCGGGCTCCGAAGAGGCCCTCGCCCAGGCTCTGCCGGCCAACCAGCACCCACCGGTGCTGCGCACGCACGACCGCTACGGGAACCGGATCGACGAGGTCGAGTTCCACCCGTCCTGGCACTGGCTGATGGAGCGCGCCGTCGGGTTCGGGCTGCAGGCCGCGCCGTGGACGAGCGACTCGCCGTCGCCGCACCTGACCCGGGCCGCCGGGTTCTACATCTGGTCCCAGGTCGAGCCGGGGCACGGCTGCCCGATCTCGATGACCTACGCCGCGGTCCCCGCCCTGCGGGCGGACGAGCGGCTGGCGAAGGAGTGGATCCCGCAGCTCGCGTCGACGTCGTACGACGTACGCCGGTTGCCGGCCGCCGAGAAGACCGGAGTCCTTGCCGGGATGGGGATGACCGAGAAGCAGGGCGGCTCGGACGTCCGGGCGAACCTGACCACCGCGACGCCGGCCGGGGACGACGGTGAGTACCAGCTGAACGGGCACAAGTGGTTCTGCTCCGCGCCGCAGGTCGACGTCTTCCTGGTCCTCGCGCAGGCGCCGGACGGACTGAGCTGCTTCGTCGTGCCGCGAGTGCTTGCCGATGGCAACCGGAACACCTTCGCGCTGCAGCGGCTGAAGGACAAGCTCGGGAACCGGTCGAACGCGTCCAGCGAGGTCGAGTTCCACAACACCATCGGCTACCGCCTCGGCGACGAGGGCGCCGGCGTCCGCACGATCATCGAAATGGTCGCCGCCACCCGCCTCGACTGCGTGCTGGGGTCGTCCGCCCTCCAGCGACGCGCGCTGGTGGAGGCGGTCTGGCACACGAAGCACCGCTCCGCCTTCGGCGGGCTGCTCGCCGACAAGCCCGCGATGCAGAACGTGCTCGCCGACCTGGCCCTGGAGAGCGAGGCAGCAACCGCCCTGGGAATGCGTCTTGCTGCTGCTGTGGATGCTTCTGTGAACGGTGATGAACAGGCTGCGGCTTTCCGGCGGATCGCACTGCCCCTCGCCAAGTTCTGGGTTTGTAAGCGGACTCCGTTCATGGTGGCCGAGGCCCTGGAGTGTCTCGGGGGGAACGGGTTCGTGGAGGAGTCCGGGCTGCCGCTGCTGTTCCGGGAGTCGCCGTTGAACTCGATCTGGGAAGGGTCCGGCAACGTGAATGCGCTCGACGTGCTGCGGGCGCTGCGGAAGCCGGAGTCACTGGAGGCGTGGCTGCTGGAGGTGGGGGCGGCGCGCGGCGCCGACCAGCGCCTCGACGCCGCGGCGAACGACGTACTGCAAGCGCTTGCTGACGTCGAGGGAGCCGAGGCCGGCGCCCGCACGCTGGCGGCGCGGATGGCCCTGTGCCTGCAGGCGTCACTGCTGGTCCGGCACTCGACGCCCGAGGTCGCGGACGCCTTCGTCGCCTCGAGATTGGCCAACGACTGGGGCGGCGTCTTCGGGACCCTCCCGCGGACCACACTGTTCCCGGCGATCATCGAGCGCACGATAGGGTGAGCGCGTCGCGACTGGCGCGCTGAGGTGGAGAACCACCGGGGAGCGAAAACCGTCGGCACCGTGCGCCTGGGTGCCTTCGACCCACTGCAACCGCAGGAGAGACAACGATGACTCAACCCTTCGATGCCGCCGCCGCTTCGGCCGCGTACCGCAACGCGCTCGAGGTGATCGGCGCGGTGGAACCGACCATCGCCGGCGCGATCAAGGCCGAACTGGCCGACCAGCGCTCGTCGCTGAAGCTGATCGCGAGCGAGAACTACGCCTCCCCCGCCACCTTGCTGACGATGGGCAACTGGCTGTCCGACAAGTACGCCGAGGGCACCATCGGGCACCGCTTCTACGCCGGCTGCCAGAACGTCGACACCGTCGAGCAGACCGCGGCCGACCACGCCACGGCACTGTTCGACGCTCCGCACGCCTACGTCCAGCCACACTCCGGCATCGACGCGAACCTGGTCGCCTTCTGGGCGATCCTGGCCCAGCGGATCGAGTCGCCGGCCCTGGCCGAAGCGGGCGCGAAGCACGTCAACGACCTGACCGACGAGGACTGGACCAAGCTCCGCAAGGCGCTCGGCGACCAGAAGATGCTTGGCATGTCGCTCGACGCCGGCGGTCACCTGACCCACGGCTTCCGGCCGAACATCTCCGGCAAGATGTTCAACCAGCACTCGTATGGCACCGACCCGGAGACCGGGCTGCTCGACTACGACGAGGTCGCCCGCAAGGCGCGCGAGTTCAAGCCACTGATCCTGATCGCCGGCTACTCGGCGTACCCGCGCAAGGTGAACTTCGCCACGATGCGCGAGATCGCCGACGAGGTCGGTGCGACGCTGATGGTCGACATGGCCCACTTCGCCGGTCTGGTCGCGGGCAAGGTCTTCACCGGCGACTTCGACCCGGTCCCGTTCGCCCACGTCACCACGACCACCACCCACAAGTCGCTCCGCGGCCCGCGCGGCGGCATGGTGCTCTGCCAGCCCGAGTACGCCGACTCCGTCGACCGGGGTTGCCCGATGGTGCTGGGTGGCCCGCTCAGCCAGACGATGGCGGCCAAGGCGGTCGCGCTCGCCGAGGCCCGGCAGCCGTCGTTCCGTGAATACGCGCAGGCGATCGCGGACAACGCGGTCACGCTGGCCGAGGGCCTGATGAAGCGTGGCGTGAAGCTCGTGACGGACGGCACCGAGAACCACCTGGTCCTGCTCGACGTCTCGTCGTACGGCATCACCGGCCGGCAGGCCGAGTCGGCGCTGCTCGACGCCGGCATCGTGACCAACCGGAACGCCGTGCCCCGCGACCCGAACGGTGCCTGGTACACCTCGGGCGTCCGGATCGGTACGCCGGCGCTGACCACGCGCGGCTTCGGCGCCGACGAGTTCGACCGGGTCGCCGAGCTGATCGTCGACGTCCTCTCGTCGACCACGCCGACCACCACGTCGGCCGGTGCACCGTCCAAGGCGAAGTACGTGCTCGCCGACGGCGTCGCGGACAAGACCCGGGCAGCCTCGGCCGAGATGCTCGACAAGCACCCGCTCTACCCGGGCCTCGAGCTCAGCTGAGTTCCACCGCGCCCGCTCCCACGCGCGTGGGAGCGGGCGTCTTCCGTTGTGGCATCAGTACGGCGGCCAGCACCGCGCCGGCGGCCGCGATCGCGGCCGAGACCCACATGGTCGTGTTCAGGCTGGTCATGAACGCATCGCGGACATCGGCCAGCAAGCCGGACGAGCCGGACTCGCTTGCGACCGCGAGCCCTCCGCCCAGGCCCCTCTCGACCGCGTCGGCGGCTTGCGCGGGTAGTCCGGTCGTGTCGACGTTGTGGCGGTAGACCGAGTTCAGCACGGTGCCGAGTACGGCGACGCCGATCGTGCCGCCGACCTGCCGGAACGCCTGCAGGAGACCGGATCCGGTACCGGCTCGCTCCGGGTCGAGCACACCGAGCGCCGCGTTCATTGCCTGTGGCATCGAGCACCCGAGGCCGAACCCGACCACCACGAACCAGATCGCCGTGTAGCCGTACCCGGTGCCGAGGTCGGTGAAGGCCCCGAGCACGAACCCGACGGCCATCACCACGAACCCGGTCATCACCACCAGCCGGGTCCCCACCTTCGACTCCACGGGCTCGGCCAGCTTCGCGCCGACGGTCATCCCGCCGATGAACGGCAACAACTTCAGCCCGGTGTGCAGCGCGTCCGATCCGTTGATGCCCTGGAAGTACTGCGGCATCGTGAACAGCAACCCGAAGATCGCGAACACCGCGACCGTCAGCAGCACCGCACCCCCGGTGAAGGTCCGCTCGCGGAACAACCGCAGTTCGATCAACGGCTCGGTGGTCCGCCGCTGCCACAACAGGAACCCGGCGATCAGTACGACGGCGAGCCCCAGGAACAGCACGGTGACACCGTCGGTCCAGGATGTCTCGCCGGCCTTGGTCACGCCGTACACCAAAGACGCCAGACCCGCGCTGGAGAGCAGGATCCCGAGCCAATCGATGGCCGGGCGCCGCGAGCTCCGCGTCTCCGGGACCAGCAGGGTGACCGCGAGGGCGGCGATCAGCGAGATCGGCACGTTCAGGATGAGATCCACTGCCAGCCGGCGTGGTCGAGCAGCAGGCCGCCGACGATCGGGCCGAGCGGCATACCGATGCTGTTGGCAACGACGAAGAAGCCGATCGCCTTCTTCCGCTCCTCCTCGGTGCGGAACAGCACGGTGATCAGCGACAGCGCGACCGGGACGATCATCGCCGCGCCGATGCCGAGGAAGGCACGGGCCGCGATCAGCGCCTCGGCCGAGTCAGCCAGAGCACACGCCAGCGAGGCCGCGCCGAACAGTGTCAGCGCGATCGCGATGATCTTGCGCCGGCCGTACCGGTCGCCGAGGAGACCGGCGGGCAGCAGCAGCGCCGCGAGGACGAGGTTGTAGCTGTTCGCCATCCACTGCAGCTGGCTGGTGGAGGCGTCGAGGTCGGCGGCCAGCGTCGGCAGCGCGACGTTGAGCACGGTCGTGTCCAGGCCGAGGACCAGGACGGCGAGGCAGAGCGCGAGCAGGACACCGAAGTGGGGGGCGCCGGTCAGCGCCGGCCCTTCGGCGTGGGAGGTCGAGGTCATGAAATTCAAGTTATCAGAAGTTTGTGATAGTTGCGATACATCAAATTACTGTAAGCTTCAACCATGAGTCGGGAGCCCAGTCCGGAACAGATCAGCCAGTTCGTCGAGCGCTTCGCCGGAGTGCTGGCGAACAGCGGCGTACCGACGATGTCGGCCCGGGTGATGGGCCGGATGCTGGTCAGCCCGACCGGCACGATGACCGCGGCCGAGTTGGCCGAGTCGCTCAAGATCAGCCAGCCCGCGGTGTCCGGCGCGGTCCGGCAGTTGCTGCAGGTCTCGTTCATCTCGCGCGAGCGGTTGCCCGGTTCACGCAAGGACCACTACCGGATCCGCGAGGACGTCTTCGCCGCGATCCTCGAACGCCGCAACGAGGCCCTCGGCGAGTGGGAGTCGAGCAGCCGCGCCGGCGCCGACCTCTTCGGTGCCGACTCCCCCGTCGGCCAACGGCTCACCGAGGCCGCCGACTTCTTCGCCTTCATCAAGACCGACCTGGACCAGCTGATCAAGAACTGGCGCGCGGAGCATCCCCGCACCAACGCATGAGATCCGGCCACGGACCTCGAGAGCGGCCCGCACTGCGACCGCACGTCCGCCGCAATCGACACCGCAGTCAGTCGGCGACCAGCGCGGACGTTCTCCCGGTCGGGCTGAAGCACCGGGTGGGTTTAGCGAGTCAGTGCGTACACGGCGATCGCGGCGAAGTCGTCGGCCGGCTCTGATGCCTGCCAGGAGCGGACGTCGTCGACGTACCGGGATCCGTGGCCGGTGAACTCGGCGTACCGGTCGACACCGTCGGCGGGACAGGGGTTCATGCCGTCGAGGTGATCGCCGAGGCCCTCCTCGAAGAGGTCCTCGGAGTTCGGGCCGTTGACGACCGCGCCGGTGAGCTCGCGGCCGAGGATGTTCGCGATCTGGTGGTGCGGGCAGCGCTCGGCGTTCTGGCCGACGCCGACCATGAACGACACACCCCACGCGTTCGCGCCGAAGTTCCACGCGAGTTGCTGGTTGCCGAAGTCGTCGTACCGTCGATCGCCGGTCACCTTCCGGTAGAGCTGCGCGGTCGCGGCCAGCCCGAACGCATGCGGCACGGCGTCGAAGTTGTCGTACTGCGCTCCCGCCCGGAACGGATCCGCCGACGCCCGGTCCACACCGATCTGCAACTGCGCCTGAAGATCCCCGACGAGCCGGCGAACCAGCGGTCGGTCCGACCGAGCAGCCTTGATCAGATCCGCGTGCGCCAACGCGCTCACGTCGTACAGGTTGAGCGTGTCGCCGCCCGCCTCGTGCTCGATGTACTGCGTGGCCCAGTAGCCGGCCTGCTTCAGCCAAGCGCCCGCCCGCGGATCACCCAGCCGGCCCGCGGCGAGGGCAAGCTCGGTCGCGCCCAGCTCGAGATCGTCACGCCAGGCCGTCTCCGGATAGAACGCGAACGGCAACGACGTGACCAGCTGCCCGACATTCTTCGTCTGCGCCTGCGCGTAGATCTCGGCGGCCGTTTCGAGGTGACGCCGGGCCTGCGCACGATTCGTCTCGACCTGCGCGGCCAGCGCGAAGGCAGCCGCCGTACGACCGGCCAGGTTGGGGCTGATCGGCGTGCCGGGCGCGGCCGCCCGGAACACCGGCCGGTTCCGCAGGAAGCGTTCGGACGGATCGGTCAGGTGATCGTCGACCTCGGGCAACCGCCACACGTCGTGGTCGCCGACGAACGTCTCCTCGACGTTGCCCGTGCCCACACCGACCTGGATGTAGAGCGTCTTCGTCTGTGAGTCCCACATCTTGTCGAGCCAGCTCAGCCCGTGCCGAGCCTCCGCCAGCACCTGCCGATCCGGCCGGCGCGCGTCCCGAGCCGATGCCCACAGCAACGATTCAGAGTACGCCGCGATGTGGGTGAACTTCAGGTAGTCACCCGCGTCGTACCAGCCGCCCTCGACATCCACCGGACCACCGATCCGGCGGAGCTCTCCGACGGTCTGATCGCTGTCCGGATCGACGAACACCGGTGTGTCGTACACCTGCGCGGCCCGGTCGGTGAGGTGTGCCGGCTGCCGCCCGAGCGACCCGGGGACGACGTTCGCGCCGTCGCGCTGCTCGGTGAAGAACGTGACCGCCTTGTCCTTGGCCCCGGTCAGCAGCCGATCCCCATCGGCCTTGATCTCGAACGCCGACGACGCGACACCCGGGACCTCGATCCGGTAGCGACCCGGCACCTTCAACGCGGACAGATCGAGCTGGTAGACGTGCTGGTACGTCGCGTTCCACTCCCCCACATCACCGCCGACCCGCCCGCTCAGCACGCGATGCCCGTACCGGTCGACCACCTGGTACCGCGCACCCGTCGCGGCATCCCGCGTCATCACGTACGCCGCCTTGCCGTCCAAGGCGCCGTACCCCAGTTGATTCACCCGCACCACGCCACCGGTCCCGGCGGCGCCGGCGCTCAGCGGACCCACCACCAGACCCGCGGCCACGACCATCGATCCGACCCGACGCAAGGACCTCACGATTGTCTCCCTCCGACCAACCGTTAGGAAAGTTTCCTATTGTTTGCACGGAAAGTAGCGCACCGCACCACCGGAGTACAGAGCTCAGCCGCGCAGGCGGGACGCGGACCACACCATCAGTACGGCGAAGGTGGTGCCGAGCAGCGCACACGCGAGCGGCACGCTCGTGCAGGAGATCAGCGCACCGAACCCGGTCATCGCCACCGGCATCAAGGCCTCGTCGGACAGGCTGACGATGCTCGAGGTGCGACCGAGGTACGCCGGCTCGATGGTCTGCTGGAACGCGCCCGACAGCAGCGCCGACGCGAGGCCGGCGGTGAACCCGATCATCCCCATCGCGACGAACACGACCGGCCGCGGCACCGAGCCGATCATCACGCAACCGGCCGCCTGGACGATCAGCACGAGCAGGCCGGCTCGCGCGGGCCGCGCCGGTTTCCACCGCAGTGCGGTCACCGCACCGACCGCCGCACAGATCCCGGAGCAGGCCTGGAACCAGCCGAGGGCGGCGGATCCCCAGCCCTCTAGGTGGGTGCGCTGGACCAGGCCCACGGCGAGGACCGGTCCGACACAGAGGTTCAGCCCGAAGAACGCGATCACCAGCGTCCGGGCGATCCGATCGCGGCGCAGATACCAGAACCCTGCGGACAGGTCGCGACGGATCGAACGCCCGCTCGGCGCCGGCCGCGGGAACCGTGGCCGGACGACGAAGGCCAGCGCCAGGGCGATCACCGCGAACGAGACGGCATCGACGACCATCACCGTCACCAGGCCGCCGTGCGCAACCAACAGGCCGCCCAGCGGAGCTCCGACGAACACGGCCAGCCGGTTGGCCAACTGCCGGCTCGCGGCCAGCCGGACCAGATCGTCGGAGCGCACCAGCCGCCGCGGCAGCGTCCCCGACGCCGGGCCGTACAGCGCGTCGACGGCGCCGAACAGGACCGCGACCGTGAGCAGCAACCCCAGCGAGACCCCGGTGGACGCGACCACGATCGCGGCGACGACGAGGACGGCGATCCGGCCGAGGTTCGCGGCGATCATCGTGCGCCGGGCGTCGAGGCGGTCGGCCAGCGCACCGCCGAACAGCAGGAACAGCGCCCGCGGCAACGCCCCGATGCCCATCACCAGGCCGGCACCGGCGGGTGACGCGACCTGGGCGGCACTCCAGGCGAGACCGACGTACCAGGCCACGTCTCCCGCCTCCGAGATCGCTCCCGAGAGGATCCAGGCGTGAACCCGACGGTCCCGGCACAGCGGCGGGATGGCGGTCGTCTCCGCGGCCGCGAGACCGGTCACGGGCGAGCCGGGACGCCGTGGGCGAAGACGTAGACCGGCACCGCGGACGGCTCGGACGACGGATTCTCGTAGTACTCCTGGATCAGGTCTGCGATCCGGCCGGACAGCTCGGTCAGGCGCTCCGGTGTCAGGGTCAGCCAGCTGTCCGTCGCGAAGGCGGCCCGCACCCAGTCCTCGCCGTACTCGTGGCGCAGGTCGAACCAGTGCCGGACCTTGTCCGCGTGGTACGTGACATTCCTCTCCTCGGAAACTGTTGCCACGAGCTCGCCGGCGGGTTCCCCGGCCGCGTCGGCGACCGACCAGGTCCACGACGCGCGGGCGCTGCGCCACCACCGCTCGCGGCGGTTCCTGGCCAGCTCGGGCGCTTCCTCGATGACTCCGGCCGCGGCCAGCACCTTGAGGTGATGACTGATGTTGCCGACCAGTTCGCCGGTGCGATCGGCCAGTTGTGAGGCGGTGGCGGGGCCCTCCACGCCGAGCAGGTCGATCAGCCGGCGGCGCAGCGGATGGTGGATGGCGGCGATCACCGAGGGGTCGGCCGGACGCCGGTTCGCGGGGGTCATGGGAGCACGATAGATTCCACAAGCATTCTTGTACAAGAATTCTTGTGGAACAGACTACGAGCGCGAATCAATCCCCACCAGACTGGTAGAGATAGCCGCATGGTGAGATTTCGTCTCACGATGCAGGATTGGGAGTTGCTTTGTGGGGCGCTGACGCTGACGCTTGTGAGCATGCTCGCTGCCCTCTCCACCCACCTCGTAGGTCGCATTCATGTCGACCTCGGGCGGATGCGCAGCGCCATCTGTTGTCCTTCGATGTTCTGACAGCCACCCCGCCGGGCCCGATGACGGCCCCTGATCACCCCCGATCACCGCTGGGTGCGCACCGCGCGGAACGCATCGAATCGACGACGCTTCGAGCCCGCCGCACGCGGACGCACCTGTCACGAGGACAAGGACACCCTCCGGATGACTGGCGTCACGTCTGCTCCTGCCACCCGCAAGCCGGCCCGGCCACGCAAGGGCAAGGGCGAAGGCCAGTGGGCGCTCGGCTACCGCGAGCCGCTGAACAAGAACGAGGAGAACAAGAAGAACGACGACGGCCTGAACGTCCGGGCCCGGATCGAGAACATCTACGCGCACCGCGGCTTCGACTCGATCGACCCCGCCGACCTGCGCGGCCGGTTCCGCTGGTGGGGCCTGTACACCCAGCGCAAGCCCGGGATCGACGGCGGTAAGACCGCGACCCTGGAGCCGGAGGAGCTGGACGACCGCTACTTCATGCTGCGGGTCCGGGTCGAGGGCGGCCAGCTCAGCACCGAGCAGCTGCGGGTGATCGCGGAGATCTCCACCGCGTACGCGCGCGACACCGCCGACATCACCGACCGGCAGAACATCCAGCTGCACTGGATCCGGATCGAGGACGTGCCGGCGATCTGGCAGAAGCTGGAGGCCGTCGGGCTCTACACCACCGAGGCCTGTGGTGACGTGCCGCGCGTCGTCATCGCCAGCCCGGTCGCCGGGATCGCCGCGGACGAGATCATCGACCCGACGCCGGCCATCGACGAGATCGTCGAGAAGTACATCGGCTCGAACGAGTTCTCCAACCTGCCGCGGAAGTTCAAGACCGCGCTCACCGGCCACCCGTCGCACGACGTCGTCCCCGAGGTGAACGACATCGCGTTCGTCGGCGTCGTCCACCCCGAGCACGGGCCGGGCTTCGACCTGTGGGTCGGCGGCGGTCTGTCGACCAACCCGATGCTCGCCCAGCGGCTCGGCACCTGGATCCCGCTGGAGGAGGTGCACGAGGCCTGGTGGGGTGTCACCAGCATCTTCCGTGACTACGGCTACCGGCGGCTGCGGACCCGGGCCCGGCTGAAGTTCCTGCTCGCGGACTGGGGTGTCGAGACGTTCCGCGAGGTGCTCGAGACCAAGTACCTCAAGCGGAAGCTGATCGACGGCCCGGCACCCGAGGTGCCCGCCGTCCAGGGTGATCACGTCGGCGTGCACAAGCAGAAGGACGGCAAGTACTACGTCGGCGTCGCGCCGGTCGTGGGACGGGTGTCCGGGACGCTGCTGGCCAAGGTCGCGGACGTCGTCGCGGCGCACGGGTCGAACCGGATCCGCACCACCGCGCAGCAGAAGCTGCTCGTGCTCGACATCGAGGAGTCGCGGGTCGAGTCGCTGATCGCGGACCTGGACGCGCTCGGGTTCCAGGCCCGGCCGTCGGCCTGGCGGCGGAACACGATGGCCTGCACCGGGATCGAGTTCTGCAAGCTGGCGATCGTCGAGACCAAGGCGAAGGCGGCCCAGCTGATCGACGAACTGGAGGAGCGCATCCCGGAGCTCGACGTACCGATCACCGTGAACGTGAACGGTTGCCCGAACTCATGCGCCCGGATCCAGGTCGCCGACATCGGGCTCAAGGGCCAGTTGGTGATGGATGCCGACGGCAAGCAGGTGCCGGGCTACCAGGTCCACCTCGGCGGCGGGCTCGGGCTGGACGCCGGCTTCGGCCGGAAGCTGCGCGGTCACAAGGTCACCGCCGACGGGCTCACCGACTACGTGGAGCGCGTCACCCAGAACTACCTGAAGGAGCGCAACGAGGGCGAACGTTTCGCCCAGTGGGTCACCCGTGCTGATGAGGAGGCTTTGCAATGAGTGAGCGCGCAGCGCCGCTGTACTGCCCCTATTGCGGCGATGAGGACCTCCGTCCGTCGGAGGAAGGGCACGGCGCGTGGGAGTGCCGGCCGTGTGCACGGGTGTTCCAGCTGAAGATGATCGGGTTGCGGGTGACGGTGGAATGAGTACGGATCTGAAGACGCTGGCCGAGGAGGCCAACGAACGACTAGCCGACGCCTCGGCGCAGGAACTGCTGGCGTGGGCGCGGGAGACCTTCGGTGACGAACTGGTGGTGACCGCCTCGATGGCAGACGGGGCCCTCCCCCACCTCGCGGCCGAGGCGGCCCCCGGCGTCGACGTCCTGTTCCTCGACACCGGCTACCACTTCGCCGAGACGATCGGCACCCGGGACGCGGTGGCGGCGACGCTGCCGATCAACCTGATCAACGCCCTCCCCCTGCAGACGGTCGAGGAGCAGAACGCGGAGTACGGCGAGAAGCTGTACGCGCGCGAGCCCGACAAGTGCTGCGCCCTCCGCAAGGTCGAGCCGCTCAACCGGTACCTCTCCGGCTACAAGGCCTGGGTCACCGGCATCCGCCGCGAAGAGGCACCCACCCGGGCGAACACCCCGGTCATCGAATACGACGCCAAGCGCGACATGGTCAAGCTCAACCCGATCGCGCCGTGGACCCAGGACGACCTGGACACCTACATCGCGGACAACGGCGTACTGGTCAACCTGCTCCAGTACGACGGCTACCCGTCGATCGGCTGCGAGCCGTGCACCCAGCGCGTCGCCCCCGGTGAGGACCCGCGCAGCGGCCGCTGGGCCGGCCAGGGCAAGGTCGAATGCGGGCTGCACACATGACGGCCATCATCGATGCCCCGGAGGCGATCCTGAACACCACGGTCACCGAGCTGGACGCGCTCGAGAGCGAGTCGATCTTCGTCTTCCGCGAGGTGGCGGCCGAGTTCGAGCGCCCGGTGATCCTGTTCTCCGGCGGCAAGGACTCCATCGTCATGCTGCACCTGGCCCGGAAGGCGTTCGCGCCCGCCGGGGTTCCGTTCGCGCTGCTGCACGTCGACACCGGCCACAACTTCCAGGAGGTCCTGGACTACCGCGACGCGACGGTGAACGCGCTGGGCCTGCGGCTCGAGGTGGCCAGCGTCGAGGACTACATCGCCGACGGCCGGCTGCGCGAGCGCTCGGACGGCACCCGGAACCCGTTGCAGACGGTTCCGTTGCTCGACGCAATCAACGGGCACCGCTTCGACGCGGTGTTCGGCGGCGGGCGGCGGGACGAGGAGCGGGCCCGGGCGAAGGAGCGGATCTTCAGCCTGCGCGACGAGTTCGGTCAGTGGGACCCGCGCAACCAGCGGCCCGAGCTGTGGTCGCTGTACAACGGCAAGCACCGGCCCGGCGAGCACGTGCGGGTGTTCCCGCTGTCCAACTGGACCGAGCTGGACGTGTGGAACTACATCGAGCGCGAGGGCATCGAGCTGCCGAGCATCTACTACGCGCACGAGCGGGACGTGTTCGAGCGTGACGGCATGTTGCTTGCCGTCGGCCCCTACTCGCAGCCCCGCGACGGCGAGACCGTGCGGCGCCGGGTGGTCCGTTACCGGACCGTCGGCGACATGTCCTGCACCGGCGCGGTCGCCTCGACCGCGGCGTCCGCGGCCGAGGTGGTCATCGAGGTCGCGGCCAGTGAACTGACCGAGCGCGGCGCCACCCGGGCCGACGACCGCGTCAGCGAGGCCGCGATGGAAGACCGCAAGCGGGAGGGCTACTTCTGATGAGTACCGCTGTAGAGCAGACCCGTCAGCTCGCCCAGCGCCAGCTGCTGCGGCTCGCCACCGCCGGATCGGTCGACGACGGCAAGTCCACCCTGGTCGGGCGGCTGCTGCACGACTGCAAGGCGATCCTGGCCGACCAGATCGCGCACGTGAAGACGGTGTCCGAGGCCCGCGGCGGTGACTTCGACTTCGCCCTCCTCACCGACGGCCTGCGCGCCGAACGCGAGCAGGGCATCACGATCGACGTCGCCTACCGGTACTTCGCCACCGACAAGCGCTCGTTCATCCTGGCCGACTGCCCCGGGCACGTGCAGTACACCCGCAACACGGTGACCGGTGCGTCCACCGCGGACGTCGTGATCATCCTGGTCGACGCGCGGCACGGCGTCCTCGAGCAGACCCGGCGGCACCTGGCCGTGGCCGGCCTGCTCCGGGTGCCGCACGTCGTACTCGCGGTGAACAAGATCGACCTGGTCGGCTACGACGAGGCCGGGTTCACCAAGATCGCCAAGGACGTCAACGAGGTCGCCGACCAGCTCGGCATCGCCGACATCCAGGCCATCCCGGTGTCGGCGCTGGTCGGCGACAACGTGGTCGAACCCTCGACCGCGACCCCGTGGTACGACGGCCCCACGCTGCTGGAGTACCTCGAGAACGCGACCGGGCGGATCGACTCGTCCGACCAGCCGCTGCGGTTCCCGGTCCAGTACGTGCTCCGCCCGCAGACCGACGACGAGTACCGCGACTACCGCGGCTACACCGGCACCGTTGCCTCCGGCACCGTTTCGGTCGGCGACCCGGTGATCGTGCTGCCGGCCGGCCGCCGTACGTCGATCGCCGGCATCGACCGGCCCGTGGTCACCGCCACCTCGACCGCGGTCGCCGAGCGGCCGTCCGCGGTCGCCGGCGAGGCCGTCACCGTCCGGCTCGCCGACGACATCGACGTCGCCCGCGGCTCGGTGATCGTCGCCGCCGAGGCCTCCCCCGGCACCCGCCGGGAACTGGCCGCCACCGTGTGCTGGCTGTCGGACCGCCCGCTGACCGTGGGCGCCCGGCTGCTGATCAAGCACACCACGACGACCGCCCAGGCGATCGTCACCAAGATCACCGGGGCGCTGGACCTCGACACGCTCGGAGTCATCGACGCCACCGGGCTCGACCTCAACGACATCGGCAAGGTGCAACTCAAGGTCGCCGCACCGCTGGCCGCCGACCCGTACTCCAGCAACGCCATCACCGGATCGTTCCTGCTGATCGACGCCCACGACGGGTGGACGCTCGCGGCCGGCATGATCGACGACGAAGAAGGGGAACTGCTATGACTGCTCCAGCTCTCGTAGTCCTCGCCCACGGCAGCCGCGATCCGCGTTCGGCCGCCACCGTCCACGCCCTCGTCAAGTGCCTGCGTGACCTGCGTGACGACCTGCGGATCGAAGCCTCCTTCCTCGACCACTGCCCGCCCACGCCGTACCAGAAGCTCGGCAAGCTCGCCGCGGAGGGCGTGGAGGAAGTCGTCATCCTGCCGCTGCTGCTGTCGTCGGCGTTCCACGCCCGGGTCGACATCCCGGCCGTCGTCGACGAGGCGCGGACCCGGTTCCCGGGGCTGCGGATCATCGCCTCCGACGTCCTCGGGTACGACGAGTCGCTGCTCGACGTACTGGATCGCCGGATGCGGGCCGAGCTCAAGGACGGCCGGGTGCGGGAGCTGGACGCGCTGGTGCTGGCGTGCGCCGGATCGAGCGACTCGCAGGCGAACGCGAGCGTGACCCGCCTCGCGCGGCTGTGGGGTCAGCGGCACAAGCTGCCGGTGACCGCGGCCTTCACCTGCGCCGCGACCCCGTCGCCGGCCGAGGCCGTCCTGCAGTGGCGGCTGGAGGGCCGCCGTCACGTCGCCGTCGGCTCGCTGTTCCTGGCCCCCGGCGTCCTGCCCGACCGCGCCGAGTCGACCGCCCGCCGCGCCGGCGCCGTGGCCGTATCCCGCCCCTTGGGCGTCAGCGCCGAGGTAGCCCGCCTGGTCCTCCTCCGCTACGGCGTAGCCGGCCTCGACCTCCTCACCCTCACCCCGGCCCCCCGCCCGGTCATCGCCCGCCCCGAGCTGGTGCGTACGGCCTAGAACCTGCGTGGGCCTCCATCCCTCCCCCGGCCGAAGGCCGAGGTTGGTGGAGTGGATTGGTTCAGGTGAAGCGGATTGGGTCCACGAAGGAGACGTCGGTGTACGGCGTCTCCTTCGTGGTGAGTTGGGCCAGCAGCTCACCGATGCCGGCGCAGTGCTTGAAGCCGTGGCCGCTGTCGCCGCCGGCGATCACCAGGCCTTCGTCGTACCGCCCGACCAGGAACTGACCGTCGGGCGAGTCCGTCACCATGCAGGGCATCAGCTTGACCGGCTCGGGATCGAGATCCGGGAAGGCTCCGGCGATCGCGGCCGACAACTCCGTGATGTCCTTGCGCGGATGAATGTAGCGATCGAGCTCGTCCGGATCGACGCCGCGGTCACGCTCGGCGCCGTCCAGTCCGACCTTCACCAGGAAGTCCTCGTCGGACCCGTGCCCCCACAGGCCGCGCCCGTCCCCGAACTCCCAGATGAACGACGGGAAGTTGCCGAGCCGGAACGCGTCCGAGCCCGCGTCCTTCGGCTGGAACCAGAACAGCGGCGTACGCCGAGGTGAGAGCGGCACCCCGGGGACCAGCTTGCTCAACCAGGCACCGGTGGCGACGACGACCTGGTCAGCGGTGATGCCGATCGTGGGCGTCCGTACGGTCACCTCGTTCGGGCCGAGGTCGATCGCGGTCACCATCGTGTTCGCAAAGACCGTGGCCCCCAGCCGCTCAGCCTCCGCGACGTGAGCACGAATGGTCGGCTCGGCGTAACAGATCCCGGCCCCGGGATCCCAGACGGCGACGTCGTCCGCGTCCAACTGGTACTGCGGGAACCGCTCGTGCAGCTCGTCATGCGTGAGATCCGTGGTCGGCGCACCCGCCTCGGCGGCCGCCTGACGCGCACCCTTCACCGGGCGACTGTCCGGCCCGCCGACGTTGAGCGATCCGGTCTGGCGGACGTACGTCTCACCGGTCCGATCCCCCAGCTCGGTCCACAACGCCAGCGACTTCCGTGCGATCGGCGTCAGCCCCGGATGCTCCATACAGGCAACCCGGAACAGCCGTGTCGTCCCGTGCGACGACCCGAACGGATGACCGATCGCCTGCCGCTCGATCCCGATGACGTCGACCCCGCGCGCCGCCAACCGCCACAAGGCCGCCGACCCGAACGCCCCCAGCCCCACCACCACGACATCCGTCCGCAGGTTCTCCACACGACTACCCTATCCGGCGATCGATAGCGTGATATCTTGATATCTATGGCGAAGGATGCGACCAAGAACATCCTGTTGCGGCTCGACCCGGAGTTGGCCGAGCGGCTGCAGACCGTTGCGTCGGTGGAAGGCCGATCGGTGTCGGATGTCGCCCGGGAGGCGATCACGGCGCTGGTCGATCAGCGCCGGCAGGACACCCGGTTCAGCCGGCTGCTCGAGGAGAACCTGGCGCGGCACGAGGAGTCGCTGCGGCGGCTTCGCGGAGACGACTGATGCGCTACCTCGGCCGGTACGACGTGCTCGCGGTGGCGGCTCGCGTGTTGCGCTGCGAGTCGGAGGACGCCGTACGCCGGACCGACCTGGACGCGGTCGATCGGGTGCTGGGCGACGTACGACGGACCAGCGGGTTGGCCGAAGCGGCCGGGGTGTTGCTCGCGGGGCTGGTGCGGGAGCGGCCGTTCGACGGGGCGAACCGGGTGGTGGCGGTCGCGGTGGTCCTGCAGTTCACGTCGCTGAATCGGGCCGAGCTGCGGCTGGAGCCGGTCGAGGAGGTGGACGACCTGCTGGATCGGATCACGACCGGCGAGGTCTCCGTGGTCGAGGTCGCCGAGTTCATCCGGGCTCGGCTCGAGCACGCCGCCGGCCAGGACCTGCACGACGAACTGCGGATCGATCTGTTGCTGGACAGCGAGGTCACGCAGTGGGGTGACGACTTGTTGTGGAGGGGAATCGAGATGTTCGAGAGGTTCAGTGACGCCGCCCGGCGGGTCGTCGTGCTTGCCCAGGAGGAGGCGCGGAAGCTCGACCACGTCTACATCGGGACCGAGCACCTGCTGCTCGCGCTGATCGAGGAGGAGCACGGCGTCGCGGCGCGGGCGCTGACCGGGCCGAAGGAGTCGCGGACGTCGCCAGGAGGATGCGGGATCACGGCTCCGGCGGTGCGGAACCTGATCGTGGAGATCGTGGGGCGTGGGACCGCGGGCGGTACGGCGGGGTCGATCCCGTTCACGCCGCGGGCGAAGGCCACCTTCGAGTACGCGTGGGACGAGGCCCGGCGGCGGGGCGCCGACCAGCTCGACACCGAGCACCTGCTGCTCGGGCTGCTGCGCGACGGCGAGGGCGTCGCCGGCCAGATCCTGACCAAGCTGACCTCCGACCCCGACGAGGTCCGCCGCAAGGTCCAGGACTGGCTCGACCGCCGCCAGCGCGTCGAGTCCGCCGTCACCGGCATGCTCGCCGACGACAGCTCCACCTGGACGACGTACGGCCGCCGCCACCATCTACTGGCCGAGCTCAACGCCGTCCTGGAGGAGAACGAACGCCTCCACGAACAGGTGGCCCACCTCCGCAACCTGCTCCGCAAGAACAACCTCGACCCCGACAGCTGATGCCCCGCGCCTGATCTCGCGGGGCATCGCACGGACTAGGTCGCGGCCAGGCGCTTCTTCTCGGTGGTGACGTCGTAGTCCGCCTCCGGCCACTGGGGATCGAGTGACTTCAGGGTCTCCAGGAGGATGGTGGTGACGGCCCAGTTGCGGTACCACTTGCGGTCGCTGGGGATCACGTACCACGGCGCCTCAGGCGTGTTACACCGCTCGATCGCCGCGTGGTAGGCGTCCATGTAGTCCGGCCAGAGCTGGCGCTCGTCGACGTCGCCGGTGTTGTACTTCCAGTGCTTGGTCGGATCGTCCAGCCGCGCCTCCAGCCGGGCCTTCTGCTCCTCCGGCGAGATGTGCAGGTAGCACTTCACGAGCGTCACGCCGGACGCGGTCAGCTCGGCCTCGAAGTCGTTGATCTGCCCGTAGCGCCGGTCCCACACGTTCGGCGTGACCAGGTTGCGCACCCGCGCGATCAGCACGTCCTCGTAGTGCGACCGGTCGAAGATGCCGATCATCCCCTCCGACGGCAGGGCCTGCTTGATCCGCCAGAGGAACCCGCGCCGCTTCTCGGCCGCCGTCGGCGCCTTGAACGACGTGATCTTCAGCCCCTGCGGGTCCATCAGCCCCGCACCGTGCCGGATCACCCCGCCCTTGCCGGACGTGTCCATCCCCTGCAGGACGAGCAGCACGCTCCGCTCGCCGCCCTTGCGCCCCTCGGCGAAGAGCCGCTCCTGCCAGTCGGACACCTCCGCCCCGAGGCTGTCCAGCGCGTCCTTGCCCTCGTCCTTGGTCCCGCTGAACCCGGGCGTGGCGCGCGTGTCGTACTTCGTCAGGTCGACCGGCCCGGACGGCACCCGCAACTGCTCGAGCAGCCCGCCGTCCTCCGCCTTCCCCTTCTTCTGCTTCGCCATCCGCCCATCCTGCCTCATCGACCGCCGAGATCAGCGGACGTCCGACGTTCCTGCCGCCGGCGCCGAGCGCGACGAGCATGAGCGCGGCGCACCCGCACAGGTAAGCAGCCCCCGCACCAGCCACAGCCTGACCGCACGCCACCCCGCGGGCATCACCATGCGTCCAATGAACCACAGGGTTCAGGACGCTGCTTGATCTGCCGACTCGCGTGTCAGCGCGATCAGCCGGGACAGCGCCCGGAGGTACTTCTTCCGGTAGCCGCCCTTCAGCATGTCCGCGGAGAACAGCTGGTCGAGCGGTACGCCGCCGGCCAGGAGCGGGAGGTTGCGGTCGTACATGCGGTCGGCCAGCACCACCATCCGGAGCGCCACGTTCTCGTCGGTGAGCGGACGGATGTCGGTGATCGCGACGGTTTCGACCCCGTCGAGCAGAGCGCCGTACTTGCTCGGGTGCAGCTCGGCCAGGTGCCGGTGCAGGTCGACGAAGTGGTCGCAGGACGCGCCCGGCCGTTCGGCAGCGGTCTGCTCGACGCGCTCGTCCGGCCACGGCTCAGGGGCCACCGGGAGCCCGCGGTGCCGGTAGTCCGGGCCGTCGATCCGGCGTACGTCGAAGTGCGCGGCGAGCGCCTGGATCTCGCGGAGGAAGTCGATCGCCTGGAACCGGCCCTCGCCGAGCTTGTCCGGCAACGTGTTCGAGGTCGCGGCCAGCTCGACGCCGGCGGCGACCAGCTGACCGAGCAGCCGGGTGATCAGCATCGTGTCGCCCGGATCGTCGAGCTCGAACTCGTCGATGCAGATCAGCCGGTACGACGACAAAGCCTCGACGGCGGCGCGGAGACCGAGGCCGCCGACCAGGTTGGTGAGCTCGACGAACGTGCAGTACATCTTCGGTCCGGCAGCCTCGTGCCACAGTGATGCGAGCAGGTGCGTCTTGCCGACCCCGAACCCGCCGTCCAGGTAGATCCCCGGCTTCCCCTCAGGTGTGGCTCCGCGTCCACGAAGTCGCGACCACAGGCCCGGCGTCCGGCGAGGTCGCGCCAGTTGCACCCCTCGCTCGGTGAGTACGCCCAGGGCTTCGGCTTGGGAGGGCTCGTCCGGATCCGGCCGGTACGTCGTGAACCGGACGTCGGCGAACCTCGGCGGCGGGACGCACTCGGACAGCAACCGATCCGAACTCACCTCCGGCCACCGCTCACTCAGGCGAATCACCATGCGCACACCCTATGAGCCCGACCCGACGTCCTGTGCCCACCCGCCGTCCTGAGCCCACCCGTCGTCCTGTGCCCACCACCCGTCGTCCTGGAAAAGTTCGGAAATCCGTTTCCGACCTTGACCACTTTCTTACTTTCAGTTAGGAAGTTGGTGTGAGGTTCGTGAGGTGAGCGACTAGGAGTCGGCGATGGGCGAACGGCACGTACGGCGGCGGACGGTACTCAAGGGAGCGGTGGGCGCACTCGGACTGGGGTCCGCGCTCGCCGCCTGCGGTGGCAGTGACAGCGGGGGCGGCACCACGAGCGGCGGGAAGGCCGTGGTCCGGATGTGGTCCTGGTACAACGACCAGGAGGACCAGTTCCCGAAGCTGATCGAGAAGTTCCAGGCGGCGCACAGCAACATCACGATCGAGAACCGGATCTTCGGTACTCCCGACCAGTACCTGCCGGCGCTGCAGGCCGCGGTGGCCGGCGGCGACGTCCCCGAGATCTTCGCGCCGCACACGCGGGCGCTGACCTACGGCACCGGCGGCATCTCGGCGGACCTGAAGCAGGAGCTCGGCGACGACTTCCTGAAGGACTTCTTCGACTCGGCCAACCAGGAGTACACCCTGGACGGCAAGCAGTACGCGGTCGGCTGGATGGCGCAGACGTTCGGCCTGTTCTACAACCCGGACCTGCTGAAGAAGGCCGGGGTCGGCGAGGACGAGATCGAGACCTGGGACGACCTGATCGCGGCGGCGGCCAAGATCAAGGCGACCGGCAAGTTCCCGGTGGCGCTCAGCTGCAACCCGACGACGAGCTCCCTGGACTTCTTCCTTCCACTCATCACGCAAGTTGCCGACGATCCGACCTTCTACCTCAAGCTCGACCAGCTGAAGGACGGGGTCACCTACGAGGACCCGAAGGTCGTCCAGGCGATCGAGCTGCAGCAGAAGATCGTGAACGGCGGCGTCTTCCAGCCCGGCACGACCGGGACCAGCGGCGACCAGGCCCCGCAGATCTTCTACACCGAGAAGGCGGCGATGCTGTTCAACGGCAGCTGGACGCCGCAGGGGCTGACCAAGGACGCGACCCCGGCCTTCAACAAGAAGTACAAGGTGATGAAGACCCCGGCGATCGCGGCCGGCAAGCGGCACTGGACCGCGAACCAGGCCGGCGCCGGCTGGGCGGTGTCGGCGAACAGCAAGAACAAGGACGCCGCGCTGGAGTTCCTGAAGTTCATGTACTCCGCGGACGAGTACTCCCCCACCATGAACGAGTCCAACTCGATGCCGGCCACCAAGAGCGCGGCGAGCCGGATCGAGCTGCCGATCATGAAGCAGATGACGTCCTGGCTGCTCGACGGCGACGGGTGCCCGCACATCCCGTTCGGTCCGGGCTCGGTCGCGGCCGGGGATCCGCTGGCCAAGATCTTCGACGGCAAGGGGGAACCGGCCGCCGTCGCCAAGGAGATGCAGCAGGCCGTGCAAAACGCCAAGGGCGGCTGATCGGATGGCGACAGCGCTCTCCCGACCGCGCAAGAGCGCGGCACCACCCGCCGGTCGGCGGCCGCTCCCCCGGCGGCCGTCGTACCGGTTCGGTTCGCCGCTGCGGAAGTCGCAGCGGCTTGCGGGCTACCTGTTCGTCGCGCCGACCTTCGTGCTGTTCCTGGGGTTCGTGCTCTGGCCGATCCTCTACACGGCGTACCTGAGCCTCACCTCGTGGGGTGGCTTCGGTACGCCCCGGTTCGTGCACTTCGACAACTACAGCCGGATGCTGAACGACCCGGTCGCGCGCCGGGCGATGATCATCACGCTGGTGCTGACCGGCGTGACCACAGCGGTGCTCACCTTCCTCGGGCTCGTCACCGCCGTGCTGGTCAACGTGGTGTGGTCGAAGGTCGGGGTGCTGGTCCGGACCATCCTCTTCATCCCGGGCATCGTCTCGTTCGTCGTGTCCGCCGTGTTGTGGAAGCTGATCTACGACCCGAACATCGGCACGCTCAACCGGTTGCTCGGGGCAATCGGTCTGGACAGCCTGCAGCATCCGTGGCTGGCCGACCAGAAGACGGTGCTGCCGGCCATCGTCGTGGTGACGGTCTGGGGCGGTCTCGGCTTCAGCATGCTGATCTACTTCGCCGGCCTGCAGAGCATCGACCCGAACCTGTACGAGGCGGCGGCCATGGACGGGGCCAACACCGTCCAGCAGTTCCGGCACATCACGGTCCCGAGCCTGCGGGTCGTCACCGGGCTGATCGTCAGCCTCGGCCTGCTCAACGGCTTCAAGGCGTTCGACGTGATCTTCGTGATGACCGGCGGCGGCCCGAACCACGCGAGCGAGGTGCTCGGCACCTATCTGTACTCGCTCGCGTTCGGCTCGACGTCGGGCTCGATCCCGCAGCTCGGCTACGCGAGCGCGTTCAGCGTCGTGACGATGATCCTCTGCACGCTGGCCGTGATCGCCCAGCTCTGGCTGACCAGGAGGGCGGACCGATGAGCGTGACCAATGCACAGCGGCCGTGGGTCGGGAAGTCGTTCGCGACGTTCGTCCTGCTGCCGTTCTGCGTGCTGATGGCCTTCCCGTTCGTCTGGATGCTGCTCACCTCGTTGCGTGAGCAGAACACGATCTTCAACGGGCCGATCATCCCGCGGAAGCTCACGGGTACGGCGTACAAGGACGCCTGGACCTCGATCGAGTTCCCGCTGCACTTCTGGAACAGCGTCTGGATCACGTCGGTCACCGTGATCGGCGTGCTCGTGTTCGCCACGCTCAGCGGGTATGCGTTCGCGAAGCTCGACTTCCCGTTCCGCAACACGCTGTTCGTGCTGCTGCTGACCACGCTGATGATGCCGTCGACGGCGCTGATCATCCCGCTCTACCTCGAGCTCAAGTCACTCGGGCTGCTCGACACCCAGACCGGTCTGCTGGTGCTCTACATCTCCGGCTCCGCGCCGTTCGCGATGTTCCTGATGCGGGCGTTCTTCCAGACGCTGCCGGATGAGTTGATCGAGGCGGCCCGGGTCGACGGCGGTAGTGAGCTCACCATCTTCCGGAAGGTGATCCTGCCGCTGACCCGGCCCGGGATCGCGACCGTGGTGATCTTCCAGTTCCTGTCCACCTGGAACGAGTTCCTGATCGCCAACACGGTCCTGCGCAACACCGATTCACTGCCCCTGCAACCCGTGCTGTTCACCCTGATGGGCCAGTACTCCACCAACTGGCCGGCGCTCACCGCCGGCCTCACGCTGTCGGTCGTCCCGGTCATCATCGTGTACGTCCGGATGCAGCGGCAGTTCGTCGCCGGGATGATGCTCGGCGCGGTCAAGAACTAGCTCATCCTGAGAGAGGTGCTATGCCGATCAAGAACGTCGTGGTCAACTGCACGGACGTGCAGCGCTCGGTCGAGTACTACACCAAGTTCCTGGAGCTCCGCGTGGTCGGCGAGCCGACGCCGGAGCGCGCCGTCCTCGACGCGGTGACCGCGACGGTCGAGTTACGGGCCGTGGGCAACGGCCGGGACGAGAGCACGTGGAGTCCGGACGACCTGCAGAAGGGGTTCCGGCACATCGGCTTCAAGGTGGACCGGCTCGACGAGCGGGCCGACGTACTCAAGGCCGCCGGGGTGGAGTTCAAGCTGGACCCGCTCGATGCCGAGGGCGCGGTCCGGATCTGCTTCTTCTACGACCCGGATGGCACGCTGCTCGAGATGATTCAGGGCGATTTGCAGTACGCCGCTGTGCTCGACGCCGACGGGGTCGCCCGCGAACGGGCGCTCGGCATACCGCAGCGCCCGCGGTTCGACCACGTGGCCGTGACGATCGAGGACCGGGCCACGACGAGCGAGTACTACCACGAGCACTACGGCTTCTCGTTCATCGGCACGATCGAGCAGCCGCACGACCAGCGCGGCTTCAGCATCGGCTACCTCAAGGGCGGCGACACCGTCCTCGAGGTCTTCACCTACGAGGTGGACAAGACCTCCCGCGAGCCGCAGCTCGACGTGGCCGGCTTCGCGTACGCCGAGCTCGCCGGCGACCCGCCGACCGGTCTGACCACGGCGACCGCGCCGGACGGGACGCCCGTCTACGTCGACCCCGACGGCTTCGCGTTCGCCGTAGGCTCCGGGGCATGACAGACAACTGGCTGCGACCCCTCGGTTCCACCGGTCTGACCGTGTCCGCCGTCTGTGCCGGCGGCAGTGGGATCGCCGGCATGCCCGCGGTCTTCGGGTACGACGTCACCCGGCAGGAGGCGGTCGACCTCATCCTGCGGGTGTTCGACAGCCCGCTCACCTGGATCGACACCTCCAACGGGTACGGCGAGGGCGAGAGCGAGATCCGCATCGGCCGGGCCATCAAGGAGTACGGCGGTCTCCCGGACGGGTTCCTGGTGGCGACCAAGGTCGACGCCAAGGACGGCGACTACTCCGGCGCCCGGGTCCGCGCAAGCATCGCCGAGAGCAAGGAACGGCTCGGCCTCGAAGAACTGCCGCTGGTCCACCTGCACGACCCGGAGTGGCACGACTTCGACTCGATGCGGGAAGCCGTCGACACGCTCATGCAACTGCACGCCGACGGCGAGATCGGGCATGTCGGGCTGGCCGGCGGCAACACGACCGAGCTGAGCCGCTATCTCGACCTCGGCGGCTTCGAGGTGCTGCTCGTGCACAACCGGTGGAGCCTGGTCGACCACTCGGCCGGCCCGCTGTTCCGGCGTGCGAACGACGAGGGCATCGCGGTGATCAACGCGGCGATCTACGGCGGCGGGATCCTCGCCAACCCGCAAGGCGCCACGAAGTACGCCTACCGCGAGGCGCCCGCCGCCGTTCTCGAGGCCGTCGCGGCGATGGACAAGGCCTGCCGGGAGTTCGGGACCGACCTCGCCACCGCCGCGCTCCGGCACTCGGTGGACACCCCGGGCATCACCGGGACGGTGGTCGGGATCAGCAAGCCGGCCCGGGTCGACGCCCTCCTCGAGGCGATGGCGACCGACCTGCCGGACGAGCTACTTAACCGGTTAGGTACCCTCCTTCCACACGAGCGATACTGGGTTGAAGGATCGAAGGAGACGACGTGACGAACGGCTTCCCACCCGGCTTCACCTGGGGCGCGGCGACCGCGTCGTACCAGGTCGAAGGCGCGGTCTCCACGGACGGGCGCGGCCCGAGCATCTGGGACACCTTCGCGCACACCCCCGGCCGGATCTCCGACGGCACCAACGGTGACGTCGCGGACGACCACTACCACCGGTTCGGCGAGGACCTGCGACTGCTGGCCGACCTCGGTCTGAAGGCCTACCGGTTCTCGATCGCCTGGCCGCGGATCGTCCCGGCCGGTTCGGGAGCGACGAACCAGGCCGGGCTGGACTTCTACCGGCGGCTCGCCGAGGAGTGCCTGGCGAACGGCGTCACGCCGTACGCGACGCTCTACCACTGGGACCTCCCCCAGCCGCTGGAGGACGCGGGCGGCTGGCTGGTCCGGGACACGGCCGAGCGGTTCCGCGACTACGCCGCGATCACTCATGACGCACTGTCCGACGTGATCAAGCATTGGATGACGCTGAACGAGCCGTGGTGCTCGGCGTTCCTCGGCTACGGGAACGGCGAGCACGCGCCCGGGCGGACCGAGGGCTCCGACGCGCTCAAGGCGGTGCACCACCTACTGCTCGGACATGGCCTGACGCTCAACGCGATCCGGTCCGGCGAGGGTACGTACGGCATCGCACTCAACCCCGCGCCGATCCACGCCGCGTCGGAGTCGGATGCGGACCGCGACGCCGCGCGACGGGTGGACGGTCTGCGGAACCGCCTCTTCCTGGACCCGCTGCTCGCCGGCACGTACCCGGCGGACGTTCTCGAGGACACCGGGATGACCGAGTGGTTCGCCGAGCAGGAGGCCGATCTCGCGGTGATCTCGGCGCCGCTCGACTTCATCGGCGTGAACTACTACTGCCCGACGACGGTGGCCGCGCCGGACGGACCGATCTCCACCCCCGGTCCGTCGACGCAACCGGGCAGCGAGAATGTCGTTGCCGTCGACACCGGTCTGCCGCAGACGCAGATGGGCTGGCCGATCGAGGCCAACGGACTGCGCGACATCCTGGTGACGATCAACAAGCTGGCGCCGGACCTGCCGTTGTACGTGACGGAGAACGGATCGGCGTACCCGGATGTGCTGACCGCCGACGGGGCGGTCGAGGACGAGGAGCGGCTCGACTACCTGCGGCAGCACGTCGCCGTGTGCCAGGACCTGGTGACCGAAGGCTTCCCGCTGAAGGGGTACTTCGCCTGGTCGCTGCTGGACAACTTCGAATGGGCCTGGGGGTACAGCCGGCGCTTCGGGATCGTGTACGTCGACTACGCCACGCAGCAGCGCATCGTGAAGAAGAGCGGGCTCTGGCTGAAGAACTTCCTGAGCTAGCGGCTCGACTTCTGATGTGGGGTCAGCTGGCTGTGGAGGACGAGGGACGCGGCGCCGAGGGCAGCGGCGCTGGGTCCTAGTTTGGACTGCTCGACGCGGGTCGGGTGCATCGCACGGACGAACGACAACCGGTTGATCTCGGTCGTCGCGATCCGGACGTAGATGTCACCCGCCTCGCTGAAGCCCGGGCCGGCCAGGATGATCTGGTCGAGGTCGAGCAGGTTCGTGATCGACAGCAACGCCTTGGCCAGGTACGTCGCGGACTCCTCGAGCAACCGCACACAGCGCGGATCCCCGGCCGCCGCGAGCCGGGCGATCTTCGCGAAGTCGGACCGGATCGCCGTCTCCCGGCCGCGCAGGGCGAGCTCGTTCACCAGGGACTCGTCCTGCTCGGCGCGCTTCACCACGGCCCTCGGCGCCGCCAGGCTCTCCAGGCAGCCCTGGCCGCCACACCAGCACTGCGGGCCGTTCACGTCCAGCACCATGTGGCCGATCTCGCCGACGTTCGACGACGAGCCCCGGTAGACGTCGCCGTTGGTGACCAGGCCGAGGCCGAAACCGGCCGCCATGTACACAGTGGCGAAGTCGTTCGCGGACGGGATCCGGCCCGCCCAGAACTCACCGATCGCGGCGCAGGTCGAGTCGTTCTCCACCACGATCGGATGGTCGATCGCGGCCATCAGCGTGTCCCGGACGGCGAACGGCTCCCAGGCGTACTTCGACGCGTTCGTCCGCAGCAGCCGCTGCCCTCCCCCGCCCTGCCGGCCGGCCAGCGCGACGCCGACCCCGACCAGCGTGGACGGCTCGATCTCCGCCTTGACGATGAGGTCCTCGAGCTCGGCGGTGATCCGCTTGACCGCGGTGGTGGGCGCGTCCCGGCCGATGCCGCGCGACGACACCTGCTCGATCACCCGGCCACTCATGTCGGTGACGACGTACGTCGTACTCGGGGTGTCGATCGAGATGCCGACGGCGTGCCGGGCGCGCGGGTTGAACTGGAGCAACGTCGCCCGTTTGCCGCCGGTCGGGTCGCCGAGCCCGGTCTCGATGATCAGACCGTCGGCGAGCAGCTGCTTGACCACCCGGGAGATGGACGCCCCGGTCAGGCCGGACCGCTCCGCGAGGTCGACCCGGGTGACCGTGCCACTGGAGCGGATCAGATCCAGGATCGCGCTGTGCGTCTCCTGTGCGGTCGCACCCTTCAGAATCTTCGCCACGACACCCTCCCTGGCTCGCACTTTAATACACAATGTAAGAAAGCGGCACCTGTTGACCTCAAGCAAAGTTGAGGTCCTAGCGTTGCGGACCATGAAGGCGATCAGACTGCATGCGTTCGGACCGGCGGAGAACCTGCGCTTCGAGGAGGTCCCGGATCCGGTGCCGGGTCCGGGAATGGTGCTCATCCAGGTGGAGGCCGCCGGAGTTCACCTGGTCGACACCATGATCCGGGCCGGCACGATGGGCGGCAGCCCCATCCCGGTCCCGGAGCTGCCGACGATCCCCGGCCGCGAGGTCGCCGGCCGCGTCACGGTCGTCGGGCCGGACGTCGACCCGGCGTGGATCGGCAAGCGTGTCGTGGTGCATCTCGGCATGGTGCCAGGCGGGTACGCCGAACGCGCGGTGGCCAAGGTGGAGTCGCTGTACGAACTCGCCGACCACGTCGACTCGGCGCAGGCGGTCGCCGCGATCGGGACCGGCCGGACGACCGCGGGGATCCTGAACCAGGCGCGGCTCACCGCGGACGACGTCGTACTGGTGACCGCCGCCGCGGGCGGGATCGGGAGCTATCTGGTCCAGGCCGGGCGGAACGTCGGCGCGACGGTGATCGGGCTGGCCGGCGGTCCCGCGAAGGTCGAGACGGTCCGCTCGCTGGGAGCGCAGTACGCGCTCGACTACCGGGATCCCGAGTGGGCACGCGAGTTGAAGGCCGAGCTGGGCGAGCGGGACATCACGGTCCTGCTCGACGGAGTCGGTGGACCGAACGGCCAGCAGGCGTTCGACCTCCTCGGCGTCGGTGGCCGGGTCCTGATGTTCGGCTGGTCCGGCGGCGGCTCGATCGAGTTCACCCACCAGGACCTGATGACTCGCGGCCTGACCGCCGGCTGGGCCATCGGCGCCAAGCTCACGTCACAGCTGCGCGCCCTGGAAGCAGCCGCCCTCGAAGAGGTCACCACCGGCCGCTGGCACGCGCTCACCACAACCTTCCCCCTCTCCGAAGCAGCCACCGCCCACCAAGCCCTGGAAACCCGAGCCACCACCGGCAAAGTCGTCCTCATCCCCTAACCACCCACCTGAGGCGCGCCGATCGCGGACAGCACACGCGCACCCCAGGAGGTGCGGGGAGAGCAGGCCGTCAGCAGGTACGGGCGGTGCGCACGACGCACCGCTCAGCAGGTGTGAGCTGGGCACCGCGCCTCCAACAGGTGCTGGCGGTGGGCACGACGCACCGCTCAGCAGGTGCGAGCGCGGGCACCGCACCCCCAGGAGGCATGAGCGCGCGGGCGCCGCAACCCCAGCAGGTGTGTGCGTGGGCACTGCACCCCCAGCAGGTGTGAGGGATGGTGGCCTCCGCACCCGTCAGAGGTATGGGCTGGGGGGTGGGCAGGTGTGCTGCTCAGGTGGTGCGGGGGTCGTGGGTGGGGCGCGTGGGGTGGTCGGGGTGGGTGGGGGTGTTGTAGTTGAGGTCGGGGAAGGGGCTGGTTACCTCTATGACGCGGGCTTCGGTGGCGGAGCGTTTGGCGGCGAGCATGACTTCTAGGGCGTGGAAGGCGTGTTCGGGGCGAGTGATGGTCGGCGTGCCGTTCTCGATGGAGTCGACCAGGTGGCGGAGGCCGTCGGTCCACGGCCAGTGGGGGTCGCGTTCGCCGTACAGTTCCCAGGATCCGCGCTCGTTCGACCACTGCTCGAACCCGTCCGGCGCCCAGTCGTCGCCGAGCATCTGCAGTACGCCGGTCGCGCCGTACAGCTCGATCGCCGGGGACCGGTACTTTTGCATGGTGAACCCGGTCGCGATGGACGCGAAGCGGGCGTTGCCGAAGTCGAGCACGATGTGCGCGTTGTCGTCGGCGCGGACCGTCACGAGCTCGCCGTTGACCTCGCGCTTGGGTACGGCGGTGCCGACCATCGCGGTGACCCGCCGGACCGGGCCGAAGAACCCGCACAAGCTGGTGAGGTTGTAGACACCGAGGTCGAACAGCGCGCCGCCGCCGGACTCGTAGAACCAGCGGCCCCACCACGGGCCGGACCAGCCGCACCTCGCCCGCGCCAGGTGGAGATCGCCGATCTCGCCGTCGCGAACCCGCCGGTGCATCTCCCGGTACGTCGGCGACAGCACGATGTGCGGTGCACACACGAGCTGTCCCGTCGCGGCCGCGGCGGCCTCAAGCAGCGCGCGGGCCTCCTCCAGTGACGTGGACATCGGCTTCTCGACGAGGACATGCTTGCCGGCCTCGAGAGCCGCCCGGGCCAGCGAGCCGTGCTGGTTCATGCTGGTGAGCACCAGCACGATGTCGAGATCGTCTCGGCCGATCAGGTCCTCCGGCCGCCCGGCCGACGTGTCGATCCCGAACCGGTCGGCCGCCGCGGATCGCTTGTCCGGATCCGGGTCGTAGCCCGCGGTCAGCCGCACCCGCCCTTCCAGTTCGAGCTTGCTGATCAAGGCGGCATACGGCCCGGAGAACACACTGCCGAGTCCGAGCACACCAATGGAGAGAGTCATCGTCGCAAGTTCCTTCCTAGAAGGGACGGATTCAGGAGAGGTGGACGGTCAAGCGTTCGCCGGCCTTGCAGGCGGGCCAGGTGATGAGGCTGCCCTGGTCGGTTCGGGTGATGGTGGCGTCGCTGTTGTCGTCGACGGAGACGGTGCGGGTGGTCTCGATCAGCGCGCGGCCCGGGGCGGCGGTACGTCGTAGCAGCACAGTTGACCCGTCGCCGGGGCCGTCCAGCTCGGCGGTGGACCAGCGCAGGACCGCGTCGTCGAGGCGTACGCCGATCGGCAGGATGAGGCCCTCGCGAGCGCCGAGGTGGAGTTCGAGCGAGTCACCGTCGACGGTCAGCGTGAACTCCTGAGCCACCGGCGCGACGTTGATCAGGTGCACCAGCCGCTGACCGGTCGCGTCGACCGTGCTCGTGGTCACCAGCCCCGGAGTGTTGCCGTCGGCAATGATGCGACGACGTACGCCGAGACGCTCCAGCACACCACGCCAGAAGCCGAGGTGACACGGGTAATCACAGGCGAGCACCACGGCCTGTCCACCGCCCGCCACCGCAACCTCCACAGCCACCGGCGAGCCATCGGCAACATCCACCGCAAGCACCACCACCCCTCCCCCGCCGGCCACCGATTCCTCCACGACAACCGGCGAGTCCGCGACGGGCGATTCCCCTCCGGCCGTTAGGTGTTCGAGCATGCCTACTCGGACTTCTGGTTCCGTGGCGGCCCAAGAGGTGGTGCGGACCGAGGGGAAGTGATCCGGGGTGCCTTCGATGACGCCGGTTGAGTGGAGGGTGAGGGCGTCGGCCAGGACGGTGCAGGGGGTGCCGTCGGTGTCGGTGGTGGGGAGGCGGCCGTGAAGGAGGAGGCGGCCGCCGGCGTGGACGAAGGTGGCTAGCCGAGCCTGGATCGGGCGGCCGAGGGTCGGTGGTGTTGCCAGAGCGATTGCGGGGCCTGCTGGATCCAGCTCGGCTGACGACAGGTCGATGGCGCTGAAGGAGTAGCCGCCCAGCAGGAGTGCGCGGGCGAGGATGTCGCGCGGGCCCATCCCCCGGTAGCGCTCCAGGTCGGCGACCTGGTGACGGCGGACAGCTGAGTCCGGGTGGTGATACTCCGTCAGGTAGTGGTCCGGGACGTAGCCGAGGGCGACGTCGTCGTAGTCCTCGTTCATGTCGGCCAGCAGGTGCTCGGCGCCGCGAACGGCGCGCACCGCGCTCGCCGTACCGGGGTAGGTCGGGCTCAGCCGGCCTTCGGGGTCGACCGGGGCTGCGAAGCCGTGCCGTTCACCGGTGAACGCGATCC
The DNA here is from genome assembly GCF_055586945.1 of Kribbella sp. NPDC048837. Classification (NCBI taxonomy): domain Bacteria; kingdom Bacillati; phylum Actinomycetota; class Actinomycetes; order Propionibacteriales; family Kribbellaceae; genus Kribbella; species Kribbella sp. NPDC048837. The sequence goes on from NZ_JBVJHF010000003.1 coordinate 260,789, forward strand.
GGTCGTTGCCATCGCCAACGGGTTCGTCCAGCGGTGGGTTGTGCCCGCCGGCGAACAGGTAGTAGTTGATCAATCGGTTGCCCTGGGCAACACACAGTCGCGTCTTGAGTTCGGTGGTCTCCGGACTGGTCAGCCAGCTCAGATCCTCGCCGTAGTCGCCGGTGCCGGCCTCGAACTCCAGCGACGTGATCGGCTGGTCGGCATCGTGGACGGCGGCCATGAACGCGTTCATCACATACAGATCCGGCACGTTCTCGACGGTCAGGTCGCGCATGTAGTGGTCGGAGCCCGATGTCATCTGCGGCACCCCGGCGTACGACTTGGAGAGCTGGCTGATGCCGATCGGGAATGTCCGCCCACGGCCCGCGGACGTGCCGTGCAGGTTGACCAGGAACGGTACTCCGTCGACGCCGTGCGACACGGCGACATCCCGCAGCCGCAGGAGATATCGCGCGTACCGGTCCCGATGATGCGCACCGAGATCGTGATGCAGCGCCAGCTGTTGCACCACCGTGCCGCCGTCGGTGCCACCCGCGCGCCACCGCTCCGCCCACCGCCCGGTGTCGCTCGGGTCGACGCCGTACCGCTCGACGCTTCCGGAGAGGCCCCAGGTCTGTGATGCCCACGTGGCAAGGTCGGCGAGCGTGCGGTCGGTCAGCTCCGGCGTGTTCGAGACCCACGAGAGCATGCCGACCTCGTTGTCCAGCTGGACCGCGGCGACCGGTCCGCCCTTGCAGACAAGGCGTTCGGCGAGCACCGGCATGATCGCGGCGTACCACCGCTCGGCCTCGGCGAGGTAGCCGGGCTCGAGGTAGTCCAGCCTGGCCGTGGCGGCCGGCTTGCCGTCCCATCCCAGCGGTACGGCGTCCGGGTGGTCGCGGTAGATGCGGAACGGCACGCCCTCGTTCTTCAACTCGGCCATCACGAATGGGCCGGGCCGCGCGATCACCAACAGGTCCCGCTCGGCAGCCAGCTCCAGGAAGCCGAGCAGGTCACGGTATTCACTGGTGGCGCCGCTGAGATCCACCTCGCCGGCGGCCGTCTCGTGCACGATCCACGGCATGTAGCTGGCCACCGCATCGCAGCCGGCGGCGACGAGCTTGTCGAGCCGGTCGGCCCAGTCCTCGCGATGCAGCCGGAAGTAGTGCACCTCGCCGGCCATCAGGATCCTCGGTACGCCGTCCACCAGGAGCCGGCGCCGTTCCAGCCGTATCGATCGGGGGTTCGCAGGTGTCCTCACAGTCACGTCCTCGCCGGGTCTCGATCGGTTCCGGGCCGCCGCGCCGGGAGGTGTTGCCCAACCGGCGGGGTCGTGGTTATGGTCGTGAAACCGGTCTCATGAAACCGGTTTCAACCAACGTATCGGGAGTTCTGCCGATGGGCAACAGCCGTGTGACGGTACGCCGGGTCGCCGAGATCGCCGGCGTCTCCCCGGCGACCGTGTCGCGCGTCTGGCGCGGAACGACGCCGGTCTCCCCCGAGGTTCGCGAGCGCGTGCTGCGGGTGATCGAGGAGCACGGGTACAAGCCCAGCCACTTCGGTCGCGCGCTGGCCGAGCGCCGGCACGGCGCCCTGGGCCTGGTGTTCCCCGGCCTGTCCGGACCGTACTTCTCCGAACTGATCCAGGGCTTCGAGGCCGAGGCCCTGGAGACCGGCGACAGCGTGCTGGTGCTCGCCTCGCACTCCCGCGCCGACACCGACGCCACCGTGATCGACCTGGCCGACCGGGTGGACGGCATGGCGATCCATGGCGGGACGGTGTCGACCGAGGCGATCGCGAAGGTGGCCGAGCAGATCCGCGTGGTGGTGATGGCCAGCGAGTCGGGTCCCGCGCAGGCCTCGGTCAGCGTCGCCAACGACTCGATGAAGAAGCTCACGCGGCACCTGCTGGTCGACCACGGCTACCGCCGGCTGGCCTTCGTCGGCACGCCGGACGGCTCCCCCGACGTGACCGCACGCTGGCAGGCGTTCCTCGCCGCGCACAAGTCGGCCCGGCGCAAGCCGCCGGCCGAGCCGATCCGGGTCGGGCTGCAGCAGTCCGACGGCGCCATCGCCGCGGAGCAGTTGCTCGATCGCGACGACCGGCCCGACGCGGTGGTTTGCGCGAACGACGAAACGGCGCTCGGCCTGCTGCTGAGCGCACTCGGCCGGGGGCTGCGGGTGCCGGAGGACATCGCGATCACCGGCTTCGACGACATGCCGATGGCCGCCCTGGTGCGGCCGGCACTCACGACGATCAGGCAGCCGATCCGCGAGCTCGCCGCGACGACCGCGCGGCTGCTGGCCGATCCGCTCGGCCAGCCGGCCGGCGACATCGTGCTGCCCACCGAGCTGATCCTGCGCAGTTCCTGCGGTTGTGGGGGTTCGTCCTGAATCTGACGAGCTGAGGGGATCGCAGTACGGGGACCGATGGGGGGCACCGCCAACGTCCGGCCGCGGCCGGACACACCACCCTGAGGAGGACTCCCGGATGACGAGACGACCATGGCGCAGGACCCTGGCAGCGGTAGCGGTCAGCGTGGCACTGCTGCTCACCGGATGTACGGGCACCGAAGGGGCCAAGACCTCCTCCGGCGGCGCCGGGACGATCGACTTCCTCAACTACGGCGACTTCGGTGGCGGCACCACACCGAAGCCCAACTACAACCCGTACCTCGACGCCACCAAGCTCGCCGCGACCGACTACATCTACGAGAGCCTGATGTACGTCGAGACCTACAGCTGCAAGGCGTTGCCGTGGCTCGCGACGTCGTACCAATGGTCCGACCCCAAGACGCTGGTCTACACGATCCGCGACGGGGTCAAGTGGAACGACGGCCGGCCGTTCACCGCCAAGGACGTCGAGTTCACCTTCACCATGCTGAAGAAGTACGACGTCCTGGACACCCAGGGCGTGTGGACGTTCCTGTCGTCGGTCAAGGCGACCGGTGACGACAAGGTCACCTTCACCTTCAAGCAGCCCGGCGCCTCGGTGTTCACCCAGGTGAGCGGCGTCAAGATCGTGCCGGAGCACGTCTGGTCGAAGGTCGCCGACCCGACCACGTTCGTGAACGCGACCGCACCGGTGGGCACCGGCCCGATGAAGCTGAAGTCCTTCAACCCGCGCCAGCTGGTCGTCGAGCGCAACCCGGACTACTGGCAGGCCGACAAGATCAAGGTCAACGAGCTCCGGTTCAACAAGGCCGACGCCGGCGGGCAGGTCGAGCAGCTCAAGCTCAGCCGCGGTGAGTACGACACCAACGCGATGTTCGTCCAGGACATCAAGAAGGCGTACGTCGACCGCGACCCGCAGCACCACCACTACTGGTACGCGCCTGGTGGCGTTATCAGCGTCTACATGAACCTGACGAAGGCGCCGTTCGACGACGTCGCGTTCCGCAAGGCGCTCACGCCGGCCTTCGACCACCAGCAGGTGATCGACAAGGCCCAGCTCGGCTACGTGACGCAGGCCAGTCAGAGCGGACTCGTCGTACCGGGCCAGAAGGACTGGCTGCCGCAGGGCCTCGCGGACGACGGCCTGATCAAGTACGACCCGGCCGCGGCCGACAAGGCGCTCACCGACGCCGGTTACACCAAGGACAGCAAGGGCCGCCGGCTCGGCAAGGACGGCAAGCCGATCTCGTTCAGCTTCAAGGTCCCCGGTTCGTACGTCGACTGGGTGGCGGCCGCCGACATCCTGATCAAGAACCTGCAGGCCCTCGGCCTCACCGTCGAGAAGGAGACGCCGACGCCGGACGCGCACAACCAGGACCGTGCCACCGGCAACTACGACATGATGTTCGGCGTCTTCGGCGGCGGCTGCAACATGTACGCCAACTTCGCCGACCCGCTGAACAGCGCCCGGACCGCGCCGATCGGCAAGAAGGCCGCCAGCAACGAAATCCGCTGGCAGGACCCGAAGACCGACGAGCTGCTCGGCAAGCTGCAGGTCTCGCCGGACGAGAAGTCGCAGAAGGAGGCCGTGGCCGGACTCGTCGACATCATGATGAACCAGGTGCCGACGATCCCGATCTGGTACGGCGCCAAGTGGTTCCAGTACGACACCACCAAGGCCGAGGGCTGGCCGAACGAGCAGGACGCGTACGCCGACGGCGGCAACGGCCTCGTCGTCCTGACCCACCTGGTCCCGGCCGGGAGCTGACCGATGCTGTACTTCCTCCGGCGTACCGGCTTCTTCGTGGCCACCCTGTGGGCCGCGGTGACGCTGAACTTCCTGATCCCCCGGCTCCAGCCGGGGGATCCCGCCCAGGCACTTCTCCAGCGGCTCCAGGGCAACACCCAGGCGGTCAACCCGGTGCAGCTCGCCGCGATCCGCAAGATGCTCGGGACGCAGGACGGGAACCTGTTGTCGCAGTACTGGGACTACCTCGGGGCCGTCGTGCACGGTCAGTTCGGCGTCTCGTACTCGTACTACCCGTACTCCGTGACCGACATGATCGGCACCGCGCTGCCGTGGACGCTGATCCTGGTCGGCGTCACCCAGCTGGCGTCGTTCGCGATCGGCACGCTGCTCGGTGCGTGGGCGGCGTACCGGCGGAACTCCCGGGTCGACTCGGTCATCACGCTCGGGTCGACGTTCGTCGGCACGCTGCCGTTCTTCTGGGTCGCGCTGCTGCTGATCTTCGTGTTCGCCATCACGCTGAACTGGTTCCCCGACGGTGGCGGGTACGGCGGCGGCAGCAACCCGAGCTGGACCTGGCTGTTCTTCTCCGACGCGTTCCAGCACAGCGTGCTGCCGGCGCTGGCCCTGCTGATCACCGGACCGATCGGCTGGATCATCGGGATGCGCAACAACATGGTCCAGACGCTCGGCGAGGACTACGCCCGGCTGGCCCGGGCCAGAGGCCTGCCGCAGCGCCGGATCGCGCTGACCTACGGCGCGCGGATCGCGATCCTGCCGAACGTCACCGGCTTCGCGATCGCACTCGGCGGGCTACTCGGCGGCACCGTGCTGGTCGAGACCATCTTCAACTACCCCGGGCTGGGCCGGCTGCTGCTGGAAGCGGTGTCGAACAAGGACTACCCGCTGATGCAGGCGTTGTTCCTGTTCACCACCATCGGCGTCCTGATCGCGAACTTCCTCGCGGACATGACGTACGGCTTCCTGGATCCGCGGGTGCGAAGGGCGGAGGCGACATGACGAGCACATCGGCGAACCTCGACACCGAGGGCGTGCGGGTCACCGCACTGGCCGCGGGCAGATCGAGCAGACTGCCCGGCTGGTTCGTCATCTTGTGGCGCAACGGCAAGTGCAGGGTGGGCATGCTGATGCTCGCGGCGTTCATCCTGGTCGCCGTGTTCGCTTCGGTGATCGCGTCGTACGGCCCGCGGGCCGACGACTTCGGGGCCTCCGAGGGACCGTCGGCCGCACACTTGCTGGGCACCACGGCGCGTGGTGAGGACGTCTTCTCCCAACTCGTGTACGGCGCTCGCACCTCACTCGTGGTCGGGCTGGTGGCCGGCCTGCTGAGCACTCTCATCGCGATGGCCGTCGGACTCACCGCCGGATACCTGCGGGGCGTGGTGGACGAGGTGCTGTCGTTCTTCATCAACCTCGGCCTGGTGGTGCCGGTGCTGCCGCTGATGGTCGTGCTGGCCGGGTACGCGCCGGTGAAGGGCCTCGGGCTGATCATCTTCGTCATCACCATCACCGGATGGGCGTTCGGCGCCCGGATCAAACGTTCGCAGATCATCACCTTGCGGACCAGGGACTACATCACCGCGGCCAAGTTCGCCGGCGACAGCACGGCGCGGATCATCGCCTTCGAGATCGTGCCGAACATGATCTCGCTGATCGTGGTCGGCTTCATGGGTGCCGCGCTCGGCGCGATCGGCGCGGAGGCCGGGCTGGCGTTCCTCGGCCTCGGCGACCCGCAGACCGTGAGCTGGGGAACCATGCTCAACCAGGCCAGCCTCGGCGGCGCGCTGACCACCGGCCAGTGGGCCTGGCTGGTGGCGCCCGGACTCGTGCTGGCGCTGCTGATCACGTCGTTCACGCTGATGAACTTCGGCATCGACGCGCTGAGCAACCCACACCTGAGGGAGGACTGACATGGCGTTGCTGGAGGTCAGCGACCTGAGCGTCACGTACAGCCCGCGTGACTCCGCCGCCGTCCGGGCGGTCGACCGGGTCAGCTTCGAGGTGCACGACGGCGAGTTCGTCGGCCTGCTCGGCGAGTCCGGCTGCGGCAAGTCGACGCTCGGCAACGCCGTACTGCGCTTGCTGGACAAGCCGGCCGCGATCACCGGCGGGACGATCCGGTTCGACGGGCGGGACGTGACCACGACGACCGAGGACGAGCTGCGATCGCAGCGCTGGGTCGACCTGTCCACCGTCTTCCAGTCGAGTATGAACTCGCTCAACCCGGTGATCACCGTCCGGCGCCAGTTCGCCGACACGTTCGAGGCGCATCCCGATGCCCTGGGCAACGACCTGGACGTCGACGCCCGGGCCGCCGAGCTGCTCGAGATGGTGTCGCTGGACCGCTCGGTGCTGCGCCGGTTCCCGCACGAGCTCTCCGGCGGCATGAAGCAGCGGGTCGCCCTCGCGCTGGCGCTGGCGCTCGAACCGCGGTTCGTCCTGCTCGACGAGCCGACCACCGGCCTGGACGTCGTGGTCCAGCGCGAGATCCTCGACCGGCTGCGCGAGCTGCAGGCCCGGCTCGGGTTCGCCGTACTGTTCATCAGCCACGACCTCGGCACGGTGATCGAGCTCGCCGACCGGGTGATGGTGATGTACGCCGGGGAGATCGTCGAGGACCAGCCGGCCGCGGAGATGGTGGCCCGCCACCTGCACCCGTACAGCGCCGGCCTGCTCGGTTCGTACGCCGACCCGCGGGACGAGGTCGTCGAGGTCGAGTTCATCCCGGGCCGGCCGCCGGACCTCTCGCAGTCGCACGCCGGCTGCCTGTTCCAGCCACGCTGCCCGGTGGCGGTGGACACCTGCCGGACCGACCATCCCGAACTGCGGCCCGCCAGTCGCGACCAGGTGTTCGCGGCCGCGGTTCCGGTGCGGGTCGATGCCGAGCCGGTGCTCGTGGTGAACGGCGTCAGCAAGGTCTACAAGACCAGGCGCGGACTGAGCACAACTGTGACCCAGGCCGTGGACGACGTGTCGTTCGCGCTGCGGCCGGGCCAGGTCACCGCGCTGGTCGGCCAGAGCGGCTCCGGCAAGACGACCATCGCCCGCATCCTCACCGGTGTGGAGCGGCCGAGCGCCGGATCGGTCCGGTTCAAGGACGAGCCGGTCGACAACCTGCGAGGCCGGGCGCTGCGGAGGTACCGGCGGCACATCCAGCTGGTCTTCCAGGATCCGTTCTCCGCTCTCAACCCGACCAGGACCGTGGCCTACGCGCTCAGCCGGCCGCTGCGCAACCACCTCGGCCTGGACGGCGCCCAGGCCCGGGCGCGGGCGGCCGAACTGCTCGAGACGGTCGGGATGAGCCCTGCGGAGCAGTACCTCGACAAGCTGCCCCACCAACTGTCCGGCGGACAGCGTCAGCGCGTGGTCATCGCGCGGGCGCTGGCCCCCGAGCCCGAAGTGCTCGTCGCGGACGAGCCGATCTCGATGCTGGACGTGTCCATCCGCGCCGAGATCGTTGCCCTGCTCGACCAACTCGTCCGCGACCGCGGCATCGCCATGCTGTACATCACCCACGACCTGCTCAGCGCCCGGCTGCTGGCCGACGAGGTGATGGTGCTGAACCAGGGCGTGATGGTGGAGCAGGGCCCGACGCTCGACGTCATCGGTGAGGCGAAGGACCCGTACACCCGCAAGTTGCTGGCGGCCATCCCCCGCCCCGGGAGCTCACGTCCGGCGGTAGTCGCGCGGGGAGACGCCGAAGTGGGCGCGGAACCGGCGTGAGAGGTGGAACTCGTCGGCGAAACCCAGCGTCCGCGCGATCTCCCGGTGGGTCAGGTCGGTCAGCCGCAACAACGTGGCCGCCGCCTGCAACCGGCGTACGCTCCGGAACGCGGCCGGGGTCTGACCGACCTGGGCCGCGAACCGGCGCCGGAAGGTGTCGTAGCTCAGGCCCGCCTCGGCCGCGACGGCGGCCAGGTCCGTGCTCGCGGTGAGATCGTCGGCCAACCGGCCCATCGCGTCCACGATCTCCATGCTCACGTCGGGGCTCTCCACGGTGTCCTCGACGTCGATCAGCCAGTCTGCCAGCGCCAGCAACTGATGCTCCGCAACGCGGCGCGTCCGCGGTGGTGAACGCAGAACGGTGCGCAGCGCCTCGATGGACGGCAGTGGCACCGGGTAGCGCGGGCCGGCCCCGGCCAGGCGGCCCAGCGCGTCGAACACCGGACCCGTGAAGACGACGAACAGCTCCGTCCACCGCTCCCCCGGATCCGTGTGGTACGTGTGCGGGAACCCGGGCGGGACAAGCGTGTGAGCGCCCGGCCGGAGCCGCTCGACGCGCCCGTCGGCGTCGCGATAGTTGCCCTCGCCATCGATCAGCACGGACAGTACGTACGCGTCCATCACCCGCAGCGTCGACGACATGATCGGCTCCGCGTCGATCACCTCGCCGGCGAGCACCAGCTGCCCCAGCCTGGTCACCGGCCCCTCGGCGATCGTGACGATCGTCCGCTCGGTCATGCCGGCAACAGTACCCAGTGGAAACGCCAGAATGTTCATGTCCGGGTCGCGCGGAGACATTCTCTGCCCGTCGCCGCCGCCCTACCGTCGAGCAGGTAGGGAGAGTCCGACCGACGGAGGACTGCACGATGACAGCGATCGACCTGGTCACCCCCGAGCACCTGGCCCAGTTCCGCGACGAGGGCTACTTCGTGCTGGACAGCGTGCTCACCGACGAGCAGCTCGAGCTGCTGCGCGGCGGAGCGCAGTACTCGATCGACAAGCTCGACGCCGCGATGGACGCGGCCGGCACCGACTCGCTCGGTATCAACCACCGGGGCAAGCGGTACTTCAGCAGCATGATCTACCAGGATCGGCCCGAACTGCGGCAGTTCCTGTTCAGCGACACGATGGCCGAGATCTGCCGCAAGACCCTCGGCGAGAACGCGTACCTGTTCTGGGAGCAGTACGTGATCAAGGCCGGCGACCCGGACACGGCGTTCGCCTGGCATCAGGACTCCGGCTACGTCCACGAGGACCACGAGCCCTACCTGACCTGCTGGATCGCCCTCGACGACGTCACCGAGGAGAACGGCTCGGTCTACCTGCTCCCGTACTCGCGGTCCGGCATCAAGTCCTACATCAAGCACATCCAGGACCCCGCGCTCAACGACCTGGTCTGCTACTTCGGCCCCGACACCGGTGTCCCGATGACCGCGAAGGCGGGCTCGATCGTGGTCTTCTCCAGTGTCGTCATCCACCGCAGCGGCCCCAACCGCACCGACCGCAACCGGCGCGTGTACCTGGCGCAGTACTCCAAGGAGGTCATCCCGTCCAAGGACGGCACGGCCGCCCACGGCTCGTTCGACCCCTTCCTCGCCGACGGCCGCATCATCGCCGAGCGCTGATTCACGCGCCCCGAGGATGCGGCCGAAGTTCGGATCCGCCCGGCGCGGCCGGGCCGATCGCCCGGTCGAGGTTGGTGAACGGCAGCGGGCAGTCCGGGTCGCCGGCGCAGGTGGCCAGGTCGTCGCACCCGGCGGCGATCCCGGCGCGGAGGGTCTCGGCGATCACGGTCAGGTCGGCGATCTTCGCTTCCACGTCCGCCAGTTTCGTCCGTGCCCGCGCCTGCAGTCCGGCTCCCTCGCCGACCGCGTGCCGATGTCTGGCGGTGTCGAGCAGCTCTGCCACCTCGGTCAGCGTGAACCCGAGCCGCTGGGCCGCCTTGATCACCCGCAACGTGGTGACGGCGTCCTCCGGGTAGTCCCGGTGCCCACCGAGGCTGCGCACCGGCTCGTCGAGCAGTCCGCGGCGTTCGTAATACCTGAGGGTCTGCAGGTTGACGCCCGCGGCGGCCGCGACCTGGCCGGATCTCATGCAGGGAGCCTGGCGCTCAGGCCGTCGAGTACGGCGGTTCGGGTGGGCGGGACGGTGATGCGGAGGCGGAGGTCGCCGGTGGGCGTGGCGTTGAAGGTGAAGGTGAAGAACGAGCAGCACTCGTTCTCCTTCGTGGTGAGTGCTTCGGCGGTGGCGCGGGACTCGGGGGCGAGCACCAGGTCGAGGGTCTGCGGATCGAGGCGGGCAGCCGTGCGGAGGTGGTCGGCGAAGAGTTGGTCGAACTCGGCCACGCGGAACGGCTGCTCCGCAGTGGGGAGGGTGCATGCGGTGGGGACCCAGACGGTGTGCTCGTTCATGGATCGACGGTAAACCCGTACCTGGGTACCGGATGCAAGTCCTACGGCTGATCCGTCCAGGTGAGAACGTACGCGACGGCACCGAACTGGATCTGGTCGCCGGGACGGACCCGGGCCGGGGTCGTGATCCGCAGGCCGTTGACCTGGGTGCCGTTCATCGATCCGAGGTCACGCACCATCCAGCCGTCGTCGACGTGCCGGAGCTCGGCGTGGCACCGGGAGACCGAGACGTCGGGCAGGCGCAGAGTGGCACCGGGGCCGCGTCCGATCCGGACGGTCGGCGAGCCCGGGGCCGGCAGTGCCAGACCGGGCAGCGGCGGAGCAGCCGGCCGCCGGACTACAGACACATGCGGCAGGCTGGCGAGCCAGGTGCCGATCACTGTCGGACGCGCCGGCTTCCTGGCCGGTGGACGCTCGAGTCCCAGGCGTGGGAGCTTGCTCCGCAGTTCCCTCGTCCAGGTGACGACCCGTGGTTCGGCCCGGGGCAGGTCGCGGATCGCGTCGGAGAGCTCGGCGCGGGTCTGCGCGCGGAGCACGAAGTTCATCCGGCGGATGAACGTGTCGTGGGACAACCGGCCCGAACCGGCGCCGTCGCGGAGAACGGCCAGAGCACGATCGCGCTCGCTGTCCGACGGACGTGTCCGTTCCAGCGGCGCCGAGGTCATGCACTGAATTGTCGGTCCAGGCCGGTTCACTGTCCACCACGCCGGCTGCGCGGTCAGCGGTACTGGATCCGGTAGGCGACGTGGGCGTCACCCCGCGACAGCCAGACGTTGGAGATGCCGACGACGAGCCGGTGACCAGTCCTGGTGTTCCGGTAGGTGACGTACGTCGTGCCCGCCGCACCCTCGGACCCGACGCGCTGCCATGACGGACCGCCGACGGTGGCGATCTTCCGCAGGGCCTTCGTCACCGCGGGCGTCGCGTAGTACGACATCCACTTCGTGTCACCACGGCCCCAGGCGCGGACCAGGTTGTCGGACCACTGCACCGGGCTCCACGCGCGCGGTTCGCCGACGAAGCGGACGGCGTACGCCGCGTGCCAGCCACCCGGCCCCCGCAGCTCGGGCGCCGCGTTCTGCACGCCCACTGTCAGATTCCCGCCACGGGCGTCATCGTGGTAGGTCACGTAGATCGTCCCGGCCGCGCCCTCGGCCGAGGTCCGGCGCCAATGGATCCCGCCCGGCGACGCCTGCGCGAACAACGCCCGTACAGTGCTCGCGGTGCCGTAGCAGGCCGCCGTCGCACGGTCTCCGCGGCCCCACGCGCGCACCAGGCGGTCGGCGTACGTCTCCGGGTCGAGCCTCACGACGGAGCCTCGACAGGAAGTCACCGTCGTCTGCGCGCTGGTCGCGACCGCCGGAGCAGCGGCGCCGCCGAGCGCGATCGGGGCGGTCACCGCGAGTGCGGCCGTCATCACAAGACCTTTGATCATCATGATCAACCTCCCGAGTTGGTCATTTCGTCCTACTTCTCCGACGCGCCCCGTCGCCGATGAGTTGGGGCTGGGTGAGAATGACGGGATGCGACTGCCTGTCATGCCGCCGGTCAAACCGATGCTCGCCAAGCCGGTGAAGGAGATCCCGCGCGGGGCGATGAGCTACGAACCCAAGTGGGACGGGTTCCGGTCGATCATCTTCCGCGACGGCGACGAGGTGGAGATCGGCAGCCGGAACGAGAAGCCGATGACGCGGTACTTCCCGGAGCTGGTCGAGGCGGTGAAGGCGAACCTGCCGGAGCGGTGCGCGATCGACGGCGAGATCATCGTGATCGGCGAGTCCGGCGACCGGCTCGACTTCGAGGTGCTGCAGCAGCGGATCCACCCGGCCGCGAGCCGGGTGAACATGCTGTCCGAGAAGACCCCGGCCCGGTTCGTCGCGTTCGACCTGCTGGCCCTCGGCGACGACGACTACACCGAGCGGCCGTTCGCGGAACGCCGTACGGCGCTGCTGGACGCGCTCGCCGACGTGAAGGCGCCGATCCACGTGACGCCGGCGACGACCGATCACGAGACGGCCGGGGAGTGGTTCGAGCAGTTCGAGGGCGCCGGGCTGGACGGGCTGATCGCGAAGCCGCTGGACGGTACGTACCAGCCGGACAAGCGGGTCATGTTCAAGGTCAAGCCGGAGCGTACGGCGGACTGCGTGGTCGCCGGGTACCGCCTGCACAAGAGTGGGCCGGACCGGATCGGCTCGCTGCTGCTCGGGCTGTACAACGAGGACGGCACGCTGGCGAGTGTCGGCGTGATCGGCGCGTTCCCGCTCGAGCGGCGCAAGGAGCTCTTCGAGGAGATGCAGCCCCTCGTCACCACGTTCGACGACCACCCGTGGGCGTGGGCCAAGCAGGAGGAAGGCGTTCGTACGCCGCGCAACGCCGAAGGCAGCCGCTGGCAGGCCGGCAAGGACCTCTCGTTCACCCCGCTGCGACCCGAACTCGTCGTCGAGGTCCGCTACGACCACATGGAAGGCATCCGCTTCCGCCACACCGCCCAGTTCGTCCGCTGGCGCCCCGACCGCACCCCCGAGTCCTGCACCTACGAACAACTCGAAGAACCCCTCAAGTTCGACCTCGCCGACGTCCTCTCCAGCGCCCAACGCTGATGAAGCCGCTCCACCGCCTGTACGCCAAGATCCTCCGGCGCCAACTGGCCGGACTGCCGATGCCGCAGCACGTCGCGATCGCCATGGACGGCAACCGCCGCTGGGCCCGGGGCGCCGGCTACGACGACGTACGCGTCGGGCACCGGTTCGGCGCGGAGCACCTGGAGTTGTTCCTGCAGTGGTGCTCGGATGCCGGGATCCGCTGTGTCACCGCGTGGGTCGCGTCCGCGGACAACATCCGGCGGCGCGACTCGTCCGAGGTCGACTACCTGATGCAGCTCACCGAGACCGTGCTGGCCGATCACGTCCGGCGGGACCACCGGTGGCGGCTGCATGTCGCGGGGCAGTCGGATTTGTTGCCTGACTCAACGGCTCGGGCATTGAAGGAGGCGGTCGAGGAGACGCGGGACCGGGCGGACGCGGGTGAGCTGACCATCGCGATCGGGTACAGCGGGCGGCTCGAGGTGCTGGATGCCGTGCGGGCGCTGCTCGAGGAGGCGGCGGCGAGCGGGCGGTCGGCGGCGGAGGTCGCGGAGTCGCTGAGCGAGGACGAGATCAGCCGCCACCTGTACGTTCCGGGCCTGCCGGATCCGGAGCTGGTGATCCGGACCAGCGGTGAGCTGCGGATGTCGGACTTCCTGCTGTGGCAGGCGACGCGGTCCGAGATCGAGTTCTGCGACCTGTACTGGCCGGCGTTCCGCGAGGTGGATCTGCTGCGGGCGCTGCGCACGTACGGAAGGCGGCGGCTGGAACGATCCAGTTGAGTACTTTCGGTCCTTCTGGGGGCACTATGGAGGGGTACCGACTGGTAGGAACTGGAGGTCACGAGATGTACGACGTCGTACTGCTCGTCGAACAGGAACTGTCCGCGACGGACGCGAAAAGCGTGGTCGACCTGCACCAGGACATGCCCGAGCCGGTCAAGTACCACGTGCTCGTGCCGTGTCACAACGCGGAGGCCGGCGTGGAGGCCTCGATCAGCGCGCTCGGCACCGCGGATCTGTACGGACCGGGGCTCGCCACCCAGCGTCAGGACCTCGCGGAGGCCCAGAAGGCGATCGACACCGAGGCGAAAGGCTGCACCGGGCGGAGTGTCCAGCGGCTGCGCGACCTCGGGCAGAACGCCGAGGGCGGCATCTCCCACGACCGCCCGATCGACGCCCTGGTCGCCACGGTCAAGCACGTGCGAGGCCAGGAGGTCATCATCCTGACCCGCTCACACGTGGTCGCGGAGTTCTTCCACCTCGACTGGACGAACTCGGCCCGGCGCCACCTCGGCGTACCGGTGCTGCACCTGCTCGAGCACGACCCGGAGAAGACTCCGGCGCCCTAATGCCGAAGGAGTACTACATAGGTGACGCCGCCCGCCAGCGCGGCGATCAGCAGTGCGAGCGTCGTCCGGACCGCACGTTCGCCGGTCCGGCCGTAGTGACGGCCGTCCTCGGAGTGGTAGGCGAGTTTGAAGCCCGCGTAACCGACCGCGAGGGCGAGCGCCAGCTTGATCACAGTCCGACACCCGCCGACGTGCCGGATTCGGTGAACTGGGTGCGGTAGAGGTCGGCGTACTCGCCGCCTTGGGCCAGCAACTGCTCGTGCGTGCCGCGCTCGACGATGTTGCCGCGGTCAACGACCAGGATCAGGTCCGCGTTCCGTACGGTCGACAACCGGTGCGCGATCACCAGCGACGTCCGTCCTTCCAGCGCGGTGTCGAGCGCCCGCTGGACGGCGACCTCGGACTCGGAGTCCAGGTGCGCGGTGGCCTCGTCGAGCACGACGATCCTCGGTGCCTTCAGCAACAACCGGGCGATTGCGAGTCGTTGCCGCTCGCCACCGGACAGCCGGTGACCGCGATCCCCGACCACGGTGTCCAGCCCGTCGGGCAACGACGAGACGAGCTCCCAGATCTGCGCCGACCGGAGTGCCTCGATCATCTCCTCGTCGGAGGCCCCGGGCTTCGCGTACGCGAGGTTCGCCCGGATCGTGTCGTGGAACATGTGCGCGTCCTGCGTCACGTACCCGATCGTGTCGTGCAACGACTGCAGCGTCGCATCCCGTACGTCGAGCCCGCCGACCCGGACCGCCCCGCCGCTCACGTCGTACAGACGCGCGACCAGGTTGGTGATCGTGGTCTTGCCGGCACCGGACGGGCCGACCAGCGCGACCAGCTGCCCGGGGCGTACGACGAAGCTGACATCCTCGAGCACCTGCGCCGACACGCGCTTGTCGAGGACCGCGACCGACTCCAGGCTGGCCAGTGACACCTGCTCGGCCGTCGGGTACGAGAACGCGACGTGCTCGAACTCCACGCCGGCGGCGTCCGCGGGCACGTCCCGCGCGTCCGGCGAGTCCTTGATCATCGGCTCCAGGTCGAGCACCTCGAAGACGCGCTCGAAGGAGACCAGCGCGGTCATCACGTCGACGCGCACGTTGGACAGTGCGGTCAACGGACCGTAGAGCCGACCGAGTAGTGCGACCAGCGCGAGCAGGGTCCCGATCGTCAACGTCTCACGGACGGCCAGGTTGCCGCCCACGCCGTACACCAGGGCGGTCGCCAGTGCGGCGACCAGCGTCAGCGCGGTGAAGAAGACCCGGCCGAGCATCGCGATCCGGATGCCCAGGTCGCGGACCCGGCCGGCGCGCTCGCCGAAGTCGCGGTTCTCGATCACCGGACGGCCGAACAGCGTGACCAGCAGCGCTCCCCCGACGCTGAACCGCTCGGTCATCGCGGTCGACATCTCGGCGTTCAGATTCATCTGCTCCCGCGTCATCGCGGCCAGCCGGCGACCGAGGACTCGGGCCGGGATCAGGAAGACCGGCAGCATCAGGATCGCCACCACGGTCAGCTGCCAGCTCAGCACCAGCATCGCGCCGACCACGAGGATCAGGCTGATGATGTTCGAGACCACGCCGGACAGCGTGGAGGTGAAGGCCTGCTGGGCGCCGATCACGTCGTTGTTCAGCCGGGACACCAGCGCGCCCGTCTGGGTCCGGGTGAAGAACGCGACCGGCATCCGCTGGACGTGCGAGAAGACCTTGGTGCGCAGGTCGAAGATGAGCCCTTCACCGATCCGCGCCGAGAACCAGCGCTGCATCAGGCCGAGCGCCGCCTCGACGACCGCGAGCAGGGCGACCACCAGGGCCAACGCGGTCACCAGCGGCGCGTTTCCCTTGCTGATGCCGTCGTCGACGATCTTCTTGAACAGCAGCGGCGAGGCGATCACCAGGAACGCGGAGATGATCACGAGCACCAGGAACAGCGTGATGTGCCAGCGATAGGGCGCGGCGAACCGGACGATCCGCCGCAGCGTGCCCTTGGCCAGCTTCTGGCCGACCACGGACGTGTCCTGGCGCCGCCAGCCGTACGCGCCCCCGCCCATTCCGGGGCGCATCATGCCTGACATCCGGTCCCCTCCCTGTGTGGTGACCTTGATAACACTCCAGGCCGCCCCGAACTTCCCTTCAGCTTAATGCAACCGATGGTTGCGCATGAGATGAGTGTGCCCTACAGTCATAGGCAACCAAAGGTTGCGAAAGGGATGGGTGAGCGGAATGGCGCGGAGCATCGAGCGGGAGATTCGGGTGGAGGCCTCACCGGAGGTCGTCTACGAGGTGGTCAGCTCGCCGGAGCACCTGCGCGAGTGGTGGCCCGACGACGCCGAGCTCGACGCCGTACCGGGAGCGACCGGGACGGTCTCGTTCAAGCAAGGATCGGACACCATGGTCGTGCCACTGACCGTCGTCGAGGCCGACCCGCCCCGGCGGTTCTCGTTCCGGTGGGACTACGACGGCGAGGTCGCCACCGCGGCGAACTCGGTGCTGGTGACGTTCGACCTGATCCCGTCCGACGGCGGCACGCTGCTGCGGTTCGCCGAGACCGGGTACGAGGAGGCCGCGAAGCCCGACGAGGTCTATCACGACCACGTCAGCGGCTGGGACTACTTCCTCCCCCGGCTCCCGCCGTACGTCGACCGGCTGGTGTCCACGCCGTGATCGACGACGAGCTCTGGTCGGCGGTCGGAGATCCGACCCGGCGGCGGATGCTCGATCTCCTGCTCGCGAATGGCGGCGGCACCGCGACCAGTCTCAGCGATCACCTGCCGGTCACCCGGCAGGCGGTCGCCAAACATCTCGCCGTACTCGACCGGGCCGGGCTGGTTCATGGCACGCCGGCCGGACGCGAACGCCGCTACACCGTGGACGAGGCGCAGCTCGAGCGCGCGATCGCCCAGATGGCGAACGTCAGCGAGAGCTGGGACCGGCGACTGCAGCGCATCAAGCGGATCGCCGAGACCATCCAGCGCAACCGCGACAACTGAGAAGGGCTATTCCTATGTACGACATCCTGCACAGAGTCGGCGTCATCGCGTCCCCCGAGGACACGTCCGCGGCACTCACCACGATCGACGGCCTGGCCGGCTGGTGGACCGAGGACACCAAGGGCGACACCGACGTCGACGGAGTGATCCAGTTCCGCTTCGCCGGCGCGGGCGGTGAAGGCTTCGACATGAAGGTCCTGGAGACGAAGCCCGGCGAGTTCGTCCGCTGGGAGGTCGTCGACGGCCCCGAGGAGTGGATCGGGACCCACGTCGGCTTCAAGCTCTCGAAGGTCGACGACTACACGATCGTCCTCTTCAAGCACGCGGGCTGGAAGGAGCCGGTCGAGTTCATGTCCCACTGCAGCACCAAGTGGGCGAGCTTCCTGCTGAGCCTGAAGAAGTACGTCGAGACCGGCAAGGGCGACCCCTCGCCGAACGACGTACAGATCAGCAACTGGCCCTAGCCGAAGGCGGCCAGGAGCTCCTTCAACCGGCGCTCCTGGGCCTCTCGCTCGGCCTTGAGCTGGTCGGCGTACGAGCGATCCGCGGCACCGAGGAGCAACGCCTTGGTCTCGCGGATCGCGCCGGGGAGCGGTCCGAGCAGCGCGTCGGACAGATCCTTCACCGTCGCCTCGAGCTCCTCGGCGGGTACGACGATGTTCGCCAGGCCGATCTCCTTCGCCTCGGCCGCTTCGACCCAGCGAGTGGTCGCGCAGATCTCCAGCGCCCGCGAGTACCCGACCAGCTGAACCAGGGGCTGCGTGCCACCGAGATCGGGCACCAGCCCCAGCGACGGCTCGCGCATGCTGAAGCGCGCGTCCGGGGTCACCACCCGGAGGTCACACGCCAGCGCCAGCTGGAAGCCCGCACCGACGGCGTGCCCCTGAACCGCCGCGATGCTGATGATCTCCGGCCGCCGGAGCCAGGAGAAGCCGGCCTGGAAGGTGGCGATCAGCTCGTACACCTCGGCGGTCGGCTTCGCCCCGAGCGAGAGCAGCGGCTCCTCGCCCTGGTCGTTCTCGCCCATCATGAGCCGCCGGTCGAGGCCGGCCGAGAACGACGGCCCCTCCCCCGACACGATCACCACGCGGACGTCGGACGGCAGCGCCGTACCGAACTCGGCGAGCGCTCGCCACATCCCCGGAGTCTGCGCGTTCCGCACCTCCGGCCGGTCCAGCACCACGCGCGCGACCGGTCCGTCCACTGAAAACCGCAGCCCGAGTTCCGTCATGGCGGAAACATTACTGCGGAGTAGGTCAGGCTAGCGAGACCAGGTCCGCGTAGTCGGGCGACCAGAGGTCCTCGACGCCGTCCGGCAGGAGCAGGACACGCTCCGGCTCGAGCGCCTCGACCGCGCCCTCGTCGTGGGTGACCAGCACGATCGCACCGGTGTACGAGCGGATCGCGTTCAGCACCTCGGCCCGGGAGGCCGGGTCCAGGTTGTTGGTCGGCTCGTCGAGCAGAAGCACGTTGGCCGCGGACACGACCAGCGTGGCCAGAGCGAGCCGGGTCTTCTCGCCACCCGACAGCACCCGGGCCGGCTTGTCCGAGTCGTCGCCGGTGAACAGGAACGAGCCGAGCACGCTGCGAGCCTGGGTCTCGTTCAGATCCGGGGCGGCCGACTTCATGTTCTCGAGCACGGTCCGGTTGACGTCGAGCGTTTCGTGCTCCTGCGCGTAGTACCCGAGTTTGAGGCCGTGGCCGTCGATCACCTCGCCGGTGTCGGACTTCTCGATCCCGGACAGCACTCGCAGCAGCGTGGTCTTCCCCGCGCCGTTGAGGCCGAGTACGACGACCCGCGAGCCCTTGTCGATCGCGAGGTCGACGTCGGTGAAGATCTCCAGCGAGCCGTACGACTTGGACAGCTCGCGGGCCATCAACGGCGTCTTGCCGCAGGGCGCCGGCGTCGGGAACGCGATCTTCGCCACGCGGTCCTGCTTGCGCTCGTCCTCGAGCGACGACATCAACCGCTCGGCCCGGCGCAGCATCTGCTGGGCCGCGGCCGCCTTGGTCGCCTTGGCGCGCATCTTGTTCGCCTGGTCGACCAGCTGGGTCGCCTTCTTCTCCGCGTTCGCCCGCTCGCGCTTGCGACGCCGCTCGTCGGTCTCCCGCTGGGTCAGGTACGCCTTCCAGCCGACGTTGTAGATGTCGATCTCGGCCCGGTTCGCGTCCAGGTGGAAGACCCGGGTGACGGTCTCCTCGAGCAGGTTCACGTCGTGGCTGATCATGATCACGCCACCGGGGTACGTCTTCAGGAAGTCGCGCAGCCAGATGATCGAGTCGGCGTCCAGGTGGTTGGTCGGCTCGTCCAGCAGCAGCGTCTCGGCCTGGGCGAACAGGATCCGGGCCAGCTCGACCCGGCGGCGCTGACCACCCGACAGCGTGCCCAGCGGCTGGCCGAGGACGCGGTCGGGCAGGCCGAGGTTCGCCGCGATCCGGGCCGCCTCGGCCTCGGCGGCGTACCCACCGGCGGCGTGCAGGTCGGCCTCGGCGCGCTCGTACCGCCGCATGCCCTTGGCGCGGGTCTTGTCGTCGGCGCTGGCCATCGACTTCTCGGCGCTGCGCAGCCGGCGTACGACGTCGTCCAGGCCGCGCGCGGACAGGATCCGGTCGCGCGCGAGGATCTCCAGGTCGCCGGTGCGCGGGTCCTGCGGCAGGTAGCCGATCTCACCGGAGGACGAGACCGAGCCGCTGGCCGGCAGGCCCTCACCGGCCAGGATCTTGGTCAGTGTCGTCTTGCCGGCGCCGTTGCGGCCGACCAGCCCGACCTTGTCGCCCGGGCCGACCCGGAACGAGGCGGGCGCGAGCAACTGGCGGGCACCCACGCGAACCTCGAGATTGGAGACAGTGATCATCGCGGTGGCAGGTGTCCTCAGGGTCCGGGGTCGCTCGGTCAGTGGCGGGTCGGCGGCGCAGCGTCACGACACGGCAGAATCCCCCGCACTCAGGTCTAGTCTAAGTGCTGTGAAATTCAATCCGGACGCGGATCTCGACACCAGCGGTGTCGAGGACACCCGCGGCAGTGGTGGAGGCGGTGGCGGACTGCCCGGCGGGATGATCCCGGTGGGCGGCGGTATCGGCGGCATCATCCTGCTGGTCGTCATCCTGCTGCTGAACGGCGGTCTGCCCGGCGGCACCGGCAGCGACGAGCCGGCCGTCCGCAACACCGCGGCCGGCAACCTCGACTCCTGCAAGAAGGGCACGGACCTGCAGAACAACCAGGACTGCCGGTTCGTCTTCTACCAGAACTCGATCCAGAGCTTCTGGGCCAGCGAACTCCCCCGGCGCGGGAAGAAGTACACCCCGGCGGCGATGCGAGTGTTCGAGGGCTCGGTCAACACCGGCTGCGGCCCGGCGACCAGCGCGGTCGGGCCGTTCTACTGCCCGCCCGACAAGCGGGTGTACCTGGACATCGGGTTCTTCAAGACCCTGCAGACCGACCTGGGCGCCAGGGGCGGTGAGTTCGCCGAGGCGTACGTCGTCGCCCACGAGTACGGCCACCACGTGCAGAACCTGTACGGCATCCTCGGCCGGATCAAGACCCGCAACGGCCCCACCTCAGACTCGGTTCGGTCCGAGCTCCAGGCCGACTGCCTGGCCGGCATCTGGACCAACCACGCCACCACCGTCCCGGACAAGAGCGGCCAACCGCTCATCACCGAGCTCTCCCAGGACGACATCGCCCGCGGCCTCGACGCCGCCGCCGCGGTCGGCGACGACCGCATCCAGTCCAAGACCCAGGGCCAGGTCACCCCGGAAAGCTTCAGCCACGGCACCGCCGAACAGCGCATGCGCTGGTTCACCAGAGGCATGGAGTCCGGCGACATGACCAGGTGCGACACCTGGTCCGCCTCCACGCTCTGACCCCGCTCGGCTCAACGGAAACCGCCCTGCACCGAAGTGCAGGGCGGTTTCTGTTGGTCAGGCTCAGGCGACTGCGGCCGGCCGGTGGTAGCCCGGGAGCAACTCGTCGACCAAGGCGTCCGTCTCGGCTTCGGGGCCGCGGGGGGCGCCGTGTTTGGCGAGGGCGGCGTACATCTGGCCGGCGACGTTGGTGACGTCGGCGGTGGTGCCGAAGTGCGACGCGAGGCGGAGCGTGGCTCGCCAGAGTTCCTCCGAGGCCGGCGAGAAGCTCAGGCCGGTCTGGAGGGACGTGCGGGCCAGGTTGCCGTCGTTGTGGTTGAGGGACGCCTCGGCGAGCCGCAGCGCGGCGTCGACGACGGCCTCCACCATCCGGCGTTCGATGCCCGAGGCAGCGAGCCAGGAGTAGCGGCCGGCCGGCAGGTTGGACCAGGCCGGCCCGTGCACCAGGCTGAGCGCCGTCGAGAGCGGCCCGCGCGGGTCGTCCATCATCGTCGCCTGCTTCGCCAGCGTGCGGAACACGTCCCAGTCGACCCGGACGATGCTGCGGTTCAGCATCCAGCGACCGGACTCGTCGGCGTACATCGCGTCCACGCCGACCCAGCGGCGGGTGTGCTCCAGCGCGGCGTCGCGCAGTTCCTCGCTGATGCCGCGCGGCCAGATCGCACCGGCCAGCACGTTCGGGTGGACTCCGTAGTCCTGGCTGGACAGGAACGCGATGATCTCCGTCGACAGCGCGATCCGGCCCTCGTCGATGGTGCCGCGGGCATCCACCTCGACCGCTCCGAGCAGGTCGACCTCGACCGGTGCCGGCTGGCTGAGGTCGGTGGCGGAGAACTCGTACGCCGGCATGTTCTGCTCGGCCCGGCGCTTGTCCCGCGCGTCGAACTCGGCCGCGTCGAAGAGCGCGACCAGGTCCGCGAACTGCTCCGGGTCGATGCTGTGGGCATCGACCTCGAGCCCGAGCAGCCGGCAGACCGCCTGGTTCTTCTCGTCCACCACGAACCGCCACGGCGAGCTGATCACGTCGCCGACCACGACCACCGCGATGCTGCGCTGCTGGTCCGCGGCCAGCCGGTTCAGCTGGTCCTGCTCCTCCGGCGACGGCGGCGCGGACACGAAGATGATCTCCGCACCCCACAGCACCGGGTCGGGGAAGGCCATCCGGGCCTCGTCGACCGAACTCAGCTCCCGCCGCGCACAGGCCTGCACCTGGGCGTCGGTCCGACGAGTCACCTCGGCGATCGCGTCGTCGAGCCGGACCCAGTAGCTCAGCCGGCTCGGCGCCAGCGAGGACAGGTCGTCACCGAACCCGACCATGCTGATGTGCGCACCCTCGGACCACAGGTTCGTCGCCAGCTCGACCGCGAGCGAACCGACCACGTCACGAGACGGGTTGTTCACCCCGCCGAAGCTGACGATGCCGTTCGCGGTGTCGAGGTCGACCAGCACGGTCGCGCCGTCGGCGTTCTGACCGATCGTGACCAGCGTCGGGTACGGCGCGGGCGCGTTGACCTCACCGGTCGGGGCGTACCCACGGCGCAGCGTCCACCGGGTGCCCTCGGCAATCGCCTGCCACGGACCGGGCGGAGCGGGCTGCGCGCCGTACGGGTCGAGCACGAGCGTCAGCGCGCGGTCCGTCACGAGCGCGGCGACGACCTTCGGCATCGGCCGCTCTGCCTGGGTCATGTCCGCGCCGAGCTTGCGCAGCGCGTTGTCGACGAACTGCGCGGTCGGGATGTCGGACGCCAGCCGGAGACCGACCTCGGTGTTCCGGTGGCCGGCTGCCTTCGGACCCGGACCCAGCGCCCAGCCGCGGCGCCGCTTCAGCGCCAGCGCCAGACCGGCCGCGAGCAGCGTCGCGCCGAAGCCGTAGATGCCGGCGTCCTTCAGGCTGAAGCCGTCGTCGCCGGTCGCGACCGGGACGGCGACGGGCACCTGCGTGCCACCGGCGGCCGGGTCGCCCGGCTCGGAGTTCGCCGTACCCGGACCGTGCGGGCCGACCGTGATGCCGGGCTCGCCCGGCTTAACGTTCTTCGCACCCGGGTCGTTCTTCGCGCTGCCGATAGTGACCGTCGAGCCGGACTCCTCGCCCTGCTCCGACCAGCGGCTGCCCGCGCCGGGCGTCGTCCTGGTCTCGGTCGTCGTCCCCGAGCCCGTCGCCACCTTGCCGCCGGTGGTGACCTTGGAACCGGTCGTCGACGTCTTGGTCCCAGTCGTCCTGGTCTCCGTCGTGACCTTGGTGCCGGTGGCGACCTTGGCGCCCGTGGTCAGCCTCGTGTTGGTGTGGTCGTCGATGTTGACGCGCACCGTGTGCACACCCGGGCCCTTGGCGTCCGCTGGCAGGCGCACCTGCCAGCCCGGCAGGATCAGGTCCGGGTTGTTCAGTCGGCGGCCGTCGGGCTGCAGCTTGTTCTTGTTGAGGTCGTAGATCTCCTTGTACCGCCGGCCTTCGCCCAGGTACCGCTCGGCGATGTCCCACAGGCAGTCGTAGTTCCGGCCCTGCGGCGGCTTGACCTCGGTGTACTTGATCACCGTGCCCTTGTCGTCGCTGTTCGTCCGGACGCCCGTGTGCGTGGTGGTCTGGGTCTGGTTGCCGCTGAGCACGCTGCTGCGCGCCTCGGTCTGACGGAACTGCGCCGTCGAACCCTGCTCACCGCCCTGGGTGACGGTCACCGAGGTCGGCGCGACACCGCTCGTCGTCACCGCGCTGGCCACCGGCAGGCTGACGCCCGCTCCGGCCGCAATAAGTACGACGGTGCCGATCAGCCGGCGGGCCAGCGTTTGCGAGCCGCCGCCGAACGGAATGCGCGGCGAGAGGCCGTGGCCGCGGATCTCCGCCACCGCCTCCGCGATCAGGCAGATGACGAAGTGCAGCCAGGCGATCCAGATGAAGAACGCGATGATGCCGAGCACGGTCTCGATGCTCAGCTCGCTGAACAGCATGTCGCGGCTCGGCATCGTGTCCGGCCACGGCGTACCGAAGTAGCGCAGCAGGACGTACGGGACACCGCCGACGATCGCCAGGATCGCGAGCAGCGCGACGAACCCCTTCAGCCGGTCCGCACCCGGACTCCCCGCCCGCCGCTGCGGCAACCGCGCCGCCCGCACCGGCTCATTCGTCCTTACCATCGCTCCTCCATACCCCCACCATCAGCCACCAATGGCCTGCGCTTCCTGGACAGGCAGTCGCTGCACAGCCGTCACGTCCGCTGTGCCGATCGAATGCCACCCGCCGGCATCCTTACCGACCCAGTAGAAAACCTCCCACGTCATGGTGAGCTTCACCGTGTACATGCTGTCCGGCTGGTTCGCGCTGGACCGCTGGTAGGTGTGCTTGCACGTGTTCATCTGGTGGAACGGGTCCTGGGTCTCGTCGTACCCGTCCGGATCGTCCTCCGGCGTGACACCCATCAGACACTTGAACGGCTTGCTCCCGTCCCCGGGATCGACCGTCATCTCGACGATCTGGCCGCGCATCGTCAGGTTGTGCTTCGGGTCGATGTACCCGCTGAGCTTGCCCGGGTCCTTCTCGTCGGCCCCCGCCCTCGAGCTCTCCGTGGTCAGGGAGAAGAAGGCGGGCACGTTGACCCGGGGCGTGAACGTCGGCATGACCACCAGCGCCGGCGGCGGATAGTTGCTCCTGAACTCGTGCCAGAAGGGCACCATGTACGGCGGAAACGGGCACTGCGCCTCCTCCGCGGGGCTCACCGGAACGTAGACGCGCTCCAGGTGGGCGGCCGGACCACCGTCGTACGTGTCGAGTTTGTAGTCGGTGATCGTGATCCGGAGCACCCACTTCTTGCCCTCCGGCGCCTTCGGGAGCCGGATGCCGTTCGGGATGTCGAAGTCGCGGCACGGAATGAACGGCTTGCCGTCCAGCCGCTCCCGCCACGTGGGTGGTGGCGGCAACGGACCACCCAGATAGGGCGAGCCGTTGCTGCAGTACGCGCCGAAGCCCACGGAGTTCACGTACATGCTGCAGACCGAGGTGCCGGTCTGGATCGTGTCCGCGGTGGCCGTGGTGGCGGGGCCGATCGTGAGTAGTGCGAGTACCGCGCTCAGGACGAGCAGTGTGCGGCCTACTCGGTTCTGCATCCTCACTCCCCAGACTCGGCTACCCGGCAGATTATCTTCGACCAGGGGCATCATGCCCGTTGCTCAAGGCCCCGTCACCTGTTCGGAACATGAATTCCGCGTTCCGATCTAAGCCGGATAGTGCACCCGTGAGCAGTTCACGCCGGTCGTCGGTGCCAGCCGGTACGGCAGCCAGCCGATGCCGGTCTTGATCATCTCGATCACCTCGGGCGAGCCCTTCGGCGCTACCACGGTCCACTTCTTCGCCTTCGGGTCCCAGTACTCCGTGGTCTGTGAGCGGCACGTCTTCACCCGGACAGTGCCGTCCGGCTGATTCTGTACGCCGACGACGACCACGCTGCCCGGCGGGCGCATCACCCATCCGTTGCGCTTGGCATCCACAATCCCCTCGGACACGTCGGCGTAGAAGAACGACGGGAACCGCTTCTTCAGCACCGTGTCGTCCTTCGACACCAGTGCCTGGAAGTACAGCGGGTAGCTGCTCACGAGGCCTTGGACGGCGTCATTGGACTCGAAGTTCCCTGCCTTGATGATGATTTGTGACTTGGGTTGCGCGGTGGGTTCGGCCGTCGTGGCCGGCTTCGAGGTCTCGCTGGTGGACGGCGTGCTGGAGGACGGTGTGCTGGAGGTTGTCGTGCTGGAGTCGCCGCCGGCCGGCACCGGTAGGCCGCCGTCGGTGGAGTCCTTGCCGCCGCAGGAGGACAGGAGGAGGACGCCGGCCAGTGCCGCGGCGGGGAGAGCGAACCTACGCACGGATGACATTCCTTCGGTCTCTAGCGGCTGGGCGGGGTGGAGGTGGGCGGCGTGACCGGCGGGCTCCCGGGTGGCGTCGACGACGGGTCCGGTGTCGGGGTCACGGTCGGCGAGCAGGTGGCCGGGAACGGGAACGGCGTCAGCGTCCAGACCGGGGTGGGCGAGCCGATGGTCCAGGTCGGGCACGGGAGGTCGATGGTCGGCGGCATCGCCGTACCGGTCGGCGCGCCGGGGCCGTCGGTGGTCGGGTTCACCACGATCGGCGGGATGGTGGGGCTGTCGTCGGCCTTGTTGATGCCTTGTTCGGGGTGGGCTTGCCCGGTGCCGGAGGCTTTCAGGGATTGTTTGCCGATCAGGCCGAGGAACGTGGTCTTGTTGGCGATCGAGACCGAGATGTCGACCTCTTTCTCGGTCAGCGTGGTGGGCGCGCAGGCCGTGACGGCCGGGTCGTTGGACACGACCTGGGCGCAGAAGGCGGCGATCGCGGTCGCGGCCTTGGCGGTGTCGATCTTGGCCTCGGCACTGTTCAGCTGGATGGCGGCCGCGCCGACCCGGGCCGCCTCCTGGGCGTACCCGACCGCGCGGGAGCGGGCGCCGAGCTGGCGGCCGCCGTCGATCACCAGGCCGGCCAGGGTGAAGATCATCACCGCGAGGATCGCCACCGCGGGGCTGAGCGCGCCGCGGCCGGGAACGAGCCGATGATTGCCGGGGGCATCGATCCGGAAGAACTCGACGAGCCGGGACCGGTGCTGTTCAGGAGCCATCGCGGACTCCCCGGTACGGGTCGAGGGACGAGGTGAACCGCTTGGTGATCGTGGTGTCGCCGCCGAGACCGAGCAGGCCCAGGTCGCGGTAGTTGATCGTGCAGGTGACCTCGACGGACAGCGGCGTACCGGCGACGAACGCCGTGGTGATGGTCCCGGAGGCCGTTTCCTGGCAGGACTTGACCGCCTGGCTCATCGTGTTCGTGACCGCCTCGTCGACCCGGCCCTGCGCCTCGGCCAGCGACCGCGACTGGCTGGCCGAGCGGGCGCCGTCGCGGGCCGCGCTCTCCAGCAGCGAGGACGTCTGGAAGTAGCGGCCGCAGGCGAGCAGGAACATGAACAGCACCAGCAGCACCGGCGCGAGGATCGCCAGCTCGAGCGCCAGCGCGCCGCGCTCGCGCCGCCGCGGACGTCGCGCGACGGTGCGACGGATCCCCAGTCTCCGCGTCATCTCCCGGCTCACTTGTCGTCGGCCTCGAACTGCTCGATCGGTCCGGTGGCGGTGCGGCTCACCTTCAGCGTCAGGCCGGGGACGAGCGAGACCGTTTCACCGGTGACCGTGAAGGAGACCATGCCTTCGGGGTTGTTGTACGACGGCGGCGGGACGCTGGCGTGCTGCAGCGACGTGCCGCCGACCTGCTGCGCGTACGACTCGATGTCGGCGCGGACCTTCTCCCCCACCGCCTCGGTGTAGACCGGCGGCTGGACCAGCCGCAGCCGGGAGACGCCTTCCTGCGCGGCGTTCAGCGCCACCGACCGCCCGTACAACCAGAGCGCGGTCTGGATCGACATGAAGATCAGCGCCAGGATCGCCGGCGCGAGGATGGCCAGCTCGAGCGAGCTGACACCGCGCTCCGACCGCCGTCTTCGATGCCGACCGCAACCACGACGGACGCCGCACCGGCGCGCGCGCAGCGGCGACGGTACGGCGTCAGCGGGAGAGCCGGGGCGGACAGGCATGACGGTATCGGTCAGCCTTCGCCGATCTCGCCGGTGCGCTTGTCGATGACGCGCTTCACGACCACGCCGATCGCCAGCGCGGCGGCGACCAGGATCGCCGAGATGATGGCCCATTCCAGGGCGGAGGCGCCGAGCTGGGTCCGGCCCTGGCGTGCCCGGGCTCGTTGCGCGTGCGCCCGCGCCACCGCGTAGCTTGCCATCGCGCGCCAGAACTGCAGTTCCGAGTTCATCCGAGTGCCTTCCGATTCGTGAGGCCGAAGCAGGCCTCAGTATGCCCTCTACGACGGACAACTTCGTGCGTTGGATCCATTGCCCTGATCACGGTCCGGCCTAACTTCCGAGGATCGCGATGGCCGCCGGGAACGCCAGGAACAGGAAGAACGCGGCGATCATCACGAGCTGCGCGACCAGCATCGACTGCGACCGCTCCCCCGCCTTCCCTTCCACGTCGGCCAGTTCCTTGCGCCGCAGCGACGCCGCCCGGGCCAGCAGCGAGGCCCGGATCTTCGCACCCTCGTCGCCGGCCAGCGCCAGCGCGGACGCCAGGTCACGCAGCTCCTCGACGCCGAGGTCCTCGCCGAGCCGGGCCATCGCGTCCCACGGCGTGATGCCGATCAGCCGCGCGTTCGCCAGTGCCTGCCGGATCCGCGCCATCGCCCAGTGGTCGCCGATGGTGGACGCGGTCATCAGCGCCTCGGGCAGACCACGGCCGCCGGCCAGGTTCATCGCGACCAGGTCGAGGAAGCTGCCGACCACGTGCCGGAAGTCGCGCCGCCGCTTCTCCGCCTCCTGCCGCAACGCCAGGTCGGGCAGGAAGAACGCCAGTGTCATCGCGGCCAGGGTGACGATCGCCGGGCTGGCGCCGGGCGCGCTGAGGCCGAGCATTCCGAACAGGAACAGCACGATCGGGATGAAGATCATCGCGCCGAGGGCGAAGAACACCTTGGTCGCGAGCATCGCGGCGAACGGCTGGTTCATCACCGCGAGGTCGCGGCGCAGCTTGCCGAACGCCCAGCCCCGGGCGTTCGCCTCCAGCTCGAGCCGGCGGCCGAGCGACTCCCGGGCCCGGTCCACGCCGCCGAGCACGCGCTCGCCGGCCGCGCTCGTGGTAGCGCCGCTGGTGTACCCGCCGCGGCCGGCGTCGATCCGGGCGATGGTGGACAGCACGTTGGCCTGCGGCTTGATGAACATCCGGACCAGCAGGTACGCGCCGAGGCCGACGAGACCGCCGGTGATGAACGCCCACGTCATCGGTCCACCACCTCCATCCGCTCCTCGCCGATCCGCGGGGCCCGCCCGGCGCTGGTGATCAGGAACCGCTCGGGCACCTCGATCTTCGCCAGCCGGCGCAGCCAGATCAGGCCGAGCGCGTACAGCGCGATCACGACCGCCAGCACCACCTGGCCGACGAAGCTCGTGTACGGCTGCATGTACGTCGGGTTGAACAGCACCAGCCCGGCTGCCATCACCAGCGTGATCGCGACGACCACCTGCACACTGCGCCGGGTCGACCGGCGCTCGGCCGCGACCTTCCGCCGTACGTCGAGCTCCTCGCGGGCCGAGTCCGCCAGGGCGCTGAGCACCTCGCGCAGACCGGGCCCGCGCAGCCGGGCGTTCAGCACCAGGGCCGCGACGATCAGGTCGGCCGACGGGTCGTCCAGGTCGTCGGCGAACCGCATCAATGCCGATGGCAACGGTTCACGGATCCGCAGCCGGTCGACCAGCAGGTTCAGGCCGGGCTTGATCGCCGGGGCCGCGTTCACCGCGGTCGCCGGGATCGCCTGCTCCAGACCGACCGCGCCGGCGATGGTGTCGCGCAGCGCCTCGGTCCAGGTCGCCAGTGCGTCCAGCCGCTCGATCGCCCGGCGTTCCTCACCGGTGCCGCCGAAGAAGCGGTCGGCCAGCGCCGCCAGGAACCCGAGGGCGACGGCGAGCACGAGCCAGCGGGTCACCACCAGCACGAGCAGGCCGACGCCGATGCCGACGCCGATCCGGATCAGGTTCTTCCGGGCGTCGGCGTTGTTGCGCTGGAACAGCGACGGCGTCTCGTCCCGCGGCTCGGTGCCCCGGATCGCGACGATCAGCAGCAGTACGGCGCCGCCGACGACCGCTCCGCAGAGCAGGGCGAGCAGGGTCCGGTCGTTCATCGCCTCACGCCCACGTTCCGTGCACGAGCGGCTGGTACCCGAAGTGCTCGAGCTCGTCCATGCAGGCGATCGGCGCGTGCGCCGCGGCCCGGCCGTCCGGACCGAGAGCGAACACCTCGCCGGACAGCACCCGGCCATCCCACCCGGTGACCTCGCGGATGCTCTCGACGTACCGGCTCAGGCCGCCGCCGTGCTGGTAGTCGTTGTGCTTGCGGACGAACACGACGAAGTCGAGCGCACCGGCGATCAGCATCTGGGTGGCATCCATCGGCAGCCGCTCCATCGCCTGGATCGCGTAGGTGCTGATCCGGTTGAACACCTCCATCGAGCTGTTCGAGTGGATCGTCGACAGCGAGCCGTCGTTGCCCTGGCTCATCGCGTTCAGCATCGTGACGATCTCGTCGCCCAGCACCTCGCCGACGATCACCCGCGAGGGGTTCATCCGCAGTGAGCGGCGGACCAGGTCGGCCATGCTGACCATGCCGACGCCTTCGGAGTTCGGCAGCCGCTCCTCGAACGCGACCACGTTCGGGTGCAGGTCCTTGAACTCGCCGAGGCCGAGCTCGAGCGACCGTTCGACCGTGATCAGGCGTTCGCTCGGGCCGATCTCGTTCGCCAGCGCGCGCAGCAGGGTGGTCTTCCCGGAGTTCGTCGCCCCCGCGATCATGATGTTCTTCCGGGCCGCGACCGCCGCCCGCAGGAACGAGCCGACGTCCTCCGACATGGTGCCGTTGGCAACCAGGTCGCTGAGGAAGACCCGGCCGAGCCGGGCCCGCCGGATGGACACCGCGGGACGGGACGTGACGCCCATGACCGCGGACAGCCGGGAGCCGTCCGGCAGCCGCAGGTCCAGCTGCGGGTTGGCGGAGTCGAACGGCCGGCTGGTCAGGCCGGCGTGGGCGGCCAGCACCTGGATCAGCTCGACCAGTTCCTCGTCGCTCTCGGCGACCGGGCCCGGGGTCTCCTCGCGGCCGTCGCCGTACTGGACGAAGACCTGGTCGCAGCCGTTGATGTCGATGTTCTCGACCTCGGGGTCGTCGATCAGCGGCTGCAGCCGGCCGACACCGAACAGCGCCGAGTGGATCGCGCCGGCGATCTGCGCGTCGTCGTCCGGGGTCGGCGGCGTACGGCCCTCGGCCAGCTCGTAGCGGGCGTGGTCCTCGAGCACCTGGACGATCAGCGACCGCGCGTACTCGCGCTCGTCCTCGGCGCTCATCGGGGGTACGCCGTTCACCTGGTCGCGGCGGCGTTGTTCGTTCAGCCGCTCCGCGACCTGCACCCGCAGCTTGCGGACCAGCTCCTGGTCAGCGCTCATCGCCGCTCCCCCGGCGGCGGGAACGCGGCGTTGGCCATGTCGAAGTCCTGCGGTGCGGGTGCCGCGACGATGGCGGCCATCTCCGCGGTGATGTCGGACGCCGTCCGGATCAGCGAAGTCTTGTCGAGCCGGCCGTGACCGCGTCCGTCGAAGAACGCGGCACCGACCGGGTCGTACGCCAGATGCCACCGGTGCCGCACCGGCACGGACATCGCGTCCAGCACGGTCCACACCTGCTTCACGCCCTCCCGGCGCTTCGGGTCGCCCACCACGACCACACCGAGCTGTGCGTCGACGTGGTGCACCAGTGAGGACAGTCGCTCCCGCAGGTGCGCGACCGACGAGCCGGTCGCTGTACACACGAGTACGACGAGGCGCGCGGACTGGATGACCGGGAGCTGCGGCGAGGACGCACCGATGCGCCCGCAGTCGGCCAGTACGTCGCCATGCTGCATCTGGTTGAACGAGATGCCGAGCGGATGCCACAGACCGCCCATGCCACCGATCTGCTCGGGCGCGCGGACTCCGAGCAGGACGTCGAGACCACCGTCGAGCTGCTGGCTGTGCGCGAGGATCACCTCGTCGCCCAGGCCCTTACGGCTGGCCGCGGCCAGGCTGACCAGGCCACGGTCGGAGTTGAGCGCCGCACCGCCCGGTGCCGTCATCCGGATGGCCACATCGCTGCCGGCCGGGTCGCACTCGGCCAGCAGCACCTGCCGTGGCCAGAGCGCGCCGAAGACGAGACTGGCGGTCGTCACCCCGGGCGAGCCCTTCGCGCTCGCCAGTGCCACCAGAGCCATCAATTGGTCCCGTCGTTGCGCGAGACCTCGGGCTTGGTGTCCGCCGAGAGCTTGACCAGCACCAGGGACTTGGCCGCGGCCGCGGCGGCCACCGCGGTCGCCTTGTCCGTCGGGACCAGCACCGTGACGTTCAGCGTGGTGCTGGCGCTCGTCTTCGGGTCGGCGATGGCGCCGGAGCTCGAGGTCACCTCGGCCGCACTGACCAGCGGGACCGCCGTCCCGGAGTCCTGGTTGGAGGTGGGCACCCGGACCACCCGGACGATGTCACCGACCTCGATGCCGTCCGACGGCGCGCGGCCCGCCTCCAGGCTGACGCCGACCAGCGCACCGTCGGCGGGGATCGGCTTGGCGCCGGCCTTGGTGAAGTTGGCCGGCGTGACGAACTGGTCCTTGTACAGCCAGGTCGTGGTGTAGCGGCCGATGTACTGGCTCGCCTGCGACCACGGGATCAGGCCGCCGGTCGCTCCGGCGAGGTCGCCGCGGGACAGGTCCTTGGCCTCCAGCCGATGGCCGGGCTCGAGGCTGTTGGCGGAGATCGCGACGAAGTCGGACCGGTTGCCGCTGTTGAGCGCGATCAGGGCCGAACCGGCCGCGCCGAGCAGGATCAGGATGACCGCC
Source organism: Kribbella sp. NPDC048837 (assembly GCF_055586945.1). Lineage (NCBI taxonomy): Bacteria > Bacillati > Actinomycetota > Actinomycetes > Propionibacteriales > Kribbellaceae > Kribbella > Kribbella sp. NPDC048837. Next base: position 293,296 of record NZ_JBVJHF010000003.1, read on the forward strand.
AAGGCGGCCAGAGCGGGGCGGCGCTCCCGGCTGCTGGGGAGGCGGTTCGATCCACCGCCCGCCGATCGGCCCGCTCCGCGGGCGCCTTGGGAGGGGGTTCGCGTGGAGGACGAGAGACTCACGCGCCTACCGTAGTGGCACCTAGGTGCCAACCGGCCCGCCAAGTCGGTGCCGTTACCGGCTCGCGACCCGGTCCCGTTCGGTCGTGGTCAGCAACTCGGTGAACGCGCCCGGTCCGCCGTACAACTGGTCTAGATAGCTGTACAGCCCCTGCAGTGCCCGGCCGAGCTCCCGCTGCCATCCGTCGGCTCCCTCCAGGTCGGTCGCGAGCTCACGTCCCTCGTCCAACGTGACAGCCGCGTTCACCGGCTGCACCAGCCGCTCACCGCGCGGATCCGGTACGACGCTCCGCCCGCGGACCCGGCGTACGACGTCGGACAGGGCGGACAGCTCCGGGCCGGTGAGCACCTGGTCGAACCCGATCCCGCCGTGCAGCTCGTCGAGGTAGTCGCACAGCGCGAGGAAGAGCTCGACGCCGTCGTACTCCGGGCCGTCGGTGGCCACGTGCCGCAGCTGCGCCACCATGCTCCGCGCCTCGGTGACGGTCCACTGCGAGGAACCCAGCCGGTCGTTCATGCGCCGAATCCTAGGTGGCCGGCAGGCGTAAATCGTTAACAGTTCGGGTGATCTGAGTTGCTGGCGAGTAACCGAAAGTTTGCTAAATTCCGGAACCAGACGTCTCGGTGACAACTGGTGAGCACCGAGGCACCCAACGGAGGGGGGTGGGTCGGCTGACGACACCCACGATGGCCGCCCCTGATCCTGCGGTCCGGGCCCGAACGGCCCTCGGAACCGCTCTCGGCATCGTCCACCCGACGGCCGTACCGCTGCGTGACGGACGCGTCTGGCTGACCAGCCGCGACGACGTCCTGCCGGCGTACGTCGTCCGGGCGCTGGAGACCCAGCTCAGCCGGCGTGCCGCGGATCAGGTGCACGACGACCGTCTGCTGGCCGAAGCTGTCGGAGTCCTCGGCGCGGAGATCGCCCGCGCCCGCGGGGATTCGCCCGCGGCCGGCGCCACCGCGGCCCTGGACCGTTACCTGCACGTCCGCGGCCTGGACCAGTCCCGTCGTGCCGAGGCCGAGGCGATGCTCCGCGTCGCCCTGCTCAGCGCCGCCGCGGACTCCCCCGAGGCGGCGGCCCGGCTGGAACGCCTGTCGGGTACGGCGAACCCGATCGCCACGTCCGCGGTGATCTCGGCCTCGCAGCAGATCAGCCGCGACGCCCACCTGCTCGGCGCGACCACTCCGGCCAGCCGGACCGGACGCCATCGGGCATCGGTCGGCGGCAGCCACCGTCGCGCGTCGAATCGTCAGACCCTGACTCGGGCAGTCCGCCGCACCGGCCTGGTGACCGGTGCCGGCGGCCGTCCGAGTCAGGATCCGGACCTCGACGGGCGCGCCGCGCTGACCGTCCTGTCGGCCATGACCCAGGACGACCTGGGTACGTCGCTCACCGCGAGGCCGGCCGTGGACGCGCAGGCCGAGCTGGCCGTGGTGCGGATGACGGCGAGCGACGTACCTCAGCATGTCCGGGTCGAGGTGCTGCCCACGATCGGCGGCCTGGTGGCGCAGGGCCGGCTCCGCTCGGGGACGGCGAACGACCCGCACGTGCTGCGAATCTCGCCCCGGCTCGCCGACCACCAGCTCCGGCACGTCTGGGCACATCAGCTCTCCCTGATGACGCAGCAGCTCGCGGCCGCACAGGCCGAGCGGCCGACCGGGATCCTCCGCCGGCTCCGGTCCACGTTCGGCCACGAGCGGAGCGACCGGCGCCTCCGGGCCGACAACGCCGCCTACCAGCTGCTCACGCAGGACTGGCGGCAGGCGCGGGCCGAGACGCTCGCCAACGGCCGGCCCAGCGGGCCGCGCAGCGTGGCCGAGCTGGAGCGGGACATCCAGGGCCTGGCGACGGCGATCGGACGCCGCAGCGGGACCGAGCCGACTCTCCCCTGGGCGCCGGAGGCGATCGCCACCGCCGACGCGACCGCTACCGGCCTCGCCGCCGCCCGCGCCGAAGCGGAGGCCACCCCGGCGCGGCACACCCCCGGCCACCTGCGCCAGCAGGTCGTCACCCAGATCGAGACGCTCGAAGCCGCGGTCGCGGATCTCGAGGGCAAGGCCAAGGCCAAGACGGCCACCGCCGTCGCGGCGCTCACCGAGGCCGGCAGCAACGAGCGCGACGCCGAGGCCGAGGACTCCGGGAAGGACCAGGGCGCGCCCGAGCGGGCCCGCACGCTGCGCGCCGCGGCCGTTGCCGCTAGCAACAAAGCACGCCGGCACACCGAGACCGCCGCGGCGTACGGCCAGGCGGCGACCGACGCGCGCAACGCGCTGGCCGGGTACCAGGCGCTGCTCGGCGAGCTGGATGCGAACGGCACACAGACCCGGATCGCCGAGCTGGCCGGCCAGGCCGCCCGGCGAGTCAGGGTCTACGAAGGCAGCCTGGACCAGGCCATGCCGGTCAAGGACCTGCTGGAGACCGGCGTACCGACCGGTGAGGCGCTGACCGTTCCGGTCGACGACATCAACCGCATGCTCGCCAAGAACGGCAGCACGCGCCGGCTCACCACCGACGCCCCGATCCCGATGCCGGGCGCCGAGTACCGCCGGCTGATGTCACCCGACGGCATGGTGTTCACCGTCGGCGGCGATCCGGACGACGACGTCACCCGGGTCACCGAGGTCCGGCTGCGGATGAAGCCGCGTGATCTCACCGAGGTGATCGACCGCGACTACGACCTGGCCGAGCAGATGTCCGGCACCCTCGGCGAGGGCGGCCAGAGCATCGCGACCACCAGCACCCACTCGTCGAACACCACCGTCGGCGTCAACGTCCAGCCGTTCCTCGCGCTGGCCGCGCCCGGGACCGTCCTGCACGCCGCGTCCCAGGTGCTCTCGCCGCGCGGCGAGGTGTCCACCGGCCGCACGCTGGCCGAGACCGGTGGCTCGACCGCGCACCACCAGTCCGGCTGGGTCGACGACAACCGGGGCGAGTCCCTGCTGTACGAGTGGTCCGGCGAGTGGGAGATCGAGGTCCGCAACTCCCCCACCGAGCCCTGGTCCCCGGTCGAGACGCTGGACGCGGGCCGGCAGCTGACCTGGGTGTCGAGCGCCTACACGGTCAAGGCCGCGACCGAGACCGTCTCGCTCGCGGAGCTCGGCAGAGCCTCGGAGGTCACCACCGACTTCCCGCGGCACGCCGTGACCAGGATCAGCGGTCTGCACAGCATCGACGACCGGTTGGTCACCCAGACCCAGCAGCAGTGGGGCGGGATCGACCGCGTCACCTACGACCACATCAGTGGACTGATCACCGAGGACTCGCACCGGCTGCTCCGCGAGGCGGCCCGGCCCGGTGGCATCACCCGGCCGATCCCCTCCGGTGGCGAGTCGGAGTACGCACTCACCCTGGAAGTCGAGCCGATCTGGGCCGACGCCAAGCTGAGCGGCGAGGCGAGCTCCGAGATGTGGCAGGAAGAGGTCCTGGTCGACTTCGCCGGCGTCAACGCGGGCCAGGTCTTCGGCACCTCACTGACCGGTACGGCGTCAGTCGCCTACCCGGGCAAGCCGATCGCCGGCCAGCCCGTCCCCGGCTACATGCCGAGCCCCACGGCGCTGAGCGACGTCGGCAGCACGACGGCGGACATCTCGCCGAGCGTGTCCGTCGGTCGCAACGTCTCCCGCCAAGGTGGACAGAGCGTCAGCGCGACCTCGATCACCCCGTCGGTCCATCGCAACCAGGGCCCGACCCAGGGCGTCATCGTCGGGCTCAAGGTCAAGGCCACCCTGCGCAAGCTCAACGACCGTAAGGCCGAGCCGATCGTGGTCTCCGACCTCTGCGAGGCGCACCTGCGCGTCCCGGAGAACGACCTCCTGCGGGCCGGCGGTCGCGCGGACAAGAACGCCGTACGCCGTGAGCCCGATGACACGCTGCGGACCGATCAGGACGGGCGGGCGCTGCTGCGCGGCGATCCCGAACCCCCGATCGGCCGGCAGACCCTGCCGCCGTGGCACGGTCGCGGCCAGAACCAGCTGCGCGGCCCGGGCAAGGCATTGCCGCAACAACTCCGGGGAGCCGAAGAGGCCCAGCGTCAGGCGCTGCTCGAGCTGAGCAAGATGGGACTCGTTCCGCCGCTGGACTCCAACCTCCAGCCGCAGTGGGACAACCTGTCGAAGGATCCGCTCCGCCGGACCAGCCAGCTGCGCAACTACGACCGGATCCGCACGCAGATCACCGCGCCGCGGATCGAGGCCGGGATGAACCAGGCCTGCCAGGGCGGCCTGATCGTGGTGCTCGACGATCACCGCACCGGTCACACACCGCACTACCGGCCGTTCCGGTTGTCCGTCACCCAGGACTTCGACGACGTCGAGGGCCGCGGCACGACCGCGACGGAGAACATCGTCCGGCTCGGGATCAGCTCCCGGGCGACCGGGCGGTCGTCCGGCCGCTCGAAGTCGGTGCCGATCTCGGCCGGCGCCGGCGTCTCGAACGGTCCGGCCCAGGGCGTCCGCGGCTGGGCCGGCCGGCTCGGCGTCAAGCTCAGCCGCAACGCACTCGGCCGGAGCTTCAGCTGGTCCAACGGCCGGCGCGTCAACCGGGTCACGCTGAACGAGAGCACGGCACCGCTCGACCGGCTCCGGCAAGGCATCCGGATCACCTTCACCGAGGTCACCGACAACGACGACCCCGCGCCGCTGGCCGACGTCCGGGGAAGTTTCGACGTCGAGTACGACAGTGCGCTGACCCGCGCCGAGCCGCCGGTGTACGAAGCGCAGCCGAAGCCACCGCACGCCGAGGCCGTCCGTCAGGCGATCCCGGTCGCGGTGGACGCCGGCAACCCGGCGGACCGGATCTTCAAGGCCGTCAGCGCGATCCGTGCGGACTCCAGCGCGTTCCAGCAGCTGCACACGCTGCTCTCCCCGGACAGCCTGGTCGCCAACCGCGAGTGGATGAACGGCAGCTACGAGCTGCCGATGGCTGTCATTCCGGCACCGGCGAACCCGGCCCAGGCCCTCGAGGACCGGACCCTGCTGCCGCAGCAGCTCAAGATCGTGATCCGCGGTCAGGCCACCAGCCTCACGTACGCCGCGACCAGCGAGCAGAACACCGTCGACATCAACTTCACCATGACCGACGTCGGCTCCACGTCCGGTACGTCGGCCTCCGGTGGGGTCAGCCTCGACGGGGGCGCCGGGGTGGTCGGGGGCGACGGGTCGGGCTGGTCCGGCAGCGCCTCGCTCGGACGGACCGGCGGCAGGTCGCAGTCCACCACCAACGGCCAGACCTCGGGTGAGGAACGGCTGCTGGTCAACGTCGGCACGCACTACGAGTTCATCGAGCGGTACACGATGGTCGCGGACATCGTCCAGGACGGCCGCGTGATCCAGACCGTGCCGCTGGAGGACGCGCTCGCCCAGAAGGCGATGGCCGAGCGCCGTGCCCTGGACCTCTACAAGCAGCGGAAGCTCGACCTGCCGCTGCCGGTCGTGGCCGACGCCGCCGAGCGGTACCTGACCGGCAAGCTCGACCTCAGTCCGGAGACCGCGGTCGGCTTCGTCCGTCGCTACAAGCTGGAGAAGGCCGGCGTGACGACCGGTCTGGCCGCGACCCACACCGACGAACGGCTGACGGAGAAGATCCTGGCGCAGACCAGGGTGCCCGCTTCGCATGCCCCGACGCCGAGCGAGCGCTTGCGGACGGCGATGGACCGGGCCGAGGAGATCGCCGAGAAGCGCCGGGTCGTGCATCTGCCGGACGCCTACAACGGCAGCCTCGCGTCGAGCCAGATCGAGTCGATCACCCCCGAGGGCCGGCCGGACGAGCAGGTCGACCTGCTCGCCCTGATCAAGCCGCAGATCGAGGAGGTCGCGCCCGGCCTGCAGCAGGCCAGTCCCCTGCTGAGCGCCGCGCTGCAGGTCGATCTCAGCCCGGACAGCTACCAGGGCCACCTGGAGGACATGCTCGGCCCGCGCGGGTACATCGGCTCGATCGAGGTCCCGATCCAGGGCCGGGAGCAACCCGACGTCCTGCTGGTCCGGGTCCGGGCCCGCTACGAGGGTGACGTCACCATCGCCGGCGGCCCGGAGAACCCCGAGAACGGGACGCCGGAGATCCCCAAGGTCGATGCCGTCGGCATCAACCAGGGGTACGACTACAACCAGCGGGACCGGTCGACCGGCCACACCACGACGTACTCCGGGAGTGTCGAGGCCAAGGACACCAACGGTTCGGGCGAGGCGATGTCCGGCGGGGTCGGGACCGATCGGACCCGTCAGCACACCGCCGGCAGCGGCGAGCAGAACACCACGCTGGACCGGAGCGGACACTTCGACCTGGCCAAGGCCCACCGGAAGCTGGTCTTCACCACCGAGGTGGTCCGGCTGCACAACGCCGGTGCGGCGACGATGGCGAGCCTGCGCTGGAAGCTGGACCGGACCAACCCGGCCGACATCACCACCGCGGCCCAGCCCCGGCAGCTCCGCGCCGACATGACCGTGCTGGTCCCCCGGGACCTGATCACCGACGGCCCGGCCGCGGTGGTCCAGCAACCGGCCGAGCGCCTGCCCGAGCACCGTGCCTTCGTGCTCCCGGAGAGCGCGGTGGTCCAGGCGGTCGAGCCGAACGTCGACGGCGAGCCGGAGTCCGACCAGCTGCACGAGCAGTTGACCGCCCGACTCGAAGCTAAGTACGGCAGGGCCTTCGCGGCCGAGTTCCGGGCCGCGATCCACGAGCAGACGAAACCGACCGCGCTGAAGGCGAAGTTCGAGCGGCTGACCAGTGACCAGGGTCTGCGGATGGTGCCGATGGCGACCACCGGCAACGGCCGGACCACGGCGGTGGTGACGATCCACGCCGAACCGGTGGGCTTCCAGCTCGGCGACCCGGTGAAGGGGCAGGTCGGCAAGGTCCGGCGGCGGCAGGAGGCGGTCCGCGCCGGGGAGGCCGGGAACCACCTCGGCCCGGTGACCGCGACCGGCGGCTTCAATGCCGGGATCGGCTCGGTCAGCCACTCCATCGGCGAGCAGGTCAAGGAGCAGTCCTCCGATGGCGACGGCACCCGGCGGGAGACCAGCAAGTTCGAGGAGGGCGTGCTGGTCGCGGTCGACATCCCGGTCGCGTACCACGTCACCATCGACGAGACGACGGACAAGGGCCGCGGTACGCCGCAGGTCAAGGACACCACCTACCTGCCGAATGTGGCCGGCGCCGTCTACAAGGTGGAGATGCTCCAGCACGAGTTCCTCGAGCGGCTCCGGCAGATGGAGCAGGGCGCGTCGGTGGACGCCGTACTGGCCGGTGCGCGCCTGCAGGCCGTGCCGACCGAGCTGGGGAAGCCGGACCTCGAGGCGACGGAGTACGGGCCGGGCAAGTCGGGTCAGGAGTACCAGCCGTACCGTCCGCTGCTGAAGGCGCTCGCACAGGCCAAGAGCACCCAGACCGCGGTGGTGTTGTCCGTGCGGGAGACCGATGGGACCGAGCGGCTCTACCAAGCCTTCCCCAACGGGACGATGGCCGGTGTGAACGACGGTGGTTACGCGTCGGCCTTCGCCACGTTGCACCCCAGCATGGCGCTGATGGCGGAGGGACGGGTCGACCTGCGCAAGCTGTACAACACGTCGTCGCAGGAGGGCAGCTTCAGTGCCAAGGTGGCCGCCGAGCTCGAGAAGAGCGGCGTACCGACCAGTGTGCTCAAGGGCCTCGACTACGCCACCACCGCGCGCGAGTTCACGACCGCACCGAACCACGGTGCGCACCTGTCGGCGGGTGGCGCCGCGGCCGGGCGGACCATCGCACCCACCGGCCACGGGCCGTCGCTGTCGGGCCCGTAGCCGGATGATGGTGGAACGCATCGACGAGAGGGACGGAATGGCGTTCGCGGTAGCCCGCACGAGGGACGAAGCACAGCTGTACCTGGAACTGCATCCGTGCCCGGACTGCGGTTCGGCCGAGACGCCGTGGGAGCACGGCCTGATCGAGGTCGACGGCGAGCTCGCGGCCAGCTACGCCGGGATCTGCCCGGGCTGTGCGGCCGAACGCGAGTACCTGTTCGGTCTGCCGGCCCGGGAGACCCGGGTCGACGGCTGGCCGACGTTCGGCGGTCCGGAGCCGTCAGAGCTGCTGGATGCCGGACAGTGGATGGACGTTGCCGATCGCGCCGCCACCGAGGTCCCCGCGGATCCGGTCGAGGCGGGTAGGGTGCTGGCCGTCGCCCGGGCCGCCGTCGACGAGGTGGTCAAGTTCGTCCCAGCCGGGCAGGACGCCGTACCGGAGGACGAGTTCTGGACGCCCGAGGGCCGGGCGGTCCGGGACGCGGAGCCGGGGCGGTTCCGGCTGGACCGGCTGCTGGTGGCCCGCGACACCTACCGCGATCTGGTCCGAGAAACAGGAGCGAGATAACCGATGCTGACCGCAAGGACCCTGGCCGAGGCGCAGATCTACGTGAGCCTGATGACGGCTGCCGATCTGGAGGCGCCGGCCCAGCCCGCGCCGCTCGAGCCGGGGGGCAACCTGACCGAGGGCGCGGAGGCGTGGACGCTCGCATCGGCCGCGGGCGAGCTGACCATCCCGTACGCGTCCGAGGACGCCGCACGGACAGTCGGTGTGCGGTTCGGCCTGGGAGTCTCGCAACTGGTCGACGCCGCGCAGTGGGCCGTGGTGGCCGCGACGTTCGCCCGGCGCGCGCTCGAGGCCGACATGGCCTACACCGGCGGACCGGACCAGGATCGGGACACCGTCGAGCTCAACTGGGAGTTCGCGGCCGATGCCGTCGGCGAGGCGCTCAAGTTCCTGCCGGACGGCGCTGACGACGCGCCCGACACGGCGGTGTGGTCAGAGTTCGGCGCGCAGGCCCGGGCGCAGACTCCGCAACTGCTGACGCGCGCCAAGCTGACCGACGACCTGGAGTACTACCGGGGGACGCTCGCGGACTTCCGCGCGCTCTACGGCGAGTCTTCCTGAGTCAGGTCGATCCGGATCGCCCGGGCGTCGATACCGGCCTGCTCGAGGACCTTCTGCTTCGGATCGGGTACGCCGAGGAACGGCGGCCGCACGAGTCCGGTCAGGTCCTTCAACCGCGGGTCCTCGAGCACGGTGTCGACGGCCCGCCGGTCTCCCCCGCAGACGAGGACATCGAGCTTCGCCGCAGCGAGGATCCGTACGGCGACCTCGGTGGCGGCCGCGAACGCCTCGCGGGCCTGGTTGTCGCGCCGGCGGGCGTATCGCTGCTGCGACCAGCCGCCGGCCTTGGTCGTGCCCTGCACGTGGCGGGATCCGACCTTGGAGTCGAGAAGCTTGCCGCCGGCAAACACTCCGGCGCCGTAGCCGCCGCGCCGGACGAGCAGGACGCCGAGGCGCCGCTCGGTCAGCACGTGCGCGACGAGCCCCTCGCGGGACAACACCGCGAGGGGCTCGAAGGGCACCGTGACGACGGCAGTGGAACCGTCCTCGGCGGACACCGTGACGCTCGCCGGCGTCACGTCGTACTCGACGGCACCATGGCGTTCGCCGAAGCCGGTCAGCCACTTGTCCAGTCGCTCGGGGGCGACGGAGACGACTCGGCTCACACGTTGAAGCCGAGCGCCCGCAGCTGGTCGCGGCCGTCGTCGGTGATCTTCTCCGGACCCCACGGCGGCATCCAGACCCAGTTGATCCGGAAGTCGTTGACCAGGCCGTCGAGCGCCATCCGGGTCTGGTCCTCGATCACGTCGGTCAGCGGGCACGCCGCGGACGTCAGCGTCATGTCGATGATCGCCGTACTGGTGTCGTCGACAGTGATGCCGTAGATCAGGCCCAGGTCGACCACGTTGATGCCGAGCTCGGGGTCGACGACATCCTTGAGCGCCTCGGTGACGTCCTCTTCCTTGGCCGGGCTGGTGCCGGGCTGAGCGGCCGCCGCTTCCAGGTCGACCTCGGGCAGCTCGATCTTCTCGTCGGTCTGGTCAGGCATTGCTCACTCCTTCTTTCGCGGCCAGCGCCCGGGCGGTGGCGTCCCGCCAGGCCGACCAGCCCAGCAGCGCACACTTCACCCGGGCCGGGAACTGCGCGACGCCCGCGAACGCGACGCCGTCCTCCAGGACTTCCTCGTCCGGTTCGACATTCCCCCGGCCCTGCATCAGTTCGAGGAACTTCTCGTACGTCGCCATGCCCTCGGACACCGGCTTTCCGATCACCAGGTCCGACATCACCGACGTCGCCGCCTGGCTGATCGAGCAGCCGACGCTGTCGTGCGTGACGCCCTTCACGGTCTCGCCGTCGAGCTCGACCCGGAGCGTGACCTCGTCCCCGCAGGACGGGTTCACGTGGTGCACCTCCACGTCGTACGGATCCGCCAGCCCCGCGTGGTGCGGGCTGCGGTAGTGGTCCAGGATGATCTCCTGGTACAGGCTGTCCAGCTGCATATCAGTCCACCTTGAAGAACGAACGGACGAAGCCGAGTCCGTCGACGAGTGCGTCGATCTCCTCGGGCGTCGTGTACAGGTAGAAAGACGCTCTGGTCGACGATTGCATTCCGAACCGCTCGTGCACCGGCCGCGCGCAGTGGTGCCCGGCCCGGACCGCGATCCCGCGGGTGTCCAGCACGGTCGACACGTCGTGCGGGTGGACGCCCTCCAGCGCGAAGCTGATCGCGCCGCCGTGGTCCTTCGCGTCGGTCGGGCCGAGGATGCTCAGGCCCGGCACGGTCTTCAGGCCCTCGAGCGCGTACTCCACGATCGCGTGCTCGTGCGCCGCGATCTTGTCCATCCCGATCCCGGACAGGTAGTCGACGGCCGCACCGAGGCCGACGGCCTGCGCGATCGGCGGCGTACCGGCCTCGAACCGGGCCGGCGGCGGGGCGTACGTCGACCCCGTCATCCGCACGACCTCGATCATCTCTCCGCCGCCGAGGAACGGCGGCAGCGAGGCGAGCAGGTCGTACCGGCCCCAGAGCACGCCGATGCCGGTCGGCCCGACGACCTTGTGGCCGGTGAAGGCGAGCAGATCCACACCCAGCGTCGAGACGTCGACCGGGAACTGCGGCACCGCCTGCGACGCGTCCACCACCACGGTCGCGCCGACCGCGTGCGCCTTGGCGGCGATGTCGCTGATCGGGTTGATCGTGCCGAGCGCGTTCGACACCCACGTCAGCGCGACGACCTTGGTCCGCTCGGTGAGCAGCTCGTCGACGTTGCTGAGATCGAGCCGGCCGTCCTCGGTGACGCCGAACCACTTCAGCGTCGCGCCGGTCCGCTCGCAGGCGAGCTGCCACGGGACGATGTTGCTGTGGTGCTCCATCTCGGAGACCACCACGACATCGCCCGGCTTCAGCGACGCCCCGAGCGTGTGCGCGGCCAGGTTGAGCGCCTCGGAGGCGTTCTTGGTGAAGACGATCTCGTCCCGCGACGGCGCTCCGATGAAGGCCGCCACCTTGTCCCGGCCGCCCTCGTACGCCGCGGTCGCCTCGGCACCGAGCTGGTGCATCGCGCGGGCGACGTTCGCGTTGTGCTTGAGGTAGTGGTCCTCGATCGCCTGGACCACCTGGCGCGGCTTCTGCGAGGAGTTCGCCGAGTCCAGGTAGACCAGCGGGAAACCGCCCGCGAGCTCGCGGGACAGGATCGGGAAGTCCGCCCGGACCGACTGCAGGTCCAGGGGACTGCTGAACGTCCGGGCGTCGGTCACTTCGCGCCTGCCTTCAGGAACCGCTCGTAGCCGTTGGCCTCGAGCTCTTCGGCCAGCTCCGGACCGCCCTCTTCGGCCACCCGGCCGTCGACGAACACGTGCACGAAGTCCGGCTTGATGTAGCGCAGGATCCGCGTGTAGTGGGTGATCAGCAGGACGCCCTTGTCACCCTGCTCGGCGAACCGGTTCACGCCGGTGGAGACGACCTTCAGCGCGTCGATGTCGAGGCCGGAGTCGGTCTCGTCGAGGATCGCGATCTTCGGGTTCAGCAGCTCCAGCTGGACGATCTCGTGACGCTTCTTCTCACCGCCGGAGAAGCCCTCGTTCACGTTGCGGGTACCGAAGTCCGGGTCCATCTCGAGGTCACCGAGCGCCTTGTTGACGTCCTTGACCCAAGTGCGCAGCTTCGGCGCCTCGCCGTCGATCGCGGTCTTCGCGGTCCGCAGGAAGTTCGCCACCGACACGCCGGGCACCTCGACCGGGTACTGCATGGCCAGGAACAGGCCGGCCCGGGCGCGCTCGTCGACCTTCATGTCGAGCACGTTCTCGCCGTCCAGCGTCACCGTGCCGGAGGTGATGTTGTACTTCGGGTGGCCGGCGATCGAGTACGCCAGGGTGGACTTGCCGGAACCGTTCGGGCCCATGATCGCGTGCGTCTGGCCACCGCTGATGGTCAGGTTGACGCCGCGCAGGATCTGCTTCGGGCCGCTCTCGGTGTCGACAGACACGTGCAGGTCGCGGATCTCGAGTGTCGCCATGAGGTTCTTCTATCTCCGTCGCTTTACAGGGATGTCTGGTTCAGGGGGTTCTTGACGTCGACGAGTACGTCGTCACCGTCCAGCCGGACCGGGTACACCGGCACCGGTTCGTACGCGGGCAGACTGGTCGGCTCGCCGGTGCGCAGGTCGAAGCGGGAGCCGTGCAGCCAGCACTCGATCTCGCACTCACCGACGTCGCCCTCGGACAGCTGGATCTGCGCGTGCGAGCACTCGTCCCGCACCGCGAAGTACTGTCCCTCGCTCTTCACGACCGCGACCTCGACGCCACCGACCTCGACGGGGATCACTCCCTCGTCCGGTACGTCGGTGGCGGCGCAGGCGCGCTCGAAGGTGTCGCTCACTGGCCGACGACCGCCTTGGCCGATGCGCTCAACTCCGCGGCCCGCGCGAGCTTCTCCTCGATCACGTCGTGCAGGTGCTCGGCGACCTCGGGGACGCCGATCTTGCCGATGATGTCGTTGAAGAAGCCGGACACCACCAGCCGCCGGGCCGCGTCCTCGGGGATGCCGCGGGCCTGCAGGTAGAACAGCTGCTCGTCGTCGAAGCGGCCGGTCGCGGACGCGTGCCCGGCGCCCTCGATCTCGCCGGTCTCGATCTCGAGGTTCGGCACCGAGTCGGCACGCGCCCCGTCGGTCAGGACCAGGTTCCGGTTCAGCTCGAAGGTGTTCGTGCCCTCAGCGGCGGCGCGGATCAGCACGTCGCCGATCCACACCGACCGGGCGTTGTCACCGGCCAGCGCACCCTTGTAGATCACGTTGCTCTTGCAGTGGGTGGCCTCGTGGTCGACGAACAGCCGGTTCTCGTGGTGCTGACCCGACTCGGCGAAGTACACGCCCAAGAGCTCCGCGTCGCCACCAGGCCCGGCGTACCGGACGTTCGTGGCGACCCGGACGACCCTCCCGCCGAGGGTGACGACCACGTGGTGGAGCTTCGCGTCCCGGCCGACCAGCGCGTCGTGCTGGGCGAGGTGGATCGACTCGTGGTCGGCCTGCTGGATGCTGACGACCCGCAGGTCGGCACCGTCGCCGGTGACGATCTCGACGTTGCTGCCCAGCTCGCCGGCGCCGGTGTGATCGATGATCACGATCGCGCGGCTGTGCCGCCCGGCGTCCACGATCAGGTGGGTGAAGCCGCGGGCGCCGAGGCCCGCGACATTCACGTGCACCGGCTCGGTCAGCTCGGCCTCGACCGGGATCCGCACCGCGAACGCCCCGCCGGCCTGGTTCCAGGCGATGGCGGCCGACCGGTCCTGCGGCTTGCCGACCTGCAGCGAGTCGGCGGCCACCGTCTCGAACACGACGCCCTCGGGTCCGCTCGCGTCGATCTTCGGGGTCTCGCTGCCGGCCGCGTCGTCGAACAGTGCCTTGAGCTGCTTGACCGGGGTGAAGCGCCACTCCTCCTCGCGCCCGTTCGGCACCGCGAAGTCGGCCACGTCGTACGACGTCGGCCGCTCACTGCGGGCCTGGAGCGGGACCGGCGAACCCGGCCCGTGGGAGTGCGCCTTGTTACCGGTGGCAACAAGGGTTTCAGCGGCGGACATCAGCCGACGGCCCCTTCCATCTGCAGCTCGATCAAACGGTTCAGTTCCAGCGCGTACTCCATCGGGAGCTCGCGGGCGATCGGCTCGATGAAGCCGCGGACGATCATCGCCATCGCCTCGTCCTCGGCCATGCCCCGGCTCATCAGGTAGAAGAGCTGGTCGTCGCTGACCTTGGACACGGTCGCCTCGTGCCCCATCGCCACGTCGTCCTCGCGGACGTCGACGTACGGGTAGGTGTCCGAGCGGCTGATGGTGTCGACCAGCAGCGCGTCACAGCGCACCGTGGACTTGCTGTGGTGCGAGCCCGGCGCCACCTCGACCAGACCGCGGTACGACGTCCGGCCGCCGCCGCGGGCCACCGACTTCGACACGATCGAGCTCGACGTGTACGGCGCGTTGTGCACCATCTTCGAACCGGCGTCCTGGTGCTGGCCCTCGCCGGCGAACGCGACCGACAGGGTCTCGCCCTTGGCGTGCTCGCCCATCAGGTAGACGGCCGGGTACTTCATCGTCACCTTGGAGCCGATGTTGCCGTCGATCCACTCCATCGTCGCGCCCTCTTCGCAGGTGGCGCGCTTGGTGACCAGGTTGTAGACGTTGTTCGACCAGTTCTGGATCGTCGTGTAGCGGCAGCGGGCGCCCTTCTTCACGATGATCTCGACCACCGCGGAGTGCAGCGAGTCCGACTTGTAGATCGGCGCCGTACAGCCCTCGACGTAGTGCACGTAGGCGCCCTCGTCGACGATGATCAGGGTCCGCTCGAACTGGCCCATGTTCTCGGTGTTGATCCGGAAGTAGGCCTGCAGCGGGATGTCCACCTTGACGCCCTTGGGCACGTAGATGAACGAGCCGCCGGACCAGACCGCCGTGTTCAGCGAGGCGAACTTGTTGTCGCCGACCGGGATGACGGAGCCGAAGTACTCCTGGAAGATCTCCGGGTGCTCGCGCAGGCCGGTGTCGGTGTCCAGGAAGATGACGCCCTGGGCCTCCAGATCCTCACGGATCTGGTGGTAGACGACCTCCGACTCGTATTGCGCGGCGACTCCGGCGACCAGGCGCTGCTTCTCCGCCTCGGGGATGCCGAGCTTGTCGTAGGTGTTCTTGATGTCCTCGGGCAGCTCTTCCCAGCTGGTGGCCTGCTTCTCCGTCGAGCGGACGAAGTACTTGATGTTGTCGAAGTCGATCCCGGACAGGTCCGCACCCCACGACGGCATCGGCTTGCGGTCGAAGAGCTTCAGGCCCTTCAGGCGCAGGTCGAGCATCCACTCCGGCTCGTTCTTGAGGGCGGAGATGCCCCGCACCACGTCGGTGCTGAGGCCGCGCTGGGCGACCGCGCCGGCGGCGTCGGAGTCGGCCCAGCCGTACTGGTAGTTACCGAGGCCTTCCAGTTCGGGGTGAGCGGTTTGCGTCATCGAGTCCTCGCAGATTCGCCGTCGATTTCAGGGGCAGTCACCGGCTGGGGGCCGGGGATGTGAGTCGTGCAAACACCGTCGCCGTGGGCGATGGTGGCCAATCGCTGGACGTGCTTGCCGAGCAACCGCGAGAAGACCTCGGTCTCGGCCTCGCACAACTGGGGGAACTGCTCGGCCACGTGCGCGACCGGGCAGTGGTGCTGGCAGAGCTGCTCGCCGTGCGCGGCCTTCGCCGTGGACGCGGCGTATCCGTCCCCGGTGAGGGCCTCGGCGAGTGCCTCCGCCTTGGTGCTCTCGGGGGCCGCGTCGACCAGCTCCCGGTACCGCTGCTCCACGTCGGCGACGCGACGCCGGGCGAATTCCGCGACCGCCTCGTCACCGCCGGCCTCGGCGATGAACCGCATCGCGGTGGCCGCCAGGTCGTCGTACGCCTGGTGGAACGCGTGCCGGCCGGTGTCGGTCAGCACGAAGACCTTCGCGGGGCGGCCGCGGCCGCGCGGGCCGTAGACACGCTCCTCGCGGGACTCGACCAGGCCCTCGTCGAGCAGGTGGTCGAGGTGCCGGCGGACCGCCGCCGGCGTCAGCTCCAGGCGCTCGGCGAGCACCGCGGCGCTGGACGGACCGTTGGTCAGGATCGAGCGGGCGACCCGGTCCCGGGTGGACTCGTCCCGCGTCACGGCCGTGCCCGCGGGCACCGGTCCGTTCGTCGCAGGAGTTTTCACAACATCAGTGTCGCGTAATTCACCGACGCCTTCAAATAAGGCTGCCCTAACCGGTTCGGGCGCTCACGCGGAGTCAGAAGACCGGGCGTGAGCGACGTCACGTTCGGCCGTTCTCTATGCTGCCGTTGTGCCAGTCGCGGTGGAGATCGACAACCTCGTCGTGCGGTACGGCGAGAAAGCCGCGGTCGACGGTCTCAGTCTCACCGTAACCGGCGGCACGGTGACGTCCGTGCTCGGCCCCAACGGCGCCGGCAAGACCACGACCGTGGAGAGCTGTGAGGGGTTCCGGCGGCCGGACTCCGGCCGGGTCCGGGTGCTCGGGCTGGACCCGATCGCGAACCACGACGAGCTGATGCCCCGGATCGGGGTGATGCTCCAGGAGGGCGGCGCCTGGTCCGGCGTCCGGGCGATCGAGATGCTCCGGTACGTCGCCACCCTGCACAGCCACCCGCTCGACATCCCGGCACTGGTCGAGCGACTCGACCTGGGCAGCTGCGGCCGGACGCCGTACCGGCGGTTGTCGGGTGGGCAGAAGCAGCGGCTGTCGTTCGCGCTGGCGATCGTCGGCCGGCCGGAGATCGCGTTCCTGGACGAGCCGACCACCGGGCTGGACCCGCACGGCCGGCGGGAGATCTGGCAGCTGATCCGCGACCTGCGCGACGACGGCGTGACCGTCGTCCTCACCACGCACGCGATGGACGAGGCCGAGCAGCTGTCCGACCAGGTGCACGTGGTGTCCGCCGGCAAGGTGATCGCCTCCGGTACGCCGGACGCGCTGACCCAGCACCACACGAAGTCGCTCGAGGACGTGTTCCTCGAGCTGACCGCGCCGAAGCGAGGGAACTGATGAGCGCCGAGGCGGCCTACGCACCGCGGCCGGGGAGCGCGCCGTGGCCCCGGAAGGTGCTGGCCCACGCCCGGATGGAGTTCAAGCTGCTCATCCGCAACGGCGAGCAGCTGCTGCTGGCCCTGGTGATCCCGCTGGGCCTCCTCCTGCTGCTGGGCGGCACGGGACTCGGCGACCGGCTCCCCCTCGGTGACGGTCCGGCCGTCGACCAGGCCGTCCCGCGCGTGCTCGCGCTGGCGGTGCTGTCGTCGTCCTTCACCTCGCTGGCGATCGCGACCGGATTCGAGCGGCGGTACGGCGTGATCAAACGCCTCGGCGCCTCCCCGCTGTCCCGGACCGGACTCCTCGCCGGCAAGATCGGCGCGGTCCTGGTCGTCCAGGTGATCCAGCTCGCCGTCCTGATCGGTGCCGGCTTCGCCCTCGGATGGGACCCGGCCGGCGGAGTCAACGCCGTGTTCGGTGTGATCCTGATGGTTCTCTGCGGTACGGCGGCGTTCGCCTCACTCGGCCTGTTGATGGCCGGTGTCCTGCGCGCCGAAGCCACGCTGGCCGCCGCGAACCTGCTGTATCTGCTGTTGCTCGTGGGTGGCGCGATCCTCACGCCCGTCGACGAGTACCCGGCCGGTATGCAAGGCGTCGTACGCCTGTTGCCGAGTGCGGCGCTGGCCAACGGGTTGGCGAACTCGACCGTCGAAGGGGTGATCCCGTGGGCGGCCGCACTGTCGCTGGCGCTGTGGGCCGCCGTGCTGGGCTACCTGGTCTCCCGGACGTTCCGATGGGACTGACCTTTAGAGTGTGCCGGTGATGAGCACGGAGACCCCGCCACAAGAGACCGAGCCAGTCAGCGGATTCTGGCGACTGGTGCCCGAGCCGAGCCTGGACACCGTCCGGCACTGGGGCTGGGCCTCGGTGGTGGCGAACATCGGCATCGTGGTGACCGGTGGTCTGGTCCGGCTGACCGGCTCCGGCCTCGGCTGCCCGACCTGGCCGTCGTGCACGGACCAGTCGTACGTACCGCACGCCGCGCTCGGGATCCACGGCGCGATCGAGTTCGGCAACCGGATGCTCGGCTTCGTGGTCGCGGTGATCGCGATCTGCACGTGGCTCGTGGTGATGCGGTACCGCCCGGTCCGGCACGACTTGCGCCGGCTCGCCACGGCGGCCGCGCTCGGCGTCCCGTTGCAGGCGGTGATCGGCGGCATCAGCGTGCTGACCGGCCTGAACCCGTGGATCGTGTCGGCCCACTTCCTCGTTTCACCGGTGATCATCACGCTGACGGTCTCGCTGATGCGCCGGTCGCGGACCAGTCCGTACCCGCACACTCCCCCGGTCGTCCGGGCGCTCGCGACCGCCAGTGTGGTGGCGGTCTGGCTGACCGTTGCCCTCGGCACCTTGGTCACCGGTGCCGGTCCGCATTCGGGTGATCCCGACACCGGACGGAACGGGTTCAACGAGGAGCTGATCAGTCAGCTGCACGCGGATGTCGTGTTCGGCCTGCTGGGGATCACGATCGCGCTGGTGATCGCCACGCGGGTGACCGCGACGTCACGCACGTTGCGGAAGCTGGCCGCGTGGTTGCTGGCGATGGAACTGCTGCAGGGCGCCGTCGGCTTCACGCAGTACTTCACCGGCCTGCCCTGGGGCCTGGTGCTGGTGCACATGTTCTTCGCCGGCCTGCTCATCGCCCTGGTGACAGCGGTGTACGCCGAACGCGGTACGCCCGCGACGTAGTCCACGCCGCGGGCGCACCGCTCAGGTCACTTCACCTTGTAGACCGCACCCGGCCCGAAGACCGGTCCGGCGACGTACAAGTCACCCCATCTGCTCCAGGCGGTACCGCCGGGCAGGTTGAGCTGGCCGCGCACGAGTTCCTTCTTGAACCCGGCCTTGTGGTGCCTGCCGGGGAACTGCAGGTACAGCGAACCGATCGTCGAGCCGCCGAGCTCGAACTGGAGCCAGCTGTCCCGCGCCAGCTGCACCACGGAGAGCACGCCACGTGGTCCGCCGGCCAGGTCGACGATCGACGTGTAACCGTCCGCGTACCGCTGGCAGTTGCCCTTGCTGGGCCTCTCCGGGTCGCACACCGCACCCACCGAGCCCGGCTTGATCCGCCAGATCTGCGACGTGCCCGGAGTCGCGGGGAAGCCCCGGAGCTCACCGACGTACCAGTAGCCGTCCGAACCGACCGTGACCGACGTCGCGACCGCCTCGGAGTTGATCGGCGTGCCGGCGGGCGGCAGCGGGTTGCCTTCCGGATCCGTGGCCGGCAGACCGGACGGGACCTTGACGACGCGCGGCTTGAGCCGGGCGACGGTCTTGATCTTGCCGTTCGGCCAGACCCGCAGCAGATCGTTGTTCGCGGCATCGGACACCAGGACCGTGCCGTCGTTCAGCGCCGCGACACCGAACGGGTTGGACTCCGTCGGCGAGTCGGCCTGGTTGTACGGGTCCGGATCGGTGGCCTGATACTTCCCGATGTCGGCCACGACGACCGGCGACTTGCCGGGCCCGCGGAGCCGGAACAGGCTCGCGCCGCCCGGTGGGATGTCACCCTCCGGGCCGCCACCGCCGGTCAGGGCGTACGTCACGCCCCGCTTGCTCGTGTCGATCGCCGGTGCGAAGCCGCCCGGCACCTGGCCGAGCTTGACGGTCTTCTTGCCGTTGGTCGCGTACACCGAACCGTCGGTGACGCTGTAGATGACGCTGTGCCCAAACGTCGACACCCCCCGCGGACCGTCGAGACCCGTTGCCACCGGCTTCAAACTGCTGTGTGAGCCACCGGCGTCGGCCTGTCCCGCGACCAGCACGGACCCGGCGAGCGCCAGTGCTGCGACCGCGGCGATGCGTGTTCGAACCCCCATGTGTCCCCCTGCATCTGTGTCTCCCCAGATGTGGAACCCCCCACAGACAGGGCCCCATCGCAACATCAAGTCACGATGAGGTCAACAGGAGGACTCCCCGCGCCCGGGGCACAACGCTCAGTGCAGCAAGGGATCCAGGGCCGCGGCGATGAACAACAGCGCCAGGTAGATGTTCGAGAAGTGGAACAGCCGCATCGGCCGCAGGGCCGCGCCTTCGGCGCCGGTGTGGGCCCGGAGCAACAACGCGCGGGCCTCGCGCAGGAAGACCACGCCGAGCGCGATCGCGGCCAGCGGGTAGACGAAACCGGTGTCGGCGATCGGCCACAGCGCGACCGACGTGATCACCATCACCACCGAGTACGCCATGATCTGGCGGGCGGTGGCGACCGGCGTGGCGACCACGGGCAGCATCGGTACGTCGACCGACGCGTAGTCCTCGCGGTAGCGCATCGCGAGCGACCAGGTGTGCGGCGGGGTCCAGAAGAACACCACCAGGAACAGCACGATCGGCGTCCAGGCCAGCTCGTTGGTGACCGCGGTCCAGCCGATCAGGGTCGGGAAGCAGCCGGCGATCCCGCCCCAGACGATGTTCTGCACGGTCCGGCGCTTGAGCACCATCGTGTAGCCGAACACGTAGAACAGGTTCGCGGCCAGCGCCAGGCCCGAGGACAGCCAGTTGACGAAGAACCCGAGCTCGAGCGTGGCCAGCACGCCGAGGACGACGCCGAAGACCGTCGCCGAGCGCGGGCTGACCGCGTGCCGCGGCAGCGGCCGGCGCCGGGTCCGGCGCATCTGCTCGTCGATGTCGCGGTCCAGCACGCAGTTGATCGTGTTGGCGCTGCCGGAGGCCAGGATGCCGCCGACCAGGGTGGCCACGACGACGCCGAGGCCGGGCACTCCCCCGGCGGCCAGGAACATCACCGGCACCGTGGTGATCAGCAGCAGCTCGATGATGCGTGGCTTGGTCAGACCGACGTACGCCTTCACCACGTCGCGCACCGACGGACTCACCACAGCAGGAGCGTCCACCAGCGGCGTCGGGTACGACGTCGTCGCGGCTGGACGCGGGTCGACGGCCGTCACGAACACCTCGAAAGCAGTGGGTTGACGCCGGACCTCCGGCGCTGACGATTCGACAGTCTACGACGCCCCGTAGGAGGGTCGAGCCACCCCCCTGGGTGAGTCCGGGAACAACGATGTACATGTCCGAGTTGCTTGTCTGTGAGAAGCCCGAAACGTGCTGGCGAGTAGGCTCCTGGCGGAGGACCAGTACGGGTGTCCCAGGTATGTAGGTAGCCATCGAGAGGAGCGCCGGCGGCGTGACGGAGAAGACCAGCCCCAAGCTTGAATGGACCGAGCTCGACCAGCGCGCGGTCGACACCGTGCGGGTGCTCGCGATGGACGCGGTCGAGAAGGTCGGCAACGGCCACCCCGGGACGGCGATGAGCCTGGCTCCGGCGGCGTACCTGCTGTTCCAGAAGGTGATGCGGCACAACCCGGCGGACCCGCACTGGGCCGGCCGGGACCGGTTCGTGCTCTCGGCCGGTCACTCCAGCCTCACCCTCTACATCCAGCTCTACCTGGCCGGGTTCGGCCTCGAGCTGGACGACCTGGAGTCGCTGCGGACCTGGGGCAGCAGGACCCCGGGCCACCCGGAGTACGCCCATACCCCCGGCGTCGAGACGACCACCGGCCCGCTCGGCCAGGGCGTCGGCAACGCGGTCGGCATGGCGATGGCGGCCCGCCGCGAGCGCGGCCTGCTCGAGCCCGAGGCGGCCCCCGGCGACGGCGTGTTCGACCACCAGATCTACGTGATCGCGTCGGACGGCGACCTGGAGGAAGGCGTCTCGTCCGAGGCGTCCTCGCTGGCCGGTCACCAGCAGCTCGGCAACCTCACGGTGATCTACGACGCGAACAAGATCTCGATCGAGGACGACACCGACATCGCGTTCTCCGAGGACGTCGCCGCCCGCTACGCGGCGTACGGCTGGCACGTCCAGGACGTGGACTGGACCAACGGCGGCACCGGCTACGAGGAGAACGTCCAGGCTCTGTACGACGCCATCGAGGCGGCCCGGGCGGTCACCGACAAGCCGAGCTTCATCCGGCTGCACACGATCATCGGCTGGCCGGCCCCGACCAAGCAGAACACCGGCAAGATCCACGGGTCGGCACTCGGTGCCGAGGAGGTCGCCGCGACCAAGAAGGTCCTCGGCTGGGACCCGGAGCAGAGCTTCCAGGTCGCCGACGACGTGATCGCGCACACCCGGCAGGCCCTGGAGCGCGGCAAGGCCCTCGAGGCCGAGTGGACCACGAAGTACGACGCCTGGAAGGCCGCGAACCCGGAGCGGTCCGCGCTGCTCGACCGGCTGTCGAAGCGGGAGCTGCCGGCCGGCTGGAAGGACGCGCTGCCGAGCTGGGAGGCCGACGCGAAGGGTGTCGCCACCCGGGCCGCCTCCGGTGACGTGCTGACCAAGCTGTCGCCCGAGCTGCCCGAGCTCTGGGGCGGCTCGGCCGACCTCGCGGGGTCGAACAACACCACCCCGAAGGGCCAGCCGTCCTTCATCCCGGCCGAGTTCTCCACCAAGGAGTTCCAGGGCGACGAGTACGGCCGGGTCCTGCACTTCGGCATCCGCGAGCACGGCATGGGCTCGGTGCTGAACGGCATCGCCCTGCACGGCCTGACCCGCCCGTACGGCGGCACCTTCCTGGTCTTCAGCGACTACATGCGCCCGTCGGTCCGGCTGGCCGCGCTGATGCGGCTCCCGGTCACCTACGTGTGGACGCACGACTCGATCGGTCTCGGCGAGGACGGCCCGACGCACCAGCCGGTCGAGCACCTGTCGGCGCTGCGGGCCATCCCCGGGCTGGACGTCGTACGCCCCGGTGACGCGAACGAGACGGCGGCCGCGTGGGCCGCGATCCTCGAGCACACCGACCGCCCGGCCGGCCTGGCGCTGACCCGGCAGAACGTGCCGACGTTCCCGCGCGGCACCGACGGCTTCGCCACCACCGAGAACGTCAAGAAGGGCGGCTACACGCTGCTCGACACCGACGGCACGCCGGACGTGGTGCTGATCGGCACCGGTTCGGAGCTGCAGCTGGCCGTCGAGGCCCGGAACACGCTGGCCGCCGAGGGCATCAAGGCGCGCGTCGTCTCGATGGTCTCCCGCGAGTGGTTCGACGAGCAGGACGAGGCGTACCGCGAGTCCGTCATCCCGGCGGACGTCCGGGCCCGCGTCTCGGTCGAGGCCGGGATCGCGCAGAGCTGGCACGACATCGTCGGCGACGCCGGCCGCACGGTCAGCCTCGAGCACTACGGCGCGTCGGCCGCCTACCAGACGCTGTACGACGAGTTCGGCATCACCGCCGGCGCCGTCGTCCAGGCAGCCAAGGACAGCATCGCCGCGGCCGCCGCGATCAGCGGCCCGGGCGTGCCGCCCAAGCGCGCCGCGGCCGGCCCGGTCGGACCCGCCGACGCCGCCAACTGAGACACCCACAACAGAACATTTCGGAAGGCTTCGGACATGAACGATCGCTTGAAAGCACTCGCTGACGCGGGTGTCTCCATCTGGCTCGACGACCTCTCCCGGGAGCGGCTGGCCAGCGGCAGCCTGGCCACCCTGATCCAGGACAAGCACGTCGTCGGCGTGACCACCAACCCGACCATCTTCGCCAAGGCCATCTCCGACGCCGACGCGTACGCCGAGCAGGTGTCCCGGCTGGCCGCCGACGGCGTCACGACCGACCTGGCGATCCGGGCCATCACCACCGACGACGTCCGGGACGCCGCCGACCTCTTCAAGCCGATCTACGACGACACCGAGGGCCAGGACGGCCGGGTCTCGATCGAGGTCGAGCCGAGCCTGGCGCACGACACCGCGAAGACGATCGAGCAGGCCAAGCTGCTCTGGGACATCGTCGGCCGGGAGAACGTCTTCGTGAAGATCCCCGCCACCAAGGCGGGCCTGCCGGCGATCACCGCGACGCTGGCCGCCGGGATCAGCGTGAACGTGACGCTGATCTTCTCCCTCGACCGCTACAAGGCCGTCGTGGACGCCTTCCTGAGCGGCCTCGAGCAGGCGATCGAGAACGGCCACGACGTGACCAACCTGGCCAGCGTCGCGTCGTTCTTCGTCAGCCGCGTCGACACCGAGGTGGACAAGCGGCTGGACGCGATCGGCACCGACGAGGCGAAGGCGCTCAAGGGCAAGGCCGCGATCGCCAACGCCCGGCTCGCGTTCGAGGCGTACGAGGAGATCTTCGACACCGACCGCTGGCGCGAGATCGAGACCGCCGGCGCCAAGCCGCAGCGCCCGCTGTGGGCCTCCACCGGCACCAAGGACCCGTCGTACTCCCCCACCCTGTACGTCGACAACCTGGTCACCAGCGGCGTCGTCAACACGATGCCTGAGGCAACCATCAAGGCGGTCGAGGAGCACAGCGAGTTCTCCGGGGACACGGTCCGCGGCGACTACGCGGCCGACCGCAAGGTGATCGACGACCTGGAGAAGCTGGGCATCTCGTACGACGAGGTCGTGCAGGTGCTCGAGGACGAGGGCGTGGCGAAGTTCGACGCGTCCTGGTCGGAGCTGCAGGACACCGTCACCGCGGCACTGAAGGGTGCGGCCAAGTGAGCGCTCCGCGGGTCAGCACGCAGAACGGCGACTGGGCCGAGGTGGTCGGCAAGCTGGTCGACGAGAAGATCGCGTCCCGGATCGCCGCGAAGGACGCGACGATCTGGGGCCCGGACGCCGAGTCCGAGGCGTCGATCCGGCTCGGCTGGGTCGACCTGCACGAGACCTCGCGGCCGCTGCTGGCCGAGATCGAGGCCCTGCAGGCGGACCTGCGGTCCGAGGGCCTGGACCGGATCGTGCTGTCCGGCATGGGCGGCTCGTCGCTGGCGCCCGAGGTGATCACCCGGACCGCCGGCGTGGAGCTCGTCGTGCTGGACTCGACCGACCCGAGCGTGGTCGGCCGGGCGCTGGCGGGCGACCTGTCGAAGACCGTCATCGTGGTGTCCAGCAAGTCCGGCGGGACGGTCGAGACGGACAGCCACCGGCGGACGTTCGTCAAGGCGTTCACCGACGCGGGCATCGACGCCGCGTCGCGGGTCGTCGTGGTGACGGACCCGGGCTCGCCGTTCGAGAAGCTGTCGGCCGACGAGGGCTACCGCAAGACGTTCCTGGCCGACCCGAACGTGGGCGGCCGCTACAGCGCACTGACCGCGTTCGGACTGGTTCCGTCCGGTCTGGCCGGCGCTGACATCGCGGAGCTGCTCGACCAGGCGGCGGAGGCCGCCCCGGAGCTGCAGGCCGACTCGACGGACAACCCGGCCCTGTGGCTGGGTGCCGTGCTCGCGGCGAGTGCGGGCCGGGACAAGGCGATCATCACGGCCGACGGGTCCGACATCGTCGGGTTCCCGGACTGGGCCGAGCAGCTGATCGCGGAGAGCACCGGCAAGCAGGGCACCGGCGTACTGCCGGTCGCGGTCGAGATCGGCGCGCCGGAGCTGCGCAGCGAGGCGGCCGACCTGACCAACGCGCTGCTCGCGGAGAAGGCGACGAGCGGTGTGCCGACGGCGCTGACCTCGGGCTCGCTCGGTGGTCAGTTCCTGCTCTGGGAGATGGCGACGGCCGTGGCCGGCTACCTGCTGGGCATCGACCCGTTCGACCAGCCGGACGTGGAGAGCGCGAAGAAGGCCGCTCGCGGTCTGCTCGACGCTCAGCCCGAGCCGGAGGCGGCGGCCTTCACCGACGGTGTCGTCGAGGTCCGTGGCTCCGAGGGCCTGCTGGACGGCGTGGACTCGCTGCAGGGCGCGGTCGACGCGCTGCTGGGCAAGCTCGACGCGGTCGGCTACCTGGCCGTGATGGCGTACCTGGACTCCGAGCGCGATGCCGGCCTGGCGGCGATCCGTCCGGCGCTGGCGACCCGCACGGGCCGTCCGGTGACCTTCGGCTGGGGTCCGCGGTTCCTGCACTCGACCGGTCAGTACCACAAGGGCGGCCACCCGCAGGGCGTGTTCCTGCAGATCACCGCGGCACACCCGGCGGACGTGGAAATCCCCGATCGGCCGTTCACGTTCGGCACACTGATCTCGGCGCAGGCCGCCGGGGACGCGAACGTGCTCGCCGAGCGCGGCCGTCCGGTTCTGCGGCTGCACCTGACGGACCCGGCGAACGGCGTACAACAGCTCCTGTCCCTGTTCGGAAACTAGACAACTCTCGGAGGGAAGCGGCTGATGACCGCTGAGCTCGACGACGGGCCGGCCGGCCCGGTGAACCCGCTGCGGGACCCGCAGGACCGGCGGCTGCCGCGGATCGCCGGGCCGTGCAGCCTGGTGATCTTCGGGGTCACCGGCGACCTGGCCCGCAAGAAGCTGATGCCGGCGGTCTACGACCTGGCGAACCGGGGGCTGCTGCCCCCGGGGTTCGCCCTGGTCGGGTTCGCCCGCCGCGACTACACCAACCAGGACTTCGCCCAGATCGTGCACGACTCGGTGAAGGAGCACGCCCGGACCCCGTTCCGCGAGGAGGTCTGGCAGCAGCTCGCCGAGGGCTTCCGGTTCGTGCCGGGTGACCTGACCGACGACGAGGCGTTCAAGCGGCTGCGGGAGACCGTGGACGAGCTGGACGTCACCCGCGGTACCGGTGGCAACCACGCCTTCTACCTGTCGATCCCGCCGGGCCTGTTCCCGGAGGTCGTGCGGCAACTGTCCGAGCACGGGCTGACCGACGATCTCCCGGGATCGTGGCGGCGAGTGGTGATCGAGAAGCCGTTCGGACACGACCTGAAGAGCGCGCGGGAGCTGAACCGCGTGGTCGAGTCGGTGTTCCCGCCCGAGGCGGTCTTCCGGATCGACCACTACCTGGGCAAGGAAACCGTCCAGAACATGCTGGCGCTGCGGTTCGCCAACGCGATGTTCGAGCCGGTGTGGAACAGCCACTACGTCGACCACGTCCAGATCACGATGGCCGAGGACATCGGCATCGGCGGCCGGGCGGGGTACTACGACGGCATCGGCGCGGCCCGCGACGTGATCCAGAACCACCTGCTCCAACTGCTCGCGCTGGTCGCGATGGAGGAGCCGGTCAGCTTCGACGCCTGGTCGCTGCGCCAGGAGAAGAAGAAGGTCCTCGCCGCGGTGCAACTGCCCGAGCGTCTGGACCTGCACTCGGCCCGCGGTCAGTACGCGGCGGGCTGGGCCGGCGGTACCAAGGTGAAGGGCTACCTGCAGGAAGACGGCATCCCGGCGTCCTCCGCGACCGAGACCTTCGCCGCGCTGCGCGTCGACGTGGACACCCGCCGCTGGGCCGGTGTGCCGTTCTACCTGCGGACCGGCAAGCGCCTCGGCCGCCGGGTGACCGAGGTCGCGGTGATGTTCAAGCGCGCGCCGCACCTGCCGTTCAGCAAGACCGAGACCGAGGAGCTCGGCCAGAACGCGCTGGTCCTGCGGATCCAGCCGGACGAGGGCATCACCATGCGCTTCGGCGCGAAGGTGCCCGGCACCGCGATGGAGATCCGCGACGTGAACATGGACTTCCAGTACGGCGGTTCGTTCACCGAGTCCTCGCCCGAGGCGTACGAGCGGCTCATCCTCGACGTCCTGCTCGGCGACCCGCCGCTGTTCCCGCAGCACACCGAGGTGGAGCTGGGCTGGAAGATCCTCGACCCGGTGATCAACTACTGGGCCGAGCACGGCAAGCCCGAGCAGTACGAGCCGGGTGCCTGGGGTCCGCCGTCCGCCCACGAGATGCTCGCCCGCGACGGACGCGCCTGGAGGCGGCCATGATCATCGACCTCACCGACACGACGTCGAGCGAGATCGCGTCGGCGCTGCTGCGGGCCCGCCGGAACGCCGGCTCGCCGGCCATGGGCATGGTCGGCACGATCGTGGTGGTCGTCGACGAGGCGTCCCACCACGACGCGATGAAGGCCGCGAACGAGGCCGGTCGCGAACACCCGTCCCGCGTTCTGGTCGCGATCCTGCGCCCCGGCCGGGGTGCGTCCAGCCTGGACGCCGAGGTGCGGATCGGCGAGGGCATCCCCGGCGAGGCCGTGCTGCTCCGGCTGCACGGTGAGCTGGCCAAGGTGCCGGAGTCCGTGGTGACGCCGTTGCTCCTGCCCGACTCGCCCGTCGTCGTCTGGTGGCCGGGTGGCGGGCCGAAGGTTCCGGCCGACGACCCGCTGGGCCGGCTCGGCCGGCGCCGGGTGACCGACGCGGCCGCGACCCGTCGCGCATCGGTCGACTTCACCGCGCGGGCCGAGGGCTACAAACCCGGCGACACCGACTTCGCCTGGGCCCGGCTGACCCCGTGGCGCGCGCTGATGGCGGCTGCCCTGGACCAGTACCCGACCAAGGTGACGGGCGCCGAGGTCGTGTCGGCGAAGGGCAACCCGAGTGCGGACCTGATGGCCGCGTGGCTGCAGTGCCGGCTGGGCGTCCCGGTCGAGCAGAAGAACTCGCGTGGTCCGGGCGTCACCGCCGTACGCATGTTCACGCCGTCGGGACCGATCGCGCTGACCCGGCCGGATGGCTCGGTGGCGACGTTCAGCATCCCGGGGCAGCCGGACCGGCCGGTGGCGTTGAAGCGCCGTACGACGTCCGAGCTGCTGAGCGAGGAGCTGCGGCGGCTCGACCCGGACGACGTGTACGCGAAGACGCTGGCGTGCATGGTCGTCCGGGAGAACATGCCGGAAGCCGAGAAGAAGGTCGACGCGGTCGACCGGCGGTCGGTGCAGTCCGCGGTGTCCAGGGCGGCGGCCCGGACGGCCGGAGCCTCGCCGGCTCCGGCGAAGAAGGCGGCCGCGAAGGTTGCGGCCGGGAAGTCCGGGGCGAAGAAGGCGACCGTACGCAAGGCGGCAGCGAAGAAGACTGCGGCCAGGAAGACCGTCGCCAAGAAGGCCGGGACCACGAAGACCGGGACCTCGAAGGCCGCGGTGAAGAAGACGGCGGGCAAGCGGGTGGCGGGGCGCTCATGAGCACCCCGTCCGTCCTGCTGAACCGCGACGCCGAGGGCCTGGCCCACGCCGTCGCGGCACGCCTGATCACCGCGCTGATCGATGCCCAGAGCAACGGTCGGGTCGCGCAGGTGGTGCTGACCGGTGGTCGCGTCGCGGCCGTCGTCCACCGGGCCGTCGCGGAGTCGCCGGCCCGGAGCGCGATCGACTGGCGCCGGGTCGAGTTCTGGTGGGGTGACGAGCGCTTCCTGCCCGACGGCGATCCGGACCGCAACGAGACGCAGGCGCGGGACGCTCTGCTCTCGCACGTGGACGTGGACCCGGCCCGGGTCCACCCCATGCCGGCGGACACGGGCCAGGGCGCCGAGGCGGCAGCGTCGTCCTACGCGGCCGAGTTGGCCGCGGCCATGGGTGCCGGGGATCGGGACGGCGTACCGACGTTCGACGTACTCATGCTCGGCGTCGGTCCCGATGGCCATGTGGCGTCGCTCTTCCCGGGCTTTCCCCAGGTGAAGATCACCGACGTCGCCGCGGTCGCGGTCCACGACTCCCCCAAGCCCCCGCCGACCAGGGTGTCCCTCACTCTCCCGGCCATCGACCGGGCCCGCGAGGTCTGGTTCGTCGTCTCCGGCGAGGACAAGGCAGACGCCGTCGCCAAAGCGCTGTCTGGCGGCGACGTCCCCGCGGCGAGCCCGCGTGGCCTCGAGCGCACCCTTTGGTTACTGGACGAAGCAGCCGCTGGAGGGCTCTCGAAGAGTCAAGGCTGAGTTCGGCGGGGGCCGAACTGACGAGGTGACAGACTCGGCGGTATGACGAGTTTTCGCGACCTGCACAGCGGTCACTTCGTGATGCCGAACGCCTGGGATGCCGGCAGCGCGATGTTGCTGGCGGCGGCCGGGTTTCCGGCGATCGCGACCACGAGTGCCGGGATCGCGTTCTCCTTGGCGAAGGGGGATCACACGCTGCCCGATGGCGCGCCGTCGGTGTCGCGGGAGGTGATGGTCGAGCGGATCCGCGAGATCACCGCGGTGAGCGCCGTATCGGTGAACGGCGACCTCGAGGACGGGTACGGCGCAGAGCCCGAGCAGGTCGCGGACACGATCGCCCTGGCCCGCGAGGCCGGGCTGGCCGGCGGGAACATCGAGGACTACGACGGTCGGGAGCTGTACGACGCCGAGCTGTCCGTCGAGCGGATCGTCGCGGCGCGCGAGGCGGCCGGCGACGACTTCGTGCTGACCGCCAGGACCGACGGCCAGTTGCTGCGTACGCCAACGTCGCTCAGCGACTCGATCGACCGCGCCAACCGCTTCCGCGCAGCCGGCGCCGACTGCCTCTATGTGCCTGGTGTCAACGACCTCGACACCATCCGCACACTCGTCCGCGAGATCGACGGCCCGCTGAACGTCGTGATGGGCCTGGGTACGTCGACTCTCACCGTGGCCGACCTGCAGTCCGCCGGCGTCGCCCGGATCAGCCTCGGCGGCAGCATCGCCCGGGCCGCCCTCGGCTTCGTCCGCCGCAGCGCGGAGGAACTCGCCACGAAGGGCACCATCAGCTTCGCCGCCGACCAGATCCCCCAGGCCGAGCTCAACCAGCTGTTCGCCCGCCACCCGTAGTTGTCAGCCGGGCTCCCCTGGGAGGACAGTCTGGTCGTACAGGGGGCAACGATGGCTGAGTCCGAACCAAGTCTGGGCAGGGTGGCGATCGTCCATGGGATCGTCGGCCTCGCCACCTGCTTCTGCCTGATCCTGCTCTACCTCGGCGCCGGCGCGTTCGGCCCGATCAACGACGTCGGCAACGGCGTACTGGGGCTGCTCAGCGCCGCGCTGGCCTGGCGCTGCCACCAGGCCGGACTGACCGCTGGGCGCGCGTTCGTCGGCATTGCGGCGCTCGGCGCCGTGATCACCGTCGTCGGCTCGATCCTGGTCCTGACCGACGCGACCGGGTACTTTCTCGCCGGCCTGGTGTCTGGCCTCGGGTTCGCGGTGATCGGGATCTGGCTGGTCGCCGTCAACCGGCGCTCCGACGAACCGTTGCCCAGCCGGCTGCGGACAGCCGGCCTGATCGCCGGCGTCGTGATGCTGCTGGGCTTCGTCAACGCACCCGGCATCGCCATGGGTCTCGACGACATGAACACCGCGCCTGCCTGGACCTACCTCGGCGGCCTCAGCTGGGCAGGCATCTACCTGCTCTTCCCGATCTGGAGCCTCCGCCTCGCCGGCACGACCGCAGTCCCCCGGCCGAACTGACCCGAACGCCGACCGGAAAGATTCCGTAAACCGGTCGCGGCACAGTACTGGAGTCAGCCCGATTCCAGGAGGTCCGCGACATGTTCACCCTCACCCAGACCATCGACGCACCGCCCACCGAGGTCGCCCGGGCCTTCACCGAGCCGGAGCCGTTCGCGGCGTGGTTCGTCGCCGAAGGCTTCACCACCCCGGTGGACCGGGTCGCCATCGACGCCCGCCCCGGCGGACTCATCTCGGCCGTCTTCATCGGCGAGGGCGAGGTCGAGGTGCCGTTCAGTCTGCGCTTCGGCGCGGTCGACCTGCCGCGCAGCGTCGAGCTCCGCTTCGACGAGCCGGCCGAGGAGATCAGCGTGCGCCTGCGGGATCTGGGCGACGGACGGACCCGGCTCGACTACCGGAGCGAAGGCCTGCCGGCCGATCAGGAGCCCACGATTCAGACGGGTGTGGCTCAGATGCTGGGCTACATGGCGAACTACTTCAGCTGACCGGCCCAGGGTAGACGCCTGGCATGGCAGGCGGTCCGGGGTCGTAGTCGGGCACGTCTCCGTTGGTGGCGCCGAGGAGGCGCCGGGTCAACGCGTCCCGTGAGGACAGCAGCTCGGCCACCG
Source organism: Kribbella sp. NPDC048837 (assembly GCF_055586945.1). Taxonomy (NCBI): domain Bacteria; kingdom Bacillati; phylum Actinomycetota; class Actinomycetes; order Propionibacteriales; family Kribbellaceae; genus Kribbella; species Kribbella sp. NPDC048837. Next base: position 324,996 of record NZ_JBVJHF010000003.1, read on the forward strand.
CGTCGCGGAGGTGGTCCGCGGTTGGAGCCACTCCCGACTCAGCGGCGAGCAGCACAGTCCGCCGTACCAGCTCCTTCATGAACGAAGCCGTCGTGCCCTCGGTCTGAGCGACTACCTCGGGTGGCACGTCCAGGTTCGGCCCGTAGAGCGACAGCAGACGGGCTCGGCCCTCGGCGTCGGGCAGCGGCACCTCCACCGCGAGGTCGACCCGGCCCGGCCGCTGCATCAGGGCCGGCTCCAGCAGGTCGGCGCGGTTCGTCGTCAACAGGAACGCGACATCCGCGTCCTCCGCCAGCCCATCCATCTCGTTGAGCACCTGGAAGAGCAGCGGATTCTCCATCCCGCGCGAGAAGTCGCGAGCCTCGGCGACCAGGTCGCAGTCCTCGAGGACGACGAGAGCCGGCTGCAGCATCCGTGCCAGCGAACATGCTTGCGAGATGAAGTGGATGCTCGTCCCCGCCAGCAGGACGACCGTGAACTCCGGCAGCCGCGACAACAGGTAGCGCACGGTGTGGGTCTTCCCGGTCCCCGGCGGCCCGTACAGCAGCACACCGCGGCGCAGGTGCTGGCCGGCACTCAGCAGAGCCTCGCGGTGCTCCGCGATGCCGACGACCTCGCGCTCGACCCGCTCCAGCACCCCCTCGGGCAGTACGACGTCCTGCCGGCTGATCCCGGGCCGTGGGTGCAGCCGGAACGGACCCACGCCCTGCCCGAACTCGTGGCCCTCGAACGACACCACCTTGCCCCGGAACACGTTGTGCTCGCGGATCAGCTCCGGGAGAGCACTCAGGAAGCGGTCACCCGCGTCCTTCTCCGGTGCGAGCACCTCGAGGTCGACGCTGGACCGCCCGTACTGCGGGTTCGCCGCGCGCAACAGAGCGACGTACCGGTCCTGGCCGTGGACGCCGAGGTAGAACCCGAAGGCGACGCAGTCCATCTCCTCGTCGACGTCGATCTGCAGCCGCTGGTAGTCCACCGCGCCGATCCCGAACCGGTCGTACTCGGCCAGCTCGAGCAACTCACCGAGCGAGTGGTGGCCGCGGTTCGACCCGGCCAGCCCGAGCACCTCGAACTCGTCGAACCACGCCTCGATCGCCCGTTGCACGTTCGGCAGGTCGTACGACGGGAAGCTCGACGACACCACCGGCACCTGCTCGGGATCCGCGCCCAGATGCGCCCGCAACCGCTCTCGCAGGCTCTCCCGGCCGGCCCGTGGCCGCGGCGACTGCATCCGCTCCAGGAAGCCCGTGAACAGCCGCGCGAACTCGTCGATCCCGCTCTCGTCCGGCATCCCGCCGTACCCCCTCGTGGTCCGCTATCCGGGGCGATCCGGAGGACCCTCCGCAACGCCGGATAGGATCACCACCATGACAGATTCCGAGTCCACCGACCGCCCGTACGCCGCCTTCCCGGTACGGATCGGCCTGCAGCTCCAGCCCCAGCACGCCCAGTACGCCGACATCCGGCGGACCGCCGCCGCGGCCGAGGAGATCGGTGTCGATGTCCTGTTCAACTGGGACCACTTCTACCCGCTGAGCGGCGAGCCCGAGGGCCTGCACTTCGAGTGCTGGACCATGCTCGCCGCCTGGGCCGAGGCGACCGAGCGGGTCGAGATCGGCGCCCTGGTCACCTGCAACTCCTACCGCAACCCCGACCTGCTCGCCGACATGGCCCGCACGGTCGACCACATCAGCGACGGCCGGCTGATCTTCGGCATCGGCTCGGGCTGGTTCGAGAAGGACTACGACGAGTACGGCTACGACTTCGGTACGGCGGGCGGCCGGCTGGACGCCCTCGGTGAGGCGCTGCCGCGGATCGAGCAGCGCTGGGCCAAGCTGAACCCGAAGCCGACCCGGGACATCCCGGTGCTGATCGGCGGCGGCGGCGAGAAGAAGACGCTCAAGCTGGTCGCCCAGCACGCGCACATCTGGCACGGCTTCGGCGACGCCGAGACGATCGCGCACAAGCACGCCGTCCTGGACGAGCACTGCCGCACGATCGGCCGCGACCCGGGCGAGATCGAGCGCTCGACCGCGGTCGGCACCAAGACGCCCGAGGAGATCGGCAAGTCGCTTCTCGACGTCGGCACCCGGCTGTTCACCGTGCATGCCTCCGGCCCGGACTACGACCTGGGCCTGCTGCGCGAATGGGTCGCCTGGCGCGACGAGCTGAACGCGAAGTAGTCCCCGCGCGTCCGGAGAGCCGTGCCGTGGCGCACGGTTCTCCGGACGCAAAGGTGTCCGGCTAGGATTTCCGGCATGTCTACGTTGCCTGAGAACGGTTCGGTGCGGCCCATCACCCGGTGGGGTGAGGACGTCATGCACCGGGTCAACCAGCCGGTCACCGACTTCGGCGACGAGCTGCAGACGCTGGTCGCCGACATGGTCGCGACGATGAACGCGGCCGAGGGTGTCGGCCTGGCCGCGAACCAGGTCGGCGTGGACCTGCAGGTGTTCGTGTTCGACTGCCCGGACAAGGAGGGCAACCGGGTCCAGGGCGTCGTCTGCAACCCGGTGATCGAGCTTCCGGAGGGCAAGGACCGCCACCTGGACGAGGGCGACGAGGGCTGCCTGTCGCTGCCGGGCGCGTTCACCAAGTGCGCCCGCCCCGACTTCGCCCGGGTCACCGGCGTCGACCAGCACGGCGAGCCCGTCAGCTTCGAGGGCGACGGCCTGCTCGCCCGCTGCCTGCAGCACGAGACGGACCACACCAAGGGCACGGTCTTCGGCGACCGCCTCTCCCGCAAGTACCGCAAGCGTCTGTTCGGCGAGGCCGAGGAGCTGGCGCCGGACTACCCGTCCGACTGGCCGGTCTCCCCGATGATCGAGCACGAGGACGCCCACGAGGACACCCCCGCGACCTGACGGTCTACCAGCGGGCCTTCTCCAGGTCCGCAAGGATCATGTCGACGGTCTGCTCCGGGGTCTGTCCGGTGGTGTCGAGCCACAGGCCCCGGCGCGGGATCTCCTCGAGCCCTGACTGCAACGCCCGGACGCCGTCCTCCAGCGACGGGCCCCAGTCGCGGTACGAATTGTTGCCGCCTCGACCGATCTCCCGCTCCACGATCGACTCGACCGACGGGGTCAGCACGACGAGATACGTGTCCACCCCACGCAGGCCGGCGAACCACTTCTCGACGTGCTCACCGAGCATGATGTCGCTGCAGACGAAGTCGAACCCGGCATCCGCATAGTGCTGCGCGACCAGCGCGGTCGCGTCGTACCGCAGCTCCAACTGCCGCACGGCCTCCGCGGACGGCTCCGGTGTCATGATCTCGGCCCCGGCGACCACGCCGCGATAGAACACGTCCCCGTCCAGCGTCGCCGCCGGTGGACCGAGGCGCGCGGCGAGCAGCGGTGCGACCGTCGACTTACCCGCGGCCTGCAGACCGGTGACCAGGACTACTTTCGGGCTGCGCTCCATGCCTCCGCCGTCAATGAGTAGATCGTCGCGCCGAACTCGACGCCGTCCTCCGCCAGGACCGCCTCGTGGTCGAAGCTCATCCCGAGCCGGCGCATGACGGCGATGCTACGGACGTTCGGCGTGTCGGTCACCGCGATAATCCGCGGCAGGCTCAGGGCGGTGAACCCGTAGTCCAGCCAGGACGCCGCCGCCTCGGTCGCATAGCCCTGACCCCAGTATTCGCGGGCGAGCCGCCAGCCGATCTCGAGATCGTCGGGGTACCACTGCTCACGGGTCAGCCCGGCCGCGCCGAGGAACGCCCCATCGGTACGACGCTCGACCGCGAGGAACCCGATCCGCTCGGCGGCGTACTGCTCGTTGATATCGGCCGCGGTCCGGTCGCACTCCTCCCGGCTCAGCGGCTCCCCAAGGAACTCGGTCACCTCCGGGTCCGCGTTCAACGCGGCCCACGGCTCCAGGTCCTCGTCCCGAAACGGCCGCAGTACCAGGCGTTCCGTCGTACGCATGGCTCCCCCTAAGGCCGCGTTGCGTAAAAGGCGACTGCTGCCGAGGATGCCACATTGAGGGAGTCGACGCCGCCGGCCATCGGGATGCGCACGGTGAGGTCTGCCTTGTCGAGCACGTGCGGTTTGAGGCCGTGCCCCTCGGTGCCGAAGATCAGTGCGAGCCGCTCGTCGTGGCGGGCGGCGAGGTCGTCGAGGGTGATCGAGTCGTCGGTGAGTGCGAACGCGGCGGCGACGTACCCGCTGTCCTGCAGGAGCTGGAGATCTCCGGGCCAGCTCTCCAGCCGCGTCCACGGGACCTGGAAGACCGTGCCCATCGAGACCTTGATCGACCGCCGGTACAGCGGATCCGCGCAGGTCGGCGTCACCAGCACGAGCTCGACACCCATCGCCGCGGCCGCCCGGAACCCGGCGCCGACGTTGGTGTGATCGACGATGTCGTCGAAGATCGCGATCCGCCGGGGCGCGCCGCGCAGGAGCTCGGCCAGCGGCACGGCAGCACGACGCTTGTACGACGCCAGCGCGCCGCGGTGCACGTGGAACCCGGTGACGTGCTCGGCCAGCTCCTCGGAGACGACGTACACCGGGGTGTCGGGCCATTTCGCCAGCACGTCCTTGAGCGAGTCCAGCCAGCGGGACGCGAGCAGGAACGACCGCGGTTCGTACCCGGCGTCGGCGGCGCGACGGATCACCTTGTCGCCTTCGGCAATGAACAGTCCGTGCTCCTCCTCCAGCAGGCGACGCAGATTCACCTCCCGCAGCTGCACGTAATCCGCCAGCCGCGGATCCGCCGGATCCTCCAACGGGACCAGTCGACTCATCGCACCTGCGCCGCGACGTCGACCACGTTGCCGATGACAACGATCGCCGGGGCTCCGACACCCGCTTCCTTCATCGCCCGGGCGATCCCGGCCAGGTCCGACGTCACCATCTTCTGGCCGGGAAGGGTGCCGTCGGCAATCGCCGCGGCGGGAGTCGTCGCCGGCCGGCCGCCCGCGATCAGCCGCTCGGTGATGGCCGGCAGGTTCTCGACCGCCATCAGCAGCACCAGCGTGCCGCTCAGCTGAGCCAACGCGTCCCAGTTGATCAGCGAATCCGGGTGCGACGGCGGGATGTGCCCCGACACCACCGTGAACTCGTGCGTCACCCCGCGATGCGTGACCGGGATCCCCGACACCGCCGGCACCGAGATCGAGCTGGTGATCCCCGGCACGACCGTCCACGGAACCCCGGCCTCCGCGCAGGCCAGCGCCTCCTCGAAGCCGCGGCCGAACACGTACGGATCGCCGCCCTTCAGCCGTACGACGACCTTTCCCTGCCGGCCGCGATCCACCAGGATCCGGTTGATCTCCTCCTGCTGAGCCGCGCGCCCGCGCGGGAGCTTGGCCGCGTCGAACAACTCGACATCCGGGTGCAACTCGTCCAGCAACGGCTGCGGTGCGAGCCGATCCGCCACCACCACATCTGCCTCGGCCAGCAACCGCCGCCCGCGCACCGTGATCAGATCCGGATCGCCCGGTCCCCCGCCGACCAGATACACACCGGGGTGCTTGTCGACCTCGCGCGCTCCCAATTCCCCCGTCCGCAACCCTTCCAGGATCGCGTCCCGGACCGCGGCCGACCGCCGGTGATCGCCACCACCGAGTACGCCGATGGTCACGTGATCGTGCTGCCCCGACGCGGGCGTCCACGCCGTCGCCCGCGAACGGTCGTCGGACCGGACGCAGAAGATCCGCCGTTCCTCGGCCTCCGCCGAGACCCGGTCGTTCACGGCGGTGTCGTCGGTCGCGACCACGACGTACCAGGCGCCGTCGAGATCGCCGTCCGCGTAGCCGCGCTCGATCCAGGTGAGCGACGGGTTGCTGAGGAGACCCTCGATCGTCGGCGTGATCGACGGGGAGATCAGGTCGATCCGGGCGCCCGCCTCGAGCAGCCGGGGCAGCCGCCGCTGCGCGACTCCGCCGCCTCCGACGACGACCACGCGCCGCCCGTCGAGGACCAGACCGGACAGGTACTGACTTGTCACGAGGTGATCCCAGCGGACTCGAACGTCGCCATCTCGGCCAGGGCGCGGACGGCGCAGGTCAGGATCGGATACGCGAGTACGGCGCCCGTCCCCTCGCCCAGCCGCAGATCGAGATCGACCAGCGGCTGCAGCCCGAGGGTCTTCAGCGCGACCGCGTGGCCCGGCTCGGCGGATCGGTGACCGGCGACGCAGTAGTCCATCACCGCTGGGTGGAACGCCTGCGCGACGAGCGCGGCGGCGCCCGCGATCACGCCGTCCAGGATCACCGGCACCTTGTTGGCCGCGCCGCCCAGGATGTACCCGGCCAACGCCGCGTGTTCGAGGCCGCCGTACGCCTGGAGTGCACCGAGCGGATCGGTGGCCGGTACGTCGTGCAGAGCGAGAGCGGACCGCACGATCGCGGTCTTGTGGGCCAGTATGGCGTCGTCGATGCCGGTGCCGCGGCCGGTGACCACGTCGGCGGTCGAGCCGGTGAAGGTCGCGATCAGGGCGGCACTCGCGGTGGTGTTCGCGATTCCCATGTCGCCGGTGAGCAGGCAGCGGTAGCCGTCCTTGACGAGCGTGTCCGCCAGGTCGAGGCCGACCGCGATCGCCGCGCGAGCCTCGTCCTCGGTGAGCGCGGCCTCCGTGGACAGGTCGCGCGTACCGGGCCGGACCTTCGCGTGCACGATGTCGAGCTCGTCCACGGGCGTGGCCACGCCGACGTCGACCACGCGGACGTCGACGCGGTTGTTCGCCGCGAAGGCGTTCACCGCGGCACCGCCGGCGGCGAAGTTCGCCAGCATCGCGGCGGTCACCTCCTGCGGCCAGGGCGAGACCCCCTGCGCGTGCACGCCGTGGTCGGCGGCGAAGACGGTCACCACCGCCGGTGCCGGCACCGCGGGCGGGCAACTGCCGGTCATCCCGGCCACCCGGACCGACAGCTCCTCGAGCACGCCGAGGGAACCGGCCGGTTTCGTCAACCGGGCCTGCCGCTCGGTGGCCGCGCGCATCGCGACCTCGTCCGCCGGTCCGATCCGGTCCAGGTACTGCTCCACCGCGCTCCTCCAGTTCGTTGCCGGCCGCCTGTCCGCGGTGCGACCGGTCCCGCTGCCCCGATCTTCGCATCCTCCGACCCGTGCCCCGGGACGAGTCCGGTTCCGGTGGACAGTAATGTCGGAATCACCACACGTCGCGAGATCCCGGAGGATCCAGATGTCGCTCGATCGACCCGTCGCCCCGGACCCGTACGAACTGCTCCCGAAGGCGGGTTCCTTCACCGTCACCAGTACCGACGTCGCCGGCGGCGAGCAGTTGTCCGACGACCAGGCCTTCGCCGGCGGGAACAAGTCGCCACAGCTGAGCTGGTCCGGCTTCCCGGCCGAGACGAAGGGCTTCGTCGTCACCTGCTTCGACCCCGACGCCCCGGTCCCGTCCGGGTTCTGGCACTGGCTGCTGGTCAACCTGCCCGCGACCGTCACCGAGCTGCCCACCGGCGCCGGCGCGACCGACCGTCTGGACAACGGTGCGTTCCACGTCCGCAACGACTTCGGCACCAAGAACTTCGGCGGCGCGGCCCCGCCGGCCGGTGACCAGGTCCACCGCTACTACTTCGTCGTGCACGCGATCGACGTCGAGGCCCTGGACGTGGACGCCGACGCCACCCCGGCCGTGGTCAGCTTCAACCTGGCCTTCCACACCCTGGCCCGGGCGATCATCACCCCGACCTACCAGATCGCGGAGTAGCGGTCTCCGGTTACCTCGGCGGGCCGGTCCTCGTCATGGGTATGACGGACATCGCTCGAGGAAGGTAACCCCATGACCGGAGACGCCCTGGCGGCGGCGTTCGAGGAGCAGCGGGGGCGGCTGGTGGCGGTCGCCCACCGCATGCTCGGATCGCGGGCCGACGCGGAGGACGCCGTACAGGAGGCCTGGCTGCGGCTGGCCCGCCAGGACGCGAGCTCGATCGACAACCTGAACGGCTGGCTCACGACGGTGGTGGGCCGGGTCTGCATCGACGTACTGCGGTCCCGCAAGACCCGGCCCGAGGCGTCGTACGACGACGAGCTGCCGGATTTCGTGGTGATCGAGGACAACCCCGAGGACGACGCGCTGATGGCGGAGTCGGTCGGGGTGGCGTTGCTGGTGGTGCTCGACACTCTCGGTCCTAGTGAGCGGCTGGCGTTCGTACTGCACGACCTGTTCGCGGTGCCGTTCGCGGAGATCGGTCAGATCATCGGCAAGTCCGCGGACGCCACCAAGATGCTCGCCAGCCGGGCCCGCCGGAAGATCCAGGGCACACAGCGCCCGTCCGACGAGCCGCGGCAGCGCGCGGTGGTCGACGCGTTCCTCGCGGCCGCCCGCGAAGGGGACTTCGAAGGTCTGCTGCGACTGCTCGACCCGGACGTGACGTGGCACTCCCACACCCGCCGCGGCCTCGTCGTCCGGCAGGGCGCCGCCGAGGTCGCCGAGCGGGTCCAGCGCGGCGCCCGCGCCACCGTGACCGCCCGCGCCGCCCTCGTCAACGGCGAGCCCGGCATCGTCACGTACGGCGCCAACGGCCACCTACTCGGCGTCATGGCCTGCACCATCGTCAACGGCCGCATCACCGAAATCACCTCCGTCAGCGACCCCACCCGCCTCACCTCCATGGGCGTCCCCCAGTCGCCTTCGTGAGGCTGGCCCTCGGGGCTGGGCAGACTGGGGCGATGGAGATGCACCGCGGGCAGACTCGACCTGCTGAGCTGACGACGCGCCGGCTCGACCTGGCGCCGTACGACGCGACCCGCGACCTCGGCGCGCTGCACCTTATGTTCGCCGACCCCGAGTGGGCGCGTGCCGGCTACTCCAGCGCGAGTCGCAGCCCGGATGAGAGCCTCGACCGGCTGGAGCGGGAGTTCGGCGACAACGGCGGCTGGACCTGGGTACTGCGGATCCGGCCCGACACGACCGCCGTCGGCGTGATCGGCGTCTTCTCCGACCAGGGCACCCCGATCCGCGGAATCAGCTGGTACCTGAACCGCGACCACTGGGGCGCCGGCCTGATGAGCGAGGCAGCCCGTGCGGTCGTCGACCACCTCCTCGCCCAACCCGGCATCGCCGGCATCGAGGCCTGGATCGACTCCCGCAACACCCGCTCCATCGGCGTAGCCCGCCACGCCGGCCTCGACCTCGTCGGCCGCCTCCCCCGAACCCACAACGGCGAGATAGCCCAGTCCGTCATCATGGCCCGCGCCGCTGCCCCCACCGACCCGACAACCTTCGCCGTCCGCCCCCTCCTGCAGGTCCGCGACGTGACCGCCACAGTCACCCTCCTGACCAACCTGCTCGGCCTCCACACCCACTTCCAGTTCGGCGACCCCGAGCCAGAGTTCGCGTCCCTGGGCTTCACCCCCTGGAACGGCGCCAGCGGCCTCGACGTACAACGCACCACCGCCGAGATCCCCCCAACCACCCTCACCTTAGAAGTCGGCGTACCAGTCGACCCGTTGTACGCCGCGGCCGTGGCGGCCGGCCTCACAACCTCCACTCGACCCACCAACACCCCCTGGCACCGCCGAACCTTCACCCTCACCCTCCCCGAAGGCCACCAACTCACCATCTCGGGCCCTCTGTAACAAATTCCGTTGCACGCTGTCGGGTCCTCGACGCCGGCTGCGGGAGCGCCGTACCAATGGCCCGTGACCTCGCAGCCGCGGGACACCATGTCACCGGTGTCGCCACTAGCGAGGTGCAGATCCGCCGCGCTCGTGAGCTCGTCCCGCAGGCCGAGTTCATCAACGCCGACGCCACGACGCTGGACTTCCCAGCCGAAGTAGTTCGACGCCGTGGTGATCCACATCCCGCTGTACGAACGACAGCAACTGCTGCACAAGATCGCGACCTGGCTCCGCTCCGGCGGCCTGTTCCTCTGCACGACCGGCCACAGCGCATTGACCGGCACCGAGGACAACTGGCTCGACGGCGGAGCTCCCATGTGGTGGAGCCACACCGACGCCACCACCAACCGATCCTGGCTAACCCAAGCCGGCCTCCCAGTCGACTCCGAGAACTACATCCCCGAAGGCGACGGAGGCCACACCCTCTTCTGGTCCCACCGCTAACCGACCGCCTCGTCCTTGAGCAGCGAACCCACCCACGCATCCACCCGCTCCCCGCGATGCACCAGCCGCTTCCGCAACTCCCCCTCCATCCGGAAGCCCGCCTTCACCGCAACCCGCCGCGACGCCTCGTTCCCCACCTCGGCCCGCCACTCGATCAGCTCCAGCCCTTTCACGCTGAACGCCCACCGGCAAACAGCCCGCACCGCCTCCGGCGCCACCCCTCGCCCCCGAGCCCCCGGCGCAACCCAATAGCCAATCTCCGCCGACGCGTTAGCCCCCATCCCCAACCCAACCCGCCCCAGCCGCTCCCCCGACCCGGCATCCTCAACCACAAACTCAGCCCGCTCCCCACGAGCCACCTTCTCGATCGCCAGGCACTCCACAAAGAACCGAGCATGCTCCATCAGGTACGGCGAAGGCACCTGCACAAACCGCTGCACCGCCGGATCCTGAGAAACCTCGAACACCCACCCAACATCAGCCGTCGTAAACCCCCGCAACCTCAACCACCCAGCCCTGATCACGTCATCCACCCCCCAACCCTGCCACCCCACCGGGTGCCTTCAGCGGCATCCTTCTCGCCACTCAACAATCGAATCGCCGAGCAGCGAGATTGGCGAACAGCCGACCGATCAGCCGGATGGGGGCACATCGGCGTCATAGCGCCATACCTGGTAGCCACGCTCATCTGGCATCCCTTGCGGCTCCGCTCCAGCCCGCATCGCCATGTAGGTGCTCGCCAGGTTCCGTTCGCGGACGTAACCCAAAGAACTCAGCGCCGACGCACCAATCCGCCTGACTTCGTCGATCGCGGTCGCTCGCGCAACGTCGACGAGCTCGTCTCCCAGGAACAGACCCCGCTGGTGCCGATACCGCATACTCACCGCGCCGACCTTGACCTCCACAACCAACAGGTCGCCACTCGCCGCACAAGACAGATGCAGCGCGGCGCCGACGAAGCCTTCCTCGTCGCACCCCACGAGCGCAACGTCGCCCTCACGTAGGTGTTGCGTCAGCTGACGGAGATGTCGCTGGGCCTGCCACTCCCAGGGACGCGGGTGTTGCGGCTCTCTCCGTCCGCCCGGCGTACACGGCCATGCAACCGTGCAGGTAAACGACTGCAGCTCGCGAGCCTCTTGCTTGTTGATCCGCCGCCAGTGAAATCGGCGCTCAACCGTCAGCGCCAGTCTGTCCACGCTCGAACGCCAGCCGCTCCGCCCATTCATGCGCACTGGGTCGCGCGGCCAGCAGCTCTTCGTACTCCGTCGCCGCCAATTCCTCATCCGGCTCGGGAAAATCGATCTCGTCGACTGTGACACCCATGGCCCACGCGAGCACGTACGGATCGGCCTGACCTGCTCCAACCCGGTGCGACAGATCCGAGAGCACATGCAGTGGGAACTTTCGCCCGGTCGACTCGGTCTCTCGCTCCACCAGGGGATCGACGTCCGGATCCGAGCCGGCGATCGCCTTCGCGTGCGGACGCAAAAGGCGCTGCGTGGGCTGCTTGAGCGAGGCGTCCACCACAGCCCCAGGCTTGATGCGTAGCTCGCGGAGGCGATTTCGCAACGCTTCGGCGGAGACGCCGGCTCCCCAGATGATCTCGGCGAGGCCTCGCTCATCAAGCCGTGCCCACTTGATCCGGCGCATCCAAGCCTCGGGCAGCAGCATGGCTGCGGCAAAGTCGTTGGCCGGACGTTCGTTCGTCACGTCAACGGCATCACCGGCATGGTGTCCGAGCGCAAGATGGCCCAACTCATGCGCCACGGACCAGTTGTTGCGGAACCAACTCGTCGTACTCACCAGCAGGATGATCGAACGGCTGCCGATCCGCAGCGAGTAGTCGGTCGACAGCTCGGGCACGCGAATAACGTCGATCGCAAAAGTCTTCTCGACCAACTCCGCGATCCGCCGGACAAAGCCGTCCTCCAACTGCCCACGCAGCACCTCTGGCTCGCTCGGAAGCTCCCGCGAACTCGGCGGACCGTCGGGATACGCCTCGTGGTACACCGCGATGACCTTCTGGATCACCGCATCGTCGGCCTCACGACCGGGATTCACGCGCTCCGCACGCAACGCGTCCCAAGCGTGCCGGGCCGCGACATCCACGCGCAGCGGGTCCTCTTCACCAGTGATCAGCCAATGCAACCCCACCCCGAGCGCCTCCGCGATACTCGCCAACTCGACCGAGGAGAACCCACGCTGCCCATTCAGAGCACGAGACAGCGCGTCCGGTGCCATCTCCACTGCCGCCGCAAGCTTCCGCTGACTCAGCCCAGCAGGCATCCGCGCACGAATGCGCTCCCCCACCGCCGCCAGCTGCTGATCCATGCCCCAACCCTAACAAAACCGTTGGGATTTTCCCAACACTTCTCCGCCGTCACGCATGGCGGCTTGTACGACGGCACCCGGTTGCGCAGCGCTCTCTCGGCTGCCGCGGCTCCGCGAAATACGCGGGACAGAAGGAGATCACGAAGGTAGCCTGACCGAGCTATGGAGATGTCCGACGTCACGCGTGCGATCGCGGCTGCGACTTCGGTTGCCGAATCGCTCGAGCTGCCAGTGAACGACGCAATAGTTCTCCACAACTCGAACAAGCTGGCGCTGCGGCTGACGCCATGCGACGTCTTTGCCCGGGTCGCCCCTGTGGGGGAAGAGGTTGCACAGCTCGAAGTCGAGCTCGCTCAACGGCTCGCCGAGGTCGGATCCCCGGTAGGCGCCTTGGAGCCTCGGGTGGACCCGGTTGTGCACAAGCGCGATGGCTTCGCAGTGACGCTGTGGGTCTACTACGAGCCCGTGACACCTCACGTCTCACCAGTCGACTACGCCAAGGCGCTGGAGCGGCTGCACGCCGGCATGCGCAAGGTTGATGTGGCGAGCCCGAGGTTCACGGATCGAATCGCGGAGGCGGAAGAAATCGTCGCCAACCCGGATCTCTCGCCGGAGCTCGCCGACGCAGACCGGGTGTTCCTCAGCAGCAGACTGGAAAGCCTGCGACGGGCGATCGACGACCGCGGCGCCGCGGAGCAGCTGCTTCACGGCGAACCGCATCCAGGCAATCTGCTCAGCACGAAGAACGGCCCGTTGTTCATCGACCTCGAGACATGCTGCCGTGGACCCGTCGAGTTCGATCTCGCCCATGTCCCCGAGGCGGTCTGCGAGCACTACCCGGGCGTTGACCAAGGACTGCTGGACGAGTGCCGGCAGCTCGTCCTCGCGATGGTCGCAGCGTGGCGTTGGGACGCTGGCGACCAGTTCCCGAACGGCAGGCGCTTCGGACACGAATTCCTGCGCGCACTGCGCGAAGGCCCTCCTTGGCCGACACTCGACGCGATGGCCAGGCGACTGGACGGTCTGTAGAACTCGCCGAAGGCCACTTGAAAGCGCCGCAGCCGTGTGGCTTTGTGCCAGCGGCTAGCCAGACCATCGGCGGCTTCGGCCGCTGATTGCGTCCGCGACGATCCACTCGCGGCTCCCTTCCCGGCACTCGCTCGCCGAGCACGCTGGGCTCGACGCACGGCGTTTCCTTTGCCGAGTGCGCTGGTCCGTGTCCACGGTTGGCGCGCCGCCGGAGGCGGCCGAAGGAACAGCGGCCGCGCAGCGGTGTCCGCTTGTGGTTGACCGGCGGGGAGCCTGGTGGACTCCCCGCCGGAGCTTTCACCCGCACAGGAGTCGCTCGCCGGGTGCGGGTGGACGGTTCGCGCGCCGCCGGAGGCGGCCAAAGGAACAGCCGCCGCGAAGCGGTGTCCGATTTCAGTCCTTGATGCCGGACTGGGTGACGCCTTGGATCAGGTAGCGCTGGAGGAAGGCGAAGATCAGGACCAGCGGGAGGATGGAGACCGCTACGGCCATGAAGAGTTCGTGGATGTTGATGGTTTGGGCCGTCACGAACGTCGACATCGCTACCTGGACGGTCCAGGAAGACGAGTCCTGGCCGATCACCAAGGGCCAGAGGAACGAGTTCCAGTTGCCGATGAAGGTGATCGCCGCGAGCGCCGCGAAGAACGGCAGGGAGTTCGGTACGACGATCCGCCAGAAGACACCGAAGTGGCCGGCACCGTCGACCCGCGCCGCCTCCTCCAGTTCCTTGGGGAATCCCAGGAAGTACTGGCGGAACAGGAACGCCGCGAAGCCGCTGAAGAGGGTCGGGATGATCAGGCCGCGGAGCGAGCTGACCCAGCCCAGGGACGAGACGACGATGAAGCTCGGGATGAAGGTGACCGCGGCCGGGATCATCAAGGTCGCGACGATCGCGTAGAAGATCTTGTCCGCGTGCCGGTACGGGATCCGGGCCAGCCCGTAGCCGGCCATCGATGCCAGCAGCAACTGTCCGGCGGTGCCCAGGACTCCGACGACGGCGGAGTTGTAGAGCGCCCGCGCCATCGGGACCTCGGTGTCGTTGAACAGCTCCGTGATGTTCCCCCATTGCAGATGCGCGGGGAACAGCGTCCAGTCCGGTGCCGTGATGTCGGCCTCGGTGGACAGGGCGTTGCGCAGGATCAGGTAGAACGGCAGCAGGAACAGCACCACCGCGACGAACAGCGCGACCCAGCGCAGCACCAGGCCGACGCGGCCCATCGCGCTGCGGTTGAAGCCGATCGGCTGGGGGGTTCCCGTCGTACGCTCGGCGACAGCCATCAGTCACCCGCCTTTCCGAAGCCGAAGATCCGGCTCTGCAGCAGTGTCACGAGCATGATGATGACCGCGAGGATGAGCGCACCGGCGGAGCCGTGGCCGAGGTCCTGGATCGACCCCAGGGAGATCCCGTACAGGTAGACCAGCGGCGGCCGCGCGTAGTTCACGTTGCCGACCAGGTTGTAGAACTCGTCGAACGCCTGGTACGCCGCGATCAGGTTCAGGATCAGTACGGCGACCGACGTCGCCCGCAGTTGCGGCAACGTGATGTACCGGAACACCTGCCACCCCGGCTTCGCCCCGTCGACGTACGCCGCCTCGTAGAGCGTCGGCGAGATCCGTTGCAGACCGGCGATGAACAGGATCATGTAGAACCCGAGCTGCAGCCACAGCCGGACCGTCACGATCGGGATCCAGTACCACGGCGGATCCACCGTCGACAGCCATGCGATCCCGTCGATGCCGAACCACCCGAGCACCGTGTTCGCCAATCCGAACCGGACGCCGTTGAAGATCGACAGCCGCCAGATCAGCGACGCCACCACGTAGGAGCAGGCGGTCGGCAGGAAGAACACCGACCGGAAGAACGCCCGCGCGATCTTCACCTGGTTGACCAGCAACGCCAGGGCCAGCGACAGGACGAACGTCAGCGGCACGATGAACACCGCGAAGATCGTGAACGTGCCGAGGCTGGACAGGAAGTTGTGGTCGGTGAGCATGTCGATGTAGTTCTGCAGCCCGACGAACTTCGACGGCGTGACCGTGTTGTAGGCCTCGAAGAAGCTGAGGACCAGGCTCCAGATGATCGGCAGGTAGGAGAAGATCAGCAGGCCGACCACGAACGGCCCGACGAACAGCCAGAACGCCATCGTGTTCCCGGCGATGCCCTTGCGCCGCCGGGAACCCCGCCGCTCACCAGTGGCGGCGGGGTCCGTGGTCCGGGGAGTCTTGACCGAAGCGCTCATCCGAACAACCGCGAGAGTTCTTCGTTGACGGTCTTCTCGGCCTTCGTGATCTCGGCGGCGGGGTCGGCTCCCTTCTTGATGATGTTGGTGAGCATGTCGCCGAACGCCGTACCCATCTTCGGGGTCCAGGACGGGTTGTCGGTGTGGCCGAAGTCCTGGGTCAGCTTGACCGTGTCGGCCGCGACACCGCTCTGCAGCTTCGCGGCCTTGGCCGCGAGGCTCTTGCGGGGCGGGATGTGGAAGCCGTAGTTCAGCGACCAGTCCTCCTGGAAGTCTTCCTTGTCGATCCACAGCCACTTGACGAACTTCTTCGCCGCGTCGACGTTCGCGCTCTTCGCGGACACGAACTGGGTCCAGCCGCCGGAGTACACGGCCGGCTTGCTCTCCGCGTCGAGCTTCGGGAACGGGATGACGCCGATGTCGTCACCGAGCGCCTTCTGCATCCCCGGCACCGCCCACATGCCGATCCACTGCATCGCCACCAGGCCCTGGTTGATCGCGGTCGGGTCCCACCAGTCGGTGGGCGCCCCGAGCAGGATGCTCTTGCTGGCGTACAGCTCGTGCAGCTTGCCGAAGGCCTTGGCCGCGCGATCGCCGGTGAAGCCGGGCTTGTTGTCGTCGGTCAGGTACTCCCCACCGGACGACCACAGCGCCGGACCGCCCATCGCGTTGCCGCCGTCGTTGCCGACGAAGATGCCCTTCACCTTGTTCGTGGTGAGTTCCTTGGCCGCCGCGATCAGGTCGTCGATCGTCTCCGGCGGCTTGATCCCGGCCTTGTCCAGCAGGCTCTTCTTGTAGTAGATGACCTGCGGGTCGACGATCATCCGGATCCCGTAGATCTTGCCGTCGAGGGTGTTGGTGGCCAGGTCGCCCGGCTGGAAGTCGTCCTTGACGTCGGCCATGATGTCGTCCAGCGGCACCACCTGGTTGCTCTTCACCATGCCGATGTTGAACTGGCTCTCGAACACGTCCGGACCCTTGCTGGACAGCAGGCCGGAGGCGAGCTTGCTGGCGTAGTCACCCGGCGTCCACTGGACCGCGACGTTCGCGTCGGTGTAGGCCTTGGCGTACTTCGTCGCCGCCTGCTGGGTGCCGGCTTCGCCGTACTGGTGGTACCACTGGGCCAGATTGACCTTCGCTCCGCCGCCTCCGCCGTCGCCGGACGTCGCCGGCCGGCCGGTATTCCCGCCGCAGGCCGCGGTGAACGCGGCGAGCGCGGCCAGACCACCGGTCCGCTTGAGCAGTTCGCGCCGGGACAGACCGGCGTTCGGAACATGAGCAGGCATGTATTCCACCTCCCGAAAGCGACGCCGCAGGGGTACGACGCCGACGGTTCCGAGTTACTTAACGGCGTTAAGCATCTCCGATTTCGCACACGGTACAACTAAAACCAACACCACAACAGACTTCGCCGCAGACCGTTCTGGCACAGCAGGGGCGACATCGGAAGCCGCCACGCCATCCCGGTCAAGGTCAATCGTTGTAGAAGTGTCAGCACAATGTCTCAAAAGCGCGCCCGGCGCAAGACCGGACGCGCTCTTGTTTGTTCGAATATGTGGAGGTTTGCTGGAGTTGATACCGCGCCGTGATCAGCGGAACAGTTCGCCGGCCTCCGCCTTCCGCACCAGGAGGGCAGGAGGCTCGAAGCGTGCGCCGTACGACGAGGCCAGTGCGCGGGACCGCTCGACGAAGGCGGGCAACCCGTAGGCGTTGATGTACTGCAACGCGCCGCCGTGCAGGGGCGGGAAGCCGATGCCGAAGATCGAACCCACGTTGGCGTCCGCGACCGAACGCAGCACGCCCTCGTCCAGGCACTTCACCGTCTCGAGCGACATCGCGAACGTCATCCGCTCCTGCAGATCGATCAGCGGTACGTCGACGTCACGCGCAAAGTGCTCCCACAGTCCTGGCCACAAATGCTTCGGACCGTCGGCCGGGTAGTCGTAGAACCCAGCCCCGGCAGCCTTTCCGCGCCGGTCGAAGTCCTGAACGAGCCGATCCGTCACCGCCATCCCCGGGTGGCCGTCGAAGGCACCCGCGCTGTCGCCAGCCGCCCGGGCCGCGTCGCGGATCTTCTGCGGCAGCGTCAGCGTGACCTCGTCCAGCATCGCCAGCGGCGGTGCCGGGAAGCCCGCCTGGGTCGCGGCCCGCTCGATCATCACCGGGTCGATGCCCTCGGCGACCATCGCCGCGCCCTCCATCACCAGCGTGCCGAACACGCGCGACGTGAAGAAGCCACGGCTGTCGTTGACCACGATCGGCGTCTTCTTGATCTGCCGAACGACGTCGTAGGCCTTGGCGATGGCGCGATCCGAGGTCTTCTCCCCCACGATCAGCTCGACCAGCGGCATCCGGTCGACGGGTGAGAAGAAGTGCATGCCGATGAAGTCGTCCGGCCGGTCGATCCCGTCGGCCAGCGAGGTGATCGGCAGCGTCGAGGTGTTCGAGCAGAGCAGCGCGTCCGGCTCGACCACACCGGCGATCTCGGCGAACACCTTCTGCTTGAGCTCCTCGCTCTCGAACACGGCTTCGATCACGAGGTCGCACCCGGCCAGAGCATTCGGATCCGCGGTCGGCGTGATCCGGCTCAGGAACGCCTCGACCTCCGCTGGCGTCATCCGCCCCTTCTGCACCTGCTTCGCCAGCAGCTTCTCCGAGTACTCCTTGCCGCGCGCGGCCGCCTCCAGCGAGACGTCCTTCAGCACGACCTCGATGCCCGCCTTCGCGCACACGTACGCGATCCCCGCGCCCATCATCCCCGCACCGAGCACGCCGACCTTCCGCGCGGAGTACCGAGGTACGTCGCCCGGCCGCGATGCGCCGGCGTTGATCGCCTGCAGGTCGAAGAAGAACGCCTGCATCATGTTCTTCGCGATCTGCCCGGTGGCCAGCGACACGAAGTACCGCGACTCGATCCGCGACGCGGTGGCGAAGTCGACCTGACTGCCCTCGACCGCGGCGCTCATGATCGCCCGTGGCGCCGGGTACGGCGCGCCCTTCAGCTGCTTGCGCAGGTTCGCCGGGAAGGCGGGCAGGAACGCGGCCAGCTTCGGCGAGGCCGGCGTACCGCCGGGGATCTTGTAGCCGTCCCGGTCCCACGGCTGCTTCGCGTCCCCGTCGTACGACGCGATCCACCGGTACGCCGCGTCCAGCAGCTCGTCCGCCGGGACCACCTCGTCGACGATGCCGACGCTCACCGCGTGCGCGGGCTTCATCCGCTGCCCCTGCAGCAGCACCTTCATCAAGGCATCCTGCAGGCCGAGCATGCGGACGGTCCGGGTCACGCCGCCACCGCCGGGCAGCAGACCGAGCGTGACCTCGGGTACGCCGAGCTCGATCCGGTTGTCGTCGGCCACGATCCGGTGGTGACAGGCCAGCGCGATCTCGAGCCCACCACCGAGCGCGCTGCCGTTGATCGCCGCAACGACCGGGACACCGAGCGTCTCCAGGATCCGGAGCTGCCGCTTGACCTCCTCCACGGTCTCGAAGACCTGGGCCGCGTCGGACGGCTGGATCTGCGACAGCATCTGCAGGTTCCCACCGGCGAAGAACGTGGACTTCGCGCTGGTGATCACGACGCCGCGCAGCGAGTCCTTCTCCGCTTGCAGGCGCTCGACGACCGAACCCATCGCCGCGAGGTAGGTGTCGTTCATCGTGTTCGCCGAGGCGTCCGGGTCGTCCATCGTCAGCGTGACGACACCGTCGGCGTTGGTCCAGGAGATCATGTGGCAAGCCTCTCGATGATCGTCGCGACGCCCATCCCGCCGCCGACGCACAGGGTGGCCAGTCCGTACCGGAGCTCACGCCGCTCCAGTTCGTCCAGCAGGGTTCCGATCAGCATCGCGCCGGTCGCCCCGAGCGGGTGACCGAGCGCGATCGCGCCGCCGTTCACGTTCACCCGCTCGTGCGGTACGCCGAGATCCTTCATGAAATGCAGGACGGCGGCCGCGAACGCCTCGTTCATCTCGAACAGGTCGATGTCGCCGACCTCGAGCCCGGCCTTGGCCAGTGCCTTCCGGGCGGCCGGCGCCGGACCGGTCAGCATGATGGTCGGATCGGCACCGCTCACCGCGGTGGCGACCACCCGGCCGCGCGGAGCCCGGCCGAGTGCCGCACCGGCCTTCTCGTTGCCGATGGCAACCAGAGCCGCTCCGTCGACGATGCCGGACGAGTTCCCGGCGTGGTGCACGTGCTCGATCCGCTCGACGGTCAGGTACTTCTCCAGGGCGACCGCGTCGAACCCGCCGTGCTCCCCGATCGCCGCGAACGACACGGGCAGTCCGGCCAGCGTCTCGACCGTCGTCCCCGGCCGGACGAGCTGGTCGTGGTCGAGGATCTGCAGGCCGTTGCGGTCGCGCACCGGGACGATCGAGCGGGTGAAGTACCCGTTGGCCCAGGCCTTGGCGGCGCGCGCGTGCGACTCGGCGGCGTACGCGTCGACGTCGGTGCGCGAGAAGCCGTCGAGGGTCGCGATCAGGTCGGCGCTGATGCCCTGCGGGATGAAGTTGGTCTGCAACGCCGTCTCCGGGTCCATCGCCCAGGCACCGCCGTCGGAGGCCATCGGGACGCGCGACATCGACTCGACACCGCCTGCGAGGATGAAGTCCTCCCACCCGGACCGGACTCGCTGGGCCGCTTGGTTCACCGCCTCCAGGCCGGAGGCACAGAACCGGTTGAGCTGCACGCCACCGGTCGTCACCGGGTAGCCGGCGGCAAGGACCGCGGTCCGGGCGATGTCCATGCCCTGGTCGCCGATCGGCGTGACCACACCGAGCACGACGTCGTCGATGGCGGCCGGATCCAGGTCGGGGTGCCGCTCACGCAGCTCGTGCAGGAGGCCGGTGATCAGCTGGATCGGCTTGACCTCATGCAGCGCTCCGGCCGGTTTGCCCTTGCCCCGCGGGGTGCGGATCGCGTCGTACAGGAAGGCTTCGTTGCTCATGATGATCCCGTCGGTCGAGAAGTCCCTCCGATTGTGACAGTATCGCTGTCACGATGGTCAAGGAGGGGTCGTTATGATCTCCGCCATGTCGGAAGTCACGGGGGACGCTGCGACCCTTACGGTCGACGAGTTGTCGACGCGGGTCGGGATGACGGTGCGGACGCTGCGGTTCTACGCCGGGCGGGGGTTGATCCCGCCGCCGATCCGGCGCGGCCGGGTGGGCTACTACGGGCCGGAGCACATCGCCCGGCTCGATCTGGTCCGCGAGTTGCAGGCGCACGGGTTCACGCTGTCGGCGATCGAGGGATACCTGGAGCGCATCCCGTCCGACGCGACCCCGCAGGACATCGCGCTGCACCGGACGCTGCTGACGCCGTGGATGCGCGACCTGCCGGAGACCCTGGACCGGGCCACGCTCGTCCGCCGGACCGGCCGCGAGCTCACCGACGACGACATCGAGATGCTGGTCGCGCTCGGCGTCGTCGAGCCGACGCCCGACGAGGACGTGTTCCAGGTCGCGACCGCGCACCTCAGCCTCGGGGTCGAGCTGCTCGACCTGGACCTGCCGGTCGAGGCGGTGCTCTCGGCGGGCCGGATCTTCACCGAGCACGGCCGTGCGATCGCCGAGGAGCTCACCGAGGTGTTCCGGACCAAGGTCTGGCCGCACTACCGGGACTCCGGTGGACCGCCCGAGCACATCCAGCAGCTGGTCGAGCGGTTCAAGCCGGTCACGATCCAGGGCCTCGTCCTCGCCTACGAACGCGCCGTCGGCGAGACCCAGCGCGACACCATCCGCCGGACCCAGAGCAAGCAGCGCCGGTGACGGTCAGGCGCTCGGGATCCGCAGGTAGGTGAGGCCACGCAGGTCGAGGTAGGTCTCCTCGCCTGTCGTCACCACCCGGACCAGAACGCTGTCGCACCCGCGGCACCGGGCGACCAGGCCGGGCGCGTTCATGTAGACGTGCGAGTCCGCGAACACTCCCATCTGGCCGCAGGCGGCGCAGCGGGTGATCGCGGCGGTGATGTCGACGGCGAAGAGCTCGCTCATGGCGCCGGCCGCCGCATTGCCGTCGAGATAGCTGGCTTCGGTCATCACGACCCTCCTGTCGGTCCGAATCGCTCTGTTCTCACCCGGGCCGGGTCGTGCCCGGCCTCGACCAGCAGGTCCGCCACCGTCTCCACGAACGGCGTCGGCCCGCACACGTACGTCGTCGGCGCGTCCTCGGGCTTGAACGCGAGCTGATCGATCAGTTCGGCGTCGATCCGCCCCACCCGCGGCTCCCCGGCCGGCGCCTCGCGCGTGTAGACGAGGCGTACGTCGACGTCGTCGGACGCGGCCAGCTCCTTCAGGTCGGACACGTAGATCACCGAGGCAGGACGCCGCACCGAGTAGAGCAGCCGGACCGGCGTCGTACTGTCCGCGGCGGCGTGGGCGCGCAGCATCGCCCGCAGCGGGACGACACCCGATCCCCCGCCGATCAGCTGGACGGGACCCTCCTGCTCCGGCTTCCAGACGAACCAGCCACCGACCGGGCCACGGATCTCCAGCGGGTCGCCGACCTTCAGCACGTCGACCAGGTACGGCGAGACCTCACCCTCGGGCACCTGCTCGACGGTCAGCTCGATGCTCCCGCCGGACCAGGCCGAGGCGATCGAGTACGAGCGGGATGCCCGGTAGCCGTCCGGTGCGGTCAGCCGGACGTCCAGGTGCTGCCCGGCCAGGTGCCCGGGCCAGTCCGGTACGTCGAGCACGATCGTCCGGGCGGTTGCCGTCTCACGCCGTACGTCGGAGACCGTGGCGATCTGCCACATCAGTCGCCGGCGTATCGCTGTTCTTTCCATGGGTCTCCGTACTCGTGGTAGCCGGCGGTCTCCCAGAAGCCGAGGTCCTCGGTGTCGGTCAGGACCAGGCCGCGCACCCACTTGGCGCTCTTCCAGAAGTACAGGTGCGGCACCAGCAGGCGGGCCGGGCCACCGTGCTCGGGGTCCAGCGGCTCACCGTCGTACTCGTAGACGATCCAGGCCTGGCCGTCGAGCAGGTCGTCCAGCGGCAGGTTGGTGGTGTAGCCGCCGTAGCTGTGCGCGAGCGCGAAGTCGGCGCTGGTCTCGACGTCGGCGAGCAGCGTGTCGAGCGAGACGCCCTTCCACTCCGTCTGCAGCTTCGACCACCGGGTCACGCAGTGGATGTCCTTGGTGATGTCCTCGGCCGGCAACGCGAGCAGCGCGGCCCAGTCCCACTTGGAGTTCTCGCCCGTCTCGGTGGTGACGGTGAACTCCCAGTGCTCGGTGCGGATATGTGGCGTCGGCCCGGCCGACAAGACCGGGAAATCCCGGGTCAGATACTGCCCCGGCGGCAGATCCGTCCCACCCCCGCGACGACCGGTGAAACCTGGCGACACGATGCCCATGTCGACCTCCCTGAAGATCCTGAGGGGAAGTCAACCACGGCTCCGCCGGATCGCCATCCCCTGGCCGGGAATTCGTCGACGGCGCGTCGCTCCGGAACGCCGACCGCGGGGAATCGGCCTAGACTGACAGACCTGTGGCGTTGCCCAGGACCCCGGCGACCTCGCGTCGCCGCTCGGCGTCCGGGAGGAGCATCGATGAGCGAATGGTTCGGCTACAGGCCCGCCGCCGAGACCAGGGCGGCCACACCCAAGCGGCCGGCCGAACGACCGGTTCCCCCCGACGCGCCCCCGGAGGCGCCGCCGGCGGAGGATCCGCCCACGGACGAATGAGTCTCGCCAGGCTGGGTACTGGAACGGGAGGTGACCAGGTCCGGCCGCGGACAGGTACCGGTCGCCGGAAAAGTGCACAGCTGGTGGCTGGCGTGAAGATGTACCGGAATTCGGCAATCGGACCGCTAGGGTGGAGCAGCATCCGCCCCGCGGCGGCTCGAGTGTGGACGGAATGGGTGGATCACGACCGCAGTGCCAGGGTGTGGGGGGCGATCGACGCAGTTGCCCGGAGCGCAGGCGAATCGCCGTCCCTGCGTCATGCCGTCGAGGCCTGCGCCCAGGCGCTGGGTGCGGTCGGCACCGGGCTGTCGATGAAGGGTGACGGCGGTGTGCTGGAGCCCTTGCTCGCCACCGATCCCAAGGCCGGCGAGCTGGACGAGCTCCAGTCCACGCTCGCGGAAGGGCCGAACGCCGACGCCATCGCCATCGGTGTGCCGGTGCTGTCCACCGACATGTCCGGCCTCGACGCCGGGCAGCGGTGGCCGGCCTTCGCCCCGGTCGCGGCCGAGCGCGGCATGCGCGGCGTCTTCGCGCTCCCGGTCGGCGCGGGAGCGGCCCAGCTGGGAGTGCTGAGTGTGTATCGGCACGAGGCGGGTCTGCTGCGAGCCGATCAGCTCCGTGACACACTGGTCTATGCCGACGCGGTCTTCGTCCTGGCCCTGGACCAGCGCCGGGGCGTCAGCTCCGACCTGCGCGAAGTGATCGACACCGCGTTCTCCACCCGGCGTGCGGAGGTGCACCAGGCGGCCGGACTGATCGCGGCACAGCACCACCTGAGCGTCGCCGACGCGCTGGCCCGGCTCCGCGCGCACGCGTACAGCCGGGGACGCCCGTTGCACGAGGTCGCCGCAGAGGTCATGGCCGGCCGGCTCGTCCTGGAGAGCGACGGCGAACAGATACGTCCGCAGCATGCCGACAACGAGCAGGAGGACGAGTGATGAGCACATCTGACCGGAGGGTGCGGGAGGTGTTCATCGAGCTGGCCGACACTCTCGTCGACGATTTCGACGTCATCGAATTCCTGGATCGGCTCGCGGAGCGGTGCAGTGAGCTGCTGGGGGTCTCGGCCTGCGGCATCCTGCTCGCCGACCACAGCGGCGTGCTGAACCTCGTCGCGGCCACCAGCGAGCAGGCGCGGCTCGTCGAGCTCGTCCAGCTGCAGAACTCCGAAGGCCCCTGCCTGGACGCCTTCACCAGCGGACAGCCGGTCCAGCGCGCCGACCTCCGCACCGACGACGACCCCCGCTGGCCGCGGTTCGCCGTGGCAGCCGTCGAGGCCGGCTACGTCTCGGTGCAGGCGTTGCCGATGCGGCTGCGCGAGACCGTCCTGGGCGCCATCAACCTGTTCAGCATCGAGGTGGGACCGCTGGACGAGGACACGATCACCCTCGGTCAGGCGCTCGCCGACGCCGCGACCATCGGCATCGTGCACCAGCGCGCCCTGGCCCGCCAGGAGGTCGTGACCGAACAACTGCAGGCGGCCCTCAACAGCCGGATCCTGATCGAGCAGGCGAAGGGATTCCTCAGCCACAGCCTCCGCCTTCCGGTCGACGAGGCGTTCGCCGAACTGCGCGCGTACGCCCGGTCGCACAATCGCCGCCTGACCGAGGTGGCCGCCGACATCGTCCAAGGGCGTATAACGATCACCAGGCCGGACTCCGCACCGCCGGTATAACGGCGTCGGTCGCGCTCTGGTGCCACAGCGCTTGGGTAGTTACTGTGAGTTTCGCCTGTCCAGCCCACCCCAGACCCCGGCGCCGGACGTGCTGCGTCCCAGGGAGGGGTTGGCGCGGCACGGCAGGAGTCAGTCTCGGTCGCACCCACCGCGCGGCTGGCGGATCAGGCGCAGGACCCGCCACGCTGCGCCACCCGCGAGCGCACCGATGGCGGGTTCTCTGCGCCCGGCCTACACGCCCATCGTCCGGCCGATGATCTCCTTCATGATCTCGGTGGTGCCGCCGTAGATGGTCTGGATCCGGGTGTCGAGATAGGCCTTCGCGATCGGGTACTCGGTCATGAACCCGTAGCCACCGTGCAGTTGCAGACAGCGATCGACGACCTTCTTCTGCAGTTCGGTGGTCCACCACTTGGCCATCGCTGCCTCGGCGACGGTGAGCGTGCCGGCAATGAGCTCCTGGATGCAACGGTCGACGAAGACGCGGGCGATCTGGGTCTCGGTGGCGAGCTCGGCCAGCACGAACCGGCTGTTCTGGAACGAGCCGATCGGCCGGCCGAACGCCTTGCGGTCCTTCACGTACCGCAAGGTCGTCTCGAGCATGTTCTCGCAGGCAGCGGCCGCGACGACCGCGATGGCCAAGCGCTCCTGGGGCAACTTCTCCATCAGGTAGACGAAGCCCTGGCCCTCCTCGCCGAGCAGGTTCCCGGCCGGGACGCGGACGTTGTCGAAGAACAGCTCCGCGGTGTCCTGCGCCTTCAGGCCGATCTTGTCGAGGTTGCGGCCGCGCTCGAAGCCGGGCATCCCGCGCTCGACCACCAGCAGCGATATGCCCTGCGCACCGGCGTCGGGGTCGGTCTTGGCGACGACGATGACGAGGTCGGCCAGGATCCCGTTGGAGATGAACGTCTTCTGGCCGTTCAGCAGGTAGTGGTCGCCGTCACGCCGCGCCGTGGTCCGGATGCCCTGGAGATCACTGCCGGCGCCCGGCTCGGTCATCGCGATCGCGGTGATCATCTCCCCCGAGCAGAACGCGGGCAACCAGCGCGCCTTCTGCTCGTCGGTCGCATAGTCCAGCAGGTACGCCGAGTTGATGTCGGTGTGGATCGCGAACCCGACCCCGCTCGCGCGCGCCCGGGTCAGTTCCTCGATCAGCACGGTGTTGAACCGGAAGTCGCGGACCCCACCGCCGCCGTACCGCTCGGGCATCATGAAGCCGAGCAGGCCCGCCTGACCGGCCGCCGTCCACAGCTCACGCGGCACGATGCCGGCCTCCTCCCAGCTGTCGTGGTGCGGCACGATCTCCTTGTCGCAGAACGCTCGCGCGGTCTCGCGGAAGGCGTCGTGATCGGCGTCGAACAGCTGACGTTCCACGGGCGGTCCTCTCGGTTGTGACGGCTCAGTTCTGGATGGCGGCGCCGGTGCCGATCAGGTCGTCGACATCGGTGATTCCCCAGTCGGCCAGGGCTTCGCGGGTGTGTTGTCCCGCGCGCGCGGGCGGTCGGCCGAGGCTGGTCGGCGTACGGCCGAAGCGTGGTGCCGGGGCGGCCTGCCGGACGCCGTGGTGGTCCACAAAGGTGCCTCGGGCAACGAGATGCGGATGGTCGGCGGCGAGTGGCAGGACGGGCGTGACGCAGGCGTCCGAGCCGTCGAACAGCGTGGCCCACTCGGCCTGGGTGCGCCGCCGGAAGGCCTCGGTCAGCACCTTCCGGAGCTCGGGCCACTGCGCCGGGTCGTTGCGGTCCGGGACGGTGAGCTCGAGCTTCTCGATCAGCTCGGCGTAGAACTGCGGCTCCAGCGCGCCGACCGCGACGTGCTTGCCGTCCGACGTCTCGTACACGTCGTAGAACGGCGCACCCGTGTCGAGCAGGTTCGTGCCGCGCTCCTGCCGCCAGGTCCCGGCCGCGAGGGCACCGAGCAGCATCGTGGTCAGATGTGCCGAGCCGTCGACGATCGCGGCGTCGACCACCTGGCCCTGACCGCTGCGCTGGGCGTTGTGCAGCGCCGCGAGCACGCCGATGACCAGGTACAGCGAGCCGCCCGCGAAGTCACCGAGCAGGTTCGCCGGGACCTGTGGCGGACCACCGGCCCGGCCGATCAGGTGCAGTGCGCCGGACAACGCGAGGTAGTCGATGTCGTGGCCGGCGGTCTGCGCGAGCGGGCCGTCCTGACCCCAGCCGGTCATCCGGCCGTAGACGAGCCTGGGGTTGATCGCCCGACAGTCCTCCGGACCGACGCCCAGCCGCTCTGCGACGCCCGGCCGGAACCCTTCGACGAGGACGTCGGCCTGTGCGACGAGGCGTCGTACGACGTCGACCGCGGCTGGGTTCTTGAGGTCCAGGGCCACGCTGCGGCGGCCGCGGTTGACCAGGTCGAGCTCCGGTGGACCCATCGAGGGTCCACCGCCGGGGCGGTCGATCCGGAGCACGTCGGCGCCGAGCTCGGCGAGCATCATGCACGCGAACGGCGCCGGCCCGATCCCGGCCAGCTCGACCACCTTCACGCCCTCGAGTGGACCCATGCGAGCCATTGTGACAGTTCTACTGTCACAGTCGTCAAGTCATTGTGCGCGCCGCCACCACCGCGGAGGCCGGAATCAGCGCGCTCAGCGCGAGCACGACCGCGAGGGCGATCGACCAGCCGGGTTCGTTCCCCTCCAGATGCCCGAGGTGGAAGAACAGGTGCGGCACCGCGTAAGCCAGGTAGGCCAGCAGCGCGACGGTGGTGAGGAAGCGGTCGAAGCGGATCGCGGCGGCGGTGAGCACGATGCCGAGACCGAGCGTCGCGCCGCCGAAGTCGTGGAACAGGTGGTCGCTGTACGGCGGGGTCCAGTTCACCGTCGGGACGTGGTCGTAGAACGTCTTCGGGACGATCGTGAGCCAGAGACCGAGGATGAGCTGGTACGCGGCGAACACCACCAGGACCGTGCGGACGTAGGTCTTCACGACTTCGCTCCGAGGTAGTCCCGCGAAGGTCGTGTGACCGTACGGCGGCCCGTCGACCAGAGCATCACCGGACGCGAAAGCGCGGAACACCTTCCCGGGGACGCGAAGCGGGAGCACTCGCCGACGGGGTGACCAGGCGCGCGCGAGCTCCGGGACGGGCCGCCTCTCAGGCCCACCGATGTCGGGAGCGCGCCCGTTGACCGGAGACCGGCCGACCAACTCGGTGAGGCGTACGGCGACATCCTCGACGCCGATGGGCTGCAGCGGGACGGCGAGCAGGTTGCGGGCCTGCTGGACGTCGCGGCGGCCGAGGCCGGTGGCCGACCGCAGGTGGGCGACCGTCGGTCGGCCCAGGGTGCCGGTGCCGCCGGTGACGAGGATGGAGGTCATCTGGTGTCCTTTCGTTCACCAGCTCAGATCCGGTAGCCCTCCGATTCGTGACAACTGGTTCGCGGCGAAGGCGAGCTTGTCGGGGTTCATCACGAAGCGCAGGTCGGTCACACCGTCCGGACCGGCCTCGACGAAGCAGATCGCCACCACCCCATCGGGGCCTACGGCAACCAGTGCGGGCCGTCCGTTCGCCTCGGCGAAGTCCGCCTCGATCCCGGCCCCGAAACGTTCCAGCGTGCCGATCAGATAACGCGCGACCCGATCCCGGCCGGCGATCGCGTTCCGGGCCGCGATGACCTTGCCGCCGCCGTCCGCCGTCGACACCACGTCCTCGGCCAGCAACTGCTCGAGCTCCTCGATCTCCCCCAGCCGGGCGGCCGCGAGAAAGCGCTCCACGAGTTTCTGCCACCCGGCCCGATCGACGGGCTGATCCCGGCGTGACCCGGCGGCGATCCGCTTGCCGGCCCGCGACGCGAGCTGACGCGCGTTCGCCTCGCTCGTGCCGATCAGCTCGGCGACCTCGCGATAGCCGTAGGCGAACGCCTCATGCAGTACGTACGCCGCCCGCTCCGCCGGCGTGAGTCGTTCGAGCAGCAACAGCAGCGCGAACGACACGGACTCCCGCTCCGCGACGACCTCGAGCGGCCCGAGCGCGTCGAACTCCGCCCGGCCGGTCAGCACGGGCTCCGGCAACCACTCCCCCACATACGTCTCCCGCCGGACCCGGGCCGACGTCAGCTCCTTCATCGAGAGGTTGGTGACCACCTTGGCCAGGTAAGCGTCAGGGTCTCGCACGCTCGCCTGGTCGACACCCTGCCAGCGCAGCCATGCGTCCTGCAGGATCTCCTCGGCATCGGTCGCCGTACCCAGCATCCGGTAGGCGATCCCGAACAGCCGGCCCCGCAGGCACTCGAAGTCATCCACGCCGTCAGTCTGTCAGGAAGCTCTCCGCCGCCCGCTGGATCTTCGTGTAGTACTCCGACCAGCCGGCCTCGTCGAGCATGCCCGCGTCCGCGCCGCCCTGACCGTCGATCAGCTCCCGGACGATATCCGCGTGCCCGGCGTGATGCGCGGTCTCGTCGACGACCCGGACCAGCAACGCGCCGAACGTCGTACGCCGGTTCCCCTCGGCCCAGTGGGGAACCTCGGCCGGCGTGTCCAGGTCGAGCTCGGCGATCGAGCGGTCGCTGTGCGCGCAGGCTTCCTTGTAGAGCCCGGTGAGGTAGTCGGTGGACTCGGTCGGCAGCGCCCACATGTCGCCGCCCTCCCAGACCGTGCCGTCCGCGTCCCACGGCAACTGCTCCGCCGGTGGGCGTCCGACGCTCGTGCCGAGGTAGACGTACTCGATCCCGGCCAGGTGCTTGACCAGGCCGAGCAGGTTCGTCCCGGAGG
This sequence comes from Kribbella sp. NPDC048837, assembly GCF_055586945.1. Classification (NCBI taxonomy): domain Bacteria; kingdom Bacillati; phylum Actinomycetota; class Actinomycetes; order Propionibacteriales; family Kribbellaceae; genus Kribbella; species Kribbella sp. NPDC048837. The sequence continues at coordinate 354,712 of NZ_JBVJHF010000003.1, forward strand.
GCACCAGCGGCCGGCGACGATCGTACTCACTCAGCCCGTCGAGTTTCGCGAGCATCAGCGCGCGGGTCGCCTGGAGGTACGTCTGCAGTTCGGCTTTCATGCGGAGGACGCTAGCCGAGGCGTCAGACAGTTCCCGGCGCACCCGGCGGAACGAAGGGCACCGTGGCCGGGCCTTGCTCGATGAGCTTCATCAGCGCGGCGGTGTCGGCGTACTCGTCGATGGTGTCGGCCAGGCGATCCAGGCGGGCTTCCCGCAGCCGGGCGAAGGAGACCGTGCCGTCGGGCGCGGGTTTGCCGGTCAGGTCCGCGATCTCGGCGAGGAACGCGTGGCGGGTCGCGTCGTCGTCGAGGAGGCCGTGCCAGATGGTCCCCCAGGTGTTGCCCGCGCGGCAGCCACCGGGGAAGTCGACGGCGTCGCCGGTGACCGTGACCACGCCGTGGTGGATCTCGTACGCCGTGGGCGCCGGACGGGCCAGCGTCTTCCCGGCCTGGAATGTTGTTGCGACCGGCAACAACCCGAGACCGGTGTGCTCGCCGCCACCCTCGACACCGTGCGGATCGGAGATCGTGGCGCCGAGGGCCTGGTAGCCACCGCAGATGCCGAGCACCGGCCGACCGGCCGCGACCCGGGCCGACACCGCCTCGGCCAGACCCTGCGACCGCAGCCACTCCAGGTCCGCGACGGTCGCCCGCGAGCCGGGCAGGACGACGAGATCCGCGTCGCGCAACTCGGCCGGGCTGGTGGTGAAGAACACGCTGTTGGTCGGCTCGACCGCGAGTGCGTCGAGGTCCGTGAAGTTGCTGATCCGCGGGAAGCGGACCACCGCCACCGTGAGCAGATCCGCCGGCGAGCTTCGCCGTACCGGGATGTCGAGAGCGTCCTCCGAATCCAGCCAGAGCTCCGGCAGCCACGGGAGTACGCCGTACGTCGGCCGGCCGGTCACCGACGTGAGCATGTCGATCCCGGGCTGCAGGAGCGAGACGTCACCACGGAACTTGTTCACCAGGAAGCCACTGATCAGCGCCTGGTCGGCGGCGTCCAGCAACGCGACCGTGCCGAACATCGAGGCGAACACTCCCCCGCGATCGATGTCCCCGACCACGACCACCGGTGCCTGGATGTGCCGGGCGAGACCCATGTTCACGTAGTCGGAGCGCCGCAGGTTGATCTCCGTCGGGCTGCCGGCGCCCTCGCTGATGATCACGTCGTACCTGGACGCGAGATCGTCGTACGCGGCGAAGGCCGCCTTGGCGAGTTCGGCCCGCTCGGTCAGGAAGCCGCGCGCGGTCAGCTCACCCCACGGCTCGCCCATCAGGACGACGTGGCTGCGGCGGTCGCTGCCCGGTTTGAGCAGGACCGGGTTCATCGCGGCCTCGGGCTCGGCGCCGGCGGCGACGGCCTGGATCCACTGCGCGCGGCCGATCTCGGCGCCGTCGGCGCAGACCATCGAGTTGTTCGACATGTTCTGCGCCTTGTACGGCGCCACCCGGACACCCTGCCGCGCCAGCCACCGGCAGAGCCCGGTCACCACGGTCGTCTTGCCCGCGTCGGACGTCGTACCAGCGATCAGGAGCGCACCCACCCGGCGATCTTATGGCTCGTCGGCGCGCCTGCCTTGCTCGGCCTCCGGCCTGACCGGAGTCATCCTGCGGCCGCGCGCGCCGGTGCTGGGCAGCCGCGGCGCCGCGCCCTGGAACCGGGTCGCCCCGGTGTCGCGCGCGGACAGCGGTTTGGCGACGTTCTCCAGCGACTGGCCCTCGGCGTCGACGCCGAAGATCCACGCGATGATGCCGCCGGCCAGCATGACCGCCGCGCCGATGACGTACCCGACGGTCAGCGGGCCGCGGGCCGGGTTGTCGCCCTCGCCGATCAGCGAGGCGAACAGGAACGGCGCGATCACACCACCGGTCAGCTGCGAGATCGCGAAGAAGAACGAGATCGCCTGACCACGGAGCTCGATCGGGAAGATCTCACTCACCGTCAGGTACGCCGACGAGGCACCGGCCGAGGCGAAGAAGAACACCACGCACCACAGGGCGGTCAGCGATGCGGCGCTCAGCGCACCGGCGTTGAACAGCATCGCGGTGATGAACAGCACCACGGCGGAGACGGAGTACGTGGCGAAGATCATCTTGCGCCGACCGATGGTGTCGAAGAGGTGCCCGAGCAGCAGCGGTCCGGCCAGGTTGCCGATCGCGAACGGGAAGAAGTACAGCGCGATGCTGGAGTCGCTCAGCCCGAAGTACGCCTTCAGGACCAGCGCGTAGGTGAAGAAGATCGCGTTGTAGAGGAAGGCCTGGGTCACCATCATCGAGAAGCCGAGGAAGGACCGGCTGCGGTAGTCGCGCAGCATCACCCGCGCGATCTCGCGGTATGTCACCGGCGGGTAGTCGACCACGTTGATGGCCTCGTCGCCGGACACCTCGCGCAGCTCGCCGCCCTGGCGCCGGACCGTCTCCTCGATGCCGTCGACGGTCCGCTCGGCCTCCTCGACGCGGCCGTGCGTCATCAGCCAGCGCGGGCTCTCCGGGATGTGCCGGCGCAGGAAGATGATCATCAGGCCCATCACCGGGCCGATCAGGAAGCACAGCCGCCAGCCCCACTCGATCGGGACGATGTTCTCGTTCAGGAACACCAGGCCGACCGCGGACCCGATCAGCGCACCGGCCCAGTAGGTGCCGTTGACGCCGATGTCGACCCGGCCGCGGTACTTCGACGGGATCAGCTCGTCGATCGCGGAGTTGATCGCGGCGTACTCACCGCCGATGCCCATGCCCGCGATGAAGCGGAAGATCAGCAGGGACCAGATGTCCCAGGACAGGCCGGCCAGACCGGACGCGACCAGGTAGATCATCAGCGTGATGATGAACAGGCTGCGCCGGCCCCACTTGTCGGTGAGCCGGCCGAAGACCAGCGCGCCGACCACCTCGCCGCCGAGATAGATCGAGGCCATCAGGCCGACCTGGGCAGTACTGAGGTGCAGGGTCTCCGGTTCCTTGAGCACGTTGCCGACCAGCGAGACCAACTGGATCTCGAGCCCGTCGAGGATCCAGGAGACGCCCAGACCGACGACGATCATCCAGTGGAACTTCGTCCAGGGCAGCCGGTCCATCCGGGCCGGCACGAGACTCGGTATCGCCCGGCCGTCTTCCAACGCGTGCTCGCTCATCCCTGCTCCTCCCGAGAGCCGATTCCGGCGGCGTGCCCCGGGCACGCCGCTCCCGCCCGTACCCCGGGAGTGACGAATTCCAAACCCACGGTGAGAATCTCGCGCGGATGGCTAGAGTTGCGGCATGGAGAACGAGATCAGCGTGGTGGACGCCACGGAGCGCAGCAGGTACGAGGCGCTGGACGCCGACGGCAACCTGATGGGCTTCGTCGACTACAAGCTGCACCCTGGTGTGATCATCTTCCTGCACGCCGAGACCCTGCCGGACTTCCGCGGCCGCGGCGTCGCCGGCCGGATCGCGACCCGGTCGCTCGACGACGCGCGGGCGTCCGGGCTCCGGGTGAAGCCGGCCTGCCCGTTCTACCGGGACTTCCTCGAGGAGCACACGGAGTACGCCGACCTCGTCAAGCGCCCCGCCGAGGAGTCCAGGTGACCGCCCCGGTGCTGGGCAAGCTCGAGTGGCAGCCGGCCGCCGACGTCCCCGGACTGCTCGCGGCACCGGTGCGCGAGGCCCTCGGCGACATCCCGGCGTACGCCGCCCCGATCGACCCCGGCCTGGCCGACACCGCCGCCTTCTGCGCGGAGTACGACGTACCGATGGCCGCGTCGGCGAACTGCGTCATCGTGCTCGGCAAGCGCGCCGGTGAGGAGACGTACGCCGCGGTCATGGTGCTGGCCACCGACCGGGCCGACGTGAACGGCGTGGTCCGCAAGCACCTCGGGGTCCGGAAGATCTCATTCGCCGGCCAGGACGACGCGGTCTCCTCGACCGGGATGGAGTACGGCGGGATCACGCCGGTCGGACTCCCCGCGGACTGGCCGATCCTGGTGGACGAGGCGGTCGCGGCGGCCGGGGCGGTGGTGATCGGCAGCGGGATCCGCGGTTCCAAGCTGCTGCTCGACGGCGCCGAGCTGGCGAAGTTGCCGACAGCAACAGTGTTGGACCTGGCCCAGCACTGACGGTGAGCCGGGGCGCGGTGCGATGGAGCAGCACGACTGGCCCGCGGAGTACGCGGAACTGACCGCCGCCGGCCGGCGCGGTCCGCTCCCGCCCGAGGAGCTGGACCGGCTGGCCGTCGTCGCCTTCGTCCTCGGTCACGACGACGAGGTCGCCGCCTGCCGGGAGCGCGCGCACGAGGAGTACCTGGCCCGCGGTGACCTGGTCCGGGCGTTGCGGAGCGCCTTCTGGCTCGGGTTCCATCTGCAGCAGCACGGCGAGGTCGCTCGGGCGGCCGGCTGGTGGGCCCGCACGGAGCGACTCGTGCCGGACGACAACAGCGAGCTGACCGGTCTGCTCCTGCAGGCCGACGCCGCGCTGCTGATGTCCGCCGGCGACGGAGCCGCGGCACTCCCGTTGTTCGAGCGCTGCCTGGCGTTGGCGGTCGATCCGGACACGACTGTGCTGGGCCTTCTCGGGTGTGCCAACTGCCTGCGGATGGTCGGCCGCCGGACCGAGGCGCTCGCGGCCTTCGACGAGGCGATGGTGCACGTGACGAGCGGCCGGGTCGGGCCGGAGGTCACCGGGATGGCCTACTGCTCGGTCATCGCACTCTCTCTGGACCTGTACGACATCCGCCGCGCACAGGAGTGGACGCAGGCGCTGACCGGGTGGTGTGACGAGCAGCCCGGCCTGGTGCCGTACCGCGGTGCGTGTCTGGTGCACAGAGCGCAGATCCTCCAACTGCGCGGGGCGTGGACCGAGGCGGCAGGTGCGGCCGAGGACGCCTGCCGTCGACTGTCGGCCGGCACGGTCGGCTCCGCCTGGTACCGCCTGGCCGAGGTCGAGCGCCAGCGAGGCCGTTATGCGGCGGCCGAACGCGCCTACCAGACGGCGGCCGCTGACGGTATGGATGTGCAACCCGGTCTGGCCCGGCTGCGGGCGGCGCAGGGCAACCAGGAGTCCGCGATCGCCGGACTCGACCGGGCCTTGGCCGAGGATCCGCTGTCCCCGAACCGGCCGGTGCTCCTTGCCGCCAGGGTGGAGCTGGCCATCGAGTGCGGCGACCTCGAGACCGCCCAGTCGGCCGCTACCGAGCTGGGCCAGTTCGTCCGCGCGGATTCGCCGTACCTGCAGGCCTTGGCGGCATACTCCGAGGGCGCGGTGCGGATCGCGTCTGGTGATCCGCAGGGCGCGATCCCGTGGCTGCGGCGGGCGTGGTCGCTCTGGCAGCGGCTCGAGATGCCGTACGAAGGCGCCCGGACGCGGCTCCTGGTCGGGCAGGCCTGCCGCGCGCTCGGTGACGTCGACGCCGAGCAGATGGAGATCGACAGCGCGCGGGCGGTGTTCGAGCGACTCGGCGCGGTCGTCGACCTGGCCGCCCTCGATCACTCGGACCGCAGCGGCGGGCTGAGTCCGCGCGAGCTGGAGGTGCTGCGGTTGCTCGCCACCGGCGCCACGAACCGGGCGATCGCCGACCAGCTCTTCCTCAGCGAGCGGACCATTGCTCGGCACGTCAGCAACATCTTCGGCAAGTTGGGCGTCTCGAGCCGGGCGGCGGCCACGGCGTGGGCGTACAAGTCCAAGCTGACTGGGTAGAAATGACCACTCGGCTCCGCACTGACATGGCGTGGTCGGTCGATGTGGTGACGGCGGCCGCAGTCCTACCGTGAAGCCATGAGCAGGGTGGGGATTGTGGTGATCGGGGGCGGCCAGGCCGGACTGGCGATGGGTTACTACCTGCGCAAGGCCGGCGAGGACTTCGTCGTACTCGAGGCGAACGAGCGGGTCGGCGACTGCTGGCGGGAGCGGTACGACTCGCTGCTGCTGTTCAGCCGGCCGCGGTACGCGAGCCTTCCGGGGCTGCGGATCGGGACACGGGGTTGTCCGACCCGCGACGAGATGGCCGACTACCTGGAGCGGTACGCCGTCCACCACGAGCTGCCGGTCCGGATCGGCGTACGAGTGACGCGGTTGTCGCGGGACGACCAGGGGCTTCGTCATCGAGACGAATGACGGAGACTGGCAGGCCGATCAGGTCGTCGTTGCCGCCGGCATGCACACGACGGCGCACCGGCCCGCCTTCGCGGACGAACTCGATCCCGCGATCCGGCAACTGCACTCACTGGAGTACCGCAATCCCGGGCAACTCGAGGACGGAACGGTGCTCGTGGTCGGCGCCGCCAACTCCGGCACCGACATCGCGCTCGAGGCGGTGAAGACGCATCGCGTCCTGCTGGCCGGCCGGCACCCGGGTCAGGTGCCGGTCGACATCGACTCCACCGCCGGACGGCTGACCACACCGCTCGTGATGTTCCTCTTCAAGTACGTCCTCACCCGCGGTACGCCGATCGGCCGCAAAGCGATCGCGAACGCCGAGCAGAACGGGCTCCCGCTCACCCGGAACAAGCTGGCTCACCTCGACGCGGCCGGCATCGTCCGGATCGGCCGGATCGAGGGGGTCCGCGACGGCCGGCCGGTCACCGCGGACGGCGACGTACTCGACGAGGTGTCCACCGTGGTCTGGTGCACCGGTTCCGGTCCGGACCACAGCTGGATCGACCTGCCGGGGTTCGACGGCGGCCGGATCCGGCACGAGCGCGGCGTCGTGGCCGGCCGGCCGGGCCTGCTGTTCCTGGGGCTGGATTTCCAGTTCACGGTGGCCTCCGCGACCATCCAGGGGGTCGATCGGGACGCCCGATATCTGGCTCGGCGGATTCGCGATCTCACTCGGCGGAGCGGCAACCGGGCCGTTGCCGTGGACAGGCGGTAGCATCGCGGGCTGAAATGGGTGCGTGGACAGGCGCGAGGGTGGGTTTCGAGTCGAGTGAGTGATCCTGTGACAGTGAGTGGTGGCGACGGTGGACCGACCGCGCTCCGGATCATGCTCGGCGGACAGCTGCGGCGGATGCGGGAGGCGGCCGGGATCAGCCGTGCCGACGCCGGCTGGCAGATCCGCGCGTCCGAGTCCAAGGTCAGCCGGATGGAGCTCGGCCGGGTCGGGTTCAAGGAGCGCGACGTCAGCGACCTGCTCGAGCTCTACGGGATGGCCGAGGAGGAGGAACGCTTCCGGCTGATGGAGCTGGCCCGGGCCGCGAACAACCCGGGCTGGTGGTCCCGGTACGGCGACGTGATGCCGAGCTGGTTCACCAACTACGTCGGGCTCGAGGTCGCGGCGACACTGATCCGGACCTACGAGGTGATGTTCGTCCCCGGCCTGCTGCAGACCGAGGAGTACGCGCGAGCGGTCGTCCAGCTCGGCAAGTCGTACCTGCCGAGCGCCGAGATCGACCAGCGGGTCGGGCTGCGGGTGAACCGGCAGCAGATCCTGACCCGGCCGAACCCGGCCCGGCTGTGGGTGGTCATCGACGAGTCGGTCCTGCACCGGCCGGTCGGCGGCGAGAAGATCATGCGGGCCCAGATCGAGCACCTGATGATGTGGAACCAGCAGCCGAACATCACGCTGCAGGTGATGCCGTTCAGCAGCGTCGGCTACCCGGACTCGGGCGGCGCGTTCAGCATCCTGCGGTTCCCCGAGGGCGACCTGCCGGACGTCGTCTACATCGAGCACGCCGCCAGCGCGCTGTACCTGGACAAGCTGGAGGAGGTCGACGAGTACGTCGCGATCATGGAGGGGCTCACGATCGCGGCCGCACCCGTCTCCCAGACCGAGAGCCTGCTCACAGAGGCCCTCGCGCGGATGGACTAGGCGACCGTCAGGTCGACCTTGATGTTGCCGCGGGTGGCGTTCGAGTACGGGCAGACCTCGTGGGCCTTCGCGACCAGCTCCTCGGCGACCGCGCGCTCGACGCCGGGCAGGCTGACCTCGAGCTCGACCTGCAGGCCGTAGCCGGCGCCGCCGTTGATCGGGCCGATGCCGACCGACGCGGTGACGGTCGAGCCGTCGGCGTCCTGGCGGGCCTTGCGCGCGACCAGCTTCAGCGCGCTGTGGAAGCAGGCCGCGTAGCCGGCCGCGAACAACTGCTCCGGGTTCGTGCCCTTCCCGTTGCCGCCCATCTCGACCGGCGGCGCGACGGTGACGTCGAGCTTGCCGTCGTTGGTGGCGACCTTGCCGTCACGACCGCCGTGGGCGGTGGCGTGCGCGGTGTACAGAACCTTCTCTACTGCAATGGTCATATCGGGCCTTCTCCTAGCGGGTGGGGTCGAGCACGAGCTTGCCGACGGTCCGGCGGGCTCGCATGTCCTGATGGGCGGTGGCGACGTCGGTCAGCGCGTACTCGCCGCCGACGATCGGGCGGAGCGTTCCGGCCGCGGTGAGCGCGAATAGCTCGGCCAGCGGCTCGCGGAGCGACGCGGGGTTGCCGAAGCAGTCGGCCAGCCAGAAGCCGGCGACGGTCTTGGAGCCCTTCATCAACCGGGCCGGGTCGATCGCGGCGGCGGACTGCCGGGACGCGGCACCGAAGGTGACCAGCCGGCCGAACCGGGCGAGCGCGGCGAACGACTCGTCGAACGTCGGTCCGCCGACCATCTCCAGCACGATGTCGACGGGCTTGCCGCCGTTCGCCTCGATGATCCGGTCCTTCAGGCCTTCCGGCGTACCGTCGATGGCGGCGTCCGCGCCGAGCTCGAGCACCTGCTTGCGCTTCTCCTCCGACGACGCGGTCGCGATCACCCGGCCGGCGCCCCACTGCTTCGCGAGCTGCACGGCGAGCGATCCGACGCCCCCGGCACCGGCGTGCACGAGGACGGACTCCCCCGGCCGCAGGTGCGTGGAGGTCTTCAGCAGGTGCCAGGCGGTCGTCCCCTGCAGGACCAGGGCGAGCGCCTCACCGTCGCTGACACCTTCCGGGACGTCCCAGGCGTACGGCGCGTGCGCCACGGCCTTCTCGGCGTACCCACCGGAACCGACCAGTGCGACCACCCGGCGACCGTCGTCGGTGTGCCCGACGACCTCACCACCCGGGATGAGTGGGAGCTCGGTCTTGGAGAGGTACGAATTCTCGACCTGGTGGGTGTCCGCGTAGTTGATCCCGGCGCGGTCGACGGTGATCAGGACCTGGCCCGGACCGGCGACCGGATCCGGGACGTCGCTGATAGTCAGCACCTCCGGTCCGCCGAACTCGGTGATCTGAATGGCTCGCATACACCGTACTATACACTGTACGTTATGAAGATCGAAGGGAGGTGCGTCACATGGCCCGCACACCGCGGAACACGTTGAGCTCCGAGCTGATCGTGCGGACCGCGCTCGAGCTGATGGAGTCCAAGGGCACGGACGCGTTCAGCCTGCGCGGTGTCGCCGCCGAGCTCGGCGTCGGCCCGATGGCGCTCTACACCTACTTCCGGAACAAGGACGATCTGTACGACGCCGTCCGGGACCACCTGATGGGGCTGCTGCCCGCCGTCCCGCCGGACGTGGCGTGGCCGGACCAGGTCCGGGCGGTCTGCCGGTCGCTGCGGCTGCTGATGCTGCAGCATCCTTGCCTTGCGCAACTACTGTCGGGCCGGCCATTGAGCGGGCACGAGACCGCCCGGGTCGCCGAGGGCCTGCTCGGCGTGCTGCGCGCGGCCGGGTTCGACCCGGAGACGGCGGCGCGGACGCACACCACGCTGTTCACCTACGTGCTCGGGGCAACGTCCTGGGAGATCCAGATGGCGGCCGAGCGCCGCGATCCGGAGGCGTGGCGGCGCCTGCGGACGACGATGGAGTCGTTGTCGGCCCGCGAGTTCCCGAGCGTCGTCGAGCTCGCGCCGGAGCTGGCCCGGACCACCGGCGGCGACGAGCAGTTCGACTACGGGCTGGACCTGCTGCTCGAAGGACTGCGGGTCAGAACACCATCGTGATGATGGCGAGGATGCCGATGCAGACGATCAGCGCGCGCAACGCCATCGGCGGCAGCTTGCGGCCGTAGCGGGCGCCGATGAAGCCGCCGATGGTCGAGCCGACCGCGATCATGCCGGCGGCCAGCCAGTCGATGTCGTGGACGAGGACGAACAGCACCGCGGCGACCGAGTTCACGACCGTGGCGAGCACGTTCTTCAGGCCGTTCATCCGCTGCAGGTTCGTGTCCAGGCCGAGGCCGAGGATCGCCATCAGCAGCACGCCTTGCGCGGCACCGAAGTACCCGCCGTAGACGCCGGTCGCGAACACCGCCGGGATCACCCACCAAGCGCCCCGGTGCAGATGCGACGGCGCACTGATCCACCGCGACAGCCACGGCTGGAACGCGACCAGCAGACAGCCCAGCAGGATCAGGACCGGTACGACGGCGTGGAACGCGGAGTCGGGCAGCGTCAGCAGCAGCACCGCCCCGACGATGCCGCCGAGCAGCGACGCCGGCACCAGCCGGAGCATGCGGCCGCGTTGGCCCTCGAGCTCACGCCGGTAGCCGATCGCGCCGGCCGCCGCACCCGGCGCGAGGCCGACAGTGTTGCTCACGTTCGCCAGCACGGGTGGGATGCCGACGGCAAGTAACGCGGGGAAGGTCAGCAGCGTGCCCGAGCCCACGACGGCGTTGATCGTGCCCGCGCCCATCCCCGCCACCAGAACGAACAGCGCCTCGTACCATGTCATCGCTGCCCGACTTTACGCACCTGACTACTCCTGGCGCTCATCCGTCCGTCAGTTGAGCAGGCAAGTAATGCGGAAAGCCCTCCCGGACGAATCCGGGAGGGCTTCTGGAAGGAGCTTCAGCGCTGCGGCGGCTCCGCGGCCGGCGGTTCCTGGGCCGGAAGGTCCTGCTGCGGGGTGATCGGCACCTGGCCGCGGTTGCCGACCGCGGCGCTCTCGGCCGCGGCGATCGCCTCGCGCACGGCGTTGTCGGCCTCGGCCACGGCCGCGGCCGGCGCACCGATCGTCGCCCCGGTGCTGTCCAGCTCCGGCACCTCGCCGTTGGAGAGCTCCGGCGCCTGCCAGGTCCCCTCGGCCTTCTGCGGGATCCCGGCCACCTGACCGACCGCGCTGCCCAGACCCTTGAGCGCGTCGCCGATCTCGCTCGGCACGATCCAGAGCTTGTTCGCGTCGCCCTGGGCGATCGACGGCAGCATCTGCAGGTACTGGTAGGCGAGCAGGCCCTGGTCCGGCTTGCCGGCGTGGATCGCGTTGAAGACCGTCGTGATGGCCTGCGCCTCACCCTGGGCCTTCAGGATCCGCGCCTGCCGCTCGGCCTCGGCCCGCAGGATCCGGGACTGCTTGTCACCTTCGGCGGTCAGGATCGCGGACTGCTTCTGGCCCTCGGCCGACAGGACGGCCGACTGCCGCATACCTTCGGCGGTGAGGATCGCGGCGCGCTTGTCGCGGTCGGCGCGCATCTGCTTCTCCATCGAGTCCTGGATCGACGGCGGCGGGTCGATCGAGCGCAGCTCGACCCGGTTGACCCGGATACCCCACTTGCCGGTCGCCTCGTCCAGCACGTAGCGCAGCTTCTCGTTGATCTCCTCGCGGCTGGTGAGCGTCTGCTCCAGGTCCATGCCGCCGATGATGTTCCGCAGCGTCGTCATGGTCAGCTGCTCGATCGCCTGGATGTAGTTGGAGATCTCGTACGTCGCCCGGACCGGGTCGTTCACCTGGAAGTAGATGACGGAGTCGATCGACACCATCAGGTTGTCCTCGGTGATGACGCCCTGGGGCGGGAACGCGACGACCTGCTCGCGCATGTCGATGGTGTAGCGGACCTTGTCGACGTACGGCGTCAACAGGTTCAGACCCGGCTGCAGACCGGTCCTGAACTTGCCGAACCGCTCGACGATCCCGACGGTCTGCTGCTGCACCACCCGGACGGACTTAACCAGTGTGACGATCACCAGTAAGGCGACCAATGCCAGCACTATGAGGAACGCGGTCACTTGACCCTCCACTCGACAGAACCCTCAGGACGGACAGTCTTTCCTATCGACGGTCCACCTCGCGTACCGGTTCCCGGCGCGTCGGCTGCCTGATCGAGCAGGTACTTCCACCGTCCCTCACTACCGACAGTACTGCGGCGTCAGGCCACTCAACCGTCAGCTCTGCGGCGGGTCCGTGGGGTTCGGGTTCGGTGTCTGTTCGGGGTTGTTCAGCTGGTGGTGCAGAGGATCGCTGACCGGGTAGACGATCGCGGTCGCCCCGTCGATCGACATGACCTCGACCCGGGTGCCCGGTGCGATCGTCGACACCTCGTCGTACGGACGGGCCGTCCACAGCTCACCGTTCAGCCGGATCGAGCCGCCGCCGTCGGGATGGATCTCCTTGACCACGGTCCCGGTCCGTCCGATCACATGGGCCGAGCCGGTCTTCAGCTCGGTGCCGTGATGCATCTTGCGCACGATCATCGGCCGGATCGCGCCGAGCATCGCCGCGGCGGTGATCAGCCCGACGACGATCTGCAGCCACAACAGTCCCGGGAAGAAGGCCGCCACCCCGGCGGCCGTGAGCGCACCAGCGGCCAGCATCAGCAGCGTGAAGTCGAGTGACGCCAGTTCAGCCAGGCCCAGGACGGCGGCGATCGTCAGCCACGCCGCCCACATGTTGTCCCGCAGCCAATCCATCATTTCCCAAGCCTATCCACGTTGAGGGCTTCCCGTGGCGGTTGGACGCGTCTGGTCGGTCACGCGCTCCCGGCTACAGCGCGCGGGCCGTGTAGCGGCCGTCCTCCTGCTTGAGGGACAGGGCCAGGTCGAAGGTCTCGCTCAGCGTCTCGGCGGTGAGCGCCTGGTCCATCGGGCCGGCCGACACGATGCGGCCCTGCTTGAGCAACAGAGCGTGCGTGAAGCCGGGCGGGATCTCCTCGACGTGGTGGGTGACCAGAACCATCGCGGGCGCACCAACCGCAGTCGCGATCGAGCTGAGCGACCGGACCAACTGTTCGCGACCCGTAAGGTCGAGACCGGCCGCTGGCTCGTCCATCAGCATCAACTCGGGGTCGGTCATCAGCGCACGGGCGATCTGCACCCGCTTCCGCTCCCCCTCCGACAGCGTGCCGAAGGTGCGGTCCGCGAGGTGCGCGATGCCGAGCTCGGCCAGCAACTCCTTGGCCCGCTGGTGGTCCAGCTCGTCGTACTCCTCACGCCAGCGACCGAGGACGGCGTAGGACGCGGAGACCACGACATCCGAGACGCGCTCGCCCCTGGGAAGGCGGTCGGCCAATGCGGCACTGGTCAGTCCGATCCGCGGCCGGAGCTCGAACACGTCGATCGCACCGAGGACTTCGCCGAGCAGTCCGGCGACGCCGTACGTCGGGTGGATCTGGGCCGCGAGGATCTGCAACAGGGTCGTCTTGCCGGCACCGTTCGGGCCGATCACAACCCACCGGTCGGCCTCGTCGACGGTCCAGTCGATCCCCTCGAGCAGAAGCGCCCCACCACGGACGATCGACACCCCGGCCAGCTCCACCACTGCAGTCATGCTCAAAACCTAAGGGGTCGCCCTCCGCGGCCGCTCTTCGGGTGGTGAGAGACTTGCGGGCGTGCTGACCACCTCCGCCTCCGTCCGGTTCACCGTGTGGACGAACGCGATGCTGACCGGCGCCTGCGACCCCGACACCGCCGCGCAGCGGATCCTCGGCGACGACGTCGGTCACCACGTCGCGGGCCTGGCCAACCATCCGGAGCCGGCCACGTTGCCGGTCGCGCTGAACCTGCTGCGCGCCGCCGGTGCCACCCAGGCCCACCTCGCGCTGCCCGTGCCCGGTGATCCGATCGGACTGGCCGGTCCGCCGTCCTTCAACGAGGCCGCGTTGGAGACCGGCGAGGCCGTCGTACTCACGGGCGCCGAGATAGGACTCGTTCCGGCGTACGTCGGTCCGGCCGTGCAGTGGACCGTGCTGCCGGCGACGAGCCCGCAACCGGCCGACTTCGGTGAGGCGGATCGCGGTCTGCGGCAGGCGTTGATCGACGCGGCCGAGTCGCTCGCGGCCCTCGACGTCGCGCGCTGGAAGCCGGAGATCGCGGACGCGTTGATCGACATCCGCCGGATCGGGAGCGGCCGCAACGACGACCTTGCCCCGGGCTACCAACCGCGGGCGGTGAAGGCGGCCGCGACCGCGCGGCGCTGCCTCGCGATCGCCGACGCCGCGCTCGAGGACGACGGCGCCGCGGTCACCGGAGCCGAGGCCGACGCCCGCCGCCGGACTCTCCTCGACCTCGCCGCTGCCGCGCGCCGCGCGTTGGTCGCGGCGTGCGCCCCGCCGGTGCACGCCTGATATCTGGACCGGTCGGCCGGGACGACAGTCGAGGTAGGTAGCGTTCGTGCTGCGATGACTGATCTCGGTGAGGTTGAGAGGCAGGCGGCTGAGCGGCCGACCCTGCTGGTGACGTTGACGGGTACAGATCGACCGGGCCTGACGTCGGCCGTGCTCTCGACGCTGGCCACCCGCGGGCTCGAGGTGATCGACGCCGAGCAGGTCGTCCTCCGGGGCCGGCTGGTGCTCGGTGTCCTGCTGTCCGCGCCGCGCGACCACAAGAGCCTGAAGGACGAACTGAAGGCGCTGGCGACCCTCCTCGACGTCGACATCTCCGTGAAGAAGGGTGTCGGCGACAACGAACCGCGGCGCAAGGGCCGCAGCCAGGTGACGGTGATCGGGCACCCACTGTCCGCGGCCGGTCTGGCCGCGATCGCCGGCCGGATCGCCGACACCGGCGCAAACATCGACCGGATCAGCCGGATGGCGCGGTACCCGGTGACCGCGATGGAGTTCGCCGTCTCCGGTGCCGATCCGGAACGGCTGCGGACCGTTCTGGCCCTGGAAGGGGTCCGGCAAGGACTCGACGTCGCCGTCCAGGACGGCGGGCTGTACCGCCGGGCCAAGCGGCTGATCGTGATGGACGTCGACTCGACCCTGATCCAGGGCGAGGTGATCGAGATGCTCGCCGGCCACGCCGGCCGGGAGGCGGAGGTTGCCGCCGTCACCGAACAGGCGATGCGCGGCGAACTCGACTTCGCGGAGTCGCTGCAGCACCGGGTGGCCCGGCTCGAAGGTCTGCCGGTCTCGGCTCTGGACGAGGTGTACGCCGCCATCGAACTGGCCCCGGGAGCCCGGACGCTGGTGCGGACGCTCAAGCGGCTCGGGTACCAGTTCGCGATCGTCAGCGGCGGGTTCAGCCAGATCACCGACAAGCTGGCCGCCGAGCTCGGCATCGACTACGCCAAGGCGAACGAGCTGGAGATCGTCGACGGCAAGCTCACCGGCCGGGTCATCGGCGAGATCGTCGACCGGCCCGGCAAGGCCACCGCGCTGCGGCAGTTCGCGGCCCGGTCCGGTACGCCGCTGTCCCAGACGGTCGCGATCGGCGACGGTGCCAACGACCTCGACATGCTCGCGGTCGCCGGCCTCGGCGTGGCCTTCAACGCCAAGCCGGTCGTCCGGGCCGCCGCGGACACCCACCTGAGCGTGCCCTACCTCGACACGATCCTGTACCTGCTCGGCATCAGCCGCGAGGAAGTCGAAGCCGCCGACGCGGAGAACCCGGCCTGAGTGCAACAAGCTGCAAACCGGCCGGATCGCCGGCCCGCGTGCGCGAAACTCGGGCCATGGAGTTCTCGACCCGACCGGCGACGGCCGACGACGCTGCGGCGATCTACGAGCTGATCGCGGCAGCCGAGCAGGAATGGCACGGACAGGTCGAGGTGATCCCCGACCAGGTCGCGGCGGACCTGGCCCGCCCCGAGCTGGACATCGAGCGTGACACGCTGGTCGTGCACGCCGGCAACGGTGAGCTGGCCGCGTGGGCGTGGGTCCATCTCGGCAAACACGCTCAGGTCGAGGTCCTGCCGTCGTTCCGCGGGGCCGGGATCGGGACGATGCTGGTCGGCTGGGTCGAGGCACGGGCCCGCGAGGTCGGCAGCGACTGGGTGGCCCAGGTCATCGACGACGCGGACAAGCCCGGGACCGGGCTGCTGCGGTCGCGCGGGTACGACGTACTCGCCACCAACTGGCTGCTCGAGCGGCCGATCGACGGACCGCGGTCGGCGCAGCCGGTGGCCGGGCTGCGCCTCGCTAGCTACGACTCGACGCGGACCGAGGAGGTGTACGAACTGGTCGAGGACGCGTTCTCGGCGTTCCAGCCGCGGCGGAAGTCCTTGGCCGAGTTCGCCGGGCTGACCGTGGAGCGATCGACGTTCCGGCCGGATGCCTCGACGCTGGCCTACCTCGGCGACGAACTGGTCGGTGCGGTGATCTCGCTCGACCTTCCGGACAGCGACGAGGGGTATGTCGAGCGCCTAGCCGTCCGCGCCGATCAGCGGAACAAGGGCATCGCCCGGGCGATGCTCGACGAGACCTGCGCGGTCTTCCACCGGGACGGCCGTCGCAGCTGCATCCTCTGGACCCACTCCGGCACCGGCGCCCTGGCCATGTACGAACGCCTCGGCATGCGGGTCCGGCGCAGTACGACGGTGTATCGCATCCACCTCTGATCCGGACGATCCGGAGTGTGACGAGCTGTTGACACCCAGGCATGAGAGCGCTCACATTGGCCTCACCAATCCCTGGAGGTCGCTATGCGTTCCCGCCCCCTCATCACCGCATTGCTCGCCCCACTCCTGGTCACCGGAGCCCTCGCCGTCGCGGCGCAGGCCAGTGTCCCGACGCCACCGGCCGGATGGACCACGGTCTGGAGCGACGACTTCGACGGCGCCGGCGGCACGTTGCCCTCGGGCGCCAACTGGATCATCGACACCGGTCACGGCTACCCGGGCGGCCCGGGCAACTGGGGCACCGGAGAGATCCAGAACTACACGAACAGCACCAGCAACCTCGCCCTCGACGGCACCGGCAACCTGCGGATCACACCCCGCCGGGACAGCGCCGGGAACTGGACGTCCGCCCGGGTCGAGACCCAGCGCAGTGACTTCAAGCCGCCGTCCGGCGGGGTGCTGGCGATCGAGAGCCGGATCCAGATGCCGAACGTCACCGGCAACGCGGCCCTCGGGTACTGGCCGGCGTTCTGGGCGCTCGGCGCGCCGTACCGCGGCAACTACTGGAACTGGCCGGGCATCGGCGAGTTCGACATCATGGAGAACGTCAACGGGATCAACTCGGTCTGGGGCGTGCTGCACTGCGGCGTGAACCCCGGCGGTCCCTGCAACGAGACCACCGGCATCGGTGCCAGCCGTGCCTGCCCGGGCTCGACCTGTCAGTCGGGTTTCCACACCTACCGCTTCGAGTGGGACACCAGCGTGTCGCCGAACCAGTTGCGGTGGTACGTCGACGGACAGCAGTTCCACTCCGTCAGTCAAGGTCAACTGCCGGCCGATACCTGGGCCACCATGACCTCGCACACCGGCTACTTCATCCTGCTGAACGTCGCCATCGGCGGAGCGTTCCCCGATGCGCTGAACGGGCCGACCCCACGGGCTGAGACCGTGCCTGACCGCCCGATGATCGTCGACTATGTGGCGGTGTCCAGCCGCGGCGGTGGCACGACTCCCCCGCCCACGACTCCTCCGCCCGGTGGTGGCGGCAGTGCTTACGGCACGCTGCAGGCCGAGTCGTTCCAGCAGCAGTCCGGTCTGGGCGTCGAGACGACGACCGACTCCGGCGGCGGGCAGAACCTGATGCAGATCGGCAACGGCGACTGGGCGCTCTACCGAGGCATCGACTTCAGCAGCAGCGCCGCTCACCAGTTCGTCGGCCGGGTCGCTTCCGGCGCGGCCGGTGGTGTCAGCGGCCTCGTCGAGGTCCGCCTCGACAACCGGTCCAACGCACCCATCGGCAGCTTCGCCATCGCCAGCACCGGCGGCTGGCAGTCCTGGCGTACCGTCCCCGCCAACATCTCCGCGGTCACCGGCACCCACGACGTCTACATCACCTTCACCAGCGGCCAGCCCGCCGACTACGTCAACCTCAACTGGTTCACCTTCACCCACTGACACAGAACGGCTGGTGCCGGTCCCCGGCACCAGCCGCCGGGGTGAGCACCTATTCTTCGGCTATGTCTGATGTGCAGGGTGGGCCGGGGGCTCTGTTCGCTATCGGTGGTGCCGAGGACAAACTGAAGAAGCGGATGGTGCTGCAGGAGTTCGTCGAGGCGGCGGGTGGAGCGAAGGCGCGGATCGTGGTCGTGCCGACCGCGTCGGCGCTCGGGCCGGATGTCGTCGACGTGTACCACGCCCTGTTCGCCGCGCTCGGTGCCGCGAGCGTGGTCGGCGTACGGCCGGAGAATCGGGAGGACGCCGACGACCCGGCGTTCATCGCGCCGCTGAACGACGCGACCGGGATCTTCATGACCGGCGGCAACCAGCTCAAGCTGGCCGGCGTCGTCACGGGTACGGCGTTCGGCCGCGCGGTCACCGCCGCCCACGCGCGCGGTGCCGCGGTCGGCGGTACGTCGGCCGGCGCGAGCATCCTGGCCGAGCACATGATCGCCTTCGGCCGCTCCGGCGCCACCCCGCGGCAGCGGATGAGCCAGCTGTCCAACGGGCTCGGCCTGGTCCAGGGCGCGATCGTCGACCAGCACTTCGCCCAGCGGAACCGCTACGGCCGCCTGCTGTCGCTCGTCGCCCAGTCCCCCGGCCTGCTCGGCATCGGCGTCGACGAGGACACCGCGGCCGTCTTCCGAGGATCTCATCTGGAGGTCGTCGGCCGGGGCGCGGTGACGATCTTCGACGGCAGCCGGATCACGTCGAACGCGCACTACGCCGGCCGGGCCGAACCCATCCTCGCCTCCGGCGTCGTACTGCACGTGCTGCCGGCCACCGCGACCTTCGACCTGCAGGCGCGCGTACTGCTCTCGTACGGCAAGCAGCCGCCACCCGCGGAGATCGCCGAGATGGAAGCCGCCGAGGCGGATCTGCGCAAGCTGGCCAAGGAGATCGCCGCCGAAGGGGTGTCACCCAAGTACTACGCGGACCGCAAGCGCCGGGCCGGACGCCGTACGGCACAGACTGAATCGTCGAAGCGGGCGACCAGGCCTGCCGCGGCCGGGGAGTCCAGACCGGAGGCGACCGAGCCGATCACGGCCGGCGCCGAACTCAGCCACCCCGACAGCCCGCAACCAGACAGTGGACACGCATGACCGAGAACACCCCCAGCACCGCCGGCACCCCCAGCCCGGACCTGAAGATCATCGAGACCCGCGTCTACCGCGGCCCGAACGTGTGGAGCTACGACCCCGCCATTCACCTCGTCGTCGATCTGGGCTCGCTGGAGAACTTCCCGTCCAACACGATCCCGGGCTTCACCGAGAAGCTGCTCGAGTACCTGCCCCGCCTCGACCAGCACCACTGCTCACGCGGACGCCGCGGCGGCTTCATCGAGCGCCTGCACGAGGGCACCTGGCTCGGCCACATCGCCGAGCACGTGGCACTGCAGCTCCAGCAGGAGGCCGGCCACGACATGCGTCGCGGCAAGACCCGCCAGGTCAAGGGCCTCCCGGGCCGCTACAACATTGTCTACGCGTACGCCGACGAGGGCGTCGGTCTGGCCGCGGGCGAGCTCGCCGTCCGGTTCGTGAACTACCTGGTCCAGCCCACGCCGGACTTCGACTTCACCACCGAGCTGGAGAAGTTCATCCGGCAGGCCGAGCGGAGCGCCTTCGGACCGTCGACGCAGGCCATCGTCGACGAGGCGGTGTCCCGCGACATCCCGTGGATCCGGCTGAACAAGTTCAGCCTGGTGCAGCTCGGTCAGGGAGTGCACGCGAAGCGGATCCGGGCCACCATGACGTCCGAGACCGGCTCGATCGCGGTGGACGTGGCCGGCGACAAGGACCTCACCACCAAGCTGCTCGCCTCCGCCGGTCTGCCGGTACCGCGGTCGGTCTCGGTCCGCGAGGTCGACGAAGCTGTGTCGGCGGCGAACAAGATCGGCTACCCCGTCGTGTGCAAGCCGCTCGACGGCAACCACGGCCGTGGTGTCTGCCTGAACCTGCAGGACGCGGACGCCGTCCGGGAAGCCTTCCCGATAGCTGCCGAGCAGTCGCGGCGTGGTTCGGTGATCGTCGAGAGCTTCGTCACCGGCAAGGACTACCGCTGCCTGATCATCAACGGCCGGATGGAGGCGATCGCCGAACGCGTCCCCGCACACGTGGTCGGCGACGGCATCCACACGGTCGCGGAGCTGGTCGACATCACCAACGCGGACCCGCGGCGCGGTGTCGGGCACGAGAAGATCCTGACCCGGATCACGGTGAACGCCGCGGCCCGGGAGCTCGTCCGCAGCCAGGGTTTCGAGCTGGACGACGTACCGCCCGAAGACGTGATGGTGAAGCTGACGCTGACCGGGAACATGTCCACCGGCGGCATCTCGATCGACCGCACCTTCGAGGCGCACCCGGAGAACGTCGAGATCGCCGAGGAGGCGGCCCGGATGATCGGGCTCGACATCGCCGGCATCGACTTCATCTGCCCGGACATCACCCAGCCGGTGCGCGAGACCGGCGGCGCGATCTGCGAGGTGAACGCGGCACCCGGGTTCCGGATGCACACCAACCCGACGATCGGCGAGCCGCAGTACATCGCCAAGCCGGTCGTCGACATGCTGTTCCCGCCCGGCGCGACCAGCCGGATCCCGATCGTCGCGGTGACCGGGACGAACGGGAAGACCACGACCTCGCGGATGATCAGCCATGTCTTCAAGGGCATCGGCCGCAAGGTCGGGATGACGTCGACCGACGGCATCGTGATCGACGAGCGGCTGGTGATCCGCCAGGACGCGTCCGGGCCGAAGTCCGCCCGGATGGTGCTGCAGAACCCGCGCGTCGACTTCGCCGTCTTCGAGGTGGCGCGCGGAGGGATCCTGCGGGAAGGACTCGGGTACGAGCGCAACGACATCGCCGTCGTCCTCAACATCCAGCCGGACCACCTCGGGATGCGTGGGATCGACACGCTCGAGCAGCTCGCCGACGTGAAGGCGGTCCTGGTCGAGGCCGTGCCGCGGACCGGGTACGCCGTACTGAACGCGGACGATCCGCTGGTGCGCAAGATGCGGCGGCGGTGTTCCGGCCAGGTGGTGTGGTTCAGCATGGCCGAGCCGGGCAGCGAGGTCCGCGAGTACATCGAGGGACACTGCCGGCGTGGTGGCCGGGCCGTCGTCCTCGAACGGTCCGATCTGGGCGACATGATCGTGGTCAAGCACGGCCGCCGGTCGATGCAGCTGGCCTGGACACACTTGCTTCCGGCAACGTTCGGCGGCCGGGCGATGATGAACGTGCAGAACGCGATGGCGGCCGCCGCGGCGGCGTTCGCGGCCGGTGCGCCGTTGCACGACATCCGGCAGGGCCTGCGGACCTTCAGTACGTCGTACTACCTGTCGCCGGGGCGGTTGAACGAGATCGACGTCGACGGGCGCACGGTGATCGTCGACTACTGCCACAACGCGCCGGCGATGCGGATGCTCGGGGACTTCGTCGACAAGCTCGGCGAGAGCCTGAGCGCATCGTCGGAGCTCGGGCGGCCGTCGCGGATCGGCGTGGTCGCGACCGCGGGCGATCGGCGCGACGACGACATCCGGGAGCTGGGTGAGGTCGCGGCCGAGCACTTCGACGTGGTCGTGGTCCGGGAGGACGCGCGGCTGCGCGGACGCAAGCGTGGTGAGTCGGCGGCGCTGGTCGAGGCCGGCGTCCGGGCGGCGATGGAGAAGGGTGCCCGCTGCCGGCAGGTCGACACCGTGCTGGACGAGCTGACCGCGATCCGGCACGCCCTCAGCCGCTCCAACCCGGGCGACCTCGTCGTACTCTGCGTCGACCAGCACCAGACCGTGCTGGCCGAGCTCGAGTCCGTCTCGCACCTCGCCCAGGCCGGCGCGCGCTCCGGCGACGAGGGCGGCGACCCCGATTTCGTCCAGCCCGACGAGGAGACCGACACCTCGACGGAGTGACCGGATGACCCGCCCCACCGTTCTCGCCTACTACTTCCCCAGCTGGCACCGGGATCCCCGGAACGCCGAGTGGTTCGGTGCCGGCTGGACCGAGTGGGAGCTGGTCAAAGGGGCGACCTCGCGGTTCCCGGGGCATCGGCAGCCGCGGGTGCCCGCGCTCGGATGCCGTGACGAGAGCGATCCGGTGGCCGCGGCCGAGGATGTGGACCTCGCCGTGGCCCACGGGGTCGACGGGTTCCTGTTCGACTACTACTGGTACGACGACAGGCCGTACCTGTCCGGGGCCTTGGACAACGGGTTCCTCATCTGGTCGACATCTTCCCGAGTGGTACCGCGGTCCCGCCACAGCTGAAGGACGGCGCGCTGGACCGGGCCGCGTTCGAATCGATGGTCCGGTTCGTGATCGAGCACTACTTCTCCCGGCCGAACTACCTCCGGCTCGACGGACGGCCGTGGTTCACGGTGTACGACGTGGCCAACTTCGTGCAGGGGCTCGGCGGGGTGGAGGCGGCGCGGGACGCGCTCGACTGGTTCCGCGCGGAGACGGAGCGGACCGGGCATCCGGGGCTGCACCTGGACGCGGTGCTCTGGAGCACCGAGGTGATCCCGACCGGGTCCGACTCGCCGTTGATGGCCCACGAGACGTTCGCCCGGCTCGGGTTCGACTCCGGGACGTCGTACGTGTGGCTGCATCACTACGACGCGGGGAAGGCCGACTTCCCGGACGGGTCCGTCGACGAGTTGCGTGCGGCCGCGTTCGCGGAGTACGAGCGGTACGCCGGGCAACTCGGCGTACCGTTCTATCCCAACGTCACGGTGGGCTGGGACTCGTCGCCACGGACCGATCAGAGCGTGCCGCATCCTGCCCGACACGACGCACGGGACCGCTTTCCTGGAAGCGATCCGCAACACGTTCGGAACTCGATAGCCCCCAGCGTCTCGGCCGGAAACTTCTCGGCTAGGTGACCGGGTCTCGGCGGGGTAGGAGGCGGCGGCGGGGTTCGTCGCGGTCTATCCAGTCGAGGTCGTCGGAGAGGACGGCGTCGTTGGACCGGTCGGCGTAGGGATCGATCGGGGGTGGTGGCGGAGGCAGGGCGCGGAGTTTGAGGGCAACCATCGGGACGGCGAGCAGGACGGCGGCGACCAGCCAGGGCCAGTACTCGCGCAGGAGGGGCTCGAAGGACTGGAAGAACGCCTCGGTCGCGCCGTCCCCGACCGCGTCCATCGGCTTGTCGGTCGAGCGGCTGATCACGCGGACCGCGTCCACGACGCCGAAGGATGCCAGGTAGAACCCCGCCAACGGCAGCCAGAAGTACGCCGACCGCCAACCTCGCCGCCAGCAGGCGACGTACAGGAGCAGGGCGAGCCCGATCGCGACCAGCAAGCCGTTGAGCTGCCAGAGCCAGCGCCACTCGGTCAGCTGCTGAGCGGGACGCAGGGCGTACCACGCCACCGGGAGAGCGAGCGCGAACGCCGCGACGACCGAGCTGCGGGCACCCAGGGCACCGAACAGGGCGCCGACAGCGCTTGCCACCAGCAACATGATCACCAGCGACCGGTCGGACCAGCTGTTGCCGGTCAGCCACCACATGCCCGCGGCAACGACCAGCACGACCGGTACGGCGACTCGCACCCGGGCGATCAGGAGCCCGGCCAGCACTCCCCCGGCGAACCCGCCCAGCACCAGCAGGTCGATCCGCGGCGGCACGAACAGCGTCGTACCGCCCGGCAGTCCCTTCAGGTACGTCGCGGAGAAGCCCGCCACGAACCAGGCGACCACCGCGGACGGAATCGACCACAGATAGCGCATGACACCCCGTTCCCCGCCCCAACCGCGGCGGGACGGGGCTAGTGCTGGGCTCTCTCGACCTTGCTCTTCAAGATCTCCGGTGTGTCGACGGTAGCCCCCTCGGACCGCAACCAGGTGTCAAGACTCGCCCGATCCTGCAGAGACATCACCGCGACCACGTCCCCGGGCTTCGCCTCGCCGACCAGGGCCTGGGCCGCCTCCAGCTCGGTCGGGTACGCCGGTACGTCGTCCACGCCCACCGACGCGGCGCCCTCCCGGAACACCTCCTCGAGCTCGGCCGGCGGCCGGCCACGCAGGTACTCGGTCTTGTGGCCGATCGCCACCCGGTCGGCACCGCGAGCCCCGATCGCCCCCAGCGCGGAGACCATGTCGTCGGCCCGGTCCCCCGGCGAACCGAGGGCCAGCAGCAACCGCCCGCCCTCGGGCCGGACGCCGTTCATGATCTCGAGCAACGCCTCCAGCCCGGCCTCGTTGTGGGCGAGGTCGATCACGACGGTGAAGTCGCGCAGCGAGTACATGTTCATCCGGCCGGGGTTGTTCTCGTTCGGCGCGAACGTGCTCAGCCCCTCGATCACCGCCGCCCGCGGCAGCCCGAGCCCGAGCGCGGCCGACGCGGCAGCGAGCGCGTTCTCGACGTTGTAGTGCGACAGCCCGGACAGCGTCATCGGTACGTCGACGACCTTCAGCAGCGGCTCCGGGTCGCTGGCCTGGTCGAGCACGGTGATGAAGCCGTCCAGTACGGTCGTCGCCCGGCCGCCCTCGTCCAGCACGGTCCGGATCGACGGCGAGTCGGGGTCACGCGAGAACACCCAGCACTTGGCCGGCGAACCGAGCCGCATCGCGAACGTGCGCGGGTCGTCGCCGTTCACCACGCACCAGCCGCGCGGGCGGGTGATCTGGGTGATGACCGCCTTCACCTCGGCCAACTGGTCGACGGTGTCGATGCCGCCCAGGCCGAGGTGGTCCGCGGTGACGTTCGTCACGACCGACACGTCGTTCGACGCCACGCCGACCCCGCGGCGCAGGATCCCGCCCCGGGCCGTCTCGGTCACCGCCAGCTGGATCCCCGGCTGGGACAGCACCTGACCGGCACCGCTCGGCCCGGAGAAGTCGCCGTACTTCACCAGCTTGCCGTCGAAGTACACGCCGTCGGTGCTGGACCAGCCCACGTGCAGGCCGGCCGCGCGGCCGATGTGCGCGATCATCCGCGACGTCGTGGTCTTGCCGTTCGTACCGGTGACCGCGACCACCGGCACCTTCGGGCGCAGCGTCGGCGGCGAGTTCCCGGGTGGTTCGTTGCGGACCCGGTCGCCGACGGCCGTGATCAGGTCGGTCAGGTCACTGTCCCCGAACGCGTCGAGCACCTCGACGATCGCGGCCCCGAGCGCCCGGGCCCGGCCCTCGTGGGCCCACGGGAACGCCACGACGAGACGCCGTACGTCGGACTCCGGGCGGACCCGGACGCCGATCCGGCCGATGCCGGCCTCCCGGGCGATCCGGCGTACGACGTGACCGGCGACGCGGATCGCGAACCGCTGCCGGAACCCGGACCCGATCCGGCCGGGCCGGGTGGCGCCGAGACCGATCGCCTGGGCGTACGCCTTCGCGGCCGGGGCCGGGGCGTCGACGAGGGCCGACACGTCGAGCGTGAGCTTGACCGCGGCACGACTGAAATAGAGGTTGGCGCCGTCCAGGACCCGGAGCTCAACCAGCGATGTGGCCAACCCCTACGCTCCCATCGCGTGGTAGCCGCCGTCGACGTGCACGATCTCGCCGGTGGTCGCGGGGAAGAAGTCGCTCAGCAGGCCGACGATGGTGCGGCCGGTGGGCTCCAGGTCGGACGGGTCCCAGCCCAGCGGGGCCCGGTCCAGCCACGGCTCCTCGAACTTCTCGAAGCCCGGGATCGCCTTCGCGGCCAGCGTCTTCAGCGGGCCGGCCGAAACCAGGTTGCAGCGGATGCCCTGGGCACCGAGGTCCCGGGCCAGGTAGCGGCTGGTCGACTCGAGGGCGGCCTTGGCCACGCCCATCCAGTCGTACCCGGGCCAGGCGACGGTCGCGTCGAAGGTCAGCCCGACGACACTGCCGCCGCGGCTCATCAACGGCGCGCAGGTGACGGCCAGCGCCTTCAGCGAGTACGCCGAGACGTGCACCGCCTGGGCCACGTCGTCCCACGGACCGTCCAGGAACTTGCCGCCGAGGATCGTCTCCGGGTTGCCGTAGGCGATCGAGTGGACGACCCCGTCCAAGCCGTCGACGTGCTCGCGGACGGCATCCGGCAGGGCCGCCAGGTGCTCGGGGTTGGTGACGTCGAGCTCCAGCACCGGAGGTTCGACCGGCAGGCGTTTGGCGATCCGTCTGGTGATGCTCAGCGCGCGGCCGAAGTTCGAGATCAGCACGGTGGCGCCCTGTTCCTGCGCCACCTTGGCCGTGGCGAAGCCGATCGAGGAGTCCAGCGTGACTCCGGCGACCAGGATGCGCTTGCCGTCGAGGATGCCCACCGGCGTCCCTTTCTCTGAAGTACGGAGCTACGAAGTACGAGAGTCAGTTGCCCATGCCGATGCCGCCGTCGACCGGGATCACCGCACCGGTGATGTACCCGGCCTCCTCGGAGGCGAGCCAGCGGACCGCCTGCGCGATCTCCTCCGTCCGGCCGAACCGGCCGAGCGGGATCTGGCTCAGGTACTGCTTCTGGGTCTCCTCCGGCAGGACCGCGGTCATGTCGGTCTCGATGAAGCCCGGGGCGACGACGTTCGCGGTGATGCCGCGGCTGCCGAGCTCGCGCGCGATCGACCGGGACATGCCGATCATGCCGGACTTGCTGGCCGCGTAGTTGACCTGGCCGGGCGAGCCGAGCATGCCGACCACGGACGAGATGAACACGATCCGGCCGCGGCGCAGCCGCAACATCCCCTTCGCCGCCCGCCGGGCGACCCGGAACGCGCCGGTGAGGTTCGCCTGGATGACGGCGTCCCAGTCGTCGTCGGACATCCGCAGCAGCAGCGTGTCGCGGGTGATGCCGGCGTTGGCCACCAGCACCTCGACCGGCCCCTGCTGCTCCTGGACGGTGTCGAACGCCGCGTCCACCTGCTCGGCGTCGGTGACGTCGCACTTGACCCCGAGGAAGCCCGCCGGCGGCTCGCTGCTGTTGTAGGTCACGGCGACCTGGTCACCGGCCTCCCGGAACGCGGTCGCGATCGCCAGCCCGATGCCCCGGCTGCCACCGGTCACCAACACAGACCTGCTCACAAGTCCTCCTCACCCGACACCAGTTCGGAGGAACGCTATCGCGGATCAGCACCGCCGTCGTTCGAGGGGGTTGTCCCCTCGAACGCCGGGTCGCGGTGGGCCGATCAGGAGTCTTCGAGCCGGAAGCCGACCTTCATGGTCACCTGGTAGTGGTCGATCTGGTTGTCGGCGATGTGGCCGCGGATCTCGCTGACCTCGAACCAGTCGAGGTGCCGCAGGGTCTCGCCGGCCCGGGCGATGCCGTTGGTGATCGCCTGGTTCAGGCCTTCCTTGGACGTGCCCACGATCTCGGTCACGCGGTAGGTGCGGTCGGTCATGAGACGTTCCTCTCCATCCTGGCTGCGCCGGAGCGGACGACGCGGCGTACCGTTGGTCCTGTTGAGGAGGATAGATGTCGAGACGCCGTGAGCGGACCGGCGAAACCGTCATCTCGGTGACGAGTGCGCAGCCGGGCCGGTCGGAGGATCTGGACAGCCGGATCGTTCGGTATGCCTGGATGATGTCGATCCGCATCGTCTGTTTCGTGCTCGCGGTGGTCACGCCGTCGCCGTGGCGCTGGATGTTCATCGTCGCGGCGGTGTTCCTGCCGTACATCGCGGTGGTGCTGGCGAACGCGCAACGGACCACGACGGTGCAGAGCGCGACGCCGTTCGTGGCGCCGGAACGGCCGGCGATCGGGTCGTCGCCGGGGGTCGTCACAGCGCCGGATCCGGACCGCGACAACGACACCGAAAAGTGATCCTCGCCGGGACTGGAAACTTTGGCAGCATCCGTGTCAGAATCTCCCGCGTGCTCTGAAGTTCATGAGTGAAATTCAGAGACTTGATGCGGCGTCGGACGGCTCCCCCCGTGGCTGTCCGACGTCGCTTCATTTTCCCCACTCTTTTGATTATTGAGTAATCAGGAATAGGCCGGCAGATGAGCGACGAAGCCCTTCCGGCCGTCTGCTCCGCGAAGGGTTGCGGACAGCCGGCCACGTGGGCGCTGCGCTGGAACAACCCCAAGATCCACACACCTGACCGGCGCAAGACCTGGCTGGCCTGCGACGAACACAAGGAGAGCCTGTCGGACTTCCTGGCCCGCCGGTCATTCCTGCGTGAGGTCGAGCCTTTCTCCTAAGTGTTAGGCCGCACCGAAAAAGTACATTTCCGGATTGGGCCGGTATGGCGCTCAGCCGCCGATCGCGGACATCGGCCGGGTGGGTTGCAGGAAGCTCGGGTCGTTGATGCCGTGGCCGGGGAGTTTGTTCCGCATCGCGCGCCGCCACCGGTCGGCCAGTTCGGCGTCGTCGGCCCCCGATCGCAGCGCCGTCCGCAGGTCCGACTCGGTGCGCGCGAACAGGCAGTCGCGGACCTGACCGTCGGCGGTCAGCCGGACCCGGTCGCAGTCACCGCAGAACGGCCGGGTGACCGAGGCGATGATGCCGACGGTCTGCGGACCGCCGCGGACCAGGAACAATTCGGCCGGCGCACTCCCCCGGGTCGACGCATCGACCGGGGTCAGGCCGAAGCGGCCGTCGAGCTGCTCGTGGATCTCGTCCGCCGTGATCATGGTGGCGCGGTTCCAGCCGTGCTGGGCGTCCAGCGGCATCTGCTCGATGAAACGCAGCTCGTAACCGCGTTCCAAACAGTAGTCCAGCAGCTCTGGCGCCTGCTGATCGTTCACACCGCGCATCAGTACGGCGTTCACCTTCACCGGGGTCAGCCCGGCGACGTGCGCCGCCTCGAGCCCGGCCAGCACATCCTTCAACCGGTCCCGGCGGGCGAGCTGGACAAAAGTGTCCGGCCGAACCGTATCCAGGCTCACATTCACCCGATCCAGACCGGCGTCCTTGAGGGCCTGCGCCTGCCGGGCGAGGCCGATCCCGTTGGTCGTCAGCGACACCTCGGGCCGTGGTGCGAGTTCCGTCGTCCGCGCGACGATGCCGACGAGCCCCCGGCGGAGCAGCGGCTCACCGCCGGTGAACCGGATCTCCCGCACGCCCAGGTGGGTCACCGCGATCGAGACCAGCCGGACGATCTCGTCGTCGGTGAGCAGCTCCGGCTTGGGGAGCCATTCCAGGCCTTCCTCGGGCATGCAGTAGGTACAGCGCAGGTTGC
This sequence comes from Kribbella sp. NPDC048837, assembly GCF_055586945.1. NCBI lineage: Bacteria > Bacillati > Actinomycetota > Actinomycetes > Propionibacteriales > Kribbellaceae > Kribbella > Kribbella sp. NPDC048837. Next base: position 383,727 of record NZ_JBVJHF010000003.1, read on the forward strand.
AACGGTCCGTGAGCGACACGCGGAGGTCGGTGGCGACCCGGCCGTACCGGTCCGCCAGGCCCATCTGGGTCGTCTCGTCCGTTGCTGTCACGGCTCCAGCCTACGTGCCGGGGGCGGGTGGTTTCAGGCTATGGCTTAAGTTCGAGATGTGCGTCGCCTGATGAATGTCCGCTGGATCGCCGCCGCGCTGGCCGTCCTCGTGCTCGCCGGAGTGTGCGTCCAGCTCGGCCGCTGGCAGTTGCACCGCCTGGACGAGCGCAAGGCCCGCAACGACGTCACCCGGACCAATCTGGCCGCTCCGCCGGCGCCGCTCGACCAGATCGTCGGCCCGCAGGGCGTGGTCGGCGACCAGCATGCCTGGCGGACCGCGGTCGTCACGGGCACGTTCGACGCCTCGAAGCAGATCGTCATGCGGTACCGCAACGTGAACGACCGGCCCGGTTTCGAGATCGTCACCCCGCTGCGCCTGGCCGACGGCAAGGCCGTGCTGGTCGACCGCGGCTTCCTGGCCCGGCAGGGCGCCGAGCTCGCGCCGCTCTCCATCCCCGCCACACCGACCGGCCAGGTCACGATCACCGGCCGGCTCCAGCGCAGCGAGCGCGGCGGCCACACCACCGGCGGCATTCCGGACGACGGTACGGCGCGACTGATCAACGGACCGGACTTCGCCAAGGCCCTCGGGCTGAACCTGTACGACGGCTACCTGACCGTGGACAAGCAGGAGCCGGCCAACGACCCGGCGTTCGGCGCGTTCCCGGGGCCGGAGATCGACGACGGGCCACACTTCTTCTACGCGCTGCAGTGGTTCTTCTTCGCACTGTTGGCGCTCGGCGGACTGGTCTACTTCTCCAGACAGGAAGTACAGGGTGACAAGCCAGCAGACGGCGCAGCAGGCGACAGCGCAGCAGACGACGGGCCAGCACCCGGATCCCCGGCGGCGTCCCGGCCCGAAGCGCGGGCCGGAGCGGCGGATTGAGGACTACGCGCTGATCGGTGACCTGCAGACTGCCGCACTGGTGTCCAAGCAGGGCTCGATCGACTGGCTGTGCCTCCCGCGGTTCGACTCCCCCGCCTGCTTCGCCGCGCTGCTCGGCACCGACGACAACGGCCACTGGCGGGTCGCTCCGCGCGATGCCGACGCGGTCAGCAGCCGGCACTACCGCGACGACACGCAGGTCCTGGAGACCGAGTGGTCGACGGACACCGGCTCGGTCCGGGTGATCGACTTCATGCCTCCCCGCGACGCCGCGCCGGACATCGTCCGGATCGTCGAAGGCATCAGCGGGACCGTGGAGATGCGGTCCGAGCTGCGGTTGCGGTTCGACTACGGTCACGTCGTTCCGTGGGTGCGGAACCTGAACGGCCAGGTGGTCGCGATCGCGGGTCCGGACGCGGTGTCGTTGCGCTCCGACGTCCACCAGTACGGGCGGGACTTCGCGACGTACGCCGATTTCCGGGTCTCGGCCGGGGACCGGGCCTGGTTCGTGCTCACCTGGCACCCGTCGCACCACCCCGTGCCGGAACCGACCGACGCCCTCGCGGCCCTGGAACCGACCGAGACGTTCTGGACCGAGTGGATCGCCCGCAGCAAGGGCGCGAACGGGTTCGGCGAGGAGGTCACCCGGTCGATCCTCACCCTGAAGGCACTCACCTACGGGCCGTCCGGCGGCATCGTCGCGGCGCCGACCACCTCGTTGCCCGAGTCCCTGGGCGGGCAGCGCAACTGGGACTACCGGTACTGCTGGTTGCGGGACGCAACGATGACGCTGTCCGCGATGCTCCGCGCCGGGTACGCCGATGAGGCAGTCGCCTGGCGCGACTGGCTGCTCCGCGCGATCGCCGGCTCGCCCGACGCCGTCCAGATCATGTACGGCGTGACCGGCGAACGCCGGCTGTCGGAGTTCGAGGCCGACTGGCTGCCCGGGTTCGGCGGGTCGGCGCCGGTGCGGATCGGGAACGCGGCCGCCGACCAGTTGCAGATCGACGTGTTCGGCGAGGTGATGGACGTCCTCGCGCTGGCCCGCGAGACGCAGATCGGGTCGACCGACGAGGCCTGGGCGGTGCAGCGCGGGCTGATGCGCCACCTCACCGAGGTGTGGGACCAGCCCGACGAAGGCATCTGGGAGGTCCGCGGCGGGCGCCAGCACTTCACATACTCCAAGGTGATGGCCTGGGTCGCGTTCGACCGGGCCGCGCGGGCGGTCGACCGGTACGGACTGGGCGGTCCGGCCAAGCAGTGGCGGGCGCTGGCCGAAGAGATCCATCGCGACGTCTGCGCGAAGGCGTTCGACGCCGACCGGAACACGTTCACCCAGGCCTACGGCAGCAAGGCGCTCGATGCCGCCGTACTGCTGATCCCGCAGGTCGGGTTCCTGCCGGCGAGCGACCCGCGGGTGGTCGGGACCGTCGAGGCGGTGCAGCGGGAACTGACGTCCGACGGGTTCGTCCGGCGGTACCTGACCGAGCACACCGACGACGGGCTGGACGACGACGAGGGCGTGTTCCTGATCTGCTCGTTCTGGCTGGCCGACGCGCTGGCGATGATCGGCCGGGTCGGCGAGGCCCGCGACCTGTACGAGAAGCTCGTTGCCCTGCGCAACGATGTGGGACTGCTCTCGGAGGAGTACGACCCGGCCACCGGCCGGATGCTCGGGAACTTCCCGCAGGCCTTCTCGCACCTGGGCCTGGTGAACACCGCCTGGCACCTGACCACGGCCGAGTCCCCGCTGCGGCGGTCGGCGTACTAGACCACTCGGTAGTCCTTGCTGTCGGCTACGAAAACCGCCGAGGTGCGCGACGGACAGTGGTGAGGCAGGATGGGACCGTGGACCTCGGACTGCGCGATCGCACCTATATCGTCACCGGCGCCAGCGCCGGACTCGGCTTCGCCACCGCGAAAGCCCTCGCGGCCGAAGGCGCCCGGCTGGTGATCTCCAGCCGCAACGAGGAGGCGATCACCCGGGCCGCCGCCGAGCTCGGCGAGAACGTGGTCGGCATCCCGGTCGACAACGCCGCCCCGGACAGCGCCGAGCGGCTGGCCGCGACCGCGATCGCCAAGTGGGGTGCCCTGCACGGTGCCCTGATCAGCGTCGGCGGGCCCCGGCCGGGCACGGCGCTCGACAGCGACGAGGACGACTGGCGGGCCGCCTTCGACAGCGTCTTCCTCGGCGGTCTGCGGATCGCCCGCGCGGTCGCACGAGCCGGCTCGGACGGTACGTCGATCGCCTTCGTGCTGTCGTCGTCGGTGAAGTCTCCGATCAACGGACTGGCCATCTCCAACGGCCTGCGCCCGGGCCTCGCGATGGTCGCGAAGACCCTGGCCGACGAGCTCGGCCCGAACGGCACCCGGGTGAACGGCCTGATGCCCGGCCGGATCGCCACCGACCGGCTGAAGGAGCTCGACGGCAAGGGTGGCGACTCGGAGGCGGCCCGGCGCGCCTCCGAGAAGACCATTCCCCTGCGTCGTTACGGCGATCCCGACGAGTTCGGCCGGGTCGCCGCCTTCATCCTGTCCCCCGCCGCGTCGTACATCACCGGGACGATCATTCCGATCGACGGCGGGGCCTTGCGGACGATCTAGCCGTCAGCCCCACTGGCCGGGGACGTAGTCGCCGGCCGGCTGCTGGGTGATGACGTTGAGGCGGTTCCAGGTGTTCATGACGGCGATCGTGCACACCAGCGCGGTGAGCTGGTCCTCGTCGTAGTGCTTGGCCGCGTTGGCCCAGACCTCGTCACTGACACCACCGGCGGCGTCGGCGATCCGGGTGCCCTGCTCGGCCAGCTCCAGGGCCGCACGCTCGGCCTCGGTGAAGACCGTCGCCTCGCGCCAGGCCGCGACCAGGTTCAGCCGGACCGCGGTTTCGCCGTGCTCGGTGGCGTCCTTGGTGTGCATGTCGATGCAGACCGCACAGCCGTTGATCTGGCTGACCCGGAGCTGCACCAGCTCCAAGGTGGCGATCGGCAACGACCCCGCGACCGCAGTGCTCGCCGACACGATGTGCTTGACGAACTTGGGTCCGATCGTGCTGGCCGCGTAGTTGAAACGGGCGTCCATAGGTGCTTCTCCTTGCCGTGCTGACTGTTGACGCCCTTCCGACGAGACAGCCCGGCGAAGTGTCAGTCCGGCGCGATGCGGTTGCCCTGCTCGTCCCAGTGCTCGGCGACCTTCTTGCTCGGCTGGACGCGGGGCGGCTCGCCCGGCATCTTCGGGTAGTCGGGCGGGAAGTTCAGCTCGCCGCCAGGCAGCTCCTCCCACAACCGCAGCGGCGCGTCGAGCGGGTACGCCGTGTCGTCCATGTCCGCCCAGGGATCACCGTCGGCGAGGTAGTCCGGAACCGTGTGCAGGTTGAAGGCCCGCGGGTCGTCCACCTCGGCGAGCCGGTCCCAGGTCATCGGCGTACTGACCGGCGCGCCCGGTCGCGGTCGCAGCGACCAGGCGCCGGCGACCGTGCGGTCCCGGAGGTTCTGGTTGAAGTCCAGGAAGATCGAGGCCTCGCCGCGTTCCTCCTTCCACCAGGCCGTCGTCACGCCGTCGTCGCGGCGCTCGAGCTCACGGCCGAGGCCGATCGCGGCGTGCCGGACCTCGTCGAAGGACCACTCCGGCCGGATCCGCACGTAAATGTGGATCCCCCGGTTGCCGCTGGTCTTCGGGTATCCCCGGAGGCCCAGCTCCTCGAGCAGTTCACGGGCGACGCCGGCCACCCTCCGGGCGTCGGCGAAGGTCGCGCCGGGCTGTGGATCGAGATCGAGGCGCAGCTCGTCGGGGTGGTCGAGATCGTTGCTGCGCACGGCCCACGGGTGGAAGGTCAGCGTGCCCATCTGGGCCGCCCACACCGCGGCGGCAGGCTCCGTCAGGCACAGCTCGTCGATCGGGCGGTCGTTCGGCGTCAGGACGCGGCAGGTCCGGAGCCAGTCGGGCGCGCCCTTGGGGAGGCGCTTCGAGTAGAAGCCGTCCCCGGTCTGCCGACCGATCGAGTCCACCGACAGCGTCATCCCCTCGCGCCACCCGCCGGGCCAGCGTTCCAGAGCGACCGGACGGTCGCCGGACGCTCGCATGAACGCGGGAGCCACACCGATGAAGTACTCGCAGACCTGCAGCTTGGTGACCTCCGGAGCCCAGTCGGTCGCCTCGTAGACAATCCGGTCGGGGCTGGAGACCCGGACCTCGCGGCCTCCCACGGTGACCATCACCGCTGTGCTCTTCGCCATGCCGCGACGGTATCGCCCCGTACCGACCAAAGCGTGGAATTCCCCGCGAGGCTGCAGGAAAGGCAACTTTTCTCCACCTCTGGCCACGCCCGGTGACCGGGCGGTAACGTTCCAGCACCTCGTTCCTGGGGCGTGAGGCCCCCGGGACACCTGAGAAGGAGCACGAGGATGAACAGATCCGCCCTGTTCGCCGCTGCCACCGCAGTGGCGACCACTACCGCCCTCGGTCTGTCCAGTGCCACCACCGCCACGGGTGCGCCGACAGCAGACCCCGTCCCCACCCCGGCCGCGGCTGTCGCCAAGGCCAAGGCCGCGATCGACAGCCATCTCACCGCCCTGAGCGCGACCACGGCCGACGCGTTCGTGGTCAAGGACGTCATCGTCGACCCCGACGGCGCCAGCCACGTCCGGATGGACCGGACCGTCGGCGGCCTCCAGGTCCTCGGTGGTGACGTGGTCGTCCACCAGGCCAAGGACGGCAGCTTCAAGAGCGCCAGCCTGACGCTGACCCGCAGCGCGAACGTGAACCGGACGCCGAAGGTCAGCGTCGCCACCGCCACCTCGAAGGCGCTGGCCAAGGGCCTGAAGGCCGAAGGCAAGCCCGCGCTGGTGATCGAGGCCCGCAAGGGCGCCCCGCGGCTGGCCTACCTGGTCACCACGGTCGGCACCCAGGCCGACGGTACGCCGAGCCGCATCACCACGACCGTCGACGCCCTGACCGGCGCCAAGCTCGTCAGCGAGCAGCACATCGAGACGGCGACCGGCGACGGCCAGAGCCTCTACAGCGGGACCGTGCCGCTCGACACCACGCCGGCCACCGGCGGCTTCACGCTGACCGACCCGGCCCGCGGCAACGGCTACACCGCCGACGCGAACAACAAGACCGACTCGATCCTCTGCCAGCTGTTCGGCCTCGGCTGCCCGACGCCGACGCGCTTCACCGACGCGGACAACCACTGGGGCACCGGCACCACCGCGAGCCGGGCCACCGCCGCCGTCGACGCGCACTACGGCGCCGCGACCACGTTCGACTACTACAAGAACACCCACGGCCGGAACGGCATCTTCAACAACGGCAAGGGCGTCCCGAGCCGGGTGCACTACGGCACCAACTACGTGAACGCGTTCTGGGACGGCAAGCAGATGACGTACGGCGACGGCGACAACGTCGTCGCGGGTCCGCTCGTGTCGATCGACGTGGCCGGCCACGAGATGTCCCACGGCGTCACCTCGGCGACCGCGAACCTCACCTACTCCGGTGAGTCCGGCGGCCTGAACGAGGCCACCAGCGACATCTTCGGCACCCTGGTCGAGTTCTACTCGAACAAGGCCGCCGACCCCGGCGACTACTACATCGGCGAAGAGATCATGAAGGACCGGCCGGCGCTGCGGTACATGGACAAGCCGAGCAAGGACGGCAACTCCCCCGACTGCTGGTCCTCGGGCGTCGGCAACCTCGACGTGCACTACTCCTCCGGGATCGCGAACCACTTCGCCTACCTGCTCGCCGAGGGCACCGGTGCGAAGACGATCGGCGGCCTGCCGCACAACTCGCCGACCTGCAACGGTTCGGCCATCACCGGGATCGGCCACGACAAGCTCGGCAAGATCTGGTACCGGGCCCTGACGACCTACATGACCACCGGTACGACGTACGCCCAGGCCCGGACCGCGACGCTGAACGCGGCCACCGACCTGTACGGCGCGAACAGCACCGAGCGCGCGACGGTCGCCGCCGCGTGGTCGGCGGTCAGCGTCAACTGACGGTTCGAGCTTCGCCGGTCCTGTCCCACTGGGGCGGACAGGACCGGCGAACAAGCGTTTTGACCATTGCCCACGGGTCCGGCCGCACCTACCGTCACAAGCATGGGTGGGGATCCCGGGGAACTGAACAAGCTGCATCGCGCACGGCCGTTACTGCTCGTCGTCGACGCTGACCCTGGGCGTCTGGACCGGTGCGAGACAGAGCTGGAACGCGGCTTCGGCGCCGACTTCCGGGTGCGCGGCGAGCCGTCGGCCGCCGGTGCGCTCGACTCCCTACGGCGGGCACACGATGCGGGACAGCGGGTGGCCATCGTGCTGGTCGACCATGCCATTCCGGACGAGCAGCGCGCCGAGATCTTCGCGGCGGCCCGGACGCTGCATCCCGACGCCCGCCGGGCCTTGCTGATCGAGTGGGGTGCGTGGGCCGACCGGACGACGGCCGCCGCGATCCTGTCCGCGATGTCGGTGGGCGACATCAACTACTACGTGCTCAAGCCGTGGATCGCGCACGACGAGCTGTTCCACCGAACGGTGGCGGAGTTCGTCCAGGAGTGGTCGCGGTACGAGGTCGCCAACTGGCGTGAGGTGGTGGTGATCGCCTCGGTCGACTCGGTCCGGGGTCAGGAGGTGCGCAGCCTGCTCGCGCGCAACGGCATCCCGAGCGCGTTCCGGAACAGCGGTTCGGACCTGGCGAACGACGTCCTGGAGTACATCGGGGAACCGGATCCGGGCGACGGTGTGCTGGTGTGGATGTCGGCGGTGGGTGGCGCCGTCCTGCACGATCCGACGGACGTGGAGATCGCCGAGGCCTGGGGTGTGTCGACGACGTTGGCCGAGGGCGAGGACCCGTCGTTCGACGTGCTCGTGATCGGTGCGGGTCCGGGCGGGCTGGCGGCGGCTGTGTACGCGTCGTCCGAGGGATTGCGGACATTGGTGGTGGAGCGGGAGTCGATCGGCGGGCAGGCCGGGACGAGCTCGCTGATCCGCAACTACCTCGGCTTCTCGCGCGGGATCCGGGGGTCGGAGCTGGCGCAGCGGGGTTATCAGCAGGCGTGGGTGTTCGGTGCGCACTTCGTGCTGATGCGGACGGTGGAGAAGCTCGAGAAGCGGGACGGCCATTTCGTCGCCGTCATCGGTGGCGTGGGCGAGGTGACCGCGCGTGCCGTCGTACTGGCGACGGGCGTGTCCTACCGGCGGCTCGACGTACCGTCGCTGGAGAAGCTGATGGGGACCGGCGTGTACTACGGCGCCAGTGTGTCGGAAGCCCATGGTTTGAAGGGTCTTGACGCCTGTGTGGTCGGTGGCGGGAACTCGGCCGGCCAGGCGGTGCTGCACCTGGCGCGGTACTGCCGGCACGTGACTCTGGTGATCCGGGGCAAGGATCTGTCCGCGAGCATGTCGCAGTACCTGATCGACGCGATCGACGCCGCGCCCAACGTGACCGTGCGCGCGTCCAGCGAGGTCGTCGGTGGTACCGGTGAGGGACGGCTGCAGGAAGTGACGCTGCGGGATCGCGAGACCGGCGCCGAGGAGACGCTGCCCGCCAACGGGCTGTTCGTGATGATCGGCGCGGTGCCGGGGACGGGCTGGCTTCCGGCGGAGGTCGGGCGGGAGGCGCACGGATTCGTGCTGACCGGCTCGGACGCCGCCGAGGATCCGCAGTGGCACGAGGACCGGCCGCCGCAGCCGTACGAGACGACCGTCCCGGGGTTGTTCGCGATCGGGGATGTGCGCAGCGGTTCGGTCAAGCGGGTGGCGTCGGCGGTGGGCGAGGGCTCGGTGGTCGTGTCGCAGATCCACACCCATTTCAAGGTCTCGTCGGATGCCTGAACGGCGGTTCGTCTACACGCCGGCGATGATCGCGCTGACCTCCCTGGTGCTGCTGGTACCGCTGGCCGGTCTGGTCCTGCTGCGGCGCGAACCGCGGCTCGACGTGCATTGGGAGCACCATCCGTCGCATTTCTGGCTGGTGCTGATCACCGCCGGAGCGAGCGCCGTACTGGCCTATATGACCGGTGTGGCGGCGCTTCGGCGGGGTGATCCGCGGGTGCTGCTCGTGTCGCTGGCCTTTCTGTCGGCAGCCGGGTTTCTCGGGCTGCATGCGCTGGCCACGCCGAAGGTGTTGCTGGACACACCGAACGCCGGGTTCACGCTCGCGACTCCGGTCGGTGTGGCGCTGGCGTCGGTGTTCGCGTTCCTGTCCAGCCTGAATCTGACGGGCGAACGGGCGGTGGCGGCCGTCCGGTGGGGGCGCCGGCTTCGGGCCGGGCTGCTGACGCTGATGGCGTTGTGGGCGGCGGCGTCCGTGCTCCGGTTGCCGCCGCTGCACGCCACGTCGGTGCCCGAGACTGCCGACGGCATCCTCACGGCGCTCGCCGTACCGGCTGTGTTGTTGTACGCGACCGCGGCGGCGCTGTACCTGCGGACGTGGTGGGAGCGGCCGTCGCTGATGCTGCTGTCGATGATCGCCGCGTGGGTGCTGCTGGCCGAGGCGATGATCGCGCTGGTGTTCGCCCGGAACTGGGCGCTGTCGTGGTGGGAGTGGCACGTGCTCATGCTCGCCGCGTTCGTCCTGGTCGTGGCCGGCGTGCGGATCCAGTGGTACGAGGAGCGGTTCGCGGACCTGTACATGGAGGACACCATCTCCGGGCAGCGGGAGCTGAGCGTGCTGTTCGCGGATCTGCAGGGGTTCACGACCTTCTCCGAGAAGCACGGCTCGGCCGAGGTCACGGCGATGCTGAACACGTACTTCCAGGTCGTCGTCCCACCGGTCGTACGGCGACACGGCGGCGACGTCGACCGGATCATCGGCGACGCGCTGATGGTGACCTTCAACAAGCGCGGTGACCAGCCGGACCACGCGGCCCGGGCGGCCGCGGCGGGGCTCGCGCTGCAGGAGGCGGCGACCGCGGTCCAGGCGGCACACCCGAACTGGCCGCCGTTCCGGGTCGGGATCAACACCGGCATCGCGTCGGTCAGCCTGCTCGGGACCGAGGGCGGGCGGACCCACACGGTCATCGGCGACACCGTGAACGTGGCGTCCCGGATCGAGGGCGAAGCGCCCGGCGGTGGCGTCGCCATCGGACCGGCGACCAAGGCGCTGCTGCCGGACGCCGTCACCGAGTCGCTGGGGCTGATCGAACTCAAGGGGAAGACCGAGCCGCTCGAGGTGCACCAGCTGCTCGCACTGCACGCCCGCGAATGATCACCCGTGCCTTCGGCGCGCATACCGGCTGTTCACGTGTTGGACCTTGGACAGGCAGGGTCCCGGTGTGACAATCCGGCCATGTCTGCCCAGATCCGATCACGGCGCCGCCTGGGCGCCCTCGTGGTCACTTCCAGTCTCGTCTTCGCCGGGGTGGCCGCGTTCGTGGCCCGGCCGGCCGCGGCCGCGTCCACCGACGTGGTCATCACCGAGGTGTACGGCGGCGGCGGCAACAGCGGCGCACCGTACACCAACGACTTCATCGAGCTGACCAACAACAGCTCGGCCCCGGTCGACGTGAGCGGCTGGTCCGTCCAGTACGCCTCGTCCACCGGCACGACGTGGCAGGTCACGAAGCTGACGGGCAGCATCGCCCCGGGAGCGGCGTACCTCGTCCAGGAAGGCGCCGGCGCGGGGAACGGCGCACCGATGCCGACCCCGGACGTCGCGGGCACGATCATGATGGCGGCGGGCGCCGGCAAGGTCGCGCTGGTCACCACTCAGACCGCGCTCGCGTGTGGCTCGGCCTGCCACGCCGACCCGTCCGTCCGCGACTACGTGGGTTACGGCACCGCGGCGAACGACTCCGAGACCACACCGACCGGCACGCTGTCGAACACGACGTCCGCGGCGCGGATCGACCCGACGAAGGACACCGACAACAACAACGCCGACTTCGCCGTCGGCAACCCCTCGCCGGGCACGCTGACCTCGACGCCGACCGAACCGCCCGTCGACGCGAAGATCCACGACATCCAGGGCGCCGCGCACCTGTCGCCGCTGAACGGCAAGGTGGCCCAGAACGTGACCGGTGTGGTCACCGCGAAGACCACCAACGGGTTCTGGTTCCAGGACCCGCAGCCGGACAACGACCCGGCGACCAGCGAGGGCCTGTTCGTGTTCACCAGCTCCGCGCCGACGGTGTCCGTCGGTGACGCGGTCACGGTCAAGGGCACGGTCGCCGAGTTCCGCCCCGGCGGCTCCGGCGGCACCGACAACCTGACCACCACGGAGCTCACCAACCCGACCGTCACGGTCACCGGCACCGCCGCCGTACCGGCTCCGACGATCGTCGGTCCTGGTGGCCGGGTGCCGCCGTCGACCGTGATCGAGGACGACTCCAACGGTGACGTGGAGACCACGAGCACGGCGTTCGACCCGGCCAACGACGGCCTCGACTTCTGGGAGTCGCTGGAAGGGATGTGGCTGGGGATCGACCAGCCGCAGGTCACCGGGCCGACGAGCTCGTTCCGCGAGCTGTCCGTCGTACCGGCCGGGTCCGGGGTGCGGACCGTGCGCGGCGGCATCCTGCTGCAGAAGACCGACAGCAACCCCGAGCGTGTGCTGCTCGACGACGTGCTGGCGCCGATCCCGGACGCGAAGACCGGGGACAAGCTGGCCGGCGTGGTCACCGGTGTCCTGGACTACTCGTTCGGGAACTTCAAGTTCCTGCCGACCGTGACCCCGACCGTGATCGACGGCGGCGTGACGCGGGAGACGACGCAGAAGTCCTCGCCGCTGCAGGTGTCGGTGGCGACGTTCAACGTGGAGAACCTGGACCCGTCCGACGGTGACGCCAAGTTCGACGGGCTGGCTCAGGCGGTGGTGAAGAACCTCGCCGCGCCGGACATCATCGGCCTGGAGGAGGTGCAGGACAACGACGGCGCCACGAACTCCGGCACCACCGCGGCCAACGTCACCCTCGACCTGCTCGTCGCCGCGATCCAGAAGGCGGGCGGACCGACGTACGCCTACCGCCAGATCGACCCGGTCAACAACATGGAGGGCGGCGAGCCGGGCGGCAACATCCGGGTCGCGTTCCTGTACCGGACCGACAAGCCGGTGAAGTTCGTCGACCGCCCGGGTGGCGGCTCGACGGTCGCGACCACAATCACCACCGACCGGTTCGGCCGGCCGCACCTCAGCTCGTCGCCGGGCCGAGTCGACCCGGGCAACACGGCGGCCTGGGACGCCACCCGTGTCCCGCTGGCCGGCGAGTTCACCTGGCACGGCCAGAGCCTGTTCGTGGTGGTCAACCACTTCAGCTCCAAGGGCGGCGACGACCCGCTGTGGGGCCGGTTCCAGCCGCCGGTGCAGGTCACCGCGGCCAAGCGGCACCTGCAGGCCCAGGCGGTCCGCGGGTTCGTCGACCAGATCTTCGCCAAGGACACGGGCGCGAACGTGATCGTGCTCGGCGACCTGAACGACTTCGACTGGTCCGAGACCGCGGACATCCTGGTCGGGTCCGGCAAGACCGCGCTGATCGACATGCCGCGGACCCTGCCGCTGAACCAGCGCTACAGCTACGTGTTCGAGGGCAACAGCCAGATCCTCGACCAGATCCTGATCTCGAAGAACCTCCAGCCGGCCTCGACGTACGACGTGGTCCACATGAACGCCGAGTTCCCGGACCAGATCAGCGACCACGACCCGCAGGTGGTGCGGGTCATCCCGCTCCCCTCCTGGGTGCGCTGATCGATCACGGGAGTCTTACGTACGGCGCCCGGCCGGGGTTTTCCTTGGCCGGGCGCCGATACTGGAGTCGTGACAGATGACACCAAGCAGTACGCCGTAACCAAGTCCGAGGCGGAGTGGAAGGCGCAGCTCTCCCCCGCCGAGTTTCACGTGCTGCGCAAGGCCGGGACCGAGCGGCCGTTCGTCGGGGAGTACACCGACACCAAGACGGTCGGTGTCTACAAGTGCCGGGCGTGTGACGCGGAGCTCTTCCGGAGCGAGACCAAGTTCGACTCGCACTGCGGCTGGCCGTCGTTCTTCGCGCCGCTGGCCGAGGACCGGGTCCAGTACATCGAGGACAGCACCCTGGGCATGAAGCGCGTCGAGGTCCGGTGCGCCAACTGTGGCTCCCACCTGGGCCACGTCTTCGAGGGTGAGGGCTACGGAACCCCCACCGACCTGCGGTACTGCATCAACAGCATCAGCCTCAAGCTCGAGCCGGCCTCAGCCTGAGGCAGGGATGTCCGGGCGTCGGCCGCTGACGCACTAAAGTTAGCCGGCGTGGCTGACGACACCTGGAGACCGCGCGTTCTCGACGTCCTTGCTGCCGACCAGCCCTGGGAAGTGCCGACCGACTGGCTGGCCGGTGTCCGCGCCCAGCTGCGCGCCTGGGCCGACGATCCGAACACGCTGCGGCCGGCCGCCTTCCCCGACTTCGTCAACGGAACGCCGGCCGCGGTGTGGTTCACCCATCAGGTCGCGCCGCTGCTGACCGGCTGGATCCCAGTTCTGCACGGCGAGTACGCCGATATCGCGGCCGAGCTCACGCGGGACTTCTACCGGCCGGCGTACCGGTTCGGCGGTGCCGGCCACGTGGTCCGGGTCGCGGAGACCGATTGGCCGCTGCAGGCGGTGTCGGGAGCGCGCAGCTTCCCCGAGCCGGCTCGTCGGCAGGCACTGCAATTGTCCCGGGACGTGGTCAGCCTGTTCGTCGACGCGCCGCCGATGGCTGCGCGGGCCCGTGTCCTGACCACTGCGTTCGACCGAGTGCTAGCGGACCGTGAGGTCACGCGCATGCACACTCTCGCGGACTACGAGACGATCGCTCAGTTCTGGCGGACTTCCGCGCTCAGCGACCACGAGCGCACGGTGCTGCCGGAGCTGGCCGGGCCGGCGGCGGCTCTGCACTACTCGCTCAGCACGCTGCAGGACGCGCATACCAAGCTGGTGATGGCGGTTCCGGACGATCGTGCCGGGGACTTCGCGCAGCTGATGGCCCAGCTGATCCTGGTCGCCGGGCTGGAGGGTCTTCCGCCGGCCGTGGGTCAGGTCATGGGCGGCGCCGGGTGGGACGTCGTGAACGCGGTCGCCGATACCAAGGACGACTTCGAGCCGGCTGCCTGGCTGGCCGGGAACACCGAGTGGCTGGCCCGCGCGGTGCGCCAGGACCAGCAGGTACTCGCGCGCACCTGGGCCGCGGCCGCCACCCGGGTATCGGTCCACGTGGCCGGTGTCCTGTCCGACGCACCGTGGCCGGACCCAGAGGTCCCGGACCTGGCCGCCTTCTTCCGGGTCCTCCACGCCGACCAACCAACTGAGACCGCACCGCAGATCACACCTGAGCCTGAGCCTGAACCTGAACCTGTACCCGAGCCTGAGCCAGTGGCTGAGGTTGTGCCTGAGCCTGCGCCGGCCGTCGCACCCCAGCCGGAGCCTGAGGAGTTGGTTCTGCCGGGGGCGACCCCCGGGGACAACCCGCTCGCGGAGCTGGACACGTTGATCGGGTTGGACTCGGTCAAGGACGCGGTCCGGCGGATGGTGGCCGAGGTGCGGACCAATCTGCGCCGCAAGGAGCTCGGCCTGCCGACGCACGAGCGCGCCCGGCACATGGTGTTCGTCGGCAAGCCCGGTACGGCGAAGACCACGATCGCCCGCCTGCTCAGCCGGATCTACAAGCAGCTGGGCGTGCTCGAGCAGGGCCACGTGGTCGAGGTCGACCGGTCCGACCTGGTCGGGTCCAGCGTCGGCCAGACGGCACCGATGACCGCGGCCAAGTTCCGCGAGGCGATCGGCGGGGTGCTGTTCGTCGACGAGGCCTACACCCTGGTGCCGGAGAACAGCCCGGGCGACTTCGGTCTCGAGGCCATCACCACCATCCTGAAGATGATGGAGGACCACCGCGACGACTGCATCGTGATCGTCGCCGGGTACCACCGCGAGATGCAGCGGTTCATGGAGTCCAACACCGGGCTGGCGTCGCGGTTCCCGAAGCTCCTGTCGTTCAGCGAGTACGACAACGACCAGCTGATCGCGATCTTCGAACTGCAGGCCAAGCAGAAGGGCATGGTCTACTCCGACGACGTCCTGGCCATGGTCCGCAGCGTCATCCCCCCGGCTCCCCGCAGCCACAACTTCGGCAACGGCCGGTTCATCCGGAACGTGCTCGAGGAAGCCATCTCCAATCAGGCGACCCGGCTGTCCACGCGCGACGCCGACAGCCTCACCGAGCGCGACCTGCGCGAGCTGCTCCCTGAGGACGTCAAGCCGCCCACCTCGATGCGTGCCGAGGACTACCTGTTCCAGAAGCCGGGGACCTAGATCGGCGTCGCCAGGGCGACCGGGTTGCCCTCCGGGTCGGAGATGTAGGCCTGGCGCTCGCCCCACGGCATGGTCGCCGGCTCCTGCAGCACCCGGTACCCGGCGGCCCGGAACGATTCCACCTCGGCGTCGACGTCGTCGACGTACACGAAGAGCTCGAAGCGCGGCGCCGTACCGACCGTGATGCCGAGCTGGGCTTCCGGCCAGCTCGTGTCGGACAGGCCCAGCGAGGAGTCGCCGCGCTCGAGGCCGACGTAGTGCGGGTCGCCCTCGAGCGGGAACTGGTACGTCGACTCGTAGCCGAGCAGCGCGTAGAACTCGACGGACCTACGGACGTTCGTGACGTACAGCACCGGGAACGCCTTGCGGTGCACCACTGTCAGGCCAGGTTCGCGACCAGCTCGCCGAGCTCGGTCCGCTTGCCGGTGTAGAACGGGGTCTCCTCGCGGACGTGCCGCCGGGCGGTGGACGCGCGCAGGTCGCGCATCAGGTCGACCATCCGGTGCAGCTCGTCGGCCTCGAAGGCCAGCATCCACTCGTAGTCGCCGAGCGCGAACGACGCCACCGTGTTCGCCCGCACGTCCGGGTAGGTGCGCGCCATCTTCCCGTGCTCGGCCAGCATGAACCGGCGCTCCTCGTCCGGCAGCAGGTACCACTCGTAGGACCGCACGAACGGGTACACGCAGACGTACGCCCGCGGCTCCTCGTCGGCCAGGAACGCCGGGATGTGGCTCTTGTTGAACTCCGCCGGCCGGTGCAGCGCGAACTGCGACCAGATCGGAACCAGGTGCCGCCCGAGCCGCGACCGGCGCAGCGCGTGGTACGCCTTCTGCAGCGCGTCCGAGGTCGGCGCGTGCCACCAGATCATGAAGTCGGCGTCGGCCCGGAACCCCTCGACGTCGTAGATCCCGCGGATCACCACGTCGTCGTCGGCCCGCAGCTTCGCGAGCAGGTCGGACAGCTCAGCCGTCAGCTCGTCCCGGTCCGCGTCCCCCAGCGGCGTCTCGACCTTGAAGACCGACCACAGGGTGTACCGGATCACATTGTTGAGTTCACGAGCTTTCGGCTTCTCCGTCACGGAGCCATTGTCTCCAATGTGGCCAGATGAGCCTGCACCCGGGTGGCTGCCTGGCCACCTGACGCCACACAGGCGGCGATCCCGACACCCCGGTACGCCGCTCCGCACACCGCCAGACCGGGCTCCGCCGCCACGGCCGCCTCCACCCGGTCAACGCGGTCCAGATGGCCCACGGCGTACTGCGGAAGCCCACCACCCCACCGCGTCACCAGAGACCCGACCACGGGCGCCTGCAGACCCATGGCACGCCCGAGGTCCGCGGTAGCGAGTGCCACCAGCTCCTCGTCGGACCTCTGTAGCACGTACTCCTCACCGAGCCGTCCGACCGAGGCACGCAGTACCGCCAGCTCTCCCCCGGCCTCGCTGGACCACTCCCACTTCGCGTGCGAGTACGTCGACGCCTTGATCGTCCGCCCCTCCACCGACGGCACCAGGAACCCGGATCCGGTCGCGTCGGCCGGCCAGTCCCTCTTCCGGACCGCCAGTGTCACGATCGCCATGCTCGCGTACTCGATCGTCGCCAGCTCGGTCGACGCCGCGGGCACCAGCTCCGCCAGCATCCGGGCCGCGGGGGTCGCCGGTACGGCCACGATCACGGCGTCGGCCTCGATCAGAGTCGGCGCCGGCACCGGGCCGGCCTCCAGCGCGTAACCACCCGCCGTCCGCGTGATCCGCCGCACAGCGAGCTTGCGCCGGATCTCGACACCGCGAGCCGTCAGGTCCTTCTCGAGCGCGTCGACGAGCCGGTTGATCCCGCCCACGATGCCCGCGAACACCGGCTGCCCGGCCCGGCTCTTCCCCGCGTCGCGCAGCTCGGCCGTGGCCGCGAGCAGGCTCGGAGCGGTCCGCAGCTTGGCGTAGAGCTCCGGCACCGCGGCCGCCAGCGAGATCTCGTCGGCCTTGCCGGCATACACTCCGCCGAGCAGCGGATCGATCAGCTTGTCCGTCACCGCGTGACCCATGCGTTCCGCGACGAACCGCCCGATCGCGACGTCCTCGGTGAGCTCCGGCGCCGGCAACTCCGCCTCGTGCGCCACCTCCGCGGCCGCCGAGGATCCGAGTACGTCGGCAGTCGCGGCCGGATCGACCGGGACACCCATGATGGTCGGCGGGATCGCCCGGATCCTGTCCCCGACCCACAGCCCGGCCGACGTCGACGCCGGATGCACCACCTCGTCGCCGAGCCCGACCGCGCGGATCAGGTCGACCGCCTCCGGCCGCCGGGCCAGCACCGACTCGGCGCCGAGGTCGACCGGCACCCCCTCGAGCTCAGCGCCCGCCAGCTTGCCGCCGAGCCGCGGCGATCCCTCGAGCACGGTGATCTGTGGCGGATTCGGCCCGGTCGCGAGCGCATGCGCGGCCGCCAGCCCACTGATCCCGCCACCGACCACAACGACCCTGCTCACGCGTCCTCCACGATCAACTCGTACGCCGGGCCGCCGCCTGTCGTCTCGCCCACCCGTTGGAACCCGGCCCGCGTCAGCACCGCCTGCGAGGCCAGGTTCCGCGCCGAGGTCCCTGCTCGCAACGTCGTCAGCCCGTACCTCGCCGCCGCGAGTCCGACGATCGCGCGCACCGCCTCCGACGCCAGTCCCTGCCCCGCCGCCTTCTCCGCGATCCGGTAGCCGAGTTCGGCCGAGCCGTTCTCGATGTCCACCAGATTCACCCGCCCGACCACCGCACCCGAGCTGTCGACCAGGACGTGGAACTGGCACGTCCCGGCGTCCTGCTCGACCAGGAGCGCCTGATGACGGGCCGCGAACGACGTGAAGTAGTCGTCGCCGCGGTCCTGGATCCAGGAGGCGAAGTACGCGCGGTTCTCCCGCTCGAAGGCGAGCACAGGCTCCGCGTGCGCGGCGGTGAGACGCTCCAGCGTCACCTCGTGGTCAGGCAGGTACACGGGCCGACTTCGCCTGGACGTACTTCACGATGCGGGTCAGGACCTCCGGGTCGGCGTCCGGCGGGACGCCGTGGCCGAGGTTGAAGATGTGGCCGGGCGCGGCCTGCCCCTCGGCGAGGATCCGGTCGATCTCGGGCTCGAGGGCGTCCCAGCCGGCGAAGAGCAGCGCCGGGTCCAGGTTGCCCTGCACCGGCTTCGGGCCGGCGCCGGCCGCCGTGATCCGGCGTACCGCCTCGTCCAGGGGGACCCGCCAGTCGACTCCGACGACGTCGGCGCCGGCCGCGCTCATCAGGCCGAGCAGCTCGCCCGTGTTCACGCCGAAGTGCACCCGCGGTACGCCGTACGACGCCATCGCGTCGAAGACCTTGGCCGAGTGCGGCTGGACGAACCGCTCGTAGTCCCGCGGCGACAGCCCACCCGCCCACGAGTCGAAGAGCTGGATCGCGGAGGCTCCCGCCTCGACCTGGACCGACAGGTACGCGATCGCCACGTCGGCCAACCGGTCCGCGAGCGCGTGCCAGAGCTGCGGGTTGCCGTGCATGAGCGCCTTGGTCTTGGCGTGGTCCTTGCTCGGCCCGCCCTCGACCAGGTACGACGCGACCGTGAACGGCGCGCCCGCGAACCCGATCAGCGGGGTCCCGCCGAGCTCGGAGACGAGCTGCCGCACAGACTCGGTGGTGTACGGCACGTCGGCCGGTGTGACCGGGCGGACCGTCGCGAGACCGGCCGCGTCGCGGATCGGGTCGGCGACCACCGGGCCGACGCCGGGCTTGATCTCGATGTCGAACCCGACCGACTTCAGCGGCAGCACGATGTCGGAGTAGAAGATCGCCGCGTCGACGCCGTAACGGCGGACCGGCTGCAGCGTTATCTCGACGACGAGGTCGGGACGCATACAGGACTCGAGCATCGTGGTCCCCTCGCGCACCGCGCGGTACTCCGGCAACGCGCGCCCCGCCTGCCGCATGAACCACACCGGCGTGTGCGGTCCGGGCTCGCCGCGGGCCGCGAGCAGGAAGGGGGAACGGGCGGTCGCGGGAGGTGGTGTCAACGGCACACAGCGATGATCCCACGCTGCCGCTAGCCCCTGATGCGGTGGTCTCGGGGCCTCCCGGCCTGGACTGAGGAGCGCAGGGAGCGAAGCGACTGGAGCGACGAGGGAAGGCCGGGAACCAAGGCCCCGGGACGCGCCGTGGCGAAGGCGCGGCCATCCCACACCGCCTGTTACCGGCGCGTCGTCACAGGCGTCGGTGAGTAATCAGTCGTAGGCTGCGAAGCATGGGTGCCCGCAAGCAGGTCGACGCGCCACCCGCGGAGTTCGCCGAGGCAGTGTCGCAATTGCGCGGTGCCCGGTTCCGGCCCGAGGTATTCGTCGAGGAGATGCCCGCACCGCAGCGGATCGCACCGCATGCGGCGGCGGTCAGCGCCGACGTGACGGTCGACGGCGACGACATCGCCACCGGCCGGCTCGTCATCCTCTACGACCCGGACGGGAACGACGCCTGGCAGTCGACCTTCCGCTGTGTCGCGTACGTGCGTGCCGCCGTCGAACCGGAGATGGTGACCGACGCGCTGCTCGGTGGCGTGGGCTGGACCTGGCTGATGGAGGCGCTGACCGACCGGGGTGCCGACTTCCTGGCTCCGAGCGGTACCGTCACCAGAGTGGTATCGGAAAGCTTCGGCGGCATGGCCGACGACGACGCGACGGCGGAGATCGAGATCCGCGCGTCCTGGAGCCCGGTGCCCGGACCTGGTGACGGCGGCAGCGTGGACGTGACCCGGCACGCCGAGGCGTGGGGCGAAGTGCTCTGCACGGCCGCCGGCCTGCCGCCGGTTCCGCCGGGAGTGGTCGCGATGCCGACCCGGCGCGGACAGCGGGGCCGATGAGCCCAGCCG
Organism: Kribbella sp. NPDC048837; assembly: GCF_055586945.1. NCBI lineage: Bacteria > Bacillati > Actinomycetota > Actinomycetes > Propionibacteriales > Kribbellaceae > Kribbella > Kribbella sp. NPDC048837. The sequence goes on from NZ_JBVJHF010000003.1 coordinate 403,830, forward strand.
AGACCCAGCAGTCGCCCGTCCCGGACGACCCGATCGCGCACCTGCCTCTGCTCGAGCTCCGCGACGGGCTCTCCGAGGTCGTCGACACCGGCTCCGCGCTGACCGGGGTGGTCGACGCGTTCCGCTCCGGCACCGGCCCGGTCGCCGTCGACGCCGAACGCGCGTCCGGCTACCGCTACTCGCACCGCGCGTACCTGGTCCAGCTGCGCCGCGAGGGCGCCGGCTCCGCCCTGATCGACCCGATCCCGTTCGGCGACCTGTCCGCGCTCGGTGACGCGATCGTCGACACCGAGTGGATCATCCACGCCGCCAACCAGGACCTGGCCTGCCTGGCGGAGGTCGGGATGGTGCCGCGGAAGGTCTTCGACACCGAGCTGGCCGGCCGCCTGCTCGGGTACCCGAAGGTCGGCCTCGCCTCGCTGGTGAGCGAAGTCCTGGGCTACCGGATGCGCAAGGAGCACTCGGCCGCCGACTGGTCCACCCGCCCGCTCCCCGCGCCCTGGCTCGTGTACGCCGCTCTGGACGTCGAGATGCTGATCGAGCTGCGCGACGCGATCGAGCAGGAGCTGCGCCGCGAAGGTAAGTGGGACTGGGCCGCGCAGGAGTTCGCCGCCATCCTCGAGGCTCCGCCGCGGGAGCCGAAGCCCGACCCGTGGCGACGGACGTCCGGCATGCACCGGGTCCGCAACCGCCGGAGCCTGGCCGTCGTCCGGGCGTTGTGGGAGGCCCGCGACCAGATCGCCGAGTCCGCGGACATCTCCCCCGGCCGGATCCTGCCGGACGCCGCAATCGTCGAGGCCGCGTCCGCGATGCCGGCCGACCGGGACACGCTGCAGCGACTGACCGCGTTCAAGGGCCGCGGCGCGCACCGGCACATGCGGACCTGGTGGGAGGCGATCGACCACGCGCGCCGCCTGCCCGAGTCCGAGCTCCCCAAGCAAGGACCGCGGTACGACGGCCCGCCGCCGGCCCGCGCCTGGGCCGACCGGGACCCGGACGCCGCCGCCCGCTTGTCGGCCGCGCGAGCGGCGGTTTCGGAAATCGCCGAGGCGCACCGGCTGCCGACCGAGAACCTGCTCTCCCCCGACACGATCCGGCGCCTCGCGTGGTCACCGCCGCCCGATCTGAGCCTCGACGTGGTGACGACGTTCCTGCGCGAGCACAACGCCCGCGGCTGGCAGATCGGCCTCACCGCCGAGACGCTGACCGAGGCGATGTCCTCCGAGGCCGCGCCCGCCGAACCCCTCGACTGATTGGGCTCAGCCGACCGGCCGGAACAGCGAGCTCTGCACGTACTCCAGCGCCTTGGTGAACTTCTCGTCGCCGAACCGGCGGCCCATCTCGGCCTCGTCGACGTCCTCGATCCGGGTCTGCAGCCAGTACAGGTTCCCGAACGGGTCGTGCACCCGCGCCACGACGTCGCCCCAGAACAGATGCGTCGGCTCGGTCACCACCGTGCCGCCGGCCGCGACCGCCTGCTTCAGCGTCTCCTGCACGTCCGGCACGTACAGCCGCAGGAACGCCGGCGTCGCCGGCCAGTCCGGCTTGTCGAACATCATCACCACCGAGTCCCCGATCCGCATCTCGGCATGCCCGATGTTCCCGTTCGCGTCGACCACCCGCCCGCCCAGATCCTCGGCATCGAACGCGGCCGCGAGGAACTCCATCAGCCCCGCGGTGTCATGTCCGATGATCCACGGCGTCACCGAGTGGTATCCCTCGGGGATCGGGTTCACAGTCGTCATGATTCCTGCTCCTTCACGATCGGTTACCCCCACGCTAGAAGCAGATCAGGACAGGTTCTGGCCGCTATTCCACGCTGACGGCCGGCTTCCGGCGGAGCTGGTCGCCAAGGGTGAGAACGATCTGGAGTGCGCCGAGCAGGATCACCGTCGCGATGATGACGAAGATCGTGCGGTAGCTCAGCAGGCTGACGAGCAGGCTGCCCAGGGCCAGGGAGATCGCCTGCGGGGTGGACAGCAGCACCTCGACCGCGGTCGACACCCGGCCGATGAGGTGGCCGGGCGAACGGCGCTGCATCAATGTCGTGAACGCGACGAACGTCCACGGCAGGCCGAGACCGCAGATCCCCGCGCCGACCAGCACCACCGCGATGGTGGGCGCGGCGGCGCGGACGATGGTGGCGACGGCCAGCGCGATCAGGCCGACCGTACAGCCGGCGACCTCGCCGAAACGGCGTACGACGCGGCTCGCGGTGAGTCCGCCGACGACCGCGCCGACGCCCTGGCAGGTCACGAACACACCGGAGAAGGTCGGCGGTCTGTCGAAGGCGTCCATGAGCGCGTAGATCGACGACTCGAAGAAGCCGATGACGAGGATCGAGATCGCGAGCCCGGCGAGAACGTGGCGGAGCACCCGGTCGCCGACCAGGAAACGGACACCACCGAGGACGTCCTCCCGGAAGGTGTTCCGCACCGGTGCCGGGCTCTCGGTGACCTTGATCGTCGCGATCAGCAGCCCGGCGACGACGAAGCTGGCCGCGTCGACGACCGCCACCAGCCAGCCGCCCGCGGTGGCGAAGATCGCGGCCCCGACCAGTGGCCCGAACAGCCGGTAGCCCTCCTTGATCGTGGCGAGGCTGGAGTTGGCGTCGACGAGGAGCTCGTCCGGTAGCAACTCCTTGAGCAGCCCGTTCACCGCGGCGGGCAGGACCACGAACGAGACGCCGTACAGGAACGCGACTGCCCAGATCAGCCACACGTCGCTCTCGTCCCGCACGAGCACGAGCGGGAGCACGGCCGCCGCGCTGGCGAAGTTCCCCCAGACGAGGATCGACTTACGCGGCAGCCGGTCGACCCAGACACCGAGCAACGGAGCCCCGAGCGCGGGCAGCACCATGAAGAAGAACGTCAGCCCGGCGAGCGCGTTGGAGCCGGTGAGCGTCTTCACCCACATGCTGAGCACCAGCAGCATCACCGAGTCGCCGAGCATCGACGTACTCAGCCCGCCGAACAGGCGCGGGAACCCTGGTTGCGCGAACAGCTTCCTCACGCCGGCTCGACCCCCGGGAAGTACGTCGGCACGCCCCACGCGACGAACTCACACAGCCGCGCACCCGCCGGCCGCTGCCCCGGCTCGGTCAGGCGCTCCACATGCCGGTCGAGCACCGCGTTGATCGCGTCGTTCATCTCCTTCAGCTCGGCCGCGGTCAGCCACGCGACCATCTCGGTGTTGCTGTGCGCCTCGCGCCATTCCTCGGACTCCTCCGGCGCGCGCTGCTGCGCCTCCCGCAGCCGGTCCACCGCGCGACCCATGACCACCTCTGACAGCGCCTGCGCAGCCCGCCGCTCGTCGATCGACCCCGTCGCCTGCTCTTCGTCCCACCGGAATCCGAGCCCCGGCACCTGCCACGGACGCTGCCGGCCCTTGCCACCCGCGGCCTCCTCGACGAACCCGTACTGCGCCAGCTTGCGCAGGTGCCACGAACAGTTCGCCGGAGTCTCGTCCAGCCGGTCAGCCAGCTCGGTCGCCGTCAGCGGACCGCTGATCGACAGCAGTTCGATGATGGCCATCCGCACCGGATGCGCCAGGGCGTTGAGTTCACGCGGGTCGCTGAGGCGACGATGCGGGTTCGGCATGCGTCGAAAGTACTCTTTCGAAAGAGTTGTTGCAATGGAATCCGGCCAAAGAAATCGCCCGCCGCGAGACGCGGCGGGCGAGGTGGCGAGCGGCGGAACTAGGCGGGGAGCTGGGCCTCGATCGCGGTGACGATCTCCTCGGACTGCGGCTCGGTGCGGGGGCGGAAGCGGGCGGCGACGGTGCCCTCGGGGCTGATCAGGAACTTCTCGAAGTTCCACTGGATGTCACCGGCCTCGCCGGCCGCGTCCGGGGTCTGGGTCAGCTCCGCGTACAGCGGGTGGCGGGCGTCGCCGTTCACCTCGAGCTTGTCGAGCATCGGGAAGGTCACGCCGTACGTCGTGGAGCAGAAGGTCTCGATCTCCTCGGCCGTGCCCGGCTCCTGGCCGCCGAACTGGTTGCACGGAGCGCCGAGCACGGTGAAACCGCGGGACGCGTATGTCTCCTGGAGCTTCTCGAGGCCTTCGTACTGCGGGGTCAGACCACACTTCGACGCGACGTTCACGACGAGGACGGTCTTGCCCTTGTAGTCGCCGAGAGAGGTCGGCGCACCGGAAAGGGTCGTCAGCGGGATGTCGTACAGGCTCATGCTGTTCCTTGGGAGGTTGGGAGGTGACGGGCGAGGAAGTCGACGGTACGGCGCCACGCGAGCGCGGAGGCGTCCGCGTGGTGGAAGGCAGGCAGGGGGTTGTCGAACGCGTGACCGGCGTCGGGGTACCGGTGGATCTCGGCGTCGCCCAGCGTCGGGATGATCGCGTCCACGTCGAGATACGTGTCCGCGTCGCCGAAGTGATGCAGGCTGGTCGCCTCCACCTTCGGCGCGAGCTCGGCGAGCTGCTGCAGCGCGGAGCCGTAGTAGCTCACGAGGACGTCGGTCGACGAGGCCGCGGCGACGTTGAAGCCCAGCCCGCCACCGAAGCAGAAGCCGATCACTCCGGCGGCTCGGTCGCGACCGCGCAGGTACTCCAGTGCGGCGACCGCGTCCGAGACGGCCAGATCCCAGTCGAGCCGCCGCACGATCCCCATGGCGCGCTGCAGCAGCTCAGGGTCCGACTCGTCCAGCGAGGTGTCGTCCAGCCGCCAGTAGATCTCGGGCGCGATCACGTAGTACCCGAGCGCGGCGAGATCCGCCGCGCGCTGCTGGATGTAGTCCGAGACCCCGAAGATCTCCTGCAGGAGCAGCAGCCCCGGCGCGTCGCTGTCCGTGGCACCCCACTCGTGGACGGGCATCAACCCTGTACCGGTATCGATCTCCAACGTCACACGGTGAAGCCTACTGGTCGCCTGGGCGTGGCTAGCAGTCCCGTGCCGTAGCGAGCAGGTGCTCGGTGCGGTGCATCGGCGTGCTGGAGCGAAGGTCTCGATGCGGAGCATCGTGGCCTTTGCGCCAGTGCGGCGAGGTGCCGTGCCGAGTGCCGCGCAGTAGGCACGGGGCTGCTAGCCACGCCCCTAGCGAACTTCCACGCGGTCTTGCCTGACCGGCATCGGAGCGGGCTTGGGCACCCAGGACTTGCACTCCGCGATCGCCGCGGTGAGCAGGTTGTACAGCCGGTCGTCCGGGTCCGGGACGCACGCCTGCGAGATGCCTTCGACCGCGCACGAGACGGCCCGCGGTGCGGTCCGGCGGGCGAAGTCCGGCGTCCCCCGGCGGGCCCGGGCGGTGAAGGACCGCGCCCACTTAGTCGCGGCCGGAACGGCCTCCAGCACCGCGAGCGAGTCCGGCTCGAGGTCGTCGAGCGGACGCCCGTCCAGCGCGGCCAGGTGCCTCTCCCCCACCAGCAACGCGACGGCCAGGATGTACTGGCGCTCCTGCGAGACCACCGGCAGCGCGTGCTGGATGCAGCGCGCGGTCACCCGCGGCACGACGTGCGGGTCGTCCGGCGTGAGGCCGATCACGGACGGGATCAACGGCGCCAGCCGGGACCGGCCGGAGTCCGTCGTACAGTCGTTGACGTCCCGGGCCACGCCCGCCAGCAGCGGGTGCGTACACGCCGGGTGATCGGACCAGGGCTCGCCGGCGAGGTACGAGGCGAACTCCATGAAGCAGGCGCCCTTACGCGGATTGCGGTGTTTCCCCCGGCTGAGAACCGGCACGGCAAGATCGAGATTGTTCATAGAACGGCTCCCCATAGCTACCTGGCACCAGCATGCGCCGATTCGACGCCGATCGCCACGGGTCAGGCCCTGCGTGATCACACGGGTGTGTTTTGTGAGCAGCCGCACAGGCGGGGGTGGTTGGGGAGTTCTGTTACCGACGGGTAGCATCGGCGGTAGCTTTCCCGACCCCCAGAGGAGGGCCCTCGTGCCCCGTGAGATCCGCGATGTCGTGTTCGTCGACGGCGTTCGCACCCCGTTCGGCAAGGCCAAGGGCCAGTACGCCGAGACGCGCGCCGACGACCTGGTGATCAAGTGCATCCGGGAGCTGCTGCGGCGGAACCCCGAGCTCCCGCCGGAGCGGGTGGACGAGGTCGCGATCGCGGCCACCACCCAGATCGGCGACCAGGGCCTGACCATCGGCCGGACCGCGGCCCTGCTGGCCGGCCTGCCGAACACCACCCCCGGCTACGCCATCGACCGGATGTGCGCCGGCGCGATGACCGCCGTCACCACCACCGCCGCCGGGATCGCCTTCGGCGCGTACGACGTGGTCGTGGCCGGCGGTGTCGAGCACATGGGCCGGCACCCGATGGGTGAGGGCGTCGACCCGAACCCGCGGATCATCTCCGAGAAGCTGGTCGACACCTCGGCCCTGGTGATGGGGTCGACCGCGGAGAACCTGCACGACCGGTTCCCCGGGATCACCAAGCAGCGCGCGGACGCGTTCGCCGCTGCGTCCCAGGAGCGGGCCGCCAAGGCCTACGCCAACGACATGATCCAGCCGGACCTCGTCCCGATCGCGACCCGGTCGGCCGAGCAGGGCTGGGGCTACGCGTCCACCGACGAGCCGATGCGCCCGGGCACCACGGTCGAGGACCTCGCCACGCTGAAGACTCCGTTCCGGCCGCACGGCCGGGTCACCGCGGGCAACTCCGCCGGCATCAACGACGGCGCGACCGCCTGCGTCCTCGCGTCCGCCGAGGCCGCGGCCGAGCTCGGGCTGACCCCGAAGATGAAGCTGGTCTCGTACGGCTTCGCCGGCGTCGAGCCCGAGGTGATGGGTGTCGGGCCGGTGCCCGCGACCGAGAAGGCCCTGAAGCTGGCCGGGCTGACCATCGACGACATCCAGGCCTTCGAGGTGAACGAGGCGTTCGCCGTCCAGGTGCTCGCGTTCCTGGAGCACTACGGCATCGCCGACGACGACCCGCGGGTCAACCCGTACGGCGGTGCGATCGCCTACGGCCACCCGCTGGCCTCGTCCGGCGTCCGGCTGATGAACCAGCTGGCCAAGCAGTTCGAGCAGCGCCCCGAGGTCCGCTACGGCCTCACCACCATGTGCGTCGGACTCGGCATGGGCGGAACCGTCATCTGGGAGAACCCGAACTGGGAAGGGAACGCGGCCGCATGAGCGACTTGCAGGAACTGATCGACACCGCGGTCGCACTGTCGGACGACGAGGTCGTCACGCTCGCGCACTCGCGCGACGTCGTGCTCCCGAACAAGGCCGGCACGATGGCCCTCATCACGCTCGACAACGGGCACGACCACACCAAGCCGAACACCTTCGGCCCGAAGGGGCTGGCCTCGCTCAACACGGCGATCGACGCCGCGCTGGCCCGCGACGAGATCGTCGCGATCGGGGTCACCGGCAAGCCGTTCATCCTGGCCGCGGGCGCCGACCTGACCGGCGTACCGAAGCTGGTCGACCGGGAGCAGGCGCTGAACCTGGGCCGGATCGGCCACGGCGTGCTGCGCAAGCTGGTCGACGGCGGCAAGCCGTCGTTCGCGTTCGTCAACGGTGTCGCGCTCGGTGGTGGTCTGGAGGTCGCGCTGCACGCCACCTACCGGACCATCTCGGCCGCGGCCGGCATGCTCTCGACGCCGGAGGTCTTCCTCGGCCTGATCCCGGGCTGGGGCGGCAACTTCCTGCTGCCGAACCTGATCGGCGCCGACAAGGCCGTCAAGGTCGTGGTCGAGAACGCCCTGAACCAGAACAAGATGCTGAGCGGGCCGGAGGCGGTGCGGTTCGGCATCGGCGACGTCCTGCTGGACTCGGCCGACTTCCTCGAGCAGTCGCTGATCTGGGCGAGCAAGGTGCTGACCGGTGCGATCACCGTCGAGCGGGCCGAGATCGACCGCGGCGACGGGTGGGACGCAGCCGTTGCCCGAGGCAAAGGTTTCGCCGACGTCAAGGTGAGCGGTGCGGCACCGGCGCCGTACCGGGCCCTGGAGCTGATCGCGGCGGCCAGGGACAACGACCGCGACCGTGGATTCGCGGCCGAGGACGAGGCGCTGGCCGACCTGATCATGAGCGAGGAGCTACGCAGCGGCCTCTACGCCTTCGACCTGGTGAACAAGCGGGCCAAGCGCCCGGCCGGCGCACCGGACAAGGCGCTCGCCCGCCCGGTCACCAAGGTCGGCGTCGTCGGTGCGGGCCTGATGGCCGGCCAGCTGGCACTGCTGTTCGTCCGGCGCCTCGAGGTCCCCGTCGTACTCACGGATCTCGATCAGGAGCGCGTGGACCGCGGTGTCGGGTATGTGCACGGTGAGATCGACAAGCTGCTCGGCAAGGGCCGGATCCGGCCGGACAAGGCGAACCAGCTGAAGGCGCTCGTCACCGGCTCGGTGGACCGGGCCGTGTTCGCGGACGCGGACTTCGTGATCGAGGCCGTGTTCGAGGAGCTGCAGCTGAAGAAGACGATCTTCGCCGACCTGGAGAAGATCGTCCGGCCGGACGCGATCCTGGCCACCAACACCTCCTCCCTGTCGGTCACCGACATGGCCGCGGACCTCGAGCACCCGGAGCGGGTGGTCGGGTTCCACTTCTTCAACCCGGTCGCGGTGCTGCCGCTGCTCGAGATCATCCGGGCCGGCCAGACCGACGACGCGTCGCTGGCCACCGCGTTCGCGGTCGGCAAGACGCTGAAGAAGTCGTGCGTCCTGGTGAAGGACGCTCCGGCGTTCGTGGTGAACCGGCTGCTGACCCGGTTCCTCGGTGAGGTCAGCGCGGCGGTGGACGAAGGGACGCCGATTCCCGCGGCGGACAAGGCGTTGTCGGCGCTGGGGCTGCCGATGCCGCCGTTCGTGCTGCTGCAGCTGGTCGGGCTGCCGGTCGCGCTGCACGTGGCCGAGACGATGAACCGGGCCTACCCGGACCGGTTCGCGGTGTCGGAGAACCTGGCCAAGGTGGTTGCCGCGGGCAAGAGTTCGTTCTACCTCTGGCCGGAGGGCAAGCCGGTGGTGGACCCGGAGGTCGAGGCGCTGGTGACGGTCGGCGACAAGCCGTCCACCGCCGACGAGCTGCGCGACCGGGTGCTGACCGCCCTGGCCGAGGAGATCAAGATCATGCTCGACGAGGGCGTGGTCGCGGAGGCCGCGGACATCGACCTCTGCTTGCTCCTCGGCGCCGGCTGGCCCTTCCACCTCGGCGGCATCACCCCGTACCTGGACCGCACCGGCATCGCGGAAAAGGTCAACGGCTCACGCTTCCTCCCCAAGGGCATCGCAAGCCTGAGCTGAACTACACACCCGCCCCCAAGCCGAGCTTGGGGGCGGGTGCTTTTATCCCTTGAACTTCTTGACCGCGGCGACCAGCTGCGCCGGCGTCTTCCCCGTGTGCTTCTCCAGGATGGACTCGTACGCCGCCTCGGTCGTGCTGTGCTGCGCGAGATCGGTGTAGAGCGACGCCACACCCTTCTCCCCCAGCTTCGACTCCAGGTACGCCGTGATCCACCAGCTCTGCCCGTACGACCGGTCCCCGTCGGTGTCGAACTCCGCGGGACCGGGCAGCACCTTCATCCCCGGCAGATACTTGGTCCGCACCATCTTGCGGTACGGATCCACGGTCCAGTGCGGATCGTCCTCGATCGACGCGCAGCGCACGTACTCCGCGAGCCCTTCGACCAGCCAGATCGGCGTGTTGGTGCCGATCGGGACGGTCGCGACGTGCGTCATCTCGTGCACCAGCAGGTCCTCGTCGAGCTGCTTGCGGACCGCGGGATTCACCACGATCCGGCTGCTCACCGGCGTCGTCTTCTTCGGCCCGATCGGCTCGCCGTCGTACAGCGTGACCGCCTTCGCGGCGATGGTCCAGCCGGTGCCCGAGCCGGACGTCCACAGCAGCGACATCACCCGCGGCTCGGCCATCGCGACCACCATCACCGCGCCGTTCCACGGTCGCGGCCAGTGCCGCCGTACCGCGTCGACCGCGCCCTGGGACACCCGCGCGACCTTCTGGCCGAGCGCGAGCTCGCGCTTGTCGACCACGACGACGACCTTGCCGCGGCGGACCACCGCGACCTCCTGGTAGTCCCATGGCTGCCGGTGCCCGTCGTCGCTCAGCTCGCCGTCGATCGCGCTGTCCTCGACCAGGACCCAGTGGCCGGACCGCTGGACGAACGTGTACCCGAGGTCGGTCTGCACCGGCTTCGCGTCCAGGCCCGCCAGCTGGTACCGCATCATCACCCGGGTCGTGAACACGCCCGGTCCGTACTTCGTGGTCAGCTCCGGCGACTCGCGCTCTTCCGCGGCGAAGTACGTCAGCTTGGCGAAACCGAACTTCCGCAGGTTCGTGAACAACAGCCGCTGCCGGGCCACCAGCTGCGGCTGCTTCGGATCGACCGCGGCGAGGAATCCGCGTTGACTGCCCTTCAGCACGGCCCTCGCCCGGGCCGCCAGGATGACGTCGATCTGGCCCTTGCGAACCTTCTTCTGCGCGTCCGTGAGGCGGCCGGGCGTTGCCTTGGCCTCGACCGCGGCGACCGCGCTGCCGCCGGGCGGCGCGCCCTGCTGGCCACGGACGACGACCACCCCCGCGGTCGTGGCCAGCGCCAGCGCGGCGAAGCCCGCGAGCCAGCGCCTCGGGTGATTCATGGGTGTCCCCCTCGGATGATCGGCTGATCCTACCGTCCGAGGGGGACCGCGAGTGTCAGGCCTTGGTGACCTCGCCGGTGCGCTCCTCGATGCCGACCCGGCTCTTGCGGTAGCCGTAGAGGGCGTAGACGACGAAGCCGAGCACCATCCAGATGGCGAACCGCAGCCAGGTCTCCAGCGACAGGTTCAGCATCAGGTAGAGGCAGATCAGCGCGGCCAGGATCGGGATCACCGGGTTCCCCGGGACCCGGAACGAGCGCTGGATGTCCGGCCGGCTCTTGCGCAGCAGCGGTACGGCGATCGACACCAGGGTGAACGCCGCCAGGGTGCCGATGTTCACCATCTCCTCGAGCTTCCCGATCGGGGTGAGACCGGCCACGATCGCGACGACGACACCGATCGCGATGGTCAGCCGGTACGGCGTACCCCACTTCGGGTGGGTCTTGCCGAGCTGGCGCGGCATCAGATGATCGCGGCTCATCGCGAACACCACCCGCGCGGCGCCGATCATCAGCGTCAGCACCACCGTGGTCAGACCGGCCACGGCACCCGCCGAGATGAGGGTCGCGAAGTTGTCCCGGCCGACCGACCGGAACGCCTCGGCCAGCGCAGCCTCGCCGTTGATGTCGGGGTAGTGCACCATGCCGGTGATCACGATGCAGACCAGCACGTAGAGCACGGTGCAGATCGCCAGCGAGCCGATGATGCCGCGCGGCAGGTCGCGCTGCGGGTTCTTCGCCTCTTCGGCGGTGGTGGCGACCACGTCGAACCCGATGAACGCGAAGAACACCAGCGACGCGCCCGACACCAGACCCATCACGCCGAACGTCGACGGGGTGAACCCGAACAAGGCCTGGAACAGCGGCGTGGTGATGGTGACGTCGCCGTTCGGCGCGGGCACGCTCGGCGGGATGAACGGCGAGAGGTTCGAACCCTTGATGTAGAACAGGCCGGCGATGATCACGAACAGGACCACGAAGAGCTTGATCGCGACCAGCACCAGGTTGACCCGCAGCGACTCCTTGATCCCGATCGTGGCGAGCGTCGCGAGCACCGCGACGAGCAGCATCGCCAGCACGTTCACGTTGCTGTCCGGCCCGATCGACGCCGGCCAGCCCAACCCGATCTGTTCGAGGAACAAGGCGGCGTACGTCGACCAGCCCTGGGCCACGACGCTTGCCCCGAGCATCAACTCGAGCAGCAGGTCCCAGCCGATGATCCAGGCGAAGATCTCACCGAGGGAGAAGTAGGAGAACGTGTACGCCGACCCCGACACCGGGACCGTGGACGAGAACTCGGCGTAGCACAGGGCGGCGAGCGCACAGCAGATCGCGGCCAGCACGAAGGAGAGCGCGATCCCCGGCCCGGCGTACGTCTTGGCCGCGCGACCGGTCAGCGTGAAGATGCCGGCGCCGATGATGACACCGATGCCGAAGACGGTCAGATCGATCGCGGTGAGGCGTTTCTTGAGCTGGTACTCCGGTTCGTCGGTGTCGGCGATCGACTGCTCGATCGTCTTCTTCCGGACAAGACTCATCTGCGCCTCCTCGAAGTGGACGGAACCATTCGAGACTGCCTCTCTGACCGCTTGAGGTCAAACCGCCACTCAGCGTTGCGGCCGGTACGTCCGCAGTGAGGTCCACAACGTCGCCTCGGTCAGTCCGCTGCGACTGAGCAGGATGCGGTCGCGGGACGTCTGGTCGGTGCCGTGCATCGCCATGTCCTCGTACAGCTCCTCGACGTGGTCGAGCCCCATCCGCTGCACCAGGTAGCGGACGGCCAGCCAGCTGACGCCGTACACGTCGGCGGAGTTCTGGTAGAAGCCGGCGTCGTCGGGCAGCGAGCTCAGCGCCGGCAGCGCGTCGTCGATGACCTCCTGCTCCCACTTGGCGACCTCACCCGGCCCGCTGATCGCCTCGATCCCGCGCCAGGACACGTACTCGGCCGCGCCCTCGGCCAGCCACAGCGGCTCGTAGCCGCCCAGGTCCGCGGTGGCCACGTGGGTGGTCTCGTGCGACATCAGGATCTCGTCGACCCGGTCGCGCTCGTTCGGGTTGATCACGATGTAGGCGCCGGCGACCGTACCGTCGGCGGTGTCCTGACCGGGCAGCGAGGAGAACGTCGAGCCCGCACTCGCGGCGGACTCGATGTCCTCGTCGGCGAACCGGGCGTCGCGGACGTCGGTCTCGTCGAGCGCGATAACGAAGACCGAGCCGCGCCACTTCCGCGGCCAGTACGCCGACACCTCGGCCAGCCCCTCCGACGCCTCGGTCACGATCGCCCGGCCGCGCTTGGTGTCGCCCTTCTCCACCGCGACCAGCACCCGCGGCCCGCGCAGCACCTCGATCCGGCCCAGGTCCCAGGCCTCCTGGTGCGCGCCCGGGCCGAGGTCGTTGTCGAGATCGTCGTCGTCGGTGAGCACCCACCGGCCGGCCTTGCTGACGAACGTGTACCCGAGCTCGGTCGTCACCGGCGCGATGTCGACCTTCGGGATCTGGTAGCGCATCAGCACCCGGACGAGGTAGGTCGTCCGCCCGTGCGCCTGCAGCACCGCCGGGTTGAACCGCTCCTCGGCCTGGCTGTAGCCGAGCTCGGTGAAGCCGATCTCGACCAGGTTCGCGAACAGGATCTTCTGCGCGGCGACCAGCTTCCGGTTGGCCGGATCGATGTCGGACAGGAACAGCGTCTCGTTGCCGGTCTGCACGGCCTGCGCGCGGCGCAGCAGGATCGTGTCGATCGCGACCCGGCGGGCGGTGACCGCGGCGGCCGTCCGCGACGGCGTGATACCGGCGCTCGGCTCCGGCGTCTGCGGCGCCACGGACCTGGCCCGGGCGTCCTCGTTCCGCTCTTCAACGGTGTAGACCACGCCCCCGACGACCAGCGCCACGGCCGTCAGCAACCCCAGCCAGCGGCGAGGGCCGGCACGCGGAACCTGAGCGCCCGGCGGTCCGGCGCTAGGGGTGGTCGCACTCACTTCGGGTCGTTCCCCTCCGAGTACCCGTCAGTCACAGCCCGGCTACCCTACTCGACCTCGCCGGGTTAAGCCGCTGCTGCGGCTTTCAGGGCGCGGAACAGTCCGGCTTCGGTCATGCCGATGTGTTCCAGCATGATCCGGTCCCGGTCGGCCTGGGTCGAGCCGAGCGCGGCCAGTTCGCGGTAGAGCGTGCCGACCTCGGTCCCGCCGTACCGGCCGAAGAGATAGTCGACCGCCAGCCAGGACAGCGGGTACGAGCTGTCGGACTGCTGGAAGAAGACCGCGTCGGCGGGCAGGCTCTTCGCTCTGGCCAGGTACTTCGTCCTGACGTCCAGCTTGTACTTGCCCAGCGCCAGCGGCTCCTCGCCGTCCATCGGCAGGAACTCGACGTACGTCGCCGCGCCCTCGACCAGCCAGCGTGGGGCGTACGGCCCGTACGGCGCGGTCGCGACATGGGTGAACTCGTGCGCGAGCGTTCGCGCGTCGACCTTGTCGCGGTTGCGCGGGTTGATGACGACGTACGAGTCGGCCCGCTCCCCCTCAACGGTGACCTCGCCGGGCAGTGTGCGGTAGACCCAGGTCGCCATCGCCAGCGCGTCCTCGGCGTTCTTCGGCTGCGTGTAGTCGGCTCCGCGGACGATCTTGTCGTCGAGTGCGATCACCAGACCGGAGCCGTTCCAGCCGCCTGGCCAGCTCTTGGTCACCGCCTTCACCGCGCTGCTCGCCATCCCGACCAGCCTGGACGCGAGTTGCTCCTGACCCTTCTCGACGACCACGAGAACCCGCGGTGCGCGCTTCACCAGCACCTCGCCGGTGTCCCAGGCCTCCTGGTGCGACCCACGGGGCAGTCGCTTGTCCAGGTCGCTGTCGGAGACCAGCATCCAGGCGCCGGTCGGCCGTTCGGTGAAGGTGTAGCCGAGCATCGCTCGCACCGGCACCATGTCGATCCCACGGATCTGGTACGTCATCGCGATCGCGACCAGGTACGTCGTCGGGCCGTACTTCTGGGTGATGGCGTCGTCGTATTGCTGGGCCAGCTGCTGGTAGGCGAGCCGGGCGAACCCGAACTGGCGGAGGTTCGTGAAGAGCGTCCGCTGCCGGGCCATCAAACTCTTGTCGGCCGGGTCGACGTCGGCCAGGAAGTCCTTCTCGTTGTCGGTCAGGACTGCCTGGGCGCGCTTCTTCAGCACCTTGTCGACGGCCGCGGCCCGGGCGGCCAGGTCGATGTCCGGCGTGGTCGCCACCGCGGCACCCGGGCCGCCGGCCCGCTCGCTGGAGTTGTGCAGGGCCAGACCGCCGGCGACCGCGACCGCCACCAGGACCAGGGACAGCAGGAACGGCCAGGCCCGCGTCCGCCGGCGGGCGGCCGCATGCCGGCTGCGCGGTGGTGCGGTGTGCCGCCCTTCCTCAGTCACGGTCCCGCATTCCGGCTCGGGTCCGGCTCAGGCGTTGCCCGGTCGGCCGCCGGCCGGCTCGTTCAGAGCGTCGCCGTGCTGCTGGGCGATCAGTTCGGTGATGTCGCGAGCGAGCTCCTGGCCGCTGAGCCCGATCTCCTGCAGTACGGCGGGACGCTTGGCGTGCTGCAGGAACTCCTGCGGGATGCCGAAGTCGCGCACCGGCGTCGCGACCTTCGCGTCGCGCAGAGCCTGGGCGATCATCGAGCCGCAGCCACCGGCGCGGCCGTTGTCCTCGATGGTGACCACGAGCCTGACGTCCGCGGCCAGCTCGACCAGCGCCGGGTCGACCGGCTTCACCCACCGCGGGTCCACCACGGTGACGCCGAAGCCCTGTGCCTCGAGTCGTTGGGCCACGTCCATCGCGGTCTCGGCCATCGCGCCAATCCCGACGAGCAAGACGTCGGTGCCGGACTTCTTGAGGACGTCGACGCCGCCGATGCGGTCGATCGCATCGATGTCGGGGTACACCTCGCCCTTGGCGTAGCGCAGGGCCGTCGGCGCGTCCTTGACGTCGATGGCCTCGTTGAGGAGCTCCTCGAGTCGCTTGCCGTCGCGGGGCGCCGCGAGGCGCAAGCCGGGGACGACCTGCAGGATCGACAGGTCCCACATGCCGTTGTGGCTCGGGCCGTCATCACCAGTGATGCCCGCGCGGTCGAGCATGAACGTGACGCCGCAGTTGTGCAGCGCGACATCCATCAGCACCTGGTCGAAGGCGCGGTTGAGGAACGTCGCGTACAAGCCGACGACCGGGTGCAGACCGCCCATCGCGAGACCGGCCGCACTCGTCACCGCGTGCTGCTCGGCGATCCCGACGTCGAAGATCCGGTCCGGGAACTCGGCCGCGAACGGCGCCAGGCCGGTCGGGTGCAGCATCGCCGCCGTCACCGCGACCACATCCGGGCGCCGGTGGCCGATCCGGACCATCTCGTCGGAGAACACATCGGTCCAGCCGCGCGGCTTGTTCACCGGGCGGACCTGGTGGAAGTTGTCCTCCTCGTCCTGCTCGGCGGCGGCGTACCCGAAGCCCTTCTGGGTCACCGCGTGCACGATCACCGGGCCGCCGAACGACTTCGCCTTGCGCAGTGCGTCCTCCACCGCGTCGCGGTCGTGGCCGGCCACGGGGCCGACGTACTTGAGACCGAGGTCCTCGAACATGCCCTGCGGGGCGAGCATGTCCTTCAGGCCCTTCTTCACCCCGTGCAGCACCTCGTACATCGGGGCGCCGACCAGCGGCGTGCGGCCGAGGTTCTTCTTGATCAGGTCGAGGATCTTCTCGTACCGCGGGTTGGTGCGCAGGCTCGTCAGGTGGGTGGCGAGGCCGCCGACGGTGTCGCTGTACGAGCGGCCGTTGTCGTTGACGATGATGACGAGCTTCAGGTCCTTGGCGGCGGCGATGTTGTTCAGCGCCTCCCAGGCCATGCCCCCGGTCAGGCCGCCGTCACCGATCAGCGCCACCACGTGCCGGTCCTCGCCGCGGAGCTTGTACGCCTTGGCCAGGCCGTCGGCGTACGACAACGCGGTCGAGGCGTGGCTGTTCTCGACGATGTCGTGCTCGGACTCGGCCTGGTTCGGGTAGCCCGAGAGGCCACCTTGCTGACGCAGCGTGTCGAACTCCGCCGCCCGGCCGGTGACCAGCTTGTGCACATACGCCTGGTGACCGACGTCGAAGATCAACCGGTCCCGCGGCGAGTCGAACACCCGGTGCATCGCCAGCGTGATCTCGACCATGCCGAGGTTCGGACCCAGGTGCCCGCCGGTCCGCGACACGGTCTCGACCAGCACGTCCCGGATCTCCGCGGCGAGATCAGTGAGCTGCTGATCGGTCAGCTTCTTGAGGTCCGCCGGCCCTCCGACCGTCTCCAGCACACGCATCGAGCTCCTCCCGCAGGTCGTCCTCGAACACTTGAGTCTATTCACCCGGCGCCCGGATTCCGAACTTGGCAAGCGGCACCGGAGCAATCTCACATTCCAGGACGCCGGCTCCGGCAGGTTGGTTCGGCTTTCACCTAGAGTGATCGCATGCAGCTGGTGAGGACTCTGTTCTGCAAGTACGACGGACAGCCGCACCGGCTCGTGGAAGCGGTCCGCCTCGGTGAGGACGAGCACGGCCTCTGGGTCGGATCCGTCCCCGGCACCCGCGGCCAGCGCGCCGACGGCAGCTGGACCACCATCGACCACCACCGCGTCCGTCTGTTTCCGCATGGCCAATGGTGGAGCGCCCTCTTCAACGACACCCCCCACCAGACCGCCATCTACTGCGACATCACCATGCCCGCCGAGTTCGGCGTCGACACCGTCACCACCGTCGACCTCGACCTCGACATCCGGTTGATGCGAGACGGCTCGGTCCGCGTCATGGACGAGGACGAGTTCCACCACCACCAGGTCCTCTACAACTACCCACCCCAGGTAGTAGCCACCGCCCGAGCCACCTGCTACTACCTCGCCACCCACATCACCACCACAGAACCCTTCACCACCGCCTACAAGCCCTACCTAGAACAAATCCGCTCCCTGTAGCCGGGCAGCAACCGGCCCTCGCCGGCTAGGAGCCCCCCTGAGCCGGTGAGGGCCGATCGACGGTTGCCACGCCCAGGCAGCAACCCCACCATGCTCGATCACCATCCGCGCCCGAGCCATACCTCACAGCAAAGTTGCATCAACCTGCAGAACCGGCGGCTAGGAGCCGCACCAGCGAGTCCCGGTCGACCGTGGACATCGCCACGGTCTCGGTGCCGTCGGCCTTGCTTCGGGTGAAGGTGTACTAACTGAAGAAGCCGTCGACCGGCTGGTACGACAGGCGCCAACTGTCCGCGGACGGTCTCCGGTGTGCGCCACGCGCGATCGGCGCCACGTACGACGGAGTCGAGGGGCCAGCGCGCTGCGGTCCCGGAGGCAACCCGACCGTCGATCCGGGGGTCCTGCAGGGTCGTGATCTCGTCCGCCCGGAGTACGCGCTGCCACACCTGCACGTGATCGATCGACCCGGCGAAGGCGCCGCCCGTCGTACCGGCGTACAGGCCCTTGCCGACGGTGAACTGGCCGGCGGCCTTCCACGCATTGGCAACCGGGAACGCGGTCGTCTGCTGACCAGGCCCCATTGACCGGAGCCTCCGTCGAAGACGCGCGGTAGAGCGTCGGCTTGCGGCTGTCGGCGGACGTACGCGCGAAGATCCAGCGCTTCGTAGCCGAGTCCCGCCGCACTTCTGGTCGTGCCGTTGACCGCAGCAACCACTCCGAGCTTGCTGCCGCTGGTCGGTCGCGCCCAGGCCGAGAGCGTGAAGCTCTGCGACGTGTCGACCACCGACTCGCTCGCGTCCGCATAGTCGCCCACGCCGTCCAGCGCCAAGGACCCGTCCAGTCGGCCCGGTGCCGGCGTGACGTTGAACAGGAACGAGGTGGTGTTGCTGAACTGACCTTCCGAGCTGATCGCCTGCACCTGCAGCGTGACCCAGCCTTCGTCCGGCGGCCGGATCGTCGAACACCACGATCTTCGCGCACACCGTCCGCAAGCAGGATCCGCACCCGTCCCCCCGCCTCGTTCGCCCTCCCTGGACGTCGTCACGAGCCCTCACCCTGGAGGTCCGCCGAGGGGGCGATCCACCGATCTGCAGCAACCTGCAATTCCTGTAACGCCTGCCGCCGGCCGCGCACCCGCGCGGCGATAGGTTGGGCGGCATGCGTGATGTTCGGGTGGTTTATCGGAAGTACGACGAGAAGCTGCACTGGCATCAGTGGATGCGGTATCTCGGGGAGGACGAGTTCGGGGTGTGGCTGGGCGCGCCGGCGAACTCGGTGTCGCAGCGCGGCGACGAGCCCGTGGTGACGCAGGAGCAGGCGCATGTGCAGCTGTTCCCGCGGGACCAGTGGTTCACGGCGATCTTCAACGACGAGCCGCGGTCGACGGAGATCTACTGCGACATCACCACGCCGGTGGAGTTCTCCGAGGACGTGATCACGATGATCGATCTCGATCTGGACGTGATCAAGAAGCGGGACGGGCGGGTGCTCGTCGACGACGAGGACGAGTTCGCCGAGCACCAGGTGAAGTACGGGTATCCGGCCGACGTGATCGCGACGGCGCAGGAGACGTGTGACCGGCTGGTCGGTGCGGTCGCGACGGAGGAGCCGTTCCTGTCCGTCTACAAGACTTATCTCGACAAGATCCGGTAGCTCAGCGTCGCGTTCTTCAGGAGCAGTACGCCGGGGATCGGGCCGCGCTGGCCGGCGAACATGTCAGCCACCGGCGTGACCGTGAGGTACAGGTTCTGGCCGGCCGGCACATTGACGGCGATCGCTGGGAGTTCGATCGTCCGTCGAACGCCCTTGGCAGCGCGCTTCTCCCGCAGGGGCATCGTGTTGTTCTGCACGACCTTCGCGGTCAGCGGGTTGGTACCGACGCTGAGCGCGAAGAAGGCACCCGAGTCCGGGACCACCGTGTAGACCTTGGCGGAGAGCCGTGGGGTGCCGGCGACAGTCAGCGGACCGGCAGCGATCTTCAGGTTGAGCGGCAGGCCGGCGCCGGTCGGGGTGAGGATCTTGCCGAGTGCCGACCGCGTGTTCGCCGCGAGGGTCTGTTGCGTCAGGCAACGACCGCCCGCGGTGGACAGGTGATAGGTGCCGAAGCCGGACAGCCCGGTCGGCTTGCCGAGCAGGTTCGCGGCCATGAAGCGCACCGCGAGGTCCGAGAAGTTCGGCGACCCCAGCGCGATCGAGCACGGATCACCGGCGGTCCCGAAACCAGGAGGTACGACGCTCGGCAGCGTATGACCACCGTTGTACCCGACGAAGATCGCCCGCGCCCGGGCCCGGTCCGTCAGCGCGTGATCGAAGTTCGCCAGCCCCTGGTTGAGGTTGAACAGGTTGTCCGAGATCCCCTGACCGAACAGCACCGGAACGTCGAGCTTGCGGCCCTGGGATACGTGCCACGCGGGCCCGTTGTGCGCGAAGAACGCATCCAGGTCCCGCCCGGCCTTCCCCGGCGGCCACGCGCCGGTCGCGATCAGCGCGACGAACGCGGCCGACACCGACGGTGGAAGATGAGTGCCGCCACCGGCGTAGAGCAGCGAGAGCCAGAGCGTTCGGGCCGCCTCCTGCGGGGCAAGACTCTGCTTCAGGTCCCACCAGGTGACCTCGGGCGCGAGCGCGTCGAACCGGGTCCGCCCGCGATCCCGCAGCTCGGTGAACGCGCCGGCGAACTGGTACCCGCCGCCGTACGATCCGCCGATCGCACCGATCAGCGGATCCCCGGGCCGTTGCTTGGTGACCCACTCGAGGCCGGCGACCAGGTCGACGAGCTCGACCACGTCGCGGCCCTCGTAGTCCGGGTTCATCACGTGGGCGACGCCCGTACTCTCGCCGAAGCTGCGCTGGTCGAAGCTCAGTACGCCGAAGCCGGCGTCGAGCCAGGCCTTGAACGCGGCCGGGTCCTTGGTCCGGCTCCCACCCCACCCGTGACTGTGGAAGATCAGCGGGACGGCATGCGCGGCCGAGGCGCCGGCGGGCTCGAAGAGGGAGTAGCAGATCCGGACCGGTGTCGTCGTACCAGGCTCTGGGACCGAGGCGACGCATCCGTTGGTGACCGTCGGCGCGGCCGCGGCCGGGACCGCGAGCAGCGATGAGCCGACAACAACGAGCACACAAGCCAGTGAGACGACACGACGGCGCATCAGTCACCCCCAGTGATCGATGGATCCCGCTCCGCACACGCTAGACGACCGGGACCGCACTGACCAGCTCCCGGCTCAGCCGACGGCGAACCGGCACACCGAAACCCGGCCGACGCTGCGACACTGTGCAGCGTGCATATCGCGATCGAGGTCGTAGCCCTGGTCGCCGTGGTCGCGGCCGGGGCCGCTCTGGCCCGGCGGCTCGGGATCTCGGCTCCCCTGCTGCTGGTGGTCATCGGGATCGCCGCGTCGTACCTGCCGTTCGTCCCCCGGGTCGAACTCGAGCCCGAAGTCGTGCTGGTCGGCTTCCTGCCGCCGCTGCTCTACTCGGCGGCGATCAAGACCAGCCTGGTCGACTTCTCCAAACACCGCCGGTCGATCGGCTTCCTGTCGGTCGGGCTGGTCGTGTTCACCGCCCTCGGCGTCGGCGTCGTCGCCTGGTGGCTGCTCGGCTCGGTCGCCGAGGCCCAGGGCCACGAACCGCTCCCGTTCTGGGCCGCGTTCGCGATCGGCGCTGTCGTCGCGCCGCCCGATGCCGTGGCCGCGACAGCGATCGCCAAGCGGGTCGGACTCCCCCGCCGGATCGTCACGATCCTCGAGGGCGAGAGCCTGGTCAACGACGCCACCGCCCTGGTCTGCCTGCGTACGGCGCTCGCGGCCGCCGTGGTCGCGCCGACTGTGCTGGACGTCGGGCTGGACTTCCTTCGCGCCGCCGGTGGCGGAGTCGCGATCGGTCTGCTCGTCGCCATTGTGCTGGCCAAGATCCGCCGCCGGTTCACCGACCCGGTGCTCGACACCACGCTCAGCCTGACCGCCCCGTTCATCGCCTACATCGCGGCGGAGAACCACTACATCCACGCGTCCGGCGTACTGGCGGTGGTCGTCTGTGGCCTGGTGCTCGGACACAAGGCACCGATCATCCAGTCGGCCAAGTCGCGGATGTCGGAGCGGACCAACTGGCGGACGTTCCAGTTCCTGCTCGAGAACACGGTCTTCCTGCTGATCGGGCTGCAGACCCGGTGGATCCTCGACGACCTGGCGGAGAGCCCGCTGCCGGCCTGGCTGATCGCGGCGTCGACGATCGCGGTGTTCGCGGCCGTCGTACTGCTCCGGCCGATCTGGCTGATCCCGACCACGCTGCTGTCCCGGCGGATCCTCGGCCCGTCCCGGCCGGGGCCGGTGTCGTGGCAGGGCCTGATCGTGGTGTCGTGGGCCGGGATGCGCGGCGTGGTCACGCTGGCCGCGGTCTTCACGCTCCCCGAGAACACGCCGGATCGCGAGGTGCTCGTATTCATCGCGCTGGCCGTGACCGCGGGGACGTTGCTGCTGCAGGGCTCGACGCTGCCCTGGCTGGTACGCCGGTTGCGTCTGCCCGGACCGGATCCGGCGGAGGATGCGCTCCAGGAGGCCGCCGTACTGCAAGGTGCCCATCGTGCGGCGGAGGACAAGCTCCAGGAGATCGTCACGCCGGACGACCCGCCCGAGGTGGTCAACCTGCTCCGGCAGCGCGGCGAGGCGCGGGCGCAGGCCGCGTGGGAGCGGCTCGGGCGGCCGGAGAGCGAGTACGAGACGCCGAGCGAGGCGTATCGCCGGCTGCGGATCGCGATGCTGGAGGCCGAACGCGAGCACATCCTCAAGGTCCGCGATGCCGGACTCGTCGCCGACGAGGTGCTGCAGCGGGCGCAAATCGCCTTGGACATCGAGGAGTCGATCCTGGATCGGGACGAGGACGACGACGTCGGCGGGCGGTCCGAGGACCTGCGGATCAAGATGCTTCCAGGCGGGGCGTGCCAGCACCTCGAGCAGGCTCCGATCGTCGTCGCGCCGAACACGCCCGAAGGTTGTGAGGAGTGCCTGGCCGAGGGCGGAACCTGGGTGCACCTACGGCTGTGCCTCGGGTGTGGGCACGTCGGGTGCTGCGACTCCTCGGTGATGAAGCACGCCAGCAAGCACTACGACGAGACCCAGCACCCGGTCATGCGCAGCTTCGAACCAGGCGAGAATTGGCGCTGGTGCTTCGTAGACGAGAAGCTGGGCTGATGGCGGACTGTCTGTTCTGCTCCATCATCGCTGGTACGACGCCGGCGCAGATCGTGCTCGACACCCCGGAGGTCGTCGGGTTCCTCGACGTACGGCCGGTGTTCAAAGGCCACACGCTGATCGTGCCCCGGGAGCATGTCGCGACGCTGGTCGAGCTCCCGGACGAGCTGATGGTCCCGCTCTTCGGCGCCGCCCGATCCGTGGCGGCGGCCGTCCGCACCGCGTTCGACGCCCAGGGATCATTCGTTGCCGTGAACAACGTGGTCTCGCAGTCCGTCCCGCACGTCCACGTGCACGTGGTTCCACGGACAAAAGGCGACGGCCTCCGAGGCTTCTTCTGGCCCCGAACCAAATACGCCGACGACGCCGAAGCCGCCGAGTACGCCGGCAAACTCCGCGCTGCCCTGTCCGGCTAACAGGTGCAGCCCACGCGTGCTACAGCAGGCACTCCTTCGTCGCGCCTGCTACGCGCGCTCCCACCCACCCGAGAGCGGTGCGTGCTGCCGCCCGCTCCTTCCGCTACCGCGCGAACGTGTCCGGCTACCGCCGGACCTTGCGGGCTACCGCCCGCGCCCTGCGGGGCTTATCGCCCCCACGCCGTGCCGGGGCTGCCGCCCCACGCCGTGTCGGGGCGCCGCCCCGCGCTGTGCGGGCTCCGCCAGCTCCATCCGCTATCGCGCGAACCCTCTGTCTACCGCGCCCACGGGCTTGTCGCCCCGGGGCCGTGCGGGCTGATCCGCCGACCTGCCGGCTTGTCGCGACGTTGTGCGGGGCTCCCATCCCCACCCTGTGCGAGCGGCCGCCGAGACGGCGGCATCACATCCGCCCAGTAGGTCAGCGCGCTCGATCGACCGTTCAGGGGATGCCTGCTAGGTGTGAGTCAGGCCCCGGTCATCACCACCTCCGAAGTTGGCGTTGACCGGGGCCTCCGATGCCTCGGCTGCGGCGGCGTCGGACGACTGGGTCGCCGCTGGGCGGCGGGCCCCGCCGCCGCAGGACGAGGTGATCTGCTGGGCGCGTCAGCTCAGGCGACGCCTGCCTCGCGGCCGCGGTCGTCGAGGACGAGGGGTGCCCGTCCGTTCACCGTGTAGCGGAGATGGGTGACCCCGGGACTGTGGACAACCCTGGTGGGCGTGAGCTCGATCGCTTCCTCGCCGGCCGGTCCCACGCCGTCGAGCAGGCGCATGCCTCCGCCCAGGACGGCCGGGGCGATGTGCAGTTCCAGCTGGTCCAGCAGACCGGCCGCGAGAACCTGGCGCAGCAACGTTCCGCCGCCGGCGATCGCGACGTTCTTACCGTTGGCTGCTGCCCGCGCCTGCTCGATGGCTTCGGCGATCCCGTCCGTGACATACGTGAAGGTCGTTCCACCCTTCCGCACCAGAGGTTCGCGGGCGCGGTGGGTGACCACGAACACCGGCGCACGGAACGGCGGGGTCTCACCCCACGGCACTTCACCGCCGTCAGCCATCCGCCGCCCCATCACGTAGGCGCCGGCGGCGTCGAACGACTCGGCGACGATGTCGGAGTCGGGGTTGCGTTCGCCTCCGGCGAAGCCGAGCCGTTCCCGCCAGGCCATCGCGTCGATCACCCAGCGGGTGACCCGGAAGAACCCCGCCGCCTCCGCCGACTGCATCCATTCACTGTCGTCGCCTTCGTGGCGCGGGCCGGCGTAACAGCCGTCGAGCGACACCGACATCTGAGCCGTGACCTTTGTCATTTCGCTTCACTCCTGTTCCGGCAGCTCCAGATGTGAGCTGCTCACAGGAGGATCGGAGCCAAAGACCGGATTTCTACGTGCCCCTGCAGCGGATTGCACGCTGCAGAAGGAACCGCTGCTCGGGCTTGCTGCCCGCCAGACGTGCGGCCTCCTGGTACTCCGCCGCGGCGGCCGCCCCCTCGCCCGCCTGGTCGAGCAGGTACGCGCGAACAGCCAGCAGCCGATGGTGGCCGGCGAGCGCACCTGATTCCAGTTCCTTCAGCAACGCCAGTCCCGCGTCGGGTCCACGCACCATCGCCAGTGCCACCGCCCGGTTGAGGGTCGTGACGGGGTGGGGTTGCAGGCGTTCGAGGATCCCGTACAGCGCCAGGATCTGCGGCCAGTCGGTTGCGTCGGTCGACGGTGCCTCGTCGTGGATCGCCGCAATCGCCGCCTGCACCTGGTACGGACCGAGCGGGCGAGCGGCCAGCGTGGCGGTGAGGAGTTCGGTGCCCTCGGCAATGGCGGCGCTGTCCCAGGCTGCGCGGTCCTGCTCCGCGAGTGGGATCAGGACACCGTCCGGGCCGGTTCGTGCCGCGCTGCGGGCCTCGGTGAGCAGCATCAACGCCAGGAGGCCCGAGGTTTCGCCGGACTCGGGGAGCCGCGCGTGCAACCGCCGTACCAGAGTCAGGGCTTGCCGGGTCAGGTCGGGCCGTCGCAGATGCGCGCCGGAACTGGCGCTGTAGCCCTCGTTGAACATCAGGTACAGCACGTGCAGGACGACCTGCAGCCGGGACTCCAGTTCGGGCTGCGCGGGTACGGCGAACCGCGCTCCGGCCTCGCGGAGACGCAGCTTGGC
This sequence comes from Kribbella sp. NPDC048837, assembly GCF_055586945.1. Taxonomy (NCBI): domain Bacteria; kingdom Bacillati; phylum Actinomycetota; class Actinomycetes; order Propionibacteriales; family Kribbellaceae; genus Kribbella; species Kribbella sp. NPDC048837. The sequence goes on from NZ_JBVJHF010000003.1 coordinate 429,091, forward strand.
CCGGGAGATGCGCTGACCCATCGTCTTCTCGGGCACGAGGAAGGACGCGGCGATCTCACTCGTGGTCAGTCCGGCGACGGCCCGCAGCGTCAGCGCGAGCTGGGACGGGGCGGTCAAGGCCGGATGGCAGCACAGGAACAGCAGCTCGAGCAGGTCGTCGCGGACCTCCTCCGTGTCCGGCGGTGGGGCGACCAGCGCATCACGCGGCGTGGCATCCAGAGCGGCCCGCTCCCGACGCTCCCGGGCACTGTCGGACCGCACGGAATCGATGTAGCGGTTCACCGCGACGGTGGTGAGCCAGCCCCGCGGACGAGCCGGAACACCGGCCTGCGGCCAGCTCTCGCTCGCGGCGATGAGAGCCTCCTGGACCGCGTCCTCGCACCGGGCGAAATCGCCGTACCGCCGCATGAGTGCACCGAGCACCTGGGACGCCAGAGACCTCATCAGCTGCTCGACCGGCTCGTCACGGCTCAACGCTCATCCATCCGCTCGCCATCAGCGGCCAGACCTCCACTCCGCCGCCGTAGCGCAGCCCCGGATAGGACTTCGCGATCTCGCCGGCCCGTTGCTCGTGGTCGACCTCGACGACGAAGTAGGAACCGACGAACTCCTTCGACTCGATGTAGGGACCGTCGGTGACGATCACCTCGCCGGCGACCGACCGCACCGAGCGCGGCCGGGAGATGAGCCCTTCGGCACTGAGCAGCTCTCCGGACTCGCGCAACTCCTCGTTGAAGCCGTCGACCTCGTCGATCAGGGCGGCCAGGTCGTCCGGCGCCAAGCTGTTCCAGATGTCCTCGTTGCCGTAGATCAGCATCAGGTACTTCATTGCGTCTCCTCCTGGAGTGCGTCACGCCGGCGACGGGTCAGCGGAAGCTGCGGTCGAGTCGGGCTTCCAGCCTGTCGAGGGCCTTTTCGGCGGCCGCGCGGACGGTGGCGTCCGGGTCGTCGAGGAGCTCCTGCAGGGCTTCGGCGTGCTCGGCCTCGCCGGCGGCTCCGAGCGCGCGGGCCGCGGTGGCGCGCACTCTGGGGAGCTCGTGCTCGAGATCGGGCAGCAACGCGTCGGCCAGCTGGCCGAGCTCGCGTTGCGCGGTGATCCGGGCGACGTGTTCGCGGACCCGCCAGGCGGGATCCTTCACGGCGACCAGGAGCGCGTCGACCGCGTCGTCACGCCAGACGTACAGGAACACCCGAGCAGCCCAGACCCGGATCCAGTAGTAGTTCACCGGATCGACCGGCGCGGACCAGCCGCCCGGGTTGGGACTCCCCGTGATCGCGACCAGCTTCGGCAGCTCGGCGCCGTACGCCTCCTCCCCCGAGATCTCGCCGGTGAGGAACGCGATGCACCAGTCGATCACGGTGTCCTCGCCGTACTCGGCGCAGGCCGCGCGGACTACCTCGCGCGGCGACTCCCGCTCAGTGGCCATGCCCCAGTAAAACGCCACGCACCGACAGAAAGGGCCGGTCCGCACCGGACCGGCCCTTTCCTGCTGCTTGTGTCAGCCCGCGATGAGCGAGCGGAGCACGTACTGCAGGATGCCGCCGTTGCGGTAGTAGTCGGCCTCGCCGGGGGTGTCGATCCGGACGACCGCGTCGAACTCCTTCACGCCGCCGTCGGGCGAGGTGACCTTGACGTGCACGGTTTGCGGGATCGTGCCCTCGTTGAGCGCGGTCACGCCGGTGATGTCGAACGTCTCCTCGCCGGTCAGGCCGAGCGACTCCGCGTTCTCACCCTCCGGGTACTGCAGGGGCAGCACGCCCATGCCGATCAGGTTCGACCGGTGGATGCGCTCGAAGGACTCGGTGATCACGGCCTTCGCCCCGAGCAGCGCCGTCCCCTTGGCGGCCCAGTCGCGCGACGAACCCGAGCCGTACTCCTTGCCGGCCAGGATCACCAGCGGCGTGCCGGCCTCGGCGTACGACTGCGCGGCCTCGTAGATCGACGTGACCGGCGCGTCGTCCTTGGTGAAGTCGCGGGTGAAGCCGCCCTCGGTGCCCGGCGCGATCTGGTTGCGCAGCCGGATGTTCGCGAACGTGCCGCGGATCATCACCTCGTGGTTGCCGCGGCGCGACCCGTACGAGTTGAAGTCCTTGCGGTCCACGCCGTGGTCGGCCAGGTACTTGCCGGCCGGGCTGTCGGCCTTGATCGAACCGGCCGGGGAGATGTGGTCGGTGGTGACCGAGTCGCCCAGCTTGGCCAGCACCCGGGCGCCGGCGATGTCGGTGACCGGCGACGGGTCCTTCGCCATACCCTCGAAGTACGGAGGCTTGCGCACGTACGTCGACTCGGCGTCCCAGGCGAACGTCTTGCCCTCAGGCGTCGGCAGCGACTGCCAGCGCTCGTCACCGGCAAACACGTCGGCGTAGTCCTTGGTGAACATCTCCTTGCTGATCGAGGAGGCGATCACCTTCTCGACCTCGTCCGCGGCCGGCCAGATGTCCTTCAGGAACACGTCGTTCCCGTCGGTGTCCTGGCCGAGGGCATCGGTCTCGAAATCGAAGTCCATCGTCCCGGCCAGCGCGTAGGCGATCACCAGCGGCGGCGAGGCGAGGTAGTTCATCTTCACGTCCGGGTTGATCCGGCCCTCGAAGTTCCGGTTGCCGGACAGCACCGAGACCACGGCCAGGTCGGCCTCCTGCACACCGGCCGAGACCGCCTCCGGCAGCGGGCCGGAGTTGCCGATGCAGGTGGTGCAGCCGTAGCCGACCAGGTGGAAGCCGAGCTTCTCCAGGTACGGCGTGACGCCGGCCTTGTCGTAGTAGTCGGTGACGACCTTCGACCCGGGCGCGAGCGAGGTCTTCACCCACGGCTTGCTGCTCAGGCCCTTGTCCACAGCGTTCTTCGCGAGCAGCGCGGCGGCGAGCATGACCGACGGGTTCGAGGTGTTGGTGCAGGAGGTGATGCTGGCGATCACGACGTGGCCGTGGTCGAGCTCGGTCTCCGCGCCGTTCAGCGTGATCTTGGTCTTCTTCGCCGGCCGGCCGGGACCGCCGTGCGGGACGTGCGGCTCGTCGTTCACGTTGCCGTGACCGTTCGGAGCGTCGCTGGCCGGGAAGCTCCCGGTCTCCGATGGGTCGACGTCCAGCTCTTCGGTGGCGTAGTCGGCGAGCGCGCCGCGGAAGGCCTCCTTCGACTCGCTCAGCGAGACCCGGTCCTGCGGCCGCTTCGGGCCGGCGATCGACGGGACGACCGTGGACAGGTCAAGCTCGAGGTACTCCGAGAAGCGGGGCTCGACCGACACGTCGTGCCACAGGCCCTGCTCCTTGGCGTACGCCTCGACCAGCGCGACCTCCTGGTCACTGCGGCCGGTCAGCCGCAGATACTCCAGGGTGACGTCGTCGATCGGGAAGATCGCGCAGGTGGAGCCGAACTCCGGGCTCATGTTGCCGATCGTGGCCCGGTTCGCCAGCGGGACCGCCGCGACACCCTCGCCGTAGAACTCGACGAACTTGCCGACCACACCGTGCTTGCGCAGCTGCTGCGTGATGGTGAGCACGACGTCGGTCGCGGTGGCGCCGGCCGGCACCGAGCCGGTCAGCTTGAAGCCGACGACCTTGGGGATCAGCATCGACACGGGCTGGCCGAGCATGGCCGCCTCGGCCTCGATGCCGCCGACGCCCCAGCCGAGCACGCCGAGGCCGTTCACCATCGTGGTGTGGCTGTCGGTGCCCACACAGGTGTCGGGGTAGGCGACGCCGTCGCGCACCATGACCGTACGCGCGAGATGCTCGATGTTCACCTGGTGCACGATGCCGGTGCCCGGCGGGACGACCTTGAAGTCGTCGAACGCGGTCTGGCCCCAGCGGAGGAACTGGTACCGCTCGCCGTTGCGCTGGTACTCGAACTCGACGTTGCGCTCGAACGCGTCCGGCCGGCCGAAGACGTCGGTGATGACGGAGTGGTCGATGACCAGCTCGGCCGGGGCCAGCGGGTTGATCTTGGTCGGGTCGCCGCCGAGCTCCGCGACCGCCTCGCGCATCGTGGCCAGGTCGACGACACACGGCACACCGGTGAAGTCCTGCATGATCACCCGGGCCGGGGTGAACTGGATCTCGGTGTCGGGCGCCGCGTTCGCGTCCCAGTTGCCGAGCTTGGTGATGTGCTCGGCGGTGATGTTCGCGCCGTCCTCGGTGCGCAACAGGTTCTCCAGCAGGACCTTCAGCGAGTACGGCAGCGTGTCCGCACCCTCGATGCCCGCCAACCTGAAGATCTCGTACGACTGTCCGTTGACCTCGAGTGCCCCTTTGGCACCGAAGCTGTCGACGCTCGCCATCAACCTGCTCCTCTGTCCAGTCCTGATCCACTGAGGCCCATCCTGCCGAGCCCACCACCGATCCGCGAGATCAGGCTCCCCTAACCTCGCGCCAAAACTCTCTCGACATCAAGATACACGACATCGAGCCACCACACCGAACAATCGAGAACCTGTGGACAAACCCTTGGCGATCAGCGCGCCGCGGCCGCGATCCGGACTGCGAGGTCGTCCAACTCGTCCAGGAGATCCGCCGCACCCCAGACCCGGTTCCTCGTTCGCGCCGTCAGTGGGCGGATGACCCCGGCCGCGTGCAGGCGTTCGATACCGGCGTACACGCTGCTCGCCGCGCCGCCAACCAGCTCCTCCGCGTCACTCGCTGAGAAGATCGGCGCCGCGATCAGCCCGTCCAGCAAGCGCGCGGCCGCGCTGCCGCGCCGCGCTCCGACTTCGCGCTGCCACCGCGGCGGCAACTCCGCGATCTTCGCCGCGGTCACCCGAGCCTCGCGCGCCGCGATGGCGGAAGCCGTGGTGAACGACTGGACGATCGGTTCGATCCTGCCCTCGCGGTACTCCCCCAGTACGTCGAAGTAGTCGTCGCGACGCGCCACCAGAGCCGAGGCCAACGGAACCACCACCCGACGGGTCGCACCGCGCCGGCGCAGGACGGTGTTGATCAACGCACGACCGATCCGGCCGTTTCCGTCGGTGAACGGATGGATGGACTCGAACTGAGCATGGACGACCGCCGCCTGGACCAGCACGGGGAGATCGGTCCGGTTCGCGAATGCGACCAAGTCAGCCATGTACTCCTCGACCGTCTCGGGAGGCGGCGGGACGTAGACAGCGTTCCGTGGGGAGTAGTCACTGCCACCGATCCAGTTCTGCAGGTCGCGGAAGCGGCCGGCGTACGCGCCTTCCTGCGGATCATCGAGCATCAGCGCGAGGTGGGCCGTCAGGATCATCTGGATCTCGATATCCGCACCGGCGTCGACGGAGCCGATCAGCGCCGCCAGCGCGGCGGTCGACGCTGCCATCGATGTCGCCGACGGATTCGACCTGATGCCGTGGAGCGCCCGGGCGTAGTCGTCCACCGACGCGTCGATGTGCTCGATCTTCGACGAGGCGACCGACTCGGTCCGGAGCAGCAACGTCTCGAGCGCCCCGAGCTCGGCGCCGTGGGAGTGATCGAGCGCCGCGATCTCCAGTACGCACGTCTCCATCGCGACCAGGAGCTCGGGGCCGAGCCGCGCCTGGCGATCCGCGATCAACGGCGGCCGCATCGCGATCACTTCGCTGAGCATGCGATCCGCGGCGATGCCACCGCGGCTGCGCTGCCGCCATGGTCGCGGTTCCGGCACGTGGGCAGGCCATGCCGGCTCAGCGTCTGCGTTCTCGAAGACCAACTTCGTTCCCCAAGTCGGAACAAGGCCGGAGATATTCCGACTTATGCAGTCTAACTCAGACTATCTGCCGTCTCGTTCCGACTTGGTGCTCGCTCAGGAAACCTGTGGGAGGACCTCGGCGGCGATGAGGTCGAGGTGGGCCAGGTCTTGGAGGTCCATGATCTGGACGTACTGGCGTTGGGAGCCGACGGCGGCGAACTGGCCGAGGCGGTCGACGACCTCGGCGGGGGTGCCGGCGATCGCGTTGGCCTTGAGGTCTTCGACGTCGCGGCCGATGGCGGCGGCGCGCTGCTTGACCTGTGCGTCGTCCTTGCCGACCACGACGGTGTGGGCGGTGGACAGGGCCAGGGTCTTCGGGTCGCGGCCGATCTCGTCGCAGGCGGCCTGGACACGCTTGAACAGGGTCTCGGTGAGCTCGACGGAGCGGAAGCCGGCGTTGAACTCACTCGCGTGCTTGGCCGCGAGTGACGGCGTACGCTTCTTGCCCGCGCCGCCGACGATGACCGGCGGGTGCGGCTGCTGGACCGGCTTCGGCAGCGCCGGCGAATCGGTCAGCTGGTAGTGCTTGCCCTGGAAGTTGTACTTCTCCCCCAGCGGCGTGTCCCACAGTCCGGTGATCAGCTCGAGCTGCTCGGTCAGCAGGTCGAACCGGCCGGGCGTGTCCGGGAAGTCCAGGCCGTACGCCTGGTGCTCGGCCTCGAACCATCCCGCGCCGAGCCCGAGCTCCGCGCGGCCGCCGCTCATCTGGTCGACCTGGGCGACGCTGATCGCCAGCACGCCCGGGTTGCGGAAGGTGGCCGAGCTGACCAGCGTGCCGAGCTTGATCCGGCTCGTCTCCCGCGCGAGGCCGGCCAGGGTGATCCAGGCGTCGGTCGGGCCGGGCAGGCCGTCGCTGTCGCCCATCACCATGTAGTGGTCGGACCGGAAGAACGCGTCGAAGCCGTTCTCCTCGGTCTTGCGTGCCACCGCGAGCAGATCGTCGTACGAGGCACCTTGCTGAGGTTCGGTGAAGATCCTGAGAAGCATGGCGCCAACGCTATCTCGCGCTGACGTACAACTTCTCCAGGTACGACGGTTGCCACTGGGGGCCGCGGTTGTACAGGCGGCGTACCAGCCCGTTGACGTCGAGGCGCGGCTCGATCGGGTTGTCCCACCAGTCGGGCACCTGGTCGTACCACCGGTCGATCCGCAACGTCCGTCCGGCCGCGTCGATCCGCGCGAACAGCCAGCCGCCCGGCTCGGTCTGCGCCTCGGTCTGCCACAGATCCCCGAGCAGCCCGCTCAGCTTGTCCGCGGCGAACTCCGGGTCGTCGATCTCCGGCGGCTCGAGATCGAACCGGTACGACGGGGCGCTCGGGTCCAGCACCTGGACCTGGATGGTGAACCCCGACGGTACGACCGCGGTCCGCGCCCGGCACCACGCATGCAACGCCGTCATCGCCTCCGACTCCGTCGGCCGCGGCCTCGGGCGCTCCACCTCCGCCCGCATAGCCTCCTCGATCGACCCCGGCTCCGGCTGAATCCGAGGCCCGTCAGCCCCCACCAGCCCCAACCCCGGAATAGACATCCGAGCCACGACGGCAGCAGCCCGCTCCCTGGCGCTGCGGTCGTGCCCGTTAGCTTCCTCGGCCCCCGCGAGGTCGTGCCCGTTGCCCGTCTCCGCGTGATCCCGCCCGTTGGCCGCCGCCGCATGGTCATACCCGTTGCCGGTGGCCCCGCGGTCGTACCCATTGCCCGTCGGCGCGTCGTCGTACTCGTCGGCCGCCGCCGCGTGGTCGTACCCGTTAGGCGTCTCCGCAGCGGCACCCTCATCCGCGCCGTACTCGTGCCCGTTCGCCGCCCGGTCCGCCGTACGCTCATCCAGGGCGTAGTCGCGCCCGTTCCCCACCGCGCGGTCATCGGCGGCATAGTTCCGCCCATCGCCCGCCGCACGCTCATCTGCGGCGTAGTCGTGCCCGTTCGCCTCCTCGCGCTGACGCGCGGCGTAGTCGTGCCCGTTGGCGCCCGCGGGTCTCCCGGTGTCCGGCCAACCTTCCTGCGGCTCGCCCTGCTCGGTTTCTGCGGCGGACGCGAACTCCGCATCCTCGTCGGCGTAGACGACCGGCACGAACCCCGTCGGCTCGTCATCCTCATCCACGAACGCCGCGTGCCCGGCCTCCTCCGCCGCCGGCACGAACCTGCCGGGCTCGTCCGCATCCGACGCGGACGCGAAGTCGCCGCGCTCATCGGACGCCACGCGCTCGGCGTACTCCGCGTCCTCGGCGTACTCCGCGTACTCGGCGGCGTCGGCGCGTACGGCGTGCTCCTGGGCGTCGGCGTCCGGCGCGTAACTCGGGTCATCCTCATCGACCACGGGCACGAAGCTGGTCGGCTCGTCGTCCTCATCCACGAACCCAGCACGCTCGTCCCCATCCGACGCAAACGGGAACTCTCCGGAACCGGCGTGCGCAGCGGCGTCGGGGTACTGGCCGGCGTCGGCGTAAGCAGCGGCGTCGGCGTACTCGGGGGCGTCGGTGTACTCGGGGGCGTCGGTGGCTGGCGCGCGGCTCGGCTCGTCCACCTCGACCACCGGGACGAAGCCGGTCGGCTCGTCGTCCTCATCCACGAACCCAGCACGCCCGTCCGCGTTTGCCCCGGACACGAACTCAGCTCGCTCGTCCGCATCTGCCCTGGACATGAGCCCGGCACGCTCGTCGGCGTCTACTGCGGCCACGGACCCAGGACGCTCGTCGGCGTCTGGCGCGGACGCGAACCCCGCCTGCTCGTCTGCGGCCGGCACGGACCCGCGGTCCGCGTACTCGGCGGCGTCGGCGTGCACGGCGTCGGACTCGGCGGCGCTGGCCGGGGTGGAGTACTCGCGGGCGTCGCCGGGGCCGACGTACTCGCGGGCATCGCCGGAGGCGGCGAGATCACGGGCGCCGCCGGGAGTCGCGTCCTCGCGTGCCTCGGTGGCGGCGGCGTAGTCGCGGCCGTCGGCGGAGGCGACGTACTCGCGGGCATCGCCGGGGCCGGCGTCGTCACGGACGCTGCCGGGAGTGGCGTCGTCGCGAGGGCCGGTGGGGGCGGCGTAGTCCCGGCCGTCGGCGGAGGCGACATACTCGCGGGCATCGCCGGAGGAGGCCTGGTCACGGGCGCCGCCGGGAGTCGCGTCCTCGCGTGCGTCGAGGTGGGCGCCGTGGTCGCGGCCGTCGGCGGAGGCCGCGTACTCGCGTGTGTCTGCGGGGGCGGCGTACTCGGGGGCGTTGGCGGCCGGTGCTTGGGGTGGGTCGTGCTCGGCCGCGGCTGGGGCGTGGGGTGGATTGGGGTTGGGTGCGGCCGGGATGGGGGTGGACGGGGAGGGGAGGTTGGCTGCGGCGGATTCTGCTTCGTCTAGTTCGCCTAGCCAGGCGGGGTGTTCGGCGTGGGTGGGCTCGGGGTGGAGGTGTGGGTGTTGCTCGGTGGGTGGTTCTGGTTCCGGGTCCGGCCAGGGGGCAGGGTCGGGCTCGGGTTGTGGGCCGGGCTCTGGTTGAGGGGTTGGCTCTGGGTCCGGCCACGGGTGTGGCTCGGGGTCGGGCCATGGCTGGGGTTCGGGGTCTGGGGTTGGCTCGGGTGACGGTTGGGGGTCCGGGCCTGGGATCGGCTCGGGAGTGGGGCGCGGGCCTGGCGTTGGCTCGGGGTGTGGGGTGGGCTGGGGGAATGGGTCGGGGGTCGGGCCGGGCGTGGGTGGAGTGGGCTCTGGGTGGGGCGGGGTGGGCTGTGGCCAGGGGGCTGGGTGTGGCTCGGGCTGGGGCCATGGCTCGGGGTGGGGTTCGGGCTGCGGCCATGGTTGGGGTTGAGGGTGAACTTGAGCTTTAGCCTCTGGGGCACGGCTGGTGGAAAGGTCGTGCTCGGTCTGGGGTGCGGCTGCGGTGAGGGGCTCCGGTGGTGCTGCGGGCGTGTCCTCTGCGGTTGGGGTCGCCGGTGATGCGGGAGCGTGCTCGGCTGCCGCGTCGATGGTGAGGGCGGCCGGTACGGCGGGGATCTCGGCTGTTTGGTCGTCCGAGTCGTCGGTGGTCGGCGCGGCGGGCTCCGCTTGCTGGACCGGGGCGAACGGGGATGGGCCGGTGAAGGAAGACGGCTCTTCTTCCGCGGGGTCGGCGTCGAGGACGGCGGCGATCTCGGCGGTGGGGGCCTCGTCGTCCTCCAGGTCCGCGGCATCCGGTGAAGGGGCGAAAGGTGAGTCGGGCGGCTGTGACGCGGAGGTGGCGTCAGCGGGCTGCGAGTCCACCGGCGGGGTGAACGGGGACGCGGTCGGCTGGGAGTCCGCCGGCGGGGCAACACGTGGGTCGGTTGCGTGGGCGTCGGCGGGTGGGGCGAACGGGGATGCGTTCGGCTGCGGGCCTGCTGCCGGCGCGAAGGGTGAGTCGGTCGGCTGTGATGCGGAGCGGGTGTCCGCGGGGTGCGAGTCCGCCGGCGGGGTGAATGGGGACGCGGTCGGCTGGGAGTCCGCCGGTGGGGCGACGCGTGGGTCGGTTGCGTGGGCGTCGGGGGGTGGGGTGAGAGCGGACGCGGTCGGCTGGGCTTCGGGCGACGGGGCGAACGGGGACGCGCTCGGCTGGGGGCCGGCTGATGGCGCGAACGGTGACTCGTTCGGGTGTGAGGTCGGGTGCGGGGCGGTGGGGTGCGAGCCGGGCTGTGCGGCGGAGCGGGGGTCGGATGGCTGGGGGCCGGGCTGTGAGGTGGAGCGGGGGGCGGCTGGCTGGGGGCCGGGTGGGGGGAAGGGGGAATTGGTGGGGTCTTCTACCCATTCGCCGTTGATCCAGGCGCCGCCTACCCAGTCGCGGGCCGGCTGGTTGGGGGTGGTGTCTTCGGCGAAGGGGTTGTATTCGCCGGTGGCGTCCTGGTCGGACCAGGAGGGTTGTTCGGCGGTTTCCCACTCTTGTTCGTCGGGGGTGGCGGGGTCCGGCTGGTAGGCCGCGGCGGGGGCGTCGGCGAAGAGGCTGGCGTAGAAGTCTTCGCCCTCGTGGACGCCGCCGCCTACTCGGGGCGGCTCGGAGGAGGGGAGGGTGGGGTCGTACGCCGGGCGGGCGGGGAGGCCGGTGCCCGCCGGGCGGCCGGGGAGGTAGGTGCCCGTCGTGCCGTCGGGGAGGTAGGTGCCCGTCGTGCCGTCGGGGAGGTAGGTGCCCGGTGCGGGGCCGCCTTGGGGATAGCCGGCAGCCGACCCGCCCGGTGCGGGGCCGCCCGATGGGTGGGCGGCGGGTGCGTCCTGGGAGGGCGTGGGCTCGGGAGTGTCGTCGTGTTTGCGGCGGCGGAGCCAGCCCTGCTTCTTCGCGGTGACGCCGTACTCGTCGCCGCGGGCGGGGCGGGGTGACTCGTCGCGGGCAGGGCGGAGTGACTCGCCGCGGGCGGCACGGGGCGACTCGCCGCGGGCCTCGCCGTACGGAGCCTGGTCGTACGGAGCCTGGTCGTACGGAGCCTGGTCGTACGGAGCCTGGTCGAACGGAGCCTGGTCGAACGGCGGTATGACCGGGGGCGGGTCGTCGATCGGCTGGCCGGTGAAGGGGCTGATGCCGGGTGGGACGACGAAGGATTCTTCCTCGTCGTCGGTCGGTCGGCCGTCGGGTGTTCCGATCACGACATCCTCAACGACCGAGACCTCGGCTGTGTCAGGGTCGTCGGGGAAGTTTTCCGGGATCGCAAAGTTCCGGGTGAAGTCCTCCCCCGCGACCACCCCGGCCGGCAGGTCCGGTTGGACCGGGGAGCGCCGGTCGATCTTGAAGTGGCTGAAGAACTCGCCCAGCGACTCGAGACTCACTCCTGAGGCCGCTGTGGTCCGGATCAGCTCCACCCCGAACGGCCGCAGCTCGTCCAGGCTGCCGAGGTAGTCGGCCCACTCCGCGACCCACTCGATCATCTCGTCGGCGGTGGCCTCGTCGGAGGTGATCCACTGCCCGATCGGCGCGAACCCGTCCTCGGCCGGCTGCCACGGGTCTCCCGGGTACGACGCGCGCGCCCAGGTCCCGTTGAACGCGCCGTACACGAACCCGAGCTCGCCCGCGGTCGCCCGCCGGCGCACCTCGGGCTGGCCGATCCAGTCCGGCGACCCTGCCAGCAGGTCGGCGCGGGCAGTCTGGCTGTGGTGCGTGTGGAACCCGAACAGCACCGCCCGCCCGTCGCCCAGCCGGACCATCTGCAGCACCGAGCCGGTCTCGTCCTGATGGTGGTACCCGTCGGCGTCGGCGTACCACCGGCGGTCGAAGCCCGTGGCATGGGCGACCGCGGCGAGTGCGGTCCAGCGGGCGCGCAACTCCTCCGGGTCATCCAGGTCAACGAGCGGCATCGGGTCTCCAGCGCATTGGAATCCAGGCCAGAACGCTACCCGAGGCCACCCCCACTCACCACTTCACTGTCCACAGGTTCGAGAATGGCCACGCACTCGATGTGGTGGGTCATCCCGAACAGGTCGAACGCCCGCAGCGACGCGATCCCGTACCCGAGCCGCCCGAACGTCTTCAGGTCCCGCGCCAGCGCCGCCGGATCACACGCCACGTACGCCACTCGCCGCGGTCCCAGAGCGGCGACCCGACGTACGACGTCCTTCCCGGCACCCGTCCGCGGTGGGTCCAGGACGACCAGGTCGACGTGCTCGAGCCCCTTCCCGGCCGCCACGTTCAGCACCCGGTCGACGTCACCGTTCTCCAAGGTCACGTCCGGCAGGTCGTGCAGGTTCCGCCGAGCGTTGCGTACGGCGTCCTTGTCACCCTCGATCGCCAGCACCGCACACCCAGCCTCGGCCAGGAACGCCGCGAACAGCCCGACCCCTGAGTACAGGTCCAGTGCCGTCTCCCCCGCCGCCGGCTCCAGCCCACTCAGTACGGCGTCCACGAGCGTCCCGGGAGCCGCCGGGTGCACCTGCCAGAACCCACCGGCCTCGACCCGGAACCGCCGGCCGCGCACCACCTCGACGACCCGCCCACCGCCGTCCGCGTCGGTCAGTACGGCGGTCTTGCCCTCGGACGACACCACAGCCTGTACGGACGACGCATCCGGCCAGCGCTCTCTCAGTACGTCGGGAGTCCCGGGATGAGCGATCAGACACCGGTCGATCGGGATCAGGTCGTGCGAGCGGTGCGCGTACATCCCCGGTCGCCCGTCCACCACGGCGTACCGCATCCGGGTCCGCCAGCCGAGGCCGTCGTCGCCCGGGGACTCCATCACGATCGTGCGCTCGATCCCGCCGATGCGCCGGAGCGTGTCCGACACCACGGTCGCCTTCAGCCGGCGCTGCTCCACGATGTTGGCGTGCTGGAAGTCACAGCCGCCACACCGGCCGGGGCCGGCGTACGGGCAGGGTGGCTCGATCCGTTGTGGGGACGCCGTGAGCACCTGGACGGCGTCCGCCCGCAGGTACTTGGCGTTCTGCTCGGTGATGCGAGCGTGCACCAGCTCACCGGGCAACGCGTGCCGGACGAAGACCACCTGTCCTTCGTGCCGGGCTACACAGTGTCCTCCGTGCGCGACCGGCCCGACCTCCAGCTCGACTACCGTCCCGACGATGTCCTCGTCTGTCACCGATCTCCTGACCCCTTGCGGGCTCCACGCCGTACCTGGCCTGCGACCCGTTCTACCCGGTCCTGCCGCTCCTCCGCCTCACTCGCCGAGATCAGCTGGTACGGAACGGACGTAACCATCACACCAGGTGTGAACAAGAGCCGCCCCTTGAGCCGCAGGGCGCTCTGGTTGTGCAGGAAGTGCTCCCACCAGTGGCCGACGACGTACTCCGGGATGTAGACCATCACCACGTCCCGCGGGGACTGCCGCCGGATGTCCCGGACGTACTGCAGGATCGGCCGGGTGATCTCCCGGTACGGCGAGGCCAGCCGCTTCAGCGGGATCGGGATCCCCCGGGTGTCCCACTCGGCCTGGAGCTGGTCCGACTCGTCGCGATCGACGTCGACCGTGACCGCCTCGAGCATGTACGGGCGCGCCGCCTTGGCGAACGCCAGCGCCCGCAGGGTCGGCTTGTGCAGTTTGGAGACCAGCACGATCGCGTGCACGCGGGACGGCAGCATCAGCGGCTCGTCCCCCTCGGCCGCCATCTGCTTGCGGACCGTGTCGTAGTGCCGGTGGATGCCCTTCATCAGCATGAACAGCACGCCCATCGCGATGATCGCGATGTACGCGCCGAGCAGGAACTTGGTGATCAGCACGATGATCAGCACGATGCCGGTCAGCGTCAGGCCGACCGTGTTGATCACCCGGGACCGCTTCATCCGGGCCCGTTGCCCCGGGTCCTGCTCGGTGCGCAGCAGCCGGGTCCAGTGCCGGACCATGCCGGTCTGGCTGATCGTGAACGACACGAACACACCGACGATGTACAGCTGGATCAGCCGGGTCACCTCGGCGTTGAACGCCACGATCAGCACGATCGCGAAGCCGGCCAGGATGACGATGCCGTTGCTGAACGCGAGCCGGTCGCCGCGGGTGTGCAGCTGCCGCGGCAGGTAGCCGTCGCGGGCCAGGATCGAGCCGAGCACCGGGAACCCGTTGAACGCCGTGTTCGCGGCCAGCACCAGGATCACGCCGGTCGCCGCCGCGACCAGGTAGAAGCCCGGCGAGAAGTGGTCGAAGATCCCCTTGGCCAGCTGACCGATCACGGGGTCCTGGTGGTAGCTCTCGCCGACCGGTACGCCGTTGTCGAGCAACTGGGTGGCCGGGTCCTCGGCGAACCGGACCTTCATCACGTTGGCCAGCGCCACCACGCTGACCACCATCGCGATCGAGATGGTGCCGAGCAGCGCCAGCGTGGTCGCCGCGTTCTTGCTCTTCGGCTTCTTGAACGCCGGTACGCCGTTGCTGATCGCCTCGACACCGGTCAGCGCGGCACACCCGGACGAGAACGCCCGGAGGATCAGGAACCCCATCGCCAGCCCGCTCGCGCCGTGCGCGAACTGGTTCTCGGCGGCGATGTCGAGGCCCGCACTGCTCGCGTCGGGCAGGGTCCCGAACAACAGCCGGCCGAAGCCCCAGGCCGCCATCCCGAGGATGGTGAACATGAAGATGTACGTCGGGATCGCGAACGCGGCCCCCGACTCGCGGACCCCGCGCAGATTCATCGTGGTCAGGAAGAGCACCGCGATCACGGCTGCCGTGGCCTGATGGCCTTCCAGGGCCGGGATCGCGGACGCGGCGTACTGGGCGGCGGAGGAGATCGACACGGCGACCGTGAGGACGTAGTCGACCATCAGCGCGCTGGCCACGGTGAGTCCGGCCGTCGGTCCGAGGTTCACGTTGGCGACCTCGTAGTCACCGCCGCCGGACGGGTAGGCGTGCACGTTCTGCCGGTAGGACAGCACCACCACGACCAGGACCACCGCGACGGCGAGCGAGATCTTCCAGGAAATGGTCAACGCCGCCAGACCGGCGATCGAGAGGGTCAGGAAGATCTCGTCCGGGGCGTACGCCACCGACGACAACGCGTCGCTGGCGAAGACCGGGAGGGCGATGCGCTTCGGCAGCAGGGTCTCACCCAGCTGGGTGCTGCGCAGTTTGCGCCCGAGCAGCAGCCGTTTACCGATATCGCCTAGAGCGGGAGTCACACCGGTGATGTTAGAGGGCGGCCTGGGTCGGTGTAGCGTCTATCCCTGCCGAACCGAGCCAGTGGCCCCCAGGCGGGGCAAGGAGTGATCACCGAGTGCACGTCGTCATCATGGGCTGCGGCCGCGTCGGGTCGACGCTCGCGCGAGGTCTGGAGAAGCGCGGCCACACGGTCGCGATCATCGACCAGTCCGCCGACGCCTTCCGCCGGCTCAGCCCGAACTACACCGGCCGGACGATCGTCGGGATGGGCTTCGACCGGGAGGTCCTGATCGAGGCCGGGATCGAGGACGCCGAGGCGTTCGCCGCGGTCTCGAACGGTGACAACTCCAACATCCTGGCCGCCCGGGTGGCGCGGGAGACGTTCGGCATCAGCAACGTGGTCGCCCGGATCTACGACCCGGGGCGCGCCGAGGTGTACCAGCGGCTCGGCATCCCGACCGTCGGCACGGTGCGCTGGACCGTCGACCAGATGATGCGCCGGCTGCTGCCGGAGGGCTCCGAGCCGGAGTGGCGCGACCCGTCCGGGACGGTCCGGCTCGCCGAGGTCCATGTGCACTCCGACTGGGTCGGCCGGCTCGTGCTCGACATCGAGAAGGCCACCGGCGCCCGGGTCGCGTTCCTGACCCGGCTCGGCGAGGGCATGCTGCCGCGGGCCGACACGGTCATCCAGGAGGGTGACCTGGTGCACGTGGTGATGCTGGAACGCGACGCCGCCGCGGTCGAGTCCCAACTCGGCACCAAGCCTGAGGAGCTGTGATGCGGGTAGCCATCGCCGGAGCGGGCAACGTCGGTCGTTCGATCGCCGGCGAGCTGCTGGAGAACGGCCACGAGGTGCTGCTGATCGACAAGGACCCGCGGGCGATCAAGGCCGAGTCGGTGCCGCGGGCCGAGTGGCTGCTGGCCGACGCGTGCGAGCTGTCCTCGCTCGAGGAGGCCGCGCTGCAGCGCTGCCAGGTGGCGATCGCGAGTACCGGCGACGACAAGGTGAACCTGGTCGTCTCGCTGCTCGCCAAGACCGAGTTCGGCGTCCCCCGGACCGTTGCCCGGGTCAACCATCCGCGGAACGAGTGGATGTTCAACGAGGCCTGGGGCGTGGACGTGTCGGTCTCGACACCGCGGATCATGTCCGCACTGGTCGAGGAGGCGGTCTCGGTCGGCGACCTGGTCCGGCTGTTCACCTTCCGCCAAGGCGACGCGAACCTGGTCGAGCTGACGCTGCCCGAGGACTCCCCCATGATCGGTCAGCGGGTCGGCGACGTCGACTGGCCGCTGGACACCGCACTGGTCGTCATCCTCCGCGAGGGCCGGGTACTGCGGCCGGACCCGGAAGGCACCCTCGAACTGAACGACGAGCTGCTGTTCGTCGCCGCGGACGAGACCGAGGAGCAGCTCGAGGACATGCTCTCCCCGCACCACCGTAAGTCTGAGTAAACAGACCCCCGCGTGCTACGCAGGCCGCTACCCTCGTCGCTGCGCTCCTCGACGCGCCTGCTCCGCGCGCTCCCACCCACCCACGGCTTGGCGCCGTCCTTGTCTTTGCTGGCTGCCGCCGGCGAGTTCCCGGCTACCGCCGGGGGTGGCGGGCTGCCGCCCGCGGTTCGCTCGCTGCCGCTCGCGTGCGACCACGTCTGCCGGATCCATCGTTGAACTGGGACGACGCACTGGTTGGCCAGCCTGGTCGACGCACGACGAGGAGCGCAGAGACGAAGTAGCACCGGCGTGTCACGCGGGGGGCCTATCCACCACATCCTGTTACCGCGGAGCAGCCGACGTAGGAGGTCGCACGCGAGCGGCAGCGAGCAAACCGCGGGCGGCAGCCCGCAGCACGTGGGCGGCGGCCCGCGCCATGTGGGCGGCAGCCCCACGTGCTCGCCCGGCGGTAGCCGGCAAAGAGAAGGACGGCGCTGAGCCGGGGGCGGGTGGGAGCGCGCGGAGCGGGCGCGTTGAGAAGCGAAGCGACGAAGTAGCGCCCGCGTAGCGTGCGTGGGCCCTGCGTGGGCCGTGGCCGGCTGGCTACTTCTTGTTGCCCCGGAGCAGGTGGGTGACGTGGTCACGGGTCTCGTCCCACTTCTCCGGCGGCAGCGATCCGCGCAGGACGGCGTACGCGAGCCAGAGCGCGAGCGCGTAGCACGGGAGGCCCAGGCCGATCTTCGCGATGCCGAGCGCGTTCAGGCTGCCGGTGAAGTAGAGCGGCACCTGGACGATCAGGCGGAGCGCGAACAGGCCGACGAACACCAGCGTGGCCCGGGTGAAGCCTTTGAGCATCGCCGGGTCCTTGCGCCAGGCCGTGCCGGTCTGGGTGATCACGCCGTACAGCACGCCGAACAGCGGCCAGCGGATCAGCACGGTGATCAGGTAGAGAGCGCCGTACCCGAGGTTGGTGAGCAGGCCGGGGACGTAGACGTCCTTGGCGTTGCCGGTGCGGTTCGCGACCCAGGCGGAGATCAGGACGCCGACGAAACCGCCGAAGACGTTGCGGAGCGCCTGCTTGCGGAGCAGCCGCAGCAGGGCGACCGCGGCGGCACAGCCGACCGCGACGATCAGCGCGACCCGCAGGTTGTGGTCGGTGGCCGCGTAGACGATCAGGAACGCGATCCAGGGCAGGCCGATGTCGAGCAGCGCGCCCCAGCCGCCGAGCGCGTGGAAGAAGTCCTTCTCGGTGGTCTGCGCTGGCTTCGCGGGCTCCTCGGCCGGCGGGGTGGTCGCGGCGGCTTCCACCTCGGGCTTCAGGATCTCGACCAGCTTCTCCTCCAGGTTTTCCTCGACCTGGTCCCGGCGCGACGTCGGCTCAGCCATGGGCGGCCGTCGGGCGGAGCTCGTACCGCGGGTTGAACATCACGCGGTCACCGTCGACGACCCCGATCCGCCCGGAGGCGATCAGTTCCGAGCCGGGGTGGATCCCGGCGATCTTGCGCCGGCCGAGCCAGATCAGCTTGACCGTGCCGGTGCCGTCGTACAACTCGCCCTCCAAGGCCGGTACGCCGCCGCGCGGGCTGAACGTGATCGTGCGCAGCGTTCCGTACAGCGTGACCATCTCCCGGTCGTGGCAGCCGGTGATCGACCGCGCACCACAGTCCTGCGCGAAGTCCTGGAGAACCTCGGCGTCCTGCTGGTCACGGTCTCCGGCCAGTCCCCGGAACGCGCGCTTCCACAGCCCCGCGGGTTTGTCACTACCCATGGTTCGAGTGTAGTCCCGTCACGCCTCTGGTTCGTCCGCCGGCTGAGCACCCGGCGGCAGCCGCAACGGCAGCGACTCGCGGACGGCCATCGGCTCGGCACCGCGGACCACGACGACGCTGCGCAGCGTCGCCTCCATCGGCGGCGCGGAGTCGGGCTCGACAGCGGCCCGGCCGAGCACCGTGGCCCGGAGCAGCCAGCGCGGACCGTCCACCCCGATCACCCGGGAGGTCTGGCTGAAGATCTGTCCTTCGGGGTCCTCGACCGGCACCACCAGCACGAGCTCGGTGCCGAACGGTCCCTCGGTCTCGGTCGCCGTACCGCCCATCCGGCTGGCCTCGGCGGCGATCTCGCGCCGGACCTCGTTCCAGATACCGGACTTCTTCGGGGCCGCGAACGCCCGCAGCTCGAGCGCGGAGTCCTCCAGCACGAGCAGGATCGCCTGCACCTGGCCGGTCTGCTCGTCGACCTGCAGCCGCAGCTCCATCCCCGGCATCCCGGTGATCACCAGCGCACCCAGGTCGATCCGGTCCTCCGCCTCCAGGACCGACGGGTCGACCTCGCTGGAGTCGAACGGCCCCTCGGCGCGGGGTTCCGCCGTTTCGGTCTCCTCGACGGTGGCTTCCGTCTCGGTCGTCTCGGGGTCTTCGTTCTTGGCCTTGCGGCGGAAAATCATTCTGTTTCCTTATGGTGTCGGTACAAGCCCGCCGTAGTTTCGCGCATCGGTCAGCTCAACTGGTGCACCTGTTCAGCGTGTCACACCACTGAAACCGCCGGTCGAGCCGTGTCCCCCTTCACCCCGCGCGGAGCCGGGCAGTGAGGTCACCTCGACGAACCGCGCCTTCTCCACCCGCTGGATGATCAGCTGGGCGATCCGGTCGCCTCGCCGCAGCGTCACCTCGGTGTGCGGGTCGTGGTTGATCAGGCACACCTTGATCTCGCCACGGTAGCCCGCATCCACGGTGCCCGGTGTGTTCACGAGCGACACCCCGTGCTTCGCGGCCAGGCCGGAGCGCGGGTGAACGAAGGCGGCGTACCCGTCCTGCAGGGCGATCGCGATGCCGGTGCCGACCAGGCCGCGCTCGCCGGGTTTGAGAGTGATGTCGCTCGAGGCCACCAGGTCCGCGCCGGCGTCGCCGGGATGCGCGTACGACGGGAGCGGCAGGTCGGGGTCGAGTCGCTGGATCAGAACCTCGGTCACGAGAGGCGACCCTATCGAGACGGCTGGACCACCCGCGTGCCAGGCTGGTCCCGTGGGCACATATCGCGAGCGCCTGAGCGTGCCGGTGGCGTGGTGGATCATCGGCACGGCCTTGGTCGTCACGCTCTTCGGGATCACCTACTTCCCTGTCGGGTCGTTCGGCGGCGCCCTCGTCGGTGGTGTGGCCGCGCTGATCCTGGTCCTCACCTTCGTCCAGTACGGCGGGGCGCGGGTCGAGGTGGACGGTGAGCGGCTGCGGGCCGGCAAGGCGGTCATCGAGCGGACCTATCTCGGCAAGGTCGAGGCCCTGACCGGGCAGGACGCGCGCGACGCGTTCGGGCGTGGGTGCGACCCGAAGGCGTACCTGCTGCTGCGGAGCTACGTGCGGGGCGCGGTCCGGGTCGAGATCACCGATCCGCGCGACCCGGCGCCGTACTGGGTGATCGCCACGCGGCATCCCGAACGGTTGGCGGCGGCGCTGACCGGGCACAGCGTGACAAGATCCTGACTGTCGGGGACTTGCAATAGGAGGCTGCTGTGGTCGGAGCGAAGATCGGCTGGAAGCTGGTGCTGGCCGTGTTCACGCTGGTGGTGGGCCTGGTCGTGAACAAGGCGGTCAGCACGGCCTGGAAGCTCGGTTCGGGCGGGAAGCCGCCGAAGCACGGCGAGGGCGGGTACGCCGAGGTGGTCACCTGGGCGGTGGCCAGTGGTGCCGCGGCCGCGGCGGCCAAACTGTTCGCCGAGCGGCGGGCGGCGGAGTACTGGCTGAAGTCGACCGGCTACGCGCCGCCGGGGTACGAGCAGGACGCGAAGGCGCCGGGCGGGCTGGCCAAGAGCATCGCGAAAGAGGTCCACGAGGACTGACGACGCACGACGGCGGGACCGTTCCCCTCGGGGATCGGTCCCGCCGTCGTCTCAGCAGAAGAAGGGCGCTGGTGTCAGGCTGCGCAGTCGCGGCAGATCAACTGCCCGTTCTTCGTCTCGGCGAGCTGACTGCGGTGGTGAACCAGGAAGCAGCTCGAACAGGTGAACTCGTCGGCCTGGCGCGGAAGCACCCGGACCGCCAGCTCCTCGTGGCTCAGGTCGGCGCCGGGCAGCTCGAAGCTCTCGGCGGCCTCGGCCTCGTCCTCGTCGACCTTGCCGGAGTTCTTGTCGTGGCGGCGAGTCTTCAGCTCCTCGATCGACTCTTCGGAAGCGTCCTCGTCCGTCTTGCGCGGGGCGTCGTAATCAGTCGCCATGCTCTTTCCCTGCCCTCTTCATACCCGTGGTGTTGCCTGCTGAGCCCTTGAACGGGTAGAGCGGCCGAGAAATTCCGCGCCGAAGCACCGCGCTGAATCTTCGTCCCCCGAAACCCTTGACAGCCAGGCCGGGACCGGCAAACACCGTTCCCGAGGACGGGATTGTGCCCTATAACCGGGCTAGATGCACGACTGGGTCCATGGTGTGACCCGCGTGTCGCCACAAATGTCAGGACCGAACACCATAATGCTCGTTAGTGCGCGATACTGCGCAGAAACAAGCAGTCACAGCCGTCTACGCGCGCAAGGGGTTCGCGGCCGCCAGCAGATCGTGGAACGGCCCGAACAGCGCCGGACTGGCCGCGATCGACATCTCCGGCGACACCGGCGCCCCGTGCAGCCCACCGATCGTCGCGCCGGCCTCGGCCGCGATCAGCGCACCCGCTCCGTAGTCCCACGGATTCAGTCCGCGTTCGAAGACCGCGTCCAGTCGGCCGCAGGCGACGTAGCACAGGTCGATCGCACCGACCCCGATCCGGCGGATGTCGCGGACCTTGGTGATCAGGTGCTGGATCACCTCGGCCTGGACCTGCCGGCGGCCCGGGTCGTAGCCGAACCCGGTCCCGACCAGCGCCGTGCTCAGCTCGGTGCACCCCGACACCTGGATCGGCTTACCGTCCACGAACGCGCCGCCGCCCTTGGTGGCGGTGAACACCTCGCCCTTGGGCGCGTCCACGACCACGCCGGCCACCGTCTCCCCGTCGTACTCGACCGCGATCGAGACGGCGTACGTCGGGAGGTCGTACAGGTAGTTGACCGTGCCGTCGATCGGGTCGACTACCCATCGCACGCCGCTGCTGCCGACCACGTCGTCACCCTCCTCGCCGAGGAACGAGTCGCCCGGGCGGGCCTGCAGGACCCGGGCCCGGATCAGCTCCTCGGACTCGCGGTCGACCGCGGTGACGACGTCGGTGACCGTGCTCTTGGTGTCGGCGACCGTGATCGTGCCGCGGCGGCGTTCGACGATCAGCCGGGCCGCCTCCTCCGCCACCTCCACGGCCAACTTCAGGAGGTCTTGGGGGCTCTCGGCGGTCATACACGTCCTCGCTTCGCTCCGGGCGCGCATGACCTTTTAGTGCTGTGCTTGTTGATGAACTCGCTCCGCTCGTTCATTGAGTTTCCTTAGGGGTAGGTCGGCGCAGGGGTGGGCAGCAGTCGTGGCGGCAGTCGTCCCAGGCCGGGCCGAGCTTTCCGACGCACGGCCGGGCCGGCTGCTCGCCGCGCTCGGCCGCGGCCCGCTCGACGACCAGGTCGCGGAGCATGGTGACGAACCTCTGGTCGGTGCCGGGGGTCGCGGCCCGGGCCATCGGCAGGTGCAACTTCTCGGCCGTCCGGGCGGCTTCGGTGTCGAGGTCGTAGATGACCTCCATGTGGTCGCTGACGAACCCGATCGGTACGACGGCGACCCCCGGAACGCCCTCGGCCGCGAGCGCCTCGAGGTGGTCGTTCACGTCCGGCTCCAGCCACGGCACCTGCGGCGGGCCGGACCGCGAGCAGTAGACCAGATCGGTCCGCCGGGTCTGCCCGGTCCGGCGCTCGAGCTCGGCACTGATCTCGGCGGCCACGTCCAGGTGCCAGTCGAGGTACGCGTTGCCGTCGGGGCCGCTGGTCGCGTTCATCGCGGTCGGGATCGAGTGGGTGACGTAGGCGATCGCCGATCCCTCGGGCAGCGTGCTCAGCGCCTCCGCGGTCGACTCGACGAACGAGCCGACGAAGCCCGGGTGGTTCGCGTAGTGCCGGAGCTTGTCGATCCGCGGCGCGTCCGGGACCTCGCGGGCCGCGTCCTCGAGGTTCTCCCGGTACTGCCGGCAGCCGGAGTACGACGGGTAGGCGGACGTGACGATCACCACAGCCCGGCGGATCCCGTCGGCGGCCATCTCGCGCATCGTGTCGGTCAGGTACGGCGCCCAGTTGCGGTTTCCCCAGTAGATCGGCAGGTCCAGACCGATCTCGTCGAACGACTCCCGCAGCGCCCTGAGCAGCCCACGGTTCTGGTCGTTGATCGGGCTCTTCCCGCCGAACGCGTAGTAGTGCTCGCCGACCTCCTTCAGCCGCTCGTCCGGGATCCCGCGGCCACGCGTCACGTTCTGCAGGAACGGCAGCACGTCGTCGGGCTTCTCGGGACCACCGAAGGACAACAGCAGGACCGCGTCGTACGGCGCGGCGGCAGGCGACTGGGGCAGCGGCATATTCCGAGTTTCTCAGACCGCCAACAGCTAAGGTGTTGCCGGTCCCTCATGCTCAAGCCCTACGTCCACCTCATGCGTCGTCCCGGTGCCAGTGCGTTCTTCACTGCCGGGATCATCGGGCGTATGCCGATCTCGATGATCGGGCTGGGCATCGTCATCCTGATCGCCCGCGAGAGCGGCTCGTACGGCCTGGCCGGCGCGGTCTCCGGTGTGGCCGTGATCGCCGGCGCGCTGACCGGCCCGATCCAGGGCCGGCTGGTCGACCGCTTCGGCCAGCGCACGCTGCTGCTGATCGGTTCGGTTCTCTGCACCGTCGCGCTCGGGGCCCTGCTCGTCGCGGTGCGTGCCGACTCGGCTACCTGGGTGCTGTACGCCCTCTCGTTCGTTGCCGGTGGCACCCGTCCGCAGGTCGGCTCGTTCGTCCGGGCCCGCTGGACGCACCTGCTCGGCCGCGGCCGGGCGCTGCAGACCGCGTTCGCCCTCGAAGCGGTCGGCGACGAGGTCGTCTTCATCGTCGGTCCGGTCCTCGTCACCGCGCTCGCCACCCAGGTCAGTCCGTACGCCGCTCTGTCCGCGGCCGGCGTACTGGGTCTGGCCGGCGGGATATGGCTCGCGTTGCTGGGCGCCTCCGATCCGCCCGGCCGTGGGAAGTCCAACGGTGCCGAGCAGGCGCCACTCCCCTGGGTCTCCGTCCTGCTGCTCAGCTTGGTCGGAGTCGGACTCGGCGCGACCTTGGGTGGCGCCGAGGTGGTCACGATCGCGTTCACCACCGAAAAGGGGCAGGCCGGACTGTCCGGCGTCGTACTGGCCGTCTGGGCGTTCGGCAGTCTGCTGGCGGGTCTCTGGTACGGCTCGGTGCACTGGCGTGCTCCGGTCGAGCGGCGGCTGCTGTTCGGCACGATCCTGCTCGCCGTCACCCTGGCGCCGCTGCCCTGGGTCAACAGCGTGCTGATGCTCGGGGTGGTGCTGTTCTTCTGCGGCACCACCATCGCGCCGACCATGGTCGCCGTCACCGCCTGCGTCGAGGAGTGGGTCCCGCCGCAGCGCCTCACCGAGGCGATCACCTGGACGGTCACCGGCATCCTCCTCGGCGTCGCCCCGGGCAACGCGGCCTCCGGTCACGCCGTCGATCTGTGGGGACCGTCCAAGGCGTACTGGGTCCCGTTCTCGATCGGCATCGCCTGCGCTCTGGTCGCCGCGGTCGCCACTACGTTCGCCCGGCCGAAGACGCGCTTCGCGCACAACTAGGCTTGTATCTCCTCTTACGGGAGATGTGAGGGTGTGGGCATGGACCACTCGATCGGTGCGGTCGCGCGACTGGCCGGGGTGTCGGTGAAAACCGTGCGGTACTACTCCGACCAAGGGTTGCTGGCATCACGGCGGACCGCTGCCGGTCACCGCAGGTACGACGATGACGCGGTGGCGCGGCTCGAGCTCATCCGGACGTTGCGTGCCCTTGGCATCGATCTGCCGACGGTCCGGGCGCTGCTGGAGCAGGAGCGCACGCTCGCCGAGGTCGTCACCGCACACGCCCAGGCGCTGGCGGTGCAGATCCGGACCCTGCGGTTGCGGCAGGCCGTCCTGTCGGTGGTCGCCCAGCGCCATTCCACTCCGGAGGAGCTCGAACTCATGCACGACCTCACTGCGCAGTCCGACCACGAGCGCCGCGCACTGATCGCGGACTTCCTGACCGCTGTCCTCGGCACCGAGCCCGAGCTCGCGGCGGTCCGGCAGAACCTGACCCCGGTGCTCCCCGACGATGCCGACGTACGGCAGGTCGAGGCGTGGCTGGAGCTGGCGACGCTGACGCAGGACGAGACCTTCCGGGCGTCGGTACGACGAATGGCCGTCGGCTACCGCGCTCTCGCCGCGGGCGAGCCGCTGTGGGCCGACCCGGAGTTCCGTGGCCGGCTGATCGAGCTTCGGCGTACCGAGGCCGACCCGCGCTGGCCGCGGTACCTGGAGTTGCTTGCCGTGATCAACGGCTGGGCCGCGCCGTCACGGGTTGCGGGGTAGCGGCGCGTTCCAGCCGCGGCGGATCGCGAGCAGCCGGATCGCGAAACAGGTCGCGGCCGCCGCGATCGGCACCCAGAGCGCGTGGTACTTCAGCGCCGCGGCGACGACCACGATGCCGGCGCCGAGGAAGGCCGGCGTGGCGTAGATCTCGGCCCGGAGGACCACAGGCACCCTGCCACTGAGGATGTCGCGGATCACGCCGCCGCCGATGCCGGAGATCGTGCCGATCAGGGCGGCCGGCAGCGGCGACAGGCCGTACTCGATCGCCTTCAGCGCGCCGGTCACGCAGAACAGCGCGAGGCCGGCCGCATCGAAGATGTTCACCAGCCGCTCCACCCGGCCGATGCCGGGATGCAGGAAGAACGTGAGCAGCCCGGCCACCACCGGCACCACGAGATAGCGCCAGTCCCGCAGCGCCGCCGGCGGGGTCGCGCCGAGCAGCACGTCGCGGATGAACCCGCCGCCGAGCCCGGTGACGAGCGCGAGCACGAGGATGCCGAACACATCGAGCTTCTTGCGTACGCCGACCAGCGCGCCGGTGATCCCGAACACGAAGATGCCGACCAGATCAAGCAGAACCACGGATCCACTCACACCCGCACGCTAAACCACGCGCGCCGGCCGCCCCGTCGGCTCTATCGTCTGTGGACATGACCGGAGCGCCCGACGTCGACTACACCGCGACCTCCCTGCGACCCGACTGGACCACGCTCCCAGCAGACCTCCACGAGGCCCTGGCCGTTGCCCTAGGCACCGAGATCGCCGGTGCGGCCGCTCCGGTCGCCTCCGGCTTCACCGGCGGGTTCGCCGCGCCGGTCCGGCTGGCCGACGGCCGCCGGGTCTTCGTCAAGGCCGCGGACGACACGATGCACGCCCACCGCGCGTACCAGCGTGAGGCCGAGGTCGTGCCGCAGCTCCCGGCCGCCGTCAAGGTGCCCGCGATCATCACCACCGCACAGGCGGAGAGCTGGTTCGCGGTGGTGTCGGAGTGGGTGGACGGGCGGATGCCGGGCACCCCATGGACGGCCGAGGACTTCGCGGTGGTAACCGCGACCTGTGAGCGGATCGCGGACGCGCTGGACCCGAGTCCGCTCGGCGGGCTGCGAAGCTTCCTGAGCGAGCTCGCGGAGGGCGAGTCGCCGCTGGACGTGCCGGCGCAGATCATCGCGGGTGACCGGCCGCTGCCCAGCGGACTGCAGCCGTGGGTACGGCGGATCCTGCCTGAGCTGGCCGACCTGGTCCAGTTGGCCCCGGAAGCCTTCGCCGGTGACGCGGCCGCGCACGGGGACCTGCGGCCGGACAACCTGATCATCGACGCCGACCGCACGTGCTGGACGGTCGACTGGAACTGGCTCGCGCTCGGGCCGCGCTGGATGGACTGGGTCGGGCTGCTTCCCATTGCGCAGCACCACGGCATCGACACGGCCGCCGCGATCCGCAGCAGCCCGTTGACCGCCGACGTACCGGCCGATCATCTCGACTGCTACAACGCGGCAGTGGCGGCGTACATGTTGCGCAACGCCGACGCGCCGCCACCGCCGGGGTGTACGCCCGCGCTGCGGGAGCATCAGCGGCTGTTCGCGTGGACCTTCCTCGACTGGCTCGCCGCACGCCGCGGCTGGTGAGAACGCCTACGGTGGAGGTATGAGCAAAGGCCCCACCACGAGGTTCAAGGTCGAGGTGCTGGACGGTGATCGGACGTCGCGGCGTGAGGACGTCGTCGTCACCGAGGAGCCGCTGGAGCTCCGGCTGGAGTGGCCGGGCAGGCCGCCCGAGCCGTTGGTGGTGACGATGCGGACACCGGGATCCGACTTCGAGCTGGCCGCCGGGTTCTGCCTCGGTGAGGGATTCGCGGTCCGCCCGGACGCGATCCGTTCGGTCGCCTACTGCACGGACGTGAAGCTGACGCGGGAGCAGCAGTTCAACACCGTCACGGTCACCTTCGACGGCCCGCCCGACCGCGAACCACCCCAGCGGTACGGCGTCACGTCCGCGGCCTGCGGTGTCTGCGGCCAGCAAAGCCTCGACGAACTCGCCGAGCGGAACTACGACCCGGTCGACCCCGTCGAGGTCTCGGTCGACGTCGTACGCCGCCTGCCGGACCTCCTCCGCGAAGCCCAGCCCACGTTCAGCCGGACCGGCGGCCTGCACGCGGCCGGCCTGTTCACCGCCGACGGCCACAAGATCGTCGTGAAAGAGGACGTCGGCCGCCACAACGCCGTCGACAAGGTCGTCGGCTGGACCGTCCTCAACCACCACACCCGCAAAGGCCTGGTCCTCGCCGTCAGCGGCCGAGCCGGCTACGAAATCATCCAGAAGGCCGTCGCCGCCGGCATCGGCATGATCGTCGCGGTAGGCGCCCCCTCCAGCCTCGCCGTAGACCTCGCCCGCCGCTCCAACATCACCCTCGCCGGCTTCACCCGAACCAACCGCTGCGTCGTCTACAGCGCCCCCGAGCGCATCATCCGTCCAGCTTGATGAAGGTGGCTTTGGGGACGTATTCGTAGCGGTCGGGCATGCAGGTGAGGATGATGATCTGGCCGTGGTCGCCGGCGCGGCCGAGGAGGGCGCCCATGTCGCGGAGGCGGGCCTTGTCGGACCAGCCGAGGGCGTCGTCGAAGATCACCGGGACGCTGCCGTCGCCGGTGCTGACCAGGTGGCTGATCGCGAGGCGGGTGATGATCGCGAGCTGCTCCTGCGCACCGGTCGACAATGCCTCGACGGGCAGCCGGACGCCGTCCAGCTCGCGTTCCGCGACGGCCAGGTCGTCGTCCAGCCAGATCCGGAACGACGGCCCGTAGACGCTGCGCCCGAGTGACTCGATCCGGCTCTGCAGCGGTTCGGAGTACTTCGTCTGTGCCTCGGCCCGGTGCCGGCTGAGCGTCTCGTGCACCCGCCGAGCCGCTTCGGCCCGGCGCCGCAGTCCGTCGTGCTCCGCGCGTACGGCGTCCAGCTCCAGGTCGGCCACATCGCGCCGCGTCGCCAGACCGTCCCGCCCGGACTGCTCCAGCCGGCCTTCGGTCGTCCGCAACGCATCGCGCAACGTGTCCCGCTCACCCTGCAGCCGGGTCGCAACCGCCAACGCGTCGGCCAGCTCGCCCGCAACCTGATCGGCCCCGGCCGCGTCCACCTGCTCCTGGACGCCGGTCAGCTCCTCGAGCACGGCCTCGACCTCGGTCGTCGCCTCGACCTCGGCCGCGGCCACCGCCTCGTCGTCGAGAACAGCCCGGGCCGCCTCCAAAGCCTCGACCGCGGCGGCCAACCGCTCCCCCGCGAGCTCCGACCGCGCCCGGGCCTGCTGCGCCTCGGACCGGTCCTCGTCCGCGGCCTTCCGCGCCTGCGCCGCCGCGAACTCCGCATCCGCCAGCAATCGCTCGGCCTCCGCCAGCCCGTCCCGCGCGTCCTCCAGCTGCCGCTGCGCGCCGGCCAGATCCCCGGGCTCCGAAGCCGGCATCTCGAAGTCGTCGAACAGCGTGTCGTGCGGCGACACGAACTCCTCGAACAGCGACATCTGCCCAGGGACACCCTCGACCGCGGCCTGCTTCCCGCTGGACTCCTCGGCCTCGTCCTCATCACCGAGCCGCGCGGTCAGTACGGCGATCCGCTCCCCCGGATCGCCGCCCGCCGTCAGCGACCGCTCGGTCCGCCGGGCTTCGTGCAACTCGGCCGACGCCGTGTCGGCCTTCCGCAGCAACTCCCGCGCGGCCGCGACGTCCTTGACGCCGGCCTTCTTCAGCAGATCCTTCTCACGCCGTACGGCGTCGTCGACCCGCGAGCGCAGGGTCGCCGCCTCGCCACCGGCCCGGACGGTCACCTCGACCTGCCCGGGCACGCCGACCACTAGCTCACCGGCGACCAGCACCTCGGTCGACTCGTCGAAACCCAGCTCGGCCGGCACCTCGCCGTCCAGCCCGGTCCCCGACAACTCGACCGGCTCCGCGCCAAGTCGCCGTACCGACACCTGCGGTACGCCGGCCGCCAGCGCCGCGCGGGCCTCGACGACCGCGGCGCGAGCGTCCTCCAACGCGGCGACGAGCGCGTCGTCGACCTTGATCCGGTCCAGGATCGTGCCGGCCGCGGCGATCCGCGCGCGGACGTCGACCAGCTCGGCCTGCTGACCGAGCAGCCGGTCGAGCTCGGCGCGATCCATCAGCTCGGAGACCCGGCGCTCTGCTTCCTGCACATCGGTCCGCCGGAGGTCCTTGAGCTCGACGACCTCCGCCAGCGCGGCCTCGGCCGCCTGCACCATCTCGGCCGCCGTCTTGGCGACCAGCTCCGCATCGGTCCGGCGATCGGCCAGCTCCGCATCGGTCTTCGTGAACCGCTCGGCCTCGTCGAGCAGGCGCTCCCGCTCGACCCGGGTCCGGGTGTGGTTCTCCAGCCGGGCGCGGGCCGTCTCGGCGCGGTGCCGGACCGAGTCGCGGCGGAGCAGGATCTCGTCGGTCGCCTTCTTGCGTTCGCGCAGTGCCTCGACCGAGGTGAGGTGCTCGGTCAGCCGGCCCGTGACGTCCTCGAGGTCCAGCGTCAGCCGCTCGGCGCGGCGGATGTCCTGCTGGACCTCCTCCATCGCCTTCAGCGCCTGGGCCGCGGCGAGCTCGGCGGCGACGACGGCCTTCTCGGACTTCGCGAAGTCACCGGTCGCGCGGCCGCCACGGGTCCAGTAGCGCAGGTACTCGTGCTCGACCGCGGACACCAGCGGCATCGACGCGCCGTCGACCGGTGTCCCGGACTCGGCCGTCACCGCGGTGATCAGCGGCTCCGCGTCGGCCGGCGTTGGCAGCACCAACGACTGGCCCTGGCTGACCATCAGGGTCTGCCACAGCACCGGGTCGACGTTCGCGTGGAAGAGCCGCTCGGCCTCGTTGTGCGCCTCGCGGCCGGTCCACGACCGGCGGCGGCCGTCGGGCTCGACCACGGCCAGCTCGGTGGAGCGGTTCTTCAGCCAGCGTTTGGTGTAGGTGAGCTCGCGGCCGCCCAGTGTCAGCTCGACGGTCACCTCCGGGCCGACGTCCTGGCCGACCGGCTGGATGTCGCGGATCCGGGTCGACTTGGAGTCGTCGGGCAGGTCGAAGATCAGCCCGAACGCCTCGACCAGGCTGGACTTGCCGACCTCGTTGTCGCCGACCACCACGGTGGTGCCGAGCGCGGGGAGCCGGACAATGCGGTCTTTGACGCCACGGAAGTCCCGCAGCGCCAAGCTGTGCAGCCTCATCCCGCGTCCTGCGCCAAGCGATGCATCAACGACAACGCGGCGCCCGCGCCTTCATCTCCACCGGCCAGCGCCTGCCGCAACTCCTCCATCGCGGCCCGGGCCGGACCACTCAGCTGCAACGCGTCCAGGTCCGCGGCGTCCGGAGCCGGCCGGACGGTCCAGAACTTCGTCCACCGCTCGACGCTCGCGAACACCTCGCCCTGTGCGTCGATCATCGCGTCCAGCTGACTCAGCAGTGGAAGCGGAAGCGATCCGTCACCGGCGAGCCGGACGTAGGTCCGCTCCTTCTCCGGCAGCTCCGCGAACCAGTCCTCCAGCGCCCGCAGCGACTCCTCGTCGAACAGCTCGACCCGATGGTCGACCATGTGCCAGGCGCCGACGCGCACCGGCTCGACAGCGATGCCGCCGCCGATCGTCACCTTGAGCACGTTGCCCGGAGCGTCCTCCTCGGGCGAGGTGACCTCCTGCGTCCCGGAGAACCAGATCCGATCGGTCACGCGCGTCGTCGAGTGCCGGTCGCCGAGTCCGACGTACTGCAGCCGTCCGTCCGCGACCGCCGCCTCCAGCGCCGCCTGATCGATCGTCGGTACGTCGGACATCCCGCCGGAGAGACTGGTCAGCTGGCCGTGCGCGAGCAGGATCCTGGTCGTCCCGGGCCCGGCCGGCGTCAGCTCGGCGTACCCCGGTGCGGCCGGGTCGGACATCGGCCGGCGGGACCGCCAGGGCGCGCCGACGATCTCCACCCCCGGCACGATCTCGAGCGGCGTGGTGCCGGTCAGAACGGTCACGTGGGAGGGTGCGTGCGCCTGCCACTGACTCGAGGTCCACAGCGAACCGGGCTCGAGCGCGTCGTGGTTGCCGGGCAGCAGGACGACCGGAACCGGGATCCGCTTCAGCGCCTCACAGGCCCGCAGGATGGTCTGCCGCTCGACCTGGTTGTGCTCGAACACGTCGCCGGTGACGACCACGAACGCCGCGGACGTGGCCTCGGCGACCTCGCCGATCCGCGCGACAGCATCCAGCCGGGCCTGCCCCCACCGGGCCTGGCCGTCCGGGCCCAGGAACCGGCGCAGCATCCCCAGCTGCCAGTCCGAACTGTGCAGAAACGTGATCGACTCGTCCATCGCGCTGAGAACGCTAACCTGCCCTGCCGACAACCGCCCAACCAACACACCCAGCACCCGCACACCGCCCACACTCCGGACACCGCCGGATGAGAGGGTCAGGAGCGTGGAGACGGAACGGTTGCGGTTGCGGCGGTTCGCGCCGACCGATGGGGAGTTACTGGTCGGGCTGGACTCGGATCCCGAGGTGATGCGGTTCCTGACCGGGAAGCCGACGCCGCGCGAGGAGATCGAGAACGTCGTCCTGCCGGCCATCCTCAAGGTCTACGAGACGCATCCGGGGCTCGGCACGTTCGCCGCCGAGCAGACGTCGGACGGTGCGTTCATCGGCTGGTTCGGGCTGCAGCCGACCGCCGACGCCACGACCGCGGACGTCGGGTACCGGCTCAAGCGGGCCGCATGGGGCAAGGGCTACGCGACCGAGGGAACACGAGCCCTGATCGGCAAGGCCTTCGGCGAGCTCGGGATGGAGCGGGTGATCGCCGACACCATGGCGGTCAACCACCGGTCCCGCGCGGTGATGCGGCACTCGGGGCTGCGGTTCGTCCGGATCTTCCACGAGCACTTCGACGATCCGCTGCCCGGCACCGAGTTCGGCGAGGTCGAGTACGCCGTCGACCGGCGGACCTGGGAAGCTGGACGACGTGCCTGACGATCCACGGCCGTACGCCGTACTCGACATCGACGCCACGCTGTCCGACACCAGCAAGCGGATCCACTTCCTGGCGAAGCGGCCGAAGGACTGGGACTCGTTCTTCGCGCACGCGAAGGAGGACGCGGTCCTGGACGAGGGGCTGGCGGTCGCGACGACGCTGGCGGCCGACCACGAGATCGTCTACCTGACCGGCCGGCCCGAGCGACTGCGCCGGGACACGCTGAAGTGGCTGGAGGCCAACGGCTTCCCCGACGGCAAGGTGTACATGCGCGGCAACACCGACCGCCGCCCGTCGGTGCTGATGAAGCTCGGCCGGCTGAAGCGCCTCGCCGAGGAGCGCCCGGTCGCCGTCCTGGTCGACGACGACGTCAAGGTCTGCGCGGCCGCGGAGAAGGCCGGCTACACGGTGATGAGGGCCGACTGGGGACTCGATGACGAGACCCAGCCGACCCTCTTCGAAGCTCAGGAATCCGACGGACGGACCTGAGTTACTTGCTCAGACCGACGATCAGCACGTTCGGGTACGGCGGGTACGGCGGCAGGTAGAAGTTCTGCACCTTCGACCCGTGCAG
This sequence comes from Kribbella sp. NPDC048837, assembly GCF_055586945.1. Classification (NCBI taxonomy): domain Bacteria; kingdom Bacillati; phylum Actinomycetota; class Actinomycetes; order Propionibacteriales; family Kribbellaceae; genus Kribbella; species Kribbella sp. NPDC048837. The sequence goes on from NZ_JBVJHF010000003.1 coordinate 461,752, forward strand.
GAACGCGTTGCGGGCGTAGATCAGCGGGACGATCGGCGCGTCGGCCATGATCTGCTGGTCCACCGCGCCCCACATCCCGGCCGCCTTGGTCCGGTCCGACTCGGCCGTGGCCGCGGCGATCGCCGAGTCCACCGCCGGGTTGGAGTAGCGCGAGATGTTGTACCCGCCGTTGCCGATCTCCGACGAGGCGAACAGCGGCTGGATGTTGCCGATCGCGCTCGGGAAGTCCGGCAGCCAGCTCGACACGGTCAGGTCGAAGTCCGGCTTGTTCCCCGTAATCAGGTCGGTCAGCGGCTCGGAGTCGAGCGGCTTGATGGTGACCGTGATCCCGGCCCGCTTCAGGCCTTGCTGGATCGCCTGCGCCACGCCGAGACCGGTCGTGTTGTCGGCGGCCAGCACCAGGTTGAGGTTGCTGACGCCCGCGGCCGCGAGCATCTGCTTGGCCTTCTCCGGGTCGCCGGCCGGCGGCGCCTGGTACAGGTCGTACTTCGTGTAGCCGTCGATCCCCGGCGTGATCAGGGTCGTCGCGATCTCACCGCCGTACTCCGGACCGCCCTCGGCGACCTGGACGGCCTGCTTGTCGACGGCGTACTGGATCGCCTTGCGGACCTCGACGTTGGCCAGCGCCGGGCGCTTGGTGTTCATCGCCAGGTACTGCAGAGCGCCGGCCGGCGACGTCGCCACCCGGGCCTTGACCGCCGGGTTGCCGGTGATCGTCGGGATCAGCGCGGCCGGCACCGAGACGCCGGTGGCGGCGGAGAACTGGTCGTCGCCGGAGTCGGCGATCAGCCGCTGGTTGACCACGTCGGGCTGCAGGCCCATGTCGGTGACGATCGAGTCCGGCAGACCGGTCCGGGCCTGGTCGGTCGACTTGTCCCAGTTCGGGTTGCGGACCAGCACGAGCTTCGAGCCCGGGGTGTACGACTCGACCTGGTACGGGCCGCTGGCCATCGGCTTCTCGCCGTAGTGTGCCGGGTCGGTGTCGGCCTTCTTCGGCACCGGCGAGAAGGCCGGCATGCTGACGATCCACGGCCAGTCGCCGTACGGCTTGTTCAGCTTGAAGACGATTGTGGTGTCGTCCGGCGTCTCGATCGAGGCCAGCTCGCCGCCCTTGTACGGGCCCTGGTACTTGTCGCCGCCGACCAGCAGCGACTTGTGGTAGCCGAGGCCGCCGGACAGCTCCGGCGCGAACGACCGCTCGATGCCGTACTTGATGTCAGCGGCAACGATCGTCGACCCGTCGGCGTACTTCAGGCCCGGCTTCAGCTTGTAGGTCCAGGTCTTGCCGCCGTCGCTGACCTGACCGGTGTCGGTGGCCAGGTCGGGGACCAGCTCGGCCGCCTTGCCCGGGTCGGTCTTCCACGAGGTCAGGCCGCGCAGCACCAGGTGGATCGAACTGGTGCCCAGGTTCTGGCTCTTGGCCGGGTCGAGGCTGATCTCCTTGCTCGTGCTGAGCACATGGAAGGTGCCGCCCTGCTCCGCGGCCGCCGTGCTGCCACTGCCGGCAGTGGACTTGTCGTTGGCGTTGCAGGCGGCCGCCGCCAGCACCAACGCGGCCGCAACCGCGACCGCTCGGGTTAGGTGTTTCATTGTGTCCTCTCAGGAGGTGGGGGGCTCAGGGAAGTAGCAGGCGGCCCGGTGCTCGGCGCTGCCGTGGACCGGCTCGAGGACCGGTCGCTCGGTGGCACACACGTCCTCGGCCTTGTAACACCGGGTCCGGAACGGGCAGCCCGACGGCGGCGCGATCGGCGTGGGCACATCGCCGGTCAGCACGATCCGCTCGCGGACCACGCCCGGCTCAGGCACCGGGACCGCGGACAGCAGCGCCTTCGTGTACGGATGGGCCGGCGCCGAGTACACCTGGTCGGCCGGTCCCTCCTCGACGATCGTGCCGAGGTACATCACGGCCAGCCGGTTGGCCACCTGCCGTACGACGGCCAGGTCGTGAGCGACGAGCACATACGACAGGCCGAGCTCGTCGCGGAGGTCGGCGAGCAGGTTCAGCACCTGGGCCTGGACGGACACGTCCAGCGCGGACACCGGCTCGTCGCAGACCAGCAGCTCCGGCTTCACCGACAGCGCTCGGGCGATCCCGATCCGCTGCCGCTGACCACCGGAGAACTCGTGGGGGTAGCGCTCCAGGTGCTGCTCGGCCAGCCCCACCTGCTCGAGCAGCTCGACGAGCTGCGCCCGGGTCGGCTTGATCCCCTGCGCGCGGAACGGCGTACTCAGGATGGTGCCGACGGACTGCCGCGGGTTCAGCGACGCCTGCGGGTCCTGGAAGACCATCTGGATCTTCCGCCGGACCGGCCGGAGCCTGCGGCCGCGGACCGTCGTGACGTCGGCACCACCGATCTCGACCCGGCCCTGGGTCGGGTCCAGCAGCCGGGTCGCCACCCGGGCCAGCGTGGACTTGCCGGAGCCGGACTCGCCCACCAGGCCGACCGTCTCGCCCTTGCGGACGACGAAGCTCACGCCGTCGACCGCGCGGACCGCCTGGGTCTCGCGCCACGGCACACCGCGCAGACCGAAGTACTTCTTCACGTTCTTGAGGTGGAGCAGTTCGTCAGACATCGGCCGGCCTCCGGCCCAGGTGGCAGGCGGCTTCGTGATCACCCTCGCCGGGGCGCGGGGTGAGCTCGGGACGCTCGGTGATGCAGCGTTCACCGACCAGGTGTGTGTAGGCGCAGCGCGGCTGGAACGGGCAGCCGGTGGTGATCGACCCGGGTGACGGCGGGCTGCCGGGGATCGTGGTCAGCCGCGGCTTCGGCGGTACGTCGACCCGCGGCATGGCACCGAGCAGCCCCAGGCTGTACGGATGGGCCGCCCGGGAGAACAGGTCCCGGACCGTGCCCCGCTCGGCCGCGCGCCCGGCGTACATCACCAGGACGTCGTCGGCGACCTCCGCGACCACTCCGAGGTCGTGCGAGATCAGGACGAGCGCCGTACCGAACTCCGCCTGGACGTCGGCCAGCAAACGCATGATCTGTGCCTGCACGGTCACGTCGAGTGCGGTCGTCGGCTCGTCCGCGATCAGCACTCTGGGGTCGTTCACCAGAGCCATAGCAATCACGACCCGCTGCCGCATTCCCCCGGAGAACTCGTGCGGGTAACTGTCGACCCGGCGGGCCGCGTCCGGGATGCCGACCTTGTCCAGCATCTCGACCGCGCGCAGACGCGCCACCTTCTTCGAGACGTCGTGGTGCAGCCGGTACGCCTCGGCGACCTGCCAGCCGACGCTGTAGTACGGATTCAGGGCGGACAGCGCGTCCTGGAAGACCAGGGCGATGTCGTTGCCGCGGACCTTGCGGAGCTCGTCGTTCGGCAGGCCGATGAGCTCGCGGCCGTCGAGCAGCACCTCTCCGGTGATCTCGGCGTTCGACGGCAGGATGCCCATCACGGCCGCCGAGCTGACGCTCTTGCCGGAGCCGGACTCACCGACGATCGCGAGCGTCTCGCCGGGCGCGACCGAGAAGTCGATCCCGTCGACGGCCGGGACGAGGCCGCCCTCGGTCGTGAAGGTGACGTGCAGGTCGTGCACTTCCAGCACCGGCTCAGCCATGGCTCACCCTCGGGTCGAGCACACCGTGCACTATGTCCACCACCAGGTTCGCCAGGATGATCAGGAAGGCCGAGAACAGCGTCACGCCGACGACCACGGCCACGTCCAGCTGGGCGACCGCGCTGATCAGCAAGTCGCCGAGGCCCTGCATGCTGAACACCTTCTCGGTCAGGATCGCGCCGCCGAGCAGAGCACCGAGGTCGAGGCCGAAGAGCGTGATGATCGGCACCATGACGCCGCGCAGTCCGTGCGTCATCACCACCCGCCGCTCACCGGCACCCTTCGCCCGGGCGGTGGTGATGTAGTCGAGGTTGAGCTCCTCGAGCATCTGCGCCCGGGTCAGCCGGATGTACGCCGCCGCCTGCAGGACCGCGAGCACGAGCCACGGCGTGATCAGGTGCCAGGCCCAGTCGACCGGGCTCTCGGTCAGCGGGACGTAGCCGTTGACCGGGACCATGTTCAGCCAGAACCCGAAGACCAGGATCGCCAGCAGGCCGAGCAGGAACGACGGCGTGGACACCCCGATCAGCGCGATCCCGACGGCGAACCGGTCGAGGAACCGGCCGCGGTTGAGCGCGGCGATCACGCCGAGCGACACCCCGAAGATCAGCCAGAGGATGGCGGCGCCGATCGCGATCGACGCGGTGACCGGCAGCCGGTCGAGGATCAGCGTGGTGACCGGCCGCGCCAGCGGGAACGAGTAGCCGAAGCACGGTGCGTTGCAATGCACGGCCGCCGCCCCGTCGCCGAACGTGCGGCCGGCGAAGACGCCCTTGAGGAAGTTCAGGTACTGCTGCAGCGTGCTCTGATCCAGCTGCATGAAGTGCCGGGCCTGCTCGAGGCGGTCCGGCGTACAGGGCTTGCCGCAGGCCAGGTGGGCCGGGTCGGCGGGGATCGCGTAGAAGATCAGGTAGACGGCGAGGCTGAGCGCGAGCATCACCAGCAGGGCCGCGAACAGGCGGCGGGTCACGAACCAGGCGAGGTCGGGCATCAGCTCGTCCTCCGCAGCCGGACGTCGAACGCGTCGCGGACCCCGTCGCCGAGCAGCGTGAAGCCGAGGACGGCGACGAAGAGCATGGTGCCGGGGAAGACCAGGAACCACGGATCCGCGCCGGTGTAGACCCAGGCGATCGAGTCGGAGATGGACCGGCCGAGGCTGGGTGTCGGCGGTGGTACGCCAACGCCGAGGAAGGACAGCGCGGCCTCGGCGCCGATGTAGCCCGGGATGGCCAGCGTCGCGATGACGAGGACCGGGCCGAGCAGGTTCGGCAGCAGTTCGCGGGTGATCACGTGCCAGCCGGACGAGCCGACGCTGCGGGCCGCCTCGACGAACTCGCGGGCGACCAGGGACTTCGCCTGGTTGCGGATCAGCCGGGCCAGGCCGGCCCAGCCGAACACGCTGAGGACCAGGATCAGCAGCAGCCAGCGCGGGAAGCGGGCCGGGATAATGATGCCCAGGGCAATCATGAAGACGAGCTGCGGGAAGCCGAAGAGGAAGTCGAGCAGCCGGGACGCGATCGCGTCGTACCAGCCGCCGAAGTAGGCCGCGCTGATGCCGACCAGCGTGCCGACGACGGTCGTGATCAGCGTGACCACGATCGCGATGAACAGCGACGTCCGCAGGCCGAGCACCGTGATCGAGAACAGATCGCGGCCGGTCAACGGCTCGACGCCGAACCAGTGGTCGGCGCTGACACCGCCGAGGGCGCCCTTCGGGGCGTTGCCACGGGCCGGATCGAGCAGGTCGATGTGGTACGTGTACGCGTCCTGTCCCGACAGTTTCACCAGCAACGGCGCGGCCACCGCGATGAGGATCAGCAGGGTGACCAGTACGGCGCCCACCCGCGCACTGCGATCCCGCCGTAGCCGGCGCAACGCCTGCCGGGTCGGCGAAACGGTCCCGGCGACCGAGGAACTCACAAGCACTCCCGACAGGGTTCGAATGACGCAGCCGACAAACGTCAGCGTTCCGTGAGCGCTGCAGCGCTCACGGGACACTAAGGCCGCATCCTCCCACCACGCTGGAGTCATCTCGAATCCCGAGAATCCCGACTCGGGAACTCCACATTCGGATAGCTGTTCAGGCCCGGTTACGCTCCGCTCGTGGATGGCGAGGTGCGGGTCGGCGAGCGAGCGGTGCGGTACTCCGTCTACGGCAGCGTCGGCGGTCCGCCGGTGATGTCGTTCGGCGGGACGCCGAGCACCCGGTGGAAACGGCCGGACGCCGTCCGCGCGATCGAGGGATCGGGTCTGTGGATGGTGATGCCGGACCGGCCCGGGTACGGCGGCTCGACGCGGCAGCCGGGTCGGACGGTGGCTTCTGTGGTGGCGGACGCCGTGGCGCTGGCGGATTCCCTCGGTTGGGACCGCTTCGCCGTCACCGGCGGATCCGGCGGCGGACCGCATGCTCTCGCGTGTGCCGCACTCATCCCCGACCGCGTGACCCGGTGCGCTGTGATTGGGAGCAACGCGCCGCCGATCGTGGACGGGCCTGAGCCGACCGAGGACGACGAGAAGGACGACCCGCGACGCAACCGCACGTCCTGGCTGGCGGCACGTGGCGAGCAGCACATCCGGCCGCTGCTCGAGGACACCGCCCGGCAGATCATGGCGCGCGTCGACGCCGGTGGGCCGGAGTTCCCGCCCGACCCGCACTCCCCCGCCCCGCCGGCTCCCCCGGCCCGGGACGATCCCGCGGCGATGGCGCGGCTCACCGCCACCTTCGTCACCAGCCACGACGGCTGGACCGACGACCATGTCGCGTTCGCCACCGACTGGGGCTTCCAGCTCGGCGACATCCGGGTCCCGGTCAGCATCTGGTACGGCTCGGCCGACGAGCGTGCGCACAAGTACGCCGACATCCTCGCGGCCGAGATCGCTCACGCCGAACGGATGCCGTACCGCGGCGGCCACATCCAGCCGGAAAATGCCTATCGCGACCTGTTGCACTGGCTGAAACTGACCTGATGGAGCCGAAAGACATCGCCCTGCGACTCGTGACCGAGCAGTTCCCCGCCGCACGCGCGGCGTGGCTCGGCGGAAGCGTGGCGCGCGGCAACGCCTCACCGACGTCCGACCTGGACATCACCGTGCTGCTGGACGGCCGGCCCGCCCCGATGCGGAAGTCGTTGGAGTACGGCGGGTGGCCGGTGGAGCTGTTCGTGCACACCGAGAAGTCGCTGGCTCACTTCAGCGCCAAGGACCAGGACCGTCGTCAGCCGACCATGATGCGGCTCGTCGGCGAGTCCCTCGTCCTCCTGGACACCGACGGCTCCGGAGCGCGATTGCAGGAGGCGTGCTCGGCCGAGGTGGCAGCCGGGCCCAAGCCCTTGACCACCACCGAGCGGGATCTCCTCCGCTACACGATCACCAACCTCCTGGACGACCTGTCCGACGCCTCAGGCAACGAACGTACGGCGATCGCCTCGGTCCTCTGGCAGGACGCCGCCCGTCTCCTCCTCACCGGCGCCGGCCAGTGGTCCGGCACCGGCAAGGGTCTTCTGCGAGAGGTCGTCGCCTACGACTCCACGCACGGGACGACTCACGCCCAGGCGCTGATGGACGGGGTCAGAGCGGACGGCGACAATCTGGCCGAGGCCGTGGACGACATCCTCGCCGCGTACGGCGGGAGACTCTTCGACGGCTTCGAACTGGCGGCCGACGTCTAGGGCTCGACGTCCACCAGGTCCCAGCGGCGTTTCGGGATCAGGCGGATGGCGAGTACAGCCGCTACCGCGCCGACGAGGAAGCCGGGGATGGTCCAGCGCCAGCCGGTGAAGAAGCCGGTCGAGTCGACCTGAGCCTGCGCCGGGGCCGGCGCCTGCGTGGGCTCGGTGGCCGGAGCGGGGACGAAGTCGAGGGTCGTGGGGCCACCGTCGAAGGTCTGGCCGTCCAGGAGCTTGAGGGAGCCGAGGAGCTTCGCCAAGCCGGCCGGATCGGCGGCTTTGTGCCACGTCGGCGTCTCGGGCATGCTGCCGGTCGTCAGCGACTCGGTGGTCGCGATCCAGGGCCCGCCGGGAGCGTCCGGGTAGATGATGTCGATCCGCCAGACCGACATGTCGTGGATCAGCCACGTGGCGCGGACGAAGTGACCCGAGGCGTGCTCTTCGACGTCGCCCGAGCTCCCGGCGCTGGTTGATCCGCCGTTCTCGGTCACCCGCTGGAGTTCGCCGTACGCAGGATCCTGGTAGCCGACGGCGAGGACGTGCGGTGGCGCGCTGAGCAGGACGCTGGTCGGACCGCCCGCGTGCGCGGGGGTGGTGCCGAGGGCGAGGACGGCGAACAGGGCGGCGAGCAGTGTGAGCGTACGGCGGACCATGGTGGCTCTCCCTGAAGACGAGGACTCACCCCGGATACACCGCGACCGGCTAGAAGGTTCCGCGCGCCAGCTCGACCGCACGGGCCTTGTCGGCCACTTCCAGCCGGAAGGTGACCCCTCCGCGCACCCAGACGAGCGTTGGCCCGGCAATGCGGACCACTCGCTGATCAGCCAGCACGAGCTCGTGCGGCGTCTTGAACCAGAACGCGTCGAGGTCCGGCACGAACTCCAGGCTCTGGTAGTACTTCTTGAAGTACAGCGGCGACACCTCCGACTGGAACTGCTCCAGCCGCACGCCGTCCCAGCTCATCGCCACGAACCCCTTGGACGCCTCCACACCGACCGGGGCGCCCAGGTCCCGCGGCAGAGCAGGCTTGAACCCGGCGGTCCGCTCCGCCTCCTCCAGCGACAGACGCCCGGTGACTCCGGGCACCGGAGGCGCGGTGCTCGGACCGGTGCCGACCGGCTGGGCCTGCACTCCCCCGATCCGCAGCCACTCCGCGACGGTCGCGCGGACCGGTGGTGTCAGAGCCACACCGGCGAGCAGAATCAGGAAGCCGGCCAGGAACGCACGCCATCTGTCCCGCAGCCGCCGCCGGACGGGCAGATCCGCGACCCGCGTGAGCACTGCGGCGGTCAGCTCCTCGTCGACCGGAGGTACGACGGCAGAACGTCCAAGGACTCGCAGTTCGTCGTCCAAGTTCATCGCTGCACCTCCTTGTCCGGTAGCGCGTCCCGTAGCCGGCCCAGTGCCCGATGCAGCCGGGACTTGACCGTCCCCCGAGGCCAGCCGAGCACCACGGCCGTCTCCTGCTCGTCCAGGTCCAACAGGTAGCGACAGGTCACAACGAGACGCATGGGGTCCGGCAGCGCCCGTACGGCGGCCAGCAGCTCGGTCCGCCGCTCCAGTGACACCGCCTGCTCCGCCGGATCCAGTACGACGTCCAGCGGGGCGGCCAGCTCCTCACGACGGGATCGCCGGCCGCGCGACCGCACGACGTTCCGGGTCTCGTTGGCGACGATCCGCAGGAACCACGGCCGGAACGCCGAACCGGCGCGGAAGCTCCCGAGCGCCCGGTAGGCCTTGACGAACGCCTCCTGCACCACGTCGTCCGCATCCGCGCCCGCGCCCAGGAACACCGCCGTACGCTTCGCGACCTGGGCGTGCAACAGCACCAGCTCGCCGTACGCGGCCGACTCCCCACCGCGCACCCGAGCCAGGATCTCCGCCTCATCGCCCTGGCTGATCCACGCCTCCTGTCAACTGCTTTCCCCCGCCCGCCGACCGGAGCGAGGCGGTTTCCTGTCATTGTGCTTACACCGCCGGGCTTTGCGGGGTTCCGTGTATAAGGTCGACACCGTGCCAGAAGTCGATGCGTCCTTCCTCGCCCTGCCCCGTCACGAGCTCGCCCAGGCCGCGCTGCAGCGCGCCCGCGACCTCGGTGCCACCTTCGCCGAGTTCCGGCTGGAGCGGATCCGGTCCGAGTCCATCGCCCTGCGTGACAGCGTGCTGGAGAGCGCCAAGGACGACGAGGACCTCGGTCTCGCGGTCCGCGTCATCCACGACGGGACCTGGGGTTTCGCCGCCGGCGTCGCGCTCACCGAGGACCAGGCGGTCCAGGTCGCCGAGCAGGCGGTGAACATGGCCCAGGTGTCCCGGCCGATCAACGCCGAGCCGATCGAGCTCGCCGACGAGCCGGTGTACGACGACGTCACCTGGGTGTCGTCGTATGAGATCGACCCGTTCAGCGTGCCGCGCGCCGAGAAGGTCGGGCTGCTCACCGACTACAGCGACCGGCTGCTCAAGGCCGAGGGTGTCGCGCACGTGAGCGTCCGGGTCGCCACCATCCACGAGTGCAAGTTCTACGCGAATTCCGACGGGACGTCGTACACCCAGCAGCGGGTCCGGATCGGTCCGGACATCACCGCCCACGCGGTCGCCGAGGACCGGTTCGACTCCATGTCCAGCGTCGCGCCGCCGGCCGGCCGCGGCTGGGAGTACATGACCGGCACCGGCTGGAACTGGGACGAGGAGCTCGCCCGGATCCCCGGCTGGCTGGCCGAGAAGATGGCCGCGCCGAGCGTCGAGCCGGGCGCGTACGACCTGGTGATCGACCCGTCCAACCTCTGGCTGACCATCCACGAGTCGATCGGCCACGCCACCGAGCTGGACCGCGCCCTCGGCTACGAGGCGAACTACGCCGGCACCAGCTTCGCCACCACGGACAAGCTCGGCACCCTGAAGTACGGCTCGCCGGTCATGCACGTCACCGGTGACCGCACCGCCGAGCACGGCCTGTCCACCATCGGGTACGACGACGAGGGTGTGGCCGGTCAGCAGTGGGACCTGGTCAAGGACGGCGTACTGGTCGGCTACCAGGTCGACCGCCGGATGGCCAAGGTGAACGAGGACCTGCTCGGTACGCCGCGCTCCAACGGCTGCGCGTACGCCGATTCGTCCGGTCACATCCCCATCCAGCGGATGGCCAACGTGTCCCTGCAGCCCGCGGCCGGCGGCCCGTCCACCGAGGAGCTGATCAGCCGGGTGAAGAACGGCATCTACATCGTCGGCGACAAGTCCTGGTCGATCGACATGCAGCGGTACAACTTCCAGTTCACCGGGCAGCGGTTCTACAAGATCACCGACGGCAAGCTCGACGGCCAGCTGCGCGACGTGGCATACCAGGCCACCACCACGGATTTCTGGGGCTCGATGGAAGCGGTCGGCGGCCCGCAGACCTACGTCCTCGGCGGCGCGCTGAACTGCGGCAAGGCCCAGCCCGCCCAGTCGGGTGCGGTCAGCCACGGCTGCCCGTCCGCCCTGTTCCGCAGCGTCCGCATTCTCAACACCACGCAGGAGGCAGGCCGGTGACGACCGCCATTCAGCTCACCCCGCAGGACACCATCGAGCGGGGACTCACCCTGGCCGCGGCCGGCGGCGCCGACGGCTGCGTCGTGATCGTCGCGGAGACCTCCAGCGCCAACCTGCGCTGGGCGAACAACACCCTCACCACCAACGGCGCGATGCGCGGCTCCAGCGTGACCGTGATCGCCACCGTCGGAGCCGGCGAGGGTACGGCGGCCGGAGTGGTCGGCCGCTCGTCGGTGACGGACGACTCGCTGCGTGACGTGGTGTCCGCCGCGATCGCGACCGCGCGGGCGTCCAGCCCGGCGGAGGACGCCCGTACGCTCGTCGACGGCACCGTCGGCGCGGACTGGGACGCCGAGCCGGACGAGACGTCGGTCAGCATCTACTCGTCGTTCGCCCCGGCGCTCGGCGAGACACTGCAGAAGGCGTCGAAGGAGAGCCGTTGGCTGTACGGCTTCGCCGACCACGAGGTCGTCACGCTGTACGTCGGTTCGTCCACCGGACTGCGATTGCGGCAGGCGCTCCCCCGCGGTCACGTCACCGCGACCGGCAAGTCCGGTGACCTGAGCCAGTCGGCCTGGGTCGGCGCGGCCACCCGCGACTTCACCGACATCGACGCGCTCGCGCTCGACGCCGAGCTCACCCGGCGTCTCGGCTGGGCCTCACGGTCCGTCTCGGTCGAGCCGGGCCGGCACGCGACGGTGCTCCCACCGGCGGCCGTGGCGGACCTGATGACGTACCTGTACTGGTACCTCGACGGGCGGGAGGCCTTCGAGGGGCGGACCGTCTTCTCGAAGGCCGGAGGCGGCACCCGGATCGGTGACGCGCTGTCGTCGCAGCCGGTGAACCTGCTGTCCGACCCGAAGTTGCCAGGGCTCGAAACGTTCCCGTTCGCAGTCGCTCGATCGTCCGGCGGATCGTCGAGCGTCTTCGACAACGGACTCACGCTGACGCCGACGGACTGGATCCGCGGCGGCAAGCTGGAGAACCTGATGACCAGCCGGCACACCGCCTCGCTGATCGGCGCACAGACCGCGACCCCGGCCGTCGACAACTACGTGCTGTCGGTCGACGGCGCCTCCGGATCGACCGACGACCTCGTGGCCGGGCTCGAGCACGGCCTGTTGCTCACCTGCCTGTGGTACATCCGGATGGTCGACCCGCAGACGCTGCTGCTCACCGGGCTGACCCGCGACGGCGTCTACCTGGTCGAGAACGGCGAGGTGACCGGTGCCGTGAACAACTTCCGCTTCAACGAGAGCCCGGTCGACCTGCTCGACCGCTTCACCGCCGCCGGCGCCACGGTCCCGTCGTTCTCGCGGGAGTGGGGCGACGACTTCTCCCGGACCGCGACTCCCCCGCTGCTGGTGCCGGACTTCAACATGTCCAGCGTCAGCCAGGCCAGCTGAACGCGGAACGCCCCGCGAACCCTCGGTGGGTTCGCGGGGCGTTCTGCGCGTCTGCGATCAGACGGTCGGGTAGCCCGGCTCGGCCGGACCGGCACCCGGCTGGCCGAACCGCTCGGCCGCCTTCGGGTCCGGGCCGTGCTGGTTGTCGCCGACGGTGCCCTCCTGGGCCGCCAGAACGATGAACCAGATCCAGCCGATGCAGGGAACCAGGTTGATCAGGATCCACCAGCCGCTGCGGTTCGTGTCGTGCATGCGGCGGATACCCACACCGATCGACGGCAGCAGGACAGCCAGGCTGTAGATCGTCGAGAGGACGCCGCTGCTCCCGTTGGCGTAGTCCGTGCCGATGATCCGGTCCACGATGCTCAGGATGATGGACACGATCACGTTGAAGAGTACGAACATCCAGTACTCTTTGCGCCGGGCTCGGCCACTGAACACGGCGTACTTCTTGAGAACGTCGATGTACCACTGCATTGCTGTTTCTCCGATGGTCGAAGGTGTGACGCGGACAGAGCCTGTCGGAACCGGTCGGGGTTCGTCAATGCAACTTTTCGCTTTGGTGACCACACCGCAATCTGCCGCGCCGGAACCAGAGCCAACTTCACCCTTTCGGAATCCCGGCAGCTAGAGCCGGCTTCAGCTTTCGGGCTTCGTGAGCGCGACCCGCCACAGCCGGCGCCGGCCCTCGTCGTACGGCGTCGCGCCGTCGAAGTCCCACTGATCGGCGAGCTCGGTCACCAGCTGCTCGTCGAAGAACCGCCCGACGAAGCCGTCGTGCACGGACAGCCCGTCCTCGAGTTGCTGCCAATGACCCGAACACGCGTCCTCCGCCGACCAGACGGCATACACGAAAAGCCCGCCGGGGCAGAGGACACGGTGGATCTCGGCGACCAGGGAGCGCAGCTCGGCGCGGGAGAACGCCATGTTCAGCAGGAGATTCGCGAACACGGCGTTGACGGTGGCGTCGGCCGGCGGCAACGGATCGCGGACGTCGTGCAGCGCTGCCGTGACGCGGTCGTCGAGACCCTCACGCTGTGCTTCCAGCCGCAGCTGATCCAGCGCCGACTCGCTGAAGTCGGTGGCGTGCACGCTGAATCCCTGTCTGGCCAGGAAGAGCGCGTCCCGCCCGTGCCCGGCACCGAGCTCCAGCACGTCATCGATGCCCGCGGCACCGAATGCCCCGGCCGCCCATCGCGCCGCGGCCGACGGCTCCGATCCGTGCAGTTGCGGATGCTGTGCGTACGCCGTCTGCCAGCGTTCCTGCTGAGCTCGCGCGAGCTCGACATGTCCAGTGTTCATGGTGCTCCCCGTGGTCGTCAGCGGGTCTGGACGACAAGCTGACCGCAGCAGCCTACGTCAGAAATGAGTAGACGTACTCACGCGGTTACCCGTTCCTCGTCGCGATAGTGAGGTGAACCTAGGAGGACTCGATGCCTACCGCCGCGATCACCTGCCCTACGTGTCACAGCCCGTTGCACCTCACCATCGAGCCCGCCCCAGCTCCCATCGTGGCTCCCCCGCCTCCGGTGGCACCCGCGTACCCACCGCCGCCGCCCAGAGGGGTTCAGGCACCACCTGTTGCCGCGCGGACTACTGGTGTGCGTCCGCCGTACCCATCACTGGACAAACCTCAGCCCGTCCCGCAGCCGCCCAGACCGCCTAAACCCGCCCACAAGACGCACCACCTGAGTCCGCAGGCCACATTGCTGAGTCTGGGCGTCCTCCTTCTCCTCGCCGCCACCGTCACCTTCCTCGCGGTCAACTGGGACAGCCTCCCGGTCGCGCTCCAGGCCGGCATCATCGGCACCCTCGCTGCCCTCGCGTTCGCCGGCTCCGTCCCCGCCAGCCGGCGTTCCCTCGCCGGCACCGCCGAGGCGCTCGCGATCCTCGGCTGCGGCCTGCTCACCGTCGACCTGTACGGCGCCCGCGCCCTCAGCCTCGGCTCCCTGGAAGCCGTCGACTGGTTCACCTACAGCGCGATCGTCTTCGGATCCCTTGCCCTGATCAACCTGCTGATGACCCGGCTCGCACCGAAGGTCGTCACGTACGGTGTCACCACCGTCATCGCCGGTCAGCTCCCGCTGCCGCTGGTCCTGGTCGACCGGACCAGCTTGCCCGTGCTGCTCGCGGCCCTGCTGGCGCAGGTCGTGATCACGCTGATCCTGTCGGCCAAGGGCACCACGATCGTCCGCCGTACCGGAGCCATCACTTCGGCCGTGGTCTTCTGCGGCATCCTCGTCGCCGGCATGACGCGGACCCTCGCCGGTCTGCTGGCCACCTACTCGTCGCTGATCGCCCCGGTGCCCGACCTCTCGAAGACGGTCGCCACGGCCGCTGTCGTCTGCGTCGCCGCCGCGACCGGTCTCGTCATCCTGCGCAGGCGCCCGCTTCCCGCCTCGGTCCAGTGGGGGCTCGGTGAAGCCGTCTGCGCGGCAGCGGCCGGCTTCGCCGTCGCCACTTGCCTTCCGCAACTCCCCGGTCCCGGCCGCTGGCTGACCACGGGCGTCGCCACGGCGCTCGGGATCACCGAGGTGCTCGTGGCCCGCCGTACCGGCCGGCTCGCGCTGGTCCTGCACGTCTCCACCATCACCGTCGCCGCGGTCGACCTCATCTTCTGCCTGCTGACCGAGGACATCCGGCAACTCGGCTACTTCGCCGCGATCGTCGCCGCACTGGCCGTCTTCGCGGCGCTGCGCAAGGTCGTGGACGCCGTACCGGCCGCAGGAGTGGCATCGCTCGGCGCCCAGTTCGCCATCGTGCTGTTCGCGGTCGACGAGTACATCGGCCTGTGGGCCGGCGCGGTCAGCCTCGCCCTCGTCGGTGCGGCCGGCATCGCCCTCACCTGCCGGTACGTCGGTCAGCCGTTGGAGCGGATGCTGATTCCGACGGCGGCGTTCGCCGTACTGCTCGCCGTGGTCATGGCGGTGATGGTCGACGCCGACCCCGCGACCGGCGTCGTCCTCACGATCGCCGCCGCCCCGTTGGTTGCGTACGGCATGAACCCGGCCCGGCGGGCGGGCCTGCTGGTGGCCGGACTGCTGCTGATCATCGCCAACACCGCCTTCGTCCTGGCGTCCGGCACCACCACGGTCGAGTGGTTCACGGTTCCGCCCGCGCTCATCCTGCTCGGTATCGGCATCCTTGCGTGGCGCAACGAATCGAGCTGGGTCTACCTCGGCCCCGGCCTGCTGCTCGGCCTGGTCCCGTCGACATTGCTTGCTGACAGCAACGACAATTGGATCCGTGTCACCCTGGTCGTCGCCGCCGCGCTCGCCATCATCCTGGTCGGCACCCAGCGCGGGCTCCAGGCCCCCTTCGTGATCGGCGCCGCCGTGCTCGCCAAGGTCGCCGTCTGGCAGTTCGTCCAGGTCGCCCCGCTGATCCCCCGCTGGATCACGCTCGGCCTCGCCGGCGCCATCCTGCTCACTGTCGGCGCCACCTACGAACGCCGCCTCACCCAAGCCAAACAAGCCGCCCGCTGGCTGTCGGCGTTGCGGTGACGCGCTCTCCCGGTTTCCCCCGTGGCCCCCGGGTCCGCATACTTGGTTCGAGGAGAATCACGACCCGGGGGCCGGATGACGAATCGCAGCGACAAGCAGACGGCGGACGTGCTGCTGCTCGCCAGCGTGCTCGAGAAGCTCCGCACCCACGACGGCCTCACCATCGCCCGCCTCCACGCCAGCCGCTCCGGCATCGCCGCCCCCCTCGTCGAACTAGCCGCGACCCGCCGCTTCGCCACCGTCCACGAACTGGACCCCGCCTCCGCAGCCCTGGACCTGGTAGCCACCTGCGTCCGGGACGACCTCCACGGCACCCAACAGTTGGTAGCTGACGCCATCCTCGCCCTCGGTCTGCACGCCGAGACCTACGCCCGCGCCGGCATCGACGACCGCATCGCCCACTCCCTGTACAGCACGTCCCTGGGCCGTCGCCGCGAAACCCTGCTCAACCACTGGCACCGCCTCCACCAGGCCCTGGGCCAGCAACCCGGCGAAGCTCCCAGTGACCGCGCCCTCCGCGGCACCACCGAGCCCGTCGTCCTGCGAGAGCTGGCCAACCAGCTGATCCGCCGAGACATCTACTCCGTCGGCTCGAAGACCGTGGTCATGCTCGATGCCACCCCGGCCGCGGATACCACCCCGGCCGGCCGCGTCATCGTCGTCGGCGGCGCCGTCATGGACGCAACGTTCCGGACGAAGGCACTGCCCGCGCCGGAGACCTCCAGCGAGGCCTACGGCTTCGACCTCTCCCCCGGTGGCAAAGGTTTGAACCAGGCGGTCGCCGCCGCGCGCCTCGGCCTGCAGACCTCGTTGATCGCCGCGGTGACCGACGACCGCTTCGGCGAAGAGATCCTGCAGTACCTGGAGGACGAGGGCGTCGACACCTCGCTGGTCAAGCTGGTGCACGGACGCCGTACGCCGTTCACCGGGGTGTTCGAGCGGGAGCTCGGCGACAGCATCGCGGTCAACTGGCGGAACGAGAAAGAGGTCTTCCTGTCCACGGAGGACATGGACGACCGCCATGACCAGCTCGCCGGGTGTGACGCCTTGTTGATGACCTTCGAGGTCCCGCGGGAAACGATGCAGCAGACGCTCGCCCTCGTCCATCGCGACCCCGACAACCGCCCGCTGGTGATCGTCACGCCGGGTCAGCCGTACGTCGACGAACGCATCTCCAGAGACACCTTTCCCCGCATCGATTACATGGTCGCCCACCCGTGGGAGCTCGAGCCCTTCACCCCCGCGGGCCAGGGCCCCTTCGACCCGGACCCGGTCGCGCGAAACCTCCTCGCCTTCGGTGTCGAAGCGCTCTGCATGCTCGTGAACGGCGGCTGCACCATCTACTCAGGGCCTGCACACGACGTCCTCGGCGTCCCGTCGTTCCCTTCGATCTACAAGGAGTCTTCGGCCGCCCGCGACGCCTTCTGCGCGGCCCTGGCCGCACGGCTGATCGAAAGGAACCGGAAGTTCACCCCTGACGTGGCCCTGTGGGCCGCCGCCGCGATGTCGTGCGCGTCCGCCGACTTCCCGGTGTCCAACTCGATGCCCGACCGTCAGCGCATCGACGCCCTGCTGGCCCGTTCGCCGTACTCGGTGGACAGCGGGGTCGGATAGCGCGATGGTCGACCAGTTGCCGCCAGGCTCACCGGATCCTTCGTACCTCGTGTCGATCTTCGAACACTGCAGGAAAGGTGCCGGCCTCAGCGCCAACCGGTTGTCCGAGGACAAACGCGCCGCACCGCTGCTCGCTCTCCCGAGTGTCACCCGCCGGGCGGTGTCCGTGGACGCTCTCGAGGTCACCGCGCTCGAGGTCATCACCGAAGCTGTTCAGACGCTGCCCGATCTGACGGACCAGCTGGTCGTCGACGTCGCACTGGGGCTGGGCATCCACAGCGAGACGTATGCGAAGGCGCAGATTCCGGACCAGGTACTCCGCAATCTCCGCAGCAGCGCGTTGGGGACGCGTCGGAGAGCGCTCCGGGACCATTGGACCCGGTTGCACGCGAGTCTGGGCGTGACCGCCCCGCCGCGGCCCAGCGACCGCTATCTCCGTGGCACGCTCGAGCCTCAGGCCTTCAAGAAGCTTGCGAATCTCCTCGTGGATCCGCCGACGGCCAGAGCCTCGGCGGCTGCCGTCACCGCTCCCCCGCCGCGGAGTGTCACGGCGCCGGCCCGGCGGAAGGTCGTCGTGGTCGGTGGTGTGGCGATCGATCACATCTGGCGCGTCGAACAGATTCCCGAGGTCGAGACGTCGACGCTGGCGAGCAGCTATGTCCGAGCACCCGGCGGCAAGGGCCTCAGTCAGGCGGTGGCGGCAGCCCGGATGGGACTCGATGTCTGCCTCATCGCCGCCGTCGCCGGTGATCCCGACGCCCAAGAGATCGTCGACCACCTCGATACCGCGGGTGTCGACACGAGCCGGCTGCAACGGATCCCCGGGAAGCGAACGGGACAAACCGGCATTCACGAGCGGCCTCGCGGGGAGAGCAACGCCGCCGCCTGGCGCAGCACCGCCCAGCTCGACGTCGCGCACCTGGTGGAGCACGCCGCCGCGATCGCGGACTGCGATGTCCTGATGGTCACCTTCGAGATCCCCAAGCGCGTTCTGTACCACACGCTGGACATCGCACGATCCGCCCGTGAGCGATCGCCGACCATCATCGTGACGTCCGGGCAGCCCTATCCCGACGGTGTCGTGTCCATCGAGCACCTGAGTCAGATCGACTACCTCGTCGCACACCTCTGGGAACTGGCGAAGTTCCCCCGCTCCCCGGAGGCGCGGTACGACCCGCAACTGCTCAGCCAGGAGCTCCTCGACCAGGGCGTCAAGGCGCTCTGCGTCCTGGAGAACCACGACGGGGCGATCTATCAACGCGGATCCGTCCGGCCGATCTCGACTCCCCCGACCGCCAACCTGAAGGAGTCGTCGATCACGCGCGACGTCTTCTGCGCCGCGCTCGCACTCAAGGTCGCCGACCGGAAACCCGTGACCGACGCGGTGATCGACTGGATCAGCATGGCGATGACCAGCTTCGCCGAGGACTACCGTTCAGGCTCGACGCCGCCCACACCGACGTGGGAACGCGTCGAGCGGGAGATCACCTTGCGCAGCAGCCGCTGAGGTGGGTCTTCACCGGCGCAGTCGGCGCTGGTCCTCGAGCGGAACCGCCTCGGTCTCCCCGCGCAGGCGGCAGCAGTAGATCACCGAGTCCAGGAGCGTCGCCCGGCTCTTCTCGAAGCGGCCGTCCGGGTGTGCCAGCCGGAGCTCGGTGAGATTCGCGCCGCCGAAACGGGTGCGGAGCTGGCGGGGGCTGGCATAGAGGCCGTCGACGTACAGATACGGGCGCGCCTCGATCGACATCCACTGCTGCCAGTTGGCGGCCCGATAACTCGAGCCGACGAACCCGAGATTCGGATCGACCGCCGTGGTGAGCAGTTCCGCATCGGGAATCTCTTGGCGCATCACCTGCCGGACCTTCGCCAGCAGATACGAGATCGCATTCGGCGGCGCGACGTCGAAGGAATACACCCGGGAGACGTCCCAGGCCGCGCCGAACGGTACGCCGAATTGGGTCTGGAGTTGCCGCCCGACCTGTCGCCATTCCAGCGAAGAAACACTGCAAAGGGTCACCGGGCGCTGACTCACCGGATCGACCAGGGCAAAGTTGAGTGATCCGCGCCGGGCGCTGCGCAGGTAATGCAGACGGCTGAAGATCGGATCCGCCTCACTGTTCCGGAGCCGCACGAAACGTAAGTCGTACAGCCCGAATTCGTGCTGCGGAATGAGATGTTCGATACTCCGCTGGTCACGTTGCAGCCGGGCCGCGTTGCGCTTCACCTCGGCGAGGATCTGGGCCCGGCCGACGGTCCCGTTGTAGCGGGCCAGCCGCGGCAGGTGCAGCAGGACGCGGACGCTCAGCGCCCGCGGCGAGATCTCGTACCGGCGGGCAGCATCGGCCAGCAGTTCGGCGAACCCCGGAGCGTGCCCACGGCAATCATCGAGCGTGAGCCTGGCTGCGGGTGCTGGCACTGCTGGAACGGGAGGCGGTGGGACGACCGCGGGGACCGCCGGGCCGACGGCGCTGATCACCACACCGAAATGTTAGCGGACGGTTGCCGCGACGCCGCAACGTCCAATCAAACGAGTTTTGGCGGCGCGTTGGCCCGCCGACTGCCAATTGGCAGGCCGATGCTGCCAACTGGCGAAAGCGATACGCGAAAAGCCGCCAGCGTATCGCCGCCGCCTGCCAACGCCCGGCACGGCCGTGCCAAAATCATGTCCGGACATAGATAGCCGTGCCAATTTATCTGGATTGACAACCGATTGTCGCGGCGTTCACTGAGAGCGTAACCAGTAACGCCGAGCCGCCGCCCAACTCTAACCAGTGAGCGGCGAAAGACAAGAACTCAAGGGAAGTGAATCGAAGGAAAGAGGAAACGCCATGCCTCCCAACGAATTCGTCGCGACCGTCGTCGTGCTGGCCAGTGCGGTGCTCCTGATCTCCTTCTGGAAACAGATTCTGTTCATTCTGCTCTTCGGGGTGGTCATGGTCTTCTGCTTCGGCCTCTACAACGTCGCAACCGCCATGGGGCGCTAGGCCGCAGCGCTGCGCCGGCACCTCTCGACACCCGCCCGGGACTCCCCGGGCGGGTATTTTTCGTAGGCTCGCATTCGTGAGTGACTCCGCCGCGGATCTCAGCCTGACCGAGGTGCTGCCGTTATTGCGGCAGCGCAAACTCTCCGCGCGTGAACTCGTCGAGGATTGCCTGCGCCGCATCGACCTGTCCGAATCAACGATTCGCGCATTCGTCACGCGTACGCCCGATCTCGCGCTGGAGGCCGCCGACCGCGTCGACCAGGCCCGGGCCACGGGCGAGCCGGTCGGCCCGCTGGCCGGCGTACCCGTCGCGCTCAAGGACGTGTTCCTGACCAAGGGCGTGCTCACGACCGCGGGCAGTCAGGTGCTGGCCAACTACGTCCCGGCCGAGGACGCGGCCGTCTGGGAGCGCCTGTCGGCCGCGGGGGCCGGGCTGCTCGGCAAGACCACGACCCACGAGTTCGCCTACGGTACGGCGTCGACGCCGACGGCCAACCCTTGGGACCTACGCCGTACCCCCGGTGGATCGTCCGGCGGATCAGCGGCCGCACTGGCCGGCCGGATGGTGCCGATCGCCACCGGCACCGACACCGGCGGTTCGCTCCGCATCCCGGCCGCCGCGTGCGGGGTCTCGACCCTCCGCAGCGCCCGCGGTCGGATCTCCCGGTACGGCGTGATCCCGCTGAGTCCGTCGTTCGACGTGGCCGGGCCGATGGCGCGGCGGATGCTCGACATCTCGATCCTGATGCGGGTGCTGGCCGGACCGGACGCCCGCGACCCGGCGACGCGGGTCGAGCCGATTCCGCCGTACCCGCTGAAAGCCCCGACCGACCTGAGCGGTGTCCGGATCGGCCTGCCGACAGAGATGTCCTGGCAGCAGGTCGACGACCGCATCGCCACCGTCTGCCGCGACGCCCTCGACCTCCTCGTCGCCCGCGGCGCCCAGCTGATCGAGATCGACAACCCGCCCAACACCAAGGCCGTCCTGGAGAAGTCCACCGGCGTCTTCGACACCGTCAACGAGAGCGAAGCCCACCAGATCCACGACGCCCTCGTCCCGCACAGCCACCTCTACACACCTCAGGTCCGCGAACGCGTCCGCAAAGGCGAACGCATCAGCGCCGAACGGTACGCCGAAGCCCTCCGCCTGCGCGCCCAGTGGACCCACGACTGGCGCGAGATCATGACCACCCACCGCCTCGACGCCCTGGCCCACCCCACCATCGACGCCGCCCCGCCCCTCATCGACCACACCCGTCCACCCAAAGGCCCCCGCATCCGCCTCTCCGTCCCCTGGTCCATCGCCGACTTCCCCGCCCTCAACGTCCCCGCCGGCAAAGACCCCCGAGGCCTCCCCGTAGGCCTCTCCCTAGCCACCCTCCCCGAACACGAAGCCGACCTCCTCTCCCTAGGCATATCCATAGACGAAGACATCCACCTCTGGCGCCACGGACCACCGACCGTCTAGGCAGTGGGTGAGATCGGCTGCACATTCGACAGCGGGTTGGGGATGGTGCCGGTGGTGGGGATGGGTGGGCGGGTGTCTAGGTCTGCGTAGCCGAGGGTTAGGCGGTAGCCGTTGAGGGGGTAGCGGGCGAAGGTTGGACCTAGGAGGGCGGTGGCGGCGAGGCGGTCGGCGTACTCGGGGTGGGAGTCGGCGTAGAGGTCTATTTCGCCTCGGGTTAGGCCCCAGAAGGTTTCTTCGGGGATGAGGGTGAGGGCGGACAGGGGGTTGAGGACGCCTAGGAGGAGGGCGTCTACGAGGTATTGGCGGAGGATGGGCCAGGGCTTGCGGGGGAGGACTCGGGCGTGGGAGTCGGGTTCCAGGCCCCGGGCGGGGACGGGGGCGGTGGAGATGTTGATGTCGTCGACCAGGTCTTTGATGACGAGGCGGGACGGGAGGCCTTCGGGGGTGCAGATGATGGCGAGGTTCTCGCCATGGGGGTTCACGGTGATGCCGTAGTGGTGCATGAGGTGGAGGAGCGGGCGGAGGAGGGAGGCCAGGAGGTGGCTGATCCAGGTGCGGGCGTCGGTGCCGGAGCGGGTGATCATCTCGGAGGCGAGACCGGGGTGGAGAACGGCGGCCAGTGGCCAGACGGTTTCGCCGGGGCGGAGGCGCGGGTCGACGGGATCGCGCCAGATGCAGCCGAGGGTTTCCGTCCACTGGTAAGGGATTCCGGGAGCGGTGGAGAGTTGCGGGTGGCGAACGGTGACGGAGGCAACCTCACCCAGGAGCTCAGTACCTAGGCGGCCGAAGACCTCGTCGCGGTACCAGAGGCCGCGGAGCCACTGCGTGATCATCGGCGCCGCGAGAGTGCAGTGTTCGGGGATGCCGCGGTAGACCGACGTGTTGAGGATCTTCAACGGCAGCTTCACCTGGTAGCGCAGTGGCGAGGAGATGTTCACCATCGTCCGGATCGACTGCGTGGGCAGGTACTCGTCCGGCCCCTCCCCCAGTACGACGATCTCCCCGGTGGCGAGCTCGCGCGCCCACTGCGTTCGTACGACGTGGTCCAACTGCCACGGATGACACGGGAGCCACACATAGGAGTCCGGATCCACCAGTTGATCCCGGAACGTCTCCAACACCGACGGACCCAGCTCACGCCCGACCACCGAGTGCTCCGACAAGTCCGGCGTACCGCGGAACTCCGCCAGCCCACGCCGTACGGCGAGCCACACCAAACGCAGCGGAGTCCGTGCCTCCGGCGCGTACCGCAGACTGTCCTCCGCGGAGAACCCCAACCGGCCCTTGTTGGCCACGAGCAACGGATGCCCGGTCAGATGCCCTTCCAAGCGGCTGTGGTGCAACTCCAACAACTCAGAAGCCGGCACAGCACTGGAAGCCATGCGTACGTCGGCCGCCAGCGTGCTGGTCAGCTCCGCGACATACCCGGCCACCGTCGACCCGTCGAGGCCGAGTACGCCGGCTGCCTCGACGAAGAACTGGATCGGGTCCGTCGCCACCTCGCTCTCGTCGTTGCCCAGGATCCCGGCAGTAGTACGGCGGATCGACTCAGGAGCGACCCGCCAGCTGCCGAACCCACCACGCGTCGCCTCGAACGTGTACGACACACCACCCAGATCCAGCCGATTGTCCACCGGCTGCAGCAGGTTCTCCGTGCAGAACTGCGAGATCAGCTTCGCCAGCAGCTCTGACGAACACCTGGTCCACTCGTTCATCCGGGAATGGCGAACGTCGTGAAGGCCGTGGACTTGGGCAACCGGAACACCTCACGCCCGGCCACGCTGTTCAGGATGGTCGCATTGCGAATCGCCCCGATGCCCAGGTCCGGCGCAGCGACACCATGGCTGTGCAGATCGGCGTTTGCCACGAAGATGCGCCCGGCCAGCTCATCGTCAGCGAGAGCGCTGTGGTCCCGGTTGATCACCCAGCGCCCGGCGGCGTCACGCCGGATCCGATCCTCCAACGACGCCAGGAACGGCAGTGGCCGGTTGCGGTAGCCAGTAGCAGCGACCACTGCGTCAGTGACGTGCTGGAACGTCCGGCCGCTGTCAGCATGTTGCAGCGTCAGCTCAATGCCGTCTGCACGAGCCACCGCGGACACCACGGCCACACCAACCTGCAACTCCACCGGTGCAACGGGCGCAGCACTCAGATCGCGTTGGTAGAGAACGTCGTGGATGTCGTCGAGCGTGTCCGACGAGATGCCCTTGTAGTGCCGCCACTGGTCCTTGACCAGCTTGTCGCGGGCCGGCTCGTCCAGTGCGTGGAAGTAGTCGACGTACGACGGTGTCGTCATCTCCAGCACGAGCTTCGAGTAGTCCAGCGGCGTGTACGCCGAAGTCCGGGTCAGCCACGACACCGCGGGCCCACCGTCGACGTTGGCTCGCAGCAGGTCCAGAGCGCACTCAGCACCGGACTGACCGGACCCGACGACCGTGACCCGACCTGTCCGCAGCAGGTCCTCCCGCCGGAACAGGTAGTCCGCCGAGTGCAGGAACCGCTCCTCGGGCAGCCCTGCCAATGCGGCCGGTACAGCAGGCTCAGTGCCCACGCCGACCACCAGATGCCGCGCCTCGAACGTCTCGACAGCCTCGCCACGCTCTACGGTCAGCTCGAAGCACGACCCGTTCCAGACAGCCTCCCGAACGTGGTGACCGAAGTGCAGCGAGTCCAGCTGCGCCGCACACCACCGCAGGTACGTCTCGTACTCACGCCGCGTCGGATGGAACTTCTCCCTCACATAGAACTGGTACAAGCGGTCGTTGTCCCGCAGGTACGACAGGAACGACAACGGATGCGCCGGCTCCACCAGGCTGACCAGGTCCGCCAGGAACGACACCTGCAGCATCGCGTCGTCGAACATCAGCCCACGGTGCCAGGCGAACTCCGGCCGGCTGTCCAGCACAGCCAGTTGTACGTCGTCCACACCGGAGGCCAGCGCGGCCAGTCCGAGGTTGAACGGGCCACAGCCGATCGCGATCACGTCGTACATGTCATGCCTCCACGGTCCGAGTGCGAACCATCAGTAGTGCTGTCTTGTCGGGCAGCTGTAGCTCCCCTTGCTGCGCGAAGCCCGCCGCGCCGAACGCGCGGACGGACGGGGTGTTCTCGATGTCCGGCTCGGCCACGACCCGCTGACAGGCCGGATCGGCTCGCAGCAACGCCTCCGCGAGAGCCCGGAGCAGCCCGCGCCCGAGTCCGCGGCCGACCCGGGTGATGTCCCCGATGGCGACGTGCACTCCCCAGTCGTGCTCGTCAGAGGGGTAGTACTCCGCCAGCCGGTCGTGCCGCACGCGGTACAGCTCGACGTACCCGAAGTCCTCGGCGTCGACCGCGGCCACGCACGGGACGGAGTGCTCCCCCGCCGCCTGCCGACTGATCTCCTGGGCCCAGCGCTCCACCGACCAGTCCTGGTGCCACCACTGCCGGATGTGCGGCTGCGCCATCCACAACGCGATCCTGGCGGCATCCTCGGCACCGGCCGGGCGGAGGTCGAAGCCGTTGTCCAGGTGAAGCATCGGCCTGATGTCACACCTCATCGCAGCGGGTTCGGGATGTCGAGGTAGACCGACTGCGCGTCCAGCGGTGCGACGACCTCGTCGATGCCGCGCAGCCGGGTCATCATGTTGGCCTTGCACGGCAGCGTCTCCGCCTCGAGCCAGCGCCGCGCGAGCCGATCGCCGTCCGGCCCGGCCGCCTTCAGCAAGGGCAGCGCCAGGGTCAGCCGGTCACGTACCACTTGCAGTAGCTGGGACTCGTCCGCAACCCCGTCCACAGCCAGGCAGCCGACAACGGCCAGCGCTTGGTTGTGCAGCAGGTAGTAGGTCAGTCGATCGTCGACAATCGGATCATCGACAACAGCCAGCGTCGAGTCCTGCAGACCGGTCACGGCCAGCAGACCGCGCAGGTACGACGAAGCCAGGTAGTACCCCTGGTTGTCGCGATACGCGCCGCCCTTGATCCGCCCGAGCCCGTCCAGCCGGACGAGCGTGTTCTGCTGGTGGGCCTCGAGCCCGATGCCGGTCTCGGCGTACAGATGCAGCATCGGGATCAGCACGTTGTCGATGTACGCCGCCACCCAGCCGGCCGGGTCCTCCGCGGCGTACGCACTCAGACGGCTGACGCCCCCCGGACGCGGTGCGACCAGACCGGCCAAACAGGCATAACTGTTGACGTCTGCCGGCGCTTCTCGGACAGCAACGTCAAGACCCGTCAATGTTGGTCCACCCTCGTCAAGAGCAACCCAGGCCGGGTCGCGGACGATGGTGAATCGCGGGTGGGAGGTCGCCGTACCGGCGTTGTACGCGGCGTCGAGCAGCCGGTTGATCTCCAGCCCGCGGCGCAGCTCGGTCGGCGTCGACTCGCGCCGGGAGTTGGTGATGCGCAGGCCGAGCGACAGCTTGAGCATCACTGACATCTCCGGGTGGAAGACGGTCCGCAGACTCGACGTCGGGTACCACTGAGTGCCCTGCGGACCGAGAGCCTTCACCCGGCCCTCCTTGACGAGCGCGGCCACCCGCGGACGCTGCAGCACGGACGCCGCCTGCCACGGGTGCGCCGGGATCAGCACGCGGCCGGCAGACGGAGTGATGCCGGCCAACGCGCCCATCAGCTGCACAGCGTCCAGTCCCTGCAGCGAGGGCGCACCGGCCACCTGGTCCGACGACACCAGTTCGGCGTCGGCTTCGAACCAGTGCACTGCGAAGCGGCCACCGAGCTCCGGCGAGTAGGCCGCCAGCTCGTCACCGCTCAGTCCGTCCCGGCTCTTCGGCGCGGGATGATTCAGGTGCCCGAGCAGCAACGCCTGCTCGACCTCGAGAAAGCGCCCCGGCCCCCGCTCGCCATCGGCCTGGTCCCAGAACAGCGAGACGTTGCGCACCGACTCCGCGGTCCGCGCCGCCAGGTCGTCGACCTCCGCCGGATCCGCGTCCGCGGACAGGAGCCGCACCAGCTCCTCCGGCGCCGGCTCCACACCGTCCACTCGTACGTCGGTGAACTGATGCAGGCCGGTCCGTGACGCGTGCTCGACCCGCGCCGTCACCGTGAGGTCGCCGACCTGGAAGCTCAACGGACCCAGAGCAACAGGCACTGCAGTCTCACGGGTATAGCAGCGCAGGATCGCGTTGAGATGAGCCGTAATTGCGAGAGATGTCACGCCGCTCCTTCGCCACTCTCCGCCAGCACGTCCAGGCCGGTGGCGACGACCTGATCGAGCAGATCCTCGATGTCCGTCGCGGTGGCATTCGGGTTCAGCAGCGTCAGCTTCAACGCGACCGCCGCCGGGCGGCCGCCGCGGGCCGGGACCTTCGTCCGGCCGATCAGCACCCGTCCGGAGGTCAGCAACCGGCGCCGGACCTCACCCTGGAGCGCGTCCGAAGCAACCGGCTCCAGCCCCTGCCCGGCGACCCGGAACACCACCGTGGTCAGGGTCACCGGCGCCAGCAACTCGAGGTTGCTGTCGGCAACGACCCGGGCCGCGGCGGCATGCGCGAGCTCGTGGCAGGTGTCGAGCATCGTGCCCAGTCCGGCCCGCCCGTATGCCGTCAGTGTGGTGGCGACCTTGACCGCATCCGGACGGCGGGTGGTCTGCAGGCTCCGGCCGAGCAGACCGTCCAGCCCGGAGTCGATGTCGTCGGCCGGGTTCAGGTAGTCGACCGAGCGGTCGAAGGCGGAGAACCGGTTCCGGTCGGCCACCAGCAGCACGCTGGTCGCGGCCGGCTGCCAGCCGATCTTGTGCAGGTCCAGCGTGACCGAGTCCGCGTGCGGCAGGTCCGCCAGCAGCGGCGCGAGCCGGTCCGAGAACAGCGCCCCGAACCCGTACGCCGCGTCGACGTGTACCCAGGCGCCGTACCGCCGGGCCAGCTCGGCGATCGGCGCGATCGGATCCACCGACCCGAAGTCCGTCGTACCGGCCGTGGCGATCACCGCGACCGGCGTCCGGCCGGGTCTGGCCAGCTCGTCGGCGAGTACGTCGGTGCGCATCCGGAAGTTCTCGTCGGAGGCGATCGTGATCGCGGCCTCCTCACCGAGCCCGAGGGCGGCACAGGCTCGCTGGACCGAGAAGTGGGCGAGCTCGGAGCAGAACACCACCGGGTGATCCAGTCCCTGCAGGCCGTGCCGCCGTACGTCGATCCCCGCGGAAGCGGCCGCGGCGTCGCGGGCGATCAGTACGGCGAGCAGGTTCGAGATCGAGCCGCCGGGCGTGAGTACGCCGTCCGCCGCCGGACCGAACCCGGCCAGGCCGGCCAGCGCCTTCACCACCCACTGCTCGATCGCGAGCGTCGCGGGACCGGAGTCGTAGGTGTCCATCGACGCGTTGCTCGCCGACGCCAGCGCGTCCGCGTCCACAGCGACCTGCAGGACCGGCGGCTGCAGGTGCGCGGCCGCGTGCGGGTGGCTCAGGTCGATCCCGTTCTCCTCGAGCAGCCCGGCGATCAGGTCCAGCGCCGCGGACTCCCCGACCCCGGTCGACGGAACCCGCGGCTCGCCCAGGACTTCCGCCGTACGCCGCAGCACCTCCACCGGCGAACCGTGCGGCAACGGTCCACGCGCACGGTCCGGCACCGTCGAGGCGAGCGGCCACCGTGCGGCGAACGGGTCGCGAACGGGTGCGGGCAGCGCGGTCAGACGCGCGGGCTGCGACATCCAGACTCCCAGGAGATGTTGTCGAGTAAGGCAAGCCTTACTAAGGCAGCCCTAACTTTTGTCCCGCTGACTCATCGTGTCAACTCGGCCACCCCCGGAGTGGCGAGCCTCACCCGTTCAGGCCTCGTTCAGCCCCTCGGTCGCACGCTGAACGATGAACGAGAGGAGCACAGCCCATGAAGTCCGTCGTCCTGCTCGCCGTCGCCGCCCTGCTCGTCGGCGCCATCCCCACCACAAGCTCCGCGCACCCGTCGACGTGCAGACTCCCGGTGTTCGGTCCAGGCAGTCAGTACCACCCGAAGATCGATCCCGCCGACTTCTCGCCGAACGTGACCAACCCGTGGTTCCCGCTCAAGCCCGGCCGCACGCTGGTCTCCACCGGCGTCAAGGACGGCGAGAAGGCCCTCGATCTGGTCGTCACGACATCTCGGACCAGGGTGATCGCGGGCGTCCGGACCCGAGTCGTCGAGGACCGCCTCTATCTGGACAACGTGCTCCAGGAGCGGACCAGCGACTACTACGCCCAGGACCGCTGCGGCAACGTCTGGTACTTCGGTGAGGACACTGCCGAACTGGACAGCCGCGGTCGTGTCGTCAGCCGCGAGGGCAGCTTCCACGCGGGCGTCGACGGCGCGCAGCCCGGTGTCTTCATGCAGGCTCATCCACAACTCGGCCGCAAGTTCCGCCAGGAGTGGTACGCCGGCCACGCCGAGGACATCTTCTGGGTCGTCGGCCGCAACGCCACGGTGACCGTCCCGCTCGGCACGTTCCGGCACGCCCTCCGGACGGCGGAGACGACCGCGCTCGAACCGGACGTGCTGGACAACAAGTACTACGTCAAAGGGATCGGCCAGGTCGCGGAGCTGTCCGTCACCGGTCCGACCGAAGGCTTACGTCTGGTCGAGATCATCTCCTAGCCCGTACGGCGTTCTCGTCAGCACGAAGGTGGCGACGTTGAGGTGGGTGATGGTGGGGCCGTTGCGGACGACGCGGAGTTTCTCGCCGGCGAGGTAGCCGTCGCGGCCTTGGTACAGATCCGGGCCCAGTGGGGAGAAGCGGGTGGTGAGGCCGCCGGTGAGCTGGAGGATGCCGGCGGAGACGGACATGGTGAGGGGTGTGTTACCCCAGTACCAATGGCCGAGGAGCTCCGAACCTTGGGCCAGGGGCGCCTCTGGGAGCCACTCCGGCGGAAGGCTGGGCTCGTAGGTGGCCAGCGTTTCGATCAGGTCAGGGGGCAGTGAGGCGACTCTGCCGAAGGTGGCGTTGCCGAGGGTGACGGCGCCGAGGCGGCGGGCGCGGTCGACGAACAGGCCGGCCAGGAAGCCGGGCATCGAGCCGGTGTGGCCCACGAGCAGGTGCGGATCGTCGGCGATCAGCCGCAGGCCCAGACCGTACGACGCGGTCAGTCCTTCCCGTGGATCCGCGGCCACCGGCGCCGCCATCTCCTCGACCGTGTCCCGGTGCAGCACCTCGTAGATCGGGTCGATCCAGAACATCGCGTACTTCGCCAGGTCCTCGATCGTGCTCCACAACTGCCCGGCCGGCGCCATCGCCCCCGCGTCGTACGCCGGTTCCTCCACCAGTTGACCGCTGAACGGGTGCACGGAGAACCCTTGCGCCGACGGGCCCGACGGGAAGTACGTCGTACGACGCATCTCGAGCGGATCGAGGATCCGCTCCTGCACCAGCTCCAGCCAGGACGCGCCGCGCAACCGGGCCACGACCTCACCGAGCAGCCCGTACCCGAGGTTCGAGTAGTGGTGGCGACGGTCGGCCGGACCGACCGCCTGCGACTCGTCCATCGCCGCCGCCAACTGGTCGAACGTGACACCGGGGTTCCGCTCCCACCACGGGCCCTCGGGCTCGGCGTTCATCCCGCCGCTGTGCGCCAGCAGGTGCCGGATCGTCCGGTCACCGAACGCGATCCCCGGCAGATGCTTGCCCACGGCATCGTTCAGCGCGAGCAACCCGTCGTCGCGGCACTGCATCACCAACACAGCGGTCAGCGTCTTCGTGATCGACCCGATCCGGTACTGCACGTCCGGCCCCGGTGCACCACCGTCGGCAGTGGCGAACTGTCCCCGCGACCCGGTCCAGACCAGCGCACCGTCCCGGACCACGCCGGCGTTCACCGACGGCAACTTTCCTTCGCTCTGCGCCGCCGCGATCCCGGTGAGGAGCGCGGCGGCGGTATCGGGTCGAACCAGGGTCACTCAAAGGCCTCCGGGGATGGGCAGGAGCAGATGAGGTTGCGGTCGCCGTAGGCTCCGTCGATACGCCGGACCGGGGGCCAGTACTTCGAGGTCCGGTCGACCGAGCGCGGGAACGCCGCCTCCTCGCGAGTGTAGGCGTGCTCCCACTTGTCGTTGATCACCGACTCGGCGGTGTGCGGCGCGTTAACCAGCGGGTTGTCGGCGGCCGGCCACTCCCCCGCCGCGACCCGGTCGATCTCGTGCCGGATCGCGATCATCGCGTCGCAGAACCGGTCGAGCTCACCGAGGTCCTCGGACTCGGTCGGCTCCACCATCAGCGTGCCCGCGACCGGGAACGACATCGTCGGCGCGTGGAACCCGTAGTCGATCAGCCGCTTCGCGACGTCGTCGACGCTGATCCCGGTCTCCTTGGTCATCGGCCGCAGATCCAGGATGCACTCGTGCGCGACCAGGCCGTTCTCGCCGGTGTAGAGCACCGGGAACGCGCCCTCGAGCCGCTTCGCCACATAGTTCGCGGTCAGGACGGCGGCCTTCGTGGCAGCCGTCAGACCCTCGGCACCCATCATCCGGATGTACGCCCACGAGATCGCCAGCACCCCGGCCGAACCGAACGGCGCCGCGCTGATCGGGCCGACCCCGGACTCCGGACCGGCCTGGTCCAGCAGCGGGTGGTTCGGCAGGTACGGAGCCAGGTGCGCGGCCACGGCCACCGGACCGACACCCGGGCCACCGCCACCGTGCGGGATGCAGAAGGTCTTGTGCAGGTTCAGGTGGCTGACGTCGCCGCCGAACTCGCCCGGCTTGGCCAGACCGAGCAGGGCGTTCAGGTTCGCGCCGTCGACGTACACCTGACCGCCGTGGTCGTGGACGATCCGGCAGACCTCGGTGACGCTCTCCTCGTACACCCCGTGGGTGGACGGGTAGGTGATCATGATCGCCGCGAGCCTGCCGGCGTGCTCGGACGCCTTCGCCCGCAGGTCGTCCAGGTCGATCGTGCCGTCGTCGTTGCCCTTGACAACGACCACCTTCATGCCGGCCATCACCGCGGAGGCGGCGTTCGTGCCGTGCGCGCTCGCCGGGATCAGGCAGACGTTCCGCTCGAAGTCGCCCTGCGCGTGGTGGTACCCGCGGATCGCGAGCAGGCCGGCCAGCTCACCCTGCGAGCCCGCGTTCGGCTGGATCGAGACCTTCGCGTACCCGGTCACTTCGGCCAGCCAGCGCTCCAACTGACCGATCAGCTTCACGTACCCGGCGGCGTCCTCGATCGGCGCGAACGGGTGCAGGTCGGCGAACTCCGGCCAGGTGACCGGCTCCATCTCGGTGGTCGCGTTCAGCTTCATCGTGCAGGACCCGAGCGGGATCATCCCGCGGTCCAGCGCGTAGTCGTAGTCGGACAGCTTGCGCAGGTACCGCAGCATGGCGGTCTCGGAGCGGTGCGTGTTGAACACCGGGTGCGTCAGGTAGTCCGTGGTCCGCGGCACCGCGACAGCGGGCGCCTCGAGCGAACCGTCGTACCGGACGCCGAAGGCATCGCAGACCCGGGTCAGCGCGACGACGTCGGTCTTCTCGTCGCAGGAGATGCCGACGTGGTCCGCGTCGACCTGCCGCAGCCAGATGCCGTTCTGCCGGGCGGCGTCGACCACGTCCGCGGCCTGGCCGGGGACCCGGGCGAGCACGGTGTCGAAGAAGTCGCCGTGCACGACCTCGACACCACCCGCGCGCAGCGACGCGGCGAGCTTGCCGGCGTACCCGTGGACCCGCTCGGCGATCGCCCGCAGCCCGTCCGGCCCGTGGTAGACGGCGTACATCGACGCGACCACGGCCAGCAGGACCTGCGCCGTACAGATGTTGGAGGTCGCCTTCTCGCGACGGATGTGCTGCTCCCGGGTCTGCAGCGCCAGCCGGTACGCCGGGGCGCCGTCGGCGTCGACCGAGACCCCGACCAGGCGACCGGGCAACGACCGCTCCAGACCGGAACGCACGGACATGAAGCCGGCGTGCGGACCGCCGTAGAACAGCGGTACGCCGAAGCGCTGGGAGGACCCGATCACGATGTCGGCGCCGGCCTCCCCCGGTGCCTCGAGCAACGTCAGCGCGAGCAGGTCGGAGGCGACCGCGACCAGGGTGTCGCGCTCGTGCGCGGCGGCGATCAGCGGCTTGAGGTCACGGACGACGCCACCGGAGCCCGGGTACTGCACCAGGAAGCCGAAGAAGTCACCCTCGGGTAGGCCGTCGGTGGTGTCGGCGACGACGACCTCGATGCCGAGCGCCTCGGCCCGGGTCCGGACCACCGCGATGGTCTGCGCGAAGCAGTCGGCGTCGACCAGGAAGCGGTCGGACTTGCTCTTCTTGTTCGACCGATGGGCCAGCGTCATCGCCTCGGCGGCCGCGGTGCCCTCGTCGAGCAGCGACGCGTTCGCGGTCGGCAGACCGGTCAGGTCGGAGACCGCGGTCTGGAAGTTCAGCAGTGCCTCGAGGCGGCCCTGCGAGATCTCCGGCTGGTACGGCGTGTAGGCCGTGTACCAGGCCGGGTTCTCGACCAGGCGCCGGACGATCACGCTCGGTGTGAAGGTGCCGTAGTACCCCTGGCCGATCATCGAGGTGGCGACGGTGTTCCGGGCGGCGAGCTGACGCAGCTCGTGCAGCGCGTCCACCTCGGAGGCCGGTTCGGGCAGCCGGAGCGCCTCGGCGGACCGGATCGACGCGGGGACCGCGGCGTCCACCAGCGCGTCGACGTCGTCGTACCCGAGGAGCTGGACCATGCGGGCGACCTCGTCCGGGCGCGGCCCGATGTGTCGGTCGGCGAAGATTGCAGAGAGTTCGGTCATCAAGAGGCTCCGTTGCTGACGTGCTTCCGGTCGCCTCCCCCTCTGTCACGCGCTGCGCGCTCCAGAGTCGCCTGTGGCACTCGGTCCATGGGCCTGAGAGGTTCCGGGGAGGAATTGCCCCTTCGGCGCCCGGTTGCACGGGTCTCTCCCGAGTGCTGTGTACGGCTGCACCGAGGCTACCAGGAATCCCCGAACAGTTCGGTCGGCAGCCAGCCGGAGGTCAGCCGCCAGTCGGAGGTCAGCCGGTCATACGGGCGCGGCGACGGGCGGCGAGCTCGTCGTTCGCGTGACCGTCGGCGTCCTCGTGACCGTCGGCGCGCTCGGTCGGCAGCTCGGACAGCGAACCCTCGACCTCGCGCCAGACACCGCCGAGGGCGATCCCGAACACCCCCTGGCCGCCGGCCAGCAGGTCGATCACCTCGTCCGGCGAGGTGCACATGTACACCGAGGCACCGTCGCTCATCAGCGTGATCTGGGTCAGGTCGTCGATGCCCCGCTTGCTCAGATGCGCGATCGCGGTCCGGATCTGCTGCAGCGAGATCCCGGCGTCGAGCAGCCGCTTGATCACTTTCAGCAAGAGAACGTCGCGGAACCCGTACAACCGCTGCGTGCCGGAGCCCGTCGCCGGGCGGACGGACGGCGAGACCAGACCGGTGCGGGCCCAGTAGTCGAGCTGACGGTAGGTGATCCCGGCCGCGGCGCACGCCGTCGGACCGCGGAACCCGACGTCCTCCGGCATCGGCCGCAGGTCGTCGTCGAAGAGCAGACCCTGCACGCCGGCGGTAGCGGCCGCCTCGGCGTGTGCTTCGGACGTCGACTGCGCCGTCAGATCCGTGTCGCCGGTGCGTGTCACGCCTGAGCCTCCCTGGGTACCGACTGGAACGGGTCACATCCGTGGAGTGACAACACCCCACGACTCCTTCAAGGTAAGCCGCCGACCTGGGAGGGTCAACGACAACCGCACCGAGCGGAGAGCGTGTCGCGACCGCCGCCCGAATCGTTACCTATCTGGTCTTGTACCACTCCGGTCCGCCGGGCGTCCCCGCCCTGCCTACGGGGTGTCAGCTCTTGTCGAAATCCTCCGGAGTCACCTGGTCGAGGAACTCGCGGAAGCGCTCGACCTCCTCTTCCTCCTCCACCTCGTCGGCGCCGGCGTCCTCACTGTCCGGAACCGGGATGCCGGCCTCGGCCAGAATCTCCTCGGTGCAGAACACCGGGGTGCCGGTGCGCAGCGCGAGGGCGATCGAGTCCGACGGCCGCGCCGAGATCTCGGTCTTGTCGTCGAACACCAGGATCGCCTCGAACACACCGTCGGTCAGGTTCACGATCCGGACCTGGCTGAGCGTGTGCCCGAGCACGCGGATGGTCTCGGCGAACAGGTCGTGGGTGAGCGGCCGGGGCGGCTCCATGCCCTGCTGGGCGAACGCGATCGCACTCGCCTCGGCCGCGCCGATCCAGATCGGCAGGTACCGCTCTCCGCCGACCTCCCGGAGCAGCACGATCGGCTGACTCGAGGGCATCTCTACCCGGACTCCGACCACGTCGACTTCGCGCACCCCTTCAGCCTACTCCGAGGTGCCGGGACCGGTAGGCCCTCGGGGTGGCTAGCGAGGCAGCCGGGAACGGACCAGCGCGGTGTGCAACCGGACCGCCAGTGCGGCCAGCTCCTCGGTCTGTTCGGTCCGGCGGGGTCCGGTGACCTGCTCGATCAGGCCGGCCTCGCGATCGGCCGCCGTCCGGAACAGCCGCAGGTGCCGCGGCTCGATCCCGTACGGCGCGAACTCGGCGGCCACCCGCGCGACGACGATCGCGTCACCGTCGTAGTGGTTGCCACGGGCCACCACCAGGCCGTGGCTCTCCAACTGGTCCAGCAGCTCGGCCGAGATCTCCGCGGCGGCGCGGAGCTCCGCCCGGGTCAGCCGCAGCTCGATGCCGTCGGCACCGAAGTCCTCGGCGACCGGCTGTCCCGGGGTCTGCGGCAACGAGCTCGGGGCGACCGGTGGACCACCGGCCGCCGGGCGCAGACCGCGGTCGATCGCACCGAGATGCTCCTTGATCACCTTCAGCGGCAGGTACTGGTCGCGTTGCGCGGTCAGCACGTAGCGCAACCGCTCGACGTCCGCGGCGCTGAATTTGCGGTAGCCGGAGGCGGTCCGGGCCGGCGTCACCAGTCCCTCGGCCTCGAGGAAGCGGATCTTGGAGATGGTGACGTCGGCGAACTCGGCCTGCAGCAGCTGCAGCACCGCTCCGATGCCGCGGCCCTCGGCGGTCGGATCAGGCTTGGCCACTGGCGTAGTACACCAACCGGTACTTGCCGATCTGGACCTCGTCGCCGTTGGTCAGCTGGACCTCGTCGATCCGGTCGCGGTTCACGTACGTGCCGTTCAGGCTGCCGACGTCGCGGACCTTCACGCCGTACGCGTCGCGGCGGAACTCGGCGTGCCGGCGGGACACCGTCACGTCGTCGAGGAAGATGTCGCTGTCCGGGTGCCGGCCCGCGGTGACCACGTCGACGTCGAGCAGGAACCGGCTGCCCGCGTTCGGGCCGCGCTGGACGATCAGCAGGGCCGACCCGGCCGGAAGCGCGCCGACCGCGGCCTCGTCGTCGGGCGACAGCGGCTCACCGGTGCGCTCGGGCTCGGGCTCGACGCCGATCGGGGTCAGCATCGCGGTGTCGGTGACACCAGGAGTCGCCGGCGGCGTCGCCGGGGCTGCCGCCGGGCGGTCCGCGCCAGGGAGCATCGCTCCGCACTGCGAGCAGAACCGGCTGCCCTCGGAGTTCTCGTGCCCGCACTGGTTGCAGAACGGCATGCTGTGATCCTCCCGATCGCCGGCGGTCCGGCGACGTTTTCGTAGACCCCGTATGAACAAGTGTGGACGCGGATTCGCGGACCTCAACCCTCGACCAGCGGTTGAGGTCCGGCCAACCTATCAGGAGCGGACAAGCCGCCCACTCCTCAGCTCTGGTCGAGCTGTCCCTGGTAGGTCTCGGCGTCCATCAGCGCCTCCACCTCGGCGGTGTCCTCGAGCTCGATGTCGAGCAGCCAGCCCTCGCCGTACGGGTCGCTGTTGACCAGGTCCGGCTGGTCGGCGAGCGCCTCGTTGACGGCGGTCACGGTGCCGTTGACCGGCGCGAACAGGTCGCTGACGCTCTTGGTGGACTCCAGCTCGCCACAGGCGTCGCCGGCCCGCACCGCGCTGCCGACCTCGGGCAGCTGCACGTACACGATGTCACCGAGCGCGTCCTGCGCGAAGTCGGTGATACCGACCCGCACCGGGCCCTCGCCGGCCTTCACCCACTCGTGCTCGGCCGTGTACTTCAGGTCTTCGGGGTACACCTCGGTCCTCTTTCTACTGGAACGGCTGGCCTACTTGGTCGGGCTGGGCGCCGGGCGAGCGTAGCGATGCTCCTCCGGCGCGTGCAAGGCGGTGATCTGGACCGAGTCGAGCTCGGTCACCTCGGCCGTACCACCCACCTGCGGACCGGTCACCTCGCTGACCAGACCGCCCGGGAAGTTCGCCGCCTCGGCGAGGTTGTGCGACTCCCCGATCGCCTCGACAACGTACGGCGAATTCACCTTCTGACCGTCGATCCGGATCCCCGGCGCGTCGTCGACGAAGTCCGTACTCGCGACCACCCGGGCGGACCCGTTGATCTGGATCGCCTCGGCACCGGCGTCGCGCAGTTCCTCGATCGCGTCCAGCAGGTTGCTCGACGTCATCTTGCCCTCGGGGTCGTTCAGCGTGATCCGGACGCCGGGTCCCTGCGCGGGCAGCGTGCCGGCCAGGATGCCGAGCACCCGGACCTGGGCCTCGGCCTGCTCGCGGGCGGTCTGGGCCTTGTCGGCGCTGGAGGACAGCGAGTTCTTCCGCTCCTCCAGCTCGGCGATCTCGCTCTCCAGCCGGCGGGTGTTCTGGCCGAGGCCGTCGAGGATCGCGATCAGGTCCTCGCGGCGGGCGTTCTGGTAGCCGTCGTCGGCCCGGTTCACCCGGACCTGGACGACGGCCATGCAGGCGACCAGCGCGAGCACGACGGCGACGATGGCCTGGCCGCGGGACGGCTTGAACCCCGCCTTGAGCCGGCGCAACGCCAGGTTCGGCGTCCGCGGCTTCTTCGGCCGCGGCATCGGCGTCGGCTCGTCCGGCTGCGGCGGCTCCGACTCGGCCGCTTTCGGCTCCGACTCGGCCGCTGGCGGCTCGGACTCGGCCGCTTTCGGCTCGACCGCTCGCTCGACCGGCTGCGCGTCGGACGGCTGCAGGTCGACCGCTCGCTCGACCGGCCGCGGCTCGGCCGGCTGCGAGTCGGATGGCTGCGGCTCGACCGGGTCGACCGGGTCGGGCTTCGGATCGGGTTTGTCGTCGCTCATGTCAGGCCCTGAAGATGTGGCGGCGGATGGCGGCCATGTTGGTGAAGATCCGGATCCCCAGGACGACGACCACGCCGGTGGACAGCTGCGAGCCGACGCCCAGCTGGTCACCCAGGTAGACGATCAGCGCCGCGATCAGGACGTTCGACACGAACGAGACGACGAACACCTTGTCGTCGAAGATCCCGTCCAGGAACGCCCGCAGCGCCCCGAACACCGCGTCGAGGGCGGCGACGACGGCGATCGGCAGGTACGGCTGGGCCCACTCCGGGACGTCGGGCGCGACCAGCAGGCCGAGCACCACGCCGATCACCAGCCCGAGTACGGCGATCATCTCGGTCCCACCTTCGCGTAGCGCAACGCGATGGTCGCATCGGCCGGCACCAGCACGGAATCCTCCGTCGTGATCGTCATCCGGACATCGAAATTGCTGACCAGGTACTGCACCCACTGGCCGCCCGAGCTCTGCGCGAACCGGGCCGGCATGGTCGCGGTGTCCCCGATCGCGAGCACTGTGTACGGCGGGGTCAGCGAACTGTAGTCGACCGTGATGGCACTGCCCGCGCCCCGGATCGCGGTCAGCGAGGTGAGCCGGTGACCGTTCACCGAGATCGCCTCCGCGCCCGCGGTCCACAGACCGTTGACCAGCTGCTGGAGGTCGACGTCGAGCAGCCGGCCCTCTTTGTCGGCGTCCTTCGCGTCGTCGACCACCGCCTTGAGGCCGGGGCCGGTGACCGCGATCGCGCCGGTGCGCAGCTCGAGGTCGTCCAGCTGCTGCTGCAGCGTCGCGCCCGAACTGGTGTTGCTCAGTCCGCTCGCCTGCAACCGGCGTACCTCGTCGGCCAGCTGGGTCTGCTGGGTGCGCAGGCCGTTCAGCCGGGAGTCGGCCTGGTTGATCCGGGTGATCAGCTCGTCGCGCTGCTTCTCCGCCGCGGGCGCGCTGCGGTAGTTCTGCGCGGCGGCGACCGCGAGCAGGAAGCCCAGGACGAGCGTGGCCGCCACCAGCATCACCCGGTGCCGGGACCGGAACGGCTTTCCGCCGGTCTTCGGGCGGGTCCGGGCGGCGACGGCGTACCCCTCGTCGAGGGGGTGCGCCATCAGATTGTTCAGCAGCGACATCGATGCGTCGACGCGTCGCTTCGGCGGGCCTTCCTTCGGTGGAGCAGACTGAGTCACGGGTCTACCCGGCCGGGTCGTTGATCGGTTTCACCGTCTGGACGAGGTGGCGCAGCTGGGCGAAGTACAGAGCGCCGGCCCAGTAGTACAGCCCGGTCCCCCAGATCGCGAACGCCCAGCCGAACACGCGGGCCAGCAGGTTGAGGGTGCTGTCGCCGTCGCCGAGCAGGAGCAGCGGAAACGCGTACAGCAGGCAGAACGTGGCCGACTTGCCGAGGAAGTGCACCGGCAGCGCGTTGAAGCCGCGGCGGTGCAGCGCCGGCAGGGTGAACGTGAGCAGCAGGTCACGCAGCGGCAGCGCGATCGCCAGCCACCATGGGATGATGTCGCGCAGCGCAAGGCCGATCACGGTGGCGAAGATGTACAGCCGGTCCGCGACCGGGTCGAGCATCTGACCGAGCCGGGTGGTCTGGTTCATCCGGCGGGCGATCTGGCCGTCCGCCCAGTCGGTGAACCCGGAGACGGCCAGCACCAGCAGCGCCCAGCCGTCCTCCTGCGGGCCGAGGATCAGCCAGAGGAACAGCGGCACTCCCAGCAACCGGAGGAAGCTGAGCGCGTTCGGGATCGTGAGCACCCGGTCGGACACTTCCAGCTCCGGCACGCGACCCCTCCCTCTCTCTCACCCTGAAATACCGGTCGTAACTGTACTTGGGCACGTCGACACGTTTACCCCCGGCCATCCCGGGGCAGGCCCGGCCTTCCCCCTGATACCTGAACGCGCCGTCCCCGTTCCCGCTACGCCCGCGACGAACCGGTGACCCGATCGATACGCAAGGGTGATGCTAGGTCGTGTCTGATGGTCCCGCGCCGTAGCGAGCAGGTGCTCGGTGCGGTGCATCGGCGTGCTGGAGCGAAGGTCTCGATGCGGAGCATCGTGGCCTTTGCGCCAGTGCGGCGAGGTGCCGTGCAGAGTGCCGCGCAGTAGGCGCGGGACCATCAGACACGACCTTAGGTTGTTGAACGGGAGGGGTGGCGATGAAGTTCCTGGTGCTGATCTACGGCAACCCGGAGTCACGGGCGGTGTGGGACTCGCTGACCGACGAGCAGAAGAAGGAGGGCATGGCCGGGTACGCCGCGCTGCACGAGGCACTCGACGCACGCGGGGAGCTGGTCGCGTCGGAGTCGCTGGACGATCCCGGGCTGACCAAGCAAGTGCTCGTTCGTGACGGCCGGCCGATGACGACCGACGGTCCGTTCGCCGAGGTCAAGGAGCAGCTGGCCGGGTTCTACCTGCTCGACTGCGACTCGATGGACCGGGCGGTCGAGATCGTCGCGCAGATCCCGGAGGCTCCGTTCAGCGTCGTCGAAGTACGACCGGTCCGCGACTTGTCGGCGTACACCTGATGCAGCTCGACGAGCTGCTGCGGGAGCAGGCGCCGCAGGTGCTCAGCGCGCTGGTCCGCCGGTACGGCGACTTCGACGCGTGCGAGGACGCCGTCCAGGAGGCGCTGCTGGCCGCGTCTCTGCAGTGGCCGGGCGACGGCGTACCGGACAATCCGCGGAGCTGGCTGATCACGGTCGCGTCGCGGCGGCGGATCGAGGTGCTACGCAGCGAGGCGGCCAGGCAACGGCGGGAGGAGACGATCGCCGCCGCTCCGGAGCCGGAGCCCGCGTCCTCGGTCGACGACTCGCTGACGCTGCTGATGCTCTGCTGTCATCCGTCGCTCACCTCCCAGTCGCAGGTCGCGCTCACCCTGCGGGCCGTCGGCGGACTGACCACGAGCGAGATCGCCCGGGCCTTTCTGGTGCCGGAGGCAACGATCGGGCAGCGGATCAGCCGGGCGAAGGCGAAGTTGCGGGGGGCACGGTTCGCGTTGCCACCGGCGGCCGAGCAGCCCGAGCGGCTGGCCGCCGTACTGCATGTGCTGTATCTGATCTTCAACGAGGGCTACACGGCGTCGTCCGGCTCGTCGCTGCATCGGGTCGAGCTGAGCACGGAAGCGATCCGGCTCACCCGGCAGCTGCACTCGGAGTTGCCGGCTGAGGGCGAGGTCGCCGGGTTGCTCGCGCTGATGTTGCTGACGGACGCCCGTCGGCCCGCGCGGACGACGGCCGACGGTGCACTGGTGCCGTTGCCGGAGCAGGACCGGACGTTGTGGGACGCGCAGGCGATTGCCGAGGGCACCGAGTTGATCGCGTCGACGCTCAGGTCGGCACCGGTCGGCGCGTACCAGCTGCAGGCCGCGATCGCCGCGGTCCACGACGAGGCGCAGCGGGCCGAGGACACCGACTGGCGCGAGATCCTGATGCTGTACGAACTGCTCGAGTCGACCGCGCCCGGTCCGATGGTCACGCTCAACCGGATCGTCGCGGTCGCCATGGTGCATGGTCCGGCGGCCGGGCTGGCGCTGCTCGACGACGTCGATCCCGCGTTGACGGATCACCACCGGCTGGCCGCCGTACGCGCGCACCTGCTCGAGCTGTCCGGCGATCATGAGGCCGCTCGTGATGCCTATCGGCTCGCGGCACGGCTGACAGAGAGCGCGCCGGAGCAGCGCTACCTCCAGTCCCGCGCCGACGCGCTAGAGACTTAGCGGTCGGCCCCAGCTGAGCTCGGCCTGGATCTGCAGCTCGAGTACGCCGTCCTGCGCGTAAGGCCGCACGGCCGCCTCGACACCCGCATCGAACTCGGCGGCCTCGGCAGCGGGCATCAGGTCCCGGGCCAGGCTCGACGTCGAGTGGAACTGCTCGATGTAGTCGGCGACCCGCTGGCGGTACGTCACCGGCGCGGTCCTCGCCGTACCGGTCAGATCGAGCAGACCGCGCTCGCGGATCGCGTCCACCACACTGAACTTCGGATCGTGGTTCTGCTTGCGGGAGTGGCGCTCGATGACCGTGACGAGCTCGTCCCACCACGGCTCGTCCACCGGACCGTGCTCGATCACGACGAGCTGCGCGGCCGGTGCCAGGTGCGGGACGATCCGGGCGAACGTCTCCTCCCACGGCATCCAGTGGATGCTGGCGCCGGCGGTGACGAGCGCGTACGGCCCGTCCAGCTCGGCCGTCTCGATGCTGCTCACCTGCCAGCGGATGTTCTCCTGGTCGCCGCCGGGCCGGCGCTTCCCCGCGTCGACCATCGCCGGTGAGATGTCGATCGCGTCGACGCGCTCGACCCGGGACGCGAGCGGCCGAGCGATCGCGCCCTCACCGGCGCCGATGTCGAGCACCCGCCGCGGCTCGTCGGTGATCAGGGCCTCGAGCCGGCCGAAGACCTCGTCCGGGTACGGCGGCCGGTGCTGGTACGCCTCCGCCACCGCTTCGTGCTGGAACGTGCGTGCAAGATCCGTCATCCGATCCCCCAGGTGGTCGCGTGTTCGGTGAAGTCGGCCGGGTAGCTGTGGACCGGGATGACGCAGAGGAGATGACCGCCGGGCGCTCGGAGAGTGTGGCAGCCCTGCCAGCTGGAGACCTCGACGGCGCCCAGGCCTTGGAGGCGCTCGACCTCCGGCGACGACGTGCGCACGCCCAGGGCCTCGGCCCAGAAGGTGGCGGCTCGGTCCGTGTCATCGCGGCGTACGTCGATCAGGAACGTGGACACGCGGCTGCGATGCATGCGACCCAACCTAGTCGGGGTGCGTCGCGCGGGCCTCGGGATTTTGTTCCGGACGGGGATCGTCCGGAACCGGGGTTAATCTGCGGGCATGAGGCAGGTGATCGAGGACACCCAGGTGACGTTCGCGCCGGCGAACGAGGCGTCATGGGAGGACATCCAGAAGATCTTCGGGACCGTCGATGCCGGGCAGTGCCAGTGCCAGCGGTACAAGATCCGCGGGTGGATCTGGACCGTCTCGACCCTGGACGAGCGGATGGGGATGCTGCAGGACCAGACCGCGTGCGGGACCCCGGACTCGCCGTCCACGAGCGGAGTGATCGCGTACGTCGACGGCGAACCGGCGGGCTGGGTTGCGGTCGAACCACGCACGGCGTACGTGAAGCTCCGGACGTCGCGCGTACCGTGGACCGACC
The DNA here is from genome assembly GCF_055586945.1 of Kribbella sp. NPDC048837. Classification (NCBI taxonomy): domain Bacteria; kingdom Bacillati; phylum Actinomycetota; class Actinomycetes; order Propionibacteriales; family Kribbellaceae; genus Kribbella; species Kribbella sp. NPDC048837. The sequence continues at coordinate 504,674 of NZ_JBVJHF010000003.1, forward strand.
GCTCCGAGGACAAGGACGACGACAGCGTCTGGGCCGTCACCTGCATGGTCGTCCGCAAGGGCTACCGCGGCCGCGGCCTCAGCTACCTGCTCGCCCGCGCCACCGTCGACCACGCCCGCAGCCGCGGCGCCCGGGCCCTCGAGGCCTACCCGATGTTCACCCAACCCGGCAAAACCATCACGTGGGGCGAGCTCCACGTCGGCCCACACCAGGCCTTCGAAGAGGCCGGCTTCCGCCAGGTCACCCACCCCACCCTCCGCCGCACCGTAATGCGCATCGACTTCCGCTAGCCCCCTCCCGCTCGCGCGCTTCCGGGCTACCGCTCGTGCGCGCCTCTGCGCCCGCGCCCCCGCTCGCGCGCTCCGCGCCCCCGCGCGCGCTTCCGGGCTTCCGCGAGCGCGCTTCCGGCCGTCGTGCAGGGGTCTGTGCGGCATGCCAGAATCGGAAGGGCGACCAGCAGGGAACCCGCAGTCATCCGAGGCGCCGTAGCGCTGTCTCGATAGCGACCTCGACCCGGGAAGTCATGCCGGGCACATCGACGGGACGGCGCCCAGCGACCTGACCACGGATCCACTTCGGCCCGCTGTCGTCATAGTGCAGCAGGGCATACAGGTCCCACCACGGATCGAGAGTCACCCCGGCGATCGACTCATAGAGCGACCGAAGCTGCTCCGACCACTCGGGCGAGTAGAGCGCCGCCAAGTATCGCCGGCAGTGCCCGACGTCAATCGCGCGCGGCCCCCGATGGATGGAGTTCCAGTCGGTCAGTCCGGTAATCCTCCCGCGCGACCACAGCATGTTGACAGGCAGGAGATCGCAGTGCAGAAAGACGGCAGTGTCCTTTGGCGGCGGCGCCGCCATGACACCGAACGCCGCCTTCCACACAGCCGGCTTCTGTGCGTCGACCGGCACCTGAAACCCGTCCAGAGGAGCGATCCAGGAATCCGTCCAAGGTCTGAACGTCTTCGCGGGGAGATCGAGGGAATGCAGCAAGACGGCAATCTCCGCGATCCTCGTCATCCACGACCGAGGTTCCGCCGGATTGAGGTGCACATGCCCCTGCAAGCGTGTCATCAGCAACGATGGCGCGCCCCCTGTCGAAGCACCAGCAACATCAGTAGCCAGGATGCCCGGAACCGGGAGCCCGCTTCCCGCCACCACACCAAGGTTGGCGATCTCCTTCTCCAAGCTCCCCTGCAGGCCGAGCCCGCCCGGGTACTGCCGCAGTACGACGAACGTTCGCATTCCACGTCGCTCGACAGTCAGCCGATTCACGGCGGAGCAGACGCCACCGGTCAATCGGCGATAGCCAACGACGCGACTGCCCCGACCCATCGACGCCGCAACCCAGGCGAGAGTCTCCGCGGAGGGCCGACGCTGCCTGAACCCGCCATCCCTCCAGTCGCCGTCGGTCATGAGCGCGAGGCTATTCGTCAGGGACCTGCGGCGATACGGGTTTTCTAACCCGCCAGATGCAGGGACCCGGCTGCTGGATGGCCGTCACCATCTGGAACGGTCCGCGATGGAGCAGGCGAGCGGCGCCGCCACTGCACCTCACCGGGGTTCAATCTTGCGCGCACGACGTTGCGCTGGGTCGCGTCCAGGAGATGCCGGACTGAAACCAGGTCGAGTGCCGGGTCGGCCGCGCGGAACCCTCCGGTGTCTACTAGCGGGCTTCCAGGACGGTGAGGTCACGGGCAGCGAAGCGGTAGTGCTCGCATTCCTCTTCCATGAGCACGCCGAGGCATTCGCCGACGGGCCGCGCTTCCTCGGGATAGCCGGGCGCGGGTGATCGCAGGCAGGGCCGGCCGAGCTCGGCGTCGGCCAGTCCGTCGAGAACACGCCGTACCACTGCCACTCTTTCTGTCCGCGCCGCCTGCACCTCGGCGTACGTCGGCTGTGCGTCGAGCTCCATGCCGAGCGCCGCGGCATCCGCCGGCCGGTAGGCGGTCTGCGGCAGCGCAAGCCGGTGGAACGGATTCGGCTCGTCGAGAATCGTGCGGCTCACCCATGAGTCGGTGATGAACACGAGATGCCGCAGCGTCTCGACGAACGACCACTCGTCGTTGACCCGCTCATTCCGCACCGCCTCAGGCAGTCGCTCAGCCCGAGCCGTCAGCCCCGACCACAGCCCCTCAACCGTCCCCCACATCGCCCGGAAGTCGTCAGCACTCCCTATCCCCCGCAGCTGCACCCGCTCCGGATGCCGCCGATCCAGCTCACTTTCGACGTACTCCGTCACGTCGACCCCGTTCACCACCAGGTTGCTCACCCACCCGGAGATGTCGACATCCACCAGACACCCGTCGACGATCCGCGCCCCGGTCAGATCGCAGTCCACGAACTTCGTCCCCCGCAGATCCGAGACCACGAACGCCGCACCCCGGAACCGGTCGTTGTTCCCGTCCGCGTGATACCCAGCCGACCACCGATGCGGCCCATACTGCGCAGCTTCATCCATCGCGCCATTCTCACCCCCACCACCGACACTTCCCGCCCACGCCACCCCACAACTCGCTCTGCGGCTGCACCAGGCACCACGTGCCGCGGATCCCACCTGAGCACACGCGCCGCGGACAGCCCCGAACGCAGCCTCCGCACCCGCACACCACCATCCGAGACCCACCTCAGACCCACCCGCCCAACACCACCCACCCCAGAACCACGTGCTGCGGTCGACCGCCCGCACCCCGGCGGCACCTGCCCGCACCCCGGAAGCCCAACCCCCAGCCCCACCCCGCCACCCACCACCTGAGACCCACCTCAGGCCAACCCACCCGCAGCACCCCCAGACCGCCGACGCACCGCTCCAACGGTTTGTGGGATCCGGTGCCGCCTAGGCGCAGCGTGGCTCGGGGGGGTTGTGTGCGGGTGGGGGCTGCTGCTGCCGGGGTGCGGCGGCGGGACCGCGGCACCTGGTTCTCGGGTGGGTGGGGCCGCGGCACGTGCGGTCGGTGGCGTCCGCGCACGTGGTGCTCGGCGGGGGTCCGCGGGACGTGTCGGTGGTGGCGTCCGCGCACGTGGTGCTCGGCGGGGGTCCGCGGGACGTGTCGGTGGTGGCGTCCGCGCACGTGGTAGTCGGCGGGGGTCCGCGGGACGTGTCGGTGGTGGCGTCCGCGCACGTGGTAGTCGGCGGGGGTCCGCGGGACGTGTGGGTGGTGGCGTCCGCGCACGTGGTGGGCGGCGGGGTCCGTGGCTTGTGCGGTTGGTCGCGCGTGGGCGGGTGGGTTAGTCGTAGGTGGCTTGGGCTTGCCAGGTGGTTTGGTGGAGGGTGAAGAGCCAGGCTCGGGTGTCGGCGGTGTGGAACTGGAAGCGGGCCTGGCGGGATTCGGTGGTGGGGTCCCACCAGCGTTCGTGGGTGAGCCAGGGGCCGGCCCAGGCGGTGATCGGGTGGAGTTTGTTGCTGTCGGCAACCTGTGGGCCGGGGGCCAGGCGGAAGGCGGTGGGGACGCCGGAGAGTTCGCCGCGTGCGGTGACCGAGACCTGGGTGCCGTCCTCGGCGTACACCTTCGCCGGCAGTGGCTGGGGGAAGATCGTGGTGGGTGCGAGCACCGGCCAGCGGGTGGGGTCGGTGGACGCGATCGCACCCGGCCAGGGCTGGTCCGGCGGGCGGGCCGGGACCGGACGGTCGCCCCACGGGATCAACGTCTGCCGCTCGGCGAACCCTCGCCCGCCGCCGATCACCACCGACGCGACGGCACCGTGACCGAGCATGCTCTGGACCCGGGACAGTGCCCGGTGGATCCGCTCGTCCGGCCCACCGCCCCACAGCCCGTCGACGTGTGCGCCGACCGGGTCCGCCTGGTCGGGGACGAGCCGGATCCGGACGACGGGGGACGTCAGCTCGCTGGTCGCCGTCCCGCTCCCCTGCAGCTGCCAGCGGACCCGGTCCACCACGTCGGCCGCGGTGAACCAGCGCGGATGCAACCACTCCCGCTCGTGGATCCGCCCGGACTCGGTGCCGATCTCGACCCGGAGCGTCGTACACACCAGGCCGAGCTCGGTGAGCCGGGCGATCAGCTCGTCGGCGATCGAGCGGACCGCGAAGGCGACCTGGTCGACCCGGTCCACGGCCGGCTCGAAGTCGAGGGTGCGGGTGAGCTCCGGCGGGATCTCCCGGCCCACCACCGGGCGGTCGTCGTGCCCACAGGCGAGCCGGTGCGCGAAGGCACCGGACGGGCCGAACCGGGTCAGCACCTCGGTGCCGGACAGCTCCGCGAACGCGCCCAGTGAGCGCAGCCCGAGCCGGCGGAGCAGGTCCGTGAGGGTGGGCTGCTCGAGGACGTCGACGGTGAGCGGCGCCAGGAACTCCGGTGACCCACCGGGCGGCACGACGTGGACCCGCGTCCGCGCCGAGCTCGCCCGGGCCGCCTGCTCAGCGGCGAACGGACCGTCGGCGATCCCGATCCGGCCGCCGAGGACGTCGAACGTCTCCAGCCGGTCGAGCAGCTTCTCCGCGGCCGTGGCCTCACTGCCGTAGAACCGGGCCGGCCCGCGTGCCTTCAACGCGCACATGCCCGGCCGGATCACCTGGACGCCGGGTGTGAGCGCCTCCAGGCACCCGATCACCGGGTCGAACGCGCGGGCGTCGATCACCGGGTCGTACTTCAGTACGACGAGCTCCGGGCACCGCGACTGCGCATCCCGGGCCCGTTGACCGCGGCGCACCCCCTCGGCCCGCGCGGCGGCGGAGGTGGCGAGCACCTTCCCCTTCTCCAGCAGGGCGATCGGCTCGTCGGGGGAACGGCCCGTCGCCACCGCGGCCGCTGTCACCGGCCAGTCCGGCACCCAGATCACCATCGTGCGGGTCAGGCCGCCCATCAGCCCACCGCCTCGATGTCATCCCATCCGGTCTCTTGCACGGTCTCGGGCGAAGCGGAGCGAATGGTGCCGTCCGGGCCGGGGAGCCAGAGCTGGTGCCGCCGGGAATGGACGGCGGCTCTCCGGCCGGTCACCACGACCGTCGCCTGCCGCGCGGTGAGCAGACCTTCACCGTCGCCCAGGCCGGTCCAGGTGTTGCTCTCCACCTCCAGCCGGGCCTCACTTCCCGGCCAGGAGCCATACGCGATCAGCATCGCCCCTCGCGTCCGCAGCCGCGCGGCGAGCCGGGACGCCTCCCCCGGTGTCACCTCGCCGGGCGGACGGACGACCACCACGGTCAGCGCGTCGACCAGCGCGGCGACGACGTTGAGCCAGTCGTGCCCCGGCTCGGGCACCAGGACCAGGCGCTCCAGGTCGACCCCGAGCCCGCGCGCCGCCTCCGCCCCGAACGACGGCAGCCCGACGACTCCGCACCACGCACCCTCCGCGGACGGGCCGGCCATCAGCGCCATCACCAATGCGGCACTCCCCCGCACCGAGTACGCCGATCCGCCGCGCAGGCTGGCTCCGGACAGCAACTCCGACACCGCCGGCAGCGTGGGCAGCGCCCGCTCCACGCCCGCGGTGTCGAGAGCCTGCTGCACCCGCGTCTCGGTGACCCGGGTGTCGAACCCGGTGACCGAGGCGAGACGCGCCGCGACAGGCACGGGATGATCGGACTCCGGATCGAGATCATGCGGAGAATCCGGGTCGAAGCCACTGACCGCCGTGAGCCGAGGAGTGCCCTGATCAGGGAGGTCCCGCGGAGCCTCCTGAGCCCGGGCAAGGAGCATCCGGGCCCGGTCGAGCGCTGTGACCCGACCCGCCTGGTCGACTGTGGAACTCCCCGTCATAACCCCATGTTCGAACACCTGTTCGAACATGTCAATCCGGTCGTCCACAGCCCGCGGAACCACTAGAGTCCGGCCATGCGACGGGTCGATCACCCGCGGTTCACCGCCGCCCTCGAGCAGGTCGAGCAGAGCATCGACGCCGCCTGGCGCCGGCTCTGCGCCGAGTCCCGGGTCGAGCCCGGTACGCCGGAAGCCCGCGAGCTGGCCGAGATCGTCCTGCAGGACACCTCCGAGTTCGACTGGCGGGTCGTGGACGGCGCGCTCGACCAGCTGGCCTGCCCCGACTGCGGCTCCCCCCTCGGCGCCGGCCCGACCGGGTGCACGCCCTGCGACCGGGCGAACGGCTACCGCTTCGGTGCCCGTGAGGTCGACCGTCCCGGCGTACCTCCGGGCAACGAGCACGCCATCCGCGTCTCCTCCGCCGTCGCCCGGACCAGGCACCGCTACTCACCCCGAGCCCGCGCCGGCTACGAACTCCTTCTGCCCGACCTGCTCGCAGGTGCACTCCCCACGATCGCGGAGGCCCAGCGTGCAAAGCACCTGATCAACCAGCTCACCGACGACGAGGTAGAACAGCTGGGCGGACTTGGAGCCGGGCTCATAGGGTGGGGGCATGCCGAGGACTATTGCCACCAACACCAAGGTCGACCTCGACGGGCTGCTGGAGTTCGTCCGGCCCCGTCACCACATGCTGCTGATCACCACCCGCGCGGACGGTACGCCGCAGGCGTCGCCGGTGTCGGGCGGTGTCGACACCGAGGGCCGCATCGTCATCTCGTCGTACCCGGAGCGGGCCAAGAGCACCAACGTGAAGCGGGACGCGCGCGCGAGTGTCGTCGTGCTGTCGGACGACTGGAGTGGCGCCTGGGTGCAGGTGGACGGCCGCGGCGAGGTGATCGAGCTGCCGGACGCGGTGGAGCCCCTGGTCGACTACTACCGCTCGATCGCCGGTGAGCACCCGGACTGGGACGAGTACCGCGAGGCCATGCGGACCCAGGGCAAGTGCCTGATCCGCATCACCCCGGAGCGCTGGAGCCCGCTCGCGACGGGTGGCTTCCCCGCCCGCCTCGCGGACTGACGTGCGGACGGCGCTCGTCGTCCACGCCCATCCGGACGACGAGGTCTTCGCGACCGGCGCCGCGACCTGGGTACTGCGCGAAGCCGGCTGGCGGATCGTGCTCCGCGTCGCCACGCAGGGCTGGGGAACCGCGGCCGACAAGCTCCCCGGGGCGTGCGCACTGCTCGGGATCGACGAGTGGGCCTGGCTCAGCGACGCGGACCGGTGGATCGACGACGGCGGCGTCAACGGACCCCACACTCTGGCGAGTGCCGAGCCCGGTGAGGTCGCGGAGGAGATCAAGCGGACCGTCGACGAGTTCTCTCCGGAGCTGGTGCTCACCGTCGGCAGCGACGGCCTGACGGGCCACCCGGACCACATCGCGATCTCACGGGCCGTCCAGCTCGCGCTGGAAGGTCGGCAGTGTCGTGCGTTGGGCGCACGGCTACGAGCTCGGGACGTCCTTGCCGGCGAGCAGTTGGTGCGGGAGCTGGTGCCGGACGAGCCGATCGGGTCCGGGCGCGTGGTCGGCTGCACCGACGACACACCACTCGAGGAGATCTCCGGTATCCCAGAGCTGCGCCGGCGCCAGGCACTCGACCAGTACTACGACGGACTCGGCAGCAGGACGCTGCCGGACCTGCTCGCGACGTACGGCGGGCGCGGCGACGGTGTCCTGCTCAGAGCAGTGTTCGACGCGTCCGGCTGGCAGCACGACAGGTTCGAAGTCCTCAAGGCTTAGCCGAGCGGCGTTCCATGGTTTGAGTGATGCGCTGCATGGCGCCTTCCAGGTGTTCGCGCAGCGCTGCCTCCGCGCCGGCTTCGTCGTGAGCGACACAGGCGTCGAGGATGGCCTGGTGCTCGCGCCGGGTCTGCTCGATCCGCGCCTTGGTCTGTCGCGAGCCGAACCGGTACCGCTCACTGTTCTGCCAGACCGGCTCGATCGCGCGCGGCAGCCAGCGCGAGCCGCCGGCCCGGTAGATGGCGAAGTGGAACTCGGTGTGCGCCTGCCGGGAGGCGATGTTGTCACCGATCTTCGACAGCCGGACGTGCTCGGCCAGAGCGGTCCGGGCCAGTGCCGCATCCGACTCCGCGAACCGGGTCGCGGCCGCACGGACCGCCAGGGACTCCAGCGCCAGCCGGGTCGCGTGGGTGTCGCGCAGGTCCTCCATCGACAGCTCACGCACCCACGCACCCTTGTGCGGAACGATCTCGACCAGTCCGAGCGCCGCCATCCGCCGCAGACCTTCCCGGATCGGCATCTGGCTCATGTCCAACCGCTTGGCGAGCTCTTCCAGCCGGAGCGCCGTACCACTGGGCAGTTCACCGGACAGGATGAGCTCGTGCAGTTCGGCAGCAGCTTCCTCGGCGAGAGTACGACGGCCGGTCGGTCCCCCAGGCGTGAGCTCGAGTCGTCGGGTCATCGGTTGCAGGCTGCCTCTCTCCTCCATTGCATACAACTCTGGGAGGTAACCGTACGGCAGGCTGGGGCTTCTGCGGGGATCCGCGGACAGATTGCCCAGCGGAAACCCCAACACACGTTAGTGGTCTAGCCCACGCTGCCCAAACCAGGCAGTCAGCCGAGGGAGGTCAGGTCCAGCAGAACCCGTCCTGCTTGCCGATCCAGCACCTCACCGACCCGGTCCGCGGGCAGCAGTTCGTACTCCGGTCGCCACCGCGCCGGCGCGATATCCGCCATCGCCTGACTGACCGCACCGGGCTCGAAAACGGTCCGCTGCAGATTCACCGGCAGCACCCGCAGGTCGCGGCCGATCAACTGATGCAGATCGATCGTGGTGAACTCACCGGCCCGATAACCCAGTACGGCGATCCGCCCGCCGGGGCTGATGTGCCCGAGCACCCCACTGGTCACCGGACCGCCCACAGTGTCGATGGCAGCGTCACACCAGGGCAGCTCGCGTCCGACCTGCCCCAACTCGTCCACCCGGACGATCTGGTCGACCAGTGCCGCCGCTGACTCCACGGATTCGGTGGTCCACGCCAGCCCGATCACTTTCGCCGCACCGGCCGACCGCGCCACCGCCGCACACAGCCGCCCGACCAGACTGGTGATCCCGGTGACCACGACCGTCTCGCCCTCGACGACTGCCGCAACCCGTCGTACGGCGGTGTGGGCCGTCAGCGCTGGTGTCAGCAACGCCACCGCGACCGCCGGCTCCAGCTCCGAAGGCAGACGATGTACGGCGCTATCGGGCACGACGGCGTACTGGCCCCACAGACCCGGCCTGGTCACCCCGACGCCCTCGCCACGAACCACCACCGGAGTGCCCGCCTCCAGGACGGACGAGCTGACCACAACACCAGCGCCCTCTGAACCCGGTGTGAACGGCACACTGGGCTGCTTGCCCGCCAGCACCGATCTGTCCTGCTGGGTCACGGCGGCCAGCCGCATCTCCACCAGAGTCTCGTCCGGACCCGCGGACAGCTCGACCTCCTCGGCCTTGAGCTGCTCCCCGGGACCGTGACTGCGCACTACGATCCCCCGCGTACTCATGCCTCATCCCCGTTCACCACGATTTGATATCTGATCACACCCTGGCTCTGCCGAAAGAGCTGTCTCACGAGGCGACAACCCCCTTCGCCAGCGGCCGGGTCAGTTCCTCCGCCGTGCCGGCCCGCCCGGCCGCCACCGCGTCACTGCCCATCGGGAACGGCCAGTCGCTGCCGGCCAGCACCCGCTCGGCCCCGAACGTCTTCGTCAGCAGGTCCAGTACGGCGTCGTCGTGCACCAGGTCGTCGACGTAGAACCGGCGCAGCGCCTCCGCGACCGGCAGGGTCAGCGGCTCGATCCCCGGCCGGTCCTGATCGACCCCGCGCTGCCACCGCCCGGCCAGCGCCGCCGTCACACCACCCCCATGGCATAGGCAGAACCGGATCCCCGGAAACCGCCCCAACACATCCGCGAAGACCAGCGACGCCGCCGCCACCCCGGTCTCGTACGGATTCCCCAACAGATTCGTCAGGTAGAACGACTCAAGCCGCTTGTCGTCACTGTGGCCGGGGTGAATGAGGGTGAACGCCTCCACCGAGTGCAGCACCTGCCAAACCGGATCCAGCCCGGCGTAGCTCGGCGTACCGAGGGCGAAGCCACCGAAGACGCCCTCCTGCGCCAGCTCCGCCGCCACAGCCGGAGCGGACGGATCCAGCAGTGGCAGGTGCGCCAGCACACGCAGCTGAGGTGTGGCGAGCTCCCGGAGCCCCTGGTTCACCAACTCGGCCCACTCGACGCCGGCGTCGTACCGGAACAGGGCGGGCGGCACGGACACCACAGCACCGTCCAGGTCCTGGTCGGCGATCCACTGCAGCAGCGCGGCCGGGTCGGCCAGGCGTCCCAACGGCAGTCGCTCCGCGCCGATCACCAGTCGGCCGCCGTCGATCGACAGACCGAACTCGCCGCGGTGCGCCGCCGCCAGCACGGTCGCCGGTATCAGGTGCGTGTGGATGTCCCAGCCGGCCATGTCAGCGGGCATCCTCGTCGTTGTCGTAGAACTCAGGCCGCTCCGGGTAGTGCGGGCCGTCGTACACCTCCAGCAGGATGGAGGTCTCCTCGGCGAGCGTCGGCCCGTGCGTGCAGCCCTTCGGGTTCCAGTAGAAGCTGCCCTTGGTCAGGGTCGTCCCGGTCGGCAGGTACACGTACCGCCCGGACAGGCAGAACATGAACTGGTTCGAGGCGTGCTTGTGCTCCGACGGGATCCCCGACCCCTTCTCGAACCGCACCAGCGCGATCGACGCCTCGGTCTCCGGATCACGCCACAGCATCTTGTGCGACAGCCCGGCCAGCGACTTCTCGACCCACTCCAGGTCCTCCGTCTGCAGCAGCACCTCCCGCAGCGGCTCGTCGAACGTCACGAGTCCTCCCGAGGCACAGGGCGGCCGGTGATCCCGGTGTAGAGCTCCTCGGCCACACCGGCACCAAGTGGGGCCACGGCGGCGATGTGCCCGTCCGGCCGAACCAGTACGACGCTCTCCGGCGGTACGCCGTACCTGTTCGTGGCAATGCTGCCCGGATCGAACAGAGCCCGGTCACGCAGGCCGGAGTCGTGCGGGGCATCCCACCGGGAGACGGCGTAGTGCTTCAACGCCGGCGAGTCGTTCACCGGGATGTCCGGGCGCCGCCGTACGTCGGTGAAGTACAGCGCGACGAACGAGTCCCGGCACAGGTCGTGGATCGTCGTCCGGCCGGCCGGACTCTGCAGCACCAGGTCAGGCGCCCGATCACCCGCGCGGACGGCGGGAGGTTCGGCAGTGTTCGCCACCATCGACCAGTCGCCCACACCGTCCACGTCGAGCCGGACACTCAGCAGCGTGCGGTTGTACGCCGTCGCCCAGGCGCCCGTGTCCTCGGTGACGGCACCACGCTGCTGGGCCATGTACTTGCGCGCGGCCTCGGCCATCTCACCCGAGCCCTCGATCGCCACCGGCCGCTGCTCCTGCTCGTAGCCGTCGAGCAAGGTCTCCGAAGCCCAGCCGCGCAGCACCCACGCGAGACGCCACGGCAGGTTGGACGCGTCCAGCGCACCGGTGTTCAGACCGAGCGCCCACATCGGCGTGATCAGGTGGGCGGCGTCGCCCATCAGGAACACCTTGCGGTCCTTGGTCCACTGCTCGGCGACCCGGTGGTGCACGTTGTAGACGACCGACCCGAGCAGCTCGATCCGGTCCACCTCGCCGATGAACTGCTTCACCTTCACCAGCAGGTCCTCGTCGTCGGGTGGCTCCGCCCCGGGGCCGAGCGGGAACAGGAAGCGCCAGTTGTCAGGCTGCCGGATCAGCACCATCCACTCGGACTTGTCCGCGAAGTACGCGAGGTACGGATAGTCCCTTGCGTTGTCGACATCCAGGTCCACCAGGACGTCGATCAGCATGTACCGCTCGGGCAGGGTCTCCCCCACCACCTTCACCCCGAGGGCGTCGCGGATCTTGCTCCGGCCACCGTCACAGGCGAGCAGATGCGAGGCCTCGATGTCCCGCGGGCCGTCCGGCGTCTCCACGTGCAGCACGACCCGGTCGTCCAGGACGTCGAACGACAGCAGGCGGTGCCGGGTCAGCACCGGCTGGTCCAGCGCCGCCGCGAGGATCGGCTCCATCTTCTGCTGCGGCAGGTTGATCACGAACGGGAACTGCGTGTCGTTGACCAGCTCGGCCAGCTGCACCGAGGCCCGGGGCGTGTTGGTGGCCCGGTCGATGTCACCGATCTCGTCGATCCGCAGGGCGGCCGCGAGGATCCCGTCGACCGCGCCGTACCGGTTCCAGATCTCCAGCGTCCGGCTGAGCGTCGTCCCCGCCTTGGTGTCCGAGGACAGGACCGCGTCCTCCTCGAGCAGCACGAACGGTACGTCGTAGTGCGCCAGGCCGAGGGCCGTGGTGAGCCCGATCGGTCCGGCGCCCACCACTGCGACGGGCAGCTGTTGTGCAGTCACTCATCACTCCGTGAAGGTCGCTAGCTTGGCGAAGGCACGCTCACGGGTCAGCACCGACCCGGTCATCGCCGCCGCGTCGGACAGCAGGAACAGCAGCGGACCGACCACGTCCTCGGGGTCGCCGATACCAATGGTGTCCTGCCAGTGCTCCCGGTCCGCACCGATGTTCGCTCCTCGGAACTGCTCGGTGTCGATGACTCCGGGCGCGGCCACGTTCACCCGCACCCGGTGCCCGGCCAGCTCGGCGGCGAGTGTCTTGGCGAAGGCGATCAGCGCGGCCTTGCTCGACGCGTACGCCGCCGCACCGGCGTACCCGGTGACGGCCATGCCCGACGTGAACACGACCACCGACCCGGACCGCCGCGCCACCATGCGCGGTACGACGGCCTGACACGTCCACACCACGCCGTCGAGGTTCACCTGCAGGGTCCGGGTCCAGTCGGCCGGGTCCATCTCCAGCACCGTCGACCGAGGCTGCACAGCCGCTCCGGCGACCAGTCCGTCGATCCGCCCGTGGCGATCGACGACGGTCTCCACAGCCGCCTCCACCGAGGACCGGTCCGCTACGTCGACCTCGACGTACTCGACCGCGGGGTCGGACGGCTTCACAACGTCGAAGACCACCGCTGTGCCGCCGCAGGCGTTGACCGCGGCGGACAGGGCCGCACCGATGCCCTGCGCACCACCGGTGATCACCACGACCTCACCGGTCGCGTCGAAGCTCGCCTTCATGACGTCTCCTTCTGCTTCGACGTCATAGTGTCGGTGATGCGCTGGAACGCGCCGGCCAGGTGGTTGCGCAACGCCTGCTCGGCCGCGTCCGGGTCGCCGGCGACACACGCATCCAGGATCGCCTGGTGCTCCTGCCGGTTCCGCTCGATCAGGAACGCGGTCGGCCGGCTGCCGAACCGGTAGCGCTCACTGTTCTGCCAGACCGGCTCGATCGCCCGCGGGAGCCACTGCGATCCGCTCGCGCGGTAGATGGCGAAGTGGAAGTCGGCGTGCGCCTGCCGGGCACCCGCCGAGTCATGGGTTCGAGAGAGCTGGAGGTGATCGGCCAGCGCGGCCGCCGCCTTCTCGAAGTCCTCGTCGCTGAACCGTCCCGCGGCGGCACGGACGGCGAGCGACTCCAGGGCCAGCCGCGTCTCATGCGTGTCCCGCAGGTCCTCCACCGAGAGGTCACGCACCCACGCACCACGGTGCGGGATGATCTCGACCAGTCCGAGCGCCTCCAGCCGCCGGAGCCCTTCGCGGACCGGCATCTGGCTCATCTCCAGCCGGCTCGCGAGCTCGACGAGGCGCAACGGCGTACCGCTGGGAAGCTCACCGGACAGGATCAGCTGGTGCAACTCCGCCGCGGCGTGCTCCGCGAGAGTCCGCCGGCCGCCCTTGCCGCCACCGGGCAGCAGTTCCAACGGGCCGCTCATGCGCGGGTCACCTTGTTGCGTAGCTCGCCGATCTTGTCCGCGCGAGTGACGACCACGTCGCCGTCCTGCAGGAACACCTGCGGCTCGCGGGCGTTGCCGATGCCGGCCGGAGTCCCGGTCAGCACCAGATCGCCAGGGCGCAGAGTCATGCCGAACGACAACTCACTGATCAGAGTGGCGACGTCGAAGGCCATCTGCCGGGTCGACGCGTCCTGCCGGACCTCACCGTTCACCAGGCACTGCAGCCGGATGTCCTGCGGGTCGCCGAGCTCGTCGGCGGTCACGATCCACGGCCCGAGCGGCATGGTGTTGTCGATGCTCTTGCCCTTCAGCCACTGCCCACCGTGCGCCCGCTGCAGATCGCGCTGCGACACGTCGTTGGCCAGCGTGTAGCCCCAGACATGATCCAGGCCTTCGGAGACCGGGATGTCGCGACCGGTCTTGCCGATCACCAGCGCGACCTCGGCCTCGTAGTCCCACTTGGCCGAGATGGCCGGGTCCCAGGCGATGTCGTCGTACGGGCCGATCACCACGTCCGGGCCCTTGGTGAAGAACGCCGGGTGCTCGGGCCGGTCCACGTCCTGGCCCTCGCGCTTGCCCTTGCTCTCCTCGAAGTGGTCCCAGTAGTTCCACCCGGTGCACAGGATGTCGCGCCGGAACCTGCGCAGCGGCGGCCGCAGCAGCCCTTCGTCGTAAGGGATCTTCTCCCCCGACGGCTCCGCCCCGGACTGGACCACCTCGGTCAGATCCGTTGCCGCCAGCAACAGGACCGAGTCCCCCTCGAGTACGCCGGGGCGTTCCTGCCCGGCGTACTCCACCATCACGTACCGCATCTCAGGTCCACTCGACGCCACGCACACAGATCACCCCCGGTCATGAGACCACCGCGATCGCGTTGATCTCGATCAGATAGTCAGGGTGCGCGAGCTTGGAGACCTCGACCATCGTCGAGGCCGGCAGCGGCTCGGTGAAGTACTGCGCCCGGATCTCGTGGATCCTGGCGAAGTCCTCCATGTTGCGCACGTACACATCCACCCGGCAGACGTCCGCGAGCGTGCCGCCGGCGGCCTCGACCGCCGCCTTGACGTTCTCGCACACCTGCCGGGTCTGCTCCCGGATGTCGCCGACGCCGGCGATGCTGCCGTCCGGACGGCGCGCGGTCATCCCGGAGACGAACACCAGCCGCCCGGTCGCCTCGATCGTGGTGGCCTGTGAGAACACCCCGTTCGGGCTGTGCAGTGTGGTCGTCGAAACCTGTGTCTTCGGCATCAGTTCAGTAGCCCTCCCGCCGGAACGACGGCACCGACCGCCCGCGCGGCCGCCAGCAGCCCGTCCAGCCCCGACCTCTCGATCAGTACGCCGTGCCGCCGCTGGTGTGCTGCCCGTTCCGCCTCGATCTCCCCCGGCAGGTGCAGCCGGTTCACCCCCGGCGCCGTCGCGCTGCCGCGCACCCGGGCCGCCAGTCCCGACGAACGCCGCCGGAAGCTCTCCACCCCGCCCATCAGCTCCGGGTCGATCGCCAGGAACAGGTGGGCACAGTCGTTCGGCCGGTCCGGCTCCCGGTACAGCGGCCGGACCTGGTCGCCCCAGCCGCCGCCGCTCAGGACGCCGGTCAGGACGTCGATCATCAGCGCCAGCCCGAAGCCCTTGTGGCCGGCGGCCGGCAGCAGCATCCCGAGCACGGCCTCCTCCGGGTCCGTGGTCGGCGTCCCGGACGGGTCGGTCGCCCAGGTGTCCGGGATCGGCCGCCCGGCCGACGCCGCCAGCCGGATCTTGCCCAGGGCAACGGCCGACAGGGCCATGTCCAGCACGATCTCCACCCCGGCCGAGGTCGGCACGGCGATCGCCAGCGGGTTGTTGCCGACGACCCGCTCAGCGCCACCGGGCGCGGGCATCAGCGGCGTGGTGTTCGACATCGCGACGCCGATGCAGCCCGCCTGACCGGCCTGCATGGCCCAGCGGCTGGCGGCACCGAAGTGGTGCGCGTTGCGGACCGACACCAGGCCGATGCCGTAGCGGCCGGCCCGCTCGATCGCGTGTCCCATCGCCTGCGGGCTGGACAGCTGGCCCATCCCGCCGCGCGCGTCCACGACCATCGCGGCGCCGGCGTCGTACAGGATGTCGAGCTCGCGCTCGCGGGTGACACCGCCGGCGTTCAGGCGCTCGACGTACATCGGGACCAGCATGACGCCGTGCGAGCTGACACCGCGCAGGTCGGCCTCGACCAGGGCGTTGGCGATCTTGGCGGAGTCGGCCGGGTCGAACCCGAGCGCGGTGAAGACGGCCGAGACCGTCGCTTCCAGCCAGGCGGGCCGGACGAGAACGCGGCGGTCCGCGTCGGAGGCTTGAGCGGTCACCGGGTCTCCTGTGCCCAAGGCAGCAGTAGGTGCTCGAGCAGGACCAGACCGTAGAACAAGACGATGCTCATGATGCTCAGCAGCGTGATCGCGGCGAACGCCAGCGTGGTGTCGGCGCTCGCGCCGGACTGCTGGATCACGTAGCCCAGACCGCGCGTGGCACCGACGAACTCGGCGATCACCGAGCCGATCACGGCCAGCGAGATCGCGACCTTGAGGCCGGTGAAGATCTGCGGCATCGCGTACCGCAGCCGCAGCTTGAAGAACTCCTGCATCCGGCTCGCGTTCAGCGACCGGAGCAGCTCGACCAGCTCGGTCGGCGTCGACTTCATCCCCTGCGCGGTCGAGATGACCACCGGGAAGAAGCACATCAGCAGCACCATCACGACCTTGGGCCACTGACCGAAGCCCATCCAGACCACCAGCAGCGGCGCGACCGCGATCTTCGGGATCGCGTTCACCATCAGCAGCAGCGGGTACACCAGGCGCTCGAGCACCCCCGAGCTGACGATCACCAGCGCGATCGGTACGCCGATCACGATCGCGAGCACGAAGCCCTCGATCGTCTCCAGCAACGAGGTCCCGGTCTCCCCCAGCAGGTAGCCGGGCTGGTCGAAGAACTTGACGAACACGTCCCCCGGGCCGGGCAGCAGGTACGGCTGGATCGAGAACACGACCGTGGCCAGCCACCACAGCACGATCACGCCGGCCAGGCCGATCACCGGGAGCAGTACGGCGGCCGCCGGTGAACTGGTCAGCCAGGAACGCTTGGTCATCTGGGCCGCACCTCGTCGACCGGGCGCTCGGCCGCCGGCCCGGTCTTCTCCGCCAGCAACCCGTGCAGCAGACCGCTGATCCGCGCGACCTCGGTCAGGTGCGCGTTCTGGCCGAGGCTGCGCGGCCGCGGGATGTCGATGTCGACGACCTCCCGCATCCGGCCCGGCCGCGGCGTCAGCACGACCACCCGGTCGGCCAGCACGACGGCCTCCTCGATCGAGTGGGTGACGAACACAATGGTGGTGGACAGCTCCATCTTGATCCGCTGCAGCTCCTCGGACAGCTCGGTCCGGGTGAGCGCGTCGAGCGCGGAGAACGGCTCGTCCATCAGCATCACCTGCGGGTCGCGGATCAGCGACCGGCACAGCGAGACCCGCTGCTGCATGCCGCCGGACAGCTCGTGCGGCAGCCGCCGCTCGAACCCCTGCAGGCCGACCAGCTCGAGCAGCTGATGAGCCCGGTCCCGGTACGCCGTCCGCCCGCGATCGCCGCCGCCGTCGATCTCGATCGGCAGCATCACGTTGGACAGCACCGACCGCCACGGCAGCAGGGCCGGGCGCTGGAACATGAACGACACGTCCCGGCGCGGCCCGGTGACGGGATCGCCCGCCACCCGGACCGAGCCGGTCGTCGGCCGGAGGAGTCCCGCGATCAGCCGGAGCAGGGTGGACTTGCCACACCCGGACCGGCCGATCAGCGTGACGAACTCGCCGTCGCGGACGTGCAGGCCGATCTTCTCGAGGGCCGTGACCCGGCCCTCGCGTCCGTCGAAGACCTGCCCCACATCGTCCAGCTGGATCATCTAGCTGTTCTCACGCCTTCGGCGCGAGGTTCAGCGTGACGACATCTTCGGGCTTGACCGAACCGGCCGGAGTGATCGCCTTCGCGTCGTCCAGCAGCGAGATGACCTTCTTGACCCGGTTCAGATCCACCGCGCCGAGCGGGCCGTTGTAGTCCTCCGGCTTGATGTAGTCCTTCATGATGGTCAGCTCTTGGGTGGCGACCTCGAGATCGGTCTGCGGCACGTACTTCTTCAGGATCGCGGCGGCCGCGGCCGGGTCGTCGTAGGTGTCCTGCAGGCCCTTGAGCAGCGCGCCGGTGAACTTCTTCACCTGGTCCGGGTGGTCCTTGGCCAGGTCGGTCCGGGTGATGATCGCGTTGCCGTAGAGGTCCGGCAGCACCTTGCCGTAGGGCAGCACGACGGCCTTGCGGTGCTGCGGGTCGGCCTTCTCGACCAGCGGCTTGCCGACCACGAACTGACCGATGCCCTTGACCTTGCCCGAGGCGAGCAGGGTCGGCAGCCCCGGCGGCGGCGACGGGATGAACTTGGTCTGGTCGGCCGGGATCCCCGCGGCCTTGGCGTAGACCGGGAACATCACGGTGTTGGTCGAGCCGGGCTGGTCGCCGATCGACTTGCCGATCAGGTCCTCCGGCTTGTTGATGCCGTAGCCCTCGAGCGACATGATCGCGGCCAGCGACCGCTGGTGGATCATCCCGACCGTGGTGACCGGCAGCTTCTGCTTGCCCAGGGTGATCACGACCGCGGTGAAGTCACCGATGCCGTAGTCGGCCTGGCCGCCGGCGACCAGCTTCATCACGTCGACCGTGCCGGAGCCCGGGTTGATCGTGACGTCGAAGCCGGCGTCCTTGAAGTAGCCCTTCTCCAGGGCCACGTAGGCATAGGCCTCACGGCCGAAGGTGTTGAACGAGGTCAGGTAGCTGACCTTCGTCAGGCCGTTGTCCGCGGCCTTGTCCTTGTCGTCACTGTTGTTGCAAGCACTGACCAGGGCGAGCCCCAGGACCGCCACCAGTGCGATGACGGAACGCCTCAACCTCATATCGACCTCTCTCGTCCCGATATTTGATCAAACATCAAATATGGAAAGGTGGTCAATCGGCCCGCGGGGACTTCACAGTGACTTAACGTCCACTGCCCCGGGTCCCGCGCCGAGCCCGTCGGCCACCCGTCCTGGAGCCGTTCCCCATACCTGCCCGTGTCCGGACCGGCACCCGCCCCGACCACAGACCGTACCCGCCTGGACAGCAGATCGCGACGTCCACCGGCTCCGAACCCGTCCCTACCCCGTCAAATTTGCGTAAACCCGCACATCCAGGTGACCCAGCCCACCCCCGGCGGCCGATCGCAAGGGTTTCCCCGCGCTCCCTCCGGGGAGGGAGGTGGCCGGCGGCGGGATTTGACACGATGAGGGGGTGACGGACGGACTGGTGCGTGGGTCGGCGCGTCCCGCGCGCGCGCCGGCGCCGGGGCCGGGCCGCCGGTCCACGTCCCCGCTGCGCCGCTGGGCGTCGTACGCCGGGATCGCGGTGACCAGCCTGGTCCGTACGTCGACGTACCTGCGGTGGGTCTATCTGCTGCTCGGTGCCGCGCTGGTGCTGGCGTTCATCCTGGTGGACAGCGCGCTCGGCTCGGTCGCCCAGGAACTGCAACTGCCGAAGGTTGCCAGCGGCATCGTCCTCGCGATCCTGGTGGCCACGCCGCCGCTCGTCCTCGGCCTACTGCCGGCGGTCCGTGAGGTCGAGGGCATCGCGGTCGAGTCGCTGCTCGGCGTGCGGTTCGAGGAGCGCCCGCTCGGCCCGGCGCGGACCTGGGCACAGCGGCGCCGGACGACGATCTGGTTCTGCCTGCACCTGGTCGCCGGTGGCTTGGTCGGCATCCTCAGCACGATCGTGTTCGGGGTCGGCGCGATGTGGCTGGTGGCACCGTTCCGGTCCCCCGGCCCTCACGACGTCGTTCCCGGCCTGTCGTACGACATCAGCGGGACCTGGCACGACCTCTGGCTGCCGGCCGCCGCGCTGGGCGGGATCGCCGGGCTCTTCATGCTGTCTGCCGCGGTCGGCGCTCTGCTCGCCCATCTGGCGCCGCGGGTGCTCGGCCCGACGGCCGCCGAGCGGATCGAGTTGCTCGAGCGGCAGACCGCGACGCTTGCCGAGCGCAACCGTCTGGCCCGCGAGCTGCACGACAGCGTCGGGCACGCCCTGAGCCTGGTCACCATCCAGGCTGCCGCCGCGCGCCGGGTGCTGGCGACCGATCCGGAGTTCGCGGAGACCGCACTGGCCGCCATGGAGACGTCCGCCCGGGCGGCGCTGGCCGACCTCGACCACGTGCTCGGTCTGCTCCGTGACGACCGGCGGCCCGGCTCCCGGACCACGCCACAGGCGACGCTCGGGGAGCTCGACCGCCTGGTCGACGCCACCCGGGCCGGCGGGATCTCGGTCGAGCTCGAGCGGTCCGGCCGGCTGGACCAGCTGCCGGCGGCGGTCTCCCGGGAGGCCTACCGGATCATCCAGGAGGGCCTGACGAATGCGATCCGGCACGCCGGCCGTCCGGCCGGTGAGCTCAGCGTCGACCTGTCGATCCGGCTGGACACCTCCGGGTTGCGGCTCGCCGTGACCAACCCGGTGAGCGGCGCCTCGGACACCTCGGGCGGTGGCCGGGGACTGGCCGGGATCCGTGAAAGGGTCGCCGTACTGCAAGGGACCGTGGACGCCGGCCCGGACGGGGACAGCTGGCGGCTCGCGGTCACCCTGCCGGTCAGCGTGACGACGACGAAGGGATGACATGAACCTGTCGGTGGTCGTGGTCGACGACGAGCCGCTGATCCGCAGTGGGTTGCGCGCCATCATCAACGCCGAGCCCGACCTGACGGTCGTCGGCGAGGCCGGTGACGGCGCGGAGGTGCTCCCGGTGGTCCGCCGGACCGGCGCCGACGTCGTGCTGATGGACGTCCGGATGCCCGCGGTGGACGGGATCCAGGCCACCCGGCTGCTGCTGGAGAACCTCGACCCGGCGCCGCGCGTACTGGTCGTCACGACCTTCGAGAACGACGACTACGTGTACGACGCGCTCCGCGCCGGCGCGTCCGGGTTCCTGCTGAAGCGGACGCCGCCGGACGACATCATCGCGGCCATCCGCACGGTCGCCGGGAGCGAGTCGCTGTTGTTCCCGGAGGCGATCCGGGCACTCGCGCTGGCCCACGTGGGCACGCAGGAACCGCGGCCGACCGGCCTGGACGAGTACCAGCTGACCGAGCGCGAGCAGGAGGTGCTGCGGTTGATGGCGCGCGGACTCTCGAACCTGGAGATCGCGAACGAACTGATCCTCGGGCTGCAGACGGTCAAGACCCACGTCGCCAACGTGCTCGCGAAGCTCAACGCGCGCGACCGCACGCAGGCCGTCATTCGCGCGTACGAGTCAGGCTTCGTGCCGCTGCACTAGCCCAACCAGCTCAGGTGTCGGCGGGGTCGACCGTTTCGTCGGCCAGCGCACACGCGTTGTGCAGCGGGTCCACCGCGTTCGCCTTCATCGCGACCCGGCGCAGCAGCATGCGGAAGCTCGAGCGCTCGCTCTCGTCGAGGATGCCGAGCACTTCCTCCTCGGCGGTGGCGAGGCGGCGTTCGAGGTCACACAGGGTCTCGAGACCCTGCTCGGTCGGCACGATCAGCCGCGCCCGGCGGTCGGCCGGGTCGGGCTGGCGGTGCACCAGACCGGCCTTCTCCAGGTCGTCCAGCAGGTACGTCATCACGGTCCGGTCCACGCCGAGCTGCGCGGCCAGGTCGAGCTGCCGCCGCGGCCCTTCGGCATTCGCCGTGGCGAGCACCTGATAACCCCGCGGCCCACCCGGCACGTCGTCCAGTGCGGCGGCGGCCGCCTTCGCATACCGGCGGAACACCACGCCCAGCGCCCAGCCGAGGTCGGAGTCCACCGGCGCGCCACTGGCCGTCTGGGGCTCGACCCCTCGGGTGGCCCGGGTCGCGACCTCGGGCGAAGAACTGGTCACGGCTCCCATCGTACGTGGTGTATGCCACCCGGAATACGATCTAACTTGAATATGTTCTG
The DNA here is from genome assembly GCF_055586945.1 of Kribbella sp. NPDC048837. Lineage (NCBI taxonomy): Bacteria > Bacillati > Actinomycetota > Actinomycetes > Propionibacteriales > Kribbellaceae > Kribbella > Kribbella sp. NPDC048837. The sequence continues at coordinate 526,305 of NZ_JBVJHF010000003.1, forward strand.
TTCGACAGATTATCTTCGGAGCAGCTCAAACGAGCTACGCCCCCTCACTCGATGGAGACAGACGACATGAGCACCCTGTTACGCGTCGACGCCAGCATCCGCCTGGACGGATCGGTGTCCCGCGCCCTGGCGGACAGCGCGGAGGCCGCCTGGAAGGCGGAGCACCCCGACGGCGTCGTGGTCCGGCGCGATCTCGGGCTGCACCCGCTGCCCGCGACCGTGTGGCCCACCCTGGCCGCGGCGCAGGTCGGCCAGGAACCCACCACCGAAGGCGAGCGGATGCCGCTGGCCGAGGCCAGGGCCCTCGCCGCGGAGCTCGCGGCCGAGGTCAAGAACGCCGACGCGGTCCTGCTCGCGGTCCCGCTGTACAACTACGGCATCGCGCAGCACGTGAAGGCCTGGATCGACCTGCTGCTGATCGACATGGAGCTGGTCCGCGGGCCGAGCCCGACGGCCGGCCGCCCGGTCATCTTCACGCTGGCCCGCGGTGGCGGCTACAGCCCCGGCACTCCGAAGCACGGCTGGGACCACGCCACGCCGTACCTGGAGCGCGTCTTCGGCGACATCCTCGGCATGAACATCCGGACCGCCGCCGCCGAGCTCACCCTCGCCCCGGTCACCCCGGGCATGGAGGAGCTCATCGACGCCTCGAAGGTGTCCGAGTCCGAGGCTCTCGTCAGCGCCGAGCAGCACGGCACCGTGGTAGCCCGCGAACTCACCGCCAACGCCGCCTGACGCTGATCCTGCCCCGGGTCGTCCGGTGGTGCCGTGCTCGAGCCGGCATCACTCAGGCGGGCCGCCAGGTGGAGAGCGTGACGGACAGCGTGACCAGGGAGGGCTCAGGCAGTACGGCGATCTTGCCGAGCAGCTCGCGGTAGTTCAGATGCCGCGCGCTCGGCGTCATCAGCACCAACTGCTCGACCGCCGACCGGTCGAGCCGCATCGCGTCCTCGATCACCTCGGACCCGGTGCGCACGAACACACCGGCGAACGCGTCCTGCAGCCGGCGCTCCTTCTCCTCGTCCACCGTGACGAGCCCCAGTACGCCGACCAGCTCGGCAAGGTGCTGCTGGTTCGGAGTGACCACGAGCAGTGTGCCGTCCGGCGCGAGCACCCGGGCCATCTCGGTGGCGTTGCGTGGGGCGAACACGTTCAGCATCAGCCGGGCCGAGTCGTCCAGCAACGGCAGCTCCCGCCAGGCGTCACACACCACGGACCCGATCCGCGGATCCGCCTTGGCCGCGCGGCGAGCGGCGTACCGAGAGACGTCCAAGGCGATGCCGCGGCGGCCGGCCGCCGTGCCGAGCACACCGGCGAGGTAGTACCCGGTGCCTGCGCCGACCTCCACGACAAGATCATCGGCTTGAAGTCCCGCGGCCTGGAGGATGAGTGCGTCCCGGATCGGCGCGTAGTGACCGCCGCCGAGGAAGACCGTCCGGGCGCCGACCATCGCGGCCGAGTCGCCGTCGATCCCGTTCGATGCCGAAGGCAACAGGTTGAGGTAGCCCTGCTTGGCGACGTCGTACGCATGGTTGCGTGGACAGCGCGCAGTGCGGTCGGTCAGCGCGAGGGCGTCACCACAGACGGGACATCTCAGCACCGCTACCAGGTCGGCTTCCACCGGCCCAGCCTCTCAGGTGATGTCGCGGCTGGTGATGCGGGCCCAGGCGGCGGTGTAGAACACGGCCAGGTACCCGGCCTGCAGGAGCAGGTTCCGGCCGATCTCGTGCCAGTACGGCGGGTCGCGGAGCAGGTCGGCGAACGACGGCCAGCGGTACATCAGCAGCCACGGGTGGATCGCGTGCAGCTGCGGGATCGCGGTCAGGATGCCGAGCACGATGAACGTGCCGAAGGTGGCGGCCATCGCGGCCAGCGGGGTCGACGTCAGCGACGACACGAACAGCCCGATCCCAGCCAGCCCGAGCAGTGACGCCGAGATCACCACGGCGATCGCCAGGGCGCGGACCAGACCCTCGCCGAGCGAAACCGTCGTCCCGGAGAGCAGCAGTACGTCGCCGACGGGGAACAGGATGAGTCCGACGATCAGCCCGGAGATCCAGATCGTCATCGTCGCGGCCAGGCAGAACACGGCAAGCGCGACCATCTTCGCCGCCAGCAACCGGGACCGGCCGGCCGGTGCGGTCAGCAGGTTCCGCAGGGTGCCCAGGCTGGACTCGCCCGCGAGCGACTCCCCCGAGATCACCGTCACCGCGGTCGGCAGGAAGAACGGCAACGACAATCCGAGACTGGCGACGATCAGGAACAGCCCGTTGCCGGCGACCTGACCGAGGAATCCTTGGGCGCCGTTGTCGTTGCCGGAGAGCTTGATCGCGATCCCGATCAGCAGCGGAACGGCCGCGAGGACGCCGAGCCCGACCTGCGTGCGGGCGCGGCCGAAGACCAGGTGCAGCTCCGAGGTGAAGAGCGCAAGCGTGTGCCGTCCGGCGTTCGGCCGTCCGACGATCACCGCGTCGGCGACCGCCGTCTCGTTACTCGGCGACATCGAAGCCCTCCCCGGTGAGCGCGACAAAGGCGTCTTCGAGACTCGGTCGTTCCAGCCCGAAGCCGTGGATCCGGACGTCGGCGGCGACCAGCGCGGCGGCGAACTTCTCGATCGGGAGCTCGCCCGGGTCGCCTTCGACCGTCTCGGCGGTGGTGCGGAGATCGGTCACGCCCATTCCCTGCAGGGTCTCGGCCGCCGGGCCGAGGTCCGGCGTACGCACGATCAGGCGGGGCCGGAGCTCGGCGCGGAGATCGGCCACGGTGGACTGGCGGACCAGGCGGCCGCGGCTCATCACCGCGGCGTGGGTGCAGACCTGCTCGACCTCGGCCAGCAGGTGGGTCGAGGTGAAGACCGTGGTGCCGTCGTTGGCGAGGTCGCGGATCAGGTGCCGGACCTCGCGGGTGCCCTGCGGGTCGAGACCGTTGGTCGGCTCGTCCAGGACGAGCAGCTCCCGGCGCTGCATCAGCGCGACCGCGATGGCGAGGCGCTGCCGCATGCCGAGTGAGTACGCGCGGACCTTCTTGCCGGCCGCGTTCGACAGGCCGACCCGTTCGAGGGCCTCCCCCGCGCGGGCCTTGCGGGTCTTGGGGTCGGCGGTGCGGTCGGCGGCGTCGAACCTGAGCAGGTTGGCCTGCCCGGTCCAGAACGGGTAGAACGCCGGGCCTTCGACCAGAGCGCCGACCCGCGGCAGCACCTGCAGGTGTGCCTTCGGCATCGGCTCGCCGAGCAGCTCGACCGAGCCGGACGTCGGCGCGATCAGCCCGAGCAGCATCCGGATGGTCGTCGTCTTCCCGGAGCCGTTGGGCCCGAGGAAGCCGAACACGCTCCCCGCCGGCACCTCGAGGTCGACGGCATCCACCGCCACCTGCCCACCCCGGAACCGTTTGGTCAGCCCATGGGTGACCACCGGGGCATCCACGGTCAGCGGGGGGCCTTCGCTGCGGCGGCCTGGAGGGTGTCCGGGGTGACCAGGCCGACGAACACGCGGCCGTCGTCGGTGATCAGTGCGCTCACCATCTTGCTGGTGAGGACCTTGCCCTTCCCCCACGAACCCTGCACGGTCGGCGCCTTGAGCAACAGCTGGTCGAGCGGGCCGTTCCCGGTGGTCTTCACGCCGCGAATCATCGCCACGCTCTCCCAGCCGGTACCGATCACGGTCGGCCGGTCGGAGTTCGCCGGACCGGGCTTGGTGCCCTTCGGGCCGATCGTCTTCGGCGGCGTGACCTGCTTCGGAACCTCGCGGGTCTGGGGTGCCTTCTCCTCCGTCACCTTCACACCCTTCGGCGGGGTGAAGGTGAAGGTGCTCGCGGCGGGGACGTCGAACGAGACGGCGGAGAATCCGAGCTGGACGGCCGGGTCGTTCCCGGTCCGCGGCATCACGGTCACCTCGAGCGGGACCCAGGTCTTGGAATCGATCGCCAGGGTCACCGAGCCGACGGTCGTCTTGTCGGTCTTCGGTACCAGGCGCAGCTTGTACGCATCGCGGCCGGCCACCTTCTCGGTGCCGCTGACCTGGACCTTGGTGGTCGGGTCGATCGCGTCGAGGAACTGCTTGGCCACCGCCTGCGGGTCATAGCCCTGCGGCGCGGCCTTGGGAGTCGTGGAGTGCGCCGGAACAGTCAGCTTCACGGCCTCCCGCTTGGCCGAGTCGTACGCCCAGGCGGACTTGCCGTCGGTCGTCCAGACCCGCTCGGCCATGGTGTCGAGCACCGAGACCCGGGCCTTGTCGGGGGTGGCGTACGCCACCCGGGCGGTGTGCTCGCCGGACAGCAGCTCGGTCAGCTGGTTGCCACCCTCGACCCCGGGGATCGCGGGCAGGCCGAGATCCGTGTCGGAGCGGACGGTGCCGCTCAGGCCGTCGACCTTCGCGGTCTGCACCTTGGCGAGCAGGTCCTGCGCGGTGATCCCGGGCAGCTTCGGCGAGGCGTCCGCGACCACCGGCCCGAGCGTCCCCACACCCGCCACCACTGCGACCGCCGTGACCGGGACCAACCACCGTCGACTGCGCTGCGCTACACCCATGGGTCAAGCGTCGCACCGGCTCAGGCCGGAACCAAGGGGTCTCAGGGTCGGTTCACCCAAAAGAGTGAGTCCGGCGTACGACCGTGGTCGTACGCCGGACCCGGATCAGATTCAGCTCAGACTCAGCTCGGGCTCAGCTCAGGCTCGGGTGGGGCCGCTCAGCGGCTCTGGAGGGCGTCCAGGGCCACCGTCATCGCCGCCGCGACGCGGAAGTCCATCCGCTGGTCCTGGACGGTGATCCGGTAGCGGTCCCGGACCGACAGCCTCCGCTCGACCGAGAGTACCGGCTGCCCGGTCCCCCGCTCGACGAAGTCGAAGTGGAAGATGAACGGCAGCGGGATCTCGCCGATGAACGGGACGAAGTCCCAGACCCGGCGGATGATCGCGATGGTCGGGTTGCGCTCGGTCCCGTCGGTGTCGATGCCGGTACCGCTGAGCTGCCAGCTGGACCGCAGCAGGCTCTTGCCGAACTCCTTCTTGAACCAGCCGATCTGCTGCCCGTTCGCGTCGAACACGTCGTACCCGGAGCCCAGGTCGATCGTCTTGCGCGCCTTGAACGAGAACACCGGCCGGGACTTGGTGTCGTCGGAGTAGAAGGTGACCTGCTCCTTGAACGCCATCCGCTTCTGCTGCGCGAACGCCAGCAGCGGTCCGTCGCTCCCGTCCGGGTTGGTGGCGATCAGCTCGTACTTGTTCGCCATCATCGTCACCCGCTGCTTCATCGAGAACGCGGGCACGTACATGGGGGCCTCCGAAGTCATGCGGAGGAGTGTGCCATCCCACAGGCCGACGCACCGACCCTCAACCCCCGCGCCAGCGCCTCCGCCACCTCGGACTGCTCTACGACACGGACGACGAGCTCCCCGGCACCCTGCATCGCCAGATCCCGGGCGATCTCCACTCCGAGCTCGACCGCCTCCACCGGAGTCCGCGCCGGCCGCCAGAGCACGCCGAAATCGGCAGGCGACTTCGCCGCATCCAGTACGACGACCAGCGCCTCGGACTGCTCCAGGTGCGTCGCCGGATCTCCACCCACGACCACTCGCACCGTCTGCCGGCCAGCACTCGGTACGGCGCTCTCCCCCGCCTCCAGCGCATCGCCAACGATCGACGAATCGCGCCGGCCCCAATGATCGTGGTGAACCGCCCACGCGAGCGGTCGACGGGTGGCCCACCCCGTCCGCATCAACTCAGGCGCCGCCGCGAACTCCTCGACGTGCCCGACGCACAGGTAGCCGACGAGGTCGATATGAGCCGGCAGGTCGAGCACCGCCGCGACCTCACCCGGCTCGAAGAACGAGACCCAGCCGACGCCGAGGCCCTCGGCTCGCGCGGCCAGCCACAGGTTCTGGATGGCGATGGCAGCGGAGAACCAGGTCGTCCGCGGATCCGCGTGCCGTCCCAGCACGTGCCGTCCGCCGCGGCCCGGATCGCAGGTCACCGCGATGTTCAGCGGGGTGTCGAGGATCGCCTCGATCTTGAGCCCGTCGAACGCCCGCCGCCGATCCGCCGGCAGCGAGGCCGCGAACGCATCCCGCTGAGCGGTCGCGAGATCATGCACCTTCCGCCGGGTGGCGATGTCCCGGATCAGCAGGAAGTCCCACGGCTGACTCAAGCCGACACTCGGCGCCCGATGCGCCGCCTCGAGCACCCTGGTCAGCAGGGTGTCGTCGATCGGCACATCCACGAACCCTCGCCGGACGTCCCGCCGCTCGGCGATCACCCGGTGCACCACCGCACGTTCTGATGGTGTGTACCCAGGGGCAGCAGGCAGTCGACCCACGGCAGCTGTCGCGTTCGCGGAGCGGCGCTTGGTGACCACGAGTTCGGCGCCCGTGACGAGCACGGCAGCCTCGGCGACGCTCGCCGTACCCGCCAGCTCCTCGACCCGCTCACTAGGCGTCGGCGCGGATTGGCGTGCGAGCTCCGCCGACGACGCGGTCTGAAGCTCCGCCCCCAGCGACGCCACCAGACGTTGCAGCCCCGGCTCGGACTCCCGCCCGTCCACCGTGACGATAGTGCGCACCTCCCCCGCGCCGGCCGCGGTCAGCGCCTCGTCGACCAGGTCGCGCAGCTCGCGGTACGACGTACCCGCCCGCAGCCCGACTCCGACGACGAGCCTCACTTCTCCAGCCCCGCATGGACCCGCGCGGCCGCGACGAACCGGGCCGGCACATCCGGGCTCGCCGTCCAATGCAGATGCAGGTACGACGCGTGCACGCGGGGCAGCGTGATCCCTTCGACGCCACCCGGCAGGTACCACGCCGGATCCACCTCACCGTCGAGCTCCACCGCCGTACGGTGGAACTCGTGTCCGCGGACGCGGCGGCCCTCGTCGAAGAAGGCGCTCGTCGTCGCGGCGATCGCGGTGCGGTAACCGAGCGTCAGGCGGCCCGTCATCCGGCCGGTCGCGGGCAGGACGCCCGTCATCGGATGGCCGTCGAGCTCGCGGCACAGGTACAGCAGGCCGGCGCACTCCGCGATCACCGGCAGGCCGGCCGCGACCTCGGTGCCGACCTGGCGGCGGAGAGCGGTGTTGGCGGACAGCGCCTCCGCGTGCAGCTCGGGGAAACCGCCGCCGAGGTAGAGCGCTGAGGTTGCCTCAGGCAACGGATCGGTCAGCGGGTCGAAGGTCACCACCTCGGCGCCGGCGGCAACGAGCAGCTCGGTGGTCTCGGTGTAGTGGAAGGAGAAGACGGGGCCGGCGGCAACGGCGATCACCGGATGGCCCTCCTCGGCCGGGGTCACCTCGGCGGCCGGGTCCCAGGGCTCGGCGTCGTACGGCGAGGCGGCCCGGGCGGCCGCGACGAAGGCGTCCAGATCCACGCCGGCCCGGACCAGTTCGGCGGCGGCCTCGACCGCGTCGGCCGCCTGCTCCCGTTGCTCGCCGGCCGGGACCAGACCGAGGTGCCGGCTGGGAACGGTGAGGCGGGTGTCGCGCCGGAGGACGCCGAGCACCGGTACGCCGGTCGGCGCGACACCGGCCCGGACCTCGGCCTCGTGCCGGTCGGATCCGACCTTGTTCAGGATCACGCCGACGATCCGCACCTCGGTGTCGAAGGCAACGAAACCGGTGACGACGGCACCGACACTGCGCCCGGCCGCGGACGCGTCCACGACCAGGACGACGGGTGCCTTGAGCAACTTCGCGACGTGCGCGGTCGAGGCGTACCCCTCCGTTTCGAGGGCACCGTCGTACAGGCCCATCACGCCTTCGACGACGGCGATGTCCGCACCGGCGGCGCCGTGCGCGAACAACGGCGCGACCCGCTCCTCGCCCTGCAACATGGGGTCGAGGTTGCGGCCGGGCCGCGCGGTCGCGACCGCGTGGAAACCGGGGTCGATGTAGTCGGGACCGACCTTGAAGCCGGCCACCGTGTGCCCGGCCTGCCGCAGCGCCGCCATCAGGCCGACGGCGACCGTCGTCTTACCGGCTCCGGACGCCGGAGCGGCGACCACCACCCGTGGGATCACCACTCGATGCCTTTCTGTCCCTTCTGGCCCGCGTCCATCGGGTGCTTGATCTTGGTCATCTCGGTGACCAGGTCCGCGGCCTCGAGGAGCCGCGGGTCGGCGTTGCGTCCGGTGATGACGACGTACTGGTGGCCGGGCCGGTTCACCAGGGTCTCGACGACCTCGTCGACGTCGACCCAGCCCCACTTCATCGGGTAGGTGAACTCGTCCAGGACGTAGAGGTCGTGGGTCTCCGCCGCGATCCGGCGCTGGATCTCACGCCAGCCCTCGAGGGCATCGGCGGCGTGGTCCTCCTCGGTGCCGGCCTTGCGCGACCAGCTCCAGCCCTCGCCCATCTTGTGCCACTCGACCGGTCCGCCCTGACCGGTTGCCTCGTGCAACTGACCGAGGGCCTTGAACGCGCCCTCCTCGCCGACCTTCCACTTCGCGCTCTTGACGAACTGGAACACGCCGATGTTCCAGCCCTGGTTCCAGCCGCGCAGCGCCATCCCGAAGGCGGCCGTCGACTTCCCCTTCATCTCGCCGGTGTGCACCATCAGCAGCGGGCGGTTCCGGCGTTGCCGGGTGGTCAGGCCGTCCTCCGGCACCACGGCCGGCTGTCCCTTCGGCATCTCAGGCCGCCTTCCGCTCGGTCACGGTGCGAATGAGGTTGCCTGCGGCAACTTCACCGAGGTCGAGGTACTCGGCACCCAGATCCGCGGCGAGCTCGGCGGCCAGGCCGAGCCGGACGCCGCGGCGCGGTTCACAGTCGACCACGACGGTCGCGATCCCCTGCTGGGCGAGCCATCCGGCCGCCTGCCGGGCTTTGGCGAACGCGTTGTCCCCGTGGGTCGCGCGGCCGTCGGTGACGAGCACGAGCAGGGGGCGGCGGCGTGGGTCGCGGATCGCGGCGATCCGGAGGACTTCGGCCGCCTGGAGCAGTCCTTCGGCGAGCGGTGTGCGGCCGCCGGTGGGCAGCGACTCGAGCCGTCGTACGGCGGTCTCCACACTGCCGGTCGGCGGCAGCGCAACCGTGGCGTCGGCGCCGGCGAACGTGACGAGGCCGACGGTGTCACGCCGCTGGTAGGCGTCGAGGAGCAGCGAGACGATCGCCGTCTTCACCTCGCCCATCCGCTTCTTCGTCCCCATCGAGCCGGACGCGTCGACACAGAACAGCACAAGGTTGCCCTCACGACCCTCACGGACGCCTAGCCGTACGTCCGACGCCCGTACGGCGAGGCCCGCGCCGGTGCGACCCCGTGCATGCTGGTGCGGCGCGGCGGATCGAATGGTCGCCAGGAGATGCGGCCGCCCGGCCTCCCGCCCGACGCGTGCTCGATCCCCCACCACGCGCCCGGCCTCGGTGATCGCCCGGGAACGCCGCCCCGCAACCCCCGCCCCCGCGGCCTGCACACTCAACAACCGCGCTTTGTAAGGCTCCGAACTCCCGACGACGTCACCCGTCGGCCCGGGGCCTGCAGTTCCTGGCGCGGGTGCATCCACCTCCTCTCCACTGGAGTCGGAGGATGGATCCACACCCCCGCCCGGACCACCTGAGTCGTCGGGACCACCTGGACCATCCGGGTCGTCGTCCGGGTCCTGCGGGGGCGTGCTCTCCTGGATCGCCTGTTCCAGCTGCTCCTCGTCGAGGCCCGGGGCGTCGAAGGGGTTTCGGCGGCGTCGGTGTGGGAGGGCCAGCTTGGCCGCGGCACGGACGTCGTCGACCTCGACGACGGTGCGCCCGGACCACGCTGCGTGGGCGACCGCCGTACGGGCGGTGACCAGGTCGGCCCGCATCCCGTCGACGTCGAACGACGCACAGATCTCCGCGATCTGGCGGAGCGCGGCGTCGGTCAGGATCACCTCCGCGAGCAGATCGCGCGCCTTCACGATCCGCTCGGCGAGCTCGCGCTGCGGACCGTCGTACCCAGCCACGAAATCGGCCGGATCCGCCTCGTACCCGAGCCGCGCGCGCATCACCTCGACCCGGACCGCGGGATCGCGGCTCGCCACGACGTCGACGGTCAGGCCGAACCGGTCGAGCAGCTGCGGGCGGAGCTCGCCCTCCTCCGGGTTCATCGTGCCGACCAGGACGAAGCGCGCCGGGTGCGTGACCGACACCCCGTCGCGCTCGACGGTCGCGCGACCCATGGCGGCCGCGTCGAGCAGGACATCGACCAGGTGGTCGTGCAGGAGGTTGACCTCGTCGACGTACAGCAGCCCGCGGTTCGCGCCGGCGAGCAGGCCGGGTTCGTACGCCGTGATGCCCTCGGCGAGCGCCTTCTCGAGATGCAACGACCCGAGCACCCGGTCCTCGGTGGCGCCGACCGGCAACTCCACCAGCCGCGCCGGCCGGGTGAGGGTCTCGGGCACGGCCGGGTGCGGGCCGTCGGGGCAGGTGGGATCCGGGTGTTCGGGATCGCAGGAGAACCGGCAGCCTGGGACGACGTCCACCGGCGGGAGGATCTCGGTGAGAGCGCGGACCGCGGTCGACTTCGCCGTACCCTTCTCGCCCCGGATCAGCACACCGCCGATCGCCGGGGAGATGGCGGCCAGGATCAGGGCGAGTTGCAGATCGTCCATCCCGACCACCGCGGTGAACGGGAATCCGGTGGACGGTGAGGCAGGCCGCATCGGCGGTGGGTCCCTTCGTCGAGCGGGTGTCCGCGCCCGCTACGGCTGCTGGTACGCCGTACCGCGGAGACCGCGGCCCGACGGACGGACGCGGATGTCCTGGCTCCCGGGCAGCAGCTGAGCCGACCCGGTCACAGTGGCGGGACCGCCCCGGACTCCCGGCCGCAGCCGGTCACCGGTGTTCCTCCACAACCGTCGGCCCGATCATGGCACACCCCAGCCCTTCACTCAGCGACGAGGTTCACACGCGTACCGAACAACGGGTAGTGGTCCGCCCAGCGCCGAGCCGCGGCCGCCCGTCACACGGGACGCCGGAGCCTGGGGATGAGGACTACCCGTCCGTCGGTACGGCACCTCAGGCCGCGATGCTGATGAGCTCGTCGGCGACCCAGCGTGCGACCTGGGCCGGGTACGGGTCCGGGAGGCCCAGGACGATGTGTCCGAAGCCGGCGTCGACCGCCTCGGCGATCGCATCCTTGGTGGCACCGGGCTGGGCGTACGACACGGGCAGGTGGATCGAGCGGGTGATCGTCGCGGGGTCGCGGCCGATCTCCGCGCAATAGCGGTCGAGCAGTGCGCTGCGGCGTACGACGTCCTCGATGTCGCCGCCCGGGATGTTCCAGACGTCGGCGTGCTCGGCGACCACGCGGAGGGTGGCGGACGAGCGTCCGCCGATGAGGATCGGCGGGTGCGGGCGCTGGACGGGTTTGGGGTTGCCGAACGCGCCGGTGAGCTGGACGTAGCTGCCGTCGAAGTCGAACGGCTCGGTCTCGGTCCACAGCCGCCGGATGACGGTGCACGCTTCGGCGAGGGATTCCACCGAGTGCGCGAAGTCGTCGTACGGCAGGCCGTGGGCTTCGTACTCGCGCCGGGCCAGCGGGTGGCTCGGCCGTGAGCCCGCACCGATCCCGAAGTCGAGCCGTCCACCGGAGACGATGTCGACGGTCGTGGCGATCTTGGCCAGCATCGCCGGCGGCCGGAAGCGGTTGCTGGTCACGAGCAGACCAAGGCGCAGTCGCTGGGTCTGCGCGGCCAGCGCCGAGAGCAGCGTCCAGCCTTCGTACGCCGGTCCGCCCGGGTCCCCGGCGATCGGCATCAGGTGATCGAACAGCCACGCGTGCTCGATCTCCGGGATGGCGTCCGCCTCGCGCCACACCCGCAGTACGTCGTGATAGTCGACCTGCATCGGCGCGGTCATGATTCCGAAGCTGGGCATGGGTTCTCCTTCAGCGACGCCGCAGCGACGGCTCGAGCAGCGCGGGTGGGGTATCGAACTTCTCGTGCGGGGCGAGATCGGTGCCGGGGGCAACGATGCTGTCGACGGCGTCGAGGACGTCAGGACCGAGGACGGTGTCGGCTGCGGCGAGCTGGGAGTGCAGGTGGTCTACGGTCCGTGGCCCGATGAGCGCACTGGTGACGGCCGGGTGGGCGGTGACGAAGCCGAGGGCCAGTTGGATCAGCGTCAGGCCGGCCTCGTCGGCCACCTTCGCCAACTGCTCGACGGCCTCGAGTCGGGCCTGGTTGTACGGAAGCGTGGTGTCGAACCGTTCCGGTGCGAAGACCGAACGGCTGGTGCTGATCTCCTGGCCGGCGCGGACCGCACCCGACAACCAGCCGGACGCCAGCGGGCTCCAGGCCAGTACGCCCAGCCCGTACTCCTCGGTCACTGGCAGGACGTGGGCCTCGATCCCGCGCTGCAGAATCGAGTAGCTGGGCTGTTCGGTGACGTAACGGCTGAGGTGATGCTCGCGGGCGGCCCACTGCGCCTGCACGATCCGGTACGCCGGGAACGTCGACGACCCGAACGAGCGGATCTTCCCCGCGCGTTGCAGGTCGGTCAGCGCCGACAGTGTCTCCTCGTCGCTGGTGCTCGGGTCCCATCGGTGAATCTGGTAGAGGTCGACGTGATCGACGCCGAGCCGGCGGAGGCTGTTGTCGAGCGCGGTGACCAGCCAGCGGCGCGAACTGCCCTGGTGGTTGCGCTCGTCACCCATCGGCATGGTCGCCTTCGTGGCCAGCACGAGATCGTCGCGGCGGCCGGCGATGGCCTTGCCGACCAGCTCCTCGGACTCCCCCTGGCCGTACATGTCCGCGGTGTCGATCAGGTTGATCCCGGCCTCGAGAGCGGCGTCGACGATCGCGGTGGCCTCGTCCTGGCCGGTGCGGCCGATGGCGCCGAAGTTCATCGCGCCGAGCGCGAGGGTGCTGACCCGGACGCCGGTGCGACCCAAGGTGCGGTACTGCATAGCGGTGCTCCTCCTGGCATGATGGCCGAATACGGAACGACGTTCCGGTAATCAACATACGGAACATTGTTCCGTTTATCAAGGAGGGGCATGGCCGGATCAGAGCAGCCCGCCGCGCGGACGCAGAGCGACAGCGGAGCGGGAACGCCAGCCGCGCGGAAGCGGGGGGACAGTGCGGCGGGGCCGGCTGTTCAGCGGAAACGGGCTGATGCGCGGCGGAACGAGAAGACGTTGCTGGACGCCGCCGCGGCGGCCTTCGTCGAGTCCGGCGTCGACGCGCCCGTCCGCGACATCGCCGGGCGGGCGCGGGTCGGCGTCGCCACGATCTACCGCCACTTCCCGACCCGAGCCGACCTCATCGTCGCCGTCTACCGCCACCAGGTCGAAGCGTGTGCCGAGGCCGGCCCGGCGCTGCTCGCGGACAGCACCTCACCGCACGCCGCCCTGGCCAGTTGGATCGACCTCTTCGTCGACTTCCTGGTCACCAAGCACGGTCTCGCCGAGGCACTGCAGTCCGACGACGCCGCCTTCCAGACCCTGCACGCCTACTTCCTCGACCGCCTGGTTCCCGTCTGCGCCCAACTCCTCGAGGCCGCCGGCGCCGCGGGCGAGGTCCGCACCGACATCGACGCCTACGAACTGATGCGCGCCGTCGGCAACCTCTGCATCGGCGCGGAGAACACGCCCCGGTACGACGCCCGCCGCATGGTCGGCCTGTTGATCACCGGCCTACGCGTCACCTAGAAGCGCTCCAGAGAGACGTATCGCACCCGGAGCGCCAGGTCCCGCCGTCCCGCGATGCTGCAGCGCGACAAGCACTGCACAAGCGGTCCGGATCGGCCGGCGACTGCGATGGACGACCGCCTCAGGACACCTGTTAGGTGCACTCGAAACGGGCGAAGTGGTCCACCCTCGAGGGTCGAACGCTTGATCGGCGCGTGCCTCGCCGAGGGCTCCCGTCGGGACGTTGCAGGGTGTTCACTGAGTACCCATGGGGGGTCCGCAGCCCGATCGTCGCTTCGCCGGACGCGCTGCCGAACAACAGTTCCTCGGCGATGCACTACGGCACGCCGTCACCGGCGTCCCCCAAGCGATCGTCATCCACGGCGAAGCCGGCATCGGCAAGACCCGCCTGGCCCGCGAAGTCTGCAACGCCTCACACCTCAACGTCCTCTGGGGCTCCTGCGTCCACTTCGGCGGTGCATCGGTCCCCTTCGCCCCGATCGTGGGCGCCCTCCAGGACTGGCTCACCCACGCGGACCCCGGCGAAAAGGCCGAGACCCTGACCGGCACCGAAGGCCTGAACGCCCTGCTGCCGTCACTCGGCAGCAGCAACGGCGAAGCTGACAGCAGTGCAACGAGACTGCCGGTGCTGGTCGACCTCGTGCTGAACCGCATCGCCGAGCGGCGGCCGACCGCGGTGGTCATCGATGATCTGCAGTGGGCGGACGTCGCGTCGCTCGACGTGCTGGCGTACCTGATCGCCGGGTTCCGGGGGCAGCCTCTGGTAGTGATCGCCACCTGCCGGACCGAGGAACGGCCCGAGGGACATCCGCTGCACTCGTGGTTGGCGGACATGCGCCGGATGCCGTCGTTCAGTGAGCTTCGGCTGGAGTCGCTCGACCTGGAGGGCGCCACCGATCAGATCCACGGATTGCTGGGCAGAACACCCGACATCGAGCTCGTCAGCGAGGTTCTGGCCAGGTCGGACGGCAACCCCTACCTGATCGAGCTGATGGTCCGCGGCCTGTCCGGTGCCGAACACAGCCTGCCCGCGACCGTCCCGGCGGCCCTCAGCGACGCCTTGCTCGCCGCCTGGCACAGCATGTCCGACCAGTCCCGCCGGGTCACCAGAATCCTCGCCGTGAGCGGCCGCCCGACGTCATCCGCCGTACTGGGCGAAGTCGCGTCCGGACTCGAGACCACCGCTTCCCTGCTGGAGGCGCAGGATCGCGGCGTAGTACACACCGACGGTGGCAGCTGGTGGTTCCGCCATCCGCTCCTGGCCGAGGTCTTGTACGACGGCCTGCCCCCCGAACGAGCGGCCGACCTCCATGCCGACTACCTCCGCGTCCTCGAAGCGCGACCAGGTGAGGTCACCGCCGCCGATCTCGCCGTCCACAACGAAAAGGCCGGCAACCTCGACGCGACGTACCGCTGGTCCCTCATCGCGGCCGACCAAGCAGCACAGCTCCGAGCCCCCACCGAGGAAGCCATCCAGCTCCGCCGCGCCTGCACCCTCTGGGAAACAGTCTCCCCAACCATCCGAGGCAACCGCGACGAGAGGATCAAGCTGCTCCGACGGACGAGCTCGGCCTGCCGCCGGGCCGGCTGGCCGGAGGTGGGGGTCACACTCCTCACGGAGGCCTTGAGCCTGGTGGACAAGGAGCAGGAACCCTTGCTGGCTTGCGATCTGCTCGTCAGAAGGTCCGACGCCCGCTGGCAAACGGCGACGCCCGCTCTCGCTGACCTCGACGAGATCCATGAGGCAATCGCACTGACCGCTGGTCTCCCGGATAGCGCGGAGCGCGCGGTTGCGTTCGCCGAGCTGGCCGAGACCGAGACCATGTACGGCGTACCGGACGACGTGGTCCATGCGGCCGAAGCCGTCCGGATCGCCCGCGGGTCGGGCTCGGCGCAGGCCATCGGACGTGCTCTCAGCGCCCGCGCGGCGGTGTCGGACTACCGTTCGCCGGCGGATGCGCTGACCGACGCCGAGTTGGCGGAGTCGCTGGCGCGGTCGTGCGGGGATCTCGACACCGCCACCGGGGCCGCGATCTGGCGCTACGACGCTCTGCGCGCGCTCGGCCGGCGCGTCGAGGCCGCCGAGGTCACCGCTGCGGCCTACCAGGACGCGGTCGCCGCCGGTGCCGGCACCTGGGCCCATTTCCTCGCCTTCCAGGCCTCCGACTTGTTGATCGACCTCGGCCGCTGGGAGGAGTGCCGGGTGATGTTGCGGTCGGCGCTCGCCGCCCGCTGCGGCGGCATCCCGGGAGCAGGTGTCAGGTTGTCCGCGAGTCTGCTGGCGGTACGGTCCGGGCGGATCGAGGAGGCACGGCAGCACTTCGATCGGGCGTTGGAGCTGGTCTCCGAGGACTTCAACCCACTCCGTCCGCCGATGACCCGCACCGGTATCGAGCTGATGCTCGCCGAAGGCCGCGCCGCGGAGGCTCTCACCTGGGCACGCCCGCGGCTGCTCGTTCCGGATCTTCCCGAGCCGGACGACGACGCCGTGCTTCCGACCTATGTCCGAGCGGCAGCCGAGGCAACCCTGGACGGCGGGGACCACAACCTCGCGGAGATGGTCGACATGGTTCTCGACGAATGGCCGTGCGAGCCGTTCACCGTGGCCTTGGACGGCCCTGAGGTGCAGGCGATGGATCGATCGCTCCTCGCGGCCGAACTCGCACGCTGCCGGAAGTCACCGGACCAGGCTGAGCGTTGGCGCGACGCGAGTACAGCCTGCGGTACGGCGGGAAGCCGTTGGTACGAGGTCATGGCGCAGTGGCGGTGTGCCGAGGCTGGGCTGGCGAACGGATGGACTCCGTGGCGGGTGCGTGAGCTTCTGCGGGAGGCTCATGGGTCTGCGGTCGAGCTCGGGGCCGAGCCCTTGGTGGCCGAGATCGAAGGCTTGGCTCGGCGCGCGCGGATCGATGTGCAGGAGCCGGTTGCGGTGGTGGCGGCCGAGGACCCGCGGCTGGCGGGGCTCACTGGGCGGGAGCGGGAGGTGTTGGGGTTCTTGGTGGCTGGGCGGTCGAACGGGGAGATTGCCAAGGAGTTGTTCATCAGTGACAAGACGGTGAGCGTGCATGTCTCGAACATTCTGCGGAAGACGGGGACGACGAGCCGGGTGGCAGCCGCCGCTCTGGCTGAGCGGCGGCTGCCGGATCACTGAGCGCCGAGCGGATGGCGACGCCGGTAGGCCCAGAGGGCTGCCAGCGTGATTCCGGCTCCGCCGATGGCGCTTCCAGCGGCTTGCAGTCCTTCGGCGACGTTGTCGTCGACCTGGACGATCGGTCCCGGATAGCGGAAGACCGTGACAGGTTCTCCACGAGTGCCGGTCTCGGGGTCGACGTTGCGCGCCGAAGCCTGGGTCGTGCCGACCAGCAGGAACCCGCAGGTCAGTACCGGTACGGCGACCAGGGTGGCGATGTGCTTCATAACTCCTCCTCACGGCGCGGATCGCCGTCTGTCCTCCACCGTCCGTCGCGGCCGGGGACGGCCACATCAGCCGCTCCCCCTCAGATCTGCGGCGGCACCCCCTTAGGTTTGGGGAGTGGAGCAGGTCCACCGCGGAGCTACTGGGTTACCTCCAGGACGAAGCCGCGGACCAGGTCGGCGTAGCGTTCCCGTTCTTCGAAGTGCGGGAAGTGGCCGGACTGCTCGAAGGTGACTACCCGAGGAGTGGCGGCGTTGTCGCGGTAGGCATCGCGTGCTCAACGGCGTAGTTGCCGCCGGCCGAGTGGCCGAGGATCGCCCAACGGTCGATGCCGAGATCCTCACGGAGCTCCTCGAAGTCCGCGAGCAACACGTCCAGGTTGAGTGAGTCGCCGGGGGCGAGTGGGCCGGATCGCAGGACGCCGTGCTGGTCCGGGGCGATCAGGCGGAGATCCCGGGCGAGGAGGCCGGCCTGGCAGCGCTGGTAGTGGTAGCCGCCGCCGTGGCCGTGGATGAAGAGCAGCGGTGGCGCGCCGGCCGCGCCGTACTCCGCTACGAAGAGCTTCACGCGAGGCGTTTGGCGAGGGCGGTGGCGGCCGCGTCGTCCTTGACCTCCCGGATGCCGACGATCGGCGTGACCGTGACGAATCCGGCGGCCAGGAGGGCCTCGTCGGAGTCGGCGACCGGGTTCGGCCGCGGCGGCTCCAGCTCGATCATCGGCTCGCCGGTCGGGGCGGTGGTGCCCGTGATCCGGGAGCGTTTGATCGGAGCCAGCGACGCGTGCCGGACGCCGGCCAGCCGGTCGAGCGGACGGTCGGGGACGTTGATGTTCAGCACCGTGCCGGCCGGTTCGGAGATGAGCCAGGTGAGCGCCTCGGCGGCGACCGCGGCCGCGGTCGGCCAGTGCGCCGGGTCCTCCGAGTCGATGCTGATGGCAACTGCCGAGGTCCCCTGCCCGGCGGCGGTGAGCGCCGCGGCGACGGTGCCGGAGTGGAAGATCGGTACGCCGATGTTGTGGCCGCGGTTGATCCCGGACAGCACCAGGTCCGGAGCCCGCCCGAACGCTCCCACGGACGCCAGGGTCACCGCGAGCGCCGGCGTACCGTCGATGCCGAGGTAGGTGACCCCGGCCTCCTCCTCGGACTCGGTCCGGATCGGGCGCCCGATCATCCCGGCACGGGCCGAGCCGACGCCGCTCTGGTCGTCGAGCGGTGCGACCACGAGAACGTCGTACCCGAGCTCGGCGATCGCCGGCGCGAGCGCCCGGATCCCCGGAGCCTGGTAGCCGTCGTCGTTGGTGATCAGGACTCTCAGCTGCTCGGGCGCCATACCTCTACCCAATCAGCCGCGGTCTTCGATGTCACCCTCCGTCTCGAGGACCGCGTTCCGCAGCGTCTCGAGGGCCTCGTCGGACGGGGACGACCACAGACCGCGCTGGGCCGCTTCCAGCAGGCGCTCGGCGATCCCGTGCCGCGCCCACGGATTCGACTTCCGGAAGAACTCCGCCATCTCCGGATCCGCCACGTACGACGTGGTCAGCGTCTCGTACATCCAGTCGTCCACCACGCCCGCGGTCGCGTCGTACCCGAACAGGTAGTCCACCGTCGCGGCCATCTCGAAGGCGCCCTTGTACCCGTGCCGCCGCATCGCCGCCATCCACCGCGGGTTCACCACCCGGGCCCGGAAGACCCGCTTGGTCTCCTCCTCCAGCGTCCGGGTGCGGACCTGCGCAGGTACGGCGGAGTCCCCGACGTACGCCTTCGGGTTCGCGCCGGTCAGGTGCCGGACCATCGCGATCATGCCGCCGTGGTACTGGAAGTAGTCGTCGGAGTCCATGATGTCGTGCTCGCGGGTGTCCGCGTTCTTCGCCGCCACCTGGATCCGGGCGTACGCGCGTTCCATCGAGCCGCGGGCCTCCGCGCCGTCGAGGTCCTTGCCGTACGCGTACCCGCCCCAGATCGCGTACACCTCGGCCAGCTCGGCGTCGGTGCGCCAGTTCCGCGCGTCCACGAGCGGCAGCAGGCCGGCGCCGTACGAGCCGGGCTTGGAGCCGAAGACCCGGGCGGTGGCCGATCGCAGGTCATTGCCCTCAGCAACATCAGCGTCCACGTGCGCCCGCAGGTAGTTGCCGTCGGCGGGTTCGTCGAGGGCGGCGACCGTACGCACGGCCTCGTCCAGCAGCGCGACCACGTGCGGGAACGCGTCCCGGAAGAAGCCGGAGATCCGGATCGTCACGTCGATCCGTGGCCGGCCGAGCTCCTCCAGATCCACGACCTCGAAGCCGGTCACCCGTCGCGATGCCTCGTCCCAGACCGGGCGGCAGCCGAGCAGCCACAGGACCTCGGCCAAGTCGTCGCCCTGGGTGCGCATGGCCGACGTGCCCCAGATGGTCAGGCCGACCGAGCGCGGCCACTCCCCCGTCTCCGCCTGGTGCCGGGCCAGCAGCGAGTCGGCCAGCGCGACACCGACGTCCCAGGCGTTGCGGCTCGGGATCGCCTTCGGGTCGACGGCGTAGAAGTTGCGGCCGGTCGGCAGCACGTTGACCAGACCGCGGGTCGGCGAGCCCGACGGCCCGGCCTCGACGAAGCGGCCGTCCAACGCCCGCAGAACGTTCGTCAGCTCGTCGCCGGTGCGCGCCAACCGCGGCACGACCTCCGTCGCGGCGAACGTCAGCGACGACTCGACCTGCTCCGACGACCGACCCAGCACCTCGGCCACGACGACCGGGACCTTCGCGGCGTCCCAGCTCAGCGTCTCCATCCCGACGACGAGCTTCCGCGCCACCGCCTCGAGCAGGTCGACACCATCGGCGCCACTCACCGCCGGCAGATCCGCCAGCGTCGCGAGATCGGCCAGGTCGGCCGCCCGACCCGGGTTCGCGAGCAGCTCGGCCTCGTCGACACCGAAGGTCTCCCCCAGCGCGGTCCGCAGGCCGGGGATCGAGTACGACCCACCCCACAGCTGGCGAGCCCGCAGTACGGCGAGCACCAGGTTGACCCGGGCCTCGCCGGCCGGCGCACCACCGAGGATGTGCAGCCCGTCGCGGATCTGCACGTCCTTGATCTCGCACAGATACCCGTCGAGATGCAGGACGAACTCGTCGAAGTCGTCGTCCTCCGGCTTCTCGGACGTGTGCAGGTCGTGATGCAGCTGAGCTGCCTGGATCAGCGTCCAGATCTGCGCCCGCAGCGTCGGCACCTTGTCCGGGTCCAGCGCCGAGACGGTCGCGTACTCGTCGAGCAGGTACTCCAGCTTCGCCATGTCGCCGTACGTCTCCGCCCGCGCCATCGGCGGCACCAGGTGGTCGACGACGGTCGCGTGCGCGCGCCGCTTGGCCTGCGTCCCCTCACCGGGGTCGTTGACGATGAACGGGTAGACCATCGGCAGGTTCCCGAGGACGGCGTCCGGCGCGCAGTCGGCCGCCATCCCGATGCCCTTGCCCGGCAGCCATTCGAGCGTCCCGTGCTTGCCCAGGTGTACGACGGCATGCGCGCCGAAGCCACCCTCCTCGACCGGAGCCTCGAGCCAGCGGTACGCCGCCAGGTAGTGGTGCGACGGTGCCATGTCCGGGTCGTGGTAGATCGCGACCGGGTTCTCGCCGAAACCACGCGGTGGCTGGATCATCAGTACGACGTTCCCGAACCGCAGCGCCGCCAGCGCGATCGCGGGCTCGTCACCGGACGTGTCGACGTACAGCTGACCGGGCGCCGCGCCCCAGGCCCCGGTCATTGCCTCGCGCAACGATTCCGGCGTACGCCCGAACCACTCCGCGTAGACCTGCAGCGGGATCTTGGCGACCGCCGACGCCAGCTGCTCGTCGGTCAGCCAGTCGACGTCGTGACCACCGGCCGCGATCAGCCGGTGGATCAGCCCGTCGGCGCCTTCCGCGCCCTGGAGCTCGCTGAGGTCGAGCCCACCGAGGTCGTACCCGGCCTGCTCCAGCTGCCCGAGCAGCACGACCGCCGACGCCGGTGTGTCCAGACCGACCGCGTTCCCGATCCGCGCGTGCTTGGTCGGGTACGACGACAACACCAGCGCGAGCCGCTTGTCCCGAGCGGGCACGTGGCGCAGGCGGGCGTGCGCGACCGCGATCCCGGCCAGCCGGGCACACCGCTCCGGATCCGGCGCGTACCGGGCCAGGCCGTCGGCGTCGTACGACTTGAACGAGAACGGGATCGTGATCAGGCGCCCGTCGAACTCCGGGATCGCGACCTGGGTCGCCGCGTCCAGCGGGCTGACCGCGGCGTCACTGGCCAGCCACTGCTCGCGGGTCGAGGTCAGGGCGAGGCCTTGGATCAGCGGGATGTCGAGGGAGGCGAGCGCACCGGCGTCCCACGCGTCGTCGGAGCCGCCGGCACTCGCATTGGCCGCGACCGATCCCCCGGCGGCGAGCAGCGTCGTGACGAGGACATCGCACTTGCGCAGGAGCTCGAACAGTCCGGCGTTCTCGGTCGACGTCGGATCGAGTCCGCGCAGGGTCCCGCAGTACACGGGCAGCGGCTGCGCACCCGCCGCCGAGACCGCGGCGGCGAGCGCGTCGACGAAGGCGGTGTTGCCGGAGATCTCGTGCGCGCGGTAGTAGACGATCCCGACCACGGGCCGGTCGTCCTCGACGTACTCCCCGCGCACGCCGTACGCCGGAAGGGCGCGCGGCGGATCGAACTCGTCACCGGTCAGGAGCAGCGTGTCGCGCAGGAAGCCGGCCAGGTTGCGCAGGTTCCCGGAGCCGCCTTCGCGGAGGTAGGCCAGCGCCTCGGTCACGGCACCCGCGGGGACGGTCGACAGCGACATCAGCTCGGCGTCCGGCGCGGCCTCACCGCTGACCACCACGGCCGGCTTGCCGGACGCGATCACCGCGCCGAGCCCCTCCTCCCAGGCCCGCCGGCCGCCGAGCAGGCGGACCACGACGACCTCGGCGGCGTCGAGCAGCGGAGCCAGTTGGTCGAGCTCCAGCCGGGCCGGGTTGGCGACCGTCCAGCCGGCCTCCGCCTCGGCAGCGGCGAGCAGATCGGTATCGGCGGTGGAGAGCAGCAGCAGGTTGGCAGGCACGCGCGCCCGGTCCTTCCTCGGGGTGTCCACGCCCCGTTCGGAGGTACGACGGCGGCAGTTCCTGACTCCCCCTCGACAAGGGGCTCACAGTGGCGGGACCGCCCCGGACTCACACCGGGTTCCTGCTGATGCCGTCGATGACGAGCCGACTCTAGCCGACGACCACTCCGGCCACCGGGCGCAGGCTTCGCCGTTGACCCGAGCGGACAACAGGTGTAGGCCGGAATGCCAAGGGTTTGTACTGCGGACGCCCCCCGGCGTCGCACGACAACGTCTTCTTCAGCGCAAGCCGTTCAGCCCGGCGTCACCTGAAGGAGGCAATCATGCGCTTGAAGTTCTGGAGATTTCTGGTCGTCGTCCTGACGGCCGGTCTGGCTGCTCCCGCCCTCACCGCCGTGCCGAGTCAGGCCGGCGGCAACCACTCGAACCCGGCAGTGATCACCCAGTGGAACACCATCGCCGGCCGGACGATCTACACCGAGAACGCGACCTCGGTCCCGGTCGGGAGTCTGTACTTCGGCTTCGTGTCGCTGGCCGTGTACGACGCGGTGGTCGCCATCGAGGGCCGCTACGAGCCGTACCTGAAGCAACCGAAGGTCCGCGGCCCGGCCTCCTCGGACGCGGCGGCCGCGACGGCGGCGTACGACGTCCTGCGGTACTACTTCCCGGCCTCGGCCGCGAACCTCGCCACCGACTATGCCGCGTCGCTCGCCGCCATCCCCGACAGCCGCGCCAAGGTCCGGGGCACCGAGGTCGGCCGGCACGCAGCGGAGAAGCTGATCCGAGCGCGGGCCGACGACGGCCGAGGCGCGAACATCCAGCTGACGGTGACGCCCGCCCCGGGAGTCTGGCGCCCGACACCTGATGCCTTGGCGCCGATGCTCGCGCCTTGGCTCGGATTCGTCGTACCGCTGGCACTCCGATCGCCGACGCAGTTCCGGCTGTCCGGCCCCTACCCGATCACGTCGAAGGCCTATGCTCGGGACTTCGCCGAGGTGAAGGCCAAGGGTGCGCTGGTCGGATCCACCCGGACCGCGTGGCAGACCGAGACCGCACTGTTCTGGAACGCCAACGCCGTCCTGCAGTACCAGACGGCACTTCGTGGGCAGGTCGCCGCGCGCGGGATGAACCTCGTCGACAGCGCCCGGGCGTTCGCCCTGCTCAGCACGAGCATCGCCGATGCGCTGATCGCGTGCTGGCGGTCCAAGTACGACTACGCCTACTGGCGACCGATCACGGCGATCCGGCTGGCCGACACCGACGGGAACCGGGCGACCACACCCGACGCCACCTGGATGTCATTGCTCCAGACCCCGCCCTATCCGGATTACGTCAGCGGGCACGCATCCGGCACCGGCGCGGCAACCGGAGTGTTCAGCTATCTGTTCGGTGCGCGGTCCATCGACCTGGACATCTCCTCCTCGGTGACCATGACGACCCGGCACTACGACAGCGCCGCGGTCCTCGATGCCGAGACGATGAATGCCAGGATCTGGCTCGGCTTCCACTTCCGGAAGGCGATGACCGACGCCAACCGCCTCGGCCACCGCACCGCGACGTGGACGATCACCCACGAGTTCAGGCCGGTGCACAGATGAGTGTTCAGCTGTGCATGGCGTAGTGAGCTGCTAGGAGGTCGGTGCCCCAGTCGTTGCGGAGGTCTCGCCAGACGGAGTGGATGTGGTTGGCGTCGTCCTGGGTGTTGTCGTATTCGGCCAGGAAGCTGGGGCCGGCGATCGAGTAGTAGTGGCGGTGGCCGACCCCGGGCTCGGTCTCGCCGGCCCACGCGAAGGTGAGGCGTTCGATGCCGCGGTCGGTGATGTCCTGCCAGGTCTGGAGGCCGATCGGTCCGGCGGCGCGGCCGACGTACTGACCGATGAGGAGGCTGAGGAGCTGGCGCTGGTCCGCGGTCATGTCGCCGTACGCGAGACCGCGGTGGAGCAGCGACGCGTCGGCGACCGGGTCGTGGCGGGTCAGGATGTCGTCCGGTGCGGCGTCGGAGACCAGGGCGACGGCGAGCTGGCCGGGCTCGAGCGCGTGCAGGAGCTGGAAGCCGAGGTCCTGCTCCGCGGCCAGGAACCGGCGTCCGGCGTACGGGCCGGTGCGGACCTCGGCCGGGTTCGACCCGAAGAACTGGGGGGTGAACGAGATGGCGCCGTCGACGAGCGTGACGTGCAGCGCGAGATGGTGACCGTTCAGCCGCCAGGCCCACGGCTCGGTCCCGGCCGGGTCGCCGAGCACGCGCAGGTAGTAGCGATCGCCCACCGTCGAACCGGCCCAGCCGCCGCGCTCCGCGACTTCCATCGGATCGGCGAGACCGCGGACGATGATCTCGGCCGCCATCACGCCACGGAAGTCGGCCAGGCCGCGCTCGCTGTAGGCGAGTCCGAGCAGGCGCACCGCCAGCGCCTCCTGCTCCGCGGACAGCTCGTGCAGCGGCAGGCCCGGAACGGCACCGGGCAGGTACGTCCACTGCTGGTGGTCGGGCGTGTCGAAGGGAGCCTTGATCTTCTCGAGCTGGGTGGGTGTGAGGCTCGCCAGCAGTTCGAGCACCGCATCCCGCGTCTGTTCTACAACCATGCCGATCGCTCCCGTTCCGTCGGTTCGTAGTGTGTCCACTGTTCGAACGGCCGGTCCAGCTTGTACCGGAAATCCGGCTGGCGCAGCAGGACGCGTGTTTCGGCGTTGTCCGGGTTCCGCAACGTCTCGAAGAACCGCACCGACCAGTGGAACCAGCGCATGCAGAACAACCGCATTGTGAGGCCGTGCGACACCAGCAGCACGTTGCGGGGCGCGTCCGCGCTCTCGAAGTCGCGGTGCATCGTCTCCAGGAACGTCGAGACCCGGTCGTACACGTCCGACCCCGACTCGCCGTGGGTGAACCGGTAGAAGAAGTGCCCGTACCGGTCCCGCAGCTCCTTCTGCATCTCGATGTCCGCGGTGTCCTGGTAGTTGGCCCAGTCCTGCTCCCGCAGCCGCGGCTCCTCCCGGGCGACCCCGATCAGATCGTCCAGCCCGAGCGAGTCCAGCGTCTGCCGGGCGCGCAGGTACGGCGAGACGTACGCCCGGACCGGCTCGTTCTCGAACAGCTCCCGCAGCTGCTTGCCCGCCTCGGCCGACTGCTCGTGCCCGTGCGCCGTCAGCGGGATCGCGTGGTCGGGGACGCGCTCGAAGATCGTCTTGTCCAGGTTCGCCTCGGACTCGCCGTGCCGGATCAGCGCGATCCGCAACGGCCGTCGGCTCAACCCCATCGCTTCCCTTTCCACCCCAGAGCGTGTCTCCCAAAGGCCAGGATCGCGGCGACCCCGGTGGCGGCGATCCCGACGTGCCGCGCGAGGGCGGCGGTACGGCGTACGTCCGCGACGGCCGGTGGTGGCCCGTCTCCCAGCGTGCCACGGTCCTCCTGGTACGACCCGTAGCTATTGGTCCCGCCGAGGGTCAGGTCGAGCGCCCCGGCGAACGCCGCCTCGACCGGCCCGGCGTTCGGACTCGGATGCTTCGGTGCGTCCCGCCGCCACACCGTCACCGCCTCCCGCGGTCGCCCCGCCGCGAGTCCGGTGAGCACCGCGCAGGCGCGAGCGGGCAGCAGGTTGAGTACGTCGTCCAGCCGGGCCGACGCCCACCCGAAGTTCAGGTACTTCGCGGACTTGTAGCCCACCATCGCGTCCAGCGTGTTGGCCGCGCGGTAGCCGAGCAGCCCGGGCACGCCGAGCACGCCGCCCCACAGCAGCGGCGCCACACACGCGTCGGACGTGTTCTCGGCGATCGACTCGACCGTCGCCCGGGCCAGCTCGTCGGCTTCGAGATCGGTTGCGTCCCGCGCGCACAGATGGCTGAGGCGGTCTCGCGCCGCCGGGATGTCCTTCTCCTCCAGCAGCCCGGCCATCACCGAGGCCTCGCGTTCCAGGCTGCGGGCGCCGAGCACGGCCCAGGTCGCGGCCGCGGTGACGATGGTGTGCGCGACCGGCCGGTTCTTGGTCATGCGCTCGGCGAGGACTCCGGCGGCTGTCGCCGTACCGACGAGGACGGTCGTGTACGCCGTACCCGTCGCGCGGGAGTCGCCGTACCAGCGGGACTCCAGCCGGGAGGCGGCCTGGCCGAAGCCGGCGACGGGATGGAAGCGGCGTGGATCGCCGAAGGCACGATCGGCGGCGAAGCCGAGGAGGATGCCGAGAGCCCGGGACACCCTCGGCAGTCTGCCAGGTCGGGCTGTGATTGGGTGATCGGCATGGGAATCGCGGAGCTGCTCCGGGAGGTCGACGGGAGCGGGGAGTTCGGGGTCTGGCTCGGGCGACTGGACGGCGTACCGGTATTCGAGCACGCGGCGGAGCGGACACATTACGCCGCGAGCACGATGAAGCTGCCGGTGGCGATGGCGATGATGCGCAAGGTCGAGGCCGGTGAGCTGGCGCTGGACCAGCCGGTGGCCGTGCACAACGACTTCGCGTCCGCGGCCGGTGGCCGGTTCGGCGTGAACCCGGACGAGGACGAGGCGCCGGCGACCTGGACGAAACTCGGGACGACGGCGCCGCTCGGGTGGCTGGCGACCGAGATGATCACCCGCTCCAGCAACCTCGCCACCGACCTCGTGCTCGAGCAGGTCGGCGTGGACGCCGCGCAGGCGGTCCTCGCGGAGTACGGCCCCGGCGACAGCGTGATCCGGCGCGGGATCGACGACGCGGCCGCCCAGCGGGCAGGGATCAGCAACCTGATGAGCCCGGCCGGCCTGGCCGGCGTACTGGTTGCGGTGGGCAATCAGAAGGGTGCCTCGGGCGACTACCTGCGCGACCTGCTGGCCGGCAACCAGTGGAACGGCGAGATCCCCGCGCTGCTCCCGGACGGCACCCGGGTCGAGCACAAGAACGGCTGGGACACGCGGATCCGCCACGACGGCGGCATCGTCCGGCCGGCCGACGCGGAGCCCTTCGTCCTGGTCGTGTGTACGACGTCCGACCTGCCGGACGCGGAGGCCCAGAAGCTGATCGCCGCGATCGCGCTGGAAGCCTGGAACCACCGGCACGACCTGGGAGGAGTGCGATGAAGATCAGCACGCACCTGGTCTCGGCGCCGCTGCACACCCCGTTCGTGACGGCCTTGCGGACGGCGACCCACGCGGACTCGCTGCTGGTCGAGATCAGTGACGACGAGCTGAGCGGCTGGGGCGAGGCCCCGCAGGTCTGGAAGGTGACGGGCGACTCGCTCGCCGGTTCGCAGGCCTGCGTCGAAGGCCCGATCGCGACCGCGCTGGACGGTCTCGGACCCGACGACCTGACCGAGGCACTGCGCCGGGTACAGAACGCTGCCGCCGGCAACTTCGGCGCGAAGGCCGCCGTCGACATCGCGCTGCACGACCTGGCCGCGCGGCGCCGTGGTCAGACCCTGCACGGCTTCCTCGGCTCAACCGTCGACGTCGTACAAACCGATGTGACTCTCTCCGTGGGTGACGCGGATGCGCTCGCGGCTGCCGGGCGGGCCCGGGTCGCGGACGGGTTCGGCGTACTCAAGGTCAAGGTCGGCACCGACGCAGCCGCCGATGTCGAACGGGTCCGGCGGGTGCGCGAGGCGATCGGCCCGGAACCGACGCTCCGGCTGGACGCCAACCAGGGCTGGTCCCGGCGCGACGCGGTGAACGCGATCCGCGCACTGGAGGACGCCGGCTGCGCCATCGAGCTGGTCGAGCAGCCGGTCGCCGCCGACGATCTCGAAGGCATGGCGTGGGTCACCGACCGGGTCGGTACGCCGATCCTCGCCGACGAGTCGGTGTACGGCGTACGCGATCTGGTGAACGTGATCCGGCACGGTGCCGCCGACATGGTCAACGTGAAGCTGGCCAAGTGCGGTGGGCTCGGGCCGGCCCGGACGCTGCTGGAACTGGCACGAGCTCACGGAATCCGGACCATCGTCGGCTCGATGATGGAGAGCCACGTCGGTGTCGGCGCGGCCGCCGCACTGGTGTCGGCGTACCCGACCTCGGCGGTCAACGACCTCGACGCGGCCTGGTGGCTGCGTGCGGCGCCGGTCGCCGGTGGCATCCGGTACGACGGCTCGCTGATCCACCTGCCTTCGGCTCCCGGGCTCGGCGTGACAGGCTTGACCGCATGAAGCTAGTCGCCGCCAAAGTCCCGGTCAGCACCGTGTGGACTTCGCCGGATGCGCCGCGTGACATCGACGCCCCGGCCATCGCCGCCCAGCCCGACGTCGCCGCATGGGCCAAATCCATGGACACCGAGACCCGCCTCGGTCTGCACGGCCGGACCCTGACCCAGCTGTTGTTCGCCGAGCCGGTCCTGGTCCGCTCCGAACGTGACGGCTGGTCCGAGATCGTCGCCCCGTGGCAGCCGTCGTCCCAGGACGAGCTGGGCTACCCGGGCTGGGTTCCGTCGAGCCATCTGGGTGAGCTGCCGGGGAGTGCGACCAGTCCGGTGGCGATCGCCGTACCGACGGCCAAGCTGCAGGCTGAGCCCGGCAGTGGTGCGTTGGCGGAGCTGTCCTTCGGGACGGTGCTGGCGTCGACCGAGCACGCGGACGGGTATACCCGGGTCGCCACCCCGGACGGTGCGTCCGGCTGGCTGGCTGACGACGTACTGCGTCCTGTCGAGCAGCCGTCCACGGTCGAGGATCGGCTGCGGCTGGGCGGGTTGTTCCTCGGGCTCGAATACCTGTGGGGTGGGACGTCGGCGTACGGGCTGGACTGCTCCGGTCTGATCCACGCCGTCAGCCGCGTCCTCGGGCTCCGCATCCCGCGCGACGCCCACGACCAGGCCGACACCCTCGAGAACATCCCCGTCGACGCGGCCAAGCCGGGCGACCTGTACTTCTTCGCGCGCCCGGGCAAGCAGGTCCACCACGTCGGCTTCGTCTCCCCCATCGGCATGCTGCACGCCTCCGAAACCGGCAAGCGCCTCGAGGACGAGCCGGTCTCCGACGAACGCCGCGCCACCCTGGTCAGCGCCGCCCGCCTCTGATCGCACACATCCGATCGGTCGCCCGCCACGAAGACGGGCTGAGGACGCCGCCGGAGCTGGGCCCACCGGTGGGGTCCGCCCGGCGACCGGCCGCGCGAGGTGGATCGGCGCCGCGACCGAGAGGTGATTCAGCATGTTCCAAGCACGACGACACGTCATCGTCGTCGCCGCGATGGCGGCCGCGATCGCGTTGCCCGCGACGGCTCTGGCCCTCAGCGGCGCGACCCAGGCGACGGCCGGCAGCCCGCGGACCGTGGCCGCGACGGCCCAGCCCGAGCGTTCCGAGGTGGTCGGCCTGACCGACAAGGGCCGGCTGGTGAAGTTCCGCAGCACCTCCCCCGACAAGATCCGGAGTACGGCGCGGGTCCAGGGACTGGACGGCGACCAGCGGCTGGTCGGCATCGACTACCGGGTCCAGAACGGGAAGCTGTACGGCGTCGGCGACCTCGGCGGCATCTACACGATCAGCACCGGCGCCTCCTTCGGCCAGGCCACCAAGGTCTCGCAGCTCACCGTCCCGCTGGCCGGCCAGAACTTCGGCGTCGACTTCAACCCGGCCGCGAACCGGCTGCGGGTGATCAGCGACACCGGCCAGAACCTGCGTCACAACCTCGACGACCCCGCCGGTACGCCGGCCGCCGGCATGACCGCCACCGACGGCACGCTGGCCTACCCGGGCGTGCCGCCCGCGCCGCCCACCACGGCGACCCAGGTGACGGCCGCGGCGTACACGAACAACGACCTCGACCCGAACACCGCGACGACGCTGTTCGACATCGACACCATGCTCGACCAGGTCGTGATCCAGTCGCCGGCGAACGCCGGACTGCTCGCGCCCACCGGCAAGCTCACCGTCGACGCCGGTCCGTGGGCCGGGTTCGACATCTCCACGCAGGACGGCGGCAACCGGGGTCTCGCCGTACTGAACACGGACGGCCGCATGCGGCTGTACGACATCGCCCTGACCACCGGCAAGGCCACCAAGCTCGGAACGTTCCCGAGCAAGGTCCAGGTCGTCGACCTGGCCATCCCGCTCAGCCGCTGAGTCACGCGGCCACGCTCCGGCCTCCGCCCCACCGGAGCCTGGCCTAGCCTGGCTGGATGGAGGGGAAGCGAGCTGACGAGATCGCCCGCAACCGCGCGTTGTGGGCGATCGTCAACGAGCGCTTCACCGGTCCGGCCGCGGAGGGGCTGTGGTCCCGGCCGGAGATGGTGTGGGGCCTGTACGAGGTGCCCGAGCGGCGGATGGGTGTGCTCGGAGAGGTCGACGGCCTCGACGTCCTCGAGCTGGCCTGCGGTACGGCGTACTGCTCGGCCTGGCTCACCCGGTCCGGTGCGCGGATGATCGGCGTGGATCTGTCCGCCGAACAACTCCGGACGGCTCACGGGCTGCAGCGGCGTACCGGACCCGCCTTTCCGCTTCTGCAGGCAGACGCTGAGCGCCTGCCGCTGGCGACTGCCTCCTTTGATCTCGTCGTGAGCGAACACGGCGCCGCTGCGTGGTGCGATCCTGAGCGTTGGCTTCCCGAGGCTGCTCGAGTACTGCGGCCCGGTGGGCGACTCGTGTTTCTCACCAACAGCCTGCTGTCCGCGCTGTGCGTACCGGACGACGAGGGCGTCGCCACCGACCGCCTCCACCGCGGGCAGCGCGCCGCCTACCACGTGACCTGGCCGGGTGGCGGCGCCGAGTTCCATCCCTCTCACGGCGACTGGATTCGCCTTCTGCGGCGGTTCGGCTTCAGCGTCGAAGCGCTGCACGAGCTCTACGCTCCGGCGGACGCGGCAGACCACCCCTTCTACGAGATCGTCACCGCTGCCTGGGCCTCCCAGTGGCCCGCCGAAGAACTCTGGGTGGCAAGGCGGGTCAGCCGCGACGGATGAGGCGTACGCCGGTCGTCCCGCCGAGAATCGGTAGGGACTGGGAGGGGACCACCATGTGGTACGTGTTCATGTTCGCCGGGCTGGCGATCCTCTGTGTGGTCGTGGTCCTGATCCGCAACGCCCGCGTCAAGGCCGGCCGCGACACCGCGTCCGCCGGGAGTACCCACGCCGAGCACGACCAGGCGCACCGGGAGCAAGAGAATGCCCACGCTGAGCAGGAGCGTGCCCACCGCGAACGCAAACGCCGCCGAGCCCAGTCCAAAGCCGACCGCCGCAAACGCCACTAACCAGCCGCCGCCGGCGCCGGCCGACACACGCGAGGGGCCTCGCACCTTGCACACCTGCTGCGGTGCACAAGATGCCAGGCCCTCTCGCCCTCGGCCGTCCTAACTCCCGGCCTTCTCGCTCCCGGCCTGCTCATCGGCGGGCTTCTCGTCCCCGGCCGTCCCGGTCCCGGCCTTCCCGCTCCCGGGCTTCTTCTCGCTCGCGGACTTGTCGGGCTGAGCTGGGGTCGGTTTCGCCGGATCGTTGGGGCAGGGCTTGGAGTGCTGGTCCGGTTTCGGGGTCTGGTCGGGTTGGGGGATGCGGGGGCAGGCGGGTCGGGCCAGGGTCTGGCCGACTACCTGGCGCATCGCCGGGGCCCAGCCGACTGCGGCTGTGGTCGGCTTCCGCTCCGGGCTCGGCTCCGCGGACGGTGCCGGCGTGGAACCGGACTCCGAAGGCTCAGGCTCGGACGTCTCCGGCTGGGACGGCTTCGGCTTGGGCGCTTGGGTCGGCTCCGGCTCAGACGACTGCGGCTGGGACGGCGCCGGCTCGGATGGCTTCGGCTTGGGTGGCTGGCTCGCCTCCGGCTCGGACGGCTGGGGCTGGGATGGCTTCGGCTCGGACGGCTTCGGCTTAGGTGCTTGGGTCGGCTCCGGCTCGGAGGGCTGGGGCACGGACGGTTTCGGCGCGGACGGTCGCGTGGGGGCCGGCTTGGACGGCTGTGGTTTGGTTGTCGGCTCGGTTGTGGTTGCAGGCGGTTTGGGGGCGACCGGAGTCGGCGTCGTCTGCGGGTCAGTGGTGGCACGTGGTGGCCACGCTGGTTCGGTGCGTGGCGTCGGGACGGGCTTGGCGAGGACCGTGTCGCCTGGCCGCTCGTTGGTCGGCCAGGGGCGGGCCGCGGGCGGGTCGACGGGCTCGTCGGGCAGGAGTTCGCCGGTTGACGGCAGGCCGACTACCCGGCCGGCCTCGTAGCTGCGAGCCAGTCCGAGGACGACCCGGACGTAGGAGTCGGCGTTGTTGTAGCGGCGTACCGCCTGGGCTGCCCGGCCCGGGTCGCGGAGGTTCGACGTACCGGTGCAGAGGTACTGGGCGGCGCCCTGCGCGGCGTCGAAGAGGTTGTTCGGGTCGGCGAACCCGTCGCCGTTGGCGTCCGCGTTCACCGAGCGCCAGGTCGACGGGATGAACTGCATCGGCCCGACCGCCCGGTCGTACACGGTGTCGCCGTCGAGCGCGCCGCCGTCGGAGTCGCGGATCAGCGCCACGTTCGGCCGGCCGTCGAGCGGGATCCCGCGGATCCGCCGGGTCGCCGAGCCGTCGTCGCGCAACTGTGCGCCACCGAACCGCCCGTGGTTGGACTCCACCCGCCCGATCGCGGCGAGCAGCGTCCACGGCACCCCGCAGCCGGGGTCGCTCGCCGCCAGCCGCGCCTCGGCCTGCTTGTACGCCCGTACGGCGACCGCCGGGATCCCGCTCTCGCCGAGCGTCTTGATCACCGGCGCACCCGAGAGCACCATCTGCACCGGTTTCGCCACCCGGCCGGGCCCGACGGGAACCGCGACCAGCTGCTCCGGTTTCACGAACTCGTCCAGCACCTCGTCATCGATGAACGGATCGCCCGCCGGCGCCTCCGCGGGCCCGGCCGCGTCGTACCCACCGGCCGCGTCGTACCCACCGGCCGCGTCGTACCCGCCGGTCGGCGGACGGTCCGGGACCTTGGCGGTCCCCGACGCTGTGAGAGCCACGATCGCCGCGAGGGTCACCACCCCGACGGCCAGGCCCGCCGGCCAGCGACTCCCCGCCGCCGTCCGGGCCGGCCCGGCAGTCTCCGCTGCTGGCCGGGCCGCGTCGACAGTCCCCGCCGGCCGGCCGCGGCGATGACGTCCCCGGTCTCGCCTGTGTCGCTGGATGAGCTTGTGCAATCCGGACATGATTCGACCCCTCCGCCAGTCCACCGGTCCCCGCCTTTCTCAGCGGTTCGCGGCAAACCCGGCCCCGGATCGGTCCGTCCCCACATACGCGTCGCCCCGGACCGCAGGGTCCGGGGCGACGGAAGGCTTGTCAGGTCAGGGCTTCTTGGAGTCCGACTCGTGCGGCTCCGGCTCGCGGAGAGCGTCGAGCTCGGCCTTCGTCTTCGGGTCCAGCTCGGGCTCCGGCGTACGGTCCGCGGGGCCTTCGTCCCCGGCGACAGGGTCGGCCGGGTCGTCCGGCAGGGTGCGGGACTTGCGGAGGCTCGCGATCGTGGTGATGCCGAGGGTGACGATGATGAAGCCGAGCGAGAACCAGATCGGGATCTCGGGAGCCCACTCGATGTGGTGGCCGCCGTTGATGAAGGGCAGCTCGTTCTCATGCATCGCGTGCAGGACCAGCTTCACGCCGATGAAGGCGAGCACGACCGACAGGCCGAGCGACAGGTACACCAGCCGCTTGAGCAGGTCGCCGAGCAGGAAGTACAGCTGCCGCAGACCCATCAGCGCGAAGACGTTCGCGGTGAAGACCAGGAACGGCTCCTGGGTCAGGCCGTAGATCGCCGGGATCGAGTCGAGCGCGAACAGCAGGTCGGTGGTGCCGAGCGCGACGATCACGATCGCCATCGGGGTGACGAGCCGCTTGCCGTTCTTGATCACGGTGAGCTTGACGCCGTTGTACTCGTCGGTGGCGTTCAGCCGCTTCTTGGCGAACCGGATGACCGCGTTCTCCTTGAAGTCCTCGTCGTCGTTCTCGCCCTGCCTGGCCAGGTGGACCGCGGTGTAGAGCAGGAACGCGCCGAACAGGTAGAAGATCCAGGAGAACTGGTTGATCGCGGCCGCGCCGACGGCGATGAAGATGCCGCGGAAGACCAGCGCCAGGATGATGCCGACCAGCAGCGCGGTCTGCTGGTACTTCCTGGGCACGCCGAACCTCGACATGATGATCAGGAAGATGAACAGGTTGTCGACGCTCAGGCTGTACTCGGTGAGCCAGCCGGCGAAGAACTCCCCCGCGTAGTTGCCGCCGGAGAACACCCACACCCCGAGGCCGAAGAGGACCGCCAGACCGATGTAGAACGCGATCGCGATCGCCGACTCACGGGTGGTCGGTTCGTGCGGGCGGCGGCCGATGATGAAGACGTCGAAGGCCAGCAGCGCCAGCAGCACGCCGACGGTGATGTACCAAACGTAGTCAGCAACGTGCATCAAATAACCTCCGGAGCTCAGACGAAACAGGACTCCGAAGGTCTCTTCCGCCGCACTCGCTGTGACGAGTCCGGCCGGCGGCACCGGGCGCAGGAGCGAATCCTTGACCGTGATGACGATGCCGCCGCGAAGGAATACTCCCCTTCTCCACGACCATTCTGACGGGTCGATGTCCAAGACTCCAAATCCAGGACGCCGTGTCCGCCTGTCGAAATCGTCACAGCACGATCGGGGAATAGTTGCGCTGCGTGATCAATTCGTCCCTGATGGACGTCTGCTCTTCGGCAACTTCGCGACGATCGTCTCGTACGACGTGTCGATCAGCTCGAGGATCTCGTCGTCGGGAACGGCGCCGCCGAGCCGGACCGTGTTCCACCCCGAGCGCCCGATGTAGGCCATCTTGCTGACGTCGCCGGGGTAGGTGTCGACCAGTTCGTCGGCCTCCTCCCGGTTGGCGCCGCACTTGAGCCCCACGCCCTCGCCGCCGCCGAGGAACGCGAAGATCTTGTCCCCGACCTTCGCGACCACGTCGCCCTCCCACGGCTCGTCCTGCCAGGCGCCCGGCTTCGCCAGACAGTGCGCGAGGATGTCGTCCCCACGCAGTCTCGTCACCGGTGACTCACCGCTTCGACGTTGTTGCCGTCCGGATCGCGGACGAAGACCGCGTAGTACCCGGGGTGGTACTCCGGCCATTCGCGGGGCTCGTGCAGGATCTCGGCGTCCAGCTCCCGGGCGGTGGCGTGGAACGCGTCCACCGCCGCGCGATCCGGCGCGGTGAAGGCCAGGTGGATCTCCCGCTGAGCACCCCCGGTCGTGTGCTTGCCGAGCCAGAACTTCGGTACGCCGTCCGGCCCGGACAGCCCCAGCACGTCCTCGAAGTCCATGGTCACGCTGATCCCCAGCGGACCGAGCAGCTGCTCGTAGAACCGCCGGCTCGCGCCCAGGTCGTCACATTGCAGCGACAGGTGATCGAACATCAACGTCCTCCCCTGGTAGGTCTGACAGGCACAGTAGACCTCGCGGCGGACAGAACTACGCTGCTCGGCATGACATCTGTCGTCGTCGCCGCGGTCCAGGCCGGTTCCACGCTCTTCGACACGCCCGCGACCCTGGTCAAGGCCGAGCGGTACCTGCGGGAGGCCGCGTCCGGCGGTGCACGGCTGATCGTCCTCCCGGAAGCGTTCCTCGGCGGCTATCCGAAGGGCCTCGACTTCGGCGTCACCGTCGGCTCGCGCTCGCCCGAGGGTCGTGACGTGTTCCGCCGCTACCGCGAGTCGGCCATCCAAGTGCCCGGCCCGGAGACCGACCGGCTCGCCGAACTCGCGGCCGAGCTCGCTGTCCACGTCGTCGCCGGCGTCATCGAGCGCGACGGCGGCACGTTGTACTGCACGGCGTTGTTCGTCGACCCGGTCGGCGGACTGGTCGCCAAGCACCGCAAGCTGATGCCGACCGCGGCCGAGCGGGTCCTCTGGGGTCAGGGCGACGGCTCGACCATGGCCGCCGTACGCACGGAGTTCGGTGTGCTCGGCGCGGCGATCTGCTGGGAGAACTACATGCCGCTGTTCCGGCAGACCATGTACGCCAAGGGTGTCGAGATCTGGTGTGCTCCCACGGTGGACGACCGGGATCAGTGGCAGGCGACCATGCGGCACGTCGCGCTCGAGGGCCGCTGCTTCGTGATCAGCGCGAACCAGTACCTCACCCGTTCCGACCTCCCCGGCGACGTGCACCCGATCCAGGGCGACGCGCCGGAGACGGTCCTGATCGACGGCGGCAGCGTGATCGTCTCCCCGCTCGGCGAGATCCTGGCCGGCCCGCTGCGCGGCGGCGAAGGCGTCCTGCTCGCCGAGCTGGACCTGCGGGCGCTGGATCGCGGGAGGTTCGATTTCGATGCCGTCGGCCACTATGCGCGGCCGGACATCTTCACCCTGCACGTGGACGAGTCACCGCGGCACACCGTCGTACCGCGGGAGTGACTACCTCGCTCCGGCGTTGGTCATCTGGCGGAGCTCCTTCTTCAGCTCCGAGATCTCGTCGCGGTAGCGGGCCGCGACCTCGAACTGCAGCTCGGCCGCCGCGTTGTGCATCTGGTCGGTGAGCTGCTGGATGAGGTCGGCCAGGTCCGACGACGGCAGGCCGCCGGCCAGCTCCTTCGCCTTCTCCCCCGCCTTCGCCTTGCCGCCACCGGGGACCGGCGCCTTGCCGCGCGACTGGTTCCGCCCGGAGCCGAGCAGCTCGGCGGTGTCGGCGTCCTCGCGGGCGAGCATGTCGGTGATGTCGGCGATCTTCTTCCGCAGCGGCTGCGGGTCGACACCGTTCGCCTCGTTGTAGGCGATCTGCTTGGCCCGGCGCCGGTTGGTCTCGTCGATCGCCAGCTCCATCGACGGGGTGATCTTGTCGGCGTACATGAACACCTGGCCGGACACGTTCCGGGCCGCACGGCCGATGGTCTGGATGAGCGACCGGCCGGACCGCAGGAAGCCTTCCTTGTCGGCGTCCAGGATCGCGACCAGCGAGACCTCCGGCAGGTCGAGGCCCTCGCGCAGCAGGTTGATGCCGACGAGCACGTCGTACTCCCCCTGGCGCAGCTCGCGGAGCAGCTCGACCCGGCGCAGCGTGTCCACCTCGCTGTGCAGATATCTGGTCCGGATGCCCATCTCCAGCAGGTAGTCGGTCAGGTCCTCGGACATCTTCTTGGTCAGCGTGGTGACCAGGACACGCTCGTCCCGCTCGACCCGGATCCGGATCTCGTGGATCAGGTCGTCGATCTGGCCCTTGGTCGGCTTCACGATCACCTCGGGGTCGACCAGACCGGTCGGCCGGATGAGCTGCTCGACGAATCCGTCGGACTTGTCCTGCTCGTACTGCCCCGGGGTCGCGGACAGGTAGACGGTCTGGCCGATCCGCTCCAGGAACTCCTCCCAGCGCAGCGGCCGGTTGTCCATCGCCGACGGCAGCCGGAACCCGTGCTCGACCAGGGTGCGCTTCCGGGACATGTCGCCCTCGTACATCCCGCCGATCTGCGGGACGGTCACGTGCGACTCGTCGATGACCAGCAGGAAGTCCTCGGGGAAGTAGTCCAGCAGACAGTGCGGCGCCGTCCCGGCCTCGCGGCCGTCGGTGTGCCGCGAGTAGTTCTCGATCCCGGAGCAGGTGCCGATCTGCCGCATCATCTCGATGTCGTACGTCGTGCGCATCCGCAGCCGCTGTGCCTCCAGCAACTGACCACCGCGCTCGAGCTCGGCCAGCCGCTCCTCCAGCTCGGCCTCGATCGAGGTGATCGCGCGCTCCATCCGCTCCGGCGCGGTGACGTAGTGGGTCGCGGCGCCGATGTAGACCTCGTCCTCTTCGCTCAGCACCTCACCGGTCAGCGGGTGCAGCGTCATCACCCGCTCGATCTCGTCACCGAAGAACTCCACCCGGACGGCGAGCTCCTGGTAGACCGGGAACACCTCGAGCGTGTCGCCGCGGACCCGGAAGGTGCCCCGGGTGCCGGCCAGGTCGTTCCGCGCGTACTGCACCCCGACGAGCTTGCGGAGCAGGCCGTCGCGGTCCATCTCGGTGCCGACCTTCACGTGGATCATGCGGTTCAGGTACTCGTCCGCGGAGCCCAGGCCGTAGATGCAGGAGACGGTCGCCACCACGACCACGTCGCGGCGGGTCAGCAGCGACCAGGTGGCCGAGTGCCGCAGCCGCTCGACCTCCTCGTTGATCGAGGAGTCCTTCTCGATGTAGGTGTCCGTCTGCGGGACATACGCCTCGGGCTGGTAGTAGTCGTAGTAGGAGACGAAGTACTCGACGGCGTTGGCCGGGAAGAAGTGGCGCAGCTCGTTGGCGAACTGGGCGGCCAGCGTCTTGTTCGGCTGGAGGATCAGCATCGGGCGCTGGATCTTCTCGGCCAGCCAGGCGATGGTCGCCGTCTTACCGGTACCGGTCGCGCCGAGCAGGACGACATCCTGCTCGCCGGCGTTGATCCGCCGCTCGAGATCCGCGATCGCGGCCGGCTGGTCACCGGCCGGATCGAAATCGGACACCACCTTCAGCGGGGCGACCATACGCTGGAGATCCGAGACCTGTCTCATGTCCCCCACCGTACGACCCGCCGCCGACAGTTCCTAAAAACCGCAGGTCACATGCTCTTTACCACGGAATTGTTCATGTAGATGAGCTCGTTGACCCGGCGCTTGTAGACCCTCGTCTCGAGGGCCGCGTCGGTGGCGGTGACCCGGTCGAACTGGTCCTGGTAGGCCGTCACGAAGCCCTGCATCGCGACCTTCCGGCCGTTCTTGGCCACCCAGACGCCGGTGTACGACACCGCGTAGCAGGACTTGATCGCCTCGTTCGCCGGCTTGCAGGCCACGCCCTTGCCGATCCGGACGCCCTGCATGCCGTTCGACTCGATGTCGACCAGGTGCTCCGCGAAGCCCTTCGCGTCGTACAGCTCGGTCTGCCGGACCCAGTAGTACCCGTCGATCAGGCCGCGCGCGTTGAACTGCTGCAGGATGTAGTTCTGCCCGCTCTTGGACTTGTCCCAGTCCGGCAGCCAGCCCTTGGCCGGCGTGAACCAGACACCCCAGCCGACCTCGACGCCGGCGTCGTTCGGGCCCTTGCTGTCGACCGGCGTGGCCGACGGCGACGGCGTGTACAGCGTGCCGGTCGGGTTCGGCGTCTGCTGGGCGACGGGGTTGTCGTCCTTGCCGCCGCCGGTCACCAGCAGCACCACACCGATCGCCACCAGGACGACCGCGACGATCGCGCCGGCCATGATGATCCACTGGGTCCGGGTCGACGTGCCGGGCCGGTGCTGCGGCCGGCTCGGCCCGGGACCCCAGCCGCCCGGTCCCGGCCGACCGGCGCTGCCCGGTCCGGGTCCCCAACCGCCGGGAGCGGGGGCGGGAGGCGGTCCCGGGGGCGGCCCGTACTGCTGACTCATAGCTGTTCCTCGTGGTAGTTCAGGGGATCCGTCATCACAGGCTGTCGAGGACCGACTTCTTCATCGTCGCCGCGTCCGCCTCGGCCTTCTGGGCGAAGTCGACCCGGGTCCGGAAGTCCAGCGCGGTGACCACCTTGTCCTTGCGCCGGTACGCCTCGACGTAGCCCTGCACCCTCACGTCCGCGCCGGACTTGTCCTTGGCGGTGGAGGTGTAGGTGATCGCAACGCACTCCTCCAGGACGTCCTTCGGGCACGGCAGGTTCCGTACGTTGCCCAACTGGGCGATCTCGTTCTCGGTCTCGCCCTCGACGATGCCGAGCACGTACGCCTGCGCGGTCACGTTCTGCTTCTGCCGGACCCAGAAGAACGAGCGGGCCTCGCCGTTCGGCGCGTACGTCACCAGCTCCTTGCCCTGCGTCTCCTTCTCCAGCAGGCTCCAGCCCTGCACCGGTACGACGGAGACGCCGAAGCCGACCGGGATCGCGTTCGCGGGCGGCTGGTACGACGTCGTCGGCGTACTCGCCGTCGGCGTCGGGGTCGGGGTGGGTTCCGCGGTGTCGTCACCGCCGCCGGACAGCAGGATCAGCGCGACGGCGACCAGCACGACCACGATCAGGCCGGCGCCGATCGGGATCAGCAGCGGCGGGAACCGCGGGCCGGTCTTCTCCGGCGCTGGCCGCCTCAACGACGGCGGCCCGACGTTGTCACCCCAGGCCGAGCTCGTCTCCGTCGCCGGACCGGGGCCGGGCCCCGGTCCGGGGGTGTTCGGGTCGGCCCACGGCGACGGTGGCGGCGGGACCTCCAGGTCCCATGGCGACACCGGCCGTTCCGGCTCGGCCGCGGCTGCCGCCGCGTCCTCGTCCGGTCCGGGCTCGTTGACCCAGGGATTGCCCGCGGAACCCTTGTCGCGCTTGCCGCTCACTGGCTCTTGACCACCGACCGCAGCATCGCCGTCGAGTCCGGCTGGATGGTGGAGATCTTGTCCTTGCGCCCGTACACCCGGATGATCGTGATCACGCCGTCGTTGCGCTCGATCACGCCGACGAACCCGACCACCGGCAGGCTGCCGTTCTGGGTGGTGGAGATCGCGTCGAAGCTCTGGGTGGTGACGACCTTCACGTCGGTCTTGTCGTCCGGACCGGGCTTGGTCTCCTTCGGCTCACCCTTCTTGACCGAGGACAGGTCCTTGGTCTCCGCGGTCATCAGCTGCGGGAGCACGGTCGCGGTGTTCTCGCCGTCCTCGGCCTTCCACGCGTTCACCATGAAGTAGGCCTCGCCCTGCTTGAGCAGGTAGACGCCGGTGAACTTGTCCAGGCTCTTGCGGATGTAGCCGGGCTGCGGCTTCACGTAGACGCCCTCGGCGACCTCGATGCCCTCGTCGACGTTGCCGGTCGGCTCGGCGCTCTGGCTGGTCGTCGGCTCCGGGGTCGGCTCGGCCTTCTGGTCGTCGCCCTGGTTGAAGACGACGGCCAGCGCGACACCGATCACCGCGACGACGGCGAACGCACCGCCGGCGATGAACAGGATCTTGTTGCCGCCCTTGCCGCGCGGAGACCGGCCGCCGTACTGACCCCACTGCTGCTGACCCGGGTACTGCTGTTGCTGCTGCGGATACTGCTGCTGGCCGGGGTACTGCTGCTGACCCTGGTACGGCGGCTGTCCCGGGAACGTCTGCTGTCCAGGCTGCTGGTACGGCGGCTGGCCGGGCTGCTGCCCGTATCCCGGTGGCGCCTGCGGCGGGGGCCCGTACCCGGGCTGGCCCTGCGGCTGTCCGTACCCGGGCTGCTGTCCGTAACCCGGCTGCTGACCGTAACCGGGCTGGCCCTGCGGCTGCTGGTACGGCGGTTGGCCGGGCTGCTGGCCATAGCCCGGCTGACCCTGGGGCCGGCCCGGCTGACCGCCGTACGGCTGGCCGCCCGGACCCTGGGGCGGTTGTGGGTTGCTCATGCGTGCGTCTCCCCAGTCGTCGCTTCGTACCCGCTCGCGCCCGCCGCTGCCGTCACACCCCGGGCGGACTTCGGCACGGACCGCACCGAGTTGCCGCACGCGGAGCAGAAGTCGGAGTGCGGGAGCAGCGGCATCTCGCAGCGCGAGCAGAACGCCAGGTCACCCGACGCGTGGTTCGAGCCACCGCGCGCGGCCGACTCCAGCGCCGCCTCGAGCAGGCCCTTGTGGAGCACGGTCCGGACCCGGATGATCAGCGCGCCGAGCAGCAGCAGGCCCCAGACCACACCGAGGATCGCCCCGATGGTCGAGCCGTGGCCACCCACGAAGCCGAGCAGGTAGACACCGCCCTGGAACAGCGCGTTGACCACAATCGCCTGGATCACACCGGACACCCAGCGCGGCGTGAAGCCGTCGTACCCCTCGCCCAGGCCGGAGAACTCCGCCCCCGCCAGACCGGTGGCCGAGCCGTAGATCAGCGGCTTGATGAAACCGTGCAGGACCACGATCGAGATCCACGTGCCGGCGCTGCTGCCCGGACCGGCGAAGCCGCCGCTGATCCAGCCCCAGTGCAGCACGAGCGTCTCGAAGCACGCGTACCCGACGCCGGCCACCACGCCGAAGGTGAAGCCGTCCATGAGGTCGTCGTACCGCGGCCGGGAGGCCAGGTAGAGCGGGCCGATCTGCCGGATCAGCTCCGAGACCACCGGCACCAGGAGGAGCAGGATCAGCAGGTCCCGCCCGGACGGGCCGGCGTCGTTGCCGCCGATCGTGTCGAGGGTGAGCGCGAGCTGGTCGGACCACAGCCAGGTGAACACCGCGGCCAGGACGCCGGTCAGCACGAACGCCGCGGCGACGACCGGGATCGGCTCGTCCTCCCAGAGGTTCACGTCGTACAGGTAGAGGATGTAGACGATCGGGATGGCGAACGCCGCGATCATGATCGCCACCGGCAGGGCGCCGAGCGCGGCCGTCACGACGGTCAGCAGCAGGCCGATACCGAGCGCGACCTTGTAGGTGTACGGCTGGGTGCCGGAACCCTGCGGCATGATCGTCGAGACCAGTTTGAACGACGCCACCGGCTCATCGGGCCTGGCGGCGTACGCGTTCTTCCGCTCGGCGTCCCCGGACCGCACATCGTTGCCACAGTGATGGCAGAAGTGCGACACCTCGGGGAAGTCAGAGTTGCAGCGCGGGCAGACCACGCCATCCTCCCAACGTCGGACGTCCGGACCGGCGCGGGGCGCGCCGTCGGTGGCCGGCCCGCTCACTCCCGGGCCGAACCGGGACAGATTCTCGTACAGCCGGTCCCGGATTCATCATTTCCCGCGCAGGGGTCACCTTTTCGTGTCCGGACCGTGCCCTCAGCGGTCCTGCAAGGCGGCCCACACCTCGTCGATCCGCCGGTCCAGGTCGGCGAGCGAGCCGGAGTTGTCCACGACGAGATCGGCCACCGCGAGCCGGTCCTCCCGCGCCGCCTGACTGGCGATCCGCTGCCTGGCTTCCGCGTCAGTCATTCCCCGCTGCGACGTCAACCGCTCCAGCTGGATGTCCATCGGGCTGTCGACCACCAGGACGACGTCGAACCTGTCCGCCTGACCGGTCTCCACCAGCAGGGGAATGTCGTGGACGACGATCGCGCCGGCGGGCGCCTGCGCCTCGATCTCGGCGGCCCGGGCCCGGACCCGCGGATGGATGATCGCCTCCAGCCTCCGCCGGGCCGGCTCGTCACCGAACACGATCCGCCCGAGCGCCGGACGATCCAGCTCACCCTCGCCGGTCAGTACGCCGTCGCCGAACGCCGCGACCACCTCGGCCAGCCCGTCGGTGCCCTTGGCGACCACCTCGCGCGCGAGCACGTCCGAGTCGATCACCACCGCTCCCCGGGCCGCCAGCCGCGCCGACACCGCACTCTTCCCGGACCCGATCCCACCGGTCAGTCCCACTCTCAGCACGCCAGCACCTTAGTCAGCCGCGGCCTAACAT
The DNA here is from genome assembly GCF_055586945.1 of Kribbella sp. NPDC048837. NCBI lineage: Bacteria > Bacillati > Actinomycetota > Actinomycetes > Propionibacteriales > Kribbellaceae > Kribbella > Kribbella sp. NPDC048837. The sequence continues at coordinate 569,516 of NZ_JBVJHF010000003.1, forward strand.
GACTTATGGGGTGGTTTCGACGCCGGGCCGCACTCGAGCTCCGGCAGATCCGATCGATGGCCGACGAGGATGTGATCCAGTTCGGCGAAGAGCTCGCGCGCTTCGGCGAGACTCAGACGGGCGAGTTCGATGCCGAGACCCGGCACGACTACCAGTCCGCTCTCGATTCCTACCAGTCCGCGCGGCGGATGGTCGACAAGCTGACGTCGGCCGACTCGGTCAGCGAGGTGCTCGACACCCTCACCGCGGGTCGCTACGCGCTGGCGTGCGCCCGGGCCCGGGCTACGGGCGCTCCGCTGCCGGAGCGGCGTACGCCCTGCTTCTTCAACCCGCAGCACGGCCCGTCGAGCACCGATGTGGTCTGGACGCCGGCCAACGGGCCGACCCGCAGAGTGCCGGCCTGTGCACAGGACGCGGCTCGCATCCGGGCCGGCGAGGACCCACCGGTCCGCTTGGTCCGGTACGGCGAGGTCCAGGTGCCGGCCTGGGAGGCAGGGGGCCCGAACGAGCCGTACAAGGTCGGCTTCTTCGCCGCCAGCTCGGCCCGGGCGCAGGTGATCGAGCTGAAGATCCAGCTCAAGGGCGAGGGCCGCGGCCGCTGGGGCATCGACTTCGGCAAGCGGAAGCCGCGCCTGCCGTACGACTGACAGGCGAGACCCCCGCACCCAGTACGGGGGTGCGGGGGTCTCGGGTCCTGCGACTACCGGGTCAGGATCAGCCCTGGCCGGTCAGCTTCTCGCGGAGGGCCTGCAGCGCCTCGTCGGAAGCGAGCGCACCCTCGACGGGCGCGTCGTCCTTCGGAGCCGCGGCGGAGGAGTACGTCGACGCCTCGCCTGCCTCGACGTCCGCCGTCTTGGCGTCCTCGATCTGCTTCTTGTGGGCCTCCCACCGCGTGTGGGCCTCGGCGTACTGCCGCTCCCACTCCTCGCGCTGGGCGTCGAAGCCCTCGAGCCACTCGCCGGTCTCCGGGTCGAAGCCCTCGGGGTAGACGTAGTTGCCCTGGTCGTCGTACGTCGCGGTCATGCCGTACAGCGTCGGGTCGAAGTCGTCCGAGACCGGGTCGACACCCTCGTTGGCCTGCTTCAGCGACAGCGAGATCCGGCGCCGCTCCAGGTCGATGTCGATGATCTTGACCATGACGTCGTCGTTGACCTGGACGACCTGCTCCGGGATCTCGACGTGCCGCTCGGCCAGCTCGGAGATGTGCACCAGACCCTCGATGCCCTCCTCGACGCGGACGAACGCACCGAACGGAACCAGCTTGGTGACCTTGCCGGGCACGATCTGGCCCATCTGGTGGGTCCGGGCGAACTGCTGCCACGGGTCTTCCTGGGTCGCCTTCAGCGACAGCGAGACGCGCTCGCGGTCCATGTCGACGTCCAGCACCTCGACGGTGACCTCCTGGCCGACCTCGACCACCTCGGTCGGGTGGTCGATGTGCTTCCAGGACAGCTCCGAGACGTGCACCAGACCGTCGACGCCGCCGAGGTCCACGAACGCACCGAAGTTGACGATCGAGGAGACGACACCCTTGCGGATCTGGCCCTTCTGCAGCTGGGTGAGGAAGTTCATCCGCACCTCGGACTGCGTCTGCTCCAGCCACGCCCGGCGGGACAGGACCACGTTGTTGCGGTTCTTGTCCAGCTCGATGATCTTGGCCTCGATCTCCTGGCCGACGTACGGCTGGAGGTCGCGGACCCGGCGCATCTCGACCAGGGAGGCCGGCAGGAAGCCGCGCAGGCCGATGTCCAGGATGAGACCACCCTTGACGACCTCGATGACGGTGCCGGTGACGACGCCGTCCTCTTCCTTGATCTTCTCGATCGTGCCCCAGGCCTTCTCGTACTGGGCGCGCTTCTTCGAGAGGATCAGACGGCCTTCCTTGTCCTCCTTCTGGAGAACCAGGGCCTCGACGTGGTCGCCGACGTTGACGACCTCGTTCGGGTCGACGTCGTGCTTGATCGACAGCTCGCGGGAGGGGATCACGCCCTCGGTCTTGTAACCGATGTCGAGCAGGACCTCGTCCCGGTCGACCTTGACGATGGTGCCCTCGACGATGTCGCCGTCGTTGAAGTACTTGATGGTCTGATCGATCGCCGCGAGGAAGTCTTCCTCCGACCCGATGTCATTGACCGCTACCTGCGGGGTGTTGCGCACTGCGGGGTCGAGAGGTGCCTCGATGCTGGCCGTCATGTGGTGGGTTGCTCCGTGGACTGGTGGTGTCGTGCGGGCGCGTCATGAGCCGTTGGATCGCACCAAACCGCTGGATTGCCTGAAGAGGACAGATTCACCACCGACTGCTGCGAGCACGAGCCTGCTCCGTCCGAGGTCGCGCAGGCCCATAGCGCATCTCACAGAATACCGGTCTTGACGAAGACAGCACAACCTGGGGCACCCGGTCCGTACCGGCCGCCCGCCGAGGTCTCCCGACGTGCCATTCATCTCAATGTACGACGTCCAGGGCGGGTCGTCCTCCAGAGAGGGTACTCGTGTCCGCCATCCGAGCCACGAGGTCGTGCGCGGCCGCGGCCACCTCGTGCTCCGTGGAGCGGGCGGCCAGGTCCAGGAGCGCCCACAGATCGGCCGCCCGGCCCAGGTCCACGAGCGGCTCCCCGAGCCCTAGCCCGCTCCCCCGGAGCACGCTCAGCACCGCCCCGGCCAGCACCGGGTCGACGCAGAACCGGAAAAGGTTTCCCAGATCCGCGTACGCCGATCCCGCGTGGGCGAACTCCCAGTCGATCAGCCCGGTGATCCGCGCGGTCGCCGGGTCCACCAGCAGGTTCTTCGGATTGAAGTCGCTGTGCACCAGGCAGACCCGGTCGGCGCCGTCGGCCAGCACGTCCTCGGCGGCCGCGACCACGCCGGCGAAATTCCGAGACTGCTCCGGACTGAACCCGAGGTCGAGGCCCGCCACGTACTGGTCCAGGTCGCCCAGCCCGAACGGCTCGATCGCCAGCTCGCCGTCGCGGAACATCCCGAAGGTGAGGAACGGCATCCCGCTCAGCCGCGCCAGGACCTCACCCAACTGCTCCCCGACCGTCCGGCGCTCGTCCTCCCCCGCCGTCTCCAGGTAGACCTGCAGGTTCACGCCCGGCAGCCGCTCGGTCAGCAGGTACGGCGGATCCTCGGCCGATCCTTCCCGCTTCGCCTCCAGCACCCGCGGCACCGGCAGCAGCCCGCGGACCAGCTGCAACAGAGCGGCGTCGACCGCCGCCCGCCCGGGATCCTTCACGTACAACTTCAGTACGGCGTCTTCACCGCCGGCGCTGACCGCATACGTGTGACCGCCGTACCCACCCGTCAGCGGAACCGCGCTGGCCGCGAAATCACTCATACCGCTGAACACTAGAGTTTGTCCCGTGAGCGGGCCGGTGCGGGTGGAGTTGACCGAGGCGGAGACTTCGCGGGCCAGCCGGGCCTACTGGAACTCGGCAGCCGACGAATATCTGGCCGACCACGGTGACTTCCTCGGCGACGACCGCTTCATCTGGTGCCCCGAGGGTGTCGACGAGGAGTCCGCCCAGCTCCTCGGTCCGGTCCGGGGCAAGCGGGTCCTCGAGGTCGGCTGCGGCGCCGCGCAGTGTTCGCGCTGGCTGGCCGGGCAGGGCGCGAACGTCGTTGCCTTCGACATCTCGATCGAGCAGTTGCGGATCGCGCGCCGGCTCGACGCGCGGACCGGCACCGCGGTCCGCACGGTCGCGGCCGATGCCGTGGCGCTGCCCTACAAGAGCAGCACCTTCGACATCGTCTGCTCGGCGTTCGGCGCGCTCCCGTTCGTCGCCGACGCCGAGACCGCGCTCCGCGAGATCGCCCGGACCCTCAAGCCGGGCGGGCTGCTCGTGTTCTCGGTGACGCACCCGTTCCGCTGGACCATGCCGGACGACCCCAGCCCGGCCGGTCTGCGGATCACCCATTCCTACTTCGACCGCACGCCGTACGTCGAGGTCGACGACGCCGGTACGCCGGTCTACGCCGAGCACCACCGCACCACCGGCGACTGGATTCGCGCACTCACCAGCGCCGGCTTCGTCGTCGACGACCTGCTCGAGCCCGAGTGGCCGGCCGGCCACGACCTGATCTGGGGCGGCTGGGGACCCGAGCGCGGCCGGCTAGTCCCCGGCACCGCCATCTGGTCGGCCCGAAGGACCTGACCGCAGCAGGACGAAGCCCAGCAGGAGCAGTCCGAGGATCAGCGAGAACAACGGCACCCAGAAGCCGATCAGGTGCAGCTGCGTCGCCTTCGACTGGTAGCCGCCTTCCTCGTGACCGTTCTCCGTCGCGCCCTTGACGTTCTTCTTCACCGTCGCGTCGTCGTAGGCGATCGTCACCTGCGTCGCGGTCAGCTTGTCCTCGCCGTTGTACGCGATGCTGGCGAACTGCTGCTCACGGCCCTTGATGATCGCGCCGGTGACCGGCTCGACCCACAGCGTCCGGGTGTTCTTGTACGTGCGCTGTGCCTCGACCGAGTCCCGTCCGGGCTCGTCGACCAGGTTGCCCGGGACCTCGAGCGGCTTCGCCAGCGGGACCTCCTGCTTCGGGATGTCCTGCTCGAAGACGTAGACCTTGAGCCCGTCCAGCTTGGTCGTCTCCTTGTAGGTGATCGGGAACGCCTTGCGCAGCGTGGTGTCCCAGAACTGGTAGGTCTTCTTCTCGGTGCCGAACGGGAACTTCAGCACCAGACCCTCGTGTCCCTTGAACAACGGGCTCTTCGGGTCGGGCTTGAGCCGGTCCGCCTTCTCCAGCGTGGTCGCGATGTACTCGCCGCTGTCGTCGTCACCCGACGGGTTCCAGCGCACGGCCTCGCCGGTGTGCGCGTCCAGCACGACCCGCTCCTGGACGAAGCTCAGCGGCATCAGGCCGGTCAGCGACGCGTCGTCGGGGAACTGGTAGTCCTTCGAGTCGTCCGTCACCACCGCGGTGTCGTAGACGACCACCTTGCGATTCAGCGCCTTGCTGATCTTCTCGGCCGCGGCCACGTCGCCGCGGACGGTCCGCCGCGCCTCGAGGTCGACGCCCTTCTTCTCCTTCAGGTCCGCGACGCTGAAGATGGTGGCGTCCGGTCCGGCCGACACCGTGTGCGCGAACTGGCCGGCGGGCGCCACCGCCAGCGTCGGATACGCATAGAACCTGGCCAGCGCCGCAACGCCGACGAAGAACACCCCGAGCCCGATCAACGCCGCTCGACTACGAGTCCCCACTGCATCCCCTCCTGGTCTGTCCGCGGGACGCTACCAGCGGGTAGCCACGTTGAACAGACGATGCGCGAGGGAATTTCGAACTGTCATATAGTCGCGCCGCATGAGGGGGATCCGGACGCTGCCGATGGCACCGCAGACATCGGCTCTCCGCGGCGTCGTGGTGGCGATCGCGGTGCTGCAGTCGGCCGTGCTCGGACTGCTCGCGCGCCGGGGCTCGTGGTTGAGCGACGACCTCGACTTCCTGGTCCAGGGCAGTCGCGGCTTCGCGCCGGCCGAGCTGCTCACGCCGGTCAACGACCACATCGCGCCGGGCCTGCGGTTCGTCTACGCGGTCTTCGCCGCGATCGCTCCGCTCGACCACGACTTCACCGTCGGCTGGCGGGTGGTGATGCAGGCGATCGCGATCGTGCTGATGGGCCTGTTGCTGCTCCGGATCCTCGGGTCGAACTGGTGGGTCGTCGCCGGCACGCTCTTCTACGCGCTGACCCCGCTCAGCATGCCGTCGTTCATGTCGTTGTCGAGTGGCGTCAACAACCTGTCCGCGCACGTCTTCGGCCTGCTGTTGCTGCACGCAACCATCGACTGGTCCGACGGCCATCGCCGGCGAGCCGTTGCCTACGGCCCCTTGTCGCTGCTGATCACGCTGGCCTGCTGGGAGAAGTCCGCACTGATTCTGGTCACGGCCGTCGCCCTCGCCCTCTATCTGCGCACCGATCCGATCCGCGGCTGGCTGCGCCGGACCTGGCCGTTCGCCGTCGCGCTCACCGCGCCGATCATTGCCTTTGGCATCGTCTACCTGTCCCGCGGCAACCCCTCGGCAGGTCACCTGCCGGGTCCGGGTGCCCTGCTGAACGCCCTCGCTCGCGGGTTCGGTGTCGTGCTGGGTGCGCTGGTCGGCGGGCCTTGGCAGTGGGACACGTTCAGCGTCATGAGCCTGGCGGCGGCACCGGTGGCAGCCGTCGTTCTCGGCGGTGTGGTGGCTGTGCTGCTCCTGCTCACGGCGTGGCGCCGGGATCGGCGCGCATTACTGATGTGGGGGTCCGTGGCGGTCTACGTGGTGGTGACCGTGGTCCTGGTTTCCTACGGACGGTTCACCCTGCTGGGGAGTCTGCTCACCTCGTACTACCACTATTGGTCCGATCTCTCGATCCCGCTCACCCTGGCCGTGGTGCTGTCGCTGAGCACGGTCCAGTTGCGGATCTTCGCCGTGGTCCCGGTCGCCTTGCTGATCGCGGGTGTGGTCGTGTCGGACACCGGGTTCGCCAGAGAGTGGGGGAAGAACCCGGCCAAGGCGTACTTCGCCACCGTGACCGCCGAGCTGGACCGGGCCGGGCCGAACGTGAACCTCTGGGACACGTCCATGCCATCGCCGATCGTGAACTCCCTGATGCCCGACACCCGGCTCTCACCGGTGCTGAGGATAGCCGGGATCCCGTTCCAGTTGCAGTCTCCGAGCAGTGAGCCGCTGATCGTTGACGGCACCGGGCACCTGCGTCCGTCCCAGCTGACGGTGTGGTCGCGCAGCGAGCCCACCAAGGAGTCGAACTCCTTCTGCAACCACCTGCAGCACGGCACCGAGACGGTCGTCATCCCGCTGGCCCCGACCCAGAGCAAGGTCGCCACCGCGAACTGGTTCGTCAAGGCCGCCTACTTCTCCGACCGGGAGAACCAGGTGACGGTCGAGCTCGTCGACGCCAAGGGCAACGTCGCGGCGCTGCCGGCCGCGCGGTGGCCCGCGGGGCTGGGCAGCATGTACTTCGGTCCGTCGCCGCTGATCAAAGCCACGGCGGCGCGGCTACGCTCCTCCGATCCCGCAACGAACCTGTGCGTGCAAACCCTCGAGATCGGACTGCCCAGATGAGGACCAGATTCCCGGCGCTGGACGGACTGCGGGCCATCGGTGCGCTCGCGGTGCTCACGACGCATGTCGGGTTCCACACCGGCGCGTCGGTGCACGGGCCGTTCGCCGGGATCCTGTCGCGGATGGACGTCGGCGTGGCGATCTTCTTCGCGATCTCCGGGTTCCTGCTCTACCGGCCGCACGCGGTCGCGTGGTTCGAAGGCACGCTGCCCCCGCTCACCCTGCCCTACCTGCGCAATCGGGCCTTGCGGATCCTGCCCGCCCTCTGGGTCGCCGTAGTACTCGCCGCACTGCTCGTACCGCGCAAGGACGGCGTGACGTGGGCGACGTACCTCGAGCACGCGACACTCACCCAGATCTACTTCGACGGGCTGGCGGCGGACGGGCTCACCCAGATGTGGAGCCTGGCCACCGAGGTCGCGTTCTACCTGCTGCTGCCCGCGCTGGCGAAGCTTCTGACCGGGTACGAGCGTCCCACCCGGCGCAGCGTGCGCTGGCGACTCGTCGTCCTCGGTGTGCTGACGATTCTCGGGCCGGTGTGGATGGCCGCGGTGAACGCGACCGGCCATCCACAGGCCGGCCTCTGGCTGCCCGGGTACCTCGGCTGGTTCGCGGTCGGCATGGGATTCGCACTGTGGCAGGTGGCTCGCGCCAGCGGGCGGCTCGGGCCGTCCACCCTGGACACGCTCACCAAGATCCCAGGAACCGTCTGGGGAATCGCAGTGGCCCTCCTCCTGATCGCTGCAACCCCCATTGCCGGGCCGTACAGCCTGGTCACTTCCAGCCCGGGCCAGGCGTTCGTGAAGAGCCTTCTCTACACCGGCGTCGCCGCGTGCGTGCTGTTCCCGGCCGTCACACCCACCGCGCGAACAGAGCGGGTCCTGGGCGGCAGAGTCGGTCACGTCGCCGGCGACATCTCGTACGGCGTCTTCGCGTACCACCTGATCGTGCTGAGCCTGGTCGAGCAGATCAGCGGCTACGACCTGTTCAGCGGGAAGTTCGCGCTCCTGTTCTTCCCCACACTCATCCTGTCCGCCGCCGTCGCCGCGGCGAGCTACTACGGGATGGAGCGGCCCGTCATGCGCCTCGGCAGGCGGGACAAGTCGTACGACGTCTCACCGGTGGACGCGGACAGCAGGGCCAACGCGCAGGCGAAGACGATCGACGCCTGGACGACTCCCGAGGTCACGCCCGCTCCCCCGGCCGGCCAGGGCTGAACCACCGCGACCAGAGTCCCGAACATCCCCGCCGCGGCGACCACGACGAGCAGCACCCATCTGGACAAGAACCACGAGCAGACTGCGGCCACCGCGACCGCACCCAGACCGATCCAGCCGGACATGAACCACCCCGCGGCCAGACTGATGCCCAGCGCGAGCCATGGTCCGATGCTGCGGCCTTCCCGTAGCCCGTGACCCGAGTGCCGCGACCTGCGCCGCCGGACGAACACCGCCATGCCGAGGACCGTCAACAGACCGAGCAGCCCGACCAACAGGCCGGCCCGGTACGTCCGGTCCGGCATGAAGCGAGCGGTGACGACTTGCTCGGGGCCTGCCGGTAGCACCCAGCCCTGCTGCCAGCCCTCGACGCGGATCGGCGTGAGCTTGTGGCCGCTGCCGTCGTACGCCTCCCAGCCCTCGTTGTAGTTCTGGGCGACGGTCAGCACCGACTGCTCGTCCGCGGCCGGCACCTCGGCGGTGAGCTCGGCGGGGTTGGGACGCCACACGTCCACGCTCTGCACCGGCGTCACCGACACGTCGCCGAACCCGGCTTTGGTCAGCGTGGCCTCGGTGGGTACGAAGCCGCCGGCGGCCAGGACGTCCACGTTGTGCCGTCCGGCCGGCAATGGCACCCCGGAGTCCTTCCCGCACGCGGTGAACGTGACCGGTCGCCGCTGCAGCAGATCGCGCACGGTCGCCTTCACCTGAGTGCCCACCTGTACGCCGTCGACGCGGACGCCGGGCCCGTACCCGCAGTACGCCCCGGTCCGGCCGTTCAGGTCGAGCGCCTTGCGGAGATCGTCGGCACCGAGCACCCGCAGTTCGGCCACGCCGACCGGTGCGGTCCGCGCGTACCCGGTCGCTGAGTCGTAGTCGATCATCGGCCTGGTCTCGGCGAAGTCCACCTCGACCGTCCGCGCCTTGCGCGCGCCGAAGCGGACGTAGCCCTCGGGATCCACCGTGCTCCGCGTCGGGGGGCCGCCGTCGAACCGCAGCAGCACCTCGGTCGGCCGGGACGCGGTCAGGTACGGATCGCTGAGGAACTGCAGCCCGGTCAGCTCCCTTGCCCTGGGCAATCTCAAGGTCAGGCTCGGCGCCGGGTCGCTCGGATCCGCGACCCAGCCGGTGCCGAGGTCGCGGTCGACGGCCGCACCAGGCCGTCCCTCCGGAGCCGTGACGGCCCGGGACGAGGCGGAGGCGGTGATGGCACCCGGCACCACGAGCATGCGTTCGAGATCCGCGCCGTCCTTGGGCAGCGCGGTCCCGTGCAGCTGGTACGACGCCGCCTGTGGCAGCTCGACGCTGCGCAAGAGCCCGGTCGGCTCCTCCGAGTCCTTGGCCTCGCCCGGCCGGCACAGCGGCCGCGTGTCGACGTGAAGGCAGGCAGACCGCCCGATCTGCTGGTTCCTGAACACCAGTGCGCTCGGCTGCCGATCTGTGGCCGGCACGCTGAGCCTGCTGACCGCCTGCAGGCCCGGCAGCGTCACCTCGGCGATCGACACCCCGTTCGGGTTCTTGCCGTCGGTCACTCCGACACTGAGCCGCAGCCGCTGCGTCTTGCCCGGTGGAGTCGGGATGCTCTGCGGATCGGCCGATCCCGAGACCACCGAGGTCACCGATCCGGCATCCGTCTCGACCTGCAGGGTCCGGACCGCTTCGGTGGTCGGCGGTGCGAGCGAGAACTGGACCTCGAGGCCGTCGACCGTGCGCGGCGACGCGAACGTCAGCTCCAGCCACTCACCATTGCTCCGGCCGAACGTCCCCGAGATCCAGCGACTGGACGGATCACCATCCACCGCGGCGAACGGTCCGTTGCCCGGTCCGGTCCGCAACGTGGCATCCGCATCCGCCGCGGACGAGGACGCCCGTACGTCGACGATGCCGCCACCCCACGTCCGGGTCGTACTCGGTGCGTTGGCATCGACGTCGTACCCGAGGGTGCGGCGATGCTGGCGGCCTGGTTCGGCCTGCGTGAGCACGGGTGAGTAGTTCTCCGCCGGGCGGCCGACCGACACCTCACGGCGTTGCATGCCGTCGGTCTGGATCAGCGGCAGCCCGTCGAACCGGCCGGCGGCGTCGGAACTGGTGATCGCGTCCCGGTCGCCACCGAGCGCCGTCAACGCGGCCGGTACGTCCTCGGCCGCGCCGCGGACCTCCACGAGTTGCGACTGCGGGATCAGCCGGCCGGCACTGGTGTCACCGACGTCGTAGATCTCCACACTCGGGTACGGCAGTCGCGTGTGTCCGTCGAGTGTCACGTCGGGCTGCTCGATGCTGCTGCCGGTCGCCGGCCCGAAGTGCGCGACCCGGTTGATCCCGGACTCGGCCAGGCTTTCGTGGACCGCCAGCGTCGGCGTCACTTGCGCGTCGAACCTGAGGTCGTTGCGCACGACGACGTACCGAACGCCCGCGCGTACGAGGGCCTGCCGCAGAGTCTGGTCACCGACGCCAGATCCGAGCCGGCGTTCCACCTCGTCCAGCCATCGCGTCGTCCCGGCCGACCCCAGCGGTACGGCGTCCCGCACGGCCATGGGTCGCTTGAGTAGGGCCTGGAACGGCTCATCCTTCGTCGATCCCCACGTGAAGTCGGCGAACGACGCGGCCGGGACAACCAGCACACTGCCCGGTGCGGACTGGTTGTCGAGCCAGGTCGCGGCCTCGCGCCAGTGCGCGGGGATGGCGTCGTACGACTCGTGTCTGGGCAGCTGACCGAAGATGGCCGGCGTCGCGACCGAGACGATCAGGCAGGCGGCCAAGGCCGGGACAACCCGGCGGTGGATCCCGCGCGCCACGGACCACTCGGCGAGCCGGCTCAGTGAATGCGCTGCGGCCAGAGTCAGCGGCAGCCGGACGACCAGCTCGAACTTATGCGTGTTGCGCAGTGCAGCGAGTGGTCCGTCGAGCAGGTCCTGCAGCTGCGGAGCCAGTGGTGAGCCGGCCGCGCCGGCGTGGCCGAGCGTCACCAGCAGGAGGCCGACGACGAGTGACAACTGCAGGAAGCCGCGGTTCTTCAGCGAGCCCATCGCCAGCCCTGCCAGGCCTAGCAGGGCGATGACCGCGGTGATGAGGATCAGCGTCGGCTGCGTGACATAGAGCCAGCCCGCCGGCCAGCTCGGTCCGCCACCGCCGGCCAGGAAGTTCAGCCACTGCGACGTACCACGGAAGGACTCGAACACACTCGCCGTGCCGGTCGTCACCGCCGCGTCCTCGATCCAGTCGAGGAACGGCGGGCTGTACCGGCCGAGCAGCAATAGCGGCACGAGCCACCAGACCGACACCGCGACCACGCAGCCGAACCAGCCGACCATCACCTTCACCGTCGATCGGTCCAGCCGCCGTGTGATCAGCCAGATCGCCGGCAGTACGAGCGTCGCACCGGTGGCGACCGCGTTGACTCCGCCGACCAGCGCGAACGCCACGGCCGACCAACCGACCCGCCACCAGCCGGAGCGGGCGCGCGGGGTGACGAGTGGCAGGAGTACCCACGGAGCCATGGCGATCGGCCAGACCTCGACGGACGTGATCGAGAGCTCGCCGAGCATGCGCGGACTCAACGCGTAGAACAGCGCGACGGCGAAGCGCGTCCAGGGCACGCCGTACTGCAGGGCGTTGCAGAGCTTCCAGACACCGAGGAAGGCGACGCACAGGACCAGGGACCACCAGAGGCGCTGCGTGATCCAGTCCGGCACGGACAGCGAATCCAGGAGCCAGTGGAACGGGCCCATGGGCAGCAGGTATCCGTAGGCCTGGTTCTGAAGCTGACCGAACGCTCCCTGCGGATCCCACAGGTGCAGTGCCCGGACAAGGAAGCCACCGGGCGCGGCGGTGAGGTCGAGCTTGGTGTCGGGCACGATCCTGCCGGGTGCCTGGTGGAAGCACAGGGCGATCAGGACCAGGCAGCCCAGCACGAGCCTCGCTCGCCAGACCACCTGCTCCGAACTGCCGGCCTTCAGTCTCCGCATCGCCGCCGGAGTACCAGGACGAGGTTCCAGGTCACGATCTCCCGCACACCGGGCACGGCGAGTACGCCGTACGCCCAGCGCGGGTGATACCTCGGCAGTGCCGCGACCAGGTCCGCGTCCGGGCAGGAGCGAGCCCAGCGCAGTCCGCCGGCCACGGTGATCGGGAACAGCGACTCACCGAACCTGTTCTTCGGCGGATGGCCCTGCCGGCGCTCGTACCGACTCGCGGCGCGGTGTCCGCCGAGGTAGTGCCACGGCGCCGTCTCGTGGCCGCCGTGCGGTCCCCACCAGCCGGTGTACGACAGGAAGACCGTCCCACCGGGCCGGGTGACCCGGACCAACTCGTCAGCCATCAGCCACGGGTCGGGCACGTGCTCGAGCACGTTGGACGAGAAGCAGATGTCGACTGTGGCGTCCGCAACCGGCAGAGCCATGCCGCTGCCGAGCACTGTGCCCGGTGTGGGCTCACCGCGGCCGCTCAGCTCGCCGAGGTCGGAGTCGATCGCGTAGTACGTCGCTCCCGCCTGGCGGAACGCGTCGGCGAAGTACCCGGGTCCGCCCCCGACGTCGAGCATCAGCGCACCGCGCAGATCGGCGTACTGCCGCAGTTGGCCGACCGAGTCTTCGGCCAGCGTTTCGTAGAAGCGATCCGGGTCGGTCTGCTCGACACCGAACGCCCGGAACAGCCGGATCGCACGGCCGAGACCGGCCGTCCACTCCGCTCTGCCGGTGGCGTTCGTCATCAGTTGCACAGGCGGGACATTAACGGATCTCGCGAGGTCTGGCGGACATCGTTACTCCTTGGTAACGTCCCCGGCCATTACCTCGGGGGAGGTGACCGGAGGGGTGGGGCTGACCAGGTGCGTGCGCAGAGCGTGCTGTTGCTGAATTGGCGGGACACGACGAACCCGGAGGGCGGAGGTTCCGAGCGGTATGTGGAGGAGGTGGCCAGAGGCCTTGCGGCATTGGGCTGGTCGGTGACCGTGCTGTGCGCGGCGTACCCGGGGAGCCCCCGCGAAGCGCGTCGCGACGACGTGCGGTACGTGTACCGGGGTACCAAGGTGACCGTGTACCTGCGCGGTCTCCTGCACACCTGGCTGCGCCGGCCGGACCGCGTTGTCGATGTGCAGAACGGACTCCCATTCTTTACCCGTCTCGTACGTCGTACCGTCGTCGTCCTCGTGCATCACGTGCACCAGGAGCAGTGGCAGGTCGTGTACCCGGGCTGGCGCGGCCGGCTCGGATGGTGGCTGGAGTCCCGCGTCGCACCACGCTTGTACGCCGATTGTCCTTACGTGACCGTGTCATCCGCCTCACGCGACGAGCTGCTCGGCCTGGGTGTCACGGACATCGAGGTGATCCATAACGGCACCGATCCGGCACCGCCGCGCCGGCGACCGAAGGCATCCGCGCCGACCGTGGTGTGCGTCGGCCGCCTCGTTCCGCACAAGCAGCTCGAGCATGCCGTCGATGCGATCGCCCATGCCCGCACAGTCGTGCCCGACGCCCGGCTGGTGGTGGTCGGCTCGGGCTGGTGGGAGGACTCGCTGCGCGCGTACGTCGAAGAGCTCGGTCTGGTGGACGCGGTCGAGTTCCGCGGCCATGTCAGCGAGGACGACAAGCACGCGGCGTACGACGAGGCCTGGGTGCTCGCGCTGCCGAGCCTCAAGGAAGGCTGGGGTCTCGTCGTCGGCGAGGCCGCGGGACACGCCGTACCGACGGTGGCCTACCGCAGTGCCGGCGGCCCGAAGGAGTCCGTGCACGACGGAGTCTCGGGAGTGCTGGTGGACAGCCCGGACGAGTTCACCGAGGCGATCACTGGGCTGCTGCGGGACGACGCCCTGCGGCAGCGGCTGTCGGACGGAGCGTCGGCCAGTGCGGGCAGATTCACCTGGTGTGCCGCCGCACTGGCCTTCGACCGGCTGCTGACGCCTACTTCACCCCGTAGCCGACGATCGGATCGTCCGCCTGCCCCTGCGTCTGGGCAGGCGGCGGGGCCGGGTCGTCCTTCACCGACTGCACCACCCCGACAACCGTCGTGGTAGCCACCGCGAGTCCGGCGAGTACGGCGATGGCCGCACCGATCAGTGATCCCATGAAACGTGTCCCCTCCCGGTCAAGTGAACCGAAGAGTAACAACGCCGGACCAGAGACACCAGAGCGGCGATCAAGGTCGTTGCCGCGGCCGCCCAGGCAGCCAGTACGACGAGAGTCCGCCAGAGCGCACGCTCTTGCGGAACAGGCGTCCCGGCGAGTCGGTAGACCGTCACCGTCGGGCCGGAGAACTCCTCGGTGAGTCCGCGCATGAGAGTCCATGGCGTCGGTCCGCCGGCTTCGAGGTCGACCACCACCCACCCGACGCCCTGCTGCAGCAAGGCTTCGGTCGGATCCGTCTTGTCGCGCATGGCCGCACGGACCGCGGTCGCCACCGCGGCGGCGCTCGGGTCCTCCCCCGCGAGCCGGTGACCGCTCACGATCAGCTCGTCGGGAACGACCGCCGGCTGGGCGAAGTACCGGGGCATCGGGTCGAGCACCGGGCGGCGCCCGTTCCACACCGGTGCGCGATAGGACTCGAACGGCCAGGGGATGAACCGGCCGGCGACAGCGTGTTGTGCCTGCGCCCAGTCGGCCGGGTAATGCGACACGTGCAGACCGGCTCCGCCGGAGAGTGCGGTCAGCGCTGCGATCGGCAGTAGCACCGCGGTGACTCCAACGACCTTCTGCAGGTGCACGTGTTTCAGCACGGCAGCGACGGCGACACCGAAGCCGATGCACTCGAGCAGAACCAGTGGTGGCAGGTAGCGCTGACCGTCGCGGAACAGTCCGGCTCCAGGTACGTGCGCGACGACCTGAGCGAACGCACCTGGCGCCACGACCCCGGCCATCCCGATGAGCAGCGCAACGACCGCAGCCACGACGAAGGCACCCACCAGGCGCTCTCGTCGCCACCACAGGGCCACTCCGACCACCGAGGCAAGCAGCATGACGAAGGCGAAGATCAGTGGCAACAAGTCACCTCGGTTGCCCGGGACAACGTTCGCGTTCCAGGCGCCGCCCAAGGTGAGCAAGGTCGGCAGTGTGCCGCCGTAGCCCTCGTCACGAGCGGCGAAGGCGGCCACCGAGGCGGGGTCGGTGGTCGAACTGCCGCCATGCGTGAGGCCCGCCACCAGCCAAGGTGCGTTCAGCAGGACGGCCGCACCCAACGGCCACAGCTTCGGTGTTCGCGGTGGCCACAGCAGGATCAGCGCAGCGAGCAACAGTCCGGTGATTCCACCGGATGCGGTCAGCGCGCACCCGGCGGATGCGATCACGAAGCCGGGCCAGCCTTCACCCCGGCGCAGTCTGACCGCGGACCGCGCGAGCCACGGCAGGGCGGCGTACCCGAGGAGGAGGGCCCAGGCGCCGAGGCGGAGACGTTCGGCGACGAAGGGGTTCCAGAGGTACAGGGTCGCGGCGGCAGCGCCCGGCAGCGCGCCGCCCAGCCGGAGCTCACGCCAGAGGGCCGTCATCCCGAGGCCGGACAGTAGCGGAATGGCTACCAGAACCAGCTTGTCGAGGACCTCCCCGCCGGTGACCTCGTCGGCCAGGGCGACGAGAATGTCAGAGGGAACCGCCCGCGGCATGGCCGTTGTGACGCCGAACAGGTCAAGCCGTACGGTGAGGTCCGGCACGAACACCAGGTCGTACCCGACCACGAAGCCCGGAGCGAGCAGCGGAGCAGTGATCAGCAGGGTGAGCAGGACAGGCCACAACCACGGCAGGACGCGCTGCGCACGTTCTGACGGACGTTCTGACATGACCATCTCCCCCACCCAATGCCCTGAGGCAGTAGAGCATGAGTTCTGACACCACTCCGGAGCAAGAGCCCAGGGCACCGCGTCTGGCGTTCCTGCGCAGCGCCACCGTGGTTGCCGTCGGCATGGCCATCATGAACGTCGCCGCCTACGGTTTCACCCTGATTAGCAGTCACCGCCTGATCCCGGAGCAGTTCGGCGCGATCACCGCACTGCTCGGTCTGCTGCTGATCGGCAACGTTGCGTCACTCGGCCTGCAGGCGACGGGCGCTCGCCGGCTCGCCATCCACTCCGGCTCGGGCACCGAAGCCCAGGCCCTGGGCGACGCCATGCTCAAGGCGGGCCGCCGCGGGGCGGTGGGACTCACCGCCGTGTGCCTGGTGGCGACGCCACTGTTCATGTGGCTGCTGCACATCGAGTCCGTAGTCGCAGTTCTGCTGCTCGCGCCCACCCTCGGCTGCCTGACGCTGATGGGTTCGCAGTTGGGTGTCCTGCAAGGGAGCCAGCGCTGGACCGAGCTGGCCGCCGTCTACACCGCGGTCGGGGTCGGCCGGCTGCTGTTCGGTGGCGGTGCGCTGCTCGTCCACCCGTCCCTCGACTGGGCGATGATCGGTCTCGCTCTCGGCGCCGTCGTACCCGCCCTGCTCGGTGGCTTCCTGCTGCGCGGATCGGCCGGTGGGACGGCCGAGCGCGTCAGAGACGTGCTGCGCGAGACGGTGCACGGCACGCACACCCTGCTGGCGTTCTTCGTGATCGCCAACGCAGATGTGCTGTTCGCGCGGGCGCTGCTGGACGGCAGGGACAGCGGGTACTACGCGGCCGGGGTGATCGTGGCCAAGGCGTGCCTGTTCCTGCCGCAGTTCGTCATCGTGATCGTGTTCCCGTCGCTGGCCAGCTCCCCCGGTGACACCGTGCGGCTGCGGCGGGCGATTCAGGCCGTCGCCGGGCTCGGCGTGTGTACGGTCATCGGCACCTTGCTGCTGCCGGATCTGGTGGTGGCGATCATCGGCGGCGAGGAGAAGTACGCGCCACTCGGTCCGTACACCTGGCTGTTCGCGATCTCCGGCTCGGCATACGCCGTACTGCAGCTGGTCGTCTACGCCGCGATCGCGCAGCAGGAGAAGCGGGCCGCCCTGCTCATCTGGGTCGGCTTGCTCGTCCTCGCGGTCTCGGTCGGGATCGTCCTCGGCGCCGGCATCGCCACCGGGCTGACCGGCGTCAAGGTGCTGGTCGCGATGACCAGCACCTGCGCCATCCTGCTGTCGGCCGGCCTGGCGGCGGGACTGCACCGCCAGGCGACCGACTAGCTCACCAGAGGCTGGATCTGGCGAACCTCCGGGCGAAGGTGTTCGCCAGCACCAGCAGCACCAACCCGATCACCGATCTGAACAGACCGATCGCGGTCGCGTAGCTGAACTGCGGCACGGACGACGCCAGGCCGATCTTGTACACATAGGTGTCGATCACCTCGGCGACATCGAGATTCAGGCTGTTCTGCATCAGCAGCACCTTCTCGAACCCGACCGACAGGATCGAGCCGATGTTCAGGATCAGCAGGATCACCGCGACCGGCACGATCGCCGGCAGGTCGATGTGCCACATCCGCCGCAACCGCGACGCCCCGTCCACGATCGCCGCCTCGTGCAGCTCCGGCGGGACACTGGTCAGCGCGGCCAGGTAGATGATCGCGGCGAACCCCATCGTCTGCCACGCCCCGGACCAGACGTAGAGATGCCGGAACATCCCGGAGTCGCCCATCCAGTTGGCCGGCCCGAACCCGAACAGGCCGATGAGCTTGTTCGTCACACCGGTGTTCGGGCTGGTCAGGACGACGAGCAGACCGACCACGACCACCGTGGAGATGAAGTGCGGGGCGTAGGTGATCAGCTGCGACGCCCGGCTGAACCACTTCCTCCGGACCGTGTTCAGGCAGAGCGCCAGGATGATCGGCAACGGGAACGTCGCGACCAGCTCGTAGACGTGCAGGTACACGGTGTTCTTGATCAGCCGCCAGAACTGGTACGACTCCACGAACCGGTCGAAGTACTTCATCCCGACCCAGGGGCTGCCCCAGATCCCGGACACCACGTTGTAGTCCTTGAACGCGATGATCACGCCGTACATCGGCCAGTAGGCGAAGATCGCCAGCCAGAGCAGCGGGAGCGCGAGCATCGCGTACAGCTGCCAGTTCCGGCGCATCCGCAACCCCAGCCCGACCGCGTTCTTCGCCGTCCGCGTGCGTCTGTGGGTGGCGGCGCGGACAGCCGAACGAGTTTCCGTCGAGGTCGTCATGCTCATCCCTTCAGCGAGCCGACCATGGCTCCCTTGACGAAGTGCTTCTGCACGAACGGGTAGATCAGCAGCGGCGGGATCATCGCGATCACGATCAGCGAGTACTTCAGCTGCTGCTGCAGTTCCTGCATCTGCAGCAGCTTGCTGGTGTCCTGCATCTGTGACGGGTCGACCTTGGACTGGATCAGGATCTGCCGGAGCACCACCTGCAGCGGGAACAGGTGCTCGTTGGTCAGGTAGATCAGCGCGTTGAAGAACGAGTTCCACTGCCCGACCGCGTAGAACAGCAGGTTCACCGCGATGATCGGCTTGCTCAGCGGCAGCACGACCCGCCAGAAGAAGCTGAAGTCGCTGCAGCCGTCCACCTTCCCGGCCTCGACCAGCTCCTCCGGGATCGTGACCATGAAGTACGTCCGGGTGATGATCACGTTCCAGACCGCCAGCGCGGTCGGCAGGATGATCGCCCAGCGGGTGTTCAGCAGTCCCAGCTGGTCGACCACCAGGTACGTCGGGATCAGGCCGCCGTTGAACATCATCGTGAACACGAACGCCGCCATGATCAGTCCCTTGCCCGGCAGCCCTTTCCGGGACAGCGGGTACGCCGCGAGCAGCGTGAGGACCGTGGCCACCAGAGCCCCGGCGACCGCGTAGTAGACCGAGTTGCCGAAGCTGCTGACGATCGCCTTGTAGTCGAAGATCGCCTTGTAGGCATCGAGTGTGAAGCCGACCGGCCACAGCCACACCTCGCCGGCGGACACCTTCCGGGTGCTGCTGACCGAGGCGCTGAGGACGTAGACCAGCGGGTAGAGGATCGCCAGGCAGAAGAGACCGAGCGCGGTGTAGATGCAGGCCATCGCGATCTTGTCGCCGCGGGTGTCCTGGATCGACGCGCCGACCGCCAATCGCGTCTCGTCCGGCGGCAGCGTCCCGGCGCTCATCCGTTGTACGTCTCGTAGGCGGCCTGCTGGAGGTCCAGGTACGGCTTCACTCCGATCTTGCTGACCCGGTCCTTGTAGTCGTTCCAGGCGCCGTCGTCGTTCGGGTCGAGCTGCCCGGTGAGGAACTTGGCGAACGACTGGTTCACCTCGCCCTTGAGGTTGGTCTTCAGCTCCGCCTCCTGCGCGGCCTGGTCCTGGTCCAGGGTGACCGGCGGGAACTGCATCTCCTGCGGCTGCTTGAGCGGGAAGAAGCGCTCCTTGGTCTGCTCGTAGAGCGGCTTCTCGAACGTCAGGTCGCCCGGCAGCACCCGCTCACCGAGCCGGAAGTCCTGGGAGCGGTACATCGGGTTGTCCTGGCCCCAGTTGAGGTTCTTCTGCGAGTTCCAGGTCGCGTCGAACCCGTAGATCGCCTGCTTGCCGTTGATCCCCAGCTCACCCTTCTTCGCCCACGCGAACTCCGGGCCGCCGTACCCGCGCAGGATCGCCTCCAGCTCGTACTGCGCGTCGGCCCACTGGACCAGCAGATCCGGCTTGGCGCACTTCTTGGTGATCACCAGGTGCGACACCTCGACCCCGACGGTCAGATAGTCCCAGGCGGCGTACTGGACGCCGTTCGGTCCCTTCAGCGGCGGACAGGCCTCGTACTGGCGCCAGCGGGCGTTCGGGTCCTTCTGGTCGATGTCGAGGAAGTTGCCCCAGTAGTTCGACCGGGCGCCCCCGATCAGCGGTTTGCCCGGCGCGTTGCCGTAGCGCTTCAGCTGGTCCCCGTCGGCGGTGAAGATGTCCCGGCTGATCAGCCCTTCGCGGTACAGGCCGTTCGCGTACTTCAGGCCCTCCCGCCACTCGTCCTTGTCGAACGCGACGTCGACCTTGCCGTCCTTGACCACCAGCCACGGTTCGCCCGGATCGTAGAGGAACGCGTTCATGAAGAACGGGTCGACGGGAGCCTCGTTGTAGCCGGCGAACGGAATGGTCTTGCCGTTACCGGCCAGGTCCGCCTTCTTGAACGCTCGCAGTACCTCGCGGAACTCGTCGGTGGTCTTCGGCATGGCCAGACCGACCTGCTTGATCCAGTCGACGTTCAGCCACGCCCGTCCGTCGATGGCCCGGCAGTGGAAGCAGTCGTTGATCCCCGGGAACGAGTAGATCTTCTTGTCCGGCGCCTGGATCAGCTTGCGGGTCTCCGGGTAGTCCTTCATCGCCTGCTGCAGGTTCAGCGCATAGGCGTCGATGTGCTGGCCGATGTCGGTGAACAGTCCCTGCGCGCCGTACAGAAACAGCTGCGAGCGGGTGAATCCGACGCCCAGGAAGGCGTCCGGGATGTCGCCGGCCGCGATCATCGCGTTGACCTTGGTCATCACGTCGTCGTCGGTGCCGCCGATCTGGCTCCACTCGATGTGGATGCCGGTCTTCTGCTCCAGCCACTTCGTGAACGCGTTGGTCTTCCAGTCACCGATCGTCACGTCCTGCTTGACGACGATCTTGAACGTGACCTTCTCGGTCGTGATCGGCTTCAGCGTGCGGGCCACCGGTCCGACGTACCCCTCCGGGTACTGCACGGTGGCGAGCTTCGGGCCGAGGGTGACGCTGGGCGCGGCCTGGCCGGCTCCCGCGGCCGCACCGCTGGCACTGCTGGGGCCACTGCAGCCGCTCAGCAGACCACCGCCGGCGGTCGCGGCGGTCAGTCCTAACGCCCCCGCGATGAGTGATCGACGGCTGAGTCCCGGCGGACGGGCATCGTCGTTCGGCATGGGTTCCTCCTAGGCGGCTGGGCCGGAACGAGCACGAAATATCCGAGGGAGATATCCGATAGGATCTCGGATCTTGCCCGGCAGAATGACAGACAAAAAGACAGCACGGAAGACCTCGGACGCAACCGACCGAGATCGGCCGCTCACTGTCCGCATCTTGCGTGCAAACGCTTTCCGCTTACTGTCCATCGGACATCTTTCTTGCGGAAAGTAAGTGGCCCGGCCCGCTCGATAGGGTGCGGAGCATGGCGACCCCGAAGTTCATCCTCGAGCTGCGCGAGAAGATCGGGCACGACCTGCTCTGGCTCACCGGCATCACCGGCGTGGTCCTGAACGACCGCGCCGAGGTCCTGCTGGTCCGGCGGGCCGACACCGGCCACTGGAGCCTGGTGGCCGGCATCCTCGAGCCGGGTGAGCAGCCGGCCCTCGGTCTGGCCCGCGAGATCCACGAGGAGACCGCGGTCGAGGTCGCCGTCGAGCGCCTCGTCAGCGTCGAGGCGCTACCGCCGTCCAGCTACCCCAACGGCGACCAGGTCCAGTTCCTCGACCTGTGCTTCCGCTGCCGCCACCTCAGTGGCGAGCCGCGGGTGAACGACGACGAGTCCCTCGAGGTCGCCTGGTTCCCGCTGTCCGGCCTGCCGCCGCTCACGCCGCGGGAACTGACGTCGATCGACAACGCCCTCTCCCCCGGCCCGCTGCCGCTGCTGCCGGGGGTCGGGGGCTGACGCTCACCGGCTAGTGCGCGGCCTCGTGCCAGGTGCGGCCGACGCCGACCGAGACGTCGAGCGGGACGGTCATCTCGACCGCGTGGCCCATGTCGCGGCGGACGAGCTTCTCGAGCGGCTCGCGCTCGCCGGGGGCGATCTCGAAGACGAGCTCGTCGTGGACCTGCAGCAGCATCCGCGACTTCAGGCCGGACTCGCGCAATGACGCGTCGACCTTGAGCATCGCCATCTTGATCACGTCCGCGGCCGAGCC
Source organism: Kribbella sp. NPDC048837 (assembly GCF_055586945.1). Taxonomy (NCBI): domain Bacteria; kingdom Bacillati; phylum Actinomycetota; class Actinomycetes; order Propionibacteriales; family Kribbellaceae; genus Kribbella; species Kribbella sp. NPDC048837. The sequence goes on from NZ_JBVJHF010000003.1 coordinate 591,510, forward strand.
CTGGATCGGGGCGTTCAGCGCCATCCGCTCGGCCATCTCACGCCGCTGCCGGTTGTCGCTGGTCAGGTCCGGCAGGTACCGCCGGCGGCCCAGGATCGTCTCGGTGTAGCCGCTCTTGCCGGCGTCGATGACGATCGAGCGCAGGTAGTCGCGGACGCCGCCGAAGCGCTCGAAGTACTCGTCCATCAACCCCTTCGCCTCGTCCACGCCGATCTTCAGCTGCTGGCTCAGCCCGTACGCCGAGAGGCCGTAGGCGAGGCCGTAGTTCATCGCCTTGATCTTGGCCCGCTGCTCTTGCGTCACCTCGGACGGCTCCACCGAGAACACCCGCGACGCCGTCACCGAGTGGAAGTCCATGCCCGAGTTGAACGCCGAGATCAGCCCCTCGTCCTCGGACACGTGCGCCATGATCCGCATCTCGATCTGGCTGTAGTCGGCCGACATCAGCGACTCGTTGCCCTCGCCGACGATGAACGCCTGCCGGATCCGGCGGCCCTCCTCGGTCCGGATCGGGATGTTCTGCAGGTTCGGGTCGGTCGAGCTGAGCCGCCCGGTCGCCGCGATCGTCTGGTTGAACGTGGTGTGGATCCGGCCGTCCTTCGGGCTGATCGTCTTCAGCAGCCCCTCGACCGTCTGCCGCAGCCGGGTCGCGTCCCGGTGCGCCAGCAGGTACGCCAGGAACGGGTGCTCGGTCTTCTCGAACAGCGCCTGCAGCGAGTCCGCGTCCGTGGTGTACCCGGTCTTGGTCCGCTTGGTCTTCGGCATCTGCAGCTCGTCGAACAGCACGACCTGCAACTGCTTGGGCGAACCGAGGTTGATCTCCTTGCCGATCACGTCGTACGCCGCCGTGGCGGCCTCCCGGACCCCGGTGGCGAACCGCTCCTCCAGCTGCTCCAGATACGGCCGGTCGACCGCGATGCCGTCGCGCTCCATCGCGGCGATCACGTCGATCAGCGGGAGCTCGACGTCCGCGAGCAGCGCCGTCCCCGCCTGCTTCTCGAGCTCCGCGTCGAGGGTGTCGGCCAGGTCCGCGATCGCGCGGGCGCGCAGCATCGTGTGATCCGCGGCCGGGCCGCCCTCGACGTCGTCGAAGCTGAGCTGGCCGTTGTCCACCTCCTCGTTGCGCAGCTCGCGCTTGAGATACCGCACGGTCAGGTCAGCCAGGTCGTACGACCGCTGGTCCGGGCGGGCGAGGTAGGCGCTCAGCTGGGTGTCCGAGCTCAGACCGCCCAGCGTCCAGCCACGCTCCAGGAAGCCGAGCAGCGGGCCCTTCGCGTCGTGCAGCGCCTTCGGCTGCTTCGGGTCGGCGAGCCAGGCCTGCCAGGCCGCGTCGTCGTCCGGCGTCAGTACCGTCGGGTCGAACCAGGCTGCCGCGCCGGAGGTGTTCGCCAGCGCCAGGCCGGTGATCTCGCCGGTGCCACGGCCCCAGCTGCCCTGCACCGCAACGCCGACGCGCTCACCGGTGCTCACGTGCTCCTTGAGCCATGCGGCGACCTCACCGGGCTTCAGCTGCACACCCTGCAGCTCGAACCCGTGGTCGACGGTCGCGTCGACCTCCTCGTGCTCAGCGACCAGCCGCTCGCGCAGGACCCGGAACTCCAGGCTGTCGAACAGCGTGTGCACCTTGTCCCGGTCCCACGGCGTCCGGACCAGGTCGTCCACCACGACGTCCAGCGTCAGGTCGCGGACCAGCTCGTTGATCTGCCGGTTGCGGATCACGTCGGCGAGGTGCTCACGCAGCGACTCGCCGGCCTTGCCCTTGATCTCGTTCACCCGGTCGAGCACGTCGTTCAGCGAGCCGAACTGGTTCAGCCACTTGGCCGCCGTCTTCGGCCCGACCCCGGGCACGCCCGGCAGGTTGTCGCTCTGCTCCCCCACCAGCGCGGCGAGATCCGGATACAGCCGCGGCGGTACGCCGTACTTCTCCTCGACCGCGGCCGGGTCCATCCGGGCGATCTCGGACACGCCGCGCTTCGGGTACAGCACCGTGACGTCGTCGCTGACCAGCTGGAACGCGTCCCGGTCACCGCTGCTGATCAGCACCTCGAAGCCCTGCTCGGACGCCTGCGTGGCGAGCGTGGCGATGACGTCGTCGGCCTCCCAGCCGTCGATCTCGGTGGTCGGGATCCGGAGTGCCTCCAGCACCTCCTTGACCAGCGAGACCTGCCCCTTGAACTCGTCCGGCGACTTCGACCGGCCGGCCTTGTACTCCGCGTACTGCTCGGAGCGGAAGGTCTTGCGGGACACGTCGAACGCGACGCAGACGTGCGTCGGCTGCTCGTCGCGGAGCATGTTGATCAGCATCGAGGTGAACCCGTACACCGCGTTGGTGTGCTGCCCGGTGGTGGTGGAGAAGTTCTCCACCGGGAGCGCGTAGAACGCCCGGTACGCCAGTGAGTGCCCGTCCAGCAGCAGGATCCGCGGCCGGCCGGCGCCCGCCTGCGGGGCGTCCTTGGTCATCGTCGAGGTGTTGGTTTCTGCAGCCACGTACCGACTCTAGTGGTTCTCACCGACACTTCTGACACACCCGCGTAGTGTGCCCCTGTGACTGATCAAATGGACCTCGGCCCGGGTATGGGCATGGAGGGCACTCTGCTGCAGCTGATGGGAATCGTTGTCAGCGAGGCCTCCCCGGACAGGGTCGTCGCGACGATGCCGGTCAAGGGCAACACCCAGCCGTACGGTCTCCTCCACGGCGGCGCGTCCTGCGTCCTGGCGGAGAGCCTGGGCTCGATCGGCTCGGCCCTGCACGCGGCGAGCTACGACAAGGTGGCCGTCGGCGTGGACATCAACGCCACCCACCACCGCGCGGTCCGCGAGGGCACCGTGACCGGGGTCGCCACCCCGATCTACCTCGGGCGTACGACGACGTCGTACGAGGTCGTCGTCACCGACGACCGGGGCAAGCGGGTCTGCACCGCGCGGATCACGTGCCAGCTGATTCAGGCTCCGCCGGGTAGCTGACGTCGATCGGCGGCCCGGCGGGCGGCAGCGGGCGGCCGAGCTGCGCGCGCCGCGCGGCCACGGACCGTCGCGACGAGAGCAGGGCGAGCAGGTTCGGCGCGTGCTCGGCGGCGAGCCGGCGACGCACCGTGTGCGTGGTCGCGAACCGCAGGACGCCGGCCTGCCCGAGACCCAACCGCGCAAGGAACCTGTTCGCCTCGCGGGCGATCGCGGGCGCGACCACCGCGAGGTGTGCGCAGCTCTCGTGCTCGGCCCAGGCGACCGCCTCGGCGATCAGGGCCTTGCCCAGGCCGTGCCGGCGGGCGGCGTCGCTGACGTGCAGATACTCCATCGTCACCGTCAGGTCGTCGTGCAGCGGGCTGATCGCGGCCCGGCGCAGGTAGGCCATGCCGTGCACCTCGCCGTCCAGCTCACCGACCAGCAGCCGGCCGAACGGGTCGTCCACATGCTTGCTGACGGCAACCTCGACGGCCGCCGGGGACGGCGTCGCGGGCAACCGGGACGGATGCGCACCCGCGGCGGCCAGCTCACGCCACAACGCGACCAAGGCGTCGGCATCACCCGGCCGGGCGTCCCTCACCTCGATGGCTGCTGCCACAGCGACCTCCTGGTCTGGTCCACCCCCGAGGTGAACGGAGACGGCGGATACGCTCGTCCTCGCGCAACAGTAGGCCCTCGGGGGTCACTTGCAAAGCTGCGCGGCCCGGGCTGATCGGAGACAGATTTGTTCATCGGAATCGGCACCGTCGTGAACGTCGCGGCAGTGCTCGTCGGCTCGGTACTCGGCGTACTCATCGGCCACCGGCTGAGTCACCGGACCCGCGATCTGGTCACCGATGCGATCGGTCTGGTCACGCTGCTGATCGCGATCTCGGGCGCGCTCGCCGTCGGCGATCAGGGGCTCGCGGACGCGGTCGGCGACAGCGCTCCGGTGCTGATCGTGCTCGGCGCGATGCTGATCGGCGGGATCATCGGCTCGCTGCTGCGGATCGAGCAGCGGCTGGAGGGGTTCGGCGCCTGGATGCAGCACCGGTTCGACCGGGGTGAAGGCGAGAGCACGTTCGTCGAGGGTTTCGTGTCGGCGTCGATGGTGTTCTGTGTCGGGCCGCTGACGTTCCTCGGCGCGTTGTCCGACGGGCTCGGCCGGGGCGCGGATCAGCTGTACCTGAAGGCCGTTCTGGACGGTTTCACCTCCATCGCCTTCGCCGCGTCGTTCGGCTGGGGCGTGGCCGCGTCCGCGCTGGTCGTGCTGATCGTCCAGGGCTCGGTGACCGCGATCGGCGCGGTGCTGGGCGACGTACTCCCGGACGCACATGTGACCGCGCTGGGGGCTACCGGTGGGGTGATGCTGATCGGGGTCGCGCTGCGGCTGCTCAAGCTCAAGCAGGTCGCGGTCGCCGATCTGCTGCCGGCGCTGATCGTCGCTCCCCTGCTCGTGCAGCTGCTGGTGGTCATCCGCAGCTGAGCCCCCTGGTGAGACACCAGGGGGCCCGGAGCAACGGTCTCAGTCCTCGCCGAGGTAGGCCTTGCGGACCTCGTCGTTGACCAGCAGGTCGCGGCCGGAGCCGGACAGCACGATCTTGCCGACCTCCAGCACGTAGCCGAAGTCGGCCCGCTTCAGCGCCGCCTGCGCGTTCTGCTCCACCAGCAGGATCGTGGTGCCCTGCTGCTGCAACTCGGTCACCGTCGACATGATCCGTTGCATCATGATCGGCGACAGACCCATCGACGGCTCGTCGAGCATCATCAGCTTCGGCCGGCTCATCATCGCCCGGCCCATCGCCAGCATCTGCTGCTCACCACCGGAGAACGTCCCGGCCGGCTGCTTGCGCCGCTCCCCCAGGATCGGGAACAGGTCGTACGCGCTGTCCAGGTCCTTGCGCACGCCCGCCGGGTCCCGGCGCGCGAACGCACCGAGCATCAGGTTCTCCTCGACCGACAGCCGCGGGAAGATCCGCCGCCCCTCGGGCGAGTGGGCCAGACCGCGCGCGACGATGTCGTGCGCGGCCACGTTGTCGATCCGCTCGCCCTGGAACCAGATCTCGCCCGACGAGGGCCGGAGCAGCCCGGAGATCGTCCGCAGGGTGGTGGTCTTGCCGGCGCCGTTGGTGCCGATCAGCGACACCACCTGCCCCTGCTCCACCGTGAAGCTGATCTTCTTCACCGCAACGATCTTGCCGTAGGCAACTTCCAGGTCGCGGATCTCGAGCATCGCCGTCATGGCGTCTCCTCCTCGTCGGCGGTGGCCACCTGGTCCCGCACGCGCTCGACCTCTTCCTCGTCCTCCTCCTCGCCGGTGCCGATGTAGGCCTCGATCACCCGCGGGTCGGACTGCACCTCCGACGGCGTGCCCTCGATCAGGGTCTCGCCGCGGACCAGGCACAGCACCCGGTCACAGAGGCCGAAGATGAATCGCATGTCGTGCTCGATCACGACCACCGACAGGCCCGAGTCCCGGATCTTGAAGATCAGGTCACTGGCCTGCCGCGTCTCCAGCGGGTTCATACCGGCCGTCGGCTCGTCCAGGAGGATGAGCTTCGGGTCGGTGGCCAGCGCCCGGGCGATCTCGAGCCGGCGCTGGTCGCCGTACGGCATGTTCCGGGCCAGGTGCTCGGTGGACTTGCCGAGCCCGACGAAGTCGAGCAGCTCCTGGGCCCGCTCCCGGCTGGCCCGCTCCTCGCGACGGTACTTCGGTCCGCGCAGGACCGAGGTCAGCGCGCCCGAGCTGGTCCGGCAGTACCGCCCGACCATCACGTTCTCGAGCGCGCTCATGTTGGCGAACAGCCGGATGTTCTGGAACGTCCGGGCCATCCCGGCCCGGACCACGGCCCGGGGCTTGGGCGGCAACGGCGAACCGGAGAACCGGACCTCGCCGCTGGTCGGCTTGTAGAGCCCGGTGAGGCAGTTGAAGAACGTCGTCTTGCCGGCCCCGTTCGGGCCGATCAGGCCGACGATCTCGCCTTCGCGCACGGTCAGGTTGACGTCGTTGACCGCCAGCAGACCACCGAACCGCATGGTCACGCCGGACGCCTCCAGCACCGGCGCTCCGGCCTGCGTGGACGCCGTACCCGCCGTATCGGTGACGGTCATTTCGCCTCCTCGACTTCCAGCAGCTCGGTTTCGACCGCTTCGGCGAGTTCCTCGTCCTCTTCGTGGAACTCCAGCAGCCGGCGCCGGTTCGGGATCAGACCCTCGGGGCGGAACCGCATCATCAGCACCAGCAGCAGGCCGAACAGCAGCAGCCGGTACTCCGAGAAGAACCGCAGCTTCTCCGGCAGCAGCTTCAGGATCGTTGCACCCAGCAACACACCGGCGATGGTGCCCATACCGCCGAGCACGATCGCGGCCAGCAGGAACGCCGACTCCAGGAAGATGTACTGGTCCGGACTGACCGCGCCGTCCTGGTGGGCCTTGATGGTGCCCGCCAGACCGGCCAGGAAGGCGCCGATCGCGAACGCGAGCAGCTTCAGCCCGAACACGTTCACGCCCATCGCCTCGGCCGCCTTCTCGTCCTCCCGGATCGCGATCCAGCCGCGGCCGATCCGGCTGTCGTTCAGCCGGGTGAAGACCAGGATCACGAAGCCGGTCAGGATCAGCAGCAGGAAGTAGTAGTTCGAGAACCGGCCGAGCTCGATCCCGGCGACGGTGTGCTCGTCACCGAAGTTGAAGCCACCGATCTGCAGGTCCGGGATGCCGGGGATGCCGTTCGGGCCGTTGGTCAGGTTCGGTCCGTTGTTGCCGTCCAGGTTGAACATCGAGAACCGGAAGATCTCACCGAAGCCCAGCGTCACGATGGCCAGGTAGTCACCCGAGACCCGCAGCGTCGGCGAACCGATGATCAGGCCCAGCGTCGCCGCCACGCCCGCGCCGAGCAGCATCACGACCAGGAACGGCGGGTGCCACCCGATGGTCGAGAACGCCGAGGTCGACAGCGTCGCGGCCACGTAGGCGCCCGCGCCGAGGAACGCGATGTACCCCAGGTCCAGCAGGCCGGCGAGACCGACCACGATGTTCAGGCCCATCGCGGTCGCGGCGAACACCAGCACCTGGCCGGCGATCGACATGTTCGCGTCCGACCCGCCCTGGGTGAACGGGAACAGGAACGCGACCACGAACGCCGACAGCGTGAGGACCCTGCGGTTGCGCTGCCCGGCGTGGCCGATCCACGTCATCGCACCGATGCGGAAGAACGCGGTCACCAGCACGGCGACGAACACCAGGCTCAGGATGAACGACCAGGCGTCCTCCAGCCCGAGCGCGTACGCCGCCACCCACAGGATCGACCCCATCAGCACGGCGATGGCCAGGATCTCGAACCAGGCCGGCATCTTGGCCGCGCTCATGTCCCGCAGCTGCCGCAACGGCAGCATGAACCCGCTGACCAGGATCAGCGCGGCGCCGGCCAGGCTGACGTACGCCCCCGGGTTCACGTTGATCAGTCCGTCGGAATCGAGCGTGATCGCGAGGATGACCAGCACCATGTACAGCGTCAGGCCGATGCCCAGCATGCGCAGGCCCATCGTCGCGTCCAGCCACGAGCCCAGCTTCTTCAGCGGACCCTTCTCGGCCAGCAGCAGGACCAGCGCGATCAGCGCGACGATGATCGCGAGGATCTGCAGACCGCCCGGGTACCCGTTGATCGACAGGTCGCCCAGGATCGTGCTGTCGTAGCTCCAGGACAGGAACGAGCCGACGATCACCAGCAGCACACCGGCCAGGCCGAGCGGCCAGGCGATCGGCTTCGGTGACGGCTCGGCCGCTGCCTCCGGACCCGCCGGAGAGGTCGTCTTGATGTCAGTCATGCCCGGTCCACCACCCTCGCGCCGAGCAGGCCCTGCGGCCTGAACACCAGAACCAGAATCAGAATGACGAAGGCCCAGACGTCCTTCCAGGTACTACCGCCGAACTGGCCCGGGATGTACTGCGTCGCCATCGCCTCGACGACACCGAGCACCAGGCCACCCACGACGGCGCCGTACACGTTGCCGATACCACCGAGAACGGCGGCGGTGAACGCCTTCAGACCGGCCAGGAAGCCCATCCGGAAGTCGATGTTGTTGTTCTGCAGGCCCTGCGAGACACCCGCGATGGCCGCGAGGACCGCGCCCAGCGCGAACGCGACCACGATGATCCGGTCCACGTTGATACCCATCAGCCGGGCGGTGTCCGGGTCCTGCGACACGGCCTGCATGCCGCGGCCGAGCCGGGTCCGGTTGATGAAGAACCACAGCAGCACGGAGCACACGACCAGCGCGGCGACGGTGAAGATCGCGGACCGCTGGATCGTCACGCCACCGACGTCGATGGCCGTTCCGGTCACCACGTCGATCTGCGGGAACGGGATCCGCGCCTTGGCGCTCGGCCACGTGACTTCGCTGATCAGCTTCTCGTACACGATCCAGAACAGCTCCGCGGACACGGCCGCCACGGCCGCCGCTTCCACGATCGTCACGAGCTTGGACTCGGTCCGCGCGTTGCTCCGGGCGGCGAGGCCGCACAGCCAGCCGACCCCGGTACCGATGAGGGTGCCCAGGACCACGACGCCCAGCGCCAGCACCACGGTCACGTCCGGCTCGACCAGCCGGATCACGACCCACACGGCGACGCCGGCGACGGCGGCGCCGAGCAGCGGAGCCCGGTCGTACCACTTCGTCAGGTGATGGTCGAGGTCGGTCTTCGACAGCCGCGCGGCGACGAAGTAGCCGAAGACGATCGCCAGGAAGGAGAAGATCACCAGGGTCCACTCGGGCTGCTCGTAGAACAACCGGACGAACTCCTGCAGGAACACGGAGATACCGATCGCCGTGATCAGCGGTGCCAGGCGTGGCGCGTTCCGCAGGGGACGGTACGCGACACGTTCCATCGCCACAGCCGTGCCGACCGACGCGATGATCGCGCCGATGATCATGATCGGCAGGACCCACACAGTGGTGTCGCCGTTGAAGAACAACAGGTACGTCGTCAGTGCGCCGAACGCACCGATCATGAAGACCTCGCCATGGGCGAAGTTGATCAGCTGCACGATGCCGTAGACGACGGTGTAACCGACCGCGATCAGGGCGTACAGCGACCCGAGGGTCAGCCCGTTCACGAGCTGCTGGAAGAACTGGTCCACGTCGACCTCCCATCTGCCTCAGTTATGACACACCACGGGGGTGGGAGGATCGCTCCCACCCCCGGGGTATGAGGTCGACTCTGCTTACTTGGCTTCGAAGTCCTTGGTCTCCACGGTCGCCCACTTGCCATCGGCAACCTTGTAGACGGTCAGGACCTTCGAGGTGGTGTCGCCGTACTGGTCGAACGCGACCTTGCCGGTGACGCCGTCGAAGGAAACCTTGCTCATGGCATCGACCGTCGCCTGACGGGCCGACTCGACGTCGCTGGCGTCCTTCAGCGAGGTCTTCAGCGCCGCGATGATGGCGTTGGCCGCGTCGTAGGAGTAACCGCCGTACGCCGCGTACGGCTCCTTGTAGCCCTGCGCGTTGTAGTCGGCGACGAACTTCTTCGCCGACTCCAGCGAGTCCACCGGCGCGCCGACCGAGGTCGCCAGGTCGTTGCCACTCGTCTTGCCGGCCAGGGTGATGTACTTCGGGTCGTAGATGCCGTCGCCGCCCATCAGCGGGACGTTCAGCCCGGCAGCCTTCATCTGCTGCGAGAGCGGGCCGGCCTGCGGGTACTCACCGCCGTAGTAGACCGCCTGCGGGGCGGACGGCTTGATCGCCGAGATCACGGCCTGGTAGTTCGAGTCGTCCGGGTTGATGGTCTGGGCCGCGACGACCTGACCACCCAGCTTCTTGAACTCCTCGGTGAAGGTGCCGACCAGACCCTGGCCGTACGCCTTCTTGTCGTGGATCGTGGCGACCTTGGTGATCTTGGCGGTCTCGTACAGGTAACGGGCCGCGAACGGACCCTGGACCGCGTCGGTGGTGCAGGTGCGGAAGTACGTCGGGTACGGCCGCTTGGGGTCGGTCTGCCAGTTCGCGCCCTGGGTCAGACCCGGGCCGGTGTTGGCCGGCGAGACCTGGGTGATCTTGGCCGTGGCGAGCACCGGCTGGACCTGCTGGCTGACGCTGGTGTTCAGCGTGCCGACGACGCCGATCACGTCCTTGTCGCCGGCGAGCGCGGTGGCCGCGTTCTTACCGGGGTCCGGCTTCGCCTCGTCGTCCTTCGGCACGACCTCGAGCTTCCAGCCCGGGATCGCGTTGGAGTCGTTGGCCTGCTTCACGGCCAGTTCGACCGAGTGCTGGATGCCCAGTCCCAGCGCCGACAAGTCTCCTGACAGAGGCGCGATCACGCCGATCTTGGCAGTCTTCGTCGATCCTCCGGAGTCCCCCCCGGAGTCGTCGCCACTGCGTGAGCCGCAGGCAGTCAGGGCCAACGACGCAACGATCAGCGACGCGCCGACCCTTACTACGGAACGCTGGTGCACTGTTCCTCCCATGTCTGGATAGTCCGGGAAACCCGGACTCCCGCGTTTCCCGCGAGCACCGGCAGGTTAGACCTCAGCAAGCTCTTCCGGCGATGTCACGGAGCGTGTGTTGTGAGGTCGTTACAGCGGTAAGGCGCATGGGGATCAGTGATTGCTGTACGTGCGCTCAGCCGGATGAGCGGAGAGTGATTCAGTCACTACCGCCAGCCTCGTCAACGACCAACTCCGCGACCTGCCGCATGGAAACTCTTTTGTCCATGGCGGTTTTCTGGATCCACCGGAACGAGTCCGGCTCGGACAATCCGAACTTGGTCTGCAGGATCGACTTGGCCCGGTCGACGAGTTTGCGGGTCTCCAGCCGCTCGGCCAGGTCGGCGACCTCGCGCTCCAGCTCGGCGAGCTCGACGTACCGGGAGGCGGCGATCTCGATCGCGGGCAGCAGGTCGGCCTTGGAGAACGGTTTCACCAGGTATGCCATGGCACCGGCGTCCCGCGCCCGCTCGACCAGCTCGCGCTGGGAGAACGCGGTCAGCATCAGCACCGGCGCGATCCGCTCGCCGGCGATCCGCTCCGCCGCGCTCAGCCCGTCGAGCTTCGGCATCTTCACGTCGAGGATGACCAGATCGGGGCGATGCTCGGTCGCCAGCCGGATGGCCTCTTCCCCGTCGCCCGCCTGCCCGACGACGTCGTACCCCTCTTCGGCCAGCATCTCGGCCAGATCCATCCGGATCAAAGCCTCGTCCTCGGCGATCACCACACGCTTAGCAGTCACACCCCACACCTTATCGAGCCCCTGACCTGGTCGTACCGCTTGCCGTCGGGCTGACGAGTATTCGGGGTACTCGGCAACAATCTTCCGCTGCCAGGGCAGCCTGATGTGGCCGCGGATGCTTCCGCCGAGCTCGAGCTGACGTGAGCCATGCACCATGGCCGCGGAGGCCGCGGACAATTTGTGCCGGGTGTGGGATTCGAACCCACACGCCCTTGCGAGCAACGGATTTTGAGTCCGTCGTGTCTGCCATTCCACCAACCCGGCGAGGTCGCAGGAGAACTCTAACGGTTCACCGGCCTGTTCCGCTCATCCACCCCCGCCGCCTGCCGAGCGTGTTGCCCACCGCCACACCCGCGACTCTCCGTGACCAGGCGCTCGACCGGCTCCACAGGACGTCCCCAGCACCTCCCCGAAGAGGAACCCCTCACCACCGCCGTACGCGCAGGCGGGCGGTCAGTTGACCGCCCGCCTCAGCCACAGCTCTCAAATCTGTTCTGGTTCCTGTTACGGGTTGGGGGTTCGGTAGGCGGGGGCGATGCCCTCAATGGCGTCGCCCATGCGGTGGACCCGGAGGGCGTTGGTTGAGCCGGGGATGCTGGGTGGGGAGCCGGCGACGATGACGACCAGGTCGCCCTTGTTGAGTTTGCCGAGCTCCAGGAGGCGCTGGTCGACCTGGCGGACCATCTCGTCGGTGTGGTCGACGGTGGGAACGATGTGCGTCTCGATCCCCCAGACGACGCTGAGCCAGGAGCTGACCGACGGGACCGGCGTGAAAGCGAGCACTGGGATCTCGGTGCGGTAGCGGGCCAGCCGGAGTGCGGTGTCACCGGACTGGGTGAAGGCCACCAGGTACTTCGCCTCGAGCCGCTCGGCCACGTCCGCGGCGGCCCGGGCGATCACGCCGCCCTTGGTCCGCGGCTCCCAGTCGATCTCGGCCACCCGGCCGAGTCCGTGGTCCTCGGTCGACTCCACGATCCGGGCCATCGTCCGGACGGTCTCGATCGGGAACCGGCCGACGCTGGTCTCACCGGACAGCATCACCGCGTCGGCACCGTCCAGTACGGCGTTCGCGACGTCGGACGCCTCGGCCCGGGTCGGCCGCGGCGCGGAGATCATCGACTCCAGCATCTGGGTGGCGACGATCACCGGCTTCGCGTTCAGCCGGGCCTGGTCGATGATCAGCTTCTGGACCAGCGGGACCTCCTCGAGCGGGAGCTCCACGCCGAGGTCGCCGCGGGCCACCATGAACCCGTCGAAGGCGTCGATGATCTCGTCCAGGTTGGCGACCGCCTGCGGCTTCTCGATCTTGGCGACGACCGGGATCCGCAGACCCTCCTCGTCCATGATCTTGTGCACCAGCTGGATGTCGGCCGCGTCCCGCACGAACGACAGCGCGATCATGTCGGCCGGCAGGTGCAACGCCCAGCGCAGGTCCTCGGCGTCCTTCTCCGACATCGCCGGCACGCTGACCGCGACACCCGGCAGGTTGATGCCCTTGTGGTTCGACACCGGTCCGCCGACGGTGACCCGGCAGACCACGTCGGTCTCGGTCACCTCCTCGGCGACCAGCGCGATCCGGCCGTCGTCGATGAGCAGCTGGTCGCCCGGCTTCACGTCACCGGGCAGGCCGTCGTACGTCGTACCGCAGATGGTCACGTCACCCGGCACCTCCCGGGTGGTGATGGTGAAGCGCTCCCCGTAGGTCAGCGTGGCCTTGCCTTCGGCGAACTCCGCCAGCCGGATCTTCGGGCCCTGCAGGTCGACCAGGATGCCGACGTTCTTGCCGGTCTCGGCCGCGGCGGTCCGGATCCGCTGATAGATGCGCTCATGCTCGGCATGGGCGCCGTGGCTCAGGTTCAGCCTTGCGACGTCCATACCTGCTTGGACGAGTTCCAGGATGCGCTCAGGGGCGGCCGTAGCCGGGCCGAGCGTACAAACGATCTTTGCGCGACGCACGTCACAAAACCCTACTCCTACAAACCACTGACCCCGCTGGTCCGCCCCCCTTACTGGACAGTTAACAGCTGATGACAACCAGGGCCGAAGCCTGAATCGTCAAGAAGGCAAGGGGGTGTAGGCGCCGACCGTGATGTCGCCGGTGAGTTCGGCGGTGACGGTCTGGAGCCCGATCGGCTGACCCTTCTGGTACGTGATCAGCGTGACCTCGCCCGGCCGCCGCAGCGTGTAGCCGAGGGCGAACGCGTACGCCGCTCCCCCGGTCGTGCCGTTCGTGTACGTCGTCACCGGACGGCCGTCGACGACCTTGCTCTCCGGGCCGACCTGCCGGTGCAGATGACCCGACAGCAGCAGGGTCGCGCAGCCCCGGGTGGCGGTGTCCGCGAACGACGACGGGTCGTGGACCACGAACGTCGAGATCCGCTTGTCCTCGGGCTGGTCGCAGGCGATGTCGGCCAGCCGCTGCGACTGCTCGGCGGTGGTCTCGTCACCCGGCTGGTCCGCACTGCCCAGTCCGGTCTTGGTCGGATCGCTGTCACCGAGGAACCGGATGCCCTCGACCTCGACCGGCTTGCTGTCCAGCACCGTGAAACCGTTCTTGCGCATCGCGTTCTCGACGTGCCCGCCGGCGTCGTGGTTGCCCGCGACGGCGACCACCTTGAAGTCCTTGAAGTGCTGGCGCAACGAGTTGATGCTGAACACCTCCCAGGACTGACCCGACGAGGTGTCGTCCCCGGCGTCGATCAGGATCTTCGCGCCGCCCGCCTTCGCCACCTCGGCGGCGAAGCCGTCGATGCCGATGTTGTCGTGCCGGTCGCTGACCTGGATCGCGACCTTCTGGTCTTCGCCGGGCTGATGGATCTCGCCGGCGACATCGCCGACCCGGTCCTTCAGCTGACCGTAGAACCGGGTGGATCGCTGGTACGTCTCGACCGCCGTCCGGATCACCCCGACCCCACCCGTGGTGGAGAACCCGGACGCCACCTCGACCCCTTGCAGCTGCGCGTCCAGCGGGATCTCCGGCAGCAACTCGGCGAGCGGGCGCCACTCGGTCGGCGGTATGTCGGCCGGCCGCATCCGGGCCGGGCCGAAGATCGACGCGATCGTGATCAGCATGGCGACCAGGACGACGATCGCGCGGTGCTCGAGGCGTCGTTCGTGCCGGTGCACCAGGTGCCACAGCTCGCGGCGGCGCCGGGTGCCGACCACTGCCCAGAGGGTGGCCACGACGACGACCACGAGCAGACCGGAACCGGCGCCGGCCAGCGCGTCGTCGACCGCCATGTCCCGCACCACCTGCTGGATCCGCGCGATCTCACCGTCGGGCTGGGAGGCGATCAGGGCGTCGCGGTTGATCAGGTCGGTCAGGTTGTCGGCGTCGGTCTCCTGGACGTCGATGTTGACGCCGAGGCCGAGCGGATTGTGGGCGGCGATCCGCAGCCGGGGCAGGACGGCGCCTAGGTCGACGGTGGCGTGCCCGTCGAAGGTCGGTGAGACGGTCGCCGCGTGGGCGCCGATCGTGACCCGCTCGGAGTCGTTGGCGAACGCGAACAGACCGACCGCGAGCGAGGTGACCAGCCAGAGCAGGGTGAGCGCGGCCCACGGCGCGATCGCACGGAGCCGAGCTCGGGTCACCAGGCGCGTAGCCACATTCCCAACCTATCGGGACAGACCACCTTGGGCACCGGCCAACCACACAACGTCACGGATTCCGGTTGGTGGGTGCCCAAGGTGGTACTGGTTCAGACCGCCAACGGCCGGGCGGTCGGAGGGATCGGGGTGGGGAGGGTGGACGAACCGGTGAGGTGGGTGTCCACGCCGTTCGCGCAGGACCGGCCCTCGGCGAGCGCCCAGACGATCAGCGACTGCCCGCGGCCGGCGTCGCCGCAGGCGAAGACGCCTTCGACCGAGGTGTGGTAGTTCTTGTCCCGCTGCACGTTGCCGCGCTCGTCCAGCTCGACGCCGAGCTGCTCGAGGAAGCCTTCACGCTCCGGGCCGAGGAAGCCCATCGCGAGCAGCACCAGCTGCGCCGGGATGGTCCGCTCCGTGCCCTCGACCGGGACGAACCTGCCGTCCTTGAACTCCACCTCGACCAGGTTCAGCCCGGAGACGTTGCCCTCGGCATCGGCCTCGAAGTTGACGGTGGAGACCGAGTAGACCCGCTCGCCGCCCTCCTCGTGCGCGGAGGCGACCCGGTAGATCATCGGGTACGTCGGCCACGGCTGCCCGGCCGGCCGGTCGTCACCCGGTCGTGGCATGATCTCCAGCTGGGTGACCGAGCGAGCACCCTGCCGGTGTGCCGTCCCCAGGCAGTCGGCCCCGGTGTCACCGCCGCCGATGATCACCACGTCCTTGCCAGTGGCAACGATCTGGTCGTCGACCCGCTGACCGAGCGCGACCCGGTTGGACTGCGGCAGGTACTCCATCGCCTGGTGGATGCCGCCGTACTCGCGGCCCGGCACCGGCAGGTCGCGGGCCGCGGTGGCGCCGGTGGCGATGACGACGGCGTCGTACCGCTGCTTGAGCTGGGTCCCGGTCACGTCCACGCCGACGTTGACGCCGGAGCGGAAGACCGTGCCCTCCTCCTTCATCTGCTGGATCCGGCGGTCGACCTGCAGCTTCTCCATCTTGAACTCGGGAATGCCGTACCGCAGCAGGCCGCCGGGCGCGTCGGCCCGCTCGTACACCGCGACGGTGTGACCCGCGCGGGTCAGCTGCTGCGCGGCGGCCAGGCCGGCCGGGCCGGAGCCGACGACCGCGATCGTCTTGCCGGTCAGCCATTCCGGCGGCTGCGGCCGGACGTCGCCGGACTCCCAGGCCTTGTCGATGATCGCGACCTCGACGTTCTTGATCGTCACCGGGTCCTGGTTGATCCCGAGTACGCATGAGGTCTCGCACGGCGCCGGGCAGAGCCGGCCGGTGAACTCCGGGAAGTTGTTGGTCGCGTGCAACCGCTCGATCGCGCTGGACCAGTCGTCGCGCCAGACCAGGTCGTTCCACTCCGGGATCAGGTTGCCCAGCGGGCAGCCGTTGTGGCAGAACGGGATACCGCAGTCCATGCAGCGACCGGCCTGCTTGGTGATGATCGGCAGCAGTGCCTTGCCGGGCCCACCGGGGTAGACCTCGTTCCAGTCCTTCACCCGCTCGTCGACCGGGCGCCGCTCGGCGACCTCGCGCCGGGTGGTCAGGAATCCCTTCGGGTCAGCCATCAGATGGCCTCCATCATCGCTCGCGTGGTGGCGTCCTCGTCCAGCCCGTCCCGCTCGGCGGCCGCCTTGGCCGCCAGCACCCGGGCGTAGTCGCGGGGCATCACCGTGGTGAACCTGGCGGCCGCGGCGGGCCAGTCGGCGAGCAGCTTGGCCGCCCGTTCCGATCCGGTCTCCTCGTGGTGCCGGCGGACCAGGTCGTGCAGCAGTTCGGACTCGTCCTCGGTCGGCGGGTGCAGGTCCACCAGCTCCGGGTTCACCAAGGTGTGGTCCAGGTCGAGCACGTGGGCCACGCCGCCCGACATGCCCGCCGCGAAGTTCCGGCCGACGGCGCCGAGTACGACGACGCGCCCACCGGTCATGTACTCGCAGGCGTGGTCGCCGACCGACTCGACGACCGCGGTGGCCCCGGAGTTCCGGACGCAGAACCGTTGCCCGACGCCACCACTGATGAACAGTTCGCCCGACGTCGCGCCGTACGCGATGACGTTGCCGGCGATGATCTGGTCGGCCGCGTCGAACCGCGCGTGCCGGTCCGGGCGGATCACCACGCGACCACCGGACAGGCCCTTGCCGACGTAGTCGTTGGCGTCACCCTCGAGCCGCAGCGTGACACCGCGCGGGACGAAGGCGGCGAACGAGTTGCCCGCCGATCCGGTGAAGGTCAGGTCGATCGTGCCGTCGGCCAGCCCGGCCGCCCGGTACCGCTTGGTGATCTCGTGACCGAGCATCGTGCCGACGGTCCGGTTGACGTTGCGGATCGCCAACTGCGCCCGTACCGGCTCGCCGCTCTCCAACGCGGGCTCGCAGATCCGGATCAGCTCGTTGTCGAGCGCCTTGTCGAGGCCGTGGTCCTGGCCGACGACCTGGTGACGCGACGCACCCTCGGGCAGCGCCGGCACGTGCAGGATCGGCGACAGGTCGAGCCCGTCGGCCTTCCAGTGGTCGACCGCGCGCTGGATGTCCAGCACCTCGGCGTGCCCGATCGCCTCGTCCAGCGACCGGAAGCCGAGCTCGGCCAGGTACTCGCGGACCTCCTCGGCGATGAACTCGAAGAAGTTCACCACGAACTCGGGCTTGCCCGAGAACCGCCCGCGCAGCACCGGGTTCTGGGTCGCAACGCCGACCGGGCAGGTGTCCAAGTGGCAGACCCGCATCATGATGCAGCCCGACACCACGAGCGGTGCGGTGGCGAAGCCGTACTCCTCCGCACCGAGCAGCGCCGCGATGACCACGTCCCGGCCGGTCTTCAGCTGGCCATCGGTCTGCACGACGATGCGGTCGCGCAATCCGTTCAGCAGCAGGGTTTGCTGGGTCTCGGCCAGTCCGAGCTCCCAGGGACCACCGGCGTGCTTCAGCGACGTCAGCGGTGCCGCACCGGTACCACCGTCGTGACCGGAGATCAGGACGACGTCCGCGTGGGCCTTCGAGACACCGGCCGCGATCGTACCGACACCGACCTCGGAGACGAGCTTCACGTGGATGCGCGCCTGCGGGTTCGCGTTCTTCAGGTCGTGGATCAGCTGGGCCAGATCCTCGATCGAGTAGATGTCGTGGTGCGGCGGCGGCGAGATCAGGCCGACACCCGGCGTCGAGTGCCGGGTGCTCGCCACCCACGGGTACACCTTGTTGCCGGGCAGCTGACCGCCCTCGCCCGGCTTGGCACCCTGCGCCATCTTGATCTGGATGTCGTCGGAGTTCGTCAGGTACTCCGCGGTGACACCGAACCGACCCGACGCGACCTGCTTGATCGAGCTCCGCCGCGCCGGGTCGTGCAGCCGGTCGGAGTCCTCGCCGCCCTCACCGGTGTTCGACTTACCGCCGAGCTGGTTCATCGCGATCGCCAGCGTGGTGTGCGCCTCGGCACTGATCGAGCCGTAGCTCATCGCGCCGGTGGAGAACCGCTTGACGATGGCACTGACCGGCTCGACCTCGTCGACCGGGATCGGCGCGCGGTCGCTCTTGAAGCCGAACAACCCGCGCAGCGTCATCAGCCGCTCGGACTGCTCGTCCACGCGAGCGGTGTACTGCTTGAAGATGTCGTAGCGACCGGTCCGGGTGCTGTGCTGCAGCCGGAACACGGTGTCCGGGTCGAACAGGTGCGGCTCGCCCTCACGCCGCCACTGGTACTCCCCGCCGATCTCCAGCTTGCGGTGCGCGGGCAGGATCCCGTCCGCCGGGTACGCGCGCAGGTGCCGACGGCGTACTTCCTCGGCGATCGTGTCCAGACCGACGCCGCCGATCCTCGACGACGTACCGGTGAAGTAGATGTCGACCAGGAGCGGGGACAGCCCGTTCGCCTCGAAGATCTGGGCGCCGGTGTACGACGCGACCGTCGAGACACCCATCTTCGACATGACCTTGAGCACGCCCTTGCCGAGCGACTTCACCACGTTGCGGACCGCCTGCTCGGGCTCGATCCCCGGCAGGTAGGTCCCGCGGCGGCACAGGTCCTCGACCGACTCCAGGGCGAGGTACGGGTTGATCGCGGCCGCGCCGTACCCCATCAGGAGGGCGACGTGGTGGACCTCGCGGACGTCGCCGGCCTCGATGACCAGACCGACCTGTGTGCGGGTCTTCTCCCTCACCAGGTGGTGATGAACCGCGGCGGTCAGCAGCAGCGACGGGATCGGTGCGCTGTCGGCGTTGGAGTGCCGGTCGGACAGCACCAGGATCCGGGCGCCGTCCTTGATCGCCGCGTCGGCCTCGGCGCAGATCTCGGCGAGCCGGGCCCGGAGGGCCTCGCCCCCGCCCTCGACGTCGTACACACCACGCAGGACCGTGGTGGCCAGGCCCGGCATGTCGCCGTCGAGGTTGATGTGCCGCAGCTTGGCGAGCTCGTCGTTGGTGATCACCGGGAACGGAATCACCACCTGTCGGCAGGACGCGGGGCTCGGGTTGAGCAGGTTCGACTCCGGGCCGAGACTCGACGACAGCGAGGTCACGAGCTCCTCGCGGATCGCGTCCAGCGGCGGGTTGGTGACCTGGGCGAACAGCTGTGCGAAGTAGTCGAACAGCAGCCGCGGCCGGTCGCTCAGGACGGCGATCGGCGTGTCGGTGCCCATCGAGCCGATCGGCTCGGCACCGGCCTTCGCCATCGGGGTGAGGATGACGCGGAGCTCCTCCTCGGTGTACCCGAACACCTGCTGGCGGCGGGTCACCGACGCGTGGCTGTGGACGACGTGCTCGCGCTCGTGCAGGTCCTCGAACCGGATCAGGCCGGCGTGCAGCCACTCGTCGTACGGATGCTCGGCGGCGAGCGCGTTCTTCACCTCGGAGTCGGTGATGATCCGGTGCGCGTCGACGTCGACCAGGAAGATCCGGCCCGGCTCGAGCCGGCCCTTCTCGGTCACGGTGGCCGGGTCGATGTCGAGCACGCCCGCCTCGGACGCGAGGACGACGAGGCCGTCATCAGTCACCCAGTACCGCGATGGCCTGAGGCCGTTGCGGTCGAGCACCGCGCCGACCTTGGTGCCGTCGGAGAAGACCACCGAGGCCGGGCCGTCCCACGGCTCCATCAGGGTCGAGTGGAACTCGTAGAACGCGCGCCGCTTCGGATCCATCGTGGTGGCGTTCTCCCACGCCTCCGGGATCATCATCAGCATCGCGTGCGGCAACGAGCGGCCGCCGAGGTGCAGCAGCTCGAGGACCTCGTCGAAGGACGCCGAGTCGGAGGCGCTCGGCGTACAGATCGGGTAGAGCTGCTCGAGGTCGCCGGGGATCAGGTCGCTGGACAGCAGCGCCTCGCGGGCGCGCATCCAGTTCCGGTTGCCCTGCACGGTGTTGATCTCGCCGTTGTGGGCGATGTACCGGTACGGGTGGGCCAGCGGCCAGGACGGGAACGTGTTGGTGGAGAACCGCGAGTGCACGATGCCGATCGCCGAGGCGAGATCGGGGTCGGTCAGCTCGGGGAAGAACTTGTCCAGCTGGTCGGTGGTCAGCATCCCCTTGTAGGTGATGGTCCGGCCGGACAGCGACGGGAAGTAGGTCTCGGTGTCCTTCTCGGCCCGCTTCCGCAGGCGGAACGCCATCCGCTCCAGCGCCAGGCCGAGCACCCGGCCGGCCTTCGCGGCGACGAAGAGCTGCTTGAACGTCGGCATCACCGAGCGTGCGGTCGCGCCGAGCAGATCCGGGTCGGTCGGGACGTCGCGCCAGCCCAGGACGGTCAGGTTCTCCTCGGCGGCGAGTTCCTCGATCCGGGCGACCGCCTTGGCGGCGTCGTCGGGCTCGGCGGGCAGGAACGCGATGCCGGTGGCGTAGCTGCGCTGCACCGGCAGGTCGAAGTCGCACACCTTGCGGTAGAAGGCGTCCGGGATCTGGATCAGGATGCCGGCACCGTCGCCGGAGTCCGGTTCGGCGCCGGAGGCGCCGCGGTGCTCGAGGTTGCGCAGGGCGGTCAAAGCCTTCGCCACGATGTCGTGGCTGGGTTCACCGGTCAGGGTCGCGACGAAGGCGACACCACACGCGTCGTGCTCGTGGCGTCCGTCGTAGAGACCCTCGCTCGGGAATGGGGGGCGACCATACATTCAGGGGCTCCCGTCGTCCTACGGTCAACAACTGGCCGCGGGACAACATTGGCCCAAGCCGGGAGTCCCGAGACTACCTCATGACGCCCGACAGATGGACTCCCGTCCCACCGTCACAACGCCCTCATCACCCACAGTAAGCAAGCGCTCACTACCAGCCCAATCTTCCCAGCAACCCCGCCCCAGAACCACCCGAATCCCCTGAAATTCACCTGCTGAGACGCGCGCGCTCTGACAAGCCACACCTATGCCCTGGCAGCCGCTCTAGGCCGCTTTGCGGGCTCCCCGGCGCGGAAGCGTCGTGGGATGCCAGGGACGTACGCCGGGACCGCCTAGCGCCCGTGGAGCGCTGTGACGGGTGGGCGATCACCTGGAGCGGTTCTTCAGGCTGGAGGAGGCGGTTAGCCACGCCTCGTAGAAGGTTTGGTAGGTGGGGTAGCGGGTGGTGGTGGCTTCCTGGAGGACGGCGTGGAGTGGGGGTGGGGGGTCGGGGAGGAGGACGAGGGCGGTTCGGGCCAGGACGTAGGCCGTGGTGCGGGTGTCGATGGGGGCGCCGAGGGAGTGTTGTTCGGGGGCCATGAAGCGGGTGGAGCCGAACATGCGGCCCATGGTGTTGCGGTAGGGACCGCGGTGGTAGGTGTCGAGGTCGATGACGGTGAGTCGGCGCGCGGCGAAGTCGTAGAGGAGGGCACCGTCGTAGAAGTCGCCCTCGACCCAGCCGGCCGCGTCGAGCTTCGCGTGCAGGGCGTAGAGCTCGTCGAGGGCAGTGAGGATCTCCCCCGGCGGGAGCGCACGGAAGCGTTGGTGTCCGCTGGACGGATTGTCTCGGTCATTGCCCAGGTGCTCGCCGTCGCGCCAGTCGTAGACCAGGAGCGGCCCGAACGGGGACTCGATCACGGCGTGCAGGGTCGGCAGTGTGGGGTGCGTGACGGACTCGGCCAGCCCCACGGCGTTGCGGAGGAGGGCGACCCGGCCGGCGAAGTCGAGGTACGGCGCGGTGTCCGTGGGGTCGCCGGCGGTCTTCACGAAGTACTTGTGGGCCGGGGTTCGGACACCGTAGGCGAGATTGCCGGAGTCCTGGGTGTCGAACCGGGCGAAGATGGTGCCCAGGTGGTTCAGGTAGGTGGACGGGAGTACGTCGATCTCGCCAGGGAACACGGGAGGAATCTATGACACTGCAAGACTTTCCGCGGTACCAATTGACGTTCGGGCCGAGCCCGGTGCATCCGCTGGATCGGTTGAGTGCGCACCTGGGTGGGGCGCGGATCTGGGCCAAACGGGAGGACTGCAACTCCGGGCTTGCGTACGGCGGGAACAAGACGCGGAAGCTGGAGTACCTGGTTCCGGAGGCGCTGGCGCAGGGGGCGGACACCCTGGTGTCGATCGGGGGCTACCAGTCGAACCACACCCGGCAGGTGGCGGCGGTGGCGGCGAAGGTCGGGCTGAAGGCAGTGCTGGTGCAGGAGAACTGGGTCGACTGGCCGGACGCGCTGAACGACCGGGTCGGCAACATCATGCTCAGCCGGATCATGGGTGCCGAGGTCCGGCTCGATCCGGCCGGGTTCGGGATCGGGTTCAAGGACAGCTGGAAGGAAGCCCTCGCGGACGTCGAGCGGCGCGGAGGTACGCCGTACGCGATCCCGGCGGGAGCCTCGGACCACCGGCTCGGCGGGCTCGGGTTCGCCAACTGGGCGTACGAGGTCGAGCAGCAGGAACGTGAGCTCGGCGTCTTCTTCGACACGATCGTGGTCTGCGCGGTGACCGGGTCGACGCAGGCCGGGATGATCGCCGGGTTCGCCGGGCAGGACCGGCCTCGGCGGGTGCTCGGCATCGACGCGAGCGCGAAGCTGCAGGAGACCCGCGACCAGGTCGGGCGGATCGCCCGCGCCACCGCGGAGCTGATCGAGCTCGGCCGGGACCTGCGCGACGACGAGATCACCGTGCTCGAGGGCTGGGCCGGCGACCGGTACGGGATCCCGGTGCAGTCAACGCTGGACGCGATCCGGCTCACCGGTCAGCTCGAGGGGATGATCATCGACCCGGTCTACGAGGGCAAGTCGATGGCGGGCCTGATCGACCTGATCCGGAACGGAGACATCCCGAAGGACTCCAACGTCCTTTACGCCCACCTCGGCGGCCAGCCTGCGCTCAACGCGTACAGCGGGCTGTTCACGCACTCTCAGCCGATACCGGGCCCGACCAGCGTTCCGACGAAGTAGGTGAGCCCCGCGGCCAGGCCGCCGAGGATCAGCTGGCGGAGGCCGGAGTACCACCAGGACCGGCTGGTCACCCGCGAGACGACCGCGCCGCAGACGAAGAGCGCGGTCAGCGACAGGATCAGGGCCGGTACGACGCTGCCCGCACCGAGCAGGTACGGCGCCAGCGGGATGAACGCGCCGACCGCGAAGCAGACGAACGACGACCCGGCCGCGAGCAGCGGGTTCGGCAGATCGTGGGGATCGATGCCGAGCTCCTCGCGGACGTGTTCCTCGAGCGCCTGGTCCGGGTCGGTGTGGAACTGCTTGGCGACCTTGCTGGCCAGGTCCGGGTCGAGGCCCTTGGCGCGGTAGGTCTCGGCGAGCTCGATCTCCTCGTCGATCGGGTGCTTCTGGATCTCCTTGCGTTCGACCTCGATCTCGGCCCGGGCGAGCTCGCGCTGCGACGCGACGGAGGTGTACTCCCCCGCCGCCATCGAGAACGCGCCCGCGGCCAGGCCGGCCAGCCCGGCCAGCACGATCACCTGTGAGCCGGACGTCGTACCGCCGTCCATGCCGGCGATCAGGGCGAAGTTCGAGACCAGGCCGTCCATGGCGCCGAAGACGGCCGGGCGCAGCCAGCCGCCGTTCACATCACGGTGGGTGTGATCTCCGTGATGCTCGGCAGAAACCTCGGGAAGCTCAGTCACGAGACCCATCTGATTCGGAACCGTTGGCCGCCTCGACCTTCGGTTTGTCGTCCGGTACGGCGTCCTTCGTCCCAGTATCGGCTGATTCGCCGGTGCTCGTCTGCTCGTCGCCGGTCGTCTCCGGTGTCGCCTCGCCGGCGGTGGGCTTGCCGGCGGCGGGGCCGGTGGTGAGGTCTTCCTGGCCGGGGTACTTGCGGGCGCTGATGATGAAGGCGACGACGGCCAGGACGAACAGGATGAGCGCGGTCCACACGTTCAGGCGCAGGCCGAGGAAGTGGTTCACGGTGTCGATGCGCATGTTCTCGATCCAGGCGCGGCCCGCGGTGTAGCCGGCCACGTAGAGGAAGAACGCGCGGCCGTGGCCGAGCTTGAAGCGGCGGTCGACCAGGATCACCAGCGCGACCACGCCGAGGTTCCAGATCGCTTCGTACAGGAAGGTCGGGTGGAAGGTGCCGAAGTCGGCGTACCCGTCCGGCCGGTGCTCGGGGGCGATCTCCAGGCCCCACGGCTTGTCCGTCGGCTTCCCGAACAGTTCCTGGTTGAAGTAGTTGCCGAACCGGCCGAACACCTGCGCCAGCGCGATCCCCGGCGCCATCGCGTCCGCGACCGCCAGGAACGGCACCTTGGCCCGCCGGCAGGCGATCCAGGCGCCGAGCGCGCCGAAGCCGACCGCACCCCAGATGCCCAGGCCGCCGTGCCAGATCTTCAGCGCGTCGATCGGGTGCCGGCCCGCGCCGAAGTACAGCTCGGCGTCGGTGGCGACGTGGTAGATCCGGGCCCCGACCAGCCCGAACGGGATGGCCCAGAACATGATGTCGGCGAGCACGGTCGGCGAACCGCCGCGGGCGACCCAGCGGCGGCGGCCGAGCCAGTAACCGGCGAAGATGCCGGCCAGGATGCACAGCGCGTACGCGCGGATCGGCAGGCCGAGGACGTGCCAGACACCCTGGCTCGGGCTGGGGATGAACGCCGGAACCATCACGGCGGGAATCAGACTAGACATGGCAAAGGGGAACGCTACTCGACCGTCCCCACCGCGACCAGAAACTCATGGTCACGATGGGGACTCAACGAGTCAGCTCGCGATCGCGTCCACGGCCTTCTGCAGGCCGTCAGCGGTCAGCTGGCCGGTGTCCAGCTGCTGGTCGTTGACGTAGACCGTCGGCGTCCCGGTCACGCCGCGGTCGTCCGCGGCCTTCGAGACGGTGTCCAGCCAGCCGGCGTAGGTGTTGTCCCGCAACGCCTGCTGGAACTTCGCGTCGCCGATGTCCAGCTGCTTGCCCAGCTCGATCAGCTGGTCGGTGGTCCACGACTTGGAGAAGTCGCCGTACATCTCGTCGGCGTACGTCAGCGCCTTGCCGTTCGCGGCCGCGGCGGCGAACGCGTTGGCCAGCCGCGGCGAGGCGTCCGGGTTGACGAAGGCGAGCGGCCAGTAGGTCAGCGTCGCCGTACCGTCCTCGACCAGCTTGTCGATGGTCGCGCCGGTCGACTCCTCGAACTCCGCGCAGTGCGGGCAGCGGAAGTCCAGGTACAGGTCGATGTGCGCCTTGGCGCCGGCCTTGCCGACGGTGACGCCCTTGCCGGACGTGCCCGGTCCGGTGATCACGGCCGGCTCCGGCTTCCCGTTCGAGGTCACCTCGACCTTGGAGTGCCCGCGCCAGTACTGCACCCCGACGCCGCCGGCCAGGGCCAGCACCAGGACGATGACGACGACGATCCCCGGCGTGATCCGGCGCTTCGGCGGCTGCACCAGCGGATTCACGGGGGCATTGGTCTTGCTCACGACGCGGTGACTCCTGTCCGGGGGGACGACTCGGTACTCGGTTCGGGCTCGAGGGCGAACTTACTGGTGGGGTGCCACCACAGCCAGGCTGCCAGCACCAGCAAGCCGACGTCCCGCAGGATCTCCTGCAGGTACTTCGTCTGCCCCGGGGCGACCTGTCCACCGCCGCCGAAGCAGCCGCAGTCGATCGCCAGACCGCGGGCCCAGGCGGAGGCCACCGCGGCGATGAACACCACTAGGAAGACACCTGCCGCCACCGCGGCGGCGCGGACACCGAAACCGACGATCAACAGCAATCCGATCGCGATCTCCAGGAACGGCAGCCCCCAGCCGACCGGTGCCGCCAGCGACGCCGGCAGCAGTTCGTACGCGCGGACCGCCTGGGCCGCCGTCTCCGGGTCGGTCACCTTCAACGCCCCCGCCACCAGCATCACGCCGCCGAGCGCGAGCCGGGCCGCCAGGGAGACCCAGGCGAACCACGGCCGTCGCGTCACCTTCACTGGTTGTCCTCCACCAGCTTCCCGAAGTCGTGGGCCAGGTCGCCGATGGCGGCGTTCGACAACCAGAGCACGTTCGCCTTGTCATTCTTGCCGAAGCCGATCACCTGCGCACCGTGGCCGACCTCGTACCCACCGGACGGGAGCTTCTGCATCCCTTCCACCGGGACGCCGACGGCCTTCGCGATGTCCTTGATCGACGTCAGCGAACCGGTCAGACCGACGAACGACGGGTCGAACCGGTCCAGGTACTTACGGATCACCGGGCCGGTGTCCCGGGACGGGTCGGTGGTGATGAACAGCAGCTGCACCTGGTCGCGCACCGACTGGTCCAGCTTGGTCAGCGCGGACGCGACATCGGCCATCACCGTCGGGCACACGTCCGGGCAGTTCGTGTAACCGAAGAAGACCAGCGTGACCGGCTTCTTGGTCGAGGTGACCAGGTTGAACGGGTTCCCGCCGGTGTCGGTCAGGGTGGCCGCCGGCATCGAGTACGGCCGGTCCAGCGTCGCCCCGCGCAGACCGTTCGGGTCCTGGGTGGTGCGGATGATCGCACCGCCGGGGTTGTCCGCCTTCTCTTTGCTGCCGCCACTGCAGCCCGCGAGGGCGAGCAGAGCCACCGCGGCCAGCAGCAGGGCCGCGTTTCGGGTTCGACTCACGGCGTGTCTAACGATCGGCGGCGGCACTGGGTTCCCTGCGGACGCCTTCGGCAAGGCTTTCGGTGAGCTTTCGCACACCGGCCGGGCCGCCGTCCTCGAGCGCCTTGACGAGGGCCGCGCCGACGATCGCCGCGTCCGCGAACGCCGCGACACCGGCCGCCTGGTCCGCGTTGGAGATCCCGAGACCGACGCCGACCGGAAGGCCGGTGGCCGCCTTGGTCCGCACGACCAGCGGCGCCGCCAGATCCGACGGCTTGTCCCGCGCGCCGGTGACACCCATCACAGCGGTCGCGTAGACGAAGCCGCGGCAGTTGGCCGTGGTCATCCGGATCCGCTCGTCGGTCGACGACGGCGAGACCAGGAACACCTTGTCGAGGTCGTTCTTGTCCGCGGCCGCGATCCACTCCGCGCCCTCGTCCGGGATCAGGTCGGGCGTGATCAGGCCCGCTCCCCCGATGCCGGCGAAGTCGGCGGCGAACCGGTCCACGCCGTACCGCTCGACCGGGTTCCAGTACGTCATCACGAGCACCGGCACGTCGGAGTACGCCGCGATCTTCTCGACCGTGCTGAGCACGTCGCGGGTCCGCAGCCCACCGGCGAGCGCGGCCTCGGTGGCGCGCTGGATGGTGACGCCGTCCATCACCGGGTCGCTGTACGGCAGGCCGATCTCGACCACGTCGACGCCACCGTCGATGAGTGCCTTGATCCCGTCGACACCACCGTCGTACGTCGGGAATCCGGCCGGCAGGTACCCGATCAGGGCACCGCGGCCGGCGTCGTTGGCCGCCCGGATCGCGGCTCCGGCCTTGCCCAGGGCAACCAGCTCACTCATCACGCGCTCCGTCGATCAGGCCGAACCACTTGCTCGCCGTGTCCATGTCCTTGTCCCCGCGACCCGACAGGTTCACCAAGATGGTTGCCTCCGGCCCCAGTTCCTTGGCGATGTCGAGCGTGCCCGCGACCGCGTGCGCGGACTCGATCGCCGGGATGATGCCCTCGGTCCGGGACAGCAGCTTGAACGCCTCCATCGCCTCGGCGTCGGTGATCGGCCGGTACGACGCCCGGCCGGTCTCGGCCAGCCACGCGTGCTCGGGCCCGACCCCGGGGTAGTCCAGCCCGGCCGAGATCGAGTGCGACTCGATCGTCTGCCCGTCCTCGTCCTGCAACAGGAACGACCGCGCACCATGCAGTACGCCGACCTGCCCGGCGGTGATCGTGGCCGCGTGCCGGCCGGTCTCGAACCCGTCGCCGCCCGGCTCGATGCCGTACAGCTTCACGGCCTCATCGGGGATGAACGCGGTGAACAGGCCGATCGCGTTCGACCCGCCGCCCACGGACGCGACCAAGGCGTCGGGGAGCTTGCCCAGCAACTCCAGCGACTGCTCCCTGGCCTCGTCGCCGATCCCGCGAACGAAGTCACGCACCATCGCCGGGAACGGGTGCGAACCGGCCGCCGTACCCAGGATGTAGTGGGTCTTGTCGACGCTGGCGACCCAGTCGCGCAGGGCCTCGTTGATCGCGTCCTTCAGCGTCCGGCTGCCGGTCTTGACCGAGATCACCTCGGCGCCGAGCAGCTTCATCCGGGCCACGTTCAGCGCCTGCCGCTCGGTGTCGACCTCGCCCATGTAGACCACGCACTCGAGGTCCAGGTAGGCGCACGCGGTCGCGGTCGCGACGCCGTGCTGGCCGGCGCCGGTCTCGGCGATCACCCGGGTCTTGCCCATCCGCTTGGTCAGCAGGGCCTGGCCGATCGCGTTGCGGATCTTGTGCGCGCCGGTGTGGTTGAGGTCCTCGCGCTTCAGCAGGATCCGGGCACCGGCCACGTCGGACAACCGGGTCGCGTCGTAGAGCAGGCTCGGGGCGCCGATGTACTCGCGCAGCATCCGCTCGAACTCACCGGTGAACTCCGGGTCGGCCATGGCTTCGCGCCAGGCCGCGGTGAGTTCGTCGAGCGGCGCGATCAGCGCCTCCGGCATGAACCTGCCGCCGAAACGGCCGAAGTGCCCGAGCTGGTCGGGCAGCACAGTACTCATCCGACAAACCTTCCAAAACCCGGCTCTACAGCGCGGGAGAGTGTCCGTCCCGGAGCCGTTTGGACCGGCCGGGTCTAGTGCCGCTGCTGGATGGCGGGGTGCGATCCGGCGGCGACGAGGTCGGCGACCGAGGCGCGGGGATCGCGGCCGGTCACCAGGGTTTCACCGACGAGGACGACATCGGCCCCGGCGCGCGCGAACTCGATTACATCATGCGGGCCGCGAACGCCGGACTCCGCCACCCGGACCAGGTTCGACGGGATCGACGGCGCGACCCGGGCGAAGGTGTCCCGGTCGACCTCGAGGGTCTTCAGGTTCCGGTTGTTCACGCCGATCAGCTGCGCTCCGGCGTCCACCGCACGCCGGGTCTCCTCCTCGTCGTGCACCTCGACCAGCGGGCACAGGCCGATCGAGTGCGCGCGCTCGATCAGCGAGACCAGGGCCTCCTGCTCCAGCGCCGCGGCGATCAGCAGCACCATGTCGGCGCCGGCCGCGCGGGCCTCCCAGAGCTGGTACGACGAGACGATGAAGTCCTTGCGCAGGACAGGGATGTCGACCCGGCCACGGACCGCGCGCAGGTCGTCCAGGCTGCCGTTGAACCGGCGCTTCTCGGTCAGCACCGAAATCGCCGCCGCGCCACCGCCCTCGTACTCACCGGCGAGTGCGGCCGGGTCGGTGATCTCGGCCAGGTCGCCCTTCGACGGGCTGGACCGCTTCACCTCCGCGATGATCGCGATCCCGTCGCCGCGGAACACCGGCATCGGGTCCTTGGCGTCGGGCTTGCGCTGCGCCTCCAGCTTCAGGTCGTCCAGGCTGACCCGCGCCTGGCGCTCCGCGAGGTCCTCCCGGACCCCCGCGAGAATGTCGTCAAGCACAGTCATGTCCGTCCGCCCCTCAGTGGTCGCCGTCGGCCGGGACCCCGAACCCCAGCAGCTGCATCACCTTGCCGGTCAGCGCGCCCAGCAGGGCGATCGCGACCGAGATCCAGAACAACACCCAGTTCGGACCCAGCACCATCGCGATCGCGCCGAGCGTGAACGCGATCAGCACGATGGTCACGGCGGTCCAGGCCGCCGGGCTGTTGCCGTGCAGATCGTGGGGAGCCTCCTCGCTCACCCGCGTCGCTTGATCCGCTCCTTGGTCAGCCACCGTATTGTCCATGTTTGGCGCCACTCCTCGTTGTCGTCCCGTCCTATTGTGGCGGTAGCCCGCCGCGATCAGAGAGTCGGGTCCTCCCCGGCGTCGATCGCCTTCCACTGATCGGCCCCTCGGTCCGGTGCCGCGGCGGCCGGATCACGCTCGTACCGTGCTGTCGGCCGGCGCCAGCGACCCGCTGTCAGCAAGGCGATCAGGCCTGCTGCGACCAGCGCGAGTCCCCCGGCCAGCGCGAACCAGGGCGCCGGCCCACCGTGCAGCGTGACCCGGTCGGTGACCGCCTGGCTCAGCTCGGGACGGATGCGGCTCAGCTCGTCCACGTCCGGCCGAACTCGCAGCGCCACGGCGATCGCGGCGGCACCCATCAGCAGCACCAGTGCACCCAGCACGCGACGCAATGCTGTCCCGGCCAGTTTCGTAACGACGATCGCGACCACCGACGCCAAAGCGAGGGTCACCGGTGCCTTGGTGACTGTGTAGCCGTTGAAGTCCACGACCGGCCGCCCGCTGCCCGGATCGGCCGACGACCACGTCAGGTACGCCGACAACCCGAGCAGCACCAGCGCCGCCAGGGCGAGGACGTCGACCAGTCGTTGTGGCTTCATACGTCGCTGAACGTTCCTGCGACGGCGATCGCGTTGAGTACGGCGGCCGCCTTGGTCCGGCACTCCGCGTCCTCGGCGGCCGGGTCGGAGTCGGCGACGATCCCCGCGCCGGCCTGCACGTACGCCGTGGAGCCGCGCAGCACCGCGGTCCGGATCGCGATCGCGGTGTCGGCGTCACCGGCGAAGTCGAGGTAGCCGACGACACCGCCGTACACCCCGCGGCGCGTCACCTCGAGCTTGTCGATGATCTCCATCGCCCGTGGTTTCGGTGCCCCGGACAAGGTTCCGGCCGGGAACGCGGCGGTGAGCGCGTCGAACGCGGTCTTGCCGGCCGCGAGCTGTCCGGTGACGGTCGACTCGAGGTGCATCACGTGGCTGTAGCGGCGGACGTCCATGAAGTCGACCACCTCGACCGTGCCGGGCGCGCACACCCGGCCGACGTCGTTGCGGCCGAGGTCGACCAGCATCAGGTGCTCGGCGCGTTCCTTGGCGTCGGCGCGCAACTCCTGCTCGAGCGCGTGGTCCTCTTCGGGCGTGGTGCCGCGGCGGCGGGTGCCGGCGATCGGGTGCAGGATCACCTTGTTGTCGGTGACCTTGACCAGCGCCTCGGGGCTCGAGCCGACGATGTCGAAGCCGTCCAGGCGGACCAGGTACATGTACGGGCTCGGGTTCGAGCGACGCAGCACCCGGTAGATGTCGAGCGCGGACGCCGTGGTCTGCAGCTCGAACCGCTGGGAGACGACGATCTGGAACGCCTCGCCGGCCCGGATCTCCTCCTTGGCGTGCTCGACGGCCTCCCGGTACTCCGCGCTGGAGCGCTGCCGGTACGGGTCCGGCTCCGCGGTCCGGTCCGCGCGGACGACGTACGACGGGGTCGGCCGGGCGAGATCGGCCTCCATCGCGTCCAGCCGGCGGACGGCGTCGGCGTACGCCTCGTCGACGCGCTCGTCGGAGTCGTCCCAGTTGACCGCGTTCGCGATCAGCCAGATCTCGCCGGTCTCGTGGTCGAGCGCGGCCAGGTCGGTGGCGAACAGGAAGGTGAGCTCGGGCAGGCCGAGGTCGTCGGTCGTTGTGTCCGGCAACCGCTCCAGCCGGCGGACCGCGTCGTACCCGAGGAAGCCGACCATGCCGCCGGTCAGCGGCGGCAGGCCCGGCAGCCGGGGCGTGTGCAGGATCTCCAGCGTCTCGCGGAGCGCCCGCAGCGGGTCACCGGTCTGCGGCAGGCCGACCGGCGGGTTGCCGGTCCAGATCGCCTCGCCGTCGCGCTCGGTCAGGGTCGCCGCGGAGCGGACGCCGATGAACGAGTAGCGCGACCAGACGCCGCCGTTCTCGGCCGACTCGAGCAGGAAGGTGCCTTCACGCTCGGCGGCGAGCTTGCCGTAGACGCCGATCGGCGTCTCCGCGTCGCCGAGCAGCCGGCGCGTCACCGGGATGACCCGGCGGTCCTTCGCGTACTCACGGAAGGTCTCGATGTCGGGTGAGTTCACGGCTTGACCTCGATCTCGCCGTTCTCGAAGCAGCTGCGGGTGCCGGTGTGGCAGGCCGGGCCTTCCTGGTCGACCAGGACCAGCAGCGTGTCGGCGTCGCAGTCGACGAGGATCTGCTTGACGTGCTGACGATGGCCGCTGGTCTCCCCCTTGACCCAGTACTCCTGCCGGCTGCGGGACCAGAACGTGCTCCGCTTGGTCTCCGCGGTCCGGCGGACCGCCTCGGCGTTCATCCAGCCCACCATCAGGACCTCGCGCGTGTCGTATTGCTGCACCACCGCCGGGATCAGCCCGGCCGCGTCGAAGGTCAGCTCGTCGATACTCACTCACCCATTGTCGCCGATCCAGGGTTGCCTTCTGACCACGCCCTCGTCCTGCGAGGATGGACCGATGACGCGGATCGACGAACTGCTACGTGACCACCCGGTGATCGACGGCCACAACGACCTGCCGATCGCGTTCTACGAGTTGTGCGGCTACGACCTGGACGCGCACGACCTGAGCGGCTCGGTGCCGGGGCTGGACACGGACCTGCCCCGTCTCCGGGCGGGGCACGTCGGCGCGCAGTTCTGGTCGCTCTGGGTGCCGCAGGACGACCACTCGGTACGGCGTACGTTCGAGCAGCTCGACTTCGTCCGGCGGCTCGTGGAGCGCTTCCCCGCGGAGCTGCAGCTCACGTCGTCGGCCGACGAGGTGGAGACCGCGATCAAGGCCGGGCGGATCGCCTCGCTGATGGGCATGGAGGGCGGCCACTCGATCGGTGAGTCGCTCGGCGTGCTCCGGGTGATGCGGTCACTGGGCGTGCGGTACATGACTCTGACGCACAACAACAACGTGTCCTGGGCGGACTCGGCCACCGACGAGCCGGTGCTCGGCGGGCTGAACGACTTCGGCGAGGAGGTCGTCCGGGAGATGAACCGGATCGGCATGCTGGTCGACCTCTCGCACGTCTCCGCGGACACCATGCGACACGCGCTGCGGGTGACCAGCGCGCCGGTGATCTTCAGCCACTCGTCGGCCCGCGCGATCTGCGACGTACCGCGGAACGCCCCGGACGACGTGCTCGAGACGCTGGCCGGCAACGACGGCGTCTGCATGGTGACGTTCGTGCCGTACTTCGTCTCCCAGGCGTACGTCGACTGGGTCGCCGGCGCCCGCGAGGCGGAGCCGGACCTGAACCCGCTGAACCCGGCGGACCAGGCCAAGCTGACCGACTCCTACGACGTGCCGAAGCCCGTCGTCACGCTGGAGGACGTGGTCGAGCACGTCGAGCACGTCCGCGGGATCGCCGGCATCGACCACATCGGGATCGGCGGCGACTACGACGGCTGCCCGGAGTTTCCTACCGGGCTGACCGACGTCGCGTCGTACCCGGCCCTGTTCGGGGCCCTCGCCGACCGCGGCTGGAACGACACCGAGCTGGCGAAACTTGCCGGCGGCAACATCCTCCGCGTGCTCCGCGCAGCCGACGACGCTGCCGCCTAGGCGTTGCGGTGGACGTCCCGGATCTCGGGACGTGGCTCGAAGCCGGCGGACTGGTAGGTGGCGACGGCGCCGACGTTGAAGGCGGGGGTGCACACGATCGCGCTGGACGACCCCAGGTCCTGCAGCGCACGCGCGGCGGCGATGGTGATCGCCTGGCCGTAGCCGCGGCCGCGGTGGAGCCGGTGGACGCCCATCGGCTCCAGGAGACCTGGCCGTCCCTCGCCCGCCGACCACACGGTCACGGCCGCAACGGACTCGCCCAGCTCGTTGCGGGCGACGAGACAGCGGGCGTCGGCGTACGGCTCGCCGTCGGCCATCGCATGCCAGCGCGCATCGGTGAACGTCGAGCCGTCGAACGACGCCCGCTGGACGTTGGTCCGCTCGTGCGCCTCCTCCGCGCCGATGACGTCGACCCGGACGCCGGGATCCGGCACCGGCTCGCTCAGGTCCCGCTGCAGCGGCACCCACGGCTCGCCAGCCTCCCAACCGTCCTTGAACAGCAACTCCTGGACCAGCGCGTCGTTCGGGGCGTCGACATACACCTTGCCCTCGATCAGTACGCCGGTCTCCGGTGCGGACACGTCCTCCACCAGGCGCTGCGCGAGCTCCTCGTCGCGCAAGGTGCCCGGCGCGAACGCGACCCGCAGCAGGTCCGGCTCGTCGAGCAGACCGACGGCAACGATCTCGCCGTCCCGGCTCCAGGTCCGGGTCGCGGCCGCCGTCTGCTCGCCGCCGAACCGCCAGAACCAGCCGAGGTCGCCCGGATGCAGCTGCATCGGGCCGTCGTCGGACTGCCACTCCCGCAGCGCCCGCACCACCGCGCCCAAGCCATCGATGTCCGGTGTCCCCAAAGCAATCGCCATACCCCGATCACACACCACTCCGCCGACAGTCCGCACGCGACTTACCGGGGCGGCTCACACCGGTGGTGTTTGGTCCGGGCGGGATCGGGCACGGGGCGGACTCGATGACACCGAACGTTTGGAGTGGTTGTGCTTACCCTGACTGAGAACGCGACGCTGGTGATCAAGAGCATCACTGGAGTCGAGGGTGCGCCGGAGGGGGCCGGGGTGCGGATCTCGCAGGAAAACCCGGCGGATCCGGCGCTCGCGGTGACGACGACGGAAGCACCGCGGCCCGGTGACCAGGTGGTCGAGGAAGCCGGTGCGCGCGTGTTCCTCGAGCAGAACGCCGCCAACGCGCTCGACGACAAGATTCTGGACGCGGCCGTCGACGAGAAGGGCGGTGTCGAGTTCCTGCTGGTGCCGCAGCCGGGTGCCGGCCGCGAGAACGGTGCCGCCCCGGCTGTCTGACAGCCGAACCGCGCGCGGCCGGGACCGCTCCTCCCCAGGTCCCGGCCGCCGCGTGTGCCTGATCAGACCGCGCTGCGCTGCGCGATCCAGCTGTCGTGCAGCCGGGTGTAGACGCCGCCGGCGCCGACCAGCTCCGCGTGCGGACCGCGCTCGACGATCTCCCCGTTGTCGAAGACGAGCACCTCGTCGGCCGCCTCCGCGGTGGACAACCGGTGCGCGATGGTGACCGACGTACGCCCGGCCATCAGGCGCTCCAGCGCTGCGTTCACCCGGACCTCGGTGCCGGGGTCGACGGCGGACGTCGCCTCGTCCAGCACGAGCAGATCGGGGTCAGCGATGTTCGCCCGGACCAGCGCGACCAGCTGACGTTCGCCCGCGGACAGCGATTCGCCCCGCTGACCGACCGGTGACTCCAGGCCGTCCGGCAGCGACTCCAGCCAGTCCGTCAGCCCGAGTGACTCGAAGGCGTCGAGCAACTGCGAGTCCGTCACCTCCGGCCGGCCGAACCGCACGTTCTCGGCCAGCGACGAGTCGAACAGGTACCCGTCCTGGGGCACCATCACGACCCGCTCCCGCAGCGACTCGAACGAGATCTCCCGCGCGTCCACGCCGTCCAGCCGGACCGAGCCCGCGGTCGGATCCATCAACCGCGTCAGCAGCTTCGCGAACGTCGTCTTGCCCGACCCGGTCTCACCCACCACCGCGACCCGCCGGTGCGGCTCGAGCTGTACGTCGACATCGCGCAGGACCAGCTCACCTTCCGGGTACGCGAAGTCCACGTCCGCGAACTCGACCGTGATCGGCCCGCGCGGCTGCTTCACGCCCGACTCCCCCGGGTCGACCACGTCGGCCGGTGTCGCGATCACGCCGAGCACCCGCCGCCAGCCGGCGAACGCACTCTGCGCGTCGGTCAGCACCTGGGTGGCGATCTGGACCGGGTCCGAGAACAGCGCGACCAGGAACATGAACGCGAGGAGCTCCCCCAGCGTCGCCTGCTTGTCGACACCCAGCAGCACACCGACCGACAGCACACCGGCGTTGGCCAGGCCCGCGGCCAGACCGCCGATCGAGAACGTCACACCGGTGAGCGCCTGGGCCCTGGTCGCGGTCCGGCGGTAGTCCTCGATCGAGGCGTCGATGCGCTCCTGGGTCCGCGTCTCGACGGCGTACGCGCGGACCACCTGGGCGCCGACCACTGGCTCCGAGATCGCGGACAGCATCTCGCCGACCTTCGCCCGGACCACACCGTAGGCCTTGGACATCGCGCGCTGCAGGTACTTCAGACTGGCGAACAGCGGGATGAAGCACGCCAGCACGACCAGCGCGAGCTGCCAGGAGTAGAAGAACATCACCACGGTCGCGAGCAGCATCTGCCCGATGCTGACCAGGAAGATGAACCCGCCGAACTGCAGGAACTGCGACACCGTGTCCACATCCGACGTCACCCGGCTGACCAGCGCGCCGCGGCGCTCGGTGCTCTGCGTCAGCACCGGCAGGTCGTGCACGTGCCGGAACGCCTTGATCCGCATCGTCGCCAGCCCGTTCTCGGAGTTGATCGCGAGCCGCACGGTGGTCAGGTACGACGCTCCCGCCGTGACCACGATGGCCAGCGTGCAGACCAGGCACATCCACGCGACGTAGGAGATGTCCGGCCCGCCAGGCCCGGACAGACCCTTGTCGATCGTCTGCTGCACCGCGATCGGTACGACGATCCGCCCCGCCGTCATGGTCAACGCGAGAATCCCGGTCACCACCCAGCCTCGAGCCAACTCGGGCGAGACCTTCAGCCCCTGCTTCAGAGTCTCGAGACCACCCGCGTCGTCCCCGTGGTCCAGCCGCGATGCTTCTGCCCCGCTCACGCGGATGCTCCTTCCGCGTCCATGTCGTCGAGCTCGGCGGCCAGGTCCGCTTCTTCCTGGCGGCGCTCCGCGTCCTTCTCGTAGGCGTCGACCAGCTCCCGGTAGGCGGCCGACGTCCGCTGCAACTCGGGGTGGGTGCCGTGCGCCGCGATCCGGCCGTCGTCCAGGAACAGCACCTCGTCGGCCAGCGAGATCGTCGCCTTCCGGTAGGCGATCACCAGGACGGTGGTCGCGGCTTCGGAGCCCTGGACCGCGGACCGCAGCCCGGCCAGGATCCGTGCCTCGACCTGCGGGTCCACCGCACTCGTCGCGTCGTCCAGGATCAGCAGGCGGGGACGCCGTACCAGCGCGCGGGCCAGGGCGATGCGTTGCCGCTGGCCGCCGGACAGCGTCGTACCGCGCTCGCCGACCTTGGTGTCGAGACCGTCGGGCAGCGCCTTCACGAAGCCGTCGCCCTGAGCGATCCGCAGCGCGTCCCAGACGTCCTCGTCGCCGTACTCACCGCCGAGGGTGATGTTGCCGCGGATCGTGTCGTCGAACAGGAACGCGGTCTGCGCCACCAGCGCGACCGAGCCGGCGAGTTCGTCCCGGGCCAGCTCGCGCAGGTCGACGCCGTCGACTTTGACCGCACCCGCCTCCGGATCGACCAGCCGGGTCAGCAGAGTGGTCAGCGTGGACTTCCCGGCGCCGGTCGGCCCGACCACCGCGACTGTTCGCCCGGGCTCGATGGTGAAGTCCACCCCGGCCAGGACATCGCGCTCCGGCAGGTACCCGAACCGGACGCCGGCCACCTGCAGCCGGGCCGCCTTCGGCGAGGTCAGCCGGGCATCGCCGTACTCCATCCCGCCCGTGGCGGTCAGCACCCGCTGCACCCGGTCCCAGCCGACGACGGACCGCGGCAGCTCGCCGAGCACCCAGCCGAGCGCGCGGATCGGGAACCCGATCAGCGTGAACAGGAACGCGACCTGGACCACGTCACCCGCGTCGGCGCCGCCGGATTGGACCCGGTAGACCCCGACCAGCAGCACCGCGAGCACCCCCAGCCGGGGCAGGCCGTCGATCACCGGGTCGAACAGGCCGCGGGCCTTGTTCACCGCGATGTTCGCGTCCCGCAGCGCGTACGTCGGACCCCGGAAGCGCTCGGTCTCGGCGGCCTCGCGCCCCAGCGTCTTCACCACCAGGGCACCGTCGAACGACTCGTGCGCGACCTCGGAGACATCCGCGCGCAACTGCTGCGCCCGGGTGGCGAGCGGCTGCAGGTAGCGCTGGAAGATCACGTTCGCGACGAACACCAGCGGGAACACCAGGCAGCCGACCAGCGCGAGCCAGACGTCGGCCGCGAACATCGCGACGGTCGCGAACCCCAGCATCGCGATCACGCCGATGGCCATCGGCAGCGGAGCGATCACGAACCAGGTCGACTCGACGTCCGCGTTGGCGTTGGACAGCAACATGCCGGTGGAGTGCTGGTGGTGCCACTCGAGCGGAAGCTTCAGGTACTGCCGGGTGACGCGGCGGCGGTACGTCGCCTGCAGCCGGAACTGCATGACGCCGGCGCCGAGCCGCCGCCCGACCACGCCGATCGCGTTCAGCACCGCGATGCCGAGGAACAGCCCGATCAGCGAGGCGATCGCGCCGAAGGTGGTGTCACCGCTCTCGAAGGCCGGCCGGAGCACGTGGTCGGTCGCCCAGCCGAGCGCCCAGCCGCCGGCCACCGTCATCGCGCCGTAGAGCATGGCGGCCAGCACGGAGAAGGCGAAGATCCACGGCTCCTCCCAGATCGCCACCCGCAGTACCGCGAACCCTCTCCGGGTGACGCTGCCCTTGTCGGGGACCTTCGGCATGGGCAAGACGCTCTCCAGGACAGTCAGGTGCGAACACCATGCATAAGCATGACAACGATTGACATTCTGCCATTCCAGCGCCCCCTCCTGTTTTCTTTATTCCTTCCCTCCGCCGGTGGCGGAGGGAAGGACGGGAAGGAGGGTTGGGTTCGCGATTACGATCGAGTATGTGACCGACTACAGCCGGGTAGAGCGACTTGCTCTGTGTGATCTGTTCGACCAGCTCGGGCCGGATCAGCCCACGCTGTGTGAGGGATGGTCGACGTACGACCTCGCCGTTCATCTGTATGTCCGGGAGGCCGATCCGATGGCTGGGCCGGGGATCATGATCTCCGCGCTGGCCGACGCCACCGAGCGGCGGATGCGGCGGGCCAAGGAGCGCTACAGCTTCGCCGAGGTGGTCGGCAAGGTCCGCAACGGGCCGCCGCCGGTCTCGATCTACGCGGTCCCGAAGTTCGGCCACCAGCTGAACACGACCGAGTACTTCGTCCACCACGAGGACGTCCGCCGGGCCCAGTCGTCGTACGACGTGCGCACACTGCCCGGCGAGCAGCAGGCCGGCCTGTGGAAGGCGGTCCGGCTCGCGTCGAAGTCGATGACCCGGAAGGCGCCGAGCGGCCTGGTGCTCAGGCGCCCGGACGGTGCGACGTCCGTCGCGAAGCGGCCGACCGCGCTGGGCTCGGTGACGGTGACCGGCGAGCCGGGCGAGCTGGTGCTGTTCTGCTTCGGGCGTCAGCGGGTCGCCGACGTACAGCTCGAGGGGGACGCGGAGCTGATCGAGCGGCTCCGCAGCGCGTCATTCGGCGTCTGACTTCCCGGCCGCCCGTGTGCGCCGGACACGCTGGACCAGGCTGCTGCTCACGGTCACGAGTACTACGAGCAGGATCGCGGCGAGCACGCCCTGCCACGGCTCGTCGAACAGCGCGTACCCGACCAGGCCGATCGCCATGTAGACGGCTGCCCACAGCGACGATGCCGTCAGGTCGACCAGCGCGAACCGTTCCCACGGGTACCCGGCCAGGCCGGCCGCGAGCAGCACCGGCACCCGGCCGCCCGGGATCAGCCGGGAGGTCAGCAGGACGCCGATCTCGTGCTCGGACAGCCTGAGCCGCAGGGCATCGAGGGAGGCGTTGTCGCGCAGCCACCCGACCCGCTTGGCCAGCCGTTCACCACCGAATCGGCAGCCGGCGTACACGATCAGGTCGCCGATGTACGCGCCGGCCGCGCCGGCGATCAACACCCCGAAGAGCCCGATCGGGTTGCTGTGCGACGCGAGTACGGCGCCCGCCGACACCGCGGCGCCCGTCGGCAGAACCGGCAGCACCGCACCCACCAGCACCGCGCCGGCCAACGCGAAGAGATACCAGAGGTCGAACCTCGTGTCGCCGGTCATGCGACCACCTCGGTCGACTGACCCGGCTCCAGGACCTCCACCTGCACCGTCGGCGCCGCCTCGGTCATCGCGGCCTTGAACCTGTCCCCCGGTGGCAGGAAGAGCTCGGGCTTCAGCCAGTCGCACCCGATCGGCCAGAACGTCCCGAAGTGAACCGGGATCGCCATCCGGGCCTCGACCCGCCGCACCGCTTCCGCCGCGCGGACCGGATCGAGGTGTCCAGGACCGAGCGACGGACCCCAGCCGCCCACCGGTACGAGTGCCAGGTCCACCGGACCGACCTCCGCGGCCAAGCCGTCGAACAGGTCGGTGTCACCCGCGAACCAGACACTCGGCGCGCCCTCCACCCGGTAGCCGAGGGCCGGCCCGGCGTGCGACGACCAGGGCAGCCGGCGCCCGTCGTGATGGGCCGTGATCGCGGTGATGTCGAGCGAGCCGATCCGCACCTGATTGCCTGGGGCAACTTCGATACAACGGTCCGAGACGGCCGCGCCACTGTCCTGGTGGATCAGCTTGGCGGCACCGCGCGGCACCACCAGGGCGGCGTCCGGCGCGACCAGCGGCAACGAGGTCAGATGCAGGTGGTCGGCATGCATGTGCGAGATGAGCACGGCGTCACACCTGCCCGCTTCGGGCAGCGGGGACGGTCCGCGCCGCCGGCGCAGATGCGCGATCCGCGACGTCAGCACGGGATCCGTCAGGAGCCGCGTGCCGTTCGCTTCGATCGTGGTGGTGGCATGCCCCCACCAGGTGATCCGCACGCCTCAGGCCTCCACGCTCGACTCGACCGGTTTCCGCAGGTCCTTGCGGTGGCCCAGCTTCTCCAGCCAGCTGATCAGCAGTGTATGGACCGCGTCGGAGCCTACGGGAGGCTCGTCCAGGACCCAACGACTCGGGTGCACCAGGACCGCCTCGGTCTGCCAGCCGCCGATCCCGCCGTGGCACCCGACCAGCTCCTCGAACGCGGCCACCTCATGGGTGTACTCGTCCAGCCGGCTGACCACCACGACGTCGCCGTTGTGCGGCATCTCCGCCTGTCGCAGCATCGACGCGGCCGCGAACGGCCCGTACGGCGTCAGCGGGTCCTCGCCCTCGATCCGGCCGGACCGCAGCACGTGAACCCCGGCCCGCCCGATCGCAACCGGTCCCTCGGCGAGCGAGTCGACCACCACGAAGCCGACGCCGGGATGGGTCGCGAGGCCGGGGATCAGCTTCGGGTGCAGCACCTCGATCTCCTCGAGCGGGACCCGGCCGGGCGTCGTCGCGAGATAGAGCAGCGCCAGGTTGCCCGAGGCGGTGACCACCATCTGCTCGTCGGCGGCGACCGGCGGCTCGCAGTCCTTCGGCCCGAGCTCCACCTCGCCACTCTTGGCCTTTCCGTGCAGCGCCTTCCGGGTCACCGATCCGGCCACGCTGCGGCGCAGCGACAGCTCGGTCAGGAACGTGTTCACCGGCCCCCAGCCCTCGGACTTGCCGACCGCCGCGACCGGCTCCTTGGTGGTGTCGACCAGGTCGTCGACCACCTCGGTCAGGGTGCGGCCGTACCGCTGCAGGAAGGTGGAGCCCTGGCTCTGCCCGTGGTCGGACAGCACGACGATCTCGTACGCGTGCGGCAGGATGTCGATGATCCGCTGCAGCGCGCCCAGCACCCGGTCCAGGCCTTCGAGCGTCTGCAGCGACTCCGCCCGGGTCGGGCCGGCATGGTGCGCGACCTCGTCGTAGTCGACGAAGTCGCAGTAGATCACCGGGGTGCCCTTGACCAGCTCGTCGGTGACCAGCGAGACGTTCAGGTCGCGGAGCAGAACGTTGGTGATCGCGCGCAGGAAGATGTAGGCGCCGCCACGCTTGACCCGCGGGACCAGGTGCCGGACCCGCTGGCGCCGGGCCTGGTGCAGCTCCTTGACCATCTCGGCGAAACACAGCACGAGACCGCGCGCGGCACCCTGCGGGCTGGAGAAGAACCGTACGTAACCCCGGCTGCGGCTGTTCGGCAGGGCGGCCCGGCTGAAGACCAGTTCGCACCGGTCCGCGTCCCCGGACCAGTTGTTGCTGATGCTGACGCCGCCGTCGGCGAGCAGCCCGCGCCCGGTCGACATCCGGTCCTCGATCTCGGCGGCGTCCCGGCCACGGTTGGTGACCATCACCCGGCCGGTCTCCTTCTCGTACCACCGGAACGCCGGGATGTGCTTCGAGCCACCGTGCAGGATGCCGGCCTGGCTGGCCGGAGTGGTCGCCGGGACGCCGGTGTGCCACTCGACCATCGAGTGCTTGCCGTCGCGGATCCAGCCGCCCAGGTTCGGCAGGTTGCCGGCCAGGACCATCCAGTTCAGCAGTGGTGCGGACAGGCCGTCGATCTGGATGATCAGCAGCCCGGTCTTCGGCGCCGCCTCGATCCTGCGGGCCTTGCGGTGCACGACCCGCATCACCTCGGCGACGTACGCGTCGTCGCTGCCGGCGTACGCGACCCAGCCGACGAAGGCGCTCACCGCCGCCATCCAGATGGCGACCACCACGGGCGCCTCGACGCCGCCGTGCAGGGTCACGCCCGGATCCACGGTGATGCCGAGGTAGATGACGCCGAACTGCGACAGCAGGCCGCCGACGAGGACGCCGATCGAGCCGATCAGGATCGCCACCCCGGACAGCACCCAGCGCATCAGCATGCTGAAGACCGCGAGCAGCACGACCAGGCGGAGGATCGGCAGCCGGCCGTCACTGCTGATCTGCGGCAGCGTCCAGAACGTGATGATCAGCGAGACCAGCGAGGCGAGGCCGCCGAGGAGCATCGCCTGCAGGCCACGGCCGGTACGGCGCAGGTCCAGCCAGACCGGACGTCGTCGCCGCCGGTTCCCGGACACCTGCTCTGGTGGTTTCGCCATCGCCTGCTTCGTGCTCCCCGTCCGTGTCGCTGTGCTCTACGAGGGTACGAGGCAGGTTGCAGCGCCGTGGCACCGCGCCACGCCCCGGACGGGTGGTTCCCGGGTCAGGGCCGGGGTCTCCCCCGGCAACTCCCTGACCCGGAAGCTCACTGCACCTCTTCCATCGATTCACCTGGACGGCGAGAGGTCAATCGCGCTGATCACTGGACCCGGGGCCGCGAGGGGTGGAGACTCCCGCTAGTTGATTTCCGCCTGGTTGAGGGAGTTTCTCGTGAAGTATTTACCGAGAGTGTCGGGGCGCGGGGTCGTCGCCACTGTCGCCGCAGTGGCGGCGGCCGTCGGCGGTGTGATGACGCAGTCGGCCGGAGCGCCGGCCGGAGTACAGGCGACGCCGCTGCAGCAGCAGCTCGACAGCCTGCTGAACGACAGCCGGTACGACGGTTCGCAGGTCGCGCTCGTGGTCCGGGACGCGACCACCGGCGAGACGCTGTACGACCGGAACGGCGACCAGCGGATGCTGCCCGCCTCGAACACCAAGCTCTTCACGTCGACGGCCGCGATGCACGTGCTCGGCCCGTCGTACC
Source organism: Kribbella sp. NPDC048837 (assembly GCF_055586945.1). Taxonomy (NCBI): domain Bacteria; kingdom Bacillati; phylum Actinomycetota; class Actinomycetes; order Propionibacteriales; family Kribbellaceae; genus Kribbella; species Kribbella sp. NPDC048837. The sequence goes on from NZ_JBVJHF010000003.1 coordinate 634,844, forward strand.
GCTTCCACACCGATGTGCTGGCGACCGCGTCCGTCCGCGGCGGCAAGCTGCGCGGCGACCTGTACCTGAAGGGGTACGGCGACCCGACCGCACTGGAGTCCGATTACGTCGGACTGGCCAAGCAATTGCGCACGGCCGGTGTCCGCCAGGTCGACGGTGACCTGATCGCGGACGACACGTACTTCGACCACGTCCGCCTCGGCGACACCTGGTCCTGGGACGACGAGCCGTTCTACTACAACGCCCAGATCTCCGCTCTCACGCTCGCCCCGAACACCGACTACGACTCCGGTACGGCGATCGTCGAGAGCCGGCCCGGAGCGGCGGCCGGCGCCCCGGTCACACTGAACCTGGTCCCGGCGAACGGCGTGATCAAGCTGGTCAGCACCGCGACCACGGGCGCGGCCGGGTCGGCGAACACGCTGAGCATCGAGCGCGACCACGGCACCAACATCGTCCGGGTGACCGGTTCGGTGCCGCTCGGCGCGTCGGTCGGGCAGGAGTGGGTGACGGTCTGGGAGCCGGAGCTCTACGCGGCCGACGTGTTCCGCCGCGCGCTCGCCGCCCAGGGCATCCAGGTCGACGGCCGGATCAAGAACGCCGCCACCCCGGCGACCGCCCACCAGCTCGCCCGGGACGAGTCGATGACGGTCGGCGAACTGATGACGCCGTTCCTCAAGCTGTCCAACAACATGCACGCCGAGACGCTGGTCAAGACGATGGGCGCGGTCGTCGAAGCCGACGGCAGCTGGTCCGCCGGCCTCGGCGTCGTCACCGACTACGCCAAGAGCATCGGCGTCGACACCAGCCGGATCCGCCTCTCCGACGGATCGGGCCTGTCCCGCAAGGTCAACGTGACCGCCGACAGCGTCACCGACGTACTGATCGGGGCTCAGAAGGAGCCGTGGTGGCAGCAGTGGTACGACGCCCTCCCGATCGCCGGCAACCCCGAACGGTTCGTCGGCGGCACGCTGCGTAGCCGGATGCAGAACACCCCGGCCGCCAACAACCTGCACGGCAAGACCGGTTCGCTGACCGGCGTGACCGCGCTGTCCGGGTACGTCAGCACCAAGGACGGCCGCAAGCTGGTCTTCTCGATGCTGAGCAACAACTACCTGGTCAGCCCGCGCTCGATCGAGGACGCGGTCGGCGTGACGCTGGCCTCCTGGTCCGACCAGGCGCCGCCGGCCGCGGTCGCGCCGAAGAGCCTCCGGACGACGCAGACCACCTGCGACCTCGAGTGGGACAAGGCCTGCTGAGCTAATCCGTTCGACAGTACGGCGGTCGTTCACCACGATGTGTGAATGACCGCCGTACTGCCCGACACGCACACCGTCCGTCCGCCGACCAAGGACGACGCGGAGGCGGTCTTCGAGCTGGTGGCCGAGTACAACACCGCCGTCCTCGGCTTCGCAGACTTCACCCTGGACGACACGGTCGACCTGCTGACCGATCCCGGGTTCGAGCCCGCGACCGACGGCTGGCTGGTCTTCGAGGGCGAGCGCCCGGCCGGCTTCGGCATGGTCGCCGGCCGGGGCGACCATCGCCACCTCGACCTGGACGCCGTCACCGCCGACCCGCTGGTCTGGAGCTACCTCCTCGGCCGGATCACGCGCCGGGCGGGCGAGTTCGCCACCCAGTACGGACACGCGTCGGTGCAGCTCGACGGTCTCGCCTACCGTCCCGACGAGGGCCGCCGGAAGCAGCTGACGGACGCGGGGTTCGAGCCCGCGACGACGTACCACCGGATGCGGATCGATCACGACGGCCCGGTCGCCGCGCCCGAGGTTCCGGCCGGGGTCACGGTTCGGCGGGGCGCTCCGGACGAGGACAGCCAGCGTGCTGCGCACGGCCTGCTGACGAAGACGTTCGAGGGGCAGTTCGGCTTCACGCCACGGACGTTCGAGGAGTGGCGCGCGGCGCACGAGAGCCAGACGTCCTTCGACTGGTCGATGACGACGTTGCTCGCAGTGGACGGCCGGGCGGTCGCGTTCCGCGAATGCACGGACCAGTTCGTCGAGGACGAGGACTGCGGGTACATCGGCCGGCTGGGCGTCCTCAAGGAAGCCCGCGGGAAGGGACTGGCGACGTTCCTATTGCGCGACCAGTTCGCTCTGGACGCGGCGGCCGGGCGAACCGGCACGATCCTGCACGTCGACACCAACAACCCGACGCCGGCGCTCGGTCTCTACCTGTCGGTCGGCATGCGGGCCGCGCTGGTGATGGATGTGCTGCGGATCCAGGTCGACGCCGTATGACGCTGCCCGACGGCCACACCTCCCGGCCGATGCGGCTCGATGACGCCGCCATGCTCGCCGAGCGGTCCCGCGACTACACGCGGGCGTTGCTCGGGTTCGCGAAGCACAGTCCCGAGGACGTCGCGAACTATCTGCGCGATCCCGGGTTCAACCCGGCGACGGACGGCTGGATCGTGCTCGACGCGGCCGGTGAGTTCGCCGGTTCGGCGACCGCGATGTCGACCGGCGACCGGGTGAACCTCGAAGCGTTGAGCGAGGACCCGGCGATCGTGGAGTGGTTGCTCGAGCAGGGGATGCAGCGGGCCGACCGGGCCGGATCCGGCGAGGTCGTGGTGAGCATCGGTGTCATCCGGCAGGACGAGCTGATGCCGCCGATCCTCACCGCCCACGGCTTCACGATCGGTACGTCGGTCCACCGCATGCGCATCACCTTCCACGGCGCGGTGCCGCCACCCGCGGTTCCTGACGGTGCCGTCGTACGCCGTGGCGCCCTCGACGACGAGAGTCGCCGGGCGGCGCACGCCGTACTCGTGGAGGCGTTCCGTGGGCAGCGTGGCGCCGAGCCGCGGCCGTACCCGGAGTGGGCGGAGTCGCGGGAGAGCCGGTCGACGTTCGACTGGTCGCAGCTGACCACGGTCGAGCTCGACGGGCGCGCCGTCGCCGTGACCGAGTGCAACGACAACTTCGTCAGCACCGACAACTGCGGGTACGTCGGCCGGCTGGCCGTCGTACCGGAGGCGCGTGGCCGCGGGCTCGCCAAGTTCCTGCTGTACGACGCCTTCGCCGTCGACGCCGCGGCGGGACGATCCGGCACGATCCTGCACGTCGACAGCAGCAACCCCACGCCGGCCGTGGCGCTCTACACCTCGGTCGGCATGCGGCCGGACCTGATCAGCGACATCTGGCGGCGAACGATCCAGCCGGCCTGAGGCAGCCGCGTCCCTTCAGCACGACTCGCTCACCGGTGCTTCCGGCGTACACCGTGCGGTTCGCGAGCGCGCTCTGCAGGTCGAGGTCGAGGGTGGTCGGCGCGGGACCGGGGTTCGTGCACTGGTGGCCCTCGTTCTGGTCCGGGCCGACGCCGTACCGGTACGCCGCGATCCGGACCGAGTACGCGTCCTGGGACAGGATCCGGACGACCGTGTTCGGCAGGCACGGCTCGATCGCGACCTCGTCGGGTTCGACCGCCACGGTCAGCACCGACAGGCGGTCCGGATCCTGCCGCACCGAGGTGACCGCGATCTCGCCCCGCAGCAGGATCAGCGTCGTACCGATCTTGTACTGCTCTGGCGCCGGCCCGTCGACCAGGTACCGGGGCGCGTCGGGGCTGAACGTCGGCTCACGCTCGGCCTCCGGGAGGCCGAGGCCGGCGGCGATCCCGGCCACGATCACGATCGCCGCGACCGCGGCCGACACGACGTAACGCCGCCGGCGCCGCTCCCGGACGGCCCCTTCCAGCTCCTCGAACGGCGGCGCCTCTTCCGGCGTCCGCGCGTCGACGTACTCGACCAGCAGGTCACGCATTCCCGGTCACCGCCGCCAACGGCGCGAAGGCCCGCCGCGCCCGCGCCAGCCGGGACTTCACCGCACCGGGCCCGAGTTGCAGGTCCACGGCGATCTGCTCGATCGGCAGCTCCAGGACGTCGTGCAGTACGACGATCGCCCGCTGCTCCGGCGTGATCCGGGCCAGCGCGGCCGCCACGTCCGGCGGGGCACCACCCGACCCACGCACGGTGTCCGCGCGGCCCGTGAGCCGGGCCAGCGCCCGGATCGCCACCTGCCGCCGACGCAACCGGCTGATCATCGTCCGCACGGCGACGGCGCGCACCCAGGTCTCCGGGTCGTCGTACCGGCGGATCGCGTCCCAGCGGGCGATCAGCTTCACGTACGCGTCCTGGGCGACCTGCTCGGCGTCCGCGGGCGATCCACCGATCGACACGAGCACACCGATCAGCCGCGGCCAGGTCTGCCGGTAGAGGGCGGACATATCCGCCGTCGGATCCCTGTCGTCCCGCATCCGGTCGCACCTCCCGCCCAAGTGTCCCGCCGGACCCGGAGCGGCGACAGGGGTTGCTTCCAGGAGATCTGAGAGATTACTCTCGAAACATGTCTCTCAGAAATCCGTACGGCGATTTCGAGATCACCGACCCCCAGGCGATGCGGGCGCTGGCGCACCCGGTCCGGCTGGCCGCGCTCAGCTGGCTGCAGAAGAACGGTCCCGCGACGGCGACCCAACTGTCCGAACACGTCGGTGCTTCTCCCTCGGTCACAAGCTGGCACCTGCGGCACCTGGCGTCGTTCGGTCTCGTGGTCGACGGTCCGCCACCGGAGGGCTCCGACCGGCGGCAACGCTGGTGGAACGCGGTCGCCCGCGGGTTCCGGGTCACGATGCCGGACACCCCGGAGGGCCTCGAGGCCGGCCGGCTGCTGCTCGCCGAGATGATGAGCCAGGCCCTGGAGCAGGCCCAGCACTGGCTCGCCGAGACCGAGCCCGTCCTCGATCCCGAGTGGCACCGCGTGGCCGGGTCCGCGAACACCCGCCTGATCGTCACCGTCGACGAGGCCGACGCGATCGAGCAGGAGATCGAGCAGGTACTCGCGCCGTACGTCCAGCGCGGCACGGACGGCGCGCCGCCGGACGCGCGGCCGGTCCGCCACCTCCGCATGTCATTGCCCGAAGCAACAACCTGATCCGGATCCGTTCACCTCTCTCCGGCTCTTTTTGTTTTTCTTTGTCTAAAGCAACAACCTGAACCCGTCCTGGGGGGACCATCATGAGCACAGTCACCACGACCACCAGCCTGTGGCGCGACCGGCGGTTCCGGACCTTCTGGTCCGCGCAGACCGTGTCCGAGTTCGGCGACCGGATCACCGAGCTCGCGCTGCCACTGATCGCCGTCACGCTGCTCGACGCCTCCCCCGCGCAGGTCGGCTTCCTGACCGCGGCCGTCTGGCTGCCGAACATCGCCTCGCTGTTCATCGGCACCTGGGTCGACCATCGCCGGGACAAGCGCCCGCTGATGATCGCGGCCGACCTGGCCCGCACCGTTCTCCTGCTCACGCTGCCGGCGGCGTACTGGCTGGACCTGCTCGGACTCGGCCAGCTCTATGCGATCGCGATCCTGGCCGGTACGGCGCACGTCCTCTTCAACACCGCCTACGCGTCGTTCTTCGTCCGCCTGGTCGAGCGGGACCAGTTCCTCGAGGCGAACAGCAAGCTGTCCGCGACCCGGTCGATCTCGTTCATGGGCGGCCCGGCGGTGGCCGGCCTGCTCGTGCAGTGGCTGACGGCACCGGTCGCGATCGTCGTCGACGCACTGTCGTTCGTGTTCTCGGCGATCCAGCTCAGCCGGCTGAAGACCACGCCCGGCGAGGCCGACGAGGCGTCGGAGCCGTTGCTGACCCGAGCTCGGGCAGGCATGCGCTACCTGCTCCGGCACCCGTACTTGCGGCGCAGTCTCGGCTGCGCGACCACGGTCAACTTCTTCAACCTGATGGCCATGGCGCTGCTGGTGCTCTTCGCCAGCCGCGAGCTCGGGCTCTCGGCCGGAACGATCGGCCTGGCCTTCGGGATCGGCTCCGTCGGCGGTCTCCTCGGCGCGGTCGCGGCGGCACCGCTGAGCCGGATCTTCGGGGCCGGCCGGGTGATCGCGGCCGGATCGATCGTCTTCCCCGGCGCGATGGCGCTCGTGGTGCTGGCCGACGGACCGGTCTGGGTCCGCGCCAGCGCGCTCGCCGGCGCCGAGTTCGTCGCGAGCTTCGCGGTCATGTGTTTCGACATCCCGCTGAACTCGCTGCAGGCCGCGGTCATCCACGACCACATGCGCAGCCGGGTCGCGGGCGCGTTCACCAGCATCAACTACGGGATCAGGCCGCTCGGCGCGGTCGTCGGCGGGTTCCTCGGCACCTGGATCGGTGTCCGCGAAACCCTCCTCGTCTCCGCCGCCGGCGGCCTGCTCTCCGTCCTGTGGCTGATCGGTTCACCGATCATCCGCACCCGCTCGCTGGATGGCCTGGAGCCACCTGAGCTCTAGTCGTGCACCCCGCTGTCGACCAGGTCCTCGATCTCGTCGACCTTGGCGACGGTCTTGCGGAGCGGGACCTCCTTGATGAAGAACACGGCGATCAGGCTGACCACGGCACAGGCCGCCGCGATCAGGAAGATCCGCCCGGTCGCATCGCCGTACGACTGCCGGACCAGCTCGGCGAGCTGCGGCGGCAGGTGACCGACATCCAGCAGGCTGGTGCTGCTGGATCCACCCTCCTGCAGCTTCCGTGCGGCCTCCGCACCGCCCGGTCCGGCGAGCACCCCTTGGATGATCAGGTCCTTCACGCGCCCGGCGAGTACGGCGCCCAGCGCGGCGACGCCGACCGCACCACCGAGGCTGCGGAAGAACGCGACCGTGGCACTCGACGCGCCGATCTCGCGGACGTCGACGGTGTTCTGCACGGCGAGGACCAGGTTCTGCATGGTCATGCCCATGCCGAGCCCCATCGCGAGCATGCCGAGACCGACGTACCAGTACGGCGTGGTGTGGTCGATCGTGCCGAGCACGACCAGGCCGGCGACCAGCAGGAACCCACCGGCCACCAGGTACCGCTTCCACTTCCCGTAGCGGGTGATCATCTGCCCCGAGCCGACCGACCCGAGGAACGAGCCGAGCATCATCGGGATCGTCAGCAGACCGGCCTCGGTCGGGCTGTAGCCGCGGGCGATCTGGAAGTACTGCCCGAGGAACAGCGCGCTGCCGAACATCGCGACCCCGACCGCCAGGCTGGCCACGATCGCCAGCGCGGTGGTCCGCTGCCGGACGACCTTCAGCGGGACCAGCGGCTCCGCGACCCGGTTCTCGACCAGTACGGCGAGGAGGCCGAACAGCACCGTGCCACCGACGAACAGCGCCGACTGCCAGGACATCCAGGCGAAGTCCTGACCGGCGAACGTGACCCAGAGCAGCGGCAGGCTCGCCGCGACGCTGATCAGGATCGCGCCGAGGTAGTCGATCCGGACCTCACGCTTGATCAGCGGCAGGTGCAGGTACTTCTGCAGGATCACCAGGCTGATCAGGGCGAGCGGGACGCAGACATAGAAGCACCAGCGCCAGCCGAGCCAGGAGGTGTCGACGATGACGCCGCCGATGAGCGGGCCGCTGACAGTCGCGACCGCGATCACCGCACCCATGTAGCCGGAGTACCGGCCGCGGCTGCGCGGCGGGATGGCCGCGCCGATGATGGCTTGCGCCAGCGCCATCAGACCGCCCATCGCGAGGCCCTGCAGGACGCGGGCGCCGATCAGGAACGGCACGGTGTGGGACAGGCCGGCCAGCGCGGAGCCGACCACGAACAGCGAGATCGCCAGCTGCACCAGCAGCTTCTTGCTCATCAGGTCGGCGAGCTTGCCCCAGATCGGGGTCGACACCGTGGTGGCCAGCAGGCTCGCGGTCAGCACCCAGGTGTACTGCGTCTGGGTGCCTTCGAGGTCGGCGATGATCGTCGGCAGGGCGTTGCTGACGATCGTCGAGCTCAGCATCGCCGTGAACAGCGCGGCGAGCAGGCCGATCAGGATCTCGAGGATCTCGCGATGGGTGAGTTCCGGTGCAGCGGGCAAGTGCTGCTGCCGGGTCTCGGTGACAGTCATCAGTCTCCAGTCGAAGTAGTGCGCCTCACGACCTGGTTGACCTCGGTGATGGCGTGCGCGAGCCGCTGCATGGTCTGCGCGGCGGCGAGCAGCTGGTCGTCGTCGAGGTCCGCCAGGGCGGCACGAAGATGCTGGGTGTAGGACGAGTAGAGGGCCTCCAGCCGGGCCTTCCCAGGGGGTGCGAGGCTGACCAGCCCGACCCGGGCATCGGCCGGGTCCGGCCGACGGCTCACCAGTCCGTCGGCTTCCAGGGCGGCCAGTTGCCGGCTCACGACCGAGGCGTCGACGCCGAGCTTGGTGGCGATCTCTCCGCCGCGCTGCTCGCCGCCCTTGAGCAGGACCTTGAGCACACTCGCGTCGGATCGCCGCAGCCCGCTGTCGGGCATCAGGTGCCGGTGCTCCACACAGCGCACCGCCCGGATCAGCGAACTGACTCCCTCGAGCAGCTCCTGCGCCGGCGCGTCCCGCTCCACCCCCGGGACGAGGGGTTCCTGAGCTAGTTGCATAACCCAACTATATACCCGATTAGTTGGTTTCTGCAACCATATGGCGGACAGGCCGGTTTCGTTTACGGAGAGTCAGTTTTTGGCGGAAGCGGGTCCATCATGGCGACTCTCCGTCTATCCTTTCCCGAGGGGGGCATTTGCTGCGGCGGTGCACCGAAGTCCAGGGAGGGACTGAGGTGGGGGCCATGAAGGCCACCAGAATCGATCAAGCACACTTCGAGCCGACAGTCGTCGGTGCGGTACGCCGCCACTGGGTCATGGTCCTGGTCATCGCGGTGCTGACCGCCGCGGCCGCGACGGCGTACTCACTGACGCAGACCGAGCTCTACCGCGCGTACGCCACCGTCACGGTGCCGCAGAGCACGCCGGCCGCGGGCGAGGCCCGCCCCCAGTACTTCGACAGTCAGGTGCTGCTGCTGCAGTCCCGGGAGGTCGCCAATCGCGCGGCCATCATCGCCAACATGTCGCTGAACGAGAACGTGCTGACCCAGGAAGACTTCGCCGGCGACCACAAGTCGCTGGAGATCACCCCGCCGGAGCAGGCCACCCCGGGCAGTTTCGGCTCCAGCATCGTCGCCCTCACCTTCACCTGGCCGGACGCCAGGGTGGCCCAGGCCGGTGTCAACGCGGCGCTGCAGGCGTTCGACGACGCCCGATCCGCCGCCATCGCCGCGCAAGGTGCGGCCGACCTCGCCGCGGTCGAGCGCGCCATCAACGACGCCCGGACCGAAGGTCAGCTGACCGATCTGAAGAACCAGCGCACCAAGACCCTGGTCGACCTGGAGCTGGACCTGGCCACCCATCCGACCGTCGTCTGGGCCGCCGAACCGCAGGTGCCGATCAACGGCAACGCGAAGCGCGCCGGGGCCATCGGGCTGCTGGCCGGGTTCGTCCTGGGTGCCGTGCTGGCCTACCTGCGGGTCAGTCGCCGGCGGTGCCTCGACGACCGGCTCGACCCGTTCGCGATCTACGACGCGCCGCTGCTCGGGGACATCCCGTCGGCCCGGAACCACCGGATCCGGACCGTCCTGTCGACCGCCGCACACCCGCTGCCGATGGCCGTCGATCCGCAGTCGCCGACCGCCGAGGCGTTCCGGTTCACCGCGGGGTCGGTCGAGCGGATGCGTGCCGCCCGGGACGACCGGCTGGCCGTCGTCTTCGTCTCGGCCGACAGCAGCACCGCTCGGAGTGCGGTCGTGGCCAACCTCGCCCTCGCGGTGGCCGAGAACGGTACGCCGGTCCTGGCGGTGGACGCCGATTCCGCCGAGAGCGGCCTCACCGGCCTCCTCCTGCCGGGCAGCCCGGAGGCCGACGGATTCGAGCAGGTCGTGGCCGGGTGCCGTCCGGTCTCCGAGTGCATCGAGCCGAGCCCGCTGAACGCCGACGTCACCGTCCTGCGGGCCGGTCCCGCCCGGGTCCGGCGGACCAGCGGCGTGGCGTACGCCGAGGCGGTGGAGAAGCTGATCGCCGAGGCCAAGGAGTCCTTCGAGTACGTGCTGATCGACAGCCCGGCCGTGCTGACAGCGGCGAACGCGGTCGAGCTCGTGCAGGACTCCGACGCGACCGTCGTCGTCCTCGGCCCCGGTGAGGCGGTCCAGGACCACGTCAGCGTGGTCGAACGTCTCGAGCGGGTCGAGCCGGATCTCGCCGGTTATGTCTACCGGCGGACCGGCCGGGGGCCGAAGTTCGTCCGCCGGATGCGGGAGCGGACCGCTCGCCGGGTCGGCCAGGAGTCGGTGCAGTCCGCCGAGCTTCTGGCGTTCCGGCCGCCGAAGAACCGCCGTACGTCGGCACGCCTGCCGCGAGGCTGATCCGGGATGTCGTCGCCCGCCGGTCGTCGACGTGCGCTCGGCAGCGCCCTGCGCGCTCCGCCGACGCAGGCATCCGGCCGGCTCTGGGTCCTGTACGGCCGCTTGCTCGGGCCGCTCCTGGGCGGCTACCTGTTGTTCGACCGGGCCTTCGCCTATCTCCATCTGCCCGGCAGCCCGATGTTCGTCGGCGAGATGGTGCTCGGGGTCGGCGCGGCCGCGACCGTCGTGGCGACCCGCTTCCTCAAGATGCCGCTGCGGGACGAGTCCATCTTCGCCCTGCTGGTCGCGTTCGCAGCCTGGGGATTCATCCGGATGCTGCCCGGCGTCGCCACCTACCACCTGGATGCGCTGCGGGACGCGGTGCTCTGGTTGTACTGCCTGTTCGCGTTCTTCGTGGCGGCCGCCCTGGCCAGGTCGCCGGAACTCATCGACCGGTGGATCACCCAACTGACCCGGTTGACTCCGTGGCTGCTGCTCTGGCTGCCGTTCGCCGTCGTGCTCTATCCACTGTCCGACAGCGCCCCCGTCGTGCCGTTCACTGACGTATCGGTGCTGTCGCACAAATCCGGGAGCGCGGCGATCGCGGCGCTGCTCGTGCTCGGGTGCATGTGGCTCCTGCCCGGCACGCGGAGCGCTCGCAGCCGCACGGTCTGGAGCGTGATGGCGCTGGTGGTGATCGCCCTCGCCGCCACCCAGAATCGCGGCGGCCTGCTCGGCGTGATGGCCGGTGGGGCGGTCGGGCTGGCGTTCCTCCGCAACCGCGTGGGTCTGGCCGCCCGCGTCGTCCTCGTGATGGCCGTCGGCCTGGGAGCGGCTTCGCTGCTGTCGCTGAAGATACCGCTCGGCGGACTGCAGGGGCGGGAGTTCTCCGCCACCCAGCTGATCGCCAACGTCGTCAGCCTCGGCGGGAAGGAGTCCCCCGGCAACCTGGGCGGCACCGTCGAGGGACGTGAGCAGCTCTGGACGCGGATCCTCGACAAACAGATCGCGGACGGGCATCTCGTCGACGGCTCCGGCTTCGGCCAGAACCTGGCCAGCGAGGTCGGCATCCTCGACGCGGGCAAGGACTCCCTGCGGAGCCCGCACAACTCGCACCTGCACATCCTGGCCAGGATGGGGGTGGTCGGCATCTCGCTGTGGATCGCCCTGTGGGTGGGCTGGTACTGGCGCATGGTCGCCGGCTGCCGGCGCCTGGCGCGCGAAGGGCTGCACACCAGACGGCAGGTCGCCGTGCTCACGCTGATGGTGACTTCGGCCGTGCTGGTGTCCTGCTTCTTCGATCCCCAACTGGAGGGACCGCAGGTCGCGGCGCTGCTGTGGACCGCCTTCGGGATCGGGGTGGCGGTGACCACGGTCCGGCCCTGGTTCGGTGGCGGGACGTCACCGTGAGACCGACACGGGGGCGGCGGCGCTGGATCGTGGCCGGGTGCGCGGTGGTGGGGTTGCTGGCACTGGCGTGGCCTTTCGACGCAGGCGGCGGATCGATTCCCGCCAGACCGTCCGGCCTGCCCGGCGTCACCGGCTCTGTCGGTCCGACCGGCCCCGTTGGCCCGGTTCCGAGAGCCTGTGACGGCGTCGTGGTCGGTCCCGCCGAGGACCTTCACTCGGTCCTCGACGCGCATCCGGCGGGTACGACGTACTGCCTCTCCCCCGGCATTTACCGGCTGGAACAACCCCTGGAGCCGAAGGACGGTGACGCGTTCATCGGTTCCCCGGGGGCGGTGGTCAGTGGGTCGAAGATACTGACGGGCTGGCGGCAGACCGGCAGCGTCTGGTCGACCAGGGGATTCCTGCCGCCGGCACCGGACGACCACGGCGAGTGCCAGGAATCCGTACCGACCTGCGCGTACGCCGAGGACGTGTTCGTCGACAAGCAGCGGCTGACGCGCGTCGACTCCGCGGCGGCCGTGAGCGCCGGTACCGTCCACGCCGACTACCGCACCAACACCATCACGATCGGCGACGATCCGGCGCTCCACCTGGTCGAGCAGGCCGTCGCGCCCAGCCTCATCCGGGCGACCGCCGACCGCGTCACCGTCGCCAACCTCGTGCTCGAGCAAGCTGCGAACGAGGCCCAGGTCGCCGCCGTCGAGTCCCGCCGGACGACGCCGTACGGGATGGGTGCCGGCTGGCAGATCCGGCACAACGAGGTGCGCCTCAACCACGGCGTCGGTCTCGGCCTGGCCGACGGAGCCGTCGTCAGCGCGAACTTCGTGCACCACCAGGGGCAGCTCGGTTTCGGTGCCTGGGGCAACGGATCGGTGGTGAGCGGCAACGAGATCGCGAACAACGGAACGGCCGGTTACTCGCCGGACTGGGAGGCCGGCGGGAGCAAGAGCTGGCGGACCGGCCGGCACACGGTCACGCACAACTACGTCCACGACAACCACGGTCCCGGGCTGTGGACCGACGGCGGCAACATCCACACGGAGTACTCGGCCAACCGGATCACCGGGAACTGGGGAGCCGGCATCCAGCACGAGATGAGCTACGACGCCGTCATCCGGGACAACGAGATCTCCGGGAACGGCCTGCTGCACAAGGGCTGGGCCTGGGAGGCCGGGATTCAGATCCAGTCCTCGGGCGGGACGACGGGACTCGTCGAGGTCGCCGGAAACACCGTCGGCGGCAACGCGAACGGGATCGCCCTGATCGAGAGCGGCGGCCGGGCCGACGAGAAGCCGGCGCCGCACGGACCGCACATCGTCCGGAACGTGTGGGTCCACGACAACCGCGTCACGATGGCCGACGGCCAAGTCAGCGGCGCCGTCCAGGACATCGGCGACACCGCGGTCTACACCCGGAACAACAACCGCTTCGAGAACAACACGTACGTCGTGCCGTCACTCGCCCAGCCGTACTTCGCCTGGAACGACACCGACCTCACCTGGTCGCAGTGGCGCGACACCGGCAACGACACCGACGGCCGGGCCGTCCGCTGAACCCCGACCGGCCGGGGCCGCCGTTCAGCCGGGGCCGTCAGCCGAGGTCGGAGTTGAGGCGGGCCAGGAGGCGGCCGAGGTCGGCCAGGTCGGTGGGGTTCCAGCGGTCGAGGATGGCGCGGAACTCGGTCTGCCGCTGGGCCCGCATGGCGCCGAAGCTCTCGGCCCCGGTCGCGGTGAGCCGGAGCAGCCGGGCCCGGCCGTCGTCCGGGTCGCCGACGCGTTCGATCAGGCCGAGGTTCTCAAGCTGGGTGATTCCGCGGCTGACGGTGGACTTGTCCAGGCCGAGCGCCTGCGCCACCTCGGACGCCCGGACGCCGGCACCGCCGCTCGCCGTCCCGAGCTCGATCTGGGAGATCAGCGCGTAGCCGGCCGCATCCATGTCCGGGTGCACGCGCCGCGCGAGCCGCAGCGACGCCGAGCGCGACCGCCGGAACAGCGCCGACAGCTCCTGCTCGATGTCGGCGACCAGCCGCTCGCCCTGCTCGGACCGATCGGTCACCGGGGAGCTCACCTGACCACGACCCCGGCGTCGCGCAACGCCTTCTTCACGTCCGCGATCCGGAAGTCCCCGAAGTGGAACACGCTGGCCGCGAGCACCGCGTCCGCGCCGGCCTCGACGGCGGGCGGGAAGTGCTCCGGCGCCCCCGCTCCCCCGCTGGCGATCAGCGGTACGTCGACCACCGCCCGCACCGCCCGGATCAGCTCGAGGTCGAACCCCTGCTTGGTCCCGTCGGCGTCCATCGAGTTCAGCAGGATCTCCCCCGCCCCCAGCTCACACCCGCGCTGGGCCCACTCGATCGCGTCCAGCCCGGCCGACTTCCGGCCGCCGTGCGTGGTCACCTCGAACCCGCTCGGCTGGTCCGCGGCCCGCCGGACGTCGAGGGACAGCACGAGCACCTGGTTGCCGAAGCGGTGGGCGATCTCGCGGATCACCTCCGGCCGGGCGATCGCGCCGGTGTTGATGCCGACCTTGTCCGCGCCGGCCCGGAGCAGCCGGTCGACGTCGGTCACCTCGCGAACCCCGCCGCCCACGGTGAGCGGGATGAACACCTGCTCGGCGGTCCGCCCGACCACGTCGTACGTCGTCTCCCGCGAGCCGGACGACGCGGTGATGTCGAGGAAGGTGAGCTCGTCGGCGCCCTCCGCGTCGTACACCTGGGCCATCTCGACCGGGTCGCCGGCATCGCGCAGGCCGGTGAAGTTGACGCCCTTGACCACCCGCCCGGCGTCGACGTCCAGGCAGGGGATCACACGCACGGCAAGAGTCACGCGGAAAGGGTACCGAGTCGGACCCCGCGATCCCGCGTTCTCCGGAAATCTAGTTGCATTGCAACTAGAGGCTCTGTAACTATCCACTGCATGAAGACCACAGCGCTTGCCGCACTCGTCCTGGCCGCCTCCTCCCTGATCCCGGCATCGGCCGCGGCGCATCCACGAGATACCGGCTGGTCCGCCGCCTGGACCACCGCGATGCAGCGACCCACCGCCGGCACCGGGAACTGGTCCACCGCGGGCTTCGACCACCAGACGATCCGGCAGACGATCCGGCTCAGCACCGGCGGTCACTCGCTCCGGATCCGGCTCTCCAACCGCTACGGCACCAAGCCGCTCCACGTCACCGGCGTGACCCTCGGCGACCGGCACCTCACCACGACCTTCAACGGTTCGCCGCACACGACCATCGCCCCCGGCCGGACGATCGCCTCGGACCCGGTGAAGCTGGCGACCGTCGCCGGCGAGCGACTCGTCGTCTCCTTGTACGTCGACGGCTCCACCGGGCCGGCGACCTTCCACGAGGACGGGCTCACCACGACGTACGCGATGGCCGGAGACCACCTGAACGACGACGTGGCCGGAGGGACGACCAGCCACTCGGTCTACTACCTCACCGGCGTCGACGTAACCGGCGCGACGGGCACGGTCGTGACGTTCGGCGACTCGATCACCAACGGGCACAACTCGACCATCGGTGCGGATCACCGGTACTCCGATGCCCTCGCCGACCGGCTGCGGTCGCGCCGGCTCGGGGTGGCCAACGTCGGCATCAGCGGGAACCTGCTGCTCCACGAGCTGCCGTGCTTCGGCGCGCAGGGCACTTCCCGGTTCGAGAGCGACGCGCTCGGCCGGCCGGGTGTCCGCACGGTCGTCGTCGAGGAAGGCGAGAACGACATCTGGGACAGTGAGTTCGACTTCGGCTGCGGCAGCACGCCGAGGGTCACCGCCGACGAGATCGTGGCCGGCTACCGCAGCATGATCCGGTCCGCCCACGCCCACGGTGTTCGCATCGTGGGGGCGACGATCACGCCGTTCAAGGCCGACTACATGCAACCGGCCGACTTCGCGCGGGCGGAGGCGATCCGCGACCAGGTCAACACCTGGATCCGCACGTCAGGTCAGTACGACGCCGTCGCCGACTTCGCCCGGGCCGTCGGGGACCCGGCGGACGAGCAGCGGCTCGACCCGGCGTACGACTCGGGTGACCACCTGCACCCGAACGACGCGGGGTACGAAGCACTCGCTGTGGTTGCGTCCGAAGCGATCTCCGGACGCAACCAGCGGTGACTACTTCCAGGCCCGGCGCCTGCTACCGGCAGGCTTGATCGGGGCAGTCGATTCCCACACCCGGCGCCACCGGGCGGCGTCGGGGCCGGACTGGGACGGGGACGCGCCGGCCGCCACGCGGCGGCGCGCCTCGTACCAGGTGGTCGACTCCTCGTCGAGGAGGGCCGAGACCGCCGCGGAGATCTTCGGCGCGAACTCGCGGGCGCTCTCCCCCTCGGCCGGCCGCAACGGATCGCCGTACCGGACCGCGACCGTCGGGCGGCCGGGCACCGGCCAGCCGCGGCCACGCGGCATCGCGGCGAACGAGCCCTTGATGCCGACCGGGATCACCGGCACACCGTGCTCGACGGCCAGGTACGCCGCTCCCATCCGGAACCGCTCCATCCAGCCGTCCGGCGAGCGCGTCCCCTCCGGGAACACGACCACGTTCCAGCCGTCGCCGAGCAGGTCACCCGGGGTCGAGCTGAGCTTGCCGCCGCGGCGCTCGATCGGGAACGTGTTGAACACGATCGCCGACGCGGTCGCCCGCCACCAGGTGTCGAAGAAGTAGTCCGCCGCCGCGGCCACCGCGGTCTTGCGCCGCATGTCGTCGGGCAGCGTGCAGAGCAGCAGCGGGGTGTCCAGGTGCGACGAATGGTTCGCCACGATCAGGGCCGGGCCGTTCACCTTGAGCAGCGAGTCGAGACCGCTCACCTGCGGATTCACCTCGAACCGCAGGACCGAGTTCAGCGCGCCCTTCTGCAGCACCTCGCGGACCGCGATCGCGGCCGGAGTGCGGGCCCACCTGGTCGGGAAGACCGTGCTCTCCTTCGGGATCACGTACGGCTCGGCCGACCGCGGCACCTGCGGACGCCGGCCCCACCGCCACCCGCGGGCGACCTGCTTCACGTCGCGCGCGGTGTCGCGGCTGAACTTCACCAGGCCGGTCCCCATCAGCGCACGTCCGCGAGCAGGTGCGGCGGGTTGTGCAGGTAGGTGATCGACGGCGACCGGCCGACCGAGTGGCTGACCATCTCCAGCGCGTCCTGCAGCGTCGAAGCGGACCGGAAGCCCATCCGCTCGACCGTCTTGCGGTCCGCGCCGACCCAGACGATGTCACCGCAGTGGTCCAGGGCGTGGGAGATCCAGTACCACATGTAGAACGGGTGCACACCGTGGTAGGCGTACGACGTCCGGTACAGGTGGATGTACCACGGGTCCTCGGCGTACTGCTTCTCGAACTTCGCCTCGATCGTGGCCGGATCGGTGCTCTCGGCAAGCACTTCCTCGAAGAAGTCGACGTAGGACGGGTGGTGCAGCTGGCTGAACTCGTAGGGCACCGGGTGGTAGAGGATGACCGCGCCGTCCTTGCGGACCACGGGGTTGCCCCGGTACGAGTTGAAGTAGTAGCCCAGGCCCATGCAGGCGGCCAGGATCGGGTTCATCACCGAGTTCACGTTGTACGGGCCGACGAACGGCACGCCCATGATCGCGACGTCGGACTGGCCCTGCACCTCGACCAGGTGCTGGCGGTGCACGTTCTCGATCGTCTTCTCATGCACCGGCTCGATCGAGCCCGCGTGGATCCCGGTCAGCCCGTAGCTCGACCGGACATCGGTGAAGATCTTGTGCCGCAGCTTGCTCGGCGCCGCCGCCAGTGCCCGCTTGGTGCCGAGCATCGAGGCCTGGTCCTTGATCGACCACTCCCACTCGCGCTTCTGCAGGAACTCCAGCGGGCCGCCGAAGATGTCGTTGTTCAGCGTGGTCTCGATCTGGAAGACCTTGACGTGCTCGGTCAGCACCGCGCCCATCCGCCAGGCCGAGTGGTGCATCTTCGAGGCCTTGTGGTCCATGAAGGACCGCGAGTGGATCATCGTGTGGCTGTTGTGGTGGTGCTTCAGCGACTTGTACGACGCCAGCCCGATCGACGTCGACTTGTGGCCGCCGTCCATCGCCACCAGGTTCACGTTCACGTAGACCAGCAGGTCGGACTCGGCCGCCCGCTTGGAGATCTCGACGTCCTCGCCGTGCTTGGTCTGGCCCAGGTGGGTCAGGTTCGCGGTGTCCTCGGCGTCGAAGTTGTAGAGCTTGCCGTCGGGGAAGAACGACCGGAAGACCCGCTCGCCGACGATCTCGCGCAGCTCGTTCGGGGTCAGCCGGCGGTGCAGCGCGTTGGCCGAGATCAGCTCGACGTCGTCGACGCCGGCGTCGGCGGCCATCGTCAGCACGGCCTCGATCACCCGCTGGCGGATGTCGGGCTTCTTCATCGGCGGCAGCGGCAGCGAGATGTCGTCGAACGCGATCGTCAGCCGCATCCCGGGCCGGAGCAGCTCCGGCAGCGGCTCGGAGTCGATCGGGTTCAGCAGCGCGTTCTGGATCGACTCCTCGACGTCCCGCACCGGCGGCAGCGCCTCGGGCGGGTACACCACCCGGGTGCCGAGCGGGAACCGCTCCAGCAGGAAGCCCTCACCGTTGTGCACCAGCAGCGGCGGCGTGCGGTCGTCCACCTCAAGCACAAAACCTGGCCGAGACATGTCAGAAACCCTCTCGTCGTACGTACTGCGCCTGTGTCACGGCCCTCATGAGGCCCTCACATCGAAAGCAACCTTGACCGTGCCGAGTCGGCCGGCCGAATGCGCGTGGTCGATCGCCTCGCGCCAGCGGTAGAGCGGGTACTTCGCCCCGACGATCCCGTCGAGCGGAGCCTTGGCGGCCAGCTCCAGCGCGGTCTCGAAGGCGGGCTGGTCGTTCGGCTCCTCGCGGGCCGACGCGTAGGTGCCGGTCAGCTCCAGCTCCCGGAACCAGATCGGCGACAGGTCGGCGCCACTGGCCGGCATCCCGGACAGCACCACCCGGCCGCCGGCCTTGGTCACCCGCAGCACGGTGTCGATCGAGTCCTTGCTGCCGACCGCGTCGAGGGCGATGTCCACGCCGCCGAGCAGGAACTCCTTGGCGCCGAGCTCGGGCTTGAGCCGGAACGCGCCCGTCGACCGGCGAACGCCGCGGAACACCTCGTCGGGCGCGACGACGTCGCTGGCACCGAACGCCCGGGCGAGCTCGCGCTGCTTGGCGTGCTTCGCGACCACGGTGATCCGGCCCGCCTGGGTCAGCTCCCGCAGGGCGAGCGTCGCGAACAGGCCGACCGCGCCCGCGCCGCTGACGAGGACCGACTGGCCCGGCTGGACCTTGGCTCGCAGCGCGGCGTGCACCGCGCCGGCCAACGGCTCCACGAGGACGGCGCGCTCGTCGGTCAGCCCGTCCGGTACGGCGTACAGCTGGCTGCGGTGCGCGACCATCACGTTGCCCCAGCCACCACCGGTGTCGCTGCAGAAGCCGGTCTGCAGACCGGGCGTCACGTGGCCGACCGTGATCCGGTCGCAGCGGTTGGTGGAGCCGGACGCGCAGTTCTCGCACGGCTCGACGCCGCGGGCGGCGCAGGTCAGCACCGAGTCCATCACCACGCGGGTGCCCTTGGGCAGGTCCTCGCAGTCGTCGAGCAGCTCGCCGACTATCTCGTGGCCTGGCACGAACGGCATCGAGACGAGCGCGGAGAAGTACATCTTGGTACTGCCGGTCACCATGCCGAGGTCGGAACCGCAGATGCCGGACAGGATCGGGCGGATCCGCGCCCAGCCCTGCCGGTCGGCCTTCGGTTCGTTGATGGTGACGAGGCGCAGCGGTGCGGCCGGACCGGTCAGGATGCCGGGGATGCGGCCGCCGACTGCCTTGGCCGCCAGGAACTTGGCCGGCGAGCGGTACATCTCGAGCGCGAGCATCATCGGGCGTTCACCCCAGGGAGCTCCAGTCGGGACGAAGTGGACGGGGTCTTCCAGTCGACGATCTGCCAGCGCGCGGCCCGGGCGGCCCGGAACAGCGACACGTCCGGCGAGACCGCGACCGGATTGCCGACGGTGGTCAGCATCGGCAGGTCCGAGTGGCTGTCGGCGTAGGCGTAGGACCTGGACAGGTCGATGTTCGTACCGCGGGCGCGGTGCTTGATCCACGCGGCCCGGGACTCACCGACCAGCGGCGGCCCGGTCAGGAAGCCGGTGCAGCGGCCGCGGTCGTCGACGGCCAGCTCGGCCGCGACGATCTCGTCGAACAGCGGCTCGAGCGGCCGGGTCAGCGGCCGGATCGCGCCGGTGATCAGGATCGTCTTGTGCCCGGCCGCGCGGTGCTCCCGGATCCGGCGTACGGCGGCGCCGCTCAGCCGCTCGAGCACGTGCTCGGCGAGGACCTCGTCGACGATCTGGTTCAGCTGCTCCAGGTCGGCGCCCTCGTAGCGGCGGTAGATCGTGCGCAGGAACGTGCCGCGGTCCTTGCGCTCGGCCGAGATGAGCTTCGGCAGCCGGCGCAGCATCGAACCGATCTCGCCGACCCGCTGGTGGCTGTCCAGCTCGGGCAGCCGCATCCACAGGTAGGTCTCGATCACGTTCGACGACAGCAGCGTGCCGTCCATGTCGAACGCGGCAATGATCTCCGCGTCCTGCGACGGCTCGACCTTCTTCAGCACGCCCGCGGACTCGGCCAGCGCCTTGTTCCGCTTCTTCCGGACGACGTCGAGCCGCCGGAGCGAGTCGGTGACACTCGGGCAGTGCACTTCCTGCAGGTAGTGCTGCCAGTCCACGATCGAGGTGTCGCACCAGAACTTCTCCCGGTCGTCACCCTCGAGCGCGTTGTGCAGCGCGAGCACGTTGTCGTCGATGAACTGCAGCTCCGCCTGGGCGTACTCGGAGTACAGATCCATGTAGCGGCGGAGGAAGTCGAGCCGCCGCTTCTGGACGTCCAGCTCGCGGGCGTACTTCCGGGTCCGCTCGCTGCGCGGGACCCGGGTGATCACGGCGTCGGCCAGCTTGTGCGCGCGTTCGCCGTACCGGAGCATGCTCTCGACCGAGTCGCCGCCGGGGAACTTCCACACCGGCAGCCGAACCGCCCCGCGCTCGCCCAGGTCGAACGGGTGCTTGGAGAAGTACGCGCGGACTCCGGCGTACAGCTGCTCGAAGGTCAGCGGGTTCCGGGCGCCGGAGCTGACGTGGTAGTACTCCGGCTTCGACAGCTCCGGCTCGGTCGCCATCACGGCGCAGATCGCGCCGACGACGTGGTCGACCGGGATGATCTCGACCACGGAGTCCGGGCTGGCCGGGAACTCCGGCAGCTCACCGCGGCCGTAGGCCAGGATCAGCGGCTCGGCCATCTTGAAGCCCTCGATCCAGCCCGGGTGCGGGCTCTGCACCGCGGACTCGATGATGGCCGGCCGGACGATCGACGTCGGCAGCTTGGCCGCGAACTCCTCGACCACGCGCTCGCCGAGCGCCTTGGTGAAGGTGTAGCAGTCGGTCCAGCCGAGGCTGCGGGCCCGCTCGGTGCCGGTCTCGACCAGCTTCTTCGCGACCCACTCGGTCCGCCGCCGCTCGGTGTCGGCCGCGGCGGTCAGGTGACCGGCGCGGCGGTGCAGCTTCTCGGCGTCCTTGCGGAACTTGACCAGCATCGGCGCGGACCGGGACTGCTCCTCGATCCGGGACTTCATCGCCATCCCGGCCTCGGCCTCGGTCCGCCAGTCGACGGTGTGCTCGACCGACGCCTCCGGGATCGCGCCGCGCCGGCGTCCGGCCGTGTAGGCGGTGCTGATGTGCACGTAGTGGACCGGGCGTCCGGTCTCGACGATCCGCTCGAGCAGGCTCTTGGTGCCGAGCACGTTGGTCGTGAACGCCTCGTGGATCGGCGGGTCGAAGCTGACGTCGCCGGCGCAGTGCACGACGATGTCGAGATCCGTCGGCAGCGCCGGTACGTCGGCCAGGTCGCCGTCGATCACCTGGATCCGGGCCGCGGACAGCGCCTCGGCGTCGGCGTGCTCGGTGCCCTCGCCGTAGAACGGCTTGAAGATGTCCTTCTTCAGCAGCTGCGCCATCCGGTCGGTGCCGGTCAGCGAGCCCTTCGGACGGATGATCGCGACCACGGTGGTGCCGGGCAGATCACCGAGGATCCGGTGCAACAGGGCTTCACCGACGAATCCGGTGACGCCGGTGACCAGGACCTTCTTGTCCTTGAGCTTGTCGGCCAGACTCACTTGTCGCCTCCACGCGTGAGCTCGAGTGCCTCGGTCAGGGTGAACGCACCGGCGTACAGGGCCTTACCCACGATGACGCCCTCCACGCCCTCGGGGACCAGCGTGCTGAGCGCCCGCAGGTCGTCCAGGCTGGAGACACCGCCGGAAGCGATGATCGGCTTCTCGGTGCGCGCACACAGGTCGCGGTACAGCTCCAGGTTCGGGCCCTGGAGCATGCCGTCCTTGGTGACGTCGGTGACCACGTACCGCTCGCAGCCGGCCGCTTCCAGCCGCTCGAGCACCTCGTACAGGTCGCCGCCCTCCTTGGTCCAGCCGCGGGCCGCCAGGGTCCGGCCGCGGACGTCGAGGCCGATCGCGATCCGGTCGCCGTACTGCTGGATGATCCGGTCGCACCACTCGGGGTCCTCGAGCGCCGCGGTGCCGATGTTGACCCGGCGCGCGCCGGTCGCCAGCGCCGCCGCCAGGGAGTCGTCGTCGCGGATGCCGCCGGACAGCTCGACCTGGACGTCGAGTTTGCCGGTCACCTCGGCGAGCAGTTCACGGTTGCTGCCGCGGCCGAACGCCGCGTCCAGGTCGACCAGGTGGATCCAGTCCGCGCCGGCCTCCTGCCAGGCCGTCGCGGCCGCCAGCGGATCGCCGTACGACGTCTCGCTCCCGGCCTCGCCCTGCACCAGCCGGACCGCCTGACCGTCCGCCACATCGACGGCAGGCAGCAGCACCAGGTTCTCAGACATGGCCCACACCCTAGAGGGCGATCCTGGCGGATCCGTAACCCGGACGCCCGCTGAGTCGTTGACATCCAATCTGTCTCAGCAATACCAGTCTACTCGCTGGTCTCATCCCATCGACGTGTCGGGCGCAGGCCTGCGAGGGGGCTTCAACGAGCGTACGAGCCGTCGCACCGACCGCCGCCCTTTCGACTGCAGATCACGCACCATCGACGCCTTCAGCTCTTCGATCCGCCGGGCCATCGCCGATCGGGCACCCAGTTGCTGCTTTCCCGGATACCCGGCTCGATCCGCGCCCCGGACGTACCAGGGAACACCGCCTTTGACCATGGCTGTGAAGACACCCTCGATGCCGGCCAGCGTCTCGGCCGAGCAGAGGATCTCCGCGCGCGGCATCAGTGGCCGCAGTTCGTCGGCGACCTTGTTCGACGCCAAGGCAAGCTCCGATCCAACCGCTCCCTGGGCGCGGCGCAGGATCGGAACGAGTTCCAGGTACAGGTCGTAGAGGCGGTCACGGCGCCACTGCTCGTAGCTGTCGACACGCGCGAGATAGGCGCCGACCAGCACACCGGCGAGCGCCAGGACGGCGATGAGTACCCCGGACCAGTCCATGGCCTCAGTGTGCGTCTCACCGTTGCCCATCACCACAGCTCGTTCACGCGGCGGGCCTAGGCTGAACGACGATGAGCTCACTCGAGGAACTGACCGAGAATCCCCATCCCGCACTGGCTGCGCTCCGGCCGATCGGTTGGGTTGGGGCGCTCGGGGGGTGGGTGGTGGCTTCGCGGGCGCTGGTGATGGCGGTGCTGCGGGATCCGGAGACGTTCACTGTCGACGACCCACGCTTCTCGACCGCCCAGGTGGTTGGTCCTTCGATGCTTTCTCTCGATGGTGCCGCGCATACCGCGCACCGCGACCCGTTCGAGTCGCCGTTCGGGCTGGCTGAGACGCGACGGCGGTTCACCGGGCCGGTGGAGCAGACCGTCGAGGAGTTGATGGGCGCCATCCGTGATACCGGAGCGGCCGATCTTCGGACGACGCTGGCCGGGCCGCTGTCTGTGGCGGTGGTTGCGCTCTCGCTCGGGTTGCCGCCCACGTCCGCCTCGACGGTGCTGGGCTGGTACACCGCGATCTCCGACTCGGTGTCGGGCGTCGCGGCCGGGCGGCCGGTCACCGCCGAGGGCGCGGCGGCGTTCGCGGAGCTGCACAAGCATGTTGCCTCGGGCATCGATTCGCCGGACGCGCTGATCGCCGCGGCGGCGCAGGCCGGGCTCGGCGTGGACGAGGTGGTCGCGAACGCGGCGGTGCTGATGTTCGGCGGGATCGAGACCACCGAGGGGATGATCACCAACGCGCTCTGGCACCTGCTGACCCATCCGGACCAGCTCGACGCGGTGCTCGCCGACCGGTCGTTGCTGCCCAACGCGATCGAGGAGTCGCTCCGCCTGGAGCCGGCCGCCGCCGTGGTCGATCGCTACGCGACCCGCGATGTCGAACTGGCGGGAGTGTCGATCCGCCGCGGCGACTTCGTCACCGTGTCCCTCGCCGGCGCCGGGCGTGATCCCGCGGTCTTCGAGTCGCCCGACGACTTCGACGTACGGCGTACGAACGCGCGGCGCCACCTCGCCTTCGCCAGCGGGCCGCACGTCTGCCTCGGCATGCACCTGACCCGGCTGGAGACGTTGACCGCCGTCGACGCCGTACTGCGGCTGCCCGGCCTGCGCCTCGCGCCGGGCTCTCCCCCGCCGCGCGGCCTCGTCTTCCGGAAGCCGTCCGCGCTCAACGTCCTGTGGGACGCGTGACCTGTTGCATCACGGTCGCCCAGAGCCGGACCGGGAGCAGGCGGGCGAGCTTCATCAGCACCGCCATCGGCAGCGGGAAGACGATCTCGGCCCGGCCCTGCTCCAGTCCGTCGCAGATCGACCGGGCGGCCTGGTCCGCCTCGATCATGAACGGCATCGGGAACGAGTTCGCCTCGGTCAGCTCGGTCCGGACGAACCCGGGACACACCGTGACCACGTCGACACCCCTCCGGCCGACTGCGATCCGCAATGCCTCCAACAGGTTGATCTGCGCGGCCTTGGTGGCGCCGTACGCCTCCGCACCGGCCAGGCCGCGATACCCGGCCACGGACGCCAGCCCGACGATCCCGCCGTGGCCCCGCTCGAGCATCGGTGGCAGCACCGCGCCGAGGACGTTGTTCAGGCCGAGCAGGTTGACCTCGATCTGCCGGGCGAAGCGATCCCGGTCCCAGGCGGCGGCGTCCAGCTGCTCCCACGCACCCGCGCTGAACACGACCAGATCCGGCGTACCGATCAGGTCGGCGACCCGGTCGGCGGCGGCGTCGACCGCGTCCCGGTCGGTCACATCGAGCGGTACGGCGGACATCCGGTCGCCGGCCACGTCCGCGAGCCGGTCGGCCCGCCGGGCCGAGATCGCGACCCGCGCACCCCGCGTGACGAGCTCGTCGGCCAGAGCGGCGCCGATCCCACTGGAGGCGCCCACGACCCACACTGCCTTGCCGGCCAGCGCGCTCATCACGACGTCCTCGTGAGCTGCAACTGCCCGACATCGAGGTAGCCGGACGCGAACCCGGCCTCGCTGTAGGCCAGGTAGAGCTCCCACATCCGGCGGAAGGTCTCGTCGAAGCCGAACGGCCGGATCCGCGGCCACTCCTCCTCGAAGCGTCGCCGCCACCGGCGCAGCGTCTCCGCGTAGTGCGGGCCGAAGCGATCATCGGCGACGACCCGGAGCCGCGTGTTCGCCGCAAGGCACTCGTCGATCGCTTGCCGGGACGGGATCAGTCCGCCCGGGAAGATGTACTTCTGGATCCAGCTGAACGAGTTCCTGGTCGCCAGCAGGCGGTCGTGGTCCATCAGGATCGCCTGCACCGCGATCGTCCCGCCCGGAGCCAGCAGGCGGTCGAGTGTGGCGAAGTACGCCGGCCAGTACTCCTCCCCCACCGCCTCGATCATCTCCACACTGACGATCGCGTCGAACTCACCCCACACCGATCGGTAGTCCTGCAGCCGCAGGTCCACCCGGTCGTCGAGACCGGCCTCGGCCACCCACCGCGTCGCCGACTCGAGCTGTTCGCCGGACAAGGTCACGCCCGTGACGTGTGCACCCCGCCGAGCGGCGGCGATCGCGAGCGCGCCCCAGCCGGTGCCGATCTCGAGCAGCCGGGTGCCTTCGGCCACGCCGGCCAGGTCGAGGATCCGGTCGATCTTGCGACGCTGCGCGTCCTCCAGACGCTGCCCGGCGTACGGCGGTGCGCCGTCGAAGATCGCACTGCTGTAGCTCATCGTCGGGTCGAGGAAGCGGGCGAAGAGGTCGTTGCTCAGGTCGTAGTGCGCACTGACGTTCGTCCGCGCGCCGGACGGGGTGTTGCGCAGCCGGCCCGGGATGCGCTGGTCCACCACGCGCCGCAGCCGGGTCAGCGGAGCCGGCAGCAGGGTGGTCAGCCGGGCGGCGAACGGCGTCAGCAGCTCGCCGAGATCGGTGCCTTCGGCAACAGTCCAGTCGCCGGCCGTGTAGGCCTCGCCCAGGCCGATCTTCGGATTGCGGCCGAGACGTTCGAAGAAGGCGGACGGCCGGACGATCCGCAGGGCGGGATCGTCCGGGCCGCCGCCGCCCCGGACCTCGCCGTCCGGGTACAGCACCCCGACCGGCAGACCCGCGACGACGCGGTCCACCAGGGTCCGGGTGAGCCAGGCCCGAGGACGTAGCGGGCCTGGCAGCTCGTGGACGCGCGCGGTGGTGATCGAGGTCATCGGACTCCTTCCGGTGGGTGGTGCGCGGGCCGGGGCTGAACCGGCAACCGGCGCAGCCACAGCCAGATCCCGTGCGCGCGGATCAGGATCGAGACACGTTGCGGCATCGCCGGCCGGGTGAGGACCGTCCGGGCCACCGACCTCGTGGACCCGGAGCGGATCCGGCCACCGAAGCCGGCCTCGAAGACCGGCCGGCCCTGGCGGTGCAGGGTGACGGAGATCGACAGGCGCTCCGGTGCGACGACGAACCGGAAGGCATAGCGGCCGGAGACGGCGTTGAACGGTGACACGTAGAACTCCTTGCCGGCTTCCGCCGTACCGTCGGGCTCGGGCCGGAGCAGGTAGGCGTGGCGCTCGCCGTACGTGTTGTGCACCTCGGCCACCAGGCAGCGCAGCGAGCCGTCGGCGGCGAAGCACCAGAAGACGGTGAGCGGGTCGAAGACGTAGCCGAGGAACCGGGCGTTCGCGAGCATCACCACCCGCCCGCCGGATCCGAGGTCGACGCCCTGATGAGCCAGGTAGCGCTCGACGGCGGCCTTGATCCCCGCCGGCCCCACGCCGCCCAGGTGGTCGCGTACGTCGAACCTGGCGAACGGCCGCAGCCAGGGCGGGAGTTGCGGCAGCTCGTCAAGGTCGACGAGCCACTGGTACGCACGGTGCCGGAACGCGTGCCGGACCGGGATCCGGCGCCGGTGCCAGACCTGGCCGACGACGAGCGCGGGCATCGTCGGCAGGTCGCTCAGCATCGTCACCATCGGACTCCGAACGCGGCCGCGGCCGCGACGCCCGAGCGGCAGCCGTCCTCGTGGAAGCCCCAGCCGTGGTACGCGCCGGCGAAGGCTGTGCGGTGCGTGTTCAAGGACGAGAGTCTTGTCTGAGCGGCGACCGCGGCCGCGTCGTACACCGGGTGGCGGTAGTCCATCACCGCGAGGACGGCCGCCGGGTCGATCCGCTCGCGGGCATTCAGCGTGACGAGGAACTGGGTGTCACTGTCGAGGCCGTGCAGCCGGTTCATCCAGTAGGTCACCACCGGTGGCCGATCGCCGGCGGTCGGCTCGGGGGTCAGGAAGTTCCAGGCCGCGCGGGCCTTCACCGCCCTCGGCAACAGGGTCGCGTCGGTGTGCAGCACTGTCTCGTTGCGCGCGTACTGGAAGGCGGAGAGCACCTCCTTCTCGGCCGGATCCGCATCGGCCAGAACGTCGAGCGCGGTGTCGGCGTGGGTGGCGATGACCACGCGGTCGAAGGCGGTCGTTTCCCCGGCTGCGTCCGTCACGCGTACGTCGTCGACTCCGCGGGTGATGCCGCGGATCGGCCGGCCGGTGCGGATGTGGTCGAGGTGGTCGGCGATCGCCCGTACATAGGTCTGCGAACCACCGACGACCGTGGACCAGCGCGGCGAATCGCGGAACGACAACATGCCGTGCTGCTCGAGGAAGCTGAACAGGTAGCGGGCCGGATACTCCAGCGACGACTGCGCTCCGGTCGACCAGACACAGGACACCAGCGGTACGGCGTACAGCCGGCGGAACTCCTGCGAGAAGCCCTCGGACTCCAGGAAGTCGCCGAGGCTGGTCAGGTCAGCGTCGCCGGTCGCGGCCAGGAAGGCGGCCGCCCGTCGGTGGAACCTGGCGACCTGGCCGAGGACGCCGAGGAAGCGGGGGTCGGCGACGCGGCGTCGCTGGGCGAAGACGCCGACGGCGCCGAGCCCTCCGGCGTACTCGATGCCGGTGCTGCGATCGCTGATGCTCATGCTCATCCCGGTCGGCCGGGTGGCGATGCCGAGCTCGGTGAACAGCTTGCGGAGCAGGGGATACGTACGGTCGTTGTGAACGATGAAGCCGGTGTCGATCGGCAGGGCGACGCCGGCCGCGTCGGTGACGAGGTGGGTATGTGCGTGACCGCCGAGCCTGGGCTCGGCCTCGAGCAGGGTGACGGTGTGCGTGCGCGACAACAGGTACGCCGCGGTCAGGCCGGAGACCCCGGCACCGACAACCGCGACCGTTGGCCGGGTGGTGGGGCCGGTCATCGGCGGGTCCGGGCGGCCGGGAAGGAGGAGGCGCAGAGGAGACCCCAGCCGGCGGCGATTCCGGCGACTTTGGCGCGCGTTCGTGGTGGTCCGGCGAGGCCGAAGCCGGCCATGTCGCTGAGGTCGCACGCGACCCGCGCAACGATCGCCGCCTGCAACGGGCGACCCGAGGGGGCGACGAGCATCGCCGCGCCGGACAGCAGGTCCCGGACTCCGATCACCGTGCCGAGCACTCGGCCGGACCGGCACTCCGCCAGCTCGTCGGTCAGCCCCGCGGCCCGGATCAGCGACTCCGGGCGGGCGGCCGTGTAGGCGCCGTACCCGAGCGTGAGCAGACCGAGGACACGTGGCAGGAGCTGAGCTCTCATCGGCGACCCTTCGTCCGAGATTGTCTAAGGTGTGTCTAGAGACGGTAGGCGATCTTGCCCGGATCTGTCTAATGTTCGTCTAAGGAATGTAGAGTGTCCGCATGGATTCGGTACCGGGCCTGCTCCGGATCGGTGAGCTGAGCCGCCGGGTCGGCGTCAGCGATCACGTACTCCGGGCGTGGGAGAACCGGTACGGGCTGCTGACCCCGGTCCGGTCGGCCGGCGGCTTCCGGCTGTACTCCGCGAACGACGAGCGCCGGGTACGCCGGATGCAGGCGGAGCTGGCCAAGGGACTCTCGGCAGCTCAGGCCGCGCGCGTGGCCCTGGCGGAGGACCCGGTCCTCGAGCAAATGCGTGAGGTGCCGGGCGGATCGTCGTACCCGGCTTCCGCGGCGTTCGGTGCGGCGCTCGATGCGATGGACGAGCCCGGTGCGCAGGGTGCGCTGGATCAGTTGCTGAACGAGCTCACCGTCGAGACCGTGCTGCGCGAGGTCGTGATCCCTTACCTGCACGACCTGGGTGAGCGCGTCGCGCAGGGTGTCGTCGGGGTCGGGCAGGAGCATTTCGCGAGCCACGTGATCCGCGGGCGGCTCGCCGGACTGGCCCGGGGCTGGGGTGGTGGGCGCGGACCGCTGGCGCTCATCGCGTGCCCGCCGGACGAGCTGCACGACCTGGCGCCGATGGTGTTCGGCATCGTGCTCGCGCGCAACGGCTGGCGGATCGGCTACCTGGGCGCCAACACCCCGATCGCCGACCTGATCCGGATCGCCGCCGACACCGGCCCCGACCTGGTCGTCATCGCGGCCACCGTCCCGGAACGGCTGACCCCGATCGTCGGCGAACTGCGCCGGCTCGCGTCGGCCGCGCCACTCGCCCTGGCGGGAGCAGGCGCGAGCCAAGCACTGGCCGACCGGGCCGGCGCCCGCCTACTCCTCGGGGATCCGGTCACCGAGGCCCTGCGCGTCACCGAAGCCGGCGCGGCGCTGTGATCAGCTGGGACGCGTGAGGACCAGCATCGCGGCCGAGTGGACCGGCATCAGACGGTCCGGGTCACGCTCGGCGTCGGCCGCGAAGCGCTCGAAGCCGGGCTCGAGCTCGTCCTCCGGGAGGTACTCGAACGTCGACAGCGCTCGCAGGCTGAGCCGGTCGTAGCTCTCGCGCAGCGTCCGCGGAGTATCGGCGGTCACGCTGACGACATCCTCGGCCGGTTCGAGACCGGCCTCACGGGCGAGCGCCTGGGCCTCGGCGACCGAGAGGTACATGCCGGCGTCGACCGTCCGCGCGGACGGGAAGTAGTCGTACCAGAACAGATCCGGCATCAGGTCGGAGAACTGACTCCGGAGGAACGCCACTCCCCCGGGTCGCAGCACCCGGCGGACCTCCTGGAGAGCCTTCAACTGATCCGGGAAGTGGTGGAACGACAGGAACATCAGCACCCCGTCGACCGTTGCCTCAGGCAACGGAATGTTCTCGGCGCTGCCCTTCAGGTACGTCACCGCCGGGTGCGCCGCGGTCCGCTCCGCCGTCTCCCGCATCCGGTCCGACGGCTCCACGCCGTACACCGGGCCGTGGAACTCCTCGGCCAGTCCGGGAGTGAGGCGGCCGCTCCCGCTGCCGAGGTCGAGGATCTGAAGTGGTCGTTCCGCCGGGAGGTACGCCGCGAGCGCCGCGGACCACCGCCGGACTTCGTCGGGGGCCATCCCCCGGCCGGCGACGTACACGCTGCCCATGCGACCGTTGTAGTCCACCATGCCGGGACCCTACCGTCTGGCGCGGAACCGCCGCAGAATGGCGGCATGACGCAACTGATAGGGCTCGAAACAGCCCGATCACTCGACGAGGTCGGACAGGTCGTCCGGGTCGAGGCACGGCAGCGGACCGGCGCGCACGGAGCGACGTTCGTCCTCCGCGAGGACGACCGCTGCTTCTACGCCGACGAGGACGCGATCGCGCCGCTGTGGAAGGGGCAGCGGTTCCCCATCACCGCCTGCATCAGCGGCTGGGCCATGCTGCACGAGGCCACCGCCGTCGTCCCCGACATCACCGTCGACGACCGCATCCCGCTCGACGCCTACCTCCCGACGTTCGTCCGCAGTCTCGTCATGGTCCCGGTCGGGTCGCCCACCCCGGTCGCCGCCATCGGCGCGTACTGGTCCCACCGCTACCAGCCCGGCCCGGACGAGATCGCCGCGCTGCAGGACCTCGCCGCCCGGACCGCCACCGCGATCCG
The DNA here is from genome assembly GCF_055586945.1 of Kribbella sp. NPDC048837. NCBI lineage: Bacteria > Bacillati > Actinomycetota > Actinomycetes > Propionibacteriales > Kribbellaceae > Kribbella > Kribbella sp. NPDC048837. The sequence continues at coordinate 665,735 of NZ_JBVJHF010000003.1, forward strand.
GCGCATCGGCCTCGACAACGCTCCATGGGCGCCCACGTTCAGCAAGCACTAACCGTGGAAGACGTCGTAGGCCAGGCGGAGGATCAGGGCCGAGACCACGACCAGGAAGATCACCCGGACGAAGCGGCTGCCGCGCGCCACCGCGGTCCGGGCGCCGAGCAGCCCGCCGAGCATGTTGGCCGCGCCCATGATCAGGCCGAGCAGCCACAGCGGTGAGCCGTGCAGCGCGAAGATGATGATCGCGCCGAGGTTGGTGGCGACGTTCGCGATCTTGGCCTTCGCACTGGCCTGGAGGAAGTTGTAACCGAGGAAGCCGACCAGCGCGAAGATCAGGAACGACCCCGTGCCCGGGCCGACCGCGCCGTCGTAGAAGCCGATCAATACGCCGACCGCACTCGCCGCGACGTAGTGGTCCCGACCGTCGAAGCGGAGTGCCGTCCGGGCACCCAGTGACGGCTTGAGCGCGGTGTAGATCGCGACGGCGATCAGCAGCACCAGCACGATCGGCTTGAACCACGACATCGGGATCTTGGTCGCCACCAGCGCCCCGGCCGCGGCTCCCAGCCCGGCCAGGATCGCCATCGGTACGACGGTCTTCTTGTCGGGGCGGACCTTCACGCCGAACGTGACCGCGCTGGTCGCCGTACCGCACAACGACGAGATCTTGTTGGTCGACAGGATCTGCGCCGGGGACGCGTTCGGCAGGCCGAGCAGCATCGCGGGCAGCTGGAGCAACCCGCCGCCTCCGACCACCGCGTCGATCCAGCCGGCCGCGAAGGCCGCGATCACCAGGAAGAGCAGGGTCCACAACGAAACATCAGGCACGGCGGGAGATCCTCACGCCCCGATGATCAGGTAAGGGCATTATTCCGCTCAACCCTTACACGGTGGAATGAGAGACAAACCACGTCGCCGGTGCCACAGTGGGCAGATGGCGTCGTCGATCCTGCCACCCGAGGGCGAGACCCTCGCCACCGGCTGGGAACCGGACCTCGATCAGGCTGACTCGCTCGTCCGCCAGGCCGTCCTGGCGCACGCGTCCTGGGCGGTCGACGGCCCGCGCCGGGCCGGCAAGCCGTGGTACGACGGCGACACCTGGGCCGGCGGCATCCTCGGCGACCGCGGAGCGCTCACGAACTGGGTCGTCCCGAAGCAGCCCGTCGACCCGGCCGACATCATCGCCGACGCCAACCGCGAACTCCCGAACAACGTGCCGTACCTGTTCGTCAGCGCCTGGCCGACCCGCGATCTCCGCGAGCACGGTCTGGCGCTGGCCGGCCACCCGCCGCTGATGGTCCGCTTCCCGGTCAGCACGACCGCTCCCCCGATCACGGATCTCGAGATCCGCCAGGTCACCGACGCCGCCGGTCTCGCCGACGCCGAGCGCGTCCTGGTCGAGGGCTACCCACTGCCCGAGCTCCAGCCCTTCCAGCCCGGCGCCGTCTATGGCGCGTCCTTCCTCGAAGGCTCCGATGTCTGGGTCGGCTACGACGGCGACGTACCGCTCGCCACCTCGACCGGGCATCACGCCGCCGGCCTCACCATCGTCGAGAACGTCGCCGTGATGCCGGCCGCCCGCGGCCGCGGCGCCGGCGCCGCCGTCACCTGGGCCGCCACCATCCACCACCCCGACCACCCCGCGGCGTTGATCGCCTCCGACGACGGCCAGCCCGTCTACCAACGCCTCGACTACCTCCGCTTGGAACGCTGGACCGTCTGGGTCCGCCCCTGAAACCGGCGGCAGGCCGTCCTCCCTCAGGAGAACGGCCTGCTGCAGTGCGAAGCGGACGTCAGCCGCGGACGGTGCTGACCAAGTGGTCGACGATGTCGGCGACGGGGATGTCGGCGCGGTCGCCGGAGCGACGGTCCTTGACCTCGATCGTGCCGTCGACGAGACCCTTGCCGACGACGGCGATCGTGGGGATGCCCAGCAGCTCGGCGTCCTTGAACTTCACCCCCGGCGAGACCTTCTCCCGGTCGTCGTAGATCACGCTGAGCCCGCGGGACTCGAGCTCGGCCGCGATCTCCGCCGCTTTCTCGAACACCTCACTGTCCTTGCCGGTGGCAACAAGGTGGATGTCGGCCGGCGCGATCTCGCGCGGCCAGACCAGGCCGAGCTCGTCGTGGTTGCCCTCGGCGATCGCGGCCACCGCGCGGGTGACGCCGACACCGTAGGAGCCCATCGTGACCGTGACGAGCTTGCCGTTCTGGTCGAGCACCTTGAGGTCGAGCGCCTCGGCGTACTTCCTGCCGAGCTGGAAGATATGCCCCATCTCGATCCCGCGCGCGCTCGCCAGCGGACCCGAGCCGTCCGGCGCCTCGTCACCGTCGCGCACCTCGGCGGCCTGGATCGTGCCGTCGGCGGTGAAGTCGCGGCCGTACACCAGGTTGATCACGTGGAAGCCGGACTTGTCCGCACCCGTCGCCCAGGCGGACCCTTCGGCGACCCGGGGGTCGAGCAGGTAGCGGATGCCGGAGGTGTTCTCCGATCCCAGCACGCCCGGGCCGATGTAGCCCTTCGCCAGCGACGGGTACTTCTCGAAGTCCGCCTCCTCGAAGGCCACCACCTCGGCCGGCTCCACCTGCGCACCGAGCCGCTTCTCGTCGATCGCCCGGTCCCCCGGTACGCCGATCGCCAGCGGCTCACGCGTGCCGTCGGGGTTCACCAGCATGACGAGCACGTTCTTCAACGTGTCCGCGGCGGTCCACTCACGCCCGTCGGTCCGCGCGTGCTTCGCGTTCAGCGCGTCCACCACGGTGTCGATGGTCGGCGTGTCCGGAGTGTCGACCACCTCGGACGCGGGCACACCGGACGCGTCGACCGGCGCGGCCTGCGGGACCACGACCGCCTCGACGTTGGCGGCGTACCCACCGGGCGAGCGGACGAAGGTGTCCTCACCGTTCTCGGCGATCGCGAGGAACTCCTCCGACCGCGAGCCGCCCATCGCACCGGACATCGCCTTGACGATCACGTAGTCGAAGCCGAGCCGGTCGAAGATCTTGATGTACGCCTCGCGGTGCAGCTCGTACGACGCGGCGAGGCCCTCGTCGTCGACGTCGAACGAGTACGAGTCCTTCATGACGAACTCGCGCCCGCGCAGCACGCCGGCCCGCGGCCGCGCCTCGTCGCGGTACTTGTTCTGGATCTGGTAGATCGACAGCGGGAGGTCCTTGTACGACGAGTACAGATCCTTCACGACCAGCGTGAACATCTCCTCGTGCGTCGGACCGAGCAGCATGTCGGCGCCCTTGCGGTCCTTCAGCCGGAAGATGTTCGGCCCGTACTCGGTCCAGCGGCCGGTCGCCTCGTAGGGCTCGCGGGGCAGCAGCGCCGGGAACACCAGCTCCTGCGCGCCGATCGCGTCCATCTCCTCGCGCACGATCCGCTCGACGTTGCGCAGCACCCGCAGACCCAGCGGCAGCCAGGTGTAGATGCCGGGCGCGGCCCGCCGGATGTACCCGGCGCGGACGAGCAGTTTGTGGCTCGGGACCTCCGCGTCCGCCGGATCCTCGCGAAGGGTGCGAAGGAACAGCGACGACAGGCGCAGAATCACGGGAGTCTCCAAGCGTGCAAGGGGTCAGGAAAACAACATCGGACGGAACAGAGAATATCGGCCCGGCGGTAATGCTCTCACCACGTTATCCACAGCCTCACGCGGCCCGGCCCTCGCGGGCGGCCTTCAGCGCCCAGCGGATCAACGGGATCTGCAACGGCAACCGGGCCCAAGCGATCGCTTGAGCGGCCGGGGATCCGTTGCGCTGCAGGTCAGCAGCCATCTGCACGTTCGCGGGAAAGATCGCCACCAGCAGTCCCGCGCTGGCCAGCCCCGCCACCCGTCGCGTGCGCGGGTGCAGCAAACCGGCCGCACACGCCAGTTCTGCCACGCCGGAGGCGTAAACGAGTTCCTTCTTCCGGGGCAACGCCTTGGGCACGATCTGCTCGAACGGCCGCGGTTTCACGAAATGCAAGGTGCCGAGAACGCCGAACAGGACGGCCAGGCCGGTGGTGGTCTTGCTCCGAGACGCCATGCGCCGGAGCTTACTCGCCGGTAGTCAGAAAAGAATCGTCGCGAACGTCTCGATGGTGCGGAACCCGACGCGTTCGTACGCCGCCCGCGCCGGCAGGTTGAACCCATTCACGTACAGCGTCACCACCGGCGCGATCTGCCGGGCCAGCTCGACCACCGCCGCCATCCCCGGCGCGGCCAGCCCGCGGCCACGGAACTCCGGATCCACCCAGACCCCTTGGATCTGGCAGACCCCGGTGCCGACCGACCCGACCTCGGCCTTGAACACCACCCGGCCGTCCTCGATCCGCGCGAACGCCCGCCCGGCCCGGATCAGCTCGGCCACCCGCGACCGGTAGAACGTCCCGTCCGGCCCGGTCTGCGGCGGTACGCCGACCTCCTCGGTGTACATCGCCACACACGCCGGGTACAGCACCGGCAGCTCCACCGGCTCGACCGCGCGCACCAGCGGATCCGGCTCGATCAGCGGCGAGCCCTCGATCACCATGAACGGCTGACTGTCCCGTACCTCGCGGGCGGGTCCCCAGTGCGGTTCGAGGATGCGCCACAACTGGTCGACGGCGTGTGCCTGGCCGAGGATCTGGAAACAGTTCCGGCCCCGGCGCAGCGCGTACGCCGCGAACGCGCGCAGAGCGGGATCGTCCGCGCCGACCGGCACCATGTTGCCGCCGGCGTGACACAGGGCCTCCAGCGCACCCTTCTCGACGTACCCCCAGACCTCCGCGCCGCGGCGCGGGTCGAGTCCGGACGCCTGGACGAGGCTGTCCACGAACACGTTCACGACTGGGTCGCGGGCGATGACCGCACGCGCCGCCGCGAGGTCACGAGGACCGAGAACCCGTACGCCCACGCGCAGAACCTAGCGGATACTCACCGTCCGGGCATGCAAGGGGCCGGTCAAACCGCGGCCTGGTCGGGTTCCGGATCGAGTCCGCCGGCGGCACGTCGCAGTGGTGAGGTCCACGCGACCAGTACGGCGACGAAGCCGGCCAGCCCCATCAGCACCATGCCGGCCCGGATACCGAACTGCTTGCCGAGGATGCCGCCGAGCACCGAGCCGAGCGTCCAGCCGACGCCCCACGACAACATCCGCGCCGCCGTGTTGACCCGGCCGAGCAACTGCTCCGGAGTGACCTGCTGCCGGTACGAGATCGCGTTGACGATCACCAACATGTACGCCGATCCCCACACCAGCAACGCGAGCGCGGCCGCGATCCACCCGGGCGCCAACGGCGAGAGGACGCCGGCCAGCGCCGAGACCGGGAGCGCGTAGAGCGTGATCGCCGCCGGCTGCAGCCGTTTCAGCAACTTGGGCAGGCCGACGGCTGCGATCAGGCCGCCGATCCCCCACGTGCCCCACACGAGTCCGAACCGAAGTCCCGACGTACCGACGTGCAGGACCTGGTCGCACCAGACCACGATCAGCGCCATGAATCCACCGCCGCCGAACGACTGCAGGCTGCCGACGAGCGTCATCGTCCGCACGCCCGGATGCCGGACCAGGTAGCGGAGGCCTTGGGCGATGTCGGCCAGGACCACTCGCGGACGCAGCGGCGGCAGTCCGTCGCGCCGCTCGGACAAGGCGCGGATGATCCCGCGTACGGCGAGGGCCGAGGCGACGAAACTCAGTGCGTCGAGCGTGAGCAGCGTGGCCGGACTCAGCACCGCCAAGGTCAAGCCTGTCAGCGGTGGGACGAACAACTCGATCAGACTCGAGGCCGTCCAGACCGCCGAGTTCGCCTGCGCCACCTTGGCCCGGCCGACGAGCACCGGCAGGGCGCCGAAGTTCGCTCCGTCGAAGAACGTGTAGACGCTTTGCACGGTGAACGCGACCACGAGCACCTGCGCGACGGTCAGCACGCCGAGCAGGTGGGCGACCGGGATCGACCCGATCAGCACCGCGTTGACCAGATCCGAGGTCACCATCACCCGGCGCCGGTTCCACCGATCGGAGAGGGCGCCCGCGAACAGACCGGTCAGCAGGTACGGCGCTGATTCGAGCGCGGTCACCAACGCCGTCAGAAGGGTCGAACCGCTCAACCGGTAGACGAGCACCGGCAACGCGATCGCGGTGACCATCGACCCGGTGATCGACAGCGCCCGGGCCAGCCAGTACCGCCGGAAGTCCGGGTCGTCGCGCAGCCTCGTCATGGCGGAATCTTCCAACTTCACGTCCGGTGGAGGTCAATGACCATCCACATCAGCTCGACGCCGAGATCCCGGTCCGGTGTCTCGTGGGCCTCGGTGAACCCGTGGGCCCGGTAGAAGCCGATCGCCTTCTCGTTGCCGACCAGGACGTCCAGCAGCAGCTGCGTCGTACCGTCCGGAAGCGCGGCGATCGCGGCGTCGAGCAGTGCCTTGCCGACGCCCTTGCCCTGATGCTCGGGCAGCACGTACAGCTTCCACATCACCCACGAGTCGCCCTCACGCCCGAGACCGACCATCCCGACCAGGTCGTCGCCGTCGGCCGCGACCAGGGTGATCCCGTTGCGGATCCCCCATTCGACGGCCTCCGGCGACCACCACTGGGTGACTCCGTGGTTGATGAACTCCTCGGACGCCAGGCCGGCGTACGCGACCGGCCAGGTCGTCACCCCGATGTGCCGCACCGCCTCGACCTCGGAGAGCTCGGCCCTTCGTACCTCGATCACCCGTGCACCACCACCGTCTCCCCGTCCGGATCCACGATCTCCAGCCGGTCGCCCGTCCGGTTCGCGGCGTACCCGGCGTCGACGAGTCGCCGCAGGACGTCGTCCAGATCCTCGGTGGTGGTGAGCTCCAGGCGGACGGCGTACGCCGTACCCGGGCCGAAGTAGACCCGCTGGTCGGTCCCGATCACCTCGAGGACCCGCTCCCAGGCGGCCTGGTCGGCGCCGGACAGGCGCGGAGTCACCGACCACCGCTTGTCCGGGGCGGTCTCATGCACCTTGTAACCGTAGAGGTCGTCGTGGCGATCGTCGATCCATAACTTCGTCCCGTCCGGTCCGGTCGCCGACAGCACCCGCCCGAACGCCTCGTCCCACACCGTCGCATCGTCGTACCCGGCGCTCTCGAGGGTCACCTTCAGCTCGTCGATGTCCGCCGCCTCGAACGTCAGGTTGGTCCGCCCGGACGGACTGCGGGTGTCGCTGGTGGCGGCATCGTGCAGCGAGACCGCTCCCCGGCCGGCCAGCAGGACGGTCCAGCCGCCGCGCTCGGACTCGATCCGCGACCGCAGCCCCAGCGTCTCCAGGAACGCGCGCATCGCATCCACGTCCGCCGTGAACCGCAACGGCCTGATCACCACGTCGTTCATCCTCGGGCCTCCCCATGCTTGTCCAGGAACTCGGTCAGCGCCTGCTCGACCAGCGCGGACAGACTCGCCGTCTCGTCGATCGCCTTGTGCTTCACCCGCCGCACCAGCTCCGGCGGCAGGTACACGTTGAACTGCACCTTCTTGTCGCGCTCACTCACCATGGCTATATTGCTAGCATCCTAGACAGCTAATCGTCAACAGCCGACGGCGATCGCTGATCGCCGTCGGCTGGTCGACTCAGACCGCGGCGAGCAGGGCGTCGTCGAGTTCCTTGAGGAGTTTGTGCTTCGGGCGGGCGCCGACGACGGACCAGATCACCTCGCCGCGGTGGAACAGCATCAGTGTCGGCAGTGCCATCACCCGGTAGCGGGCCGAGACGGCCGGGTTCTCGTCGGAGTTCAGTTTCAGCACGGTCAGCTGATCGTTGCGCTCGGCACCGATCTGGGCGAGCACCGGTGCGATCTGGTGGCAGGGCGGGCACCACTGGGCCCAGAAGTCCACCAGCACTGGCTTGTCGGCGCGCAGTACCAGTTCGTCGAAGGTCGACTCGTCGACCGTCCGCAGATCACTCATCGTTGGTTCGTCCTCCAGCTCTCGGCATCGGTCAGGAGGTCGGTCAGCCGGGCCCGCAGGTCGGTGAGTTCCGCGATCCGCCGGTCCACGTCGGCGATCCGGGTCCGGTACGCCGTCAGCGACGCCGGGCAGACATCCGCCCGCTCGTTGCCGGCCCGCAGGCACTCGATGAACGGGTACGTCTGCTCCGCGGTCAGCCCGAGGCTCAGCAGCGCCTTCACCTCGCGGACCACGACCACGTCGTCCGCTTCGTACGACCGGTAGCCGTTGGCCTCCCGGCGTGGCTTGAGCAGCCCCTGCGACTCGTAGTACCGCACCGCCTTGACCGTCACTCCGGCCTCGGCCGCCAGATCGCTGATCCGCATCCCGCCTCCTTCACCCCGACGCTAAACCTTGACCCCAGGGTCAAGGTCAAGCCAGCGTAGCCCGGAGGGCGTCAATGGCCGCGGAACGCCTCCTCCAGCCACCACGACGGGTGGTCCGCGACGACCTTCGCGTCCACGAGCATCGGCGCCGACCGTGGTCCGTCCAACCACTCCGTGACCGCGGCGAGATCGCCGACGGTGCGTACGGTCGCAGCCTTGAAGCCGTAGCCCCGGCCGATCGCGGCGAGATCGGTCGGCGGGAACGTCACCGTGTCCAGCGGGTACCCACCGGGACCGAAGTGGTGCACCTCGGCGCCGTACGCCTCGTCGTTGTACACGACCACCAGCATCGGCAGGCCGAGCCGGCGGACGGTGTCCAGCTCCGCGGCGCTCATCAGCGCACCGCCGTCGCCGAGTGCGGCGACGGGCAGCCGGTCCGGCTGCGCCAGCGCGGCACCGATCGCGGTGGCCAGCCCCAACCCGATCGACTGGAACGCCTGGGTGAAGCAGAGGCCGTTCTCGTCCGGCACCGAGAGGTAGGCGCTCGGGTAGCCCATGAAGTTGCCCGAGTCGACGGCGAGGACGCGTTCGGCCGGCAGGAGGTCGTCGAGCGCGATGCTGAGCGTCCGTGGGTCGATCCGCTCCGCCGTACTCGTGTCGTCGTACGCGACGTCCCGCCAGCGCACACTGCCGGGCTCGGTCGTGCGAAAGCCCACCCGCTGCTCGCCGAACGCGTCGAGCACCATCGTCGCGGTGAGCTCGACGTCGCCGGTGACGCCCAGCTGGATCTCGCGATGCACGCCGAGCGCCGACGCGTCGTCGTCGACCTGCACCACGGTCGCGTCGGGTCCGATCAGCTGACCGTGCCGCATCGTCCACATGTTCAGCGCGCATCCCCAACCCACAATGAGGTCGGCCTCGCGGATCAGCTCGGCGGTCCGGGGCGAGGCGAAGCCTCCCGAGATCCCGAGCGACCAGGGGTTGCCGTTGAACAGACCGTGCGCGACGGCCGACGTCGCGAGGAGCGCGCCACAGCGTTCCGCCAGCAATTCAAGGGCCTGTCGATGTCCACGGGACCCGCGTCCCGCGACGAACACCGGTCGCTCCGCGCGACGCAGCAGGTCCGTCAGGGTCGCGACCTCGGAGGCGTCCGGCACGACCGCGTCGCGTACCGGCGGTTCGACGGCCGTTGCCTCGGCGGGAATCTCCAACGCCTGCACGGGAAGCGGAACGTTCAGCAGCACCGTACGGCGTTCACGAACGGCCGTCGCGACCGCTTGTTGCGCCGCCGCCACCGCGGTCTCCGCCGAGGTGATCCGCACCGGCACCGCACCCACCGAACGGGCGAGCGCGTCCTGGTCGACGTAGAAGTTCGACCGCGGCTCGGTGACGTCGGCCGCCACGACGACCATCGGCGTCCGGCTCTTCGCGGCCTCGGCGATCCCGGTCATCGCGTTCGTCAGGCCGCAGCCCTGATGGACCGAGAGCGCGGTGACCGTCCCGCTCATCCGCGCGTACGCGTCGGCCATCGTGGCCGCGCCGCCCTCGTGCCGCGCGGCGACGAACCGCGCGCCGCCGGCCACCATCGCGTTCGTCAGGTGGAAGTTGCCCGACCCGATCACGCCGAACACCTGGCGGACGCCGGCGGCCGCCAGCGCGCGACCGACGGCGACCGCGACGTTCATCGGCGTTCGACCAGCGCGAGCACTCGTGCGGGAGCGCCGGAACCGCTGACGATCGGCAACGGTCCGGCGATGACGACAGCGCCGGTCGGCGGCAGCGCGGCGAGGTTCTGCAACTGCGTCAACCCGTACTTGTCGCTGCCCATCAGGTAGGAGTGGCACGGGAACGGCGGGTCGAACGAGTGCGCCTTCCCGGCGTCGGTGCCGACGGTCTCGACACCGAGGCCGAGGACGGGCGACTCTTGCGCGACCCAGCGCGCACACTCCGGCGACAGGCCCGGCGTGTGCGGCCCGGTCTCGTCGGCGTTGAGGAACGCCTCCTGCGAGTGCGACCGCGCATCCCACCCCGTGCGTACGAACAGCCAGCCACCATCGGGCAGCGGGACGTTCTCCGCCTCCCAGGCCTTGAGGTGGTCGACCTCGACGAGGAAGTCGGGGTTCTTCTCGACTTCGGCGGTGAAGTCGAGTACGACGGCCGGCGCGATCAACCGGTTGACCGGGACCGACGCCACGTCGGCGAGGTCCTTGCCGGTGACCCAGTGGTTCGGCGCGTCGAAGTGGGTGCCGGTGTGCTCGCCGCTGGTGAAGTTGTTCCAGTACCACGCCGGCCCGCGGTCGTCGTACCTGCTGATCTCGTCGAGTGCGAACCGCGCCGTCTGCCCGAACTCCGGCGGCAGCTGGATCACCGGCGTCGACGCGGACAGCGGCGACGTCAGATCCACCACCTCGATCGAGCCGTCGGCGAGCGCTGCGACGAGTACCGACAAGGGCGACGAGCCGGTCATGCGGACCTCCATGGGAAAGACGATGAACCTTGACCCCAAGGCCAGGTCAGCATAGACCGCATGCTGCTGGGGATCTTTCGTTCGCCGGGACTCCCGTCCGGCGGACGGCTGGTCGAGCGGACCGCGGTCCGCGGTGTGCTCTTCCGCGGGCGCGAGTTGCTGCTGCTCGCCTCGCGCCACGGCGACTACAAGTTCCCCGGCGGCGGTGTCGAGCCCGGCGAGTCGTTCGAATCGGCGTTGCGCCGCGAGTTCCGCGAGGAGTGCGGGTACGCCGACGTGGTGGTCGGCGAGGAACTCGGCACGACCCGGGAGGAGGTGCCTGCGGCCGAGCCGGAGTACGACATCTTCGGCATGACCTCGTACTACTTCGTGTGCTCCGGCGGATCGCCAGCCGGAGACCAGCAACTCGAGGGCTACGAGGCCGACCTGGAGCTGACACCTTCGTGGGTGGAGGTGGACGAGGCGCTGGCCGCGAACCGCCGGGTGCTGGCGAGCGGTGTCGGGGTGATGCGCTGGCTGGTGCGGGAGACCGCCGTGCTCGAGTGGCTCAGCGCACGAAGTCGCTGACCCACTCCCCCAGCACCTTCGCGCTGGCGTCGACGAGCGCCGGCCAGTCCAGCGCCGCCTCGTCGGCCGAGTCCGACACATGCTTCACGACCCGCACCGGCACACCGAACTCACGGCACGCGTAGACGACGCCGTACGCCTCCATGTCCACCAGATCCGCCCGCTCCGCCAACCGCGCCCGTACGACGGGATCCGTCACGAACACGTCCCCCGACGCAAGCACCGTCCCGTCCCCACCTTCGACGTGCAGCTCGTCCTGCGGGTCCAGGCCGATCGCCCGAATCGCCTCCGCATTCACATCGTGGTTGATGACAGTGCTCGGCAAGTACAACCCCGCCAACCCATCCCTGAGCGCGCCGGTAGTCCCAACATTCAGCACCACCAGGTCAGCCGTATCCCGCCCCACCAACGCCCGACTAACCGCCACCGCCGCCGCAGTCTTCCCCACCCCAGTAACGATCACCGGCACCCCCTCCGGCACATACCGAGCCTCCCCGGCAACAGCACTCACCACCAGGTACTCGGTCACCTCAGAGCGATCCCTTCGGCACGACCCACTCGACCGGCTGCCCCGTGATCTTCGCGATCCGGTCATAGTCCTCGTCGTAATGCAGCACCGTCAGCCCCGCCAACTCGGCGGTCGCCGCGATGACCAGGTCCGGCAGTTTGAAGTTCCGACGGTGACTCTTCTTGGCAAGTGACCGGTGGACGTCCAGCGCACGGTCCATCGCCTCGGCCGTGACGTCCACCCACCGCTGTCCGTGCAGCGTCGCCCACAGCCGCTCATACGACTTGGGGTCGGGAGCGTTGTTCAGGCACTCGAGGAGCACCATCTGGCAGAACGCCAGCCGCCCCTCGATCAGCAGGCTGTCGAACCTCTTCTTCACGTCGTCGTGACGGCCACGGAGGACGAAGACCGTCGTGTCCGCCAGGTAAGCGGCGCCGGCCATCATGCGGAGCGCGCCTCCCGGGCGTCCTTCTCCAGCCGGCTCAGGTCACGCCCACCGCCGTACCGCCATCCGTCCGGGGACTGGCTGAAGTCCAGGTCCACCTCGTCGAGCGTCTCGATCAGCTCCTTCGCCCGCCTGCGATCGGCGAACTCGCGGAGGGCGGCGTTGATCGTCTCGACCTTGCTGTCAGTGCCCAGCTCGGCGCGCGCGGCCTCGAGCCACTCGTCGTTCACGTCCACGGAGATGCGCGTCATGACATCGACAATACACCAGCCAATGCCAATCTATGGCACCAACTGGAGCCGCATCAGTGCACCAAGATCGGTGAGATCTTGGTGCAGGTCAGCTGACGGTGACAGTGGGGTCGCCTGAGCCGGCTAACTCGCCCATTTGTTCGGCGATGCGGAGGGCTTCTTCGATGAGGGTTTCGACGATGGCGGATTCCGGGACGGTCTTGATGACCTCACCCTTGACGAAGATCTGGCCCTTGCCGTTGCCGGAGGCGACACCGAGGTCGGCCTCGCGGGCCTCGCCGGGGCCGTTCACGACGCAGCCCATGACGGCGACGCGGAGCGGGACCTCCATGCCTTCGAGGCCGGCGGTGACCTGCTCGGCCAGGGTGTAGACGTCCACCTGGGCGCGGCCGCAGGACGGGCAGGAGACGATCTCGAGCTTGCGCTCGCGCAGGTTCAGCGACTGCAGGATCTGCAGGCCGACCTTGACCTCCTCGACCGGCGGCGCGGACAGCGAGACCCGGATGGTGTCGCCGATGCCCTTCGACAGCAGCGCGCCGAACGCGACCGACGACTTGATCGTGCCCTGGAAGGCCGGCCCGGCCTCGGTCACGCCGAGGTGCAGCGGCCAGTCGCCCCGCTCGGAGAGCAGTTCGTACGCGCGGACCATGACGACCGGGTCGTTGTGCTTGACCGAGATCTTGAAGTCGTGGAAGTCGTGCTCCTCGAACAGCGACGCCTCCCAGACGGCCGACTCGACCAGCGCCTCCGGCGTCGCCTTCCCGTACTTCTGCAGCAGCCGCGGATCCAGCGACCCCGCGTTCACACCGATCCGGATCGACGTCCCGTGGTCCTTCGCGGCGGCCGCGATCTCCTTCACCTGGTCGTCGAACTTGCGGATGTTGCCCGGGTTCACCCGGACCGCCGCACAGCCCGCCTCGATCGCGGCGAACACGTACTTGGGCTGGAAGTGGATGTCCGCGATCACCGGGATCTGCGAGTGCTTCGCGATCTCCGGCAGCGCGTCCGCGTCGTCCTGCGACGGGCAGGCCACCCGGACGATGTCGCAGCCGGCCGCGGTCAGCTCGGCGATCTGCTGCAGCGTGGTGTTGACGTCCGCGGTCAGTGTCGTCGTCATCGACTGCACCGAGATCGGCGCGTCGCCACCGACCAGCACCTTGCCCACCTTGATCTGGCGGGTCTTGCGGCGCGGGGCCAGGGTCGGCGGCGGCAGCGCGGGCATGCCCAGGTTGATGCTCATGAGTCCTTAACCGTTGGTGAGGAGGGTCAGCCGTTGAAGAGCTTGATCGGGTTGACGATGTCGGCGATGACGAGCAGCACGCCCATCACCACGATGACACTGGCCGCGACGTACGCGATCGGCAGCAGCTTGGCGACGTCGACGTACCCGGGGTCGGGCCGGCCGCGCAGCTTCGCGAAACCACGCCGGATCCCTTCCCAGATCGCGCCGATCATGTGGCCGCCGTCCAGCGGCAGCAGCGGGATGAAGTTGAACAGGGCAAGGAACAGGTTCAGCGAGGCGAGCAGCGAGACCAGGAAGGCGATCCGCTCGCCGCCGGTGAGCGACTGGTTCGAGGCGATCTCGCCGGCCACCCGGCTGGCGCCGACGACGCTCATCGGGCTGTCCTCGTCGCGGTTGCCGCCGACGATCGACTTGGCCACGCCGACCAGCTTCTCCGGGAAGTTCCCGATCGCCTTGACCGTGGCGACGGTCAGCTCGCCCATCTTGTTGACGACGAACCCGAAGTCCTGCCGCTCGAGCTTCATCTCCGGCGAGACGCCGAGGAACCCGACCGAGACGATCTTGTCCGAACCGGCCTCGTCGGGCACCTGGTTGACGATCGTGTTGGTCTGCAGGGTCACCTGCTGGCCGTTGCGCTCGACAACGATCGTGGCGGCCTTGTCGGTGTTCGCCCGGATCAGCGGGGTGAGCTGGTCCCAGCTGGTGATCTGCGTGCCGTTGAAGGACTCGATCCGATCGCCGACCTGGAACCCGGCCTGCTTGGCCGGCGAGATCTTGTCGGCGTCGGTGCACTTGCGGTCGGCGGTCGCCTGCGACGCCGGGATCACGCAGTCGGTGACCGTGGCCACACTCGTCTGCGCGACGTTGGCGCCGTACAGCATGAACAGGCCGCCGAACAGGACGAACGCGATCACGATGTTGACCATCGGCCCGGACGCCATCACGATCAGCTTCTTCCACCACACCTTCTGGTAGAAGAGCCGGCCGTCGTCCTCGGGCGCGATCGTCTCGTACTCCGCGGACCGCGCGTTCTCCACCATCGACTGGATCGGGCCGGTGTTCGCCTTGCGCACCTTCGTCGGGTCCTCACCCTTCGACGGCGGCATCATCCCGATGATCCGGACGAAGCCACCGGCCGGGATCAGCTTGAAGCCGTACTCGGTCTCGCCGCGCTTGGTGGACCACACGGTCCGGCCGAAGCCGACGAAGAACTGCGTCACCTTCATGCCGAAGGCCTTGGCGGGCACCATGTGACCCAGCTCGTGCAGGGCCACCGAGATCAGGATCCCGGCGACGAACAGCACGATGCCGAGGATGGTGAGAAGCGCGGTCATGCCTTCGTGGTCTCCTGTAAGCCGGTGAGCTCGCGGGCCCGCGCGCGGGCCCAGCCGTCCGCGGCGAGTACGTCGTCGATGGACAGTTCCTCATACGAGGGTACGTCGTGTTCGGTCACCACCCGGGCCACGGTGTCGACGATCGCCAGGAAGGGCAGCCGCCCGTCCCGGAACGCCTGCACGCAGACCTCGTTGGCGGCGTTGTAAACGGCCGGCGCGGTCCCGCCGCGGGTCCCGACCTCGCGGGCCAGCTGCACCGCCGGGAACGCCTCGTCGTCGAGCGGCTCGAACTCCCAGGTGCTCGCGGTGGTCCAGTCGCAGGCCGCCGCGGCGTCCGGAATCCGGTCGGGCCAGCCGAGGGCGAGCGCGATCGGCAGCCGCATGTCCGGCGGCGAGGCCTGCGCCACGGTCGAGCCGTCCACGAACTCCACCATCGAGTGCACGATCGACTGCGGGTGCACGACCACCTCGATCCGGTCCATCGGCAGGCCGTAGAGCAGGTGTGCCTCGATCACCTCGAGGCCCTTGTTCACCAGGTTGGCCGAGTTGATCGTGATCACCGGACCCATGTCCCAGGTCGGGTGGTTCATCGCCTGCTCCGGGGTGACGTCGGCCATCTCGGCGCGCGACCGGCCCCGGAACGGCCCGCCGCTCGCGGTGACCACGAGCCGCTTGACCTCGTCCGCCGTACCGCTGCGCAGGCACTGGGCGATCGCGCTGTGCTCGGAGTCGACCGGCACGATCTGGCCCGGCTTCACCCGGCGGGTGACGATCGGGCCGCCGATCACCAGCGACTCCTTGTTCGCCAGCGCCAACGTCGTTCCCGCGTCGAGCGCCGCGAGCGTCGGCCGCAGCCCGACCGAGCCGGTGATGCCGTTGAGAACCACGTCACACGGCATGGCCGCCAGCTCGCTGGAGGCGTCCGGCCCGGTGATGATCTTCGGGATCCTGAACTCGCCCTGCGCGTAGCCCTTGCGCTGTGCCTCGGCGTAGAACGCGAGCTGCAGGTCCTGGGCCACGGTGGCCTTCGCCACCGCGACCACCTCGACACCGAACTCCAGCGCCTGCTCCGCCAGCAGTGCGACGTTGTCGCCGCCGGCCGAGAGCGCGAGCACGTGGAACCGGTCCCGGTTACGCCCGATCAGCTCGAGCGCCTGGGTACCGACCGAGCCGGTCGAGCCGAGGATGACGACGGTACGCGGGTTCACGGCGCCATTGTTCCAGGTGTGCACCCATGGTGACGATCCGGTGCGATCACGACAGGTACAGGCGCAGCGGCAGGCTCCCGAGCCGGATCTCGTCACCGTCACCGACCATGGCCGTCCGGACCGGTACGCCGTTCACCCGGGTCCCGTTGGTCGAGCCGAGATCGCGCACCTCGTAGGTGGCCGGGTCGATCCGGAGCAGCTCCGCGTGGTGCCGGCTCACCTCCGGACGGTCCAGGATCAGATCGCAGTCCGGCGCCCGCCCGATCCGCGCCAGGTCCAGGAGCGGTACTACGTCGCCCTCCGGCCCGACCAGCACCGGCTGCGGCCCGGCCTCCAGTGCCGACGCGATCTCCGCGACCCCAGCGGTGTGGATCGGCAGCGAGACGATCAGGTCGTCGCCCTTGTCCACGTGCAGGTTGTGCTGAGCGCCGTATCCCTGCAGGACGTCGTCGTGCTCGTCGATGACCACCGCGGACACGTGGTAGTAGCCAGGGGGCAGTTGCACGTACGCCGCCCCGCCGAGCGACGTGGTCAGCACCAGAGCGTCGTACTCGCGGTGACTGACATCGGTGATCGTGATCAGGACCGGGTTGTGGGCGGTGAGGTGCGCCTCGGCCCCGGTGTCGCCGGGAGTGAACTCCACTGTCAGCAATGGGGCCGGACGGACCTCTTCGAGCCCGACCAGCCGGTCGACGGCCGCCATGGTCCCAGCGGGGATCGACAGCGGCACGTACTGGCCGTGCGACCGCACCAGGACGTCCAGCCGCGGCGGCCGGGAGCGGTCCTTGCGGCGCGCCAGCAAGTAGGCACTCACCATGCCTTTGCCGAAGACGAACGCGACATCCCCCACCACAGCCCGCACGAATCCGCTGGTCGGCTCCATAGGCACCCCCAGGGATTCAGTATCGCGGAACCGCCACTCCGGTACGGCGGAACACGGTGTGCCGCGCTGCCGCTACCTTGGCGCCCATGACAACCGTCCTGATCATCGAGAACGATCCCGGCAGCGGCCCGGGCCGGTTGCTCGACTGGCTCGACGCGCGGGGGTTCTCGCCCGTCATCGTGCGCGCCTGGGCCGACGAGCCGATCCCGAACCGCGCCGACGACCACGCGGCCCTCATCCTGCTCGGCGGCGGGCTGCTGCCCGACGCCGACGACACCTCCGCGTGGCTGAAGGCCGAGCGCGAACTCTTGCGGATCACGACCGAGCAGGAGCGCGTGCCGGCTCTGGGGATCTGTCTGGGCGGACAGTTGCTGGCGCACACGTTCGGCGGTGAGGTCCGCGGGCAGTACGGCCTGCCGGAGAAGGGCGTGACCGAGCTGACCCTGCTGCCCGGTGCTGTCGATGACCCGCTGCTGGCCGGTCTGCCGCCGACCGTGCGCGCGATCGAGAGCCATCAGGACCAGATCACCCGGCTGCCGGCCGATGCGGTCCGGCTGATGTCCAGCGAGCGCTGTCCGCATCAGATGCTGCGGATCGGACGCAGCTGGGGTGTCCAGTTCCATCCGGAGGTCGGCGCCGACCGCGTACGACGCTGGGACCCCGAGCGGCTGCGGTTCCTCGGGTTCGATCCCGAGACCGTGTTCGCCGAGGCCGAGAAGTACGACGCGGAACTCGAGCAGACCTGGTCGGCGATGTTCGGCCGGTTCTTGGACGGCGCGAGCTGAGTCGGCGCTACCTTTGGGGGCATGAGTCTGGAGCAGCCGCCGCCTGGGCATCGGGCGTCCGACAACGACCGCGAACGTGCCGCCGCCGTGGTCCAGGAAGCACATGGCGACGGACGGTTGGACTTCGAGGAGCTGGACGAACGGCTGACCCAGATCTACTCCGCGAAGACCCAGCTCGAGCTGCGCGACGTGACCGCCGACCTGGTCCCGGTCCGCTCCGGCAGCAACGCGGTCGAGGTCACCATTCGCGCGTCCCACAGTGCCCAGAAGCGTGAGGGCGCGTGGCAGGTGCCGGAACGCGTGGTCGCGGCGGCGGAGCACTCGTCGCTCCGGCTCGACTTCACCGACGCGGTGATCCGGTGGCCCGAGGTCGAGGTGCGCGCCGACATCCAGCACAGCTCGATGGTGATGATCGTGCCGGAGGGCTGGCTGGTCTCCATCGACGACGTGGAGCTGTCGCACGGCTCGTCCAAGAACAAGACGACCGCCGCCACTCCGAACGGCGTCCACCTGCGGGTGACCGGTCGCGCGAAGCACAGCTCGTTCGTCGTACGCCATCCGCGCAAGCGCCACTGGTGGTGGCCTTGGTACCGGAAGTGATGCACAGGCCTGATTGCGGTTAGCGTTTGGGCATGACCGTTTCGCTGGATCTCGTCGATGTCGACTCGCTGCTCACCGAGGAAGAGGTCGACGTCCGTGCGACCGCGCGGCGGTTCGCCGACGAGCGGTTGCGGCCGTCGTTGCCGGAGTGGTTCGAGTCCGCGTCCATTCCGGCCCGGGAGCTGGCGAAGGAGCTCGGCTCGCTCGGGTTCCTCGGGATGCACCTGACCGGGTACGGCTGCGCCGGGCTCGGACCGGTCGCCTACGGGCTGGCGTGCCTGGAGATTGAGGCGGCAGACTCCGGGATGCGCTCGCTGGTCTCCGTGCAGGGGTCGCTCGCGATGTACGCGATCTGGAAGTACGGCAGCGAGGACCAGAAGAACGAGTGGCTGCCGCGGATGTCCGCGGGCGAGGCGATCGGCTGCTTCGGCCTGACCGAGCCCGACTTCGGGTCGAACCCGGCCGGCATGCGGACGAACGCCCGCCGCGACGGGGACGACTGGGTGCTGAACGGCTCGAAGATGTGGATCACCAACGGCTCGGTCGCCGACGTCGCCGTGGTCTGGGCCCGGACGGACGAGGGCGTGCGCGGCTTCGTCGTACCGACCTCCACTCCTGGGTTCTCGGCGCCGGAGATCACGCGGAAGATGTCGCTGCGGGCCTCGGTCACGTCCGAGTTGGTGCTCGAGGACGTCCGGCTGCCGGCGTCGGCCCAGCTCCCCGAAGCGCAGGGGCTGTCCGGGCCGCTCGGCTGCCTGAACGAGGCCCGGTTCGGGATCATCTTCGGCGCGATGGGCGCGGCGCGCGACTGCCTGGAGACGGCGATCGGGTACGCCGGTGAGCGGATCGTGTTCGACAAGCCGTTGTCCGGCTACCAGCTGACCCAGGCGAAGATCGCCGACATGGCGGTCGAGCTGAACAAGGGCATCCTGCTCGCCGTGCACCTCGGCCGATTGAAGGAGAAGGGCACCCTCCGGCCGGAGCAGGTCTCGGTCGGCAAGCTCAACAACGTCCGCGAGGCGATCGCGATCGCGCGGGAGTGCCGGACGATCCTGGCCGCGAACGGGATCAGCGGCGAGTACCCGATCATGCGGCACGCGAACAACCTCGAGTCGGTCCTCACCTACGAGGGCACCTCGGAGGTGCACCAGCTCGTGATCGGACAGGCGCTGACCGGCCACGCCGCGTTCCGCTGACCGGCGGCGCATGCTGCCGGCGCACTCTGGGCACAGGAGGTGAAGACCGTTACTCCGAGTGTCCGGAAGGAGCAGGTATGCGGATCGGGGCCGGAATCGCCCTCATCGTCGTCGGCGCCATCATCGCCTTCGCCGTACGGGACACGTCCGACACGCTGAACCTGACCGCCCTCGGGATCATCATCATGCTGGGTGGAGCCGCCGGGATCTGGGTCTCCTACCGGCTCGCCAACCCGCGCCGGCGCGGGGATGTCAGCGTCATCGACCCGGAGGTCGAGAAGCAGTACCGCACCGCACCGCCGGAGCAGGTGGCCGACGACCCGATCGACGTCACGCCGACGCATCTGCGCGACAAAGACACATAGTCCTTAGGCCTGGCTGAAGGTCGCATGGGACGGTGAGCTATGGACCGGAATCGGGAGTTGCTGGAGCGGCTGTGGCCGACCGACGATCAGCTGGCGCTGTCGGCCGAGGCCGAGCACGAACTGCGTGCCGACGACTACGTGCTGGAGATGCCCCAGTCCGGCGAACGCATCGTCGGACGGGACAAGATGCGCGCGATGCAACAGGAGTACCCGGCGCCGCCGTCGATCCAGATCCTGCGCATCACCGGCGCCGGCGACCACTTCGTCGTCCTCGGCCGGTCGGACTACGGCGGCGACATCTACTACGTCGCGAACGTCGTCGAGTTCGAGAACGGCCGGATCGCGCGCGAGACCCGGATCTACGGCGCCCCGTTCGAGGCGCCCGCCTGGAGAGCGAAGTACGCTACTTAGCCACCTCGGTAGCGCGGGACTCGCGGACCACCGTCACCCGGATCTGGCCGGGGTAGGTGAGCTCCTCCTCGACCTGCTTGGCGATGTCGCGCGCCATCACCTGCGCGGCGATGTCGTCGACCGCGTCCGGCAGCACCATCACCCGGATCTCCCGGCCGGCCTGCATCGCGAACACCTTCTCCACACCGTCGTGGTGCATCGCGATCTCTTCGAGCCGTTCGAGCCGCTGCACATAGGCCTCCAGCGACTCGCGCCGCGCACCCGGCCGCCCGCCGCTGACGGCATCCGCGGCCTGCGTCAGTACCGCCTCGACCGTGCGGACCTCGACCTCGTTGTGGTGCGCCTCGATGCAGTGCACGACGTCGTCGTTCTCGCCGTACTTGCGAGCGAGCTCGGCACCCACGATCGCGTGACTGCCCTCGGACTCGTGCGTGAGCGCCTTGCCGATGTCGTGCAGGAACGCGCCGCGCTTGCAGAGCTTCGGATCCAGCCCGAGCTCGGCCGCCATCATCCCGGCGATGTGCGCCGACTCGACCAGGTGCTTGAGCACGTTCTGCCCGTACGACGTCCGGTAGCGCAGCAGCCCCATCGTCCGCATCAGCTCCGGGTGCAGGTCGGTGATGCCGACCTCGGCCATCGCGTCCTCGGCGGCCCGCTCGCACAGCTCGGCCACCTCGGTCTTGCTGCGTTCGTAGATCTCCTCGATCCGGCTCGGGTGGATCCGGCCGTCGAGCACGAGCGAGTCCAGGGTCAGCCGCGCGGTCTCCCGCCGTACCGGATCGAAGCAGGAGAGCAGCACCGCCTCCGGGGTGTCGTCGATGATCAGGTTGACCCCGGTGGTCTGCTCGAACGACCGGATGTTGCGGCCCTCGCGGCCGATGATCCGGCCCTTCATGTCGTCGCTCGGCAGATGGACGACGGACACGACCGACTCGCTGGTCTGCTCCGAGGCCAGCCGCTGCACGGCGCCGGTGATGATCTTGCGCGCCTTCGTCTCGCCCTCGTCGAGCGCCTGCCGCTCGATGTCGCGGACGATCGTGTGCGCGTGCCGCTTCGCCTCCGCCTCGATCGCCGCGACCAGCTCGGCCTTGGCCTGCTCGCTGGTCAGGTTCGCGACGCCTTCGAGGATCCGGCGGCGCTCGGTCTCGAGGTCCTTGATCTCGGCCTTGCGGCGATCGAGCTCCGCGAGCTGCGCGGTCAGCTCGGTCTGGCGTTCCTCGTTCGCGCGGTGCTGCTCGTCGAGCCGCTCCTCACGCTCGGTCAGCCGGTGGTCCCGGCGCTCCATCTCCAGGCGCTGCTCGCGGAGGTCGTCGCGGATCGACTGCGCCTCGGCCTCGGCTTCCCGACGTACGTCGGACGCCCGCTGCTCGGCCTCCCGCCGTACCTCCGAGGCCCGGTCCTCCGCGGCGCGGCGGATCTCCTCGGCCCGCTGCTCGGCCGTCTCCGCGCGGACCCGGAGGACGGCCGCCTCCTCCTCGGCCTGCCGGCGGACCAGCTCGGCCGCGGACTTCGCGCCGGCGGCGATGTGAGCGGCCTCGAGCTGTGCGCTCGCGGCCGCCGCGGAACTGTCGGCGGCTTTGCGGCGGGAGAGGGTCAAGCCGATCCAGGCCAGCAATCCGGCGATCAGCAGTCCGATCAGGGTCAGCCCGAGGGACGTCGCAGCTGGCATGGCCGCTAGTGACATCGGCTTCTCCCCTCTTCTTCGAGTCCTGGGTGGGACTTTGGCGTCGGTCGAAGGGAGTTCGCCACTGTCAACGGTCGAGGAAAACGGTACGGCCGAACGCACCACCGTCGTACGGCGGTGCCGTCGTCCCTCCGCTAGAGCAGTACCGCTCGCTGCTACCGCTGCACGGGCGGTGCACACGCCGTCCGGTGCCGATCGTGGCCGCTGCCGGGGCCCTCGCTTGGGTGTGCGTCACCCAGGTTCGGTTCTTCTGGCCGCTGCCACCGCCGGATCCGTCCGTCGCGGTGCCGTCTATCCGACGGCGCTGCGAGCCGCCGTCGTCCTTCCTTCAGCTCGGTCGAGCGTGGTTTCGTGTCTTCGTTCCGGCCGGTGTGGCCGGATCAACCGGCCCGCCGGTGCTATGTCCGCCACCGTCAGGTGGAGTGGTGATCCCTTCCTGATTCCGAGGCTAGGCGTGCCCTACCGGCCGGTCAAGACGGACACTCACTGGCCGCCCGGCCGATCAGCACGAGCCTCAGGCTTTAGACCACCCTCCGCGCTGGTCTACTCCACAACAAGTCACCCCGGGCATGACTCGACCCGGGGCGACTCGGTCGTTTGCTTTCGCTTTACTGACGGGGGCCCGGGAGTCCGCCCTCGGACTCGACTGGCGGCTCGGTGGCACCAGTGGCAGTCCCGCCGGTGACCGCGCCCTCGGGGCTGGACCCTGCCGAACTTGCCGGGCCGGCGTCCGGCGTCTCGCCACCGACTACCTCTGGACCGCCCGAGTTGGCGGCTTCGGCAGTCCCGTCGCTCGCCGCCTGTTCGTCCTCGGTCGCGTGGGAATCGACGTACCCGCCGACCTTCTGCTGGACCGTGTCGACCTTCTCCGCGTACTTCCCCCCGGTCTGCTTGTCGATCAGATCGCCGGCCTTCTCCACACCGGCCTTGATCTTGTCCGGGTTCTGCTTGACGACATTCCGGAGCCAGTTCTTCGCCTGTTCCTGGAAATCGTTCATTGCACCCTCCGCGGTGTCAGGGGCGGATCGACGGAAAATCCCAGCCTACGGACCGGACCAAACACCGGTCCTACTTCGGATAACACACCGTCATCCCCCACCCGTCAACGCCCCTCGCCGCGAGCCGCCTCCCGATTCCGCTCACTCTCCGTCATACACCGGACTCCAGGTGCGCTTTCGCCACGTCCGCGGGCGCGAACACCAGCCATGCGTCGAGCAGCGCTTCGCGCAACGCGGACTCCGGCACCTTGTCCAGCTCGACGAGAACGGCGGCATAGTTGTCGAAATGCGGGATCGTGAAGAATCCGTCGTTCACCCGCGCGGCGAGCACCGCTTCCTTCTCCGCGAGATCCTCCACCCGGATCGCGAGAATCGGATCAGCCGGCGGCGTCTCGTCGCCGAAACGCTTCAGATCCGCCTTGCTGAACGGGCGTTCCCACGCGTACGCCTTCCCGCCGACCGCCCAGGTGCGGGTCCCGTGCCGCGTCGTCTCCACGGTCTCCGGCAGCGCCGCGATCAGCCGCTCCACGTCGTCCAGGGTCGCCATGGCGGTCACGCTACTCCGCGGGTCTCCCACTCGACTTGAACAAAAGGACGGGATGTTCGTGCCGGTGTGACCAGGCGATGGGGCGCTCGCCTGGTCACTTCGTCGTCAGAGTCGATGACGGGTGCCACGCTCCTGGTGCGGAACGACCTGCGCCGCACCCGGGCAAGCCCGCCCAGCCCACGGCGATCCCCACCCAACCCACCGCCCCGGTCCGGTCACCGGCAGACGGCCTCGAGCACCCATCCCCTTCGTCGGCCGACTGGACCTGTCTCAGCACATCCGGAGCCCACTCGCCGCGCCTCGCCACAGACCTGCGTGTAGGTCAGTCTGCTTCCAGGCCGGAGGAATCCAACAACGGAAGCTCTTCATGACTCGCATCAAGCTCCTGCTTCACGACCGTCATCGCCAGCCCACCCGGATACCCCTTCCGAGCAAGCATCCCGAGCAGCCGCCGCATCGCCACCTCACGCTCGAGCGACCGCATCGACCGAAGCTTCCGCCGTACGAGCGTCCGAGCAGTCTCCTCCTCCTGCTCAGGATCCAGCTCCTCCAACGCATCCCGCGCGAGCTCGTCATCCACCCCACGCCGCCGCAACTCCTGCGCCAGCGCCCGCTTCCCCAGCCCACGCCCCCGATGCCGAGACTCGACCCACGCGTTCGCGAAGGCCGCATCATCAATCAGCCCGACCTCGGTAAACCGGTCCAGTACTTCCTCAGCCACCTCATCCGGAATCTCCCGCTCAGCCAGCAAATCCGCCAACTCAGCCCGAGTCCGAGGCTGCCCCGTCAACTTGTCCAGCAAGATCGTCCGAGCCACCCCGTACGGATCTGCCTCCGGATCCACCCCACCATCAACCACCTCAGGCGCCTCCCCCGTACTCCGACGCCCACCCCCAAACCCCCGCCGAACAGTCTTCCGCCGCCTCCCACCCTCAACCCCACCAGCCACAACACCGCGCCCACCCGAACCCGACCCCCCGCCGGCGTCCGAACGCCACCCTCCATCCCCACCCCGCCCGTCGCCCGCAACACGCCCCTCGCCCACAGCACGCCGGTCGTCAACACCCGCACCGTCACCGGCATCCGAGCCGAGACCTGCGCTCGCAACACGCCCGTCGTCAACACCCGCCCCGTCACCGGCATCCCGGCCGACGCCCATTCCCCGACTGTCGTTTCCGCGCCAGTCATCGCTCGTACCCCAACCGTCGTTCGTACGACGGCTGCCACTCCCACCCCGGTCGTTCGCACCCCGACCATCGTTCGTACGACGACCGTCGCTCCCACCCGCGTCGTTCACACCCCGACCATCGTTCGTACGACGACCGCCACTCGCCTCGCGATCGCCGTCCGTGCCACCCACGCGAACTCCGCCCGGCTCCACCGAGCCGGCGACGGCATGCTCCGCCTCACTCAAGTCACCCGCGGCCGCAGCCGGAGCCGAACTCGGCCCCCGCCCAGACGCACCACCAGACCACGGATCGGCCGCACCCGAGCCCCGCCCCATCCCTGGAGTGCTGTCGACCTGCTGCTTGTCCGGCGCTTGCTTGTCCGGCGCTAGCTCGTCCGGTGCTAGCTCGTCCGGCGTTCCGCCCGCGTCCTCCGACTTCTTAGGTCCGGCAATCCGTTCGCGACCACCTCGCCCCGGGCTCGTCTCCGGCATGTCAGACGCAAACGCCCGCGCCGCCGCCAACCGCTCAGCGGCCTTCTCCTCAAAGGCTCGCGCGGACGCGTCATCCTGCTCACCCCAGGGATCATCTGCCCCAGCGGTCCGCACGATCCTGCCCGCCCGCGGCCGGGACGACGCCACGTCTGCCAAGCCGTCGTCCGTGGAATCCTCCGCCCACGGATCCTCGGTCGCACCTGTGCGCTTGCTTCCACGTCCGCGGGCGCGGGCGTCCGACTGCGACCCGCCCGACGAGCCGTCGTCAGCCGCGTGATCAGCCCAGGGGTCTTCGGTCCCGGCAGTCGGCACGATCCTGCCCGCCCGCGGCCGGGACGGCGTCACGTCCGCCAAGCCGTCGTTCGCGGAATCCTCCGCCCACGGATCCTCGGTCGCACGTGTCCGCTTGGTTCCACGTCCGCGGGACTGGGATCGCGAACGGTCCGATGAACCATCGTCTGCCGAGTGGTCGGCCCACGGGTCCTCGGCTCCGGGGATTCGCCTGATCCTGCCCGCGCGCGGGCGGGACGACGTCGCCTCCGACGTGTCATCCTCTGCCCACGGGTCCTCGGTCCCGGCGGCTCGCCCGAGTCTCCCGGCGCGGGGGTGGGACGGCTTCGCGTCCAACGAGCCGTCATCGGTTGCGGCGTCCGGCCATGCGGCCGCGACGCGGCTGGTGGGCTCGCGGTCGCCGGGTGATGCGGGGCGGCTGGGGGTACGTCGGGCCGAGGTGCGGCCGGTGGTCCTTGGACGGGACTCGGGGGCAGAGCCGGGTGTTGTTGCTCGGCCGGATGCGGACGCGGATCGGCGGGCGCTTGCCGAGCCGTCCCCGGGTACGCCGGAAGCGGATGGCACCGCGCCTCGGCTGAGTGTCGCGTCCGCAGCAGGTGCGTCTTCGGCTGGCGGCGCGCTTGAGACAGGCGTCGCTGGACCGCGGGGTGATGCGCTCGCTGCGCCGCTGGAGGGTGCGCTCGCAGGGCCGCGAGAGGGTGCGCCGGCGCCGGCCTCGCCGCGGGCCAGGAGTTCTCGGGCCAGGGCCAGGCGTTCGGCGTGGGGTAGGGACAGAGCCGCGGGGGCAGCGTCGTCGGCTGGGGGCCGAGGGACGCTGCCGCCCGCGGGGGGTCGATCAGAAGTCGACATCGACCTCGGCCGTGGCGGCCTTGTCGGCCGGTGCGTCCAGGGTCGGGCCGATGCCCATCTTCTCCTTGATCTTCTTCTCCAGCTCGTTGGCCAGATCGGGGTTGTCGCGCAGGAAGTTCCGCGCGTTCTCCCGGCCCTGGCCGAGCTGGTCGCTCTCGTAGGTGAACCAGGCGCCGGCCTTGCGGACGAAGCCTTGCTCCACGCCGAGGTCGAGCAGGCTGCCCTCGCGGCTGATGCCCTGGCCGTAGATGATGTCGAACTCGGCCTGCTTGAACGGCGGGGCCACCTTGTTCTTCACGACCTTGACGCGGGTCCGGTTACCGACGACGTCGGTGCCGTCCTTCAGCGACTCGATCCGGCGCACGTCCAACCGCACCGAGGCGTAGAACTTCAGCGCCTTACCACCGGTCGTCGTCTCCGGGGAGCCGAACATGACGCCGATCTTCTCGCGCAGCTGGTTGATGAAGATCGCGGTGGTGTTCGTCCCGCTGACCGCACCGGTCATCTTCCGCAGCGCCTGGCTCATCAGCCGGGCCTGCAGACCGACGTGGCTGTCACCCATCTCGCCCTCGATCTCGGCGCGCGGCACCAGCGCGGCCACCGAGTCGATCACAACGATGTCGATCGCGCCGGAGCGAACCAGCATGTCGGCGATCTCCAGCGCCTGCTCACCGGAGTCGGGCTGCGAGACCAGCAGCGCGTCGGTGTCGACGCCCAGCTTCCGCGCGTACTCCGGGTCGAGGGCGTGCTCGGCGTCGATGAACGCCGCGATCCCGCCGGCCCGCTGAGCGTTCGCGACCGCGTGCAGGGCGACCGTCGTCTTACCGGAGGATTCCGGACCGTAGATCTCCACCACGCGACCGCGCGGCAGACCGCCGATCCCGAGGGCGATGTCGAGCGCGATCGACCCGGTCGGGATGACCTCGATCGGCGGCCTGTTCTGCTCCCCCAGGCGCATCACCGAACCCTTGCCGCACTGTCGCTCGATCTGCGTCAGCGCGGTCGCGAGCGCCTTCTCGCGATCGGCCACCGCGCGCTCCGCACTCGCTGCACCCGCCATGTGATTGCCACCTGACCCATCTGATTATCGGGGCCGCTGTCTCAGCGGCCCGGAGGACTTCTCGTGTCGCCAGAGAAGGTATCCATCACGTCGGACAGTTTTCGTCGCCACTTCGAATCTGTGGACAACATCGGCCGCCCGACACACCTTCAGGACACCAAACTATCCCGAACACCTGTTCGAATCGCAACTGACACGCCGAAGTCTGTCGGGCAACCATCCTGGACCTCCGACTCCCTACCCTGACCGTCGTGACAGACCGCCCCGACGTGCCCGACGCCG
Source organism: Kribbella sp. NPDC048837 (assembly GCF_055586945.1). NCBI lineage: Bacteria > Bacillati > Actinomycetota > Actinomycetes > Propionibacteriales > Kribbellaceae > Kribbella > Kribbella sp. NPDC048837. The sequence continues at coordinate 693,630 of NZ_JBVJHF010000003.1, forward strand.
CTGTCGTCCTCGCGCTCAGCCGGGTCGAGTTCGGCGTCGACGCCGTCCTCGACTCGCTGCGCACCCAGGACCCCTTCGGCATCCGCAGCATCCTGACCGAGTACTCCGCCCAGGACCGACCCAACCTGGCCGAGAAGGGCCTGATCCTGGCGATCGACCGGCTCCTGAAGATGCGGGTGCCCGGACATATCGAGTGGCCGACGCTGCCGCTGGCCGAGCGCTGCGACTGGTGGGTCGAGCGCCTCGGTGGATTCGCCGCCGTGGTCGCGGGTCTCCCCCGGATCAGCGGTGCGGCCGCCGACCGGCTGCCGGTCAAGGACACCCTCGGCGCGGCCGTCCAGGCGATGGTGATCGGCGCGGTCTGCCGCGAGTACGGCGTCGAGGCGCATGCCGACCGTACGGCGGTCATCGCACGCGTACTCACGGACCGCCCGATCACTCCGGACGACGTACTCAAGTACGACGACCCGGTCGCGGCGGGCCAGGACGTAGCGAAGCAACTGGGTCTAGGTGATGAGTCCGAGGAGGCCGGTCTGCGCAAGGGGGTACGGCTGGTGTGGCGGATCAGCAAGCTCTTCGGTGGACTCGGTGAAGTCTTCCAGGAGCGCCCGCGGGGCAGTATCGGCGCCCGGTTCATCGGCAAGCTTCCCGCAGTCGGAGTGGTCGGCGGGTTCTTCGACGAACGCAAGGGCATCCGCAAGGCGGCGTACGAAGCCGGTGCGCTCCTGAACAGCAGCGCCTTCCGGGTCAAGCCGGTCTGACGAAAGCACTGGGTCCGCAGGCGCACTCCTGGGATGATCTCGGCATGACTGGGATCGTCATCGCGCGACCGGACGACAGTTGGCCGGCGCAGTACGAGAAGACCGCGCACGCGGTCGGCGGACTGCTCGGAGAACTCGCACTGCGGATCGATCACATCGGATCGACCTCGGTACCGGGCCTGCCGGCCAAGGACATCCTCGACATGCAGGTGACGGTCGGGACCGAGCCCGAGCTCGATGATGTGGTCGAGCGGATGGTGGCAGCGGACTGGGAGGTCCGCCCGCCCCGACGGGATCATCCGGTGCCCGGTCTGCCCGCCGACGACCTGCAGTGGGTGAAGCGCATCGTGCGGGAGCCGATGTACCGCCGGCGGGTGAACCTGCACGTCCGAGTGGCCGGTCGGGCGAACCAGCGGTACGCACTACTCTTCCGCGACTATCTGCGCAGTCATCCGGAGACAGCAGCGGCGTACGGCGCCTTCAAACGCCACGCCGCCGCACTCCAGGTCAGCGAAGCGGACTACACCGATCTGAAGGATCCGGTCTGCGATTTGATCTATCTGCCGGCCGAGGAGTGGGCCGCCCGCACAGGATGGACTGTCTGACTGCCCGTTCGGGCGAGGGGACTCAGGGTGAGCGCAGTACTACTGCGCGGTCGTTGACCCGGTTTGGTCCAGCCCGCAGGCTTGACCGAGGGGCGTCGTGATCGGCCCGACGTGCGGGCGGATGTCCCTCCAGGGGGCGTGGTTCGGGTGGCGGGAGCGGGACGGCTGGCGGCGTTGCCGTGCGGCAAGGTGTCCAAGTGGATCGTGCTGGCGCTGTGGATCGTCGCGATGGCGGCATGCTTCAGTCCAGCGGGCAAACTGACCGGTGCGCAGGAGAACGACGCCGTCTCCTGGCTACCCGGTAAGGCCGAGTCCACCGAGGTCTTGAAGGCATCCGAGCAGTTCTCGTCCCCCGACGAGATCCCGGCAGTGCTGGTGTACGAGCGCACGTCCGGAATCACCCCGGCCGACATGCAAGCGGTCGCGGACCACGTGAAGCAGTACGCCGATCTGCAGGACGTCGACCGCGACGTCATCGGGCCGATCCCCTCCGAGGACCGCAAGGCACTCCAGGTCCTCGTGCCGATCAACGCCGGCACCGGAGGCTGGGAGACGATCGGTGCGCGCGCCGAAGACATCAGGCACGTCGCGGCGGACCGTCCGGACGGACTGTCGTTCCACGTGACCGGTCCGGGCGGCTTCGCGGCCGACTCGCAGGAGGCCTTCGCAGGGATCGACGGCAAGCTCCTCTACTCCGCTGCCGCTGTAGTGATCGTGATCCTGCTACTGACCTACCGCAGCCCTGTGCTCTGGCTGCTGCCACTGATCTCCGCAGGTGTCGCACTCTTTGCCGCACAGGCCGTCGTCTACTTCTTGGCGACCGAAGCAGACCTGACTGTCAACGCCCAGAGCGCAGGCATCCTCACAGTGCTGGTGTTCGGCGCTGGGACGGACTATGCCCTGCTGCTGGTGGCTCGCTATCGCGAGGAACTCAGGAGACATGAGGACCGGCATGAGGCGATGGCGTTCGCCCTGCACCGGTCCGGTCCGGCCATCATCGCCTCCGGGTCCACAGTGGTGGCGGGCATGCTCTGTCTGCTGTTCGCGTCGATGAACTCCACTCGCGGCCTCGGTCCGGTCGCTGCGGTCGGCATCGTGGTCGCATTGCTCGCCATGCTGACCCTGCTGCCCGCACTGCTCGTCATCTGTGGGCGTTGGGTGTTCTGGCCTCTGCGTCCGACGTACGGATCCGATGACCACACCGAGACGAGCGTGTGGGGCCGCATCGGCCGACGGATCGCCGTACGGCCGCGGCTGACATGGATCGTCACCTCGGTCATCTTGGGCATCGCGTCACTCGGCATCCTGACCCTGAACGCCGGCGGACTGACCAACGAGGAGTCCTTCGTCGGTACGCCGGACTCCGTGGTCGGCGAGAAGGTCGTCGCGGCCCACTTCCCGGCCGGCGCAGGCAACCCACTGGTCGTGATCAGCAACGCCGACAAGGCCACCGAGGTCCGTACGGCGATGTCCTCGACGCAGGGCATCGCCGAAGTGGCCGAGCCACGGGTCGCCGGTGGGTTGGCGTATCTCGAGGCGACCATGACCGACGCAGTGGACACGCAAGCCGCGAAGGACACGGTCGACCGCGTGCGGGCCTCGGTGCACGCCGTACCGGATGCCAACGCGCTGGCCGGTGGGGGTGCCGCGATCCTGCTGGACACCCAGCGGGCGGCCGATCACGACAACAAGGTGATCATCCCGGTGGTGCTTGCGGTCGTGCTCGCCATCCTCGCGCTGCTGCTGCGCGCACTGGTCGCGCCGGTGCTGTTGGTGGCAACCGTCGTGCTGTCGTTCGGTGCGGCGCTCGGGATCAGCTCGCTGGTGTTCAACGCGCTCGGGTTCGAGGGCGCGGACACCTCGCTGCCGCTGTTCGTCTTCGTCTTCTTAGTGGCCTTGGGCATCGACTACAACATCTTCCTGATGACCCGTGTGCATGAGGAGTCGAAGGTGCACGGCACTCGGCGCGGTGCGCTGATCGGCGTGGCCGCGACCGGTGGCGTGATCACCTCGGCCGGTCTGGTGCTGGCCGGCACGTTCGCGGTCCTGGCGACGCTGCCGGTGGTGGCGTTCGCGGAGATCGGGATCGCGGTCGCGCTCGGCGTACTGCTCGACACCATCGTGGTCCGGTCCGTGCTGGTCACAGCGCTGAACCTCGACATCGGGCGGCACCTGTGGTGGCCGAGTCAACTGGCCAAGAAGCGTGACCCCGAGCCGGCTGACAACCTTCCTGAGGCCGAGGCGACGCTCACCAAGACCTGATCAGCGCTCGCTGGGTGGTAGTTGGAGGTGCGCCCAGACGGCGCGCCAGACGGTCTTGGCGTGCTCGCCGTCGGCCAAAGCCTCGACGACCGTGCGGCCGCCGAGCCCTTGGACGACCTGGGTCTCCGCCCAGGTCCGTGCGTAGGCCGGACCGAGATGCTGATCCATCCGTGCCCAGAACTCCGTCAGTCTCATGCCTACCGTTGTCGTCCTTCGGTGGCGGTCCCCACCCGTCCTGTCCTTCCGGCCGGCCCTGCTGAGGCGCCGACGGCCCACCTTGCTGCGGCGGACCCCAACCGCCCTGTTGAGGCGGTTGGCCACCCTGCTGCGGCGGCGGACCATACGGCGCGCCCTGCTGCGGCTGACCCGGCTGCGGTCCCCAGCCTCCCTGCCCTTGCTGCGGCGGCTGCCCCTGCTGCGGTCCTTGCGGACCCCACTGCCCCTGCCCTGGCTGGCCCTGCTGCGGCTGAGGCTGTCCAGGGTACTGCGGCTGCCCAGAGGGTCCCGGGTACGGCGCCTGTCCCGGCTGACCCGGGTACTGACCAGGCTGGCCTGGGTACTGCCCCGGCTGACCGCCGTACGGACCGGGCTGTCCGCCGTACTGACCAGGCTGCCCTGGGTACTGACCCGGCGGACCGTAGCCAGGCTGCTGACCGTAGCCCGGGTACTGACCAGCCTGCCCCGGATACGGACCGTACTGCCCGTACCCCTGCTGGGCCTTGGCCTTGCGACTGCGCAGCACGAAGAACACGACCGCGGCGACGACCAGCAGCACCAGAACGACGATGAGGATGAGCAACCAGTTCGGGAAGCTGCTGCCGGCCTCGGACGTCAGTGAGACCTTGCCGAGTTTGTCCAGACTGTCGTACGTCGCCGTGCGGCCGTCGATCTTCGCACCGTCGTCGTGCTCCAGGATCTTGCCCGGCATGGTGATCTTGAAGTTCACCTCCGGCTGGCTGCCGGACGGGACCTGCCCGAGGCTCGAGTTCACCGAGACGGTGATCTTGTCGCCGTCCTTGCGGAAGCTGACCCCGTCGCCGCTCGAGCTGCCCATCTTGTCGAACGGCACGCTCTCGAAGTCACAGGCCGAACCGACGTACTTGTCGTCGTCGAACGGCTTGCACGTGACGCCCTCGGTCGTGGTCTCCTTGATCGCGTCGTCGATGCGCTGCCGGATCGTGTCGAGCGACTGGCCGCTGGACTGCAGCAACTGCTTGTCGACCCCGATCTGCATGTTCCCCGAGACGGTCTCGTTCGACCCGACCTTGAGATCTGCGTCGACCTTCACGCACCCGGTCAGGGCGACCAGGCACGCCACGACGACGAGCGCTGCACGTACGCGGTTGATCATGTCGCCGATCATTCCAGACCACAGGGACAAGATTCGCACCGGACCGAAAGCGCCTGCTCACAGCGGGCGATGAGCCGAGGATGAAAACTGTCGGAGGGACCCGGCAAGATGGTCGGCGTGAAGAAGACCAGCGCGTTGAGCCGGTTCTCGCCCGCGACCCGGGCGTGGTTCGGCGACGTCTTCGAGGCGGCCACCCCGGCCCAGCTCGAGGCTTGGGACGCCATCACCGCGGGCCGGGATGCGCTGGTGGTCGCACCGACGGGTTCAGGCAAGACGCTGGCTGCCTTCCTCTGGGCGCTCGACCGGCTGGCCACGACACCTCCGCCGGACGACCCGAAGCTGCGCTGCCGGGTGTTGTACGTGTCGCCGCTGAAGGCGCTCGCGGTCGATGTCGAGCGCAACCTCCGTGCGCCGCTGATCGGGATCCGGGAGACCGCGCGACGGCTGGGCGAGGCGCCGCTCGACATCGAGGTGGCGGTCCGTTCCGGCGATACGCCGGCCGGCGAGCGACGACGGTTCGCCTCGCGGCCTTCCGACGTACTCATCACCACCCCTGAATCACTGTTCCTCTTGCTGACATCGCAGGGGCGCGAATCGCTGCGTGGCGTGGAGACCGTGATCGTCGACGAGGTGCACGCGGTCGCGGGGACCAAGCGCGGTGCACATCTGGCGCTCACGCTCGAGCGCCTCGACGGGTTGCTGCCGAAGCCGGCGCAGCGGATCGGCCTGTCGGCCACGGTGCGGCCGGTCGAGGAGGTCGCGCGCTTCCTCGGCGGCGAGCGGCCCGTGACCGTCGTGCAGCCGAAGTTCACCAAGCAGTGGGATCTGAGCGTCGTCGTGCCGGTCGAGGACATGGCCGAGCTGGCGAGCACGGAGCTGGAGACCTCCGGTTCCGCCGCCGGACCACCTCAGCACGCGTCCATCTGGCCGCACGTCGAGGAGCAGGTCTTCGACCTGATCGGCCAACACAACTCCACGATCGTCTTCGCGAACTCGCGCCGCCTGGCCGAGCGCCTCACCGCCAGGCTGAACGAGATCGCCGCCGAGCGGGCCGAGCTCGAGCTGGCCGAGCAGGGTTCGCCGGCTCAGGTGATGGCCCAATCGGGCGCCTCGCTCGCCGCGCCACCCTTGATCGCGCGGGCGCACCACGGCTCGGTCAGTAAGGAGCAACGGGCGCTCATCGAGGCTGACCTGAAGTCCGGCCGCCTGCCGTGTGTGGTGGCCACGAGCAGCCTCGAGCTGGGCATCGACATGGGTGCGGTCGATCTGGTCATCCAGGTCGAGGCGCCGCCGTCGGTCGCCAGCGGACTGCAGCGCGTCGGCCGCGCCGGTCACCAGGTCGGAGCGGTGTCGCGAGGGGTGCTGTTCCCCAAGTTCCGCGGCGACCTGATCGACACGGCCGTCGTCGTGCAGCGGATGCGCGACGGGCTGATCGAGAGCCTGCACATCCCTGCCAATCCGCTCGATGTGCTGGCCCAGCAGATCGTGTCGATCGTTTCGCTGGACACGGTCGATGTCGACGAGCTGTTCGCGCTGGTACGACGCTGTGCGCCGTTCGCGACCTTGCCGAGGTCGGCGTACGACGGAGTCCTGGACATGCTGTCGGGCCGGTACCCCTCGGACGAGTTCGCGGAGTTGCGACCGCGGATCGTGTTCGACCGGGTCAGCGGTGAGATCTCCGGGCGGCCAGGAGCACAGCGCCTCGCGGTGACGAGTGGCGGGACGATCCCGGATCGCGGGCTGTTCGGCGTCTTCCTGGTCGGCGAGTCGACCAACCACCGGGTCGGCGAGCTCGACGAGGAGATGGTGTACGAATCGCGGGTCGGCGACGTGTTCACCCTCGGGGCGTCGAGTTGGCGGATCGAGGACATCACTCACGATCGGGTCCTGGTCTCCCCCGCGCCCGGACAGCCGGGGCGATTGCCGTTCTGGAAGGGCGATGCGGTCGGGCGGCCGGCCGAGCTCGGTGCGGCCACGGGCGCCTTCGTCCGGAAGATGGCTTCTTTGCCCGCGGCCAAGGCGGTCGAGCGAGCGCGGACGGCCGGCCTGGACGAGTACGCCGCGAACAACCTCGTCTCGTACCTGGCCGAGCAGCGCGACGCGACCAGCCGGGTGCCGGATGACGTGACCGTCGTGGTCGAGCGGTTCCGGGACGAGCTGGGCGACTGGCGGGTCTGCGTGCATTCGCCGTACGGCGGTCAGGTGCACGGACCGTGGGCACTGGCGATCGCGGCGCGGCTGCGCGAGCGGTACGGGATGGACGCGCAGTCGGTGTCCGGTGATGACGGGATCGTGTTGCGGCTGCCGGAGACGGACGAGCCGCCACCGGGTGCGGATCTGGTGCTGTTCGATCCGGCGGAGATCGAGGACTTGGTGACCGCCGAGGTCGGCGGCTCGGCGTTGTTCGCCGCACGGTTCCGCGAGTGTGCGGCGCGAGCGTTGCTGTTGCCGCGGCGGAATCCGGGGCGGCGGTCGCCGTTGTGGCAGCAGCGTCAGCGGTCGGCGCAGTTGTTGTCGGTGGCAAGTAAGTATGGCTCGTTCCCGATCGTGCTCGAGACGCTGCGCGAGGTGCTGCAGGACGTCTACGACCTGCCGGCGTTGAAGGATCTGCTCACCGGGATCAGCGAGCGGCGGATCTCGGTGGTCGAGGTGGAGACACCGGAGGCTTCGCCGTTCGCGAAGTCGTTGCTGTTCGGGTATGTGGGCGCGTTCATGTACGAGGGCGACAGTCCGCTCGCGGAGAAACGGGCTGCCGCGCTGGCGTTGGATCAGAGCTTGCTTGCCGAGTTGCTCGGGCGGACCGAGCTGCGGGAGTTGCTCGATGCTGAGGTCGTGTTGCGGACCGAGGCTGAGCTGCAACGGCTCGCGGAGGACCGCCGGGCACGTGATGCTGAGGGGCTGTTCGACGTACTGCGGATGGTTGGTCCGTTGTCGTTGTCCGAGGCCTCGCAGCGTTGCGTCGATGGTGCCGATGCCGAGTCGTGGTTGACGTCGTTGGCTTCTGCTCGGCGGGTCGTCCGGGTTCGGGTCGCCGGTGAGCATCGGTGGGCCGTGGTCGAGGACGTGGCCCGGTTGCGTGACGCCCTCGGCGTGCCGCTCCCACCCGGCGTCGCGGAGGCGCATGCGGAGCCGGTTGCCGATCCGCTGGGCGATCTGGTCTCTCGGTACGCGCGGACGCACGGGCCGTTCCGGGCTATCGATCTCGCAACTCATCTGGGGATCGGCGTTGCGGTTGTCACCGATGCGCTGCGGCGACTGGGTGCGGCGGGGCGGGTCGTCGAGGGTGAGTTCTTGCCTGGCGGGATCGCTCTCGAGTGGTGTGACAGCGAGATCCTGCGGTTGCTTCGGCGTCGATCGCTGGCCGCGTTGCGCAAGGAGGTCGAGCCGGTCGATCCGTCTGCGCTCGCCCGGTTCCTGCCTGCGTGGCAAGGGATCACGAGCAGCCGAGGGCGTGGGTACGACGTACTTCTCGGCGCGGTCGAGCAGTTGGCCGGCTGCGCCGTACCGGCCTCGGCGCTGGAGTCGATCGTGCTGCCGTCACGGGTGCCGGGGTATCAGCCGTCGATGCTGGACGAGCTGACAGCGACGGGTGAGGTGGTGTGGGCAGGTTCGGGTTCGCTGCCCGGGACGGATGGGTGGGTGTCTCTGCACCTTGCGGACAACTCTGACTTGACGCTGCCTGATCCGGATCCTGCGTTCGAGCTTGGCGACACCCATCAGGCGGTGCTGGACGCGTTGTCGGGTGGTGGCGCCTTCTTCTTCCGGCAGTTGAGTGACGTCGTCGGGGCTGCGGCGGGTGTGGTGGATGACGAGACGATGGTCGGGGTGCTGTGGGATCTTGTGTGGGCCGGACATCTGACCAACGACACTCTTGCTCCGGTGCGCTCACTGGTCGGCGGTGGGCGGGGTAGTCATCGGGTTCGACGTACGACGCCTCGTCCGCGGCCGGGACGTCCGCGCCGGCCGGCGATGCCGGCTCGTAGTGGGCCGCCGACGGCCGGCGGACGGTGGTCGTTGCTTCCGGCCCGTAGTGAGGATGCGACCCGGCGGGCGCACGCTGCGGCGGAGACGCTGCTCGATCGGTACGGGATCGTCACGCGGGGGTCGGTGATCACCGAGCGGACACCGGGTGGGTTCGCAGCCGTGTACAAGGTGCTGAGTGCCTTCGAGGAGTCGGGGCGGTGTCGGCGTGGGTACTTCGTCGCTGGGCTGGGGGCTGCGCAGTTCGCCCTACCAGGTGCGGTCGATCGACTACGGGCCTTGGCCGAGTTGCCCACTGGAACCCCTCGATCTACGGCCGGTGGTCGCCGCGACGCGGAGCTGACCGCGCGGGCCGTCGTACTCGCGGCTTCCGACCCCGCGAACCCGTACGGCGCTGCCCTGCCGTGGCCCGAGCGGGAGAGCGCGGGCGGACACCGGCCTGGGCGGAAGGCCGGGGCGTTGGTCGTGATGGTGGACGGGCAGTTGATCGTGTATGTCGAGCGTGGCGGGCGGACCGTGCTGAGTTTCACCGAGGACTCTGATCTGTTGCAGCCTGCGGTTGATGCACTGGCCTTGGCGATCCGGGATGGCCAGTTGGGCAAGCTCAGTGTGGAGACCGCTGACGGTGAGCAGGTCCGGCACACGGCGTTCGGTGACGCGTTGGCGAAAGCGGGCTTCCATGCGACGCCGCGGGGCTTGCGGCTCCGGGCCTGAGTGGCTGGCTGGCTTGAGCGATGCCTGAGGGAGATACCGTCTGGAGGGCTTGCAAGCGGCTGAACCAGGCCCTTGGTGGGCAGGAGCTGCTCCGGACCGACTTCCGCGTGCCATCGCTCGCGACGACCGACCTGAGCGGGCGGACGATGCTCGAGGTCGTTGCGCGCGGCAAGCATTTGCTGATGCGGGTGTCCGGCGGGGTGACGGTGCACAGTCATTTCCGGATGGACGGGAGCTGGCATCTGTACCGGCCCGGCGAGCGTTGGCATGGCGGACCCGATCACCAGATCCGCGCCGTCCTCGAGACTGCTGCCTGGACGGCCGTCGGCTACCGGCTGCCGGTGCTCGATCTCGTCGCGACGGACGCCGAGGACACCGTTGTCGGCCACCTCGGGCCGGACCTGCTGTCGCCGTCCTTCGACCGCGCGTTGGCAATCGCCAACGTCGAGGCTGAGCCGGAGCGGACCATCAGCGAGGCGTTGCTGGATCAGCGGAATCTCGCCGGGATCGGGAACTTCTATCGCACCGAGATCTGCTTCCTCCTCGGTCTCCACCCATGGCGACCGGTCTCGGCCGTCGACGTACCCGTCGCGGTCGATCTCAGCCGCCGGCTGATGAAGGCGAACGTACGCAATGGCACGCAGGTGAGCACTGGCGTCGACCGGCCTGGCCAGCGGTCCTGGGTGTTCGAACGCGCCGGCAAATCGTGCCGTCGCTGCGGTACGACGATCCTGACCGCCTCACTCGGCGAGCCACCCCGCGACCGCGTCACCTATTGGTGCCCGGCCTGCCAGCCCGAGAACTGACCTGTGGACAACGCCAGGATCGGGGTGGGACACGGATATCTTCTCTGACGCATCGAACATTTGTTCGATCAGAGAGGAGACGGTGATGTGCGACAGGTGCGGTGGCTTGACCAACAAGCAGTACGCAGAACAGATCGAACGCAACATCCAGACCTACGGCTGGACCATGCAGTACGTCGAGGGCGACGGCGCCCGCAACCCCGCCTTCGGCTTCAGCCTCGGGCTCAGCCTGTACCGGCACCCGGAGATCATCGTGTTCGATCCCGACCCCGCCTGGGTCTACCTCGGACTCAAACCCCTGGCCTGGGCCGTGATGGACGGCGCCGTCTTCGACGAGGGCGACGACCTGTCGGAGTACTTCCCACCCCCAGAATCCGCGGAACTCCTCCGCTTCCCCGACTCCGCCACCCACCTCTTCACCGCCAACCACATGTTCCGCCAACCCAACGACCCTCCCCTCCCAGCCCTCCAACTCCTCTGGCCAACCCGAGTCGCCCTGATCCAACCCACCACCCCGCACCCCACCCCCGACTAACCCACCCCGCCAGCGAGGCAGCGCAACCTGAACACCAGACCGAGGCCACAATCCCGAGGCCATCTCCCCTACCCACTTGGTCGACCGACCCACAACGAGCCACCACTGGGCGCACGCTGCCAGCTAACCTCCGCCCGTGTCGCCTCACCGGCCCCGACTAACCCACCGCGTCAACTGACGGCGGCCCGCCTCGCTCCATCCCGCCAACACCACCCACTCGTCCGCCCACTCCGCCAACCCCGGACCAAAGCAGTCGCCCCACCAGCAACCAACTCCGTGAGCCGAGGCAGTTCCCCCGGGTCGCACGCTGTCAGGCCGCGACTGGAGGCTCCGGCTGCCCTTGCCGGTCTGGGTCAGCGGCGCGTGCTGCTGCCGGGCGTCTCTTCCGCGCGAATGCTGGCTGTGTGCAGAGCGGTGCGGGCGGCCGCGATCGCGGGGTGGGCGCCGGTGCCGCGGCGGTACGCCAGGTGGGTTGTGCGGCGGATGGCGAGGGGCGTCAGTACGACGGCGGACGGCGGTGAGACGGCGCCTAGGTCGGGGACGAAGGCGACGCCTTGGCCGGCAGCCACCAGGGCGAGTACGGCGCCGAAGTCGTCGGCGTGGTGGCGGATCCGCGGCGTGAATCCGGCAGCCTCACACGCCCTGATGGTCAGCGCGTGACAGAGGGTGCCGGGGGTGCCAGCTATCCACGGGGAATCATGCCGGTCAACCAAGGGTCCGGCAGTCAGTGCGGCGAGGTGGACGGTCTCTTGCAGCAGTGGTTCGGTTTGCAGCCCCGAATGGGAGGTGAGCGGCACGTAGTCGTATTCCTGGACCAATGCGATGTCGAGGCTTTCCTCGCGGAGGGCGTCGGGCACTGACGCCGGATCCAGTTCGGTGACCATCAGGTCCAGGCCCGGATGCTCGGTGCTGAGGGCAACGACGGCGGGCGTCAGGATCGTCGGGACTGCCGTCGGGAAGACACCGATGCGCAGCGTTCCGGTGAGGGCGGTGGCGGTCGACGCCAGTTCGGCGGCGGCCTCCTGGAGGATCTCGAGGATCGACTCAGTGCGTTCGACGAGACCACGTGCCGCTGGGGTCAGCGTCACCCGTCGGCCGGTGCGTTCGAGCAATTGGACGCCGGCTTCGCGTTCGAGAGCGCTGAGTTGTTGCGAGACCGCCGACGGGGTGTACATGAGCGCCTCGGCGACGGCCGCGATCGTTCCACGATGGGCCAACTCACGGAGCAGCCGGAGCTTGCGCACGTCAAGCATAAGCACACCTTACGCTCGGCTACAGAAATGCGAACTAGACCTGTAGAGCAAGGTCAGCGATCGTCGAGCCATGTCGCTCACCGGTCTCTTCGTTCCACTGGTCACGCCCTTCACCGAAGCCGATGAACTCGCCTCGGACGCCCTGGAGTCGCTCGCCCATGCCGTGCTCGACGATGGGGCGGCCGGCATCGTCGCCCTGGGGACCACAGGCGAACCGGCGACGCTGACGTCGGCCGAGCGCCGCAAGGTCGTCGACATCTGCGCCGGAGTCTGCGTGGAGCGCGGCGCGGACCTGATCGTCGGCGCCGGCTCGAACTCAACCGACGGCTCAATCGGCGTGCTCGGGGAGCTCAATCCTCGCGCCACCGCGGCCCTCGCCGTCGTTCCGTACTACACCCGACCGTCGGAGGAAGGCGTCGTTGAGCACTTCCGCCGACTCGCCGCCGCGAGTCCCGTGCCGTTGCTCGTCTACAACGTCCCCCACCGCACGGGCAGGCCACTGACAGCCGACACCCTCCGCCGGCTCGCCCTCCTGTCGAACGTCGCCGGCTTCAAGCACGCAGTAGGCGGCATCGACGATGCAACCGTCGCGTTCATGAGCGACTTGCCAGCAGACGTCGCGGTTCTAGCCGGTGACGACCTCCACGCCGGACCGTTGCTGGCTCTCGGCGCGCACGGGGCAATTCTGGCCTGCGCCAATGTGGCGCCTCGTGCCTACGCCGACCTGCTCGCCGCCTGGCACGACGGCCCGCTCGACGAGGCACGCCGCCTCAACAACCAGTTGGTGCCGCTAGCCCAAGCCCTCTTCGCCGAGCCCAACCCAGCGGTCATCAAGGCCGTACTCGCCGCCCAGGGCAGGATCCCCACCGCACACGTCCGCCTCCCCCTACTTGAGGCCAGCGCGACCGCCACCACAGCTGCCCTCAGCTGCTGCCAGTTCTCCCTAAGCCGCGCAAGCTGAAGCGCCACTCATAACGCAAGCTCAGCGGCAGACGGGTGATCCGGGGACGCCGGGGCGGCGGCATGCACCACGAACCGGTCGCGCTGCAGGTGGAAGCAGGCGGAAACACAGGGAGCCAGAAAGGGCTGCAGCGAGGTCGACTCCGCGGACAGAGGTCGCACAGGAGCCGTGCGCGCGGGCTGTGGTGCCGGAGGTGAGGGTGGCCGGGGTTAGGCGGCGGAGGCTACTACCTCGGGCTCGATGGTTGTGGGGTGGGCGAGGACGAGGGCCTCTTCGCGGGCTAGGTCTTCGCTGACTTCGGCGAAGACGGTCGACAGCGGGACGTCCAGGGCCATGCAGATGGCGGCCAGCAGTTCGCTGGAGGCCTCCTTCTGGCCGCGCTCCACCTCGGACAGGTATCCGAGGCTCACACGAGCGTCGGCGGATACCTCGCGGAGGGTGCGCCCTTGGCGCAGCCGCTTACGCCGCAGGACGTCGCCCAGCAGGCCACGAACCAGCACCATGAGGTTTCTCCCTTCCGCCTGTCCGGTCGTCTCTACTCGCACGGTAGCGCGACCGTAGGAACCAACGGTACCCGTTGCTGGGTCACTGCTCCTCGCAATGTCCACCTTCGGTGCGCCGCGCCAGTCTGCCCTACCTGTCCCCATGCTGGTCTCAACACGCCGATCAGTCGAGTTCTTCCGCCACCAAAGCTGCTCCGAGTTCCAGAACGGCCAGTACGCTCGCCTGCCGGATGCTCGCTCGGTCACCGGTCAACTGCAGTTTGCGCACCTGTACCGACCCCGGTCCGGCCGCGGCGACGTACACCGTGCCGGCCGCAATGCCCGCCTGCGGGTCCGGACCGGCCACACCGGTCGTCGCCAGTCCGTAGGTGGCGTCCAGGCGCTCTCGGACGCCGGTGGCGAGGGCGGCGGCTGTATCCGGGTGTACTGGACCCACAGCAGCCAGCAGGTCCTCAGGTACGCCCGCAAGCTTGGCCTTCAGGTCTGTCGCGTACACGACCACACCGCCGCGGTACACCGCCGACACTCCCGGCACATCTGTCAGCGCGGCTCCGACCATGCCGCCGGTCAACGACTCAGCCGTCGCAACCGTCTCTCCCCGCTCCTTCAACACCCCCACTAGGCGCCCCAGCACCGCTTCGAGCCCTGCGTCCCCAGCACCCACCCAGTCACCTCCGCAGTCACAAACAAACCCAACCTCACCACAGATCGGCGTTCGCGGGTGCATTCCACCGATGAGTGAAAAGGCGAGGCGGGGTCACAGCAGGCGGCGTCGGACGCGGAGGCGGGGTGGCGCGGGGCACGGGACGGCGGGCGCGGATTGCCAGGTCGGCGTACGGCTGATGCAGCCACCTAGGAGTGGACCGCGGGAGGGCGCGAGCGCGGGTTGGCTGCGGGGGTGCGGGCGGGTGGGGTTATGGGAGGGGGCGTTTGGCGGCGGCTCGGAGGCGGAGGGCTCGGCCTACGTAGTCGATGCCGGTGATGATCGTGACGAGGACGGCGGCGGCCATGAAGGCTACGGCGGTCCAGTGGAGGGGGGCGAAGGACTGCCATGGGAGGAGGTACAGGCCTAGGGCGATGGCCTGGAGGACGGTTTTGAGTTTGCCGCCTCGGCTTGCGGGCATGACGCCGTGGCGGATGACCCAGAAGCGGAGGGCAGTGACGCCCCACTCGCGGACCAGGACCACGATGGTGACCCACCAGGGGAGTTCGCCCAGGTAGGAGAGGCCGATGAAGGCGGCGCCGGTGAGCGCCTTGTCGGCGATCGGGTCGGCGATCTTGCCGAAGTTCGTGACCAGGTTCCAGCGGCGGGCGATGTCTCCGTCGAAGCGGTCGGTGACGATCGCGACGACGAACGCGGCGGTCGCGAGCAGGCGGTTGCCGTCGGTGGTGCCGCCATCGCGGAGCAGCAGCCAGACGAAGAGCGGGACCAGGACGAGCCGCAGGACGGTGAGCGCGTTCGGCACGTTCCACGCGCTGGGCGCGTGGAGCTGGCCGGCGCGCGGCGCCGGGTTCGTCGGAGGGTTGGTCACGCGGTCAGGTTAGCCGCCGGACGGCCGTCCTGGTGTCCCACGAGTGCCGCGAACTCGGCGATCAGGTCGACCCCGTCGCTCCCGACCACCTTCGCGGACACCAGATCGCCGACCCGAACTCCCTCCGGAAGCCCGATCACCGTCGTCGAACCGTCCACCTCCGGGCCCTGATGGGCAGCCCGCCCCTCCCCCGTCCGAGCGTCATCGGAGGAGTCGGAAGGGGCATCCATGGACTCCACGAGGACTTCGAGGAGTTCGCCGATGCGGGATTCGGCCCGGGCGGAGGTGAGGTCTTCGGCCAGGCGGGTGACGCGGTCGAGGCGGGCGGCGATGGTGTCTTCGTCGAGCTTGCCGTCGTAGGTCTCCGCTTCGGTGCCGTCCTCGTCGGAGTAGCCGAAGACGCCGATCGCGTCGAGGCCTGCGCGGGAGAGGAAGTCGCAGAGGATGTCGACGTCTTCCTCGGTCTCGCCGGGGAAGCCCACGATGACGTTGCTGCGGATGCCTGCGGTGGGGGCGGTCGCGCGGACTTGGGCGATGAGTTCCAGGAAGCGCTCGGAGTCGCCGAAGCGGCGCATGCGGCGCAGGAGCGGGCCGGAGGCGTGCTGGAAGGAGAGATCGAAGTACGGGACGACGCCGGGGGTCGATGTCATCGCGGCGATCAGGGTCGGGCGCATCTCCGCGGGCTGGAGGTAGGAGACGCGTACGCGGGTGATGCCGGAGACCGCGGCGATCTCGCCGACCAGGGTCTCGAGCAGGCGGAGGTCGCCGAGGTCCTTGCCGTAGGAGGTGGAGTTCTCGGAGACGAGGAAGAGTTCGCGTACGCCGTTCTCCGCGAGCCACTCGGCTTCGCGGAGGACCTCGGCGGGGCGGCGGGAGACGAACGCGCCGCGGAACATCGGGATCGCGCAGAACGCACAGCGGCGGTCGCAGCCGGAGGCGAGCTTGAGCGGGGCCATCGGGCCGCCGTCGAGCCGGCGCCGCACGACGCGGGGGCCGCTGGCCGGGGCCGAGGCGAGGTCGGGGGCGTCGATCGTCAGCTCTTCCGGGCGACCTGTGGCGAAGCGGCCCTTGAGGGCGGGGCCGTCGGTTGAGGTGCCGTCTGCAGACGCGTCTTGTGTCGGCCGGAGCTGCTCGGGGATGTGGTCACCGAGGACGGGTGCGCCGGCGGATGCGCGGTTGCCGCGGCCCCGCATCTGCTCCGCGTGATCGCCGTCAGCCTGGTCAGCGGCCGCTGGCGCGCCGTGGGCCTGCTGGGCGGGAACCCCCTGAGCCCGGTCGGCGGTGTCGCCGTGGGCGTGGTCCGGGGTGTGGTCGCCGTGGCCCGGGATGGCTATGCCGGTGGTGGTGGCTCGGGCGGCGGGGGCCAGGGGGAGCAGTTTGCGGCGGTCGCGGGGGACGTGGGGCTGGTGCTTGGTGCCGGCGAGGATCGAGCGGAGGCGGTCGGAGATGTCGGCGTAGTCGTCGAAGCTGAGGACCGCGTCGGTCTCGGGGAGGGCCTCGGCGAGTTGTTCGCCGTACCGCTCGGCGAGGCAGCCGACCGCGACGACGGCCTGGGTGCGGCCGGAATCCTTGTAGTCGGCGGCGGCGAGGAGGGTGTCGACGGAGTCCTTCTTCGCGGCTTCGACGAACCCGCAGGTGTTCACCACCACGGTGTCCGCGTCGGCGGCGTCCTCGACCAGCCGGAACCCGCCGGCTTCGAGCCGGCCGGCCAGTTCCTCGGAGTCGACATCGTTGCGGGCACAGCCCAGCGTGACCAGGGCGACGGTGGTGGGTGGCGTAGTCATCACCACGAGTATGACTCGCGGTGCAGTCCGCGACCTAACTCACCAACACACCTCACACGTGAGCTTGCTCAACCACCGCGTACGCCGCGAGGTGGTCGAACGGGCAAGCGGGGACACGGGTGGCGCCGACGGCGGGTGGGGAACGGGCTGGTGGAGAACGCACCGCCGGCGGAGGCGCGGGCCGGGGAACCGGCGGGTAGAGAGCATGCCGCGAGGAACGCGTCGGCCGGGAACCGGCGGATGGGGACGTGCCGGGGGAAACGCACCGTCCAGGGAGCCGGCGGGTGGGGCGCGGGGTGGGCTCCTACGAGGGCTGGGTTTTGGTGAGGGTGCCGTTGGGGTGGGCTACGAAGCGGTAGAGGTTGGTGTTGAGGCGCTTGCCGTTGAGGGTGACGATCAGGTTGGCGGGGTTGCCGACGGTGATGCGGATGTCGCCGGTGCTGGTGACGGACTGGGCGATGCCGGGGCTGAGGTGCCCCTGGAAGAGTCGCTTGTTCTTCTTGTCGCGGACCGTGAGATAGGTGCCGTCGCCCTTCGCGGTCAACGTGAGCTCGGTCTTCAGGACCGGGGGCTTCTTCGACGGCGTGCGGGTGGGACGGGCTGACGGCTGCGGTGTCGCCTTCGGGGTGGGGGTGGTGACGGTCGCGGTGGTGGTCGCGGTCTTCGAGGCGTTGGCCTCGATGTCGCTCGGGAGCGTGAACAGGCGGACCATCCCCCAGCCCATCAGACTGACCAGGATCGCGCCGACCACGACGGCCCAGCGTGGGCGGGCCGGGTGCAGGGTCGGGCCCTTGACCGCGGCACGTTCCTCGCGGCGGGACTTCTCCTCCTCGGCGGCGTGCTCGGCGTCGAAGCTGGCGAGCAGTGGCGCCGGATCGGCCTTGACCACGCGGGCGATCGAGCGGATATGCCCACGGGCGTAGAAGTTCCCGCCGCAGCGGGAGAAGTCGTCGGCCTCCATGGCGACGAGCAGCCCGGTTCTGATCCGGGTCGCGGCGCTCAGCTGCTCGATCGTCATGTCGGCCCGTTCGCGGGCCGCCGTGAGCTCGCTGCCGATGCTCACGTCCCCACCATCCTCTCCATCGCCCGGCGTTTCTCCGCGGACTGCCGGCATCGTCAAGCCGGCAGTGGGACCGCCGACATCAAGTCAACGGCCGTGGTACGACGGGGTCACGGAAGAGTCAGGGTTGTTCCCTCACCGGACACCTGGCATCCGCCAGCATGTGCAGTGCCTGCACCACTTCCCCGTTCGACGGTCGCGCCGTCAACCCGAACGGTACCGCGAGCGAGGACCCCGTCAGCCGCCGGTTCGCGTCGGTCGTCTTGAGAGTCGAACTCGGCATCGCTCCCAGCACCGGCCCAGGATCCAGCAAATGAACGGCAATCCGGCCGTCGTCCAGCAGATGGCGGCGCTGCAGCACCGTCACCTCGTCGATGTCCTCCCAGCGTGTCCCGATCCATTCGTTGCCGATCCGCAACCGGATCCCGACGTGGTCGGCGACCAGCATGTCCCCGACGGTGAGGGCCCGCGCGCAGATCACCGCGAGTACGGCGAACGCCGCCGCCACGATCCAGCGCAGTACGCCGGTGGGACTGCTGGACGCGGACGTGGCGAAGCCGACCGCGACCAGAGCGGCCCCCACCGCGAGCCCGCCGTGCACCCGCTGGGAGGCGCGGACGGTGAACGGTGTGGGCTTGGGGTCGACGTCGAAACGGTCCTGCCTGGGCAGTGCGCTCGCGGCGGTCACGGGTCACTCTCCTCGGAGGGTGGTGATGAAGTCCTCTAGGTCGTCCGGTTTCACCAGGACGTCACGGGCCTTCGAACCTTCACTGGGACCGACGACGCCGCGGCTCTCCAGGATGTCCATCAGCCGGCCGGCCTTCGCGAAACCGACGCGCAGCTTACGCTGCAGCATCGAGGTCGAGCCGAACTGGGTGGAGACGATCAGCTCGGCCGCCTGCACGACGAGGTCGAGGTCGTCGCCGATCTCGTCGTCGAGGTCCTTGCTCGGGCCGGCCACGGCAGTGACGTCCTCGCGGTACGTCGGCTGCAGCTGCGTCTTGCAGTGTTCGACGACGCCACGGATCTCCGACTCCGTGACCCAGGCGCCCTGGATACGCATCGGCTTGCTCGCGCCCATCGGCAGGAACAGGCCGTCACCCTGGCCGACCAGCTTCTCCGCACCCGGCTGGTCCAGGATGACCCGGCTGTCGGCCAGCGACGACGTCGCGAACGCCAGCCGGGACGGCACGTTCGCCTTGATCAGACCGGTGACGACGTCCACCGAGGGCCGCTGGGTCGCGAGCACCAGGTGGATTCCGGCCGCTCGGGCGAGCTGGGTGATCCGGACGATCGAGTCCTCGACGTCGCGCGGGGCGACCATCATCAGGTCGGCGAGCTCGTCGACGATCACCAGCAGATACGGGTACGGCGTGAGGACGCGCTCGCTGCCCGGCGGTGGCTTCACCTTGCCCGACCGGACCGCCTTGTTGAAGTCGTCGACGTGGCGGAACCCGAACGCGGCGAGGTCGTCGTACCGCATGTCCATCTCGCGGACGACCCACTGCAGTGCCTCGGCGGCCTTCTTGGCGTTGGTGATGATCGGCGTGATCAGGTGCGGGATGCCCTCGTAGTTGTTCAGCTCGACCCGCTTGGGGTCGACCAGGATCATCCGCACCTCGTCCGGCGTGGCCCGCATCAGGATCGAGGTGATCAGCGAGTTGACGAACGACGACTTACCCGAGCCGGTCGCACCCGCGACCAGCAGGTGCGGCATCTTCGCCATGTTCGCGACCACGAAACCGCCCTCGACGTCCTTGCCGAGGCCGGCCACCATCGGGTGGTGGTCGTTGCGCGCGGTCGCCGACCGGATCACGTCGCCGAGGCTGACGATCTCCTTGTCGGTGTTCGGGATCTCGATGCCGATCGCGGACTTGCCCGGGATCGGCGACAGGATGCGGACGTCGGCCGACGCCACCGCGTAGGCGATGTTCTTCGACAGCGCGGTGACCTTCTCGACCTTCACCGCCGAGCCGAGCTCGACCTCGTACCGGGTGACGGTCGGGCCCCGCGTGTAGCCGGTGACCTGGGCGTCGATGCCGAACTGCTCGAACACCTCGGTCAGCCGGTCGACCACCTGGTCGGACGCCTTGGTCCTTGCCTTGTGCACCGACCCGGGCTTGAGCATCTGCCCGTCGGGCAGCGTGTAGGTGATGTCGCCGGACAGGCTGAGCTGCTCCACCCGCTGCGGCAGCGGCGTGTGCGGCGGCGGCTCGGGCGGCGAGTCGGACTTCGCCGGAACCGCAGGCGGCACCACGGCCCCGGCGGCTTCGGAGGCGTCGACGTCGTACGCGTCCTCCTCCACCGGCGCGGCCTTGGCCTTGCGCCCGCGCTTGGAGATCTCGCGGCCCTCGAGCACCGGCGAGTCGTACGGCTTGACCGTCGGCTCGCCGTCCTCGTCGTCCAGCGCGGCCTTGGCCCGGCGCTCCTTGCGGGTCAGCCGGACCGTGTCGTCGGTCGGCGCGGCCATGACGGACGGTGCGTCCTCGGGCAGCGCCGTACGTCCCATCAGTACGTCGAACGCCGCACGGAACCGCAGTGGGATCGCGTAGACCGGCGTCCCCGTGATGACGAGCGCACCGAAGATCGAGAGCAGCACCAGCAGCGGTGCGGCGACGTACTCCGTCAGCAGGTCGGACAGCAGCGACGAGACGACGTACCCGATGGCGCCGCCGGCGTCCTGCAGCGGTCCGTCGGCCGGGTTGCTCGGGCGGGGCAGGCCGTTGGCGATGTGGACCAGGCCGAGTACGCCGAGGGCGACGGCGGTCCAGCCGATCACCTGACGTCCGGCCGGGCCGTTGCGGTCCGGGTGACGCAGCGTGCGCACCGCGATGAACAGGAGCATCAGCGGGACGGCCCAGCCGAGCACGCCGACGCTGCCACCGATGACGGTCCGGATCCCCTTGCCGACGGCACCCGGCAGGTCCCACCAGATCGCGGCGGCCACGACAACGGCCAGACCGATCAGGAACAGGCCGGCGCCGTCGCGGCGGTGCTCGGGATCGAGGTCGCGGGCACCGTGACCGATGCCGCGGACCATCCGTCCGAGCAGGTGCGCGATACCGATCCAGACCTTCACCACACCGCGACCGAGAGCGATCATGGCGGCCGCGAACGGGCCCGGTCCGCTGTTTTTGGGCGTGCTGGTCCGCGCAGCGGTGGATCCACCGCGCTTCGCGCTCTGCCCACGCTTCTGGGCGCCTGACGGACGGGAGCGTCCACCAGCAGCCGAACGGGCCGTACCCGGCCGTTTGGCTGCCGACTTCTGCGCCCGCGCCGGGGAAGACGTGCGGGTCGCCATGTCTAGCAGGCTACCCCGATTACCTCTCGAGTCCCACGTGTCACACGCCGATCACGCTGCCCCATCCGTAGCGTCACAGCGCTGCCACTCTCCTGCGCAACCGGGCCGCATGCCACAGGACGACGTACCAGCCGAGCGTGGCCAGACCGCCCGACACGAGCCCGGTCAGGGCCAGTCGTACGGCGGCGTCGCCCGCGAAACCGCCCTCGGACCGGCCCAGCTGTACGACGACTCCGGTCGCGCCGAGGACGACTCCCGCGACCAGTACGACGTACCGGGCCCAGGGCGGGACGTGGTCACCGGGAGTGACGGAATGCGGTTCGGTCCGGCCGTACCAGCGGTAGAGCCAGATGGCGAGGACGACGCAGCCGGCGACCGTACTGACGTACTGGAGGATGCGGCTCGCATCCCGGTGCGTGAAGAAATCCCACAGGACGTGGGTGAACGCGCCGACCGCGGCGGAGACCAGCGTCCACAGGAGGACTGAGGGCGAGGGAAGGCGGAGCTGAGTCCGGGGTGACTGGAGCCGGGCAGCGAGCGCGGGCGGCGCCAGAGCGAGCAGGGGGCGCTTGAGAACCAGGTTGAAGACCACGAGCAGGATTAGAGCCAGCAGCGGGTCCAGCCACAGTGCCGACGAGAACTTGTGCGTGAGGGTCAGCGTGAGGTTGCCGTCGATCTCCTGGGTGGCGAACCGGTAGATCGGGTCGAGGTAGAGGAGATCGGGTGCCACCGCGCCGGCCACGAGCGCCGAGGGCACGAAGGGCCGGCGGACGAGCGGGAGGACGGCTGCGGGGTGAGCGAGCGTGAACGGCACGCCCCGGAGCCTAAAAGAGCCGGAGGTCTCGTCAGGCCCCGGTGGTTCCGTCGAGTTGCTCTCGCACCAGGTCGGCGTGGCCGCAGTGGCGGGCGTACTCGCCGATGAGGTGGATGTAGATCATCCGCAGCGTCGACTCCGTCCCACCGAAGGTGAAGCGATCGTCGAGCGACCGGCCCGCCGCGGCGTCGTCGGAAAGCTTCCACTCGGCGATCAAACCCTCGTACGCCGCCTGTGCCTCAGCCGGATCGATGCGCTCGAAGTCGGCGTCCTTCCCCAGCTCCAGAGGGAACACCGGCTCGGCCGGGTCCACCGCGAAGTGGATGCGGAACCAGATCCGCTCCACCTTGGTCAGATGCCGGATCAGACCGAGCAGTGAGAGGTTGGACGGCGACGACGGCCGCTCGGCCAACTGCTCGGCGGTCAGGCCCGCGCACTTGACCAGCAGCGTGGTGCGATAGAAATCCAGATAACCCTGCAGCAACTCCCGCTCCGGCGCGATCAGCGAACCGTCCGGTCGCTCGACCGCAGGTGCTCTCCAGGTCATCCTCATCCTCTGTCTTCACATTGGCCAAGCTCATCGCGGTGGGTGTGTCCACGATGTGTTCGCCTATCTCATCACATGAGATAGGCGCTGGCGCAGGTCGTGGCCGGTTCGTTACCGTTCTCGGCAGGTCATGAGTGTCAGCGTGAAGCCCCGGCTTGCTGGCCGGCAACCCTCCTCCGCGGTGGGGTGCCCCGGGTGAAGACCAGGCCGTGCGGATACCCCGCTCGGCAAGCGCGGACTTCCCGGGAGCAGCAGCATGTCGATCCTCTCCATCCTCGAGCCGGCCAGTACGACGACCCAGCGGCCGACGGTCGCCCGGCTCGTCACCGGCAGCATCCCCGCCACGGTCGGGTCGGACCTGCTGGTCCCGCTGGCCGACGGCCGGGTCACCGACTACGCGAACTTCGACCACGGAGCCAGTGCGCCGTGTCTGGAGTCGGTCCGGGCCAGCGTCGAGGCCGCACTGCCGTCGTACGCGTCGGTGCACCGCGGCAACGGCTACGCGTCTCGCATCACCACCCAGTGGTACGAGCGCGCCCGCGCCGAGGTGCACACCTTCGTCGGTGCCCGCGCCGACGACCAGGTGATCTTCACCCGCCAGACCACCGACGCACTGAACCTCCTGGCCCACGCAGTGCCCCAGGACGCAACGGTCGTCGTCTTCGAGTCCGAGCACCACGCCGCTCTCCTCCCCTGGCCGAGCGAGCGGACCGTTCGCCTGGCGGCACCGACGAGCCCGACCGACGCCGTGACGAAGGTCGCCGACGCGCTCCGCGCGGCACCCGACGGCCCCCTGCTCGTAGTGATCACCGGCGCCTCGAACGTGACCGGTGAGATCTTCCCGATCGCGGAGATCGCCAAGGTCGCGAGGGCGCATGGCGCGCGGGTCTGTCTCGATGCCGCGCAACTGGCCCCGCACCGCCCGGTCGACATTGCCTCCCTGGATGTCGACTGGGTCGCGGTCTCCGGCCACAAGCTCTACGCGCCCTACGGTGCCGGTGCGCTGATCGGCCGCTCCGATTGGCTCGACGCCGCCGACCCGTACCTGTACGGCGGAGGCGCGACCACCGCGGTCACCAACGACACCGTGGTCTGGACGACTGGCCCGGCGCGGCACGAAGGCGGCTCCCCCAACGTCATCGGCGCGATCGCCCTCGCCTCGGCGTGTGCCGCGATCAGCAAGCACCGGGACGCGATCGAGCAGCACGAGCGCAGCCTGCTCGCCCGGCTGCGCACCGGACTCGCTCAGGTCCCCGGCGTCACGACGTACTCGATCTTCGGTGAGGACGCGGACCGGGTCGGCACAGTGTGCTTCACCATCGCCGGTCTGAGCTCGACGCTGGTGTCCGCGGCGCTGAGCGCCGAGTACGGCATCGGTGTCCGCGACGGCAAGTTCTGTGCGCACCCGCTGGTCGGCCACCTCCTCGCCGACTCCCCCGAGCACGGTACGGCGGTCCGCGCGAGCCTCGGCCTCGGGACGACGCGGGAGCACGTGGACCGTCTCGTCAACGCCGTACGGACGCTGGCCGCCGGTGGACCGCGGTCGGAGTACGAGGACACCGACCACGGCTGTCAGCCCACCGACGACCCGCGGGACCTGCAGGCTCCGCGCATCTGGTAACGCCGGCCCTCCTACTGCTCAGGAGGTACGAGACCTACGTGGTGAGCAGCGAACGCCAGTAGGTCGGCCCATTCCGCCGCGACCATCGCGGCGGGCTTGCCGAAGCCGTGACCGGTGTTGACCTCGACCCGGGTCAAGACAGGTGCGGACGAGGACTGGGCATTCTGCAGCTCGGCGATGAACTTGTGGCTGTGCAACGGCACCACCCGGTCGTCGTGGTCACCGGTGACCACGAGAGTCGCCGGGTACGACGTACCGTCGCTCAGCTGATGCAATGGTGAGTAAGCCAGCAGGTCCTCGAACTGCGATGCGTCGTCCGGATGGCCGAAGTCAGAGGCCCATGCGGCGCCCACTGTGAACAGGTGGAACCGCAGCATGTCCATCACCCCCACACCGGGCAGTGCGACCGCGAACAGGTCCGGACGCTGGGTCATGGCCGCGCCCACGAGCAGACCGCCGTTGCTGCGACCGTGGATCGCGAGCTGCGCGGAGGTGGTCACTCCGGTGTCCCGCAGGTGCTCGGCGACGGCGATGAAGTCGTCGAACACGTTCTGCTTGTTCTTGAGCCGGCCGGCGTCGTGCCAGTCGCTGCCGTACTCACCGCCGCCACGCAGGTTCGCGATCACCAGCACGCCGCCGGCCTCGAGCCAGGCCGGCCATCCGGGCTTGTAGTCGGCCAGGATCGGGATGCGGAAGCCGCCGTACCCGTAGAGCAGCGTCGGGCGCGGCTGCGAGAAGTCCAGGTCGGAGCGGGTGATCAGGAAGTACGGCACCTCGCGGCCGAGCTCCACGCGCCGCGTCACCGTGACCGATGGCGAGGTGAATCCGCCCGATCCACGGACGAGCTCAGGCAGTGCCTGGACGTCGCCGGAGTCGGACGAGACGACGTACGACACCGTGGGATCGGTCGTGGTCGACAAGCCGATGAAGAGCTCGTCGTACTCGGGGCTGGCGTTGAAGCCGACCGCTCCCCCGCCCGGTACGTCGATCACCCGGGCATCCGACCCGTCGAGTGCGTACAGGGTCAGCACCGGCTGCGCGTCCACCAGCGTCAGCGTGGCCAGTCCGGCCGCCGTGCCGCGGACAGCCTGCAGTGTCGCCTCGCCCTCCGGGATGAGGTCGACGAACGAGCCGTCCAGCGACGCGAGCACCACCCGGCCACGCGGAGCATCCCGGTCGGTCCGGAGCACCAACTGGTCGCCGGACATCCGCACGAAGCCGATCTCGTCCTCGAACGTGTCCACGACCTTCACCGGCTCGCCGAACCCGTCGGAGGTGATCGGGTAGACCCAGAGCCGGCTGCCAGGATCGGTGCCCTCGTTGATGTGCACCATGAGGTAGCGATCGTCCTCGGACACCTCCGGCGTGATGAAGTACCGGTCCTGGTCCGGGAAGCTCAGCACCAGCTCGTCCTCGGACTGCGGTGTGCCGACCTTGTGCAGCATCAGCCGGCCACCGGTCAGCGTCTTGGTCTCGGTGCCCTCGCTGCGACCACTGGCCGGATAGTGCAGATAGAGGTACGCCGAACTGTCCGGGAGCCACGTGGCTTCACAGAACTTCGCCTCCGTCACCACGTCGTCGACGGGCGTGCCCGTGGCGATGTCGAGCAGCCGGAACGTCGTCCAGTCGCTGCCGCTCTCGTTGACGCCGTACGCGAAGTACTTGCCGTCCGGACTGACTGTGAACGAGCCCAGCGAGTCAGTGCCGTCCGCGGACAGAGTGTTCGGGTCGATCAGCACCCGGCCACCGGTGAGCAGGTCTTCGAGGGACTCCGCGACGTACACCACGTCCTGTGCCTGGGTGCCGTCGTTGCGGCCGACCAGGTACCAACCGGCCTTCTTCGCGGGGACTCCGGCGCGGGGACGCGCGAGAATCGCGGACATGGTGGCCTGGAACCACGGTCGCTCGGGATAGCCCGAAAGCTCGGCCTGGGTGAACTCGTTCTGCCGTCGGACCCAGTCCTGGGTGTCGGGTGCGTCGGGGTCTTCCAGCCAGCGGTACGGATCGGCGATCTGCTGGCCGTGCAGCGTCTCGACCACATCGTCGCGGCGGCTCTCCGGATAGGTCATGCGGACAAACCTAACCGGCGAACCTAGTCGGCCAACGCTGCTTTCAGCAGAAGCTCGAACGTCGGACGCGGATCGACGTCGTCGTGCCGGGCGATGCGATGCAGGATCAGCCCTTCGGAGGCCGCTGCGATCGCCCGAGCGGCCTCGCGGGGGTGTAGCGACCCGAGTTCTGCCAGGGCCGCGGTGGCGATGGTCTCCAGGACCTCGCGTCCGCGGGACAGCCCCTCCCGCAGCACGGGATCGTGACTGCCCTCCAGGAACAGGACCAGCCGCGCGGTGGTCCGTACCCGATTGACCCGGGTGATGTGGTCGAACAGTCCGCACATCACGTCGACGAACTCGTCGGCCGTGGCCGGGGTGAAGGCCGAACCGACCACCTGCGCGTCCGCCTCCGCCAGATAGTCGACGACGCCGGTGAGGAGCGCTCGCCGGGTGCGGAAGTGGTTCGAGGTCGAGCCCTTCGGCAGGCCGGCCCGCTCGTCGACCCGGGCATGCGTGAGCGCTCGCAAGCCCTCGGTCCCCAGCAGTTCGACAGCGGCTTCGAGCGCGCGGGTCCGCGTTGAGGTCACCCGCACACTATAAACATAGTGACAGGCCACTACGTTCGTAGTACCGTCGAATCATGCTGCCAACGCTCGATGGGGTGACTCACCACTACGTCGATCTGCCGGGACTGCGGATGCACGTGACCGAGGCCGGCAGCGGCGACGCTGTCCTGATGCTCCACGGTTTTCCCCAGCACTGGTGGGAGTGGCGAGACGTCATCCCCGCGGTCGCTGAGCACTACCGTGTGATCTGCCCGGATCTGCGCGGCGCCGGCTGGACCGACGCCCCGCCCGACGGCTACACGAGCGGTCAGCTGCAGGCCGACGTACTCGCGCTGCTCGACCAACTCGGCCTCGACCGGGTGCATCTGGTGACGCACGACTGGTCCTCGATCGTCGGATTCCTGCTCTGCCTGAACCACCCGGATCGCCTCCGCGACCATCTGGCGATGTCCGTTCCGCCGCTGAACGCCACGTTCGATCGAGGGTTCGCGGGCCGTGCACTGCGGTACGGATGGTTCAACCTGATCCTGCCGTGGCCGGGCCTGGGTCCGTGGGCACTTCGGGCCCGACGACTGCCGCGGCACATGCTGCGGGCGCACGCGACGTCGATGCCGGAGGACCTGGTCGAGCTCTTCGCGAGCCAGTTCGCCGATCCCGCCCGGGCGCGGGCCGGGTCGGCGTTGTACCGGACCTTCATCCAGCCGGTGGGTCTGCGCGCGATGCGCGGGAAGTACCGCGATCAGCAGGTGGCGACTCCGACCCGCGTGCTGATCGGCGCGGACGACCGGGTGGTGAAGGCCACGTTCGGGGACGTGATCGAGATCCCCGGCGCGGGGCACTTCGTCGTGGACGACCACCCGGACGCGGTGGCCGGCCACGTGCTCGAGTTCCTCGGACGCTGAGCGTCGTACTCACCGGCTCCGGTGGGCGGCATCCCGCACAGGCGCCGGAGCCAGGTGAGTACGACGGGCCCTCAGTGATGGGCCGGGGCGATGTCCTTCGTCCACAGGACCGTGCCGAACAGGTTCCGCAGCGAGACCGTGAAGACACCGGTCCGCGGGTCGATGCTGGTGTGACCGAAGAACTGGTTGCCGGCCGCGGGTGACTGGCTCGGGAAGTCCGCCACCTTGGAGAACACGACCTCCGGTCCGAAGGTGCTGTCGAGCGCGTTCGGACCGAACGTGCCGGCGTTGACCGGGCCGGCGACGATCTCCCAGAACGGGTCGAAGTCGGTGAACGCCGCGCGGGACGGGTCGTAGTGGTGCGCCGCGCAGTAGTGCACGTCGGCGGTCAGCCAGATCGCGTTGCGGACCTTGCGCTTCTTGAACTGGCTCAGCACCCAGGCGATCTCGTGCTCGCGGCCGCCGGGCGCACCGGGGACTCCGTTGGCGACGGCCTCGATCAACGGGCCGTCCGGCACGAGCAGGCCGAGCGGCATGTCGCTGGCGATCACCTTCCAGGTCGCCTTCGACGCGGCCACCTCGCGCACCAGCCAGGCGGCCTGCTCGGCGCCGAGCATCGCGACCGGACCGACGGTGCCGGGCGTGGGGTTGGGGCCGCGGTAGGTCCGCATGTCCAGGCAGAAGACGTCGAGCAGCGGGCCGTAGCTCACCTTGCGGTAGATCCGGTTGCGGCCCGCGACGTGCTCCATCGGGAGGTACTCGAGGAAGGCCTGCTTCGCCCGGCCGGCCAGTACGTCGACGCGCTTCTCGGTGTAGCGGTCGTCGGTGAGGATCTCGCCGGGGTACCAGTTGTTCAGCGTCTCGTGGTCGTCCCACTGGGCCACCAGCGGAACGTCGGCGTACAGGTCGCGGACGTTGTGGTCGAGCAGGTTGTACTTGTACCGGCCGCGGTACTCGGCCAGGGTCTCGGCGACCTTCGACACCTCCTCGGTCACCACGTTCCGCCAGATGGTGCCGTCGGCAACCTTCAGCTCGGCCGCGATCGGGCCGTCGGCGTAGATGTTGTCGCCGGAGTGCAGGAAGAAGTCGGGCCGGGTGTCGTGCATCGCCTTGTACGCGATCATGCCGCCGAGGTCCGGGTTGATGCCGTAGCCCTGGCCGGCGGTGTCACCGGTGAAGACGAAGGAGACCGGTCGGTTGCGTCCCGGCGTACTGAAGGAACCCTCGAGGGACTCGCCGCGGCGGCCGTCGGCGTCCTCGAAGGCGATCCGGTAGTCGTAGCGCTGCCCCGGGCGCAGGCCCTTCAGCGGCAGCTGCGCGGTGAAGTCCTGGTCCGGACCGGTGATCGGGCCGCGCAGGCGGACCGCGCGGTCGAAGCGGCCATGGCTGGTCAGGTCGACGACCAGCCGGGCCCGGCGGTCGGTGCGGGACCAGACGACGGCGGAGCCCGGGGTGACGTCCGCGGACATGATTCCG
Organism: Kribbella sp. NPDC048837; assembly: GCF_055586945.1. Classification (NCBI taxonomy): domain Bacteria; kingdom Bacillati; phylum Actinomycetota; class Actinomycetes; order Propionibacteriales; family Kribbellaceae; genus Kribbella; species Kribbella sp. NPDC048837. The sequence continues at coordinate 723,016 of NZ_JBVJHF010000003.1, forward strand.
GAGGGCAGCGCGGGCCGGTCCCGACGGACCACGGAGGGGGCCGCGGTGGCGACTCCCGGGACGGCCAGGGTCGCGCCGGCGACGGTGGATGCGGCCAAGAGCTGGCGGCGGCTCAGGTTCATGAGCCGAAGGTGCGCTCCGCTGATGACAGTCAGGTGACGTGCGGGGGAACTGGGTGCCAAATCGCCCGTGGGCGGGACAATGGGAGGAGTCGCCGGGTCGAGAGGGAACGCTGGGAATGAGACGGGAACACCGCATCGCGCAGGTCTTCATCGAGCTTGCCGACACGCTGGTGGCGGAGTTCGATCTGGTCGACTTCCTCCGCAGCCTGGCCGAGGTGACCGTCGAACTGCTGGATGTCGACGCGGCCGGCCTGATGCTGGCCGACGAGGACGGCGTCCTCCGGGTGATGGCGTCGTCGGACGACCAGGCCGAGCTGCTCGAGCTCTTCGAGCTGCAGCAGGACGACGGTCCGTGCCCGGGGTGCTTCCGGACCGGCCAGCCGGTGGTCAACGTCGACATCCGCCGCTGGCCCGAGTTCGCCGAAGCGGCGGCCGCCGGCGGTTACGCCTCCGCCCACGCCCTCCCGCTCCGGCTTCGCGGACACGTCATCGGCGCGCTCAATCTGTTCCGGTCCAGCACCGAGCCACTCGGCGAGGAGGACGTCACCCTGGGCCAGGCGCTGGCGGACATCGCCACGATCGGGCTCCTGCACGAGCGAGAGGTGCGCGGTCAGCAGGTGCTGGCCGAGCAGCTCCAGCACGCCTTGAACAGCAGAGTGCTGATCGAGCAGGCAAAAGGGATGCTGGCCGAGCGCGCCGGCCTGACTCCGGCGCAGGCGTTCACCGCGATGCGCTCGTACGCACGAGGTACGGGACAGCGGCTCGCCGTCGTCGCGGACGGCGTACTCGACGGTTCGCTCGACACGTCGGCGGTGCTGACCCGCTAGCGACTTGCCTGCGGGACGCCGGCATGGTTCCGTTGAGGGCACTAGCCACTCTGTTCGTGGCGCTGCCCCGGACCTGGTAGCGCATCGACCCGATGCACTCCGGAATGGGGCCTTGTCATGTCACAGCTGGTCGCGGACGACCACCATCCGCAGGGACCGCAGCAGCGGTACACGAATCTCTACACCGACCTCGCCCGGACCGTCCGCGAGCTCGGCCTGCTCCGCCGGCGGCACGGCTACTACTGGACCCGCATCGGCCTGGTGGCGGCCGCCTTCGCCGGGGTCTGGGCCGGCGTCGCCCTGCTCGGCAACTCCTGGCTGCAGCTGCTGATGGCCGGGGCCCTGGCGCTGGTCATGACCCAGGTCGCGTTTCTCAGCCACGACAGTGCGCACCGGCAGATCTTCCAGTCCGCGGCCTGGAACGACTGGACCGCGCGCCTGCTGGCCAGTGGACTGGTCGGCATGAGTGCGAGCTGGTGGCGCTCGAAACACAGCCGCCACCACCAGGCACCGAACCAGCTCGACCACGACCCCGACATCGGCGCCGGCGTCGTGGCCTTCACGCCTGCGGACTTCGCCGGACGCAAGGGCCTGAGCGGCTGGCTCACCCGCCGCCAGGGCTGGCTGTTCTTCCCGCTGCTCACGCTGGAGGGCCTGAACCTGTACATCGCCAGCCTGCGTCATCTGTTCCGCAAAGGAGCGAGCTCGGTCGAGCGCGTCGAGGCGGCGATCGTGCTGAGCCGGCTCGGCGGCTATCTGGCCGTGCTGCTCATCCTGTTGCCGATCGGCAAGGCCGGAGCGTTCCTCGGGCTGCAGCTGGCCGTGTTCGGGATCTGTCTGGGCGGCTCGTTCGCGCCGAACCACAAGGGCATGCCGCTCGTGCCGGCCACGATGAAGCTGGACTTCCTGCGGCGCCAGGTCATGATGTCCCGCAACATCCGCGGCGGCGTGATGGTGGACTTCGCGCTCGGTGGGCTCAACTACCAGATCGAGCACCACCTGTTCCCGAGCATGCCCCGGCCGACCCTCCGGCGCGTTCAGCCGATCGTCCGCGAGTACTGCCAGCTCCACGGGGTGGAATACACCGAGGTCGGTCTGTTCACGTCGTACCGGATCGTCATCGGCTACCTGAACAACGTCGGGCTCAAAGCCCGGGACCCGTTCCAGTGCCCGCTCGCGGCGCAGTTGCGGGGCTAGCACTTTGCCAAGGCGACCTCACCGGTCCATCTCACCGCACGCGGGGCGTCATGCCAGGTCTTGATGATGACCTGGTGAGCGCCCAGCAGCGGTACGTCAGCCTCTACACGGATCTCCTCCGGACGGTGCGCGAACTCGGCCTGATGCGGCGCCGCCAGGGCTACTACGTCACGCGGTTCAGCCTCGTCCTCACCGCTCTGCTCGCGGTCGCCGCGGGGATGATCCTCCTCGGCGACTCGTGGTACCAGCTGTTGCTGGCCGCCGCGTTAGCGCTGGTCCTCGTCCAGGTCGCCTTTCTCAGTCACGACAGCGCACACCGGCAGATCTTCGACTCGGCGGCCCGCAACGACTGGACGGCACGCATTCTGGCGGGCGCGATCGCCGGCATGAGCGTCAGCTGGTGGCGGAACAAGCATTCCCGGCACCACGCGGCACCGAACCAGGTGGACAAGGATCCCGACGTCCAGCTCGATGCGATCGCGTTCACCCCGGGCGCGGTCACGAAACGCGGGCCGCTGGGCCGGTGGATCGCGGCGCGGCAGGGCTGGCTCTTCTTCCCGCTCCTCACGCTCGAAGGGATCGGCCTGCACGCATCGAGCCTGCGGCACCTGCTGCGCCGCGACGCGAGCCGGCTGGAACGGGTCGAGGCGGCGGTCGTGGTGTCGAGGATCAGCGGCTACGTCGCCGCGCTCTACCTGCTGCTCCCGGTCGGTAAGGCCAGCGCCTTCCTCGGCCTGCAGCTCGCGGTGTTCGGCGTCTGCCTCGGTGCCGCGTTCGCGCCCAATCACAAGGGGATGCCGCTCGTCCCGGCGGGCATGAAACTCGATTTCCTGCGACGCCAGGTCCTGATGTCGCGGAACATCCGGGGCGGCGTCCTGACCGATTTCGCCCTGGGCGGCCTGAACTACCAGATCGAGCACCATCTGTTCCCGAGCATGCCCAGGCCGACCCTCAAGGCGGTCCAGCCGATCGTGCGCGAGTACTGCGCCGTGCACGGCATCAAGTACACCGAGGTCGGCCTGTTCACGTCGTACCGGATCGTCGTCGGCTACCTGAACAACGTCGGGTTGAGGGCGCGCGATCCGTTCGACTGCCCGCTGGCGGCGCAGCTGCGGACCATCAGCCCGCCGGTGGGATCTCGCCTGAGCCCCGAATCGTCAGTTTGACCGGCACGCGCACGGTCCGGCCCGGCCGGTGCGGCTCCGGGAGCCGCTCGGTCATCAGCTGGATCGCCGTCCGGGCCATCACGTCGGCCGACTGCGCGACCGCGGTCAGGCCCGGGCTGAGCAGGTCGCCGAGGGCGAGGTCGTCGAAGGACACCAGCGCGACCCTGTCCCGCCGGCCGGCCAGGCCGCGGAGCACCTCGGCGGTGGTCATGTTGTTTGCCGACAGCAACGCCGTGGCCGGCTCCGGCCGGTCCAGTACGGCGGACAGCGTGATGCCGATGCCCTCCGTGGTCGGCTCGGACAGGTGGACCAGGTCCTCGTCCACCTCGATCCGGTGCCGGGCCATCGCGGCCCGGTAGGCGACCACGCGCTCGCGGGCGGTGAAGATCCGCTCGTCGTCACCGAGGTAGGCGATCCGCCGGTGGCCCTGCCGGACCAGGTGGTCGATCGCCTGGTCGATACCGCCCGCGTTGTCGGCCAGTACGGCGTCCGCCTCGATCCCGTGGGCCGGCCGGTCGATCGTGACGACGGCCATGCCCGCGTCGACGTGCGGCGCGAGGTACTCCTGGGTCTCCCCGATCGGCGCCATGATCAGCGCGTCCGGCCGGCGGGCGACGAACTCCAGGCAGACCTCCCGCTCGCGCTCCGGGTCCTCGTCGGTCAGGCCGATCATCACCACCGACCCGGACGACCGGGCCCACAGCTCGACCGCGCGGCCGAGGGACGCGAAGAACGGGTCGCCGATGTCGCGGATCACCACGGCGATCGTCCCGGTCTTGCCGCGGCGCAGCATCCGGGCGCTCTCGTTCGGGGTGTAGTTGAGCTCCTTGATCGCGGCCTGGACCTTGGCGGTCAGCTCCGGGCTGACGTTCGGCTCCTCGTTCACCACCCGGGACACGGTCTTGAGGGCGACCCCGGCCCGGGCCGCGACCTCCTTCATCGTGGGCCGGCGCTGGCCCGCACCGTTCACACCGCTGATCGTCATCGCCGGCCCTTCTCTCCCGTGTGGTCCTGCTCAGCTCTCGACGACGACCGGAATGATCATCGGGCGGCGGCGGTGGGTGTCGCTGACCCACTTGCCGACCACCCGGCGGATCACCTGCTGGAGCTGGTACATGTCGTCCACCCCGCTGCCGATCGCCTTCTCGATCTCCGCCTCGATCCGCGGCTTCAGGTCGTCGAAGACAGTGTCGTCCTCGGCGAACCCGCGCGCCTGGATCTCCGGCCCGGCCGTCAGTTTGCCGGTAACGGAGTCCATCACAGCGATGACCGAGATGAAACCCTCGTCGCCGAGGATCCGGCGGTCCTTCAGCGAGGTCTCGGTGATGTCGCCGACGGTCGACCCGTCCACGAACACGTACCCGCAGTCCACCTTGCCTGCCACGACCGCCTTACGGTCGATCAGGTCGACCACCACGCCGTCCTCGACGACGACCACGTTCTCCCGCGGTACGCCGGTCTGGATGGCCAGGTCGGCGTTCGCGTGCAGGTGCCGGATCTCGCCGTGCACCGGCATCACGTTGCGCGGCTTGACGATGTTGTAGCAGTACAGCAGCTCGCCCGCGCTGGCGTGCCCGGAGACATGGACGAGCGCGTTGCCCTTGTGGATGACGTTCGCGCCGTGCCGGGTCAGGCCGTTGATCACCCGGTACACCGAGTTCTCGTTGCCCGGGATCAGGGACGACGCGAGTACGACAGTGTCGCCCGGCTGGATCTGGACCACGTGGTGGTCGTTGGCCGCGATCCGGGACAGCGCCGACATCGGCTCGCCCTGCGAACCGGTCGACACCAGCACGACCTGCTCCGGCGGGTAGTTGTCCAGCTCGCGCATGTCGATCAGCGTGTCGCCGGGCACGTTCAGGAAGCCGAGATCCCGGGCCACACCCATGTTGCGGACCATCGAGCGGCCGACGTACGCGACCTTGCGGCGGTGCTTCACCGCGGCGTCCATCACCTGCTGGACCCGGTGCACGTGCGAGGCGAAACAGGCGACGATGATGCGCTGGTTCTTCGCGTTGGTGAAGACCCGGTCCAGGACCGGGGCGATGTCGCGCTCGTGGGTGGTGAAGCCGGGCACCTCGGAGTTGGTGGAATCGACCATGAACAGGTCGACGCCCTCCTCGCCGAGCCGGGCGAACGCGCGCAGGTCGGTGATCCGGTTGTCCAGCGGCAACTGGTCCATCTTGAAGTCGCCGGTGTGCAGCACCTGGCCGGCCGGCGTCTTGATCGCCACCGCGAGCGCGTCCGGGATCGAGTGGTTGACCGCGACGAACTCGCAGACGAACGGCCCGATCTGCAGCTTCTCGCCCTCGACCACGGTCTGCTGCGGCACGTTGCGGTGCCGGTGCTCCTTCAGCTTGCCCTCGAGCAGCGCGAGCGTGAGCTGCGAGCCGATCACGGGGATGTCGCCCCGCTCACGCAGCAGGTAGGGCAACCCGCCGATGTGGTCCTCGTGGCCGTGCGTCAGGACCACGGCCACGACGTCGTCGAGGCGGTCCCGGATCGGCTGGAAGTCCGGCAGGATCAGGTCCACGCCGGGCTGGTTCTCGTCGGGGAAGAGTACGCCGCAGTCCACGATCAGCAGCTTGCCGTCGTACTCGAACACCGTCATGTTGCGGCCGACCTCACCGAGGCCGCCCAGCGGGATCACCCGCAAAGCGCCCGGAGCGAGTGGTCCGGGCGCGTCGAGATCTGGATGAGGATGGCTCATGCAATCAGTCCTGCCGTCTTGAGGTCGGTGGTGAGCCAGTCCACTTGCTCGGCGGTCGCCTCAACCAACGGCGACCGGAGTGTCGCGTGCTCGATGACGCCGGCCAGCTTGAGCGCGGCCTTCACCATGATGGCGCCCTGGGTCCTGGTCATGATCGTCTCGACGGCGGGCACCAGCCGTCGATCGATCTCCTGTGCGGTGGCGAGGTCGCCGGCCACCACGGCGTCGATCAGTCGCCGGTACTCCGGACTCGCGACGTGCGCGACGACACTGGCGATGCCGACCGCGCCGATCGCCAGCATGGCGAGGTTCAGCTCGTCGGCACCGCAGTAGTAGAACAGATCCGTGTTCGCCAGCACCTTGGTGGTGCCGGCCAGGTCGCCCTTGGCGTCCTTCACCGCGACGATCCGCGGGTGCGCGGCGAGCGCGATCAGGGTCTCGGACTTGATCTCCACCCCGGCCCGGCCGGGGATGTCGTACAGCACGTTCGGCAGGCCGGTGGCGTCGGCGACCGCGGTGAAGTGCGCGCGCAGCCCGTCCTGCGGAGGCTTGTTGTAGTACGGCGTGACGACCAGGAGGCCGTCGGCCCCGGCGGCCTCGGCCTGCTTCGCGAGCTCGACCGTGTGCGCGGTGTCGTTGGTGCCGACGCCGGCGATCACCTTGGCCCGGTCGCCGACCGCGTCGAGCACCGCCTTCACCAGCTGGACCTTCTCGGCGTCCGAAGTGGTCGGCGCCTCACCGGTCGTGCCGTTGATGATGAGAGCGTCGTTGCCGCGGTCGACCAAGTAGCCGGCGACCTTCTGCGCGGCGTCGAGATCCAGCGATCCGTCGGGCCGGAAGGGAGTGATCATCGCCGTCGTCAGCCGCCCGAACGGCGGCGCTGACGAGACGGAAGAAGCTGGCGAGGACATGGGGGTCAGATTACCGCTCCGCAGCCCAGGAGAAATGAGTAGGCCTGGTGGCTGTCCGCTCGGGGGTCCGGGCAGCCACCAGGCTCACTCGTCCTATCGGGGCTGCCTCAGTGATCGTTACAGCTTCCGCGAAAAAAATCCGGAAAAAGTTCTGCGAACACTTTTCGTGGTGTAACCCTCACTCTCCGGTGACATTTTCGGTCCACAACCCACGCAGTCGCGGCACAGCGGTGTCAGCGTCAGGAATCTGCCATGCCGGATCATGCCAGCCAGAACGCGAGACCCCGGGCCGGAGCTCGGCGAATACTGATCGAAATCCCCGCCACTCGTCGCGCCGTCCCACCCGGCGAACCCCTAGGAGCGTCATGAAGAAATACCTCGCGTTGCCGGTCGCGCTGGCAACCCTCGGCCTGACGGCACTGTCGATCGCCCCCGCACAAGCCTCGACCGCGACCACCACGGCTCAGGTCGTCGCCACCGAACAGTCCGGCTCGCTCCTCGAGCAGGCCCGGGCGCTGCTCACCCCGGAGGTCGCCGACGCCGCTGCTGCGAACGCGGAACGGCTGGGGCTCGGGGATGCGCCGGCCACGACGGCGGCGATCCTCAACGCGCTCGATCCGGAGGACTACGCGTGCTCGCCCAACACCGCGCTCACGGACTGGGTGGCCGGCACCATCGCGGACTGGACCATCCTGGACAGGGTCTACGCGTTCGCCGCAGCGCTGTCGAACCTGGCCGGCTACGGCAGCATGCTCGCCACGCCCGCGGATTCGCCGTACGGGCTGAACGGGGAGTTCACCACCGCGGTCACGCACACGTTCCGCGACGTGAAGAACTTCTGGGACATCCGGTCCGGCGACATCGGGATGGTGCCGATGCACAGCGCGATCCTGGCCGACCGCACTGCGATCTACCAGGTCTTCCGGACGATCTACAACCGGTCCGACTTCGACTCCACGTACTTCGCCAATCTCTTCGCCACCTGGGCCGAGCAGCCGAAGTTCCGCAACCACCCGCTGCTCAGCCTGAACGCCTACGCGTTCACCGGCGTGGGCGACCCGAACCCGGCGCTGGCGGCTCTGCCGGACCAGATCGTGATGGGCGACGGCATCATGCAGGCCTACCAGGCCATCGGGCTGGGCGACGTCGCACCGCAGGCGATCCTGGCGCACGAGTTCGGCCACCACGTGCAGTACGAGGACAACCTGTTCGACTCCCCGCTCACGGGGCCGGAGGCAACCCGCCGTACCGAGCTGATGGCTGATGCCTTCAGTGTCTATTTCCTGTCCCACTCGCGCGGCGCCAGCATGCAGTGGAAGCGGGTGCAGCTCTTCAACCAGGTCTTCTACGGCATCGGCGACTGCAACTTCGCCGATCTCGGTCACCACGGCACTCCCAACCAGCGGCTGCGTTCGGCCGAGTGGGCCTACAGCGTCGTGACCGGCGCCGCGAACCAGGGCCACATCCTGCCGAGCCTGACGTTCGCGCAGCTCTTCGACGCCAAGCTGCCCGAACTGGTCGCCCCCGACGCCGGGAGCTGACCCAACAAGCCCTCGTGGGTGGCCGAGCCTCCTTTACCCCTCGCCAGCCACCCACGAGGTTCCACCACTCTCAGCAGCACACCGCGGCTGACCATCCAGACGCCGTCCCGAGGGGTTCGATTCACTGGCTACCGGCGATCCAGACCGAGGTGGTCGACAGAATCGCGTCGAACACCTGCCGCAGGATCGGCAGTGCCCCGGGTAGCAGGAGCAGCCCGCCGAGCACCAGAGCGGGAGCGATCACGGCGTTCTCCACCCAACCGCCGGTGCGGAAGCGGAGGGCTCGCGGCAGGCGGAGCTCGTACCAGGTCTCGCCGCGGATCGGGAGCGGGAAGAGCCACGGGCAGCCGGAGCGGGTGAGGCTGTCGCCGAGACAGTGGACGAACATGCCGAGGCCGACCGCCATCCCGATCCAGCCGCCGGTCTCGGTCAGACCGGCCTGGACGGCGTCGGCCGCCGTCGTCCCGGGGAGTGCCGTACCGGCGACCGACCAGCCCGCGGCGCCGAGCACTGCCAGGACGATCCAGTCGCCGAGCGCATCAGCGGCCAGGACCAGACCGGTGACGGCCACCGCGAGGACCGCCCACTTCCCGCGGTCGCCGAGACTGGCCGCGAGTACGCCGAGCAGGATCGCGGCAGCGAGGGTGTGCGTGGCGTGCCGGTGTTTCCCGGTGCTGTCCTCGTCCCGCGGCCCCTTGGTCACGCTGTAGAGGACACCGGAGAACGCGCGGACCACCGCCGAGACCGCCCGCGTCAGCGGTCCGAGCAACCGGGAGGCACTCGCGCCCGGATGGTCGAGATCCGGCACCAACGCGTACCCGGCGGTCGCCGCGGCGAACGGAACCACCTCCGCCACCGACGTCAGCCCGATCAGCGGTGCCACCGCCAGCCCCGCACACCATCCGGACAACGCGTGGGATCGCCCCATCATTCGGCGCCTCACTCCCTCCCTGCCGGCTCCCATCCTGTCAGCCGGACCCCACTGGTCACAGCAGCCACGCTGGCACCACCCCGCTTTGCATAATCATGCAGAGGGGTGCATACTTTTCCTGTGTCCAAGGTGCTTACGTCATTGCCGGTTGGTGAGCGGGTCGGGATCGCGTTCTCAGGAGGTCTCGACACGTCGGTCGCGGTCGCGTGGATGCGCGACAAAGGAGCGGTGCCCTGTACCTACACCGCCGATCTCGGTCAGGCCGACGAGCCCGACATCGCGTCGGTCCCGGGCCGCGCCACGGCGTACGGCGCCGAGATCACCCGGCTGGTCGACTGCCGGGCCGCGCTGGTCGAGGAGGGGCTGGCCGCGCTGGCCTGTGGCGCGTTCCACATCCGCTCGGCCGGACGCACGTACTTCAACACCACCCCGATCGGGCGGGCCGTGACCGGCACGCTGCTGGTCCGGGCGATGCTCGACGACGACGTCCAGATCTGGGGCGACGGGTCGACCTTCAAGGGCAACGACATCGAGCGGTTCTACCGCTACGGCCTGCTGGCCAACCCGCAGCTGCGGATCTACAAGCCGTGGCTGGACGCACAGTTCGTGCACGAGCTGGGTGGCCGCAAGGAGATGTCGGAGTGGCTGGTCGCCCACGACCTGCCCTACCGGGACAGCACCGAGAAGGCCTACTCCACCGACGCCAACATCTGGGGCGCGACCCACGAGGCGAAGACGCTGGAGCACCTCGACACCGGGCTCGAGACCGTCGACCCGATCATGGGTGTGAAGCACTGGGACCCGTCGGTGGTGATCGAGACCGAGGACGTCACGATCGGGTTCGAGCAGGGCCGGCCGGTGACGATCAACGGCAAGGAGTTCGGCTCCGCGGTCGACCTGGTGCTGGAGGCGAACGCGATCGGCGGCCGGCACGGCATGGGCATGTCGGACCAGATCGAGAACCGGGTGATCGAGGCCAAGAGCCGGGGCATCTACGAGGCGCCCGGGATGGCACTGCTGCACGCCGGGTACGAGCGGCTGGTCAACGCGATCCACAACGAGGACACGCTGGCCAGCTACCACAACGAGGGCCGCAAGCTCGGCCGGCTGATGTACGAGGGCCGCTGGCTGGACCCGCAGTCGCTGATGCTGCGGGAGTCCCTGCAGCGCTGGGTCGGTACGGCGGTGACCGGCCAGGTCACGCTGCGGCTCCGGCGCGGCGAGGACTACTCGATCCTGGACACCTCCGGCCCGTCGCTCAGCTACCACCCGGACAAGCTGTCGATGGAGCGGATCGAGGACTCGGCGTTCGGCCCGGTCGACCGGATCGGTCAGCTGACCATGCGGAACCTGGACATCGCCGACTCCCGCTCCAAGCTGGAGCAGTACGCGAGCCTGGGCATGTTCGGGACGTCGAACCCCGCGCTGGCGTCGTCCACCGACCTGATCGGCGCGATGCCGACCGGCGGCGCCGACGCGATCGCCTCCCGGGGCGAGGCCACCGAGGAGGACGAGCTCCTCGACCGGGCCGCGATGGAGTCCGGCACGGACTGATCCCCCTGAGTTCAGCGACCGGCCTTCAGGGGAGGCCGGGCGCTGTCAGGCGTCGAAGTCGAGGGTGACTTCGGGCGTGGTCGGGTGGGACTGGCAGGTGAGGACGTAGCCGGCGCGGATCTCGTCCGGCTCGAGGGCCCAGTTGGTGTCCATCCGCACGGAGCCGTCCAGGACCTTGGCCCGGCAGGTGCCGCAGACGCCGCCCTTGCAGGCGAACGGTGCGTCGCTGCGTACGGCGAGAGTCGCGTCCAGGACCGCCTTCGAGTGCTCGGCCAGGGCGAACGTCGAGCGCCGGCCATCCAGGATCACCGTGACCTGAGCCGCGTTCTCGTCGGCGGGAGCCTCCTCGACCGGAGCGGTCGGGGCCTCGTCGCCGACATGGAAGAGCTCGGCATGCACGTGCTCGCGTGCCACGCCCTCCCCCAGCAGCAATTCCTGAGCGCCGACGACCATCGCGTACGGCCCACACAGGAACCACTCGTCGACGGTCTCGAGCGGCAGGATCGTCGCGAACATCCGCTGCAACCGGTCCGCGTCGATGCGGCCGCTGAACAGCTCCACCTCGGTCGACTCCCGCGACAGCACGTGCACCAGGTGCAGGCGCTCGGCGTACCGGTCCTTGAGGTCGGCCAGCTCGTCGGCGAACATCACCGACCCGGCGGTCCGGTTGCCGTAGAGCAACGTGACCCGGCTGGACGGCTCGACCGCGAGGATCGTCGCGACGAGTGAGAGCACCGGCGTGATCCCGCTCCCCGCGGCGACGAAGGCGTAGTGCTTCACGTTCGCCGGGTCGAACGTCGTACCGAACCGGCCGAGCGGGGTCATCACCTCGAGCTCGTCGCCGACCTTCAGGTCGTGCGCGGCGTACGCCGAGAACTCGCCGCCCGGGATCCGCTTCACGCCGATCCGGAGTACGCCTGATCCCGCGGGCGAGCAGATCGAGTAACTCCGGCGGACATCGTCACCCGAACGGCGGATCGTCAGGTGCTGACCCGCGCTGAACTCGTACTCCCCCGCCAGCTCCGGCGGTACGGCGAACGTGATCGCCACCGAGTCGTCGGTGATCGCCTCGATCGCGGCCACCTTCAGCGGATGAAAGACCGCCCTCCGCCGGGGCGCCACAGTCGTCGTCATCACAACGCCTTGAAATGATCGAAGGGCTCACGGCAGGAGTTGCACCGCCAGAGCGACTTGCAGGAAGTGGAGCCGAAGCGGCTGAGCTCCGTGGTGTCGGGCGAGCCGCACAACGGGCACCGGATCGTCAACGACAGCAGGACGGGCCCACCCACAGCGCGACGACCGGTCGGCGGGGCGATGCCGTACTCGGTGAGCTTGGCCTTGCCCGCCTCACTCATCCACTCCGTCGTCCAGGCCGGCGACAGCACGGTCTCCACTCTCCCGTCCACGTGGAGGGCCTGAAGCGTCAGCTCGACCTCGTGGCGAATCACGTCCATCGCCGGACAGCCGGAGTACGTCGGGGTGATCGTCACGACCACCTCATCGCCGTCATGGCGGACGCCACGCAGCACTCCGAGGTCCGCGATCGTCAGCACCGGCACCTCCGGGTCGGCGACCTCACCGACCGCTTCGAGGATCGCCGTGTCCGTCACCATGTCGCCCCCGGATGCGAGCGAGCCACATGCTGCAGCTCGGCCAGCAGATACCCGAGGTGTTCCGTGTGACGACCAGTCCGACCACCCGTGTGCTGGTACGACGCCTCCGGCCGGCTGCACGTGGATTCGTCGATGACTGCCGTGACCCGACGCGTCCACTCGTCCTGAAACGTCGACGGGTCCACTGCGACCGGCAGACGACGTACCAGGTCGTCGGACTCGAAGAGCTCGGCGGTGTAAGGCCAGAGCGCGTCCAGACCGGCCTGCATGCGTCGGTGGCTCTCCTCGGTGCCGTCACCGAGTCGCAGCACCCACTGGGTCGCGTGGTCGACGTGGTACGCGACCTCCTTGACCGCCTTGCCCGCAACGCCGGACAGCGTCTCGTCCGCGGACTTCAGCAGCTCTTCGTAGAGCAACTGCTGGTACGTCGCGAAGTACAGCAGGCGGGCCATCGCATGGGCGAAGTCACCGTTGGGCAGCTCGCACAGCTGCGCGTTGAGGAAGTCACGCTCGTCGCGGAAGTAGGCGAGATCGTCCTCCGAGCGACCGGCCCCTTCGACGACTCCGGCGTACTGCAGCAGCGACCGGGCCTGGCCCAGCTGGTCCAGCCCGATGTTGCCGAGGGCAACGTCCTCCTCGAGCTGCGGGGCGGCCGCGATCCACTCGGCGGTGCGCTGCGCGGAGATCAGCGCGTCGTCACCGAGCCGGAGCGTGTAGACGAACAGGTCGTTCACAGGTGCTCGACGCCTTCCGGGACCTGGTAGAAGGTCGGGTGCCGGTAGACCTTGTCGGCGGCCGGGTCGAAGAACTCGTCCTTCTCGTCCGGACTGGACGCGGTGATGTCCGCGGCCCGCACCACCCAGATCGAGACACCTTCCTGGCGGCGGGTGTAGACGTCACGCGCGTTCCGCAGTGCCATCGTCGCGTCGGGCGCGTGCAGGCTGCCGACGTGCGTGTGCGACAACCCACGACGGGACCGCACGAACACCTCCCACAGCGGCTCGATCATGCTGCACTCTCCTTGCGAGCGGCTTGCTTGGCCGCGTAGGCGGCCGCGGCCTCACGAACCCATGCGCCGTCCTCGTGCGCCTTCACCCGATGCGCGAGCCGCTGCTGGTTGCACGGGCCGTTGCCCTTCACCACGTCGTACAGCTCGGTGTAGTCCGGCTCGGTGAAGCGGTAGTGCCCGGACTCCTCGTCGTAGGACAGGCCGTCGTCCGGAACGCGAATGCCGAGGACGTCGGCCTGCGGGACGGTCATGTCGACGAAGCGCTGGCGCAGCTCGTCGTTGCTGTGCCGCTTGATCCCCCACGCCATCGACTGCTCGGAGTGGGTGGACGCGGAGTCCGGCGGACCGAACATCATCAGCGAGGGCCACCACCAGCGGTCCAGCGCGTCCTGCGCCATCGCCTTCTGCGCCGGGGTGCCGTTGCACAGCGTGTACAGGATCTCGAACCCCTGCCGCTGGTGGAACGACTCCTCCTTGCAGACCCGGACCATCGCCCGCGCGTACGGCCCGTAGGAGCAGCGGCAGAGCGGGACCTGGTTCACGATCGCGGCGCCGTCGACGAGCCAGCCGATCGCGCCGATGTCGGCCCAGGTCAGGGTCGGGTAGTTGAAGATGCTGGAGTACTTCTGCCGGCCGCTGTGCAGCAGGTCGAGCAGGTCGGCCCGGTCCACGCCGAGGGTCTCGGCGGCGGCGTACAGGTACAGCCCGTGGCCGGCCTCGTCCTGCACCTTGGCCATCAGGATCGCCTTGCGGCGCAGCGACGGCGCGCGACTGATCCAGTTGCCCTCCGGCTGCATGCCGATGATCTCGGAGTGCGCGTGCTGCGCGATCTGCCGGATCAGGGTCTTGCGGTACCCCTCCGGCATCGCGTCCCGCGGCTCGATCCGGCCGTCGGCGTCGATGGTCGCCTGGAAGCTGTCCATGCCGGCCAGCATAGCCGAGATGTGACACCTTCTGTCCAGATCGCCGGGCAAGTGTCACAAAGTCGGACGGTGGTGCTAACCCCACCCCCGGAAGTGGTGGCAACGCGCTGGGGCCGGGACGCGCCCGCCGGGAGGATTCAGTTCAAGGCTTACACAGTTTTCCGAAAGGACTCCCCGTGACCACGCAGACCCTCCCGGCCGCCGACCATCGCGGACCGGTCACCGGCAAGGAACGCGCCCTCGCACCCGACCTGATCCGCGGCGCGATGCTGCTGCTGATCGGCCTGGCCAACAGCGCCAACTTCGCCTTCGCCGGCCAGCCCGGCGTCGAAAGCTCACCGCACGGCCTGGAACGCGTGCTGAACTTCCTCAAGCTCACCTTCGTGGACGCCCGGGCCTACCCGGTGTTCGCGGTGATGTTCGGCTACAGCCTGGTGCAGCTGGCCCGGCGGCAGCGGTCGTCCGGCGCGACCACCTGCGCCGTCCGGCGGATCCTGCTCAAACGCAACGCCTGGCTGATCGCCTTCGGCCTGGTCCACGCGACGCTGCTCTACTTCGGCGACTTCCTCGGCGCCTACGGCATCGTCGGCATCATCTGCACGCTGTTCCTGCTCAACCGCGGCGACAAGGTCCACCGGATCATCCTGGGGATCTGGGCCCTCGAGCTCATCTACGTCCTCGCCACCGCGGCCCGGTCCGTCATCGCCGTACTGAACAGCTCCGGCCCGGCACACGCACTCACCAACGACCCGAACCCGTCGCTGGCCGCCTCGTCGTACGGCGCCAGCATGATCGACCGCCTGCACGAGTACCCGATGCACACGGCCAGCGTGGTCGGCTTCATCATGGTCGTCTGGCTGGGCATCTGGGCCGCCCGCCAGCAGATCCTGGAGAACCCGGGCGCCCACAAGACTCTGCTGACCCGCGTCGCGGTCGTCGGGCTGGGCATCACCCTCCTCGGCGGACTGCCGCTCGCACTGGTCGGCGCCGGCTGGCTGCACGTCGACAAGTCCGCGGTCGATTCGTTGAGCTACCTGTCCCACCTGAGCGGGATGTTCGGCGGACCCGGGTACGTCGCTCTGCTCGGGCTACTGGCCGCACGCATCACCACACTCTCGCTGCCGATCAAGGCGATCTCGGCACTGGGTCAGCGATCCCTGTCGGGCTACCTGTTCCAGTCGGTCTCGTGGATGGTCCTACTGGCGCCCTTCACGCTGGACCTCCGCTTCGGCAGCACGGCATACACCGCCTTCCTCTGCGCGATCGCGGTGTGGATCGTCTCGGTGATCGGCGCTTACGCGATGAGCAGGCGCTCGTACCGTGGTCCGGCCGAGACCCTGCTGCGGCGGCTCGTCTACTGACTTGGGAGGATGGCGGGTATGAGTGACTTCGGCGTGCCGGAACCCGCCAACCTCTCCGATCTCTCTGGTGACACCCCGGTGGCGGAGACCAGCGTGAGGCTCGCGCTGCCGGCCGAGGCGAACGCGATCGGCGAGATCCAGGTCGCGGCCTGGCGGACGTCGTACGCCGGTCTGCTGCCGGCGGACGTGCTCGCCGATCTCAACCCGGCGCAGTTCGCGGCCCAGTGGCGGGCCGCACTGCTCGCACCGGGCGAGGCTCGCAACCGGGTGATGGTCGCGCTGGCCGGCCGGACACTGGTCGGGTTCGCCGCGATCACGGCGTCCGACGACCCGGACGCGGACCCGCAGCGGGACGC
The DNA here is from genome assembly GCF_055586945.1 of Kribbella sp. NPDC048837. NCBI lineage: Bacteria > Bacillati > Actinomycetota > Actinomycetes > Propionibacteriales > Kribbellaceae > Kribbella > Kribbella sp. NPDC048837. The sequence continues at coordinate 739,237 of NZ_JBVJHF010000003.1, forward strand.
GTTGATCGCCGAGCTCGCCATCCAGCCGGAGGCCACCCGCGCCGGTCACGGCTCGCGGCTGCTGAACGCGGTCGTCGACACCATCCGCGCCGACGGGTTCAGCCGCGTGACGGTGTGGGTCAACTCCACGGACGACGTACTGCGCGCGTTCTACACCGAGGCCGGGTGGGCTCCCGACGGCGCACACCGCGAGCTGGACCTGTACGGCGACGAGTCGGTGCGGATCAAGCAGATCCGCCTCCACACCGATCCGGGTTCAGCTGACTGACCCTCAGCTGACTGACCTCAAGGCGAAGCGCCGGCGGTAGTCGCTCGGCGTCAGGCCGGTCCCGCGCTTCAGCTGGATCCGCAGGTTCGCCGCCGTCCCCAGGCCGCAGGTCCGGGCGATCGTCTCGAGCCTGACCTCGCCGCGTTCGAGCAGCCGGCAGGCGAGTGCCACCCGCTCGCCGGTCAGCCAGGCCAAGGGCGTCGTACCCAACTCGGCCTGGAACCGGCGGTGCAGCGTCGCCTGACTCACCGCGGCGTACGACGCGATGTCCGCGACCGTCAGCGGACTTCCGAGCCGCCCCCGCGCCCACTCCAGCAAAGGCGCCAGCGACGTGTCCCCGACCACCGGGACCGGCTGGTCGATGAACTGCCGCTGCCCGCCGTCGCGATGCGCCGTGAACACCAGGCGCCGGCTGACCGCGTTCGCCACCTCGGCGCCATGGTCGCGCCGGATCAGGTGCAGGCCGAGGTCGAGCGCCGCCGCACTCCCGGCCGCGGTCAGAACGTTGCCATCGTCAACGAACAGCACATCCGGCTGCAGCTCCACCTGTGGGTACATCTGCCGGAACAGATCGGCCCATCGCCAGTGCGTCGTCGCCCTCCGCCCGTCCAGCACCCCGGCCGCCGCCAGCGTGAACGACCCCGTGCAGAAGCTCACCAAGCGCGCTCCCCGGTCGGCGGCCCGCCGTACGACATCGAGTACGGCGGCCGACGGCGGCACCTCGGGATCGGGACGGTTCGGCACGATCAGCGTGTCCGCCCGCTCCGCCTCATCGAGCCCGCCGACGCCGGTCAGCGTGAAGAAGCCGGAGCTCATGCGGACCGCGGGGTCCGGCGTACACAGAGTGAACTCGTACCACTCCCGGTCCAGCTCCGGCCGGCGCAGGCCGAACAACTCGGTCGCGACGCCGAGCTCGAACGGGTTCGAGCCGTGGTCGACGAGGACGGCGACGCGGTGCGAGGATTCTTTCGGCATCTGCCATTTCTAGCACTCACGCCTTCGCGATGCACCCGGCAAGACTGGATGCATGAGCCTTGAACCGACCGATCTGCACGCCGTGCTGAAGACCTTCGACGACCTCTGGAGCCCGCGGATCGCCGCGCGCATCAACGACTACGACGTCCGCGTCACCAAGGTGGCCGGCTCGTACATCTGGCATGTGCACGACACCACCGATGAGTTCTTCCTGGTCCTCGACGGCGAACTGAGCATCGCCCTCCGCGACCCGGACGAACGGGTCGTGTCCCTGTCCCCCGGGCAGGTGTTCGTCGTCCCGCGCGGCATTTACCACCGGCCGTTCTCCGACGCCGGCGCCTCGATCGTGGTCATCGAACCGGCCGGCATCCCCACCACCGGCGACCGGCACGACCCGATCCCCGACCACATCAGCACCCACACCGGCCTCGAGGTCTGACCGGACAACCCCCGCGGATGGCACTCTTGCCCGCATGACGCAGGTAGAGGTGAACGACGTCGGGGACATGGTGCTCACCGAGGCGGCGGCGATGCGCGCACTGGCCGATCCGGTGCGGCTCGCGCTGATGGATCGGCTGACGCGGCACGGTACGGCGACCGTCGCCGAACTGGCCGCCCACCTCGGGATCGACGCCGAACCGGCCCATGCGCATGTCGAGCAGCTCGTCGAGGTGGGACTGGTCGTGCCGGACGGCGACGGCTGGCGGGCCGTGGGCCGCGGGATCTACTTCGAGGTGCCCGAGTCCGGTCCCGAGGAGGTCCAGGTCGCGGCCCGGGAGCTGGCCAACGCGATGTTGCTCGGCTACGAGAAGACGCCGCGCGACTGGGTGGAGAACACCGAGCCGCAACTCGAGCTGGACTGGGCCCGGGCGGCCGGTCTGTTCAACGCCGGACTGTCGGTGACGGCGGACGAGCTGAACACCATCCAGGCCGACCTCGAGATCCTGCTCAAGCCCTACCTGAACCGCACCGAGCCCCCGGCCGACAGCCGGCGGGTCCGCATCCTCGCGTACTTCCTGCCCGGCCTGACTCCATAGCATCCAGCGGATCGGCGACGAGCCGGGGGTGGTGCTCGACCGTCGCAGGCACCCATGACAGATTGCAACGGTCCGATTACGCAAGGCCATCCGCTGGAGTCTGCATGAAGTACCTCACCCTGACCGTCGGTCTAGGGCTGCTCCGATCATCACCCGCCGTCGCGAGCAGGTGCTCGGTGGAGTGCATCGGCGTGCTGGAGAGGAGGTTTCGATGCGGAGCATCGTGACCTTCTCTCCAGTGCGGCGAGGCGCCCACCGAGCGCCGCGCAGTAGGCGGGTGATGATCGGAGCAGCCCTCGGTCTTTCCGTTGCTGCTGTTCTCGTCGTGCCGGGGTCTGGTGCGACCGCCTCGATGCAACAGGCGACTGTGGTCGACCGGGCGCATCCGGTGGCCAACAAGTACCTGAAGCAGAGACCGGCGTGGACGCAGTGCGGGGACAGGGAGCTGCGGACGTACTGCGCCAAGATCACCGCACCGCGCGACTGGGCGAACCAGTACTCCGGCAACGACATCCAGATCGCGGTCAGCAAGGTCGCGCCGGCCAAGGGCAGGCCGAGCCGGGTCGTGTTCGGCAACCCGGGCGGACCGGGTGGCGCCGGGCTCGGCATGGCGCCGTACCTGGCCAGTCAGTCGGCGCTGGCCAAGGACCACCTCGCCGTCGGGTTCGACCCGCGCGGCACCGGTGACAGCACTAACGTGACGTGCGAGGGCTCGCCCGGCTACTCGATGGACGCGCGCGACCGGGACCCGTGGAACCTCGACCTGATCGCCGAGGCCTCCCGGCTGAGCCAGCCGTACTGCGACCGCGTGTCCCGCGGCCTGCTCCCCTACGTGAACACCGCGCAGACCGTGCAGGACATGGACCTGATCCGGCAGCTGCTCGGCTTCGACAAGATCGACTACGTCGGGTACTCCGGTGGGACCTGGCTCGGGGCGTACTACCAGACCTACTTCCCGCAGCACGTCGGACGCTTCGTGCTGGACTCGAACACCGACTTCACGCAGCCCTGGATCACCACCTTCACCGCCCAGCCGCAGGCGTTCGAGCGCCGGTTCCGCGAGGACTTCGCGCCGTGGGCGGCGAAGTACGACGACCAGCTGCACCTCGGCCGGTCACCGTCCGCAGTCATCCGGACCTACGAGCGGTTGCGGGCGGCGCTGAAAAGGCAGCCGGCGGTCGAGGAGTTCCTGGACGGCTCGGTGAAGGTCAGCTACGACCAGAACACCCTGGACAACATCGTCTCCGGGGATATGTATACAAAGCTCGACTTCTATTCGCTGGCAATCGATCTGGCATTCCTCCGCGACCTTTCCGCGACCCAGACAAAGGGCGGTGCCCAGGCCGCGCAACGCAAGGTGGACGCGCTGTCGCCGGCCCGCCAGCACGAGCTGGTCCAGCGCGCGAACCGGGGCACGGTCGGCCTGCGCCAACTCGGCCGGCTCGTCGGGGACGACGCCGAGAGCGCGACGTTCACCGCGGTCACCTGCAACGACACACCTTGGCCACAAGGACGCGAGTACGGCGAGCAGCTGGCCGGCCGGCTCGGGCCGCACTACCCGTTGCTCGGCTGGACGATGAGCGAGAACCCGTGCTTCTACTGGGACCGCCCCAACCTGACCATGCCGACGCCGACCGGCCAGGGATTGCCGACCACGTTGATGGTGCAGTCGGTGCACGACCCGGCGACGAACTACGGACTCGCCGTCGCGGCCCACCAGCGGTACGCCGGATCGCGTCTGCTCACCGTCACCCGCGAGGGCGACCACGGGGTCTACGGCGGCGTGAACAAGTGCGCGGACAAGATCATCAACACCTTCCTCACCACCGGGACCGCGCCGGCCAAGGACACCAGCTGCGCCGGCGAGGGCATCCCGGCTCCGAGCATGCCGGCGCCGGAGCTCGAGGAGGGCACCGGGAACGGGTACGCCGAGGGCACGCCGCTGCGCCGGATCGCGGGATTCACAAAGGCCGTCTCGGGATATCTGCACTGACCGCCGAGCGAACGCTTGAACCGACCGAAATCCCGGTGAATTTCCACCGATTTCCCCCTACGCTCGGGCAGATTCTGATCACCGACGGCGAAAATCCGCTCGGGCTTTCGTTGTCAGGACAAATTTGTCAGGGGGATGTCAGGGTTCCGTCCCTGTGCGACACAGCGTGATTTCGACAACCTTGAGTCAGCGCGGAGGAACCGGGCGTCGACTGGGAGGGCTCGACGACGGTGACCATCGCCGACGTGGCTTGGCCGGCTGTGAGGTGGGGGGACTGCCTGGGGGGTCAGACAGAGACACAGCCGGTCGGGTCACGCATTCTCGGGCCCGCGCTTCCAGATCCCTCGCGGGGTACCGTCGATCCCCCAGGTCGTGGTGCTCCGCGAGGCACCTTGAACCGATCAGCAGCCCTGGTGGACTGCTGATCGGATCTTTTTGTGCGTCGGCTAGAGCCGGCCGCCGGTGCGGTTCGGGTTGTGACTCGAAGCCGGTGGCGGGTAGCCATCGGCAACTGCCGCCAGCGGAGCCGCTCTCCCGGCCGACCAGGCCGTGCGGAAGGCTCTCCGCTCGAGCGCCGCTTCCACCGCCGCCCGAGTGGCCTGACAGTCGGCCTTCTCGATCTCCGGCACCGGTGCGCCGATGACCTCCCGGACGCCGTCCGCGGCACCCAGCAGGAAGGCCGCGTACTCGGTCCGGCCGCGCTGCTGGGCGACGGCGGCGAGCTCCTCGAGCACACTGGCCGACCGCCACCGATCACCCAGATCACGATGCTCGGCCAGGCTCTCGTCCAGCAGATGGACGGCGCGCTCGGTCAGCCCGCGACGACGTTCCACGATGCCGAGCTGGTTCAGCGACCAGGCCACACCTTCGCGGTAGCCGAGTCGCTGCGACAACGCCAGGCTCTCCTGCAGGAGATCCTCGGCCTCGACCAGCTCCCCGCCGTACTGCGCGATCGTGCCGAGGCTGATCAGCGACCAGGCCAGCCCTTCGCCGTCACCGATCACCCGGAAGCTGTCCCGCGCTCGCCCGCAGCGCCGCGCACCGATCTCGAGATCGCCGCGCAGCCAGGCCACGAATCCCAGGTGGTTGTGTGCCCACGCCATCCCGGACCGGTCGCCGAGGCTCTCGTACAGGTCGTAGCTCTCGCAGTACAGGTCTTCCGCGGCCGAGTAGTCACCACGCTCCCGCGCGACACCACCGAGCCGCTGCAGCACGAGCGCCGTACCAGCGACGTCCTCGAGCTCCTTGTACTGCCTCAGCGCGGTCTGCAGCCGTACGGACGCGGCGTCGTACTCGCACTGCAGGAATGCGAGCATCCCGGCGCCCAGGTTGGCCTTCGCACACGCAGCGGACAGACCGTCGATCTCTTCGGCCGGCACCGAGTCCCCGAGGGCCAGGGCGCGTTCCAGCCATTGACTGCCCTCCGCATAGTGCCCGCGCAGGTAGCAGAACAGCCAGAGGCCGCCGGACAGTCGCAGTGCCTCGCTGACCGACCTGGTCCGCAACGCCCACGCCATGGCGGAGCGCATGTTGTACAGCTCGCCGTCCAGCCGTTCGAGCCAGTCCGCCTGGTTCGGACCGCGCAGCTCGCCCTCGGCCTGCTCGGCCAGGCTGATGTAGTACTGCGCGTGCCGGTTGGCGGCCTCCTCCGACTTCCCGGCCGCCATCAGCCGGTCGGCGGCGAACTCCCGGATCACCGCGAGCATGTAGTACCGCGCGACGCCGTGCCGGCGGGTCACCCGGATCAGCGACTTGTCCACCAGCCGGCCGGTGAGGTCGAGCGCCTCGGCCCGCTCCAACGGACCCGGCGCCGCCTGGCCTGACATCACCGTCGCGGCCGCGCTCAGCGTCCAGCCACCGACGAACACCGAGAGGTGCGCGAACACGTCCCGCTCGGCCGGCGTGAGCAGGGCGTGGCTCCACTCGATCGCGCCGTACATGGACTGCTGCCGGGGTGACGCCGTCCGGGAGCCGCCGGCCAGGATGCCGAACGACGTCTCCAGCTCGGTCGCCAGCTCCTCGATCGTCATCACGTTCGTCCGGGCCGCGGCCAGCTCGATCGCGAGCGGCATGCCTTCCAGCCGCCGGACCACCCGGGCCACCTGGTCGATCTGCCCGGTCGGGTCGTAGCCGCGGGCGGTCGCCCGCTCGACGAACAACCGGATCGCGGCCGACGACTCCAGCTGGTCCTCGTCGTGCGGCAGCCCGAGCGCGGGCACGACGTACACGCTCTCGCCCGGGACCCGGAGGAGCTCGCGGCTGGAGGCGAGGATCGAGAGGTTCGGGCAGTACTCCAGGAGGGCGGCGGAGATCTGGCCGACGGTCGCGACGACGTGCGAGCAGTTGTCGAAGACCAGCAGCATCTGGCTGCGGCCGATCTGCTCGGCGATCTCCTCGACCAGCCGGGTGCTCTCCAGCAGGTGCAGGCCGGTCGAGGCCGCGACGGCGGGCAGGACGGCGGCCGGGTCGTTCAGCGAGGCCAGGGGCACCCAGCAGACACCGTCCTGGAAGCTGTCCACGAGTTCACTGCTCACCGCCATGGTGAGACGCGTCTTGCCCACACCACCGGGCCCGGTCAGCGTCAGCAGGCGAGTGATGCGCTGCCCGAGCAGGCGTTTGGTGGCGGTCAGCTCGGTCGTGCGGCCGATGAGCTGGTTCGGCGGGGCGGGTGGCTGGCGCATCGGCGGCCGCGCGCTCTCGGACTCGCGGCGAGCTGCCGCGGTGAGCTGCGCCCGGCCCGGGTCATCGAGCCGGAGCGCGTCCGCGAGCAGGCGCAGGGTGTGTGCGCGCGGCGCGCGCCGACGACCCCGCTCCAACGCCGCGATCGCGTCGACACTCAAGCCGGCGAGTTCGGCCAACCCCTCCTGCGACAGCCCGGCCTCACGCCGGTGCCGGCGCAGCAGGCCACCGAAACCCGCCCCCTGCACGTCGTCCGAGCCGCGGCGAGACCCGTCTGATGGCACAGGACGGCTCCACCCAGTCTCCGACCCCTATGTGGCGGCTGCCACATAGCCTTGCCCTGAAACTATCCCGTTTCGCCCTGTGTTGTCAGTTACCTCAGTGTGGTTCACAGCCAACTCCCAGATAACTCGCAGCCACTCAGCCCGCCGGATTGTCGTGGTGGGCGATCGCGGTCCGCATCGTCGCGCGGGCCCTCCGCCGGTCCCCGGCCGCGTCGTAGGCGGTCGACAACCGGAACCAGACCCGCCAGTCGTCGGGCGCCGCTTCCGCCTCTTCCTTGTACTTGACGAAGGCAGCGTCGGCCGCGGCCCGGTCGATCCGGCCGGACGGGCGGCGCGGAAGATCGTCCACCGGCAGCCCGCCGGCCGCCTCCAGTTCGTGAGCCAGCGCCTCGGTCCGGCGGCCGAACTGTAGCTCGCGCCAGACCAGGTACGCCCCGAGCACCGGGATCACCAGGACCGCGATCCCGAGCACGACCGCGACCGGATCGCCGGTCCCGATCAGCAACACCCCACGCCACCCGAGCAGTACGGCGTACGCGACGAAGACAACCGCCAGCACCATCGCCGCACGCTTCGCGGTCATGTCAGGCGAGGTCCATGAAGTGCTCGAGGCCGACGGTCAGGCCGGGCGTGTCGACGATCCGGCGGACGCCGAGCAGGACGCCGGCCATGAACGAGACCCGCGCCATCGAGTCGTGCCGGATCGTCAGCGTCTCCCCCTCGTCACCGAACAGGACCTCCTGGTGCGCGACCAGGCCGCGCAGCCGGACCCCGTGCACCCGGATCCCGTCGACCTCCGCACCTCGCGCGCCGTCCAGCGCGGTGGTGGTCGCGTCCGGGATCGGGCCGGCCCCGGCCTCCCGGCGGGCGGCGGCGACCAGTTCCGCCGTACGGCGGGCTGTCCCGGACGGAGCGTCCACCTTGTCCGGGTGGTGCAGCTCGACGATCTCGACGGACTCGTAGTACCGCGCGGCTTTGGCGGCGAACTGCATCATCAGGACGGCACCGATGGAGAAGTTCGGCGCGATCAGTACGCCGGTGCCCGGGCTGGCGTCCAGCTGCGAGCGCAGCGTGGCCAGCCGCTCGTCGTCGAAGCCGGTGGTGCCGACGACGGCGTGGATGCCGTGCTCGATGCACCAGGCCAGGTTGTCCATCACCACCTCGGGGCGGGTGAAGTCCACCACCACCTGCGCACCGGCCTCGGTCAGCTGCTCGAGCTTGTCGCCCTGGTCGAGCCGGGCAACCAGCTCGCAGTCGGCGGACTCCTCCACGGCGAGGCACGTCTGAGCGCCCATCTTGCCCTTGGCCCCCAGCACACCGACCTTGATCATGCGCACCCTTCCGATTGGAGATCGAGGGCACCAGGATCTCATCCGGTCAGGGGGTCTTCGTCGGCCCCTCGCCCGCGGGCACCCAGACCTGGACGTCCATCGTCTGCTGCTTCGGCGCGAGCAGCCGGTAGTCGGCCTGGAAGTCCAGCCCGCAGGCCTGCAGCGCGGTGGTCTCGACGTCGGAGATCTGCCGGTTGAGGATGATGACCGGCGGGCGGTCCGGGGGCCACGGCCGGCCGTCCCGGCAGACCTCCTCGATCCCGGCCGCGGTCCGGGCCCGCTCCTTCGGCGCGACCCACGCCTCGCCGAGCGGCTTGCCCTGCAGCATCAGCACCAGGCCGGCCATCTTGTCGAAGGCGAGGATCGGCCGGCCGGGGGTTCCGGTGTACGGCTTGAGCCGGGTCGCCAGCTCGGTGAAGTTGCTCTCGGCGGCGGGCAGCAGATAGAGCCCTTTCAACGCCGGTTGGGTCGCCGGCGCGGTCAGCTCCGCATGCCCGACCGATCGGTACGGGTAGCGGAACAGACCGGTGTAGGCGATCGAGGTCGCCGCCACCAGCGATGCCACGGTGACGATCCCCACCGTCACGCGGGCCAGGACCGGCGTCGCCCAGATGCCGGTCACCACCGCGATCATCACCGCGGCCCAGGCGGCGAACGCGTTGAAGCCGATCGTGTAGAGCGGCGTGTTCGTCCCGAACGCCTGGATCATCGGCAGCACCACGAGCAGCCCGAGGATCACCCAGCCACGCACGTTCTCACAGCTCAGCAGCGAGCGATCCGTCACTCCGACCCGCCCGGCGACGACCGCGACGGCGGCCGCCACTACAGCGACCAGTACGGCGGCCAGCAGCGTGACCGCGTAGTCCGCGGTGTGCTGTGATCCACCGAGTGCGGCACCGTCGACAATCACCCGTCGTACCGACAGGACGAGGGCGACCAGCGCGAGCGCGGCGGCGGCGAAGCGCACCCAGCGCCAGCGGCCGATCACCGCGACGGCGACCGCGATCAGCAGGAGCCCGTGAGCGCGCAGCGTCCGTCCGAGCAGGTCCAGACCACTGCTCCAGTAGAAGTGCAGCAGTTCCGTCGGCGAGTACGACGTTCCCGCGATGAACCTGTTCACGGTCAGGATCCCCGGCACCGCGACGTTCAGCCGGACCACGAACAACTGCACGGCCAGCGCCGCCAGCCCCAGCCCGCCGACGGCGAAAAGGATGCCCCGGGCAACGGTCCGCAGGCCCTGACCGGCCAGGACGACGACCGCGGTGACCACGATCAGGCCGATCACCACGACCGAGGTCCACTTCGCCAGCACCATCACACCGATGACGAGACCGGCCGCGAGCGGCAGCCAGAACGGCACCGGCCGGCCGCGATCGACCGCTGTCGCCATCCACAGCACGCACGACACCAGCGTCAGCGCACCGAGCAGAACGACATCGTTGTAACCGGGTGACTGCGGCAACCAGCTGTAACACATCCCGCCGGCCGCCAGGATGACCGCCATCCCGGCCAGCTCCCACAGTTTCGTCGGCGCCGCCCCGGGCCGCCGGCCGCGCAGCCAGCGCATGAAGCTGAACCCGAAGAGCAGATGGACGACGACCACCGTCAGCAGCCGGAACAACCGCAACCGGACGATGTCGTACCCGAGCCACTCGAACACCGGGCCGTACAGGTACTGCACTCCGGTCAGCGCCAGCGGATTGCTGTCCCACCACCGGTAGGAGAGCAGATAGTAGCCCTCGTCGGTGATGTCGAAACCCTCGTTGGCGGCCCGTCCGGCGGTCAGGATCCACCACGCCGACAGCCCGCCCGCGACCACGATGACCCCGATCAGCAGCACGAACTGCCTGTTCTTCGGGGTCATCGGGATTGCACTCACGGCGGCAACCCTAGGCCATCACTCCACAGCCGACCCTGTCCAGGCTGGCGTGTAGGCGGCCTGGGCATCCTCCGCGAAGTGACAGGAAACGGTCTGGCCGGACGGGATCTCGCGCAACTGCGGCTCCTCGCTGCCGCAGCGGGATTCCGCCCGCAGGCAGCGCGTGTGGAACCGGCAACCGGACGGCGGCATCACCGGCGACGGCGGGTCACCGGCCAGCACGATCCGCTTCCGGCCCTGCCTGGCCAGGCCCGGCTCGGCGGACAGCAGCGCCTGCGTGTACGGGTGCGCGGGTACGTCGTACACCTGCTGGTGCTCGCCCAGTTCGGCGACCTTGCCCAGGTACATCACCGCGACCCGGTCCGCGACGTGCCGGACCACGGACAGGTCGTGGGCGACGAAGATGATGCTGAGACCAAGCTCACGCTGCAAGCGCATGAGGAGGTTCACGACCTGGGCCTGGACGGACAGGTCCAGCGCGGACACCGGCTCGTCGCACAGCAGCACATCCGGGTTCAATGCGATCGCCCGCGCGATCCCGATCCGCTGACGCTGGCCGCCGGAGAACTGGTGCGGGAACTTCGTCTCGTCCTCGGCGCGCAGTCCGACCAGCTCGAGCAGCTCGCGCACCCGGGACCGGTGGTCCGTACCCCTGGAGACGTCCGGGTGGACCTCCAGCGGCTCGGCCACGATCTCGCCGACCCGCATCCGCGGGTTCAGGCTCGAGTACGGGTCCTGGAACACCACCTGCACGTTGCGACGCCAGCGCCGCAGCTCCCGGGCCTTCAGCTTGCTCACGTCGACACCGCCGTACGACAGCTGCCCGGCCGTCGGTTTCTCCAGCGCGGCCAGCAACCGGACCAGCGTGGACTTCCCGCAGCCGGACTCGCCGACGATGCCGAGCGACTCGCCCTTGCGCAGTGTCAGGTCGACGCCGTCGACCGCCCGGACCAGCGTCTTCGTGCCGAAGCTGAGCGCCGGGCTGATGTCGTAGTGCTTGACCAGATTCGTTGCCACCAGCAACTCTTCGGCCATCAGACCGCCTCTCGTTCCGCGATCGACGTCCGCCGGAGGCACGCGGCATCCCGCCCCGGACCGACAGTCAGCAGTGGGGGCACCTCGTGGGCGCAGTCGTCGATCGCGTGCGGGCACCGGGTCCGGAACGCGCACCCGGACGGGATCGCCCGCAGCGACGGCGGCGTACCGGGGATGGTCGGCAGCTCCTGACCCTTCAGGTCCGCCGACGGCATCGAGCCCAGAAGCCCTTCGGTATAAGGATGAACGGGGTACTCCAGGGCCTCCGCGGTGGACGCCCGCTCGACCACGTGGCCGGCGTACATCACGACCACGTTGTCCGCGACGTCCGACACCACGCCGAGGTCGTGGGTGATCAGAACCACCCCCATGTGCCGCTCGGCCTGCAGTTCCGCGATCAGCTCCAGGATCTGCGCCTGCACGGTGACGTCGAGGGCCGTGGTCGGCTCGTCCGCGATCAGTACGTCGGGATCGAGAGCGAGCGCCATCGCCAGCATCACCCGCTGCCGCATCCCGCCGGAGAACTCGTGCGGGAAGTCGCGCACCCGCTTCGCGGCGGCCGGGATCCGGACCTGGTCGAGCATCTCCGCGGCCCGCTTCAGCGCGTCCCGCTTGGACATCCCGCGGTGCACCCGGTAGCACTCGGCGATCTGGGTGCCGACCGACTGGACCGGGTTGAGCGCCGACAGCGAGTCCTGGAACACCATGGTGATCCGGTCGCCGACGATCTTGCGCCGTTCCTTCACGGTCATCCCGATCAGGTCCGCACCGCGGTACTCCGCCGTACCCGAGACGATCCGGCCCGGCGGCATCTCCAGGATCCCGGTCAGCGCCTGGGTCGACACGCTCTTGCCCGACCCCGACTCCCCCAGGATCGCCAGCGTCTCCCCGGCCCGCACCTGCCACGACACCCCGTCCACGGCCCGCACCGGGCCGCGCGGCGTCTCGAACTCGACGGTCAGGTCGTCGACCTTGAGCAGTACTTCACCAGTGTTTTTCGTCATCGGAGCAACTTCGGGTCGAGGGCGTCCCGGATCGAGTCGCCGATGATCATGAACGAGATCGTCATCGTGGAGATGAACAACGCCGGCCAGATGAACAGGTGCGGCGTATCGCGGTACGACGCCGCGACGCCAAACTGCGATCCCCACGAGATGGACGGCGGTTGCAGCCCGACGCCGAGGAAGGTCAGCGCGGCCTCCAGGCCGACCATGCCGCCGATGCCCAGGGTGGTCATCGCCAGCAGCGGCGCCATCGCGTTCGGGAACACGTGTTTGCGCAGGATCCGCACCGGCGGTACGCCGATCGACCGGGCCGCCAGCACGTACTCGCGGTTGCGGACCGAGAACACCGTGGCCCGCATCAACCGCATGCCGCCCGGCCAGCCGATCAGCAGGATGACGCCGACGATGATCCAGATGCTGCGGTTCGGGACCGAGTTCAGGATCACGATCAGCACCACGATGCCCGGTACCGCGAACAGCACGTCGGCGGTCCGGGAGATCAGGCCGTCGACGAAGCCCGGGAAGTAGCCGGCCAGCAACCCGAACGTCCCGGCCAGCAGGAACACGCCGAAACTCGCGCAGATGCTGACCAGCACGGACGGGCGGGCGCCGTAGATCACGTTGGCGAAGTAGTCGCAGCCCTGGATGTCGAACCCGAACGGGTGTCCCGGGCTCCGGCTCTGCCGGCTCTTCGCCAACTCGCAGAAGCGCGGATCGGCGGACGTGAAGAGCTTCGGCACCGCGGCCATCAGGAAGAACAGCACCAGCAACAGGCTGCAGCCGACGAACTGCGGCTTGCGCAGCAGCGCCCGCAGCAGCTCCCGGTTCGACAGCGTGCGGCCGTCGCCGAGCTCCTGGGCTTCGGCACCGACAACAGCTTGGATCTCAGACATTGCGCACCCTCGGATCCAGGACGCCGTACAGGAGGTCGACCAGCAGGTTGATCACGATGAACGAGATGAACGCCAGCGTCGACAGCAGCACCACGACGCCACCCTCCTTCAGCTTGATGGCCTGGAACATGAACTGGCCGAGCCCGGGCAGGTTGAAGATGCTCTCGGTGATGATCGCCCCGCCGAACATCCCGGCCAGGTCGATCCCGATGAAGGTGACGATCGGGAGCAGCGCGTTCGGCAGGATGTGCGCCCACAGCACCCGCTGCTCCCCCAGTCCCTTCGCCCGGGCGGTCTTCACGAAGTCGGCGTTCACCGTCTCCACGATCGACGTCCGCATCAGCCGGGCCAGACCGGCGAACCCGAGGACGCCGATCACCAGCGCGGGCAGCAGGTACGAGCGCGGGAACCCTTCCAGCACGCCCGACACCGGGAACCACTTCAGCTCGACGCCGAAGAGGTACTGCGCGGCGAAGTACGCCACCAGCCCCGGCACCGCGAGCAGCACCAGTGTTGCCAGCAGCAACGACTTGTCGATCAGCCCGTTCCGCTTGAAGCCGGCGTAGATCCCGAAGAACAGCCCCAGCGTCCACTGGAACGCGTTCGCCAGCAGGGTCAGCTTCAGCGTCACCGGGATCCGCAGCCGGAGCTGGTCGGCGATGTCCGCGCCCGCGAACGTGGTCCCGAAATGGCCGGTGAGGATGTCCTTCATGCTCAGCAGGTACTGGATGATGAACGGATCGTCGAGGTGGAACTGGGCCCGCTTGGCCGCCAGCACGGCGGCCGGGATCGGCTTGTCGCCGGCCAGTTCCCGCAGGGGGTCTCCGGGCATCGCGAAGACGAGCGCGAAGACCCCCAGCGTGACGATCAGCCCGATCGGGACCGCCGCCAGCACGCGGCGCAGGACGAACCGGATCACTTGAACGTCGCGTAGAGCGCCGACACCCCGACGTACTTCGACACCCTGGGCTCGATCTTGTCCGAGTGCAGGTAGGCGTTCGACTTGGTGTACAGCGGGATCAGCGGCATGTCCTCGAGCGCGATGTCCTCGGCCTGCTGGTACAGCTTGATTGCCTTGTCCTGGTCCGGCTCGGCGTCGCCCTTGGCCAGGATCGCGTCCAGCGCCGGGTTGTTGTAGCCGGCGAAGTTCGCGTCACCGTTGGACTTGAACATCGGGGTCAGGTAGTCCTCGATCGACGGGTAGTCGTGACCCCAGCCGCCGAACCGCAGACCGTCCAGCTTGCGGGTGTCGGCCAGCTCGGTGATCTCGGAGCCCTGCTTGCCGGTGTACTTCACGGTCAGGCCGAGGTTCTGCCGCAGCATGTTGCCGATCGCCTCGGCGAAGATCTGACCGGTCGCGGAGGTGGTGCTGTAGCTGATGTTGACCGTGCCGGAGAAGCCGCCGGCCTCCTGCAGCAGCTGCTTGGCCTTGGTCGCGTCGAAATCGCAGTACTTGCAGGCGTTGTCGCGGTAGCCGGCGATGTCCGGCGCGATCAGGCCCTTGGCCGGCTCGGACAGGCCGACCAGGTCGGCGAACGCCTTCCGGTCGATCGCCTCAGAGAACGCGTGCCGCAGCTTCGGGTTCTTGTAGCGCGGGTCCCAGGCCGGGAAGACCAGGTAGTTCGCGCCGGAGCTGACACTGGTCACCCACTTGTCCGGGGCGTCGGTCTTGAAGCTCTGCACCTTGGTCGACGGCACGTCGGTGAAGTCCACGTTGCCGGCCAGGAACTCGTTGTACGCCGTGTCCGCGTTCGGGATGAACCGGTAGGTGATCGAGTCCGCCTCGGGCGCGTTCGGGCCCTTGTAGCCGTCCCACTTCGCCAGCTTGATGTCGTCACCGGCGTTCCAGTCGGCGGCCAGCTTGTACGGGCCGTTGCCGATCGGCTTGCGCTTGTACGCGTCCGGGTTCTTCCGCACCTCCTCCGGCAGCGGGGCCAGGCCGAGGTACTGCAGGGTCAGGCCGAACTGCGAGAACGGCACCTTGAGCTTGACCGTGAAGGTCAGGTCGTCGACCTGCTTCAGGCCGCTCAGCGTCTTCACCGCGGTCGGCTTCGGGGTGGCACCGTCCGCCGTCGGCGGGTTCAGCGCCTCGTACCCCTCGACCTTGGAGAAGAAGCCATTGTTCTTCCAGGCGTTCGAGCCCTGCGCGGTCATGTTCCAGCTGTCCACGTAGTCCTTCGCGGTCAGTGGCTGGCCGTTCTGGAACGTGTTGCCGGGCTTGAGCTTGATCGTCCAGGTCTGGCTGGTCTTGTCCGGCGTGACCGAGTCGGCCATCACGTTCTCGAGCTTGCCCGAGTTCGGGTCGGTGGTGACCAGCGGGGCGAACATCGCCATCGCGACCTGGATCCCCGGACTGCCGTTCTCGTTCAGCGGGTTGATGTACTCCAGCGGGTCGGCGGCGATCGCGATCACCTCGCTCTTCGCACCACCGCCGGAGCTACCTCCGGACTTCCCGTCACCACAGGAGGCGAGCACCAGTGCGAGACCGAGTGCCACCCCCACAACCCCAGTCAGACGTCGCACAGTCAAACCAACTTCCTCGGCGGGAGGGCCGCTAGGCGGGCGGATCAAGCGTCATCGTGGCTGGTCGAAACTGCGCATGTCAACGTTGTCAGGCACAAAGCGGCGGCGCGTAACGTGAGCGTTACTTTCCTAAGACCTCAGACGACCAGCCAGCGATGCGGCAGAACCGGCCTACCTTAATCACATAACCGTCCTGAGTCATCAGACGTCAGGTCAGATTTCGGCCAAAACTGTTGTATGCACACAAGTGCGCACTCAGGACGCGTCCTGGGCTGCGAACAGCCGGGCGAACCGGCCGTCCGGTTGCGCCATCAGCTCCGGATACGTCCCGCACCGCACCACCGACGCGTCGTCGATGACGTAGATCCGGTCCATCTCCCGCAAGGTCCAGGCCCGGTGCGACACGACGATCGTGACGCGGGTGTCCTTGGTACGGCGCAACCCGGCGAAGATCTCGCGCTCCGCCTCGGCGTCGATGGCCGAGGTGGGCTCGTCGAGGATCCAGACGCCGGCGTTGCGCAGGTGGATCCGGGCCAGCGCGAGCCGCTGCCACTGCCCACCGGAGATCCCGGTGCCGCCCCACTGCTGACCCAACTGCGTGTCGAGCCGCAAGTCCGCGGCGAAAGTGTCCGCCAACGCGGCCCGGACGTCACGATCCGAAGCCGCGTCGCGCCCGTCGATCAGCACCCGACCGGAATCCGGGCTCAGGCCACCGACCAGCACATTGACCGCCGTGGACTTCCCCGCGCCGTTCACCCCGACGAGCGCGACCATCTCACCCCGCCGGGCCTCGATCGAGACTCCGCGCAACGCCGGCCCGGCCGCGCCCGGATAGCTGAAGCTGACGTTGTCGAGGGCAACGGATTCGACGTCCGGCACGACGCGCTGCGGCGGCGTCACCGGGACACTGCCGACGAAGCGACGGTACCGCCGGTCCTGCGGTGCCGCGGTGACGATGGAGCCGAAAGCGTAACCACACAAGCGAATCGCGTTCAGTCCGGAGATGGTTCCGACGACCGCGGCGGCGGCCGCTCCCCCGGAGGCACCGCCCGCAACCAGCGCCAGCAGAGCGCCCCCGAACAGCAAGGCAGTGACCAGACCGGCGGCGACGCGACCCCGCTCATCGGTTCCGTCGCCGCCTGACTGGCTTCGAGCTCGGTGACCACGCAGGAGCCAGCCGGGGGTGACCCGGACGGCGTCGGACAGGGAATCGCGGGCGGTGCGGACGGCGTCCTGAAGCGGAAGCAGCACGGGGATCCTCTTTCACGCAAGGCAGGCCGGAGCCGCGCTGAGGGTCTCAGCGCGGTTCACGTCGGGCCGTCAAGTGCGTGCGATTCCGTTCGGCGAGGAATCCAGAGGCAGATCACGTGGTGACGCGACTACGAGATCGACGGTACCCCCTCACAGGGGCGGGATGTTCTGGTTCAGGTGGAAGAGGTTGCCCGGGTCGTACTTCCGCTTCAGGGTCTGCAGGCGGTCGTACGTCGCGGCGCCGTAGGCGGAGCGGATCCGGTCGGTGCCCTCGTCGGTGAGGAAGTTGACGTAGACGCCGGACTGGTGCGGCTCCATCGCGCGCCACGAGTCGCGGACCCACTCGCGCTGCTCCTCGAAGCCGTCCGGGCCGAGCGTGACCCCGACGAAGTTGATCGTGTGCCCGTTCCCCCGCCCGCCGAACGCCGTGCTGTCCGCGGGCCCCCGGGAGATCGCGCCGCCGAGGTGGAAGATCGGGTACGCCGTGTACGGCGAGTCGATCGCGAGACCGCGGGCGGCCGCGATGTCGATCACGTCGTCGGTCAGCTCGGCGACGTCACACGCCCGCATGTAGTACCACCGGCCGTGCGGGAAGCTCGGGTCGAGCATCGACTGGAGTTCCAGGTACGGCTTCGGTGTCACCGTGTCCAGCAGCGGCGGCGCGAACGCCTTGAGCGGCGCCACCGCCTTCTCGCCGTCCTCGACCGGTCCGGCGTAGCAGGCGACGACCGCCACCACCGGGCGCCCCTGCAACTCGGTCGGGATCGTCGGTGTGGCAGGCAGCCATCGGTGGATCACCGCGGTGGTCAGCTCGTCGGGTACGTCGGTGATCCAGTCGCGGTAGAAGCGCATGAACTCCGGCGACCGCTCCATCGGCCACGCCACCAGACCGGCGTACAGGATCGGGCCGACCGGGTGCAGCCGGAACTCGAACTCGGTGACGATGCCGAAGTTCCCGCCGCCACCACGGATGCCCCAGAACAGGTCCGCGTTGACGTCTTCGCTCGCGGTGACCAGCTCGCCCTCGGCAGTGACCACGTCGACCGAGATCAGGTTGTCGATACTCAACCCGTATTTGCGCATCAGCCACCCGATCCCGCCGCCCAGCGTCAGACCGGCCAGACCGGTATGCGTCACGATCCCCGACGGGGTGGCGAGACCGAATGCCTGGGTCTCGCGGTCCAGCTCACCGAGCAGCACACCGGCTTGCGCCCGGGCAGTACGTCGTACCGGATCGACCCGGATGCCCTTCAACAGCGAGAGATCCAGCAGGATGCCGCCGTCGCAGGTCGAGTGGCCGGGGAAACTGTGCCCGCCTCCCCGGACCGCGACCGGCCCACCGGTACGACGCGCGTACGCCAGCGCCGACCGGAGATCGGCGACCCCGGTACACCGGGCGATCAGCCCCGGCCTGCGGTCGATCGACCCGTTCCAGACCTTCCGGTGTTCGTCGTACGTCGGCTCGCCCGGATGGATCAGCTCCCCACGGAAGTCCGCACCGAGTGCCTGAATCTCCGAAGTAATAGTGCTCATGACCAGCTCCCGCCCCCGAGTCCCCCAGGTCGCTGTCACCGGCCAGTGTGCTCCCGAGTCACGGGGGCTGTCGAGGTCCTCAGGATCCGGTGATGGGGAGCAACTGCGTGATCAGTGCGTCGGCTGTCCACTGCTCCCACCGGCTGGGGCTCCAGCCGCGGCGGATGGTGAGGTACTGGTACATCTCGGGGCTCTGCAAGGCGAGGGCGATGTCGATCGCCGTGGCCGTGTCGACGCCGTCGCGAAGTGGATTTCTCGCCGCGAGAGCGCCGATGAACTCCGCCATGACCACGGCGCGCTGGGTGTTGTTCGTCTCCCACAGTTCCGCCAGGTCGGAGTCGGCGGACGCGGCGCTGGCGACCACTTGGAGCACGGGTGCGACGCGTTCGTAGATCTCGCGGGACAGCCGCGCCAGCTCCCGCAGTTGCAGCACCGGATCGGGGCCGGCGATCGCGGCCCGCACCCTCGGCCGCTCGAGGGTCGGCACGGGTTCCTCGTCGCCGGCGACCGCGACGTCGAGGATCTCCTTGAGCAGTGCGCTCTTGGTGCGGAACGTGAAGTAGAGCGTCTGCACCGCCATGCCGGCTTCGTCGGCGATGGCCTGCATCGAGGTCGCGGCGTACCCGCGCTCAGTGAACAGCGTCAGCGCCGCCGCACGCATCCGGCGCCGGTTGGCGCGCGCCTTGTCCGCTCTCGAGGTGGCCGGGCCGGCCGAGGGGTTCATGGCCTCAGCCTATCAGTTGACTAGAGTGTCCCTCTAGTGATCCACTAGAGGAACACTCTAGTGACTTGTGACCGACTGGGAGAACCACGACCGATGAGCGAAACCCTTGCGCACTCCGGCAGCACACGCCGGCTCCTCCGCACCACAGCGCGACTGACCGCGTTCACCGGCGGGCCGGTCTTCTGGCTGGGAACGCTGCTGCATCCGGCCCGGGACGGGTGGAGCATCGCGGCCGTCGGCGAGCGCTACGGCCTCACGCATGACATCCAGGCGGCGGGCCTGCTGCTGCAGGTCATCTGCCTGGCCAGTGTGATCGCGCTCGGCACCCAGATCACCGGGCGCGGAGACCTCCGGTCCTGGTACGCCGCTCTGACCGGCACGCTGCTGTGGTTCGCCCTGATCGTCTTCGACGGGTCGCACAACCCGGTGCGAGCCGAGTACGCACCGAGCCTGGTGCACGAGCCGGCCGACCTCGACACGCCCGCAGCGCTCATCGTGTTCCCGGCCCTGCTCGTCTTCCCGCTCGGGTACGTCTGGCTCGCCCGCACCCTCGGCAGGCACGGCCTGCGCTGGGCCGGAGTGCTGCTCGGCGTGGGTGCCACCGTCTACACGATCGGCGGGCTGTTCATCTTCACGTCCGGGCCGCGGTTCGGGCTCATCCAGTTGTTCGAAGTCGCCGGCGCAACGGCGTACGCCGTCGGCTACGTCCTCCTCGGCCGCGCCGCCACCACCAACCTCGACCAGGCCGGCTGATGACTTCGTCCGGCGCCGAAACTCCTGACGACAGCGCGGCCACGATCGTCCAGGCCCTGCTGTCGCCGACAGGGCGGGCCGATCCTTTCCCGCTCTACGCCGCCGCCCACCGGATCGGCCCGGTCCTGGCCGTCACCGACAGCGTCTTCCTCGTGGCCGGCTACGCGGCCGTCAACCAGGTGCTCCGGAGCCCTGGCTTCGGCCTGCCGGACACGGCCCCCAGGCTGCGCGCACCGGCCGCCGACCCGACCGCCGGCGCCGCGCTGCGCCTGATGGAGCGGTCGATTCTGCGGACCAACCCACCGGATCATGGCCGGATGCGCTCGTTGATCGCCCAGGTGTTCACACCGCGACGGGTGGCTGCGCTCGAACCGTCGATCGTGGCCGCGGTCGACACGCTGGTCGACCGGCTCGCCGAGGCCGGAGCCGACGGCCGCACGGTCGACTTCATGGACCGCTTCGCCTTCCAGTTGCCGGTCACCGTCATCTGCGAACTGCTCGGGATCCCCGCCGCCGACCGCGCCCGCTTCCGCCCACTGGCAGCCGAGCTGACCGCGGCGCTGGAACTGGCCGGCGAGGCGGACGGTCCCGCCGACGAGGCGGCCCGCGAGCTCGGACGGTACTTCACTCCCCTGATCGGCGAACGTCGCCGGGCGCCGGGCGACGACCTCGTCAGCGCGTTGGTGGCAGCACGCGACGCGGAGGACGGCCGCCTGTCCGACCAGGAGTTGCTGGCGAATCTGATCCTGCTGCTGGTCGCCGGCTTCGAGACCACGACGGACCTGCTCGGAAACGGTCTCGCGATCCTGCTGGACCGCCCGGATCTCGCGGCGGGGCTGCGGTCCGGCCGGATCACGACAGCAGCCTTCGTCGAAGAAGTCCTGCGGTTCGAGTCACCGGTGCAGGTCACGACCCGGGTCGCTCGCGCCGACGGCCTCGCGGCCGAAGACGTCCGCATCCCCCGAGGCAGCGACGTGATGCTGTTGCTCGGGGCAGCCAACCGCGACCCCGCCCGGTTCCCGCATCCCGATCGCTTCGATCCGGGCCGCGCCGGCAGCAAACCTCTCAGCTTCGGCGCCGGCCCGCACATCTGCATCGGCAACAACCTGGCCCGGCTCGAAGCCGCCGTAGCGCTGCCCCGCCTCCTCGACCGATTCCCCGGTCTGTCGGCAGACCCCGGCCGACAGCCGACCCGCCGCGACAGACTCGTCCTGCGTGGGTACCAGACCCTGCCGATCCTGCTCAGAGCGTGAAAGCGGCGGTGTCCTCGTCGAACGGGCCCATCACGGTCAGGGCCGGGGCGCCGGCGTACAGCTCGGCGGCCAGCCGGCTGACGTCGTCGAGGGTGACGGCGTCGATCCGGTGCAGGATGTCGTCGACGCTGGGCAGCTCGCCGTAGACGAGCTCGGCCTTGGCGATCCGGGTCATCTTGGCGCCGGTGTCCTCCAGCCCCATCACGACCGAGCCGCGCATCTGGCCCTTGCCGCGGAGCAGCTCGTCGGGCGTGATGTTGCCGCTGGCAATCGATTGGAGCTCGGCCCGGACCACGTCGAGGACCTCGGTGGCCTTCTTCGGCAGGCAGCCGGCGTACACGCCGACCATGCCGGAGTCGGCGTACGCCGAACCGAAGGTGAAGACCGAGTACGCCAGGCCGCGCTTCTCCCGGACCTCCTGGAACAGCCGGGACGACATCCCGCCGCCGACGATCCCGTGCAGCACACCGGCGACGTAGCGCCGGTCGTCGTTGCGCACCAGGCCGGGCATCCCGAGCACCAGGTGCGCCTGCTCGGCGTCACGCCGGTGGACCTGCACCCCGCCGTACGTCGGAATCGTTCTGACGGCACCACCTCGTAGTGGCGCGGGCTCGGCGTCGGCTGTCACCCAGTGCCGCTCGAAAGCCTTGCGGACCAGGCGGACGACGTCGGTGTGGTCGACGTTCCCGGCGACCGAGACGACGATGTTGGACGGCTTGTAGCGCCGGCGGTACCACCCCACGACCTGCTGGCGGGTCAGTCCGGCGACGGACTCCGGCGTACCGGTGATGGAGCGGCCGAGCGGGGACCTGCCCCAGAGCTGCTCGGCGAACAGATCGTGGATGTGGTCCGACGTCTCGTCGGCGTGCATCGCGATCTCCTCGTCGATGACGTCGCGCTCACTCTCCACGTCCTCGCTGGTCAGCGTGGCGGAGGTGATCATGTCGCAGATGACGTCGACCGCGAGCGGCAGGTCGGAGTCGAGCACCCGGGCGTAGTAGCAGGTGTACTCCTTGCCGGTGAACGCGTTCATCTCGCCGCCGACCGCGTCGATGGCGGACGAGATCTCCAGCGCGTCACGGCGCTCGGTGCCCTTGAACAGCAGGTGCTCGAGGAAGTGCGTGGCGCCGGCCAACTGCTCCGGTTCGTCCCGGGAGCCGACGCCGACCCAGACTCCGAACGTGACCGAACGGAAGCCGGGGACGGACTGGGAGAGCACACGAAGCCCGGAGGGCAGGACGGTCCGTTTCACCGGACCGCCCGCCTCCGGGCTCAGCAGTGTGCTGGTGGTTGCTCGAATCACTCGGCGGACTCGGCAGCCTTCTCTGCTGACTTGTCGTCTGCCTTCTTGTCCCCTTCATCGCCCTCGATGACCGGGATCAGCGAGAGCTTGCCGCGGTCGTCGATCTCGGCGATCTCGACCTGCAGCTTCTGACCGACGGACAGGACGTCCTCGACCGCCTCGACCCGCTTGCCACCGGCCAGCGGACGCAGCTTGCTGATGTGCAGCAGGCCGTCCTTGCCCGGCAGCAGGCTGATGAACGCACCGAAGTTGGTCGTCTTCACGACCGTGCCCAGGTAGCGCTCACCCTTCTCCGGCATGGTCGGGTTCGCGATCGCGTTGATCGCGGCCCGGGCCGCCTCGGCCGACGGACCGTCGGTCGCGCCGATGTAGACGGTGCCGTCGTCCTCGATCGAGATGTCGGCGCCGGTGTCCTCGGTGATCTGGTTGATCATCTTGCCCTTCGGGCCGATGACCTCGCCGATCTTGTCGACCGGGACCTTCACCGAGATGACCCGCGGCGCGAACTCGCTCATCTCACCCGGCGCGTCGATGGCCTTGGCCATCACGTCCAGGATCGTCAGGCGGGCGTCCTTGGCCTGGGTCAGCGCACCGGCCAGCACGCTGGCCGGGATGCCGTCCAGCTTGGTGTCCAGCTGCAGGGCGGTGACGAAGTCCTTCGTGCCGGCGACCTTGAAGTCCATGTCGCCGAACGCGTCCTCCGCGCCCAGGATGTCGGTCAGCGCGACGTACTGCGTCTCACCGTCGACCTCGCCGGAGATCAGGCCCATCGCGATACCGGCGACCGGCGCCTTCAGCGGCACACCGGCCGACAGCAGCGACAGCGTCGAGGCGCAGACCGAACCCATCGAGGTGGAGCCGTTCGAGCCGAGCGCCTCGGACACCTGACGCAGCGCGTACGGGAAGTCCTCGCGCGACGGCAGCACCGGCACCAGGGCCCGCTCGGCCAGCGCGCCGTGACCGATCTCGCGGCGCTTCGGCGAACCCACCCGGCCGGTCTCACCGGTCGAGTACGGCGGGAAGTTGTAGTTGTGCATGTAGCGCTTGCGCGTCTCCGGGGAGAGCGTGTCCAGCTGCTGCTCCATCCGCAGCATGTTCAGCGTGGTGACACCCAGGATCTGGGTCTCGCCGCGCTCGAACAGCGCCGAACCGTGCACCCGCGGGAGCACCCGCACCTGCGCCTTGAGCGGCCGGATGTCGGCCAGCCCGCGGCCGTCGATGCGGACCTTCTCCTTGAGCACGCGCTGGCGGACCAGCTTCTTGGTCAGCGACCGGAACGCCGCGGACAGCTCCTTCTCGCGGCCCTCGAAGTCGGCGGCCAGCTTGTCCACCGTGGCGGCCTTGACCGCGTCGGTGGCGTCCTCGCGCTCGTGCTTGCCGGCGATGGTCAGCGCCTGGGCGAGCTCCTCGGAGGCAGCGGCCTCGACCGCGGCGAACGCGTCGTCCTGGTAGTCCGGGAAGACCGGGAACTCACCGGTCGGCTTCGCGGCCCGCGCGGCCAGGTCGGCCTGCGCCTCGACCAGCGTCTTGATGAACGCCTTGGAGGCCTCGAGGCCCTCGGCCACGATCTCCTCGGTCGGCGCCTGCACACCGGAGGCGACCTTCTCGAAGGTGCCCGGGGTCGACTCGGCCTCGACCATCATGATCGCGACGTCACCGGTCTCGGTCACCCGGCCCGCGACCACCATGTCGAAGACCGCGTCCTCGAGCTCGGTGTGGGTCGGGAACGCCACCCACTGGCCGTCGATCAGCGCGACGCGGACGCCGCCGATCGGGCCGGAGAACGGCAGGCCGGCCAGCTGGGTCGACATCGACGCGGCGTTGATCGCGAGGACGTCGTACAGCTTGTCCGGGTTCAGGGCCAGGACGGTGATGACGACCTGGATCTCGTTGCGCAGGCCGGACACGAACGACGGCCGCAGCGGGCGGTCGATCAGCCGGCAGGTCAGGATGGCCTCCTCGGACGGGCGGCCCTCCCGGCGGAAGAACGAGCCCGGGATCCGGCCGGCGGCGTACATCCGCTCCTCGACGTCCACCGTCAACGGGAAGAAGTCGAACTGGTCCTTGGGCTTCTTGCTGGCCGTGGTGGCCGACAGCACCATCGTGTCGCCGTCGAGGTAGGCCGCGGCGGAGCCGGCGGCCTGCTGGGCCAGACGGCCCGTCTCGAAGCGGATGGTGCGGGTGCCGAAGCTGCCGTTGTCGATGACGGCTTCAGCGAACTCTGCGCCCTCCATGGGCGCGCTTGTGGATCCCGACACGGGATACCCCTCTCTAGCAGTGTGACGACTGCGAGGCGCGAGCTTCCGGGGTGCCGGTCTTCGATCGAGGCCCGCGGGTGTCTTGTCGCCACCCGAAAGCCACTACCGAGGACCGGTCGTCCTCCCGCCACGCGCTTCGCGTCGCCTCGTACGTCTTGCGTGCTTCTGTCTTCAGTTGTCGGTGTTCAGTTGTGACCCGCACCCATGATTCGGCACCGGGCGCGGATACGCCAGGAGCGGCCACCCGGACTCGGGGGCCGCTCCTCGCGACGTCATCGGCGAAGGCCGAGCCGCTCGATCAGGGACCGGTAGCGGTTGATGTCCTTCTTCGCCAGGTAGTTCAGCAGCCGGCGGCGCTGGCCGACGAGCAGCAGCAGGCCACGACGGCTGTGGTGGTCGTGCTTGTGCTCCTTGAGGTGCTCGGTGAGGTGCGCGATGCGGTGCGTCAGCAGCGCGACCTGGACCTCGGGGGACCCGGTGTCACCCTCGGTCAGGGCGTACTCACCCATGATCTTCTTCTTCGTGGCGGCATCAACAGATGACACGGAGTTCCTCTCGATTTCCGTTGCGCGGCGCACCGGGGCATTCTTCACCCGAGCACTCTCGGTCCGCGGCCGTTCAGACGGCAGCGCCAAGGGTATCAGTCCGTGGACGCGTCACCCTAATTCTGGGTAAGGATGCGGCGCGCGCCGTCGACATCGGCCTTCATCTGGACCAGCAGCTCGTCGATGCTGTCGAAACGGATCTGGGTACCGCGCAGCCGGGCGACGAAATCCACCGCGATCCGGGCGCCGTACAGCTCCAGGTCGTCGCGATCCAGCACGTACGACTCCACCCGCCGGTCCACGCCGTCGAAGGTGGGGTTGCTGCCGACGCTGATCGCGGCCGGCAGGCGTTCGGCGTACGACGGCCCGCCGGCAGCGGGCTCGAGCACGGTCAGCCAGCCCGCGTACACGCCGTCCAGCGGGACCGCGGCCGTCGGGTCGGCGGGGAGGTTGGCGGTCGGGTAGCCGAGCTCGCGACCCCGCTTGTCCCCCTCGACGACCACTCCGGTGACCCGCAGCGGCCGCCCGAGCGCCTCGGCGGCGGCCTCGACGTCACCCTCGGCGATCCGCTCCCGGATGTACGTCGACGACCACGGCTGCGCGTCGCCGGCCAGGCTCAGGCCCTCGACCTGGAACCCGTCCTTGGCGCCGGCCGCGACCAGCGTGTCCACGTGGCCGGCGGCCTTGTGACCGAAGCGGAAGTTCTCGCCGACCACGATCGCCTTCGCGTGCAGAGCGCCGACCAGCACCCGCTCGATGAACTCCTCCGGCGACCAGCCCGACACCTCTTTGGTGAACGGGAGGATGAGCACGGCGTCCGCGCCGTGCCGGCCGAGCAGCTCGGCCCGCTCCTCGGGCTCGCTGAGCATCAGCGGCGCGTGATCCGGCCGCAGGACCCGCATCGGGTGCGGGTCGAACGTCAGCGCGACGACCGGCAGGCCACCCAGCTCGGCCGCCCGCGCCTTGGCGTGCGCGAGCACCTCCTGGTGCCCTCGGTGTACGCCGTCGAAGTTGCCGATGGTGACGACCGCCGGCCCGAATTCCGGGCTCACCTGGTCCAAACCGTGCCAGACACGCATGACAGCAGGATTCCATGTCGCGGTGGCGTTCCGCGCAGCAGGTCCACGATCACCCCTTGTGATCGGGTGGTGACTCAACCTAGGGTGGGGCCCGCAACGCCCGAGCCTGGGGAGGGTCCTGTGAAGCTACGCCGTCTGGTCGCCGCCTGCGCGTCCCTGGTTCTGGCCGGCTGGCTCCCGGTCGCTCAGGCCGACGCCGCGCCCAGGTTCACCAAGTACGTCGCGCTCGGCGACTCGTACACATCGGCGCCGCTCGTCCCCTTGCCGGACCTGCTGTCGCTCGGGTGCGCGCGCTCGTACAGCAACTATCCGAAGATGCTGGCGGCCGCGCTGAGGATCTACCGGTTCACCGACGTGAGCTGCGGTGGGGCCGACACGACGAACATGACGCAACCGCAGAGCACGCCGATCGGGACGGCCGCGCCGCAGTTCGACGCGCTGACGCCGGACACGGATCTGGTCACGCTCGGGATCGGCGGCAACGACTTCGGCGTGTTCGGCGACATCGTCGGCACGTGTCCGGGGTTGCGGGCCAGTGATCCGACCGGTGCGCCGTGCGAGGCGCACTTCACGGTCAACGGCGTGGACACGCTGAAGGCGAAGATCGCGGAGACGCAGACGCGGATCGCGATCGTTGTCCAGGGCATCAAGGCGAGGTCGCCGAAGGCAACGATCCTGCTGATCGGCTACCCGAAGATCGCGCCGGAGCACGGCACCTGCCCGTCGATCCTGCCCTTCGCCGACGGCGACTACGGCTACCTCTACTCGATCGAGCAGGCGCTGAACTCCGCCGTGTCCGCGGCTGCCGCGGCGGGCGGAGCGACGTACGTCGACACCTTCGGCCCGTCGACCGGGCACGACGCCTGCGCGCCGGACGGCCAGGCGTGGATCCAGGGCAAGGACATCAACCTGCTCCGGGCGCTGAACTACCACCCCCGCTACGAAGGCCAGGCCGGCGTCGCGTCCCTGATCTACAAGACGCTGGTCGGCAAGCCGGCCGTCGTCACCGCTGCGGAGCAGTCGGAGTGGGCCGCGCACGCCCGTGCGCTGGCTCGCCAGGCCTCCGCTTCTCCCCAGGCCCTCGAGGCCTCCCTGAACCGCCTACGGACCAGCGCGCAACGCTGACCCTTTCCAATCCGTACGGCGGACCCCGGGCCGAGCCACCTCACGCGTGGCTCGGCCCGGTGGTGTTCACAACCGCCCGGTGAGCTCGGTCAGCGCCTGGCCCAACGGGAGGTTGATGCGGTGGGTGGCGTACGGGTCGCCGCGGGTCAGGCCCTGGTTGATGATCAGGACCTCGGTGCCGGACTTGGCGGCGTGGCGGACGAAGCGGAAGCCGGACATGACGGTGAGGGACGAGCCGAGGACGAGGACGGCGTCCGCGTCGTCGATGAGCCGGTAGCAGCGCTCGACCCGGTTCTTCGGCACGTTCTCGCCGAAGAAGACGACGTCGGGCTTCAGTACGCCGCCGCACGCCGTGCAGTCGACCAGCCGGAAGCCACCGACCGCCTCCGCGGGGAGCTCCGCATCACCGTCAGGGTTGATCCGCGTCACCTCGGCCTCGAACTCCGGATTCGCGCCGCGGAGGCGACGGTCGAGCACCTCGCGGGCCGAGGTCGTCCCGCACTGGAGGCACATCACGCGGTCGAGGTTCCCGTGGAGCTCGATCACGTCGCGGGCGCCGGCGGCCTGGTGGAGGCCATCGACGTTCTGGGTGATCACGCCGCTGAGGTAACCGCGGGCCTGAAGCGCCGCGACCGCCCGGTGGCCGTCGTTGGGTGCCGCCCGCGCGATCGTGCGCCAGCCGAGGTGGCTGCGGGCCCAGTACCGCTGCCGTCCGGACTCGCTCGCCACGAAGTCGCCGTACGTCATCGGCGTATGCGTCCGCAGGCTGCCCGTCTCACCCCGGTAGTCCGGGATGCCCGACTCGGTGGAGATCCCCGCTCCACTCAGTACGACGACGTTTCCACCGGCCACGATGTCCGCGACGGGCCGGACATCCGCCGCACCAGGCTCCAACGCCAGCACCTCGGGCCCGGGAGCCCACTGCAATGTCGGACGAGAACGCACCCCACCAGGGTAGCCAGTCGGTGGGCAGCTATCGTCCGCCCGAACACCGCGACGGAGGGAGTCGAGAGTGGAACGGCAATGGCAAGGGATGATGCTCCGGTCGTTTCGGCTCGTGCGCGACGATCTTCGGACGGCTCTCGACGGGGCGACGCCCGAGCAGCTGGACGACCGACCGCTTCCCGGCTGCAACAGCGTCGGCTGGCTCGCCTGGCACATCGCCCGAGGCCAAGACCGCAACCTGTCCGAGCTCGTCGATCGCCCACAGCTGTGGCTCTCCGCCGGCTGGGCAGCTCGTTTCAACCGCACCGCCGATCCAGCAGACACCGGCTTCGGCCACACACCCGAGCAGGCCGCCGCTTTCCGCAGCCCGGCGGTCGAGGTCGTCCTCGCCTACCTCGACGCCACCCACGGCCTCGCCGAGAACTACCTGCCGTCCGCCTCCGACGACGACCTCCACCGCCTCGTCACAAGCCCGACTCTCGGCAACACCCACACAGTCGAGGAACGCCTGACCGGCCAACTACACGACTCCACCGCCCACTTCGGCCAAATAGCCCTCCTCCGAGGCTCCTAACCCCCAGTTGCAACCCCGGCAGCCCGCCAAACCCGCACCGGCCCAAGCACGGCCGCCGGCGAGCGATGGCCCGAGCCCGCCCCGGCTCACTCAATGCGGGCCGCGCCCCCACTCAATGTGGCACCCCGGCTCACACAATGCGCGCCACGCCCCACTCAATGTCGCACCACGGCTCACACAATGCGCGCCACGCCCCACTCAATGTCGCACCACGGCTCACACAACGCGGACCGCGCCCCACTCAATGTGGTGCGCCGGCTCACTCGATGCGGGGTGGGCCGGCTTTTAGGCGGCGTTCGGCTGTGGCTCGGGCTGTGGTGGGGTCCATTGAGGACCAGTCGGCGTCTATCCACCAGGTGGCGCCGGCGTTGGACCAGGGGCGGACGGTGTCGGCGGGGTTGGGGTCTTCGGCGGAGGTGGTGCCTTCGGCGACTACGTCGTACCCGTCCATCGTCAGGCCGTGGGCCGCACGTTCGCGGCGGATCCAGGCGACTCCCTCGGCGAGGAGCTCCGGCGTCAGTTCGCCGGGCTGACCGCCGGGCGGAACGATGTAGTTCGGCAGCCAGCCGTCCTGCAGCGCGGCCCGGCGCATCGACTTCGGTCGCGGCCAGGCGCCGACCACCCAGGTCGGGATCCGCGGCTGCTGCACCGGTGGCGGCGGGGCCGGCGGCATCAGCTCGGGGATCTTCTTCGAGCGGTAGTGCTGACCGGCGTACTCGAACGGCTCGTCGCGCCACAGGTACTGCAGCATCTCCAGCGACTCGTCCATCAGCTCGGCCCGGACCTTCCGCCCAGGATCGTCCTCGAACAACCAGAACCGCTCCTCCCCCGCCACCCCGAGCCCGACCGCCAGCGTCACCCGCCCGTTGCTCAGGTTGTCCACCGTCGACGTCTGCCCCGCCACATCCCACGGTTTCCGCCGCGGCAACGGCGTCAGCATCGTCCCCAACCGGATCCGCTCGGTCGTCATCGCCGCCGCCCCGAGCATCACCCAGGCGTCGATCCCCCAGATCGACTCCCACACGAAGAACCCGTCCCACCCGTGCTCCTCAGCCAGCGCAGCCAACTCGGCCGCCGCCCGCGCATCCCCAGCCGCCATCACGAACCCGTATCTCATCCCCCGACGGTAGAACGCCGGACCGACAAGATTCAGGACTTCACGGCGTGAACGAGCCGCCGGGTGAGCTGCCGGGTCGTCAGCAGGTGCGCGAGCCTGCTGGACTGCTCCTCAGCCTCTTGCCAGCGCGGGTCGTCACCGTGGGCCTTCGTCAGCACCTCGTCGATGCGCTCCGCCTTCTGCCGCCACTCCGCGGGCTCGCCCCCCAGCGCCTCGGTCAACTCGCGGACGCTGAGCCCTGTCTGCCCGAGCAGATCGCCGAGTTCGTCCAGGCTTGGGAACTCATTCCCTCGCGGCAGCTCGCTGTGCAGTCCAGGCTCAGCCACCAGGACCAGCAAGCCGACCGAACCACCCCACCGCACGACCCTTCTAAGCTCCCGAAGCACCGCGAGCTTGTCGTGCACGGTGCAGAGCACTCCGATGCACCAGGCCACGTCGAACGCACCGTCGCCGAACGGGAGGTGGTCACCGCTCGCACAGATCGCCGTACGCCCGAAGATCCGGCGCTCCGCCCGGCAGGCGTCTTCCATGGGGTCGACCAGCACTGGACGTACGCCGTACTCCGCGGCAGCCCACGCGGACGCGCCACCGACACCGGCGCCCACGTCGACCAGGGACACCGCGGGTCCAACGCCGCAGGACCGGGCGAGCCAGTCCAGCAGCGCGGGATCCCCGCTGCCGCGACATCCGGCGACGATCGCGTACTCATCACCTAGCTCCGCCACAGCGTCAGCCGTCCACGTCGCGACTGTGCCGAACTCGGCCCGCTGTTCGTCCCCGCCATCCCCACCACGCACACCCATACAACTCAAGTACCCACGCTTCCCCTCCCACGTCCAGTGGCCCGAGGGCTCGGAGCACCGCGGTCCGTGGGAGGAGGTCGACTCCGGCGGATGCCCGCAACCCGGGCGACGGCCGGCGGCGGCAGCCCGCAACCCGGCCCGGCGTCGCCCTTCGAGTCGCCGCGCCGCGGCAGGAGCAGCCCCGCAAACCGGCGGACTCACACCAGCCGCGTTCCGCGGGAGAGGTCGACCGCAGGCGGCAGCCTGCACCTCCGGGCGACAGCCCGAAACCCGGCGGCGGCAGCCGAAAACTGGCGTCACGACGCCGGCCGCGAAGTGCAGTCACCTCGGCAACCACGGTTCGCCGGTGGTTGACCGCGGGCGGCAGCCCGCAACTCCGGGCGGGAGCCCGGCACCAGGCGGGCGGCAGCCCGCGACTCCGGGCGGGAGCCCGGCACCAGGCGGGCGGCAGCCCGCGACTCCGGGCGGGAGCCCGGCACCAGGCGGGCGGGAGCCCGCCAACCCGCAGGCGATAGCCCGCGAACTAACCAGCGGGTGGGTGGGGCGGACGGCGTAGCACGCGACGAAGGAGCGCGCGTGCCGGCCGCGACGGGCTCACCACGCGAGCCGGGAAGTGCAGTCACCTCCGCAACCGCGGTTCGCCGGGTGGTTGACCGCGGGCGGCAGCCCGCAGCTCCGGGCGACAGCCGGACACCCGGCGGCGGCAGCCGCGGACCCGGCGGGCGGCAGCCCGCCAACCCGCAGGCGATAGCCCGCGAGCTAGTCAGGGGGTGGGTGGGGCGGACGGCGTAGCACGCGACGCAGGAGCGCGCGTGCCGACCGCGAGGGGACGAACCTCAGCTGACGAAAACAGCCGTGGGTTTGGCTAGAGGCCCGTGGGGTTCGTAGAGGGCCAGGAAAGTCCCGGTGGGGTCGAACATCGCGGTTTGGCCGGGCTGGAGTTTGAGGCCGGGTAGCGGCCGCCCGGTGCGGATGGCGGCGGCCTGGTCGGCGTCGGCGTCGTACCGTGGGAAGGTGCCGGCGGCAACGTCCGCGATGGGCAGCCACGCGAAGTCGTCGGCCAGCGCCTCGAGCGTGTGCGCCCCGGCCAGGCCGAAAGCACCAACCCGGGTACGCCGAAGTGCCGTCAGGTGACCACCGACACCGAGCTCGGCCCCGAGGTCGCGAGCCAGCGCCCGGATGTACGTCCCACTGGAGCAATCCACCGAGACATCCACGTCGATCCCGTCGGCAGACGCCCGTACGTCGAGGATGTCGTACCGCGACACGGTGACGGCTCGCGCCTTCAGGGCGACCTCTTCGCCCGCCCGGACGCGTTCGTACGCGCGACGCCCGTCGACCTTGATCGCGGACACCTTCGACGGGACCTGCGAGATCTCGCCGCGGAAACCCGCCACCGCCGACGAGATCGCCTCGGCCGTGACACCGTCGACCGAGGCCGTGGTCAGCACCGAACCTTCGGCGTCGTCCGTCGTCGTGGTCGCACCGAGCCGGATCGTCGCGTCGTACGACTTGTCCGCCAGCTGGAGATGACCCAGCAGCCGAGTCGCCCGGTTCAGGCCCACGACGAGTACGCCGGTGGCCATCGGGTCGAGCGTGCCGGCGTGGCCGACCTTGCGGGTGCCGGCCAGCCGGCGGATCCGGGCGACGACGGTGTGCGAGGTCATCCCGCCCGGTTTGTCGACGACGACGATGCCGTCGGAGGACGGGGTGAAGTCAGTGCTCAACGCAGCGCTCAGTCCTGCTCGTCCTCGTCGTCGTCCTTGTGCTTGTACGGGTCCGCGTCCCCGGCCGGCTTGGCGCCCGCGGCGGACTTGGCCACCTCGGCGTCGGCCATCCGGGCCTTGGCCAGCAGCTCCTCGATGTGCCCGGCGGTCTCCGGCACGGCGTCCAGGAAGAACGCCACGCTCGGGCTGTGCCGCAGGCCGAGGGCCTTGCCGACCTCGCTGCGGATCAGGCCGCGCGCGGACTCCAGGGCCGCGGCGGTCGACGCCCGCGCCTGCTCGTCGCCGTACACGGTGTAGAAGACACTGGCCTCGCGCAGGTCGCCGGTCAGCCGGGCGTCCGTCACGGTGACGAAGCCCAGCCGGGGGTCCTTGACCCGGCGCTCGAGCAGCTCGGCGACGAGCACCTGGATCCGATCGGCCAGCTGCTTCGCCCTTGCTTCACCCATCAGGGCTCACTCCCTCATTCACAAGTAACGTCCGGAGAGACAACCGCCTCTCCGGACGTTACTCCGGTGCCCGGAGGACCCGGGCACCGACTGCTGTCAGTTACGCGGCTTCTCGCGGAGCTCGAAGGACTCGACGATGTCACCGATCTTGATGTCGTTGTAGCCGTTCACCGTCAGACCGCACTCGAAGCCCTCGCGGACCTCGGACGCGTCGTCCTTGAACCTCTTCAGCGACGACAGCTCGGTGTTGTCGACCACCACCGCGCCGTCCCGGATCAACCGGACCTTGGCATTGCGGCGGATGAGTCCACTGGTCACCCAGCAACCGGCGATGTTGCCCACCTTCGAGGAGCGGAAGATCTCGCGGATCTCCGCCTGGCCGAGGACGGCCTCCTCGTAGATCGGCTTCAGCATGCCCTTCAGGGCCGCCTCGATGTCGTCGATCGCCGCGTAGATGACCGAGTAGTACCGGACATCCACGCCCTCGCGCTCGGCCAGGTCACCGGCCTTGCCCGCCGGCCGCACGTTGAAGCCGATGATGACGGCGTTCGACGCGATGGCCAGGTTGACGTCGTTCTCGTTGATCGCACCGACGCCGCGGTCGATGACGCGCAGGTTGACCTCGTCGCCGACCTCGATCCGGACCAGGGCGTCTTCCAGGGCCTCGACCGAACCGGACACGTCGCCCTTGAGGATCAGCAGCAGCTCCTGCGTCTCGCCCTTCTCCATCGAGGCCATGAAGTCCTCGAGGGTCCGGCGCGCACGACGCTTGGCGTTGGCGGCCGCCCGAGCGCGAGCCTCGCGCTTCTCGGCGATCTGCCGGGCCATCCGGTCGTCGTCGACGACCAGGAACTTGTCACCCGCACCCGGTACGGCGGTCAGACCGAGCACCAGGACCGGACGCGACGGCGTCGCCTCCTCGACCGGGTCGCCGTGCTCGTCGAGCATGGCCCGGACCCGGCCGTACGCCGGTCCGGCCACCATCGAGTCGCCGACCCGCAGCGTGCCGCGCTGCACCAGCACGGTCGCCACCGGACCACGGCCCTTGTCGAGGTTGGCCTCGATCGCGATGCCCTGGGCCGGCATGTTCGGGTTGGCCCGCAGGTCGAGTGCCGCGTCCGCGGTCAGTACGACGCCTTCGAGCAGCCCCTCGATGTTGATCCGGGACTTCGCCGACACGTCGACGAACATCGTGTCGCCGCCGTACTCCTCGGGAACCAGGCCGTACTCGGTCAGCTGACCGCGCACCTTGGCCGGGTCCGCGCTCGGGACGTCGATCTTGTTCACCGCGACCACGATCGGGACGTTCGCCGCCCGGGCGTGGTTCAGCGCCTCGATCGTCTGCGGCATCACGCCGTCGTCGGCCGCGACCACCAGGATGACGATGTCGGTGGCCTGCGCACCACGGGCACGCATGGCGGTGAACGCCTCGTGACCCGGGGTGTCGACGAAGGTGATGGCCCGCTGCTCGCCGTCGACCTCGGTCGTCACCTGGTACGCACCGATGTGCTGGGTGATGCCACCGGCTTCCTTGGCGACCACGTTGGCCATCCGGATCGCGTCCAGCAGCTTGGTCTTACCGTGGTCGACGTGACCCATCACGGTCACCACCGGCGGCCGCTTGACCAGGTCGCCCTCGTCGCCTTCGTCGGAGCCGAAGTCGATGTCGAACGACTGCAGCAGCTCGCGGTCCTCGTCCTCCGGGGACACGATCTGCACGTCGTAGTTCAGCTCGGTGCCGAGCAGCTGCAGCGTCTCCTCGTTGACCGACTGGGTCGCGGTCACCATCTCACCGAGGTGGAACAGCACCTGCACCAGCGACGCCGGGTCGACTCCGACCTTCTCGGCGAAGTCCGTCAGCGACGCACCGCGAGCAAGGCGCACGACCTCGCCGTCACCGTGCTTGACGCGCACGCCGCCGACGGCCGGAGCCTGCATGTTGTCGAATTCCTGGCGCTTGGCCCGCTTCGACTTGCGACCACGACGCGCCGGACCACCCGGACGCCCGAAGGCACCCTGCGTTCCGCCACGACCGCGGTTGCCCGGACCCGGGCGGCCACCGCCGCCACCGGGCGGGCCGCTGGGGCCGCCGCCACCGGGACGGAAGCCACCGCCACCGCCGCCGCCACCACTGCGCGGACCGGCACCCGGTCCACCCGGACCGCCGCCGGGACGGCCGCGGCCACCGCCGCCGCCACCCGCGCCACCGCCGGGACCGGACGGACGGCCGGTGAACGTACCGGCCGAGGACTTCGGCATCATCGCCGGGTTGGGGCGCGGCGCGCCGGGCACACCACTCGGGCGCGGCCGGTCGTTACCGCCACGGCTGTCGCCACCGCGGGCCTGCGGCGGACGCGGCGCCATCCCGGCCGGGCTCGCACCCTGGCCGGATCCGCCACCCTGACCGCCCGGACCGGGGCGAGCGCCACCGCGCTGCATGCCCTGGGTCGAGCTGAACGGGTTGTTGCCCGGACGCGGCGCACCCGGACGCGGCGCACCACCCTGGCCACCTGGCCGCGGCGCACCGGGGCGAGGGGCTCCCGGACGGGGCGCACTGCCCTGGCCGCCAGGCCGGGGCGCACCCGGACGCGGGCCGGAACCCGAGCCACCCGGACGCGGACCCGGACGGGCCGACGTCTCGGCTGCCGGACGCTGCGCGGCCGGAGTCTCCGGCTGAGCGGGCGCCGGGGCCGGCGCCGGAGCGGCCGGCGTGGCCTTCGCGGCCGGAGCCTCGAACGACGGCGCGGCCGGAGTCTCCGCCTTGGCCGCCGGAGCGGTCTCGGCCGGAGCGGTCTCCTGCCGCGGCGCCGGCTTCGGGCCAGGACGCGGCCCGGGCTTCACGCCCGGGGTCGGGACCGACTTGACCGGAGCCGGAGCCGACTCCACCTTCTGGGCCACCGGCGCCTCCGCCTTCGGGGATTCTGCGACTGGCACCGGGGTCGCCTCAGCGGCCGGCGCGGTGCGCTCGGCCGGGGCCTTCGGTGCGGTCTTCCTGGCCGGCTCGGCAGGGGCGACCGGTGCGGTCGCCTGCGGCGCGGCAGACGTACTCGCGGCGGCCTTCTTGGCCGCGCGCTTCTTCGGCGGGTTCTTCTCGAACTCCTCCGCCAACCGCCGGACGACAGGTGCCTCGATCGTCGAGGATGCCGACCGGACGAACTCGCCCATGTCGTTCAGTCTGGTCAGAACGACCTTGCTGGTAACTCCGAGCTCCTTCGCGAGCTCGTAGACCCGGACCTTTGCCACTACTCTCCCTCTGGTCCGAGCCTGGGCGCGGACCGTTAGTTGACGTACGTGCTCATCGCATTGCACTCATCGGTAGACACTCATCGAGTGGTCATGAGTCGATGACCCGCCTTCATGTCGTCGCGACGGTCGTCGCGGGCGGCCTGGTGGCCGCACTTTCGGTGCTGCTTTCGGTACTGCGCTGCGCAACCTGTGCCCGCACGAGCGCCAGGTCAAGCGGACCGGGGATCTTGAAGGCCCGCGGAAACGCCTTACGCCGCTCGGCGAGGTCGAAACACTCGGCCACCGGGTGCAGATGCGCCCCGCGGCCGGGTGCCCGACGATCGGGATCCGGGAGGACAAGCCCTCCGGAAACCGTCATCCGCAGCAAGTCAGCCGGACCGGACCGCTTCCGGCACCCGATACAGGTGCGCTCCCGGGCTCTGCCAGGGCGCGCGTCTGTAGTCACTGTCACGCGTTCCTCAGGGTGTGGTTGCGACTCAGTCGACCGACCGAGAGATCAGTCTACCTTCTCGTTCTCACGAGTCACATCGGTATCCGGCCGGATGTCGATCCGCCACCCGGTCAGCCGGGCGGCCAGGCGGGCGTTCTGCCCTTCCTTGCCGATCGCGAGCGAGAGCTGATAGTCGGGGACGACCACCCGCGCGGCACGCGCGGCGGCGTCCACCACCTCGACAGACGTAACCTGCGCCGGGGACAGCGCATTCCCGACGAAGGTGGCCGGATCGTCGCTGTGATCGATGATGTCGATCTTCTCGCCGTGCAGCTCGTGCATGATGTTGCGCACGCGCTGGCCCATCGGGCCGATGCAGGCACCCTTCCCGTTCACCGACGGGTTCAGGGTCCGGACGGCGATCTTGGTCCGGTGACCGGCCTCGCGGGCGATCGCGGTGATCTCCACGGTGCCGTCGGCGATCTCGGGGACCTCGAGCGCGAACAGCTTCTTGACCAGGTTCGGGTGGGTCCGGCTGACCGTGATCTGCGGGCCCTTGAAGCCCTTCCGCACACCCACCACGTACACCCGCAGCCGGGAGCCGTGCTCGTACTTCTCCCCCGGCACCTGCTCCGGCGCCGGCAGCACCGCCTCGATCTTGCCGAGGTCGACCATCACCGAGCGCGGGTCGCGGCCCTGCTGGACCACGCCGGAGACGATGTCGCCCTCCTTGCCGGAGAACTCGCCGTACCGGACCTCGTCCTCG
Source organism: Kribbella sp. NPDC048837 (assembly GCF_055586945.1). Classification (NCBI taxonomy): domain Bacteria; kingdom Bacillati; phylum Actinomycetota; class Actinomycetes; order Propionibacteriales; family Kribbellaceae; genus Kribbella; species Kribbella sp. NPDC048837. Next base: position 777,016 of record NZ_JBVJHF010000003.1, read on the forward strand.
GCGTCGCGCAGCCGCTGCAGGATGATCTGCTTGGCCGTGGTGGCCGCGATCCGGCCGAAGTCGGCCGGGGTGTCGTCGTACTCGCGGGCCAGGGTGCCGTCCTCGGCCAGTTCCCGCGCGAACACGGTCACGTGCCCGGTCTTGCGGTCCAGCTCGACGCGAGCGTGCTGCTGGGCCCCCTCGGTCCGGTGGTACGCGACCAGCAGGGCCGCCTCGATCGCCTCGACGACGACCTCGAGGGCGATGTCCTTCTCCCGCTCCAATGACCGCAGCACGGCCATGTCGATGTCCATGTCAGTTCTCCTCCACCGTGCCGTCGGCAGGTGTTTCCTCTTCGTCGTTGCCGGCAGCCCGGTTGAACTCGATCTGGATCTTGGCCTTCGCCACGTCGGCGTACGCGACGGTCCGCCGCGTGCCGTCGACGTCCAGCTCGGCCGCCTCCTCGGAGGCGGACTTGATCCGGCCGGTCAGCTTGTCCCCGGCGGTCAGCGTGACCGCGACCAGCCGGCTGACGTTGCGCCGCCAGTGCCGGGGCAGGGTGAGCGGCCGGTCCACACCGGGGCTGGAGACCTCCAGTGTGTAAGCGCCTTCGCCCATGATGTCGTCGGCGTCGAGTGCCTTGGAGATCGCCCGGGTGACGTCGGCGACGTCGTCCAGGCTGATGCCCCCGTCGCGGTCGACGAGCACGCGCAGCAACCGGCGGCGGCCGGCCGGAGCGATGTCGGCGGCCTCCAGGTCGCAGCCGAACTGCTCGACGATCGGCCGCAGGAAGTTCTCGAGGCTCGTGGTGTCCGTGTGGTCAGTCTTTCGGCTCACAGGTAGACCTGCCTCTCTCCAGTTGTGCACCCGTTCCACCCCTGGCCGTGCGGTCAAGGGCAGTAGCCCACCATATCCGGCCGGTCGCAGTGTCCGCGCCACCGGCTCGTCCCACGGCGGTCACCGGCGCGTCACCAGGTATCGTTCCGCCGTGCCGATCGAACCCCGCCTGCCCCGCCGCGTGACCCGCCGCGCCGTTCTGGTGACCGCGGCCCTGGTGCCCGCCGCGACCACCCTGGCCGGGTGCAAGGACGACCCGACCGGCAGCACGCCGGGTGCCGTCAACCCCTCCTCGTCGGACCGGCCGGCCGAGGAGACACCGGCCGTCGACCCGGCGTTCGTCGCCGCGTTCAGTACGGCGGCCACCCAGGTGACCCAATTGTCGCTCGGTTTCGCCGCGCTGAGCCGGAAGTTCCCCGCGCTCCGCACCCAGCTCGCGGCCGGCGCGAAGTACCACGCGAGTCACCTGGCCAAGCTCAAGGAAACCGCCGGAGTCACGGCGACGGCCGGCAAGGCGCCAACCGTCCCCAGTACGTCGTCGGCCGCGCTTGTCGCCCTGTCCCGGCAGGAGAAGGCCGCGGCGACCGCCCACGCGGCCGCGGCGGCCAGACTCTCCGGCGCCCCGGCCCGGCTCCTGGCGATGATCGCTGCCGCCGAGACCCAGCTGGCAACCACGCTGACCCCCAAGAAGAAGGACGCGTCGTGAACCAGCTGGAAGCCCTGCAGGCCGCACTCGCCGGCGAACACGCCGCCCTGTACGGCGTGGGCGTGGCGGGCGGGAAGCTCAGTGGCGCCCGCTTCGGGGCCGCGACGGAGTCCTACGAACAGCACCGCAGCAACCGCGACCACCTCAGCGCGCTGGTCGTCGCCGCCGGTGAGACCCCGGTCGCCGCGGACCCGGCGTACGACCTGCCGCAGGCGGTCACGAACGCCGCCAGCGCCACAGCCCTGCTCCTGCTGATCGAGCGGCGCGTGGCAGCCGTCTACGGCGATCTGGTGGAGGCGGCCGAGCAGCCGGCCGTCCGCAGCTTCGCGATCGAGAGCCTGCTGTCATCGGCGCGCGCCCAGATCGCCTGGGGCGGCGCACCGGTCGCCTTCCCCGGCGCGGTGTGAGATGGCCAGATCCTGCCCGTGTGGCCTCGACGCCACCTACGCCGACTGCTGCGGCAGCCTGCACCAAGGACGGACGGCTGCAGCCACTGCAGAGCAGCTGATGCGCTCGCGGTACAGCGCCTTCGTCGTCGGCGACGCGCCGTACCTCCTCCGCACCTGGCACTCCACGACCCGCCCGTCCGAGCTCCGGCTGGACGACGGCATCCAGTGGACCGGCCTCGAGATCCTCGGCAGCACCGGCGGCAGCGCCTTCCACTCCGAGGGGACCGTCGAGTTCCGCGCGAACTACCTGGTCGACGGTCACCCCGCCCACCAGCAGGAGAACAGCCGCTTCGTCCGCGAGAACGGCGCCTGGACGTATGTCGACGCGCTCGCCCGTTCAGTGGCGAACTGACAGCGCGCGAGCCGCGTTCTAGGCGCCGAGGACGTGCTGGATCCCTGCTACCGCGGCACCCCGGGCCCAGTCCGTGAAGGTCAGCGGGGTGGTTACGAGCTCGAGCGCGCACCGCTGGGTCTCCAACGGCCCCGGGCGGAGCCGATCCTCGATCGTCTCCCGCAGCGCCGGCGAAGCGGTGAAGGCGGCGACGTCCTCGCCACCCAGCACGATGCAGGTCGTCTGGAGCGCTCCCGCGAACGAGGCCACGATGTGTCCGAGTGCCCGGGCGGCGTCGTCGAGCCGACGGGTGGCGGCCTGGTCATCGCCGGCCCTGGCCCGTACGAGGCCGGCCAGGGTGACCGGGTGGCCGGCGTCCGCCGAGGCGTGGCGCTCGAGATCCTCCCGGTTCAGATAGGCCGCCGCACATCCGCGGTGGCCGAGGCCGCACCGGGGCCCGCTGCTGTCGACGGGTGAGTGCGCCAGCAGATGTCCGTTGTCGATCAACTCCTCGACGGCGACACCCTCCCGGACGACACCCACACCGAGACCCGCGCCGACGGTGACGATGCCGAAGGTCGAGTGGGTGCGGCCGGCACCGAACCACAGCTGCTCGCGAGCCAGCGCGGTGACGTCATTGGTGACGATGATCGGCAGGCCGGTCCGGTCCCGCAGCGATCCACCGAGGTCCACGTCGTTCCAGCCCAGGAACGTCCCCTCCCGGACGACCGAACGGCCCGCGATCACCCCGCCGACCGCCACACCGATGCCATCCACCGACGGCACCTTAGGCGCGAGCCTGGTCGCCAGCTGGGCAACGAGCTTCACGGTGGCCGCAACCGGCACGGCACCGTCCTCGTCAGGCGGGGGCAGAGCCGCCCTGGTGGTCGCCTTGACCTCGCCGAACATGTCGCAGACCACGCCGTAGGCGGTGTCGCCGGTGAGTTTGACGCCGACGACGTGCCGGGCACTGGGCACCGCGGTCAGGATCTGGCGGGGCCGGCCGATCGCGGCCGCGGGCTCGAGGTCCTCGGTGGCCATGCCGCCGAGGATGAGGGACCGGGCCAGCCGGGACATCGACGCGTAGGAGAGGTTGAGCCGATCGCCGAGGTCCCCCCGGGTCGCGGGGCCGTGGATCAGCAGCTGGCGGGTGACGGCGAGCTCTCCCGCCGTCAGGCCCCGCCCACCGGCCGGTCGTTCCGACGTGCCAGTCACCATCCGCCCAGCTTACAAAGTGGTCCTGTGACCCTTGTCACACCGACCGTCATGGGCTTATTTTCAATCTGACTGGAAATAGCCCTGGACCCGGCTCGCAGTCCCCCGGGAAAGGAGAGCTATGTCCACCACGACCACGAGCCGACCGGCCAAGACCGGTCGCGCCAGGAGCGGTCCGCGCGATGACACCCGTCTCGCGCTGCTGTTCATCCTTCCCGCCCTGATCGGCTTCGGCGTCTTTCTCGTCTGGCCGACCCTGCGCGGGATCTACCTCAGTTTCACGAAGTTCAACCTGCTCACGCCGCCGGAGTTCAACGGCCTGGACAACTACGTCCGGATGGTCCAGGACCCGGTGTTCTGGAACGCCCTGAAGGTGACGCTCTACTACGTGATCCTGAACATCGGCTTCCAGACGGTGTTCGCGCTGGTCATCGCGGTGATGATGCAGCGGCTGACCAAACGGACCTGGCTGCGCGGCATCGTCCTCACGCCGTTCCTGGTCTCGAACGTGGTGGCCGCGATGGTCTTCCTCTGGATCCTCGACTACCAGCTCGGTATCGGGAACACCATCATCGCCGCGATCGGCCTGGACCGGATCCCGTTCCTGTCCGACAGCGCCTGGGTCATCCCGACGATCGCCTTCATCAATGTCTGGCGGCATGTCGGCTACACCGCGCTGCTGATCTTCGCCGGCCTGCAGATGATCCCCGAGACCGTCTACGAGGCGGGCCGGATCGACGGCGCGGGCGAGGTCCGGATGTTCCGCAGCATCACGGTGCCACTGCTGCGCCCGATCCTCTCGCTGGTGCTGATCATCACCGTGGTCGGCTCGTTCCAGGTCTTCGACACCGTGGCGATCGCGACCCGCGGCGGACCGGTCGATTCGTCCCGGGTGCTGCAGTACTACATCTACGACGTCGCGTTCAGCCGGTTCCAGTTCGGCTACGCGTCGGCCATGTCGGTGGCATTGCTCGCCGTCCTGGTGATCGTGACGTTCCTCCAGTACCGGCTCACCCGCGCCGAGTCCTCCGACCTGGCGTGAGGAGGCAACCATGACCACCGACACCACCCCGAAGGTCACCGCCCCGGCACCCGGAGTTGTCACGAAACGCGTGGCCACCCCGCGCGAGCCGCACCGGTTCAGCGCCGGTCGCGCGCTCGCCTGGACCTTCATGATCCTCGTGATCCTCGTGAGTCTCTTCCCCTTCTACTGGATGCTGCGCACCGCGCTGTCCAGCAACAACGCCCTCTACGCGGGTTCCGACAACCTGCTGCCGGTGCAGCCCTCGACCGGCGGCTTCGAGCGGGTCTTCGGCCTGCAGACCGGACAGGAGGCCATCGACGCCGGTGGCGCCGGGCAGGCGATCAACTTCTGGCGCTACCTGTTCAACTCCGTCGTCGTCGCCACGCTCATCACCGCGGGCCAGGTGTTCTTCTCCGCGATGGCGGCGTACGCGTTCGCGCGGTTGCAGTGGAAGCACCGCGAGAAGTTCTTCGCGTTCTTCCTGGCCGGCCTGATGATCCCGGCGATCTTCACGCTGCTGCCGAACTTCGTGCTGGTCAAGCAGCTCGGTCTGGTCGACACCCTGCTCGGGATCGCGCTGCCGACGATGTTCATGACGCCGTTCGCGGTGTTCTTCCTGCGCCAGTTCTTCCTCGGCATCTCCCGCGAGGTCGAAGAGGCCGCACTGATGGACGGCGCCTCCAAGGTGCGGGTGTTCTTCCGCCTGATCCTGCCGATGTCGGTCGCGCCGATCACGACGCTGGCGATCCTCACCTACATCGCCGCCTGGAACGAGTACTTCTGGGCGCTGATGGTCAGCTACACCGACAGATCGCGCGTCCTCACCGTCGCGCTCGGCGTCTTCAAGTCCCAGACGCCGCAGACCGGCCCGGACTGGTCCGGCCTGATGGCCGCCACGCTCGTCGCCGCCCTTCCGATGCTCGTGCTCTTCATGCTCTTCGCGAAGCGCATCGTCAACTCCATCGGCTTCAGCGGGATCAAGTGAGGAGGCGGGCATGATCACCTTCCGGCACCGGATCCGCACCGCGGTCGCCCTGCTCACCGCGGCGGCCCTGACCGCCTGCGGCGGCACCACCGGCAGCAGCGCGAACGGCAGCATCGAGTACTGGCTGTGGGACTCGGCGCAGCAGCCGGGCTATCAGAAGTGCGCCGACGCGTTCGCCAAGGCCAACCCCGGCCTGAAGATCCACATCTCGCAGTACGGCTGGGACGCCTACTGGTCCAAGCTCACCGCCGGCTTCATCGCCGACACCGCACCCGACGTCTTCACCGACCACCTGTCGAAGTTCGCCCAGTACGTCGACCTGAAGGTCCTCCGCCCGCTCGACGACCTCGGCCCGACCAGCGACATCAAGGACGACGACTACCAGCAGGGCCTGGCCGAACTGTGGAAGGGCCAGGACGGCAAGCGGTACGGCGCACCCAAGGACTGGGACACGATCGCCATCTTCTACGACGCAGCGGCGCTCAAGGCGGCCGGCGTGGATCCCGCCGACCTGCAGAACCTCACCTGGAATCCCCAGGACGGCGGCACGTTCGAGAAGCTGGTCGCACATCTCACCATCGACGGCAAGGGCGTCCGGGGTGACGAGCCGGGCTTCGACAAGTCCGACGTGAAGACGCACGGTCTCGCCTCCGAGGGCTCCGGCGGCGGTGGCTGGGGCCAGACGCAGTGGTCGGCGTTCACCGGCAGCGCCGGCTGGGAGGCCACCGACAAGAACCCCTGGGGCACCAGGTTCAACCTCGACCAGCCGGCCCTCCAGGACACCCTGAGCTGGTACTTCGGCCTGGTGCAGAAGGGGTACATGCCCAGCTTCGAGGAGATCGGCGGCGCGAACGCGATCGGCACGGACAAGCAGATCCAGTCCGGTACGGCGGCGCTCGGTCTCAGCGGGTCGTGGATGATCTCCACCTTCACCAAGCTCACCGACTCCGCCGGGAAGAAGCTGGACATCGGGCTCGCGCCGACCCCGATCGGGCCGAGCGGCAAGCGAGCGTCGATGTTCAACGGCCTGGCCGACTCGGTCACCACGCTGTCGAAGCAGCCCGAGAACGCCGCGAAGTGGGTCAAGTTCCTGTCCGGCGAGGAATGCCAGAACATCATCGGCCAGTCCGGCGTCGTCTTCCCGGCCCGGCCGGCCGGGACCGAACTGGCGATCGCCTACAACAAGTCCGAGCGCAAGCTCGACGTCACGCCGTTCACCCAGCAGGTCGTGGACAAGACGACGTTCCTGTTCCCGGTGACGACGAACGCGGCCGACATCGCGGCGCTGATGGCGCCACGCTTCGACGCCGTCTACATCGGCAGTTCGCCGGTCAGCTCGCTGACGAAACTCAACACCCAGCTGAACGACCTGTTCAAAGTCGCCCAGTAGGAAGCAGGGCAGGCCCGGCTCGCGACCCGATCGCGAGCCGGGCGTTCACCTCGTAGTGCTTACCGCCGGCGGCGCCACGGCCCGGTGATGGCGTACGTGATGCCGGGGTTGTAGACGTTGAAGAACATCGTCCGGCCGTCGGCGGAGAACCCGGCCCCGGACAGTTCGCCGTACTCCGGCTCCTCCGGGGTGCCGAGGTTGACCCGGTTGCGGGCGAACTTGAACACCTGGCCGTCCTCGGTGGTGCCGAGGATGTGCTGGTCGCCGAGCCCGTCCTCGCACATCATCAGCCCGCCGTACGGCGACATCGTGATGTTGTCCGGGGCATCGAACTCCGGGTTGTCCGAGCCGGGGGCCGGCCGGGTGAAGATCACCTCGAGCCGCAGCGTCCGCTTCCGCGGGTCGTACCGCCAGACCTGTCCGTCGTGGTCCACCTTCGGGCCGAGCTCGGTCCGGGCGAACGACGAGACGAAGTACACACAGCGGTCCCGGGTGCCCCACCAGCAGCCCTCGAGCTTGTAGCCGCCGGTGATCGGCTTGGCGTAGTCCTGCGCCCGGACCGACTCGGTCGTCGCCAGCGGGTCCGGGACCTTCACCCACTGCACGCCGTGGAACAGCGCGCCGGCCTCCTGGACCACGGACAGGTCCGGCAGGTCCGGGATGTGCATCGCCTGCAGTTCCCCACCGGCCCGCAACGAGCCCCAGCCGCCGCGCGGGCGGTTCGGCAGGAACCGGTAGAAGCCGCCGAGCGGAGCGACGAACGCGTCCTCGGTCTCGTACACGATGCCGGTCGAGGGGTCGATGGCAACCGCCTCGTGCTGGAAGCGGCCCATCGGCTTCAGCGGAGTCGGGTTCACGTTGCGGCGGTCGTCGTACGGATCGACCTCGAAGATGAAGCCGTGGTCCTTGGTGTAACCGCTCTCGCCGGCCTTGAGCTCGGTCTCCTCACAGGTCAGCCAGGTGCGCCACGGGGTGATGCCACCGGAGCAGTTGATCGCCGTACCGCCAAGGCTGACGAACTCCTTCGTCGCCGCGTTGTGCCGGTCGACGACCAGCGTGCTGGTCCCGCCCGCACCGGCCGGGTCGTACGTGCGTTCGGCCGGAGCGACCACCTTGATCGCCGAGGTCGGGCTGCACTCGTGGTTGCGGACCAGGCGGGACCCGCCGTCGCGATCCGCGAAGGCACCCATGCCGTCGAACCGGCTCGGGATCTTCAGCCCGTCGGGCCGGACCGTGCCCTCGCGGGACAGAATCTTGTAGCCGAACCCGCGCGGCAGGTCGAGCATGCCGTCCGGGTCCTCGATCAGCGGGCCGTAGCCGATCTTCGGGCCGGACGTCCCGAGCGCGGGCTGCGCGGTGTAGAGCGCCTCGACCGAGCCGGCCAGGCTGACCGCAACACCCGCCGCGGCCGCACGGCCGACGAACTGACGCCTGGACAGGGAGTTGGACTGGAGTTCGGACACGGGCGGCCTCCTAGCTTCGGTACAAGCAGTGGTCGCCAGTGAACGTACGGTAAACGACTCACTAACAGCAAGAGAACGCGTGTCAGGAACCCACCCCGCCACCGGGTGCGGTCGTCCGGCCTGAGGGAGTCGGCGGCCCGCAAGCGCGGTCAGTCTGGTCAGATGAGCACTGATCTCGGTTCGGGACTGACCAGCCTGTTCGTGGTCGCGGTGGTGGCAGCCGTGACACCGGTGCTCGTCGGGTTGCTGGGCCGGCTGCGGGTTCCTCAGGTCGTGGTGCTCATTCTCGGCGGTGTGGTCGTCGGGCCGCACGTCCTCGACCTGGCCGACCCGAGCAGCATCCAACTGCTCGCGAACGTCGGTCTGGGATTCCTGTTCCTGCTGGCGGGCTACGAACTGGACCTGACGGTCTTCCGGCAGTTGGCCGGCCGGCTCGCCGTCTCCGGGTGGCTGGTCACGATCACGCTGGCCTGTGCGATCGTCGGCGGGCTCGCGGCGCTCGGCGTCGTGAAGGCGTTCGTACCGGTCGCCCTCGGGCTGACGACGACGGCGCTCGGCACGCTGTTGCCGATCCTGCGGGACAACAACATGCTGCGCGGGTCGTTCGGCTCGTACATCCTGGCCGCGGGGGCGGTCGGGGAGTTCCTGCCGGTGGTGGCGATCGCGATCTTCCTCGGGTCGCACGGCCGGTTCGTCGGGCTCATCTCGATCGCGGCGATGGGCCTCCTCGCACTGCTGCTGAGTGTGCTGCCCAGGCTGGGGCGGGGTGGCCGGATCGCCCGGATCCTGGCCGAGGGAGAGCACGCGACATCGCAGACCACACTGCGGTGGACCGTCGCGTTGCTGCTGCTCCTGCTCGTCGTCGCCAACGACTTCGGGCTCGACGTGGTCCTGGGCGCCTTCGTGGCCGGCCTCGTCCTGCGCCGGTGGGCGCCCGGAGAGCTCGGGGCGCTCGACCACAAGCTCGACGCCGTCGGCTACGGCTTCTTCATCCCGATCTTCTTCGTCTCGTCGGGGATGGGGCTCGACGTGGAGTCCATCGTCGACGCCCCGGGGCGGTTGTTCCTGTTCTTCCTCCTGCTGCTGACCGTCCGAGGCCTCCCGACGCTGGTCGTGTACCGGTCCGCACTCCCCCGGACGAGACGGTTCGAACTCGTCTTCATCGTGTCGACGGCGTTGCCGCTGCTCGTCGCCCTCAGCCAGATCGGACTCGAGACCGGCCACATGCTCCCCGAGAACGCCGCCGCGCTGGTGGGCGCCGGCGTCCTGTCGGTCCTGGTCTTCCCCGCGATCGCCGTCGCCCTCGACCACAGACTCGCCCGCCAGGCCGAGGAGCCTGGCCAGTCGTGACGGGCTGTGGTGAGGTCCTCGGTCAGCCCGCTGGGCCGATCAAACGGCGGGCGTCGGAGGACTCGCCGGATCGGGCGGTGCCGAGGCCCTGCCGGTCGCTGAGCCTGGCCAGCGACCGCTCGAACGGGTCGGCGAACGCGGCGTCGGTGGCCCGGTCCAGGGCGTCGAGCTGGTCTTGTACGGCCGCCCGGCGTTCGGGCAGCACCCCGGCGCGCAGGTCCTCGAGCAGGGCGCGCAACCGGCGGCAGGTCTGCGGCGAGGTGGCGCCGTACCGACGGATCTCGGTCACCGCGATGTCGAGGTAGTCCGCCCACTCGCGGGTCCGGACGACCAGCCGGACCCGTCCGTCGGCGTCGAGGGCGGTGCCCCGGAAGGCGCGCTCGGAGGATCCGATCCCGAGCAACAGGGCGCCGATGTGGTTGAGCATCTGGGTCGCCGTGGTGGGGTCGTTGACCGCCGGTGACAGAGCGCGGATGGCGATGTCGACCAGGATGCGCAGCGCGAACGCCGGGTCCTGGTCGATCGTGCGCTCCCGGCCCAGCGAGACCATTCCCGCGAGCCGGCGCAGGTCGGTCTCGCTCGCCGTGCCGTGGACCTCCATCAGCACACTCCCCACGGTCACGAAGTCACCGATCGTGTGCGGTACGACGCAGACCTGGTCGCGGGCCGCCGCGAACCGGACGAGGCCCGGGATGTCGATGTCCTGGATGGCGCCCGACCGGGGCGCCGGCACCCGTGCGTCCGGCGTACGGCGCCCGTCCCAGTGGTCGGCCGTCGTGGTGAGGCCGTCCTGCTCGGCTTCGATCGCGAGACCGGCCTTGACCATCGCCGCCGCGACGGCGACCGGCCGGAGCGCGTGCACGAAGCGGTCGAAGTACACCAGCAGGAGGATCAGGTCGGCGGCGACGGCCAGCCCGACGATCGTGATGCCCAGGTCGGGGACGCTCTCGGATTCCACTTGGCGCAGCAGCGAGAAGGTGAAGGTGAAGGTGGCCGTGAACGCCGCGAGGACGAACTTCTGCAGCCGGTCGCGGTACCACAACCGCATGAAGCGGGGCGACAGCGTGCCGGTCGCCATCTGCACGACCAGCACGCCGATCGTGACCACGAAGCCGATCAGCCCGATCATCGCGGCCGCGGCGGCCGACAACACGCTGCTCGCGGTCTCCACGGAGTACGACCACCCGGGCGGCAGCGTGATCCGGTCCTCGAACCTCCGGTCGATATCGGACAGCACCGCACCGATCACGCCACCGAGCAGCGGGACCACCCACAGGCTCTGCCGGACGAACTGGCGAGCCCGGAAGCCGGCGGCCCAGGACATCATCGGTCGCTGCCGCTCAGGTGGTCAGTGATGGAAGCCGGCCGGCGACTTCTCCTGCGGCATCGGAGCCACCAGCCCGTCGAGCCACTCGACCGCGACCCGCAGGTCACGCAGGAACATGTCGGCCATGTCGTGACTGAACCCGTTGCGCACGACCACCCGCAGGACGGCCAGATCCTCCCGGTTCGGCGGCATCGTGTACGCCGGCACCAGCCAGCCCCGCTCGCGCAGCTTCCGGGAGACGTCGTACACCGTGTACTTGGTGATGCCGTCGGCCATCCGGAACGCGAACACCGGCAGGTCCCGTCCGTCCGAGACCAGCTCGAACTCGGGCATCTTGTTGATCGCGTCGCTGAGGTGGACGGCGACGTCCTGGCAGGTCTGCTGGATGCGCCGGTAACCGTCCCGGCCGAGCCGCAGGAACTGGAAGTACTGCAGCAGCACCTGTGCCCCTGGCCGGGAGAAGTTCAGCGCGAACGTCGGCATGTTCCCCCCGAGGTAGTTCACCCTGAAGACGAGTTCCTCGGGCAGGTTCACGCTGTGCCGCCACAACACCCAGCCGACGCCGGGATAGACGAGCCCGTACTTGTGCCCGGACGCCTGGATCGAGGCCACCCGCGGCAGCCGGAAGTCCCACACCAGGTCCGGCTGCAGGAACGGCGCCACGAAGCCACCGGACGCGGCGTCGACGTGGACCGGCACGGACACCCCGGTCCGCTGCTCCAGGTCGTCCAGGGCGGCGCAGATCTCGGCGACCGGCTCGTAACTGCCTTCCATCGTCGAGCCGAGAACCGCCACCACGCCGATGGTGTTCTCGTCCACGAACCTCAGGGCCCGGTCGGCAGTCAGGTAGAGATTGTCGCCTTCCAGCGGCACGTACCGCGGCTCGACGTCCCAGTACTCGGCGAACTTCTCCCACACGACCTGCACGTTCTGGCCCATCACGAGGTTGGGCCGGTCGAAGGGTTTGCCCGCGGCGCGCCGGGCGTGCTGCCAGCGCCGTTTGAGCGCCAGGCCGCCCAGCATGCAGCCCTCGGAGCTGCCCGTCGTCGACGTCCCGATCGCGTCGGCGGTGTCCGGCGCGTTCCACAGGTCGGCGAGCATCAGCACGCACCGGCTCTCGATCTCCGCCGTCTGCGGGTACTCGTCCTTGTCGACCATGTTCTTGTCGACCGTCTCGGCGTACAGCCGGTCCGCCTCGTCGTCCATCCACGTGGTCACGAATGTGGCCAGGTTGAACCGGGCGTTGCCGTCCAGCATCACCTCGTCCCGGACGATCTGGTACGCCGACTGCGGCAGCATCTCCTGATCCGGCATCCGGTCCTTGGGGACCGCCATCACGCTGTCTCTGGTGAACCGCGGTGTGACAGCCATATCGACGGCCGCCCGTCCCGTGGTGCTGCTGATCCCACCCATCGCCGACCACACCCCTCGATCACGGCGACACGTCCGTGCCGCCGTGACCCATCCCATACCAGCGCGCCCGAGCCGTCCTCACCCCCACCGCATGAGTCGCCGCGACCGGGTCAGAGCGAGCGGACCCAGTTGGCCAGCAGGCCGGCGCCCGCGTCGCCGGACTTCTCCGGGTGGAACTGGGTCGCGGTCAGCGGGCCGTTCTCGACGGCCGCGACGAAGCGGTCACCGCCGTACGTCGTCCAGGTGACGAGCGGGGTCACCGACTCCCGGGTGTCGGTCAGCTGCCAGCTGCGGACGCCGTACGAGTGGACGAAGTAGAAGCGTTCCTTCTCGATGCCCTCGAAGACGGTGGTGCCGGCCGGGACGTCGACGGTGTTCCAGCCCATGTGCGGGACCGGCTCGCCGGTCTCGGGCTGGAGGCGCTCGACGGTGCCGGGCCATTGGGCGCAGCCCTCGGTCTCGACGCCGTGCTCGATGCCGCGGGCGAACAGGATCTGCATGCCGACGCAGATACCGAGGACCGGGCGGCCGCCGCTCAGCCGACGGTCGACGATCACGTCACCGCGGACCGCCTTCAGGCCGGTCATGCAGGCCTCGAACGCGCCGACGCCGGGGACCAGTAGTCCGTCGGCGTTCAGCGCCTCGTCGAAGTCGGAGGTCACGGTGACGTCCGCGCCGACGCGCTGCAGCGCCCGCTCCCCCGACCTGATGTTGCCGGAGCCGTAGTCGAAGAGGACGACCTTCTTCGTCACAGGGCACCCTTGGTGGAGGGAATCCCCGGCTGCCGCGGATCCGGCTCGGCGGCCGCCCGCAGCGCCCGGGCGAACGCCTTGAACTGGGTCTCGACGATGTGGTGCGGGTCCCGGCCGGACAGCACCCGGATGTGGATGCAGATCGCGGCGTTGAACGCGAGCGTCTCGAACACGTGCCGGGTCAGTGACCCGGCGTAGTCGCCGCCGATGATCGCGTACACCTGTCCGTCCGGCTCACCGGTGTGCACGCAGTACGGGCGTCCGGACAGGTCCACCGTGCAATGTACGAGCGCCTCGTCGAGCGGCACCGTCGCGTCGCCGAACCGGCGGATCCCGCGCTTGTCCCCCAGCGCCTCCTTCAAGGCCTGGCCGATGCCGATCGCGGTGTCCTCGACGGTGTGGTGCGCGTCGATCTCGAGGTCACCGACCGTGTTCACGTGCAGGTCGAGCAGCGCGTGCTTGGCCAGCGCGTTGAGCATGTGGTCGTAGAACCCGACGCCGGTCGAGATGTCGGCGCGCCCCTCGCCGTCGATGTTCAGCTCGACCAGGACCTTCGACTCACTGGTCTCCCGGTCGATCCGCGCGGTGCGGGTCATGTCAGCCTTCCCGTGTCTGTCTTGAGGATGCGCTCCAGTGAAGCGCGGAACGCGGCCATCTCCTCGCTGGTGCCGATCGAGACCCGCAGCCAGCCGTCCGGCCCGGTCTCCCGGATCAGGACGCCGTCGTCCAGCAGCGACTGCCAGACCGCGTGCCGGTCGGCGAACGTGCCGAACAGCACGAAGTTCGCGTCCGAGTCGACCGCGCGCAGGCCCAGCGACCGCAGCCAGTCGACGGTCTCGTCCCGCTCGACCCGCAACTGCTCGACCCGGCCGAGCAACTCGTCGGAGTGCCGCAACGCCGCCCGCGCGACCGCCTGGGTCACCGCGGACAGGTGGTACGGCAGCCGGACGATCCGCAGCGCGTCCACCAACTGCTTGCTCGCGGCAAGGTATCCGACCCGGCCGCCGGCCATCGCGAACGCCTTCGACATCGTCCGCGCCACCGCGAGATTCGGGTACGACGGCAACAATGTGACCGCGCTCGGAGTGCCGGCCCGGCGGAACTCGGCGTACGCCTCGTCGACGACCAGGACGGATCCCATCGCGGCCGTCCGGGCGGCGATCGCCTCGACCACCTCGATCGGCAGCGCCGTGCCGGTCGGGTTGTTCGGCGAGGCGAGCAGCACGACCGACGGGTGGTGCCGGGAGATCGCGGCCAGCGCCTTGCTCCGGTCGAGGGTGAAGTCCTCGGCCCGGCGACCGGTGACCCAGCCCGTGTTCGTGTCCCGGGCGTACTCCGGATACATCGAGTACGTCGGCGCGAACGAGAGCGCCGTCCGCCCGGGGCCGCCGAAGGCCTGCAGGATGTGCAGCATGACCTCGTTGGAGCCGTTCGCCGCCCAGACCTGCTCGGCGGTGAGCTGCGCACCGGACTCGCGGCCCAGGTAGGCCGCGAGATCGGCCCGGAGGTCGAGGAACTCGCGGTCCGGGTAGCGGTTCATCCCGCTCGCCGCCACCGAGACCGCGGCCGCGATGTCGGCGACGGTCTCCTGGCTCGGTGGGTACGGGTTCTCGTTGACGTTGAGCAGGATCGGGACGTCGAGCTGCGGGGCGCCGTACGGCTCGAAGCTCTTGAGCTCCTCGCGGATCGGCAGCCCGTCGAACCGGCCCATCAGCTCTCCCCGGGGAATCGCACCGACACCGCGGCACCGTGCGCCGGCAGGTCCTCGGCGTGCGCGAGCGCGACCACGTGGCCGGCGACGTCGTACAGGGCGTCGCGTGAGTAGTTGATGACGTGCACCGCCTTCAGGAAGCTCCGCACCGACAGGCCGGACGAGTGGCAGGCGCACCCCGCCGTCGGGAGGACGTGGTTCGAGCCCGCGCAGTAGTCGCCGAGGGACACCGGTGACCAACCGCCGACGAAGATCGCGCCGGCGTTCGTGATCAGGCCGGCCCGCTCCTCCGCGTCCGCGGTCTGGATCTCCAGGTGCTCGGCGGCGTACGCGTCCACCACCGCCGTGCCCTGCTCGAGGTCGTCGACCAGGACGACGGCCGACTGCTGACCGCCGAGCGCCTCGGTCACGCGGTCCTGGTGCTTGGTCTTCGCCACCTGCAGCGGCAACTCGGCCTCGACCTTCGCGGCCAGGCTCTCGGACGGCGTCACCAGCACGCTGGCGGCCATCGGGTCGTGCTCGGCCTGGCTGATCAGGTCCGCGGCGACGTGCTGCGGATCCGCGGTGTCGTCGGCGAGGATCGCGATCTCGGTCGGGCCGGCCTCGGAGTCGATCCCGACCTCACCGAGCAGGAACCGCTTGGCGGCGACCACGTAGATGTTGCCGGGACCCGTGATCTGGTTGACCTTGCGGCAGCCGTCGAAGCCGTACGCGAAACCGGCGATCGCCTGCGCGCCGCCCATCGCGTAGACCTCTTCGATCCCGAGCAGCGCGCACACCGCGAGCACCGTCGGGTGCGGCAGACCACCGAACTCCTTCTGCGGCGGGGATGCCACCGCGAGAGACGGGACGCCGGCGACCTGTGCGGGCACGACGTTCATCACGACGCTGGACGCCAGCGGCGCACGACCGCCCGGGACATACAGCCCGACGCGCTGGACCGGGACGAACCGCTGCGTGACCCGGCCGCCGGGCGCGGGCTCTGAAACGACATCGGCGGTGAGCTCGTCCTGGCTGACCTCACGGACCCGGCGGATCGACTCCTCGAAGGCCGTGCGGACCTCCGGGTCGAGCTCCTCCAGCGCGGTCTTCAGGGCGTCGGCCGGGACCCGGATGTCGTCGACGCGGACATGGTCGAACCGCTCGCCGTACTCCCTGATCGCCGCGAGTCCACGATGGCGGACGTCCAGGCAGATCGGTCGGACGACGTCGAGGGCCTTCTCGACGTCGAACACGGCTCGGGGGACGAGGGCGTTCACTTCGGCGGGGAGGTCAGGCACCTCTCCGGCCGCCACTCGGCCCCGCAGGTCGACGCGGCGAATCATGCCGTCAGTCTAGTGGTGGCGGCCTCCCGCCCCGACCGCGTATCCACAGGACGGCCGCACCGGTGCTGTCACCAGGCGTGATCGGGGGTGGACATGCCCTAGGCTCGTCGGCATGGACTCCCGCCTGCCGCTGCTCACTGTCGACACAGTGATCTTTCCCGGGCTGGTGCTCCCCGTTCCGGTGACCGATGTCCAGGGCCGCGCGGTGATCCGCGACCTGGTCGAGAACGGTGGAGAGCTGGTCTGCGGCGCGCTGGCCGTGCGGGACGGGTACGAGCTGGGTGAGCGGGTCTTCCGGTCGCTGTACGGCACCGGCTGCGCGGCGACGATCTCGGAGATCACGCTGGACCAGGACGACGACGGTCCGGTCGAGATCACCCTGACCGGCAACCGGCGGTTCAAGGTGGCCGAGCTGGACGGCAGCGGCGACTACCTGGTCGGCGACGTCGAGTGGCTCGACGAGGAGCTCGGCGACGACCCCCTGGGTACGGCGACGATCGCGGTCGCCCGCTTCCGGAAGTACGCCGCGGCCGTGAGCGAGGTCAGCCGCCCCGGACTGCACATCGGCGAGCTGCCCGACGACCCGGGCACGCTGTCGTTCCTGATGTCGGCCGCGATGACGCTGCTCACCCCCGACCGCCAGAAGCTCCTCGAGGCCCCCGACACCACCTCCCGCTTGGTCCAGCTGGTCGGCCTCCTCGACAGCGAACTCTCCGCGATCGCGGCCCTCCCCTCCCTCCCCGCCACCGACCTCATCAACTGGTCGACCATGTCCCCGAACTGACGACGCTACCGAAATGAATCCCACGGCGGTATGGTGTTGGTATGAGTAAGCAGATCACCGTGCGGTTGCCGGATGAGCTGGTCGACTTCATGGACCAGTTGGTGGCGACCGACAAGGCGACGAGCCGGGCGTCCGTGGTCGCCCGGGCGATGGAGCGTGAGCGCCGCCGGGAGCTGGCCGCCCGCGACCTCGCGATCCTCGCCGAACACGGCGACTACCCGGATCTGGAGGGCCTGGCCCCGACTGCGGCCGGCACCGTGCTCACCGACCTCGACTGATGCGGCCGATCCACATCGCCCGGCTGGACAAGCCGCGGCCGGTCGTGGTCCTCACCCGCGAGCTGATCCGCCCGCGCCTGACCAACGTCACCGTCGCCCCGATCACCAGCACCGTCCGCGGCCTCTCCACCGAGGTCCTGGTCGGCCCGGACAACGGCCTCGACCATGCGAGCGCCATCTCCTGCGACAACATCCAGACCATCCCGAAGGCCCAGCTCGGCCGCCTGATCGGCTACCTCCACCCCGACCAGGAACCAGCCCTCGCCGAAGCCATCAGCCTCGCCTTCGACCTGGAGATCTAGCTCTCCGCGACCAGCACCGCCCGGTTCGCCAGGACGTACGCCGCCGCGGCCCGGTTCCCGCCCGCGTGATCCTCGTCCCGATGTACGTCGAACGCCGGGTCACCCGCACGCACCTGCTGCTCGATGTATGCCGCGAACGACAGCAGCCTGATCGCGATCAGATCCACCAACTCGGCCGGTGCGACCCCGAGGCCATAGGCGTCGCAGAACAGGCGTAGCCGCCGGGCCCGGTCGGGCTCCTCCGGCCACCCGAAGGACTCGAGCCAGGCCGGCGGGTGGAACGGCACGAACTGGTGCGCGGCGTAGGCGAGATCCCACCGGCGGTTCGATGGCCGGATCGTGTCCCAGTCGATGATCCCGGTGACCTCGGCACCGTCGAAGACGAGATTCCAGGGCGCCAGATCGTGGTGCCCGACGCAGTCGATCCGAACCGGCGCCGCGACTTCCAGGCCGTGCCAGTCCCAGGGGTCGACCGGCTCGAATCCCTCGGTCGCATCGTGCAGCCGACGGATCGCGCGAGCCACACTCACCAGCGCCTGATCCGACCGGAGCTCCTCAGTCAGAGGCGGATATCCCGTGGTTCCGGGAAGGTAGGACAGCGTCTCCGTCGTACCTTCCACAGCCACTAGCCGGGGAGCCAGGTCGAAGCCGACTCGCTCGAAGTGCCGGAGCAGTGCGTGCGTGTTCGCCGTACCCCTCCGGCGTTGAACGGTGTCACCCTGCCGCACCGGCTTGGCGAAGCGGCCGCCAGGCATTGCTTCGTCCATCGCGGCTCGTTCAGGAACCCAGCTTGCTGACGTCGCGGACGGCGCCCTTGTCGGCGCTGGTTGCCATCGCGGCGTACGCGCGGAGTGCCTGGGAGACCTTGCGGTCGCGGTTCTTCGGGGCGTAGACACCGCCGAGCGCCGCCCGGCGGGCATCGAGCTCGGCCTGGTCCACCAGCAGCTCGATCGAGCGGCCCGGGATGTCGATCCGGATCTGGTCGCCGTCCTGGACCAGCGCGATCGTCCCGCCGGACGCGGCCTCGGGTGACGCGTGACCGATCGAGAGTCCCGACGTACCGCCGGAGAAGCGGCCGTCGGTGACCAGTGCGCAGACCTTGCCCAGGCCGCGGCCCTTCAGGAACGACGTCGGGTACAGCATCTCCTGCATCCCAGGGCCACCCTTCGGGCCTTCGTACCGGATCACCACGACGTCGCCCGGCTGGACCTGCTTGGCCAGGATCTTCTCGACCGCTTCCTCCTGCGACTCGCACACCACCGCGGGACCCTGGAAGGTCCAGATCGACTCGTCCACGCCGGCCGTCTTCACAACGCAGCCGTCGACGGCCAGGTTGCCCTTCAGGACCGCGAGCCCGCCGTCCTTGGAGTACGCGTGCTCGAGGTCGCGGATGCAGCCGCCGGCCGCGTCGGTGTCGAGGGTCTCCCACCGCTCCGACTGCGAGAACGCCGTCGCCGACCGCTTGCAGCCAGGCGCCGCGTGCCACAGCTCGACGGCCTCCGGCGACGGCGAGCCGCCACGCAGGTCCCACGTCTTCAGCCACTCGTCGATCGAGTCGCTGTGCACGGTGTGGATGTTCTCGTTCAGCAGGCCGGCCCGGTGCAGCTCACCGAGGATCGCCGGGATGCCACCGGCCCGGTGCACGTCCTCCATGTAGTACGTGCCGCCCGGTGCGACGTTCGGCGCGACCTTCGCCAGACACGGCACCCGGCGCGACACCGCGTTGATGTCGTCGAGGTCGAAGCCGACCTCCGCCTCCTGGGCCGCGGCCAGCAGGTGCAGGATCGTGTTCGTCGATCCACCCATCGCGATGTCCAGCGCCATCGCGTTCCCGAACGCCTCGCGGGACGCGATGTTCCGCGGCAGCACGGTCGCGTCGTCGTTGTCGTAGTACCGCTTGGTGATCTGGACGACGGTCTCGCCGGCCTTCTCGTACAGCGCCTTGCGCGCGGTGTGGGTGGCCAGCACCGAACCGTTGCCCGGCAGCGACAGGCCGATCGCCTCGGTCAGGCAGTTCATCGAGTTCGCGGTGAACATGCCCGAGCACGAGCCACAGGTCGGGCAGGCGTTCTCCTCGATCCGCAGGATGTCGGCGTCGGAGACGTTCTCGTTGACGGCCTCGGACATCGCGTCGATCAGGTCGAGCTTGCGGACCGTGCCGTCGACCAGCGTGGCCCGGCCGGCCTCCATCGGGCCGCCGGAGACGAACACGGTCGGGATGTTCAGCCGGAGGGCGGCGTTCAGCATGCCGGGGGTGATCTTGTCGCAGTTCGAGATGCAGACCAGCGCGTCCGCGCAGTGCGCCTCGACCATGTACTCGACCGAGTCGGCGATCAGGTCCCGCGACGGCAGGCTGTAGAGCATGCCGCCGTGGCCCATCGCGATCCCGTCGTCGACGGCGATCGTGTTGAACTCGCGCGCGATCCCACCGGCCGCGTGGATCGCCTCGGACACGATCCGGCCGACCGGCGCCAGATGGGTGTGCCCGGGGACGAACTCGGTGAAGCTGTTGGCCACCGCGATGATCGGCTTGCCGAAGTCCTCCCGGGCTACCCCGGAGGCCTGCATGAGCGCGCGGGCGCCCGCCATGTTGCGGCCGTGGGTGACAGTACGGGACCTCAAAGCGGGCACGACGGCTTCTCCTCTACGTCCGGACGACTATCCGATGGTGCCACGCCCGTCCGGATGGCGGTACGCGGGTCCCGAATCGCGGAGCGGGTGATTCTGTCGGAGGGTGGTCCTAGCCTGAGAACCATGGCGGGGTTCACGCAGGTGCAGCGACCGGTGCACCCCGCCCTGCGTCCGTACGTCGGCGACATCAGCGGCTATGCGTACGACGGTGATCCGCCGGCGCTCCACCGCGGTCTCCCCTCCCGGCACCTGACGCTCGTCATCACCTTGGACGAACCGCTGGGCGTCGCCTGGCCCGGCGCACCGGTCGAGAAGTTCGACGCCCTCGTCGGCGGCCTGCACGCGACCGCGGTCCACGTCGGAGCGACCCCCAGCCGGGCCGGTGTGCAACTGTCGCTGACCCCGGCCGCCGCCCGCGTCCTGCTCGGCCTGCCACCGATCGAGCTTGCCTCAACTGTTGTGGGGCTCGACGACCTCCTCGGCCGGCCCGCCCGCCTGCTGACCGAACAACTGCGCGAGGCACCGACCTGGGACGCACGCTTCGACCTGCTCGAAGGGTTGTTCCTCGAGCGATGGGCTGCGGACGCAGCCCATGGAGCTCGCCCGGAGGTCGGCTGGGCGTGGCGCCGGTTGTGCGAGTCCGGCGGGGCGATCGGCGTACAGGATCTGGCCACGGAGGTCGGGTGGAGCCGGCGGCATCTGACCGATCGGTTCACCGCGGAGTTCGGGCTCGCGCCGAAGGTGACGGCGCGGGTGCTGCGGTTCGAGCGCGCGGTCTGGCGATTGCGGCGGCAGCCGGCGATCCGGCTGGCCGACCTGTCCGCCCGGTTCGGGTATGCCGACCAGGCGCATCTGACCCGGGAGTGGAAGGCGATCGCGGGCTGCTCACCCCGGCAGTGGATCACCGAGGAACTCCCAAACGTCCAAGACTTCGTGCCGGCCTGGACCGCAGAGTCGGAGGTATGAACAGCATGACTGAGCAGAAGACGGTGATCGGGGTCTGGCCTGGCCTCCACTACCGCGACGGACAGGCCGCACTGAAGTTCCTCACCGAGGGCCTCGGCTTCACCCTCGTCGCGTCGTACCCCGGCGTGGCCGAGGGATCGATCGCGCACTCCGAGCTGACCTGGCCGTTCGGCGGCGGGATCATGATGGGTTCGGCCGATGCCAAGGCGGAGCCCGACGAGTTCACCGCGCTGGCGGACCAGGCGCAGTCGATCTATCTGGTCCACGACGACCCGGACAGCCTGATCGGTCGCGTCATCGGCGCCGGCGCGGTCGTCGTCCGCGGCCTGGAGGACGCGGACTACGGCTCGCGCGGCTTCACCGTCAAGGACCCCGAGGGCAATCTGTGGAGCGTCGGGACCTATCGCGGCGAAGTCGCCCGGTAATCCACAGGTTTCGCGTCGGCAGCCAGCATCGTCGTGGCGATCTCACTAGACTCGCGGGGTGACCGAGACGACCGGGCTGCCCCTTCCAGAAGCGATCGACGGACAGCCAGAAGCTGTCGATGTGCTGCGCCGGGTCTTCGGGTACGACGCCTTTCGCGGTGAGCAGGCCGAGATCATCGACACCGTCGTGGCCGGCGGGGATGCCCTGGTGCTGATGCCGACCGGTGGTGGCAAGTCGCTGTGCTACCAGATCCCGGCACTCGTCCGATCCGGTGTGGGCGTGGTGATCTCGCCCCTGATCGCGTTGATGCAGGACCAGGTCGACGCCTTGACGGCCCTCGGCGTACGAGCGGGATTCCTGAACTCGACGCAGGACTTCGAGCAGCGGCGTGAGGTCGAGCAGGCGTTCCTGGCCGGCCAGCTGGATCTGCTCTACCTCGCGCCCGAGCGGCTCCGGGTCGAGGCGACCGTCCGGTTGCTCGACCAGGGCAAGATCGCGCTGTTCGCGATCGACGAGGCGCACTGTGTGTCGCAGTGGGGCCACGACTTCCGGCCGGACTACCTGATGCTGTCCGAGCTGCACGAGCGCTGGCCCGACGTGCCGCGGATCGCGTTGACCGCCACGGCGACCGAGGCGACGCACCAGGAGATCGCCACCCGGCTGAAGCTGACGGACGCCAAACACTTCGTCGCGAGCTTCGACCGGCCGAACATCCAGTACCGGATCGTCCCGAAGGACAACCCGCAGCGGCAGTTGCTCGACCTGCTGCGCACCGAGCACGCCGGCGACGCGGGCATCGTGTACTGCCTGTCCCGCAACAGTGTCGAGAAGACCGCCGCGTTCCTGACCCAGAACGGGATCGAAGCCCTGCCGTACCACGCCGGACTGGACAGCCGGACCCGCGCGGTCAACCAGGCCAGGTTCCTCCGCGAGGACGGCCTGGTGGTGGTCGCGACGATCGCGTTCGGGATGGGCATCGACAAACCGGACGTCCGGTTCGTCGCGCACCTCGATCTGCCGAAGTCGGTCGAGGGGTACTACCAGGAGACCGGCCGGGCCGGGCGGGACGGACTGCCCTCGACGGCGTGGCTCGCGTACGGACTGCAGGACGTCGTGCAGCAACGGAAGATGATCGACACGTCCGAGGGTGACCTCGCGCATCGGCGCCGGCTCAGCGCGCACCTGGACGCGATGCTCGCGCTGTGCGAGACCGTGCAGTGCCGGCGATCGCAACTCCTGGCGTACTTCGGTCAGCACGGTGACACGTGTGGGAACTGCGACACCTGCCTGACGCCACCGGAATCGTGGGACGGCACGATCGCGGCGCAGAAGCTGCTGTCGACGGTGTACCGGCTGCAGCACGAGCGCAACCAGAAGTTCGGCGCCGGGCAGCTGATCGACATCCTGCTCGGCAAGGAGACGGAGAAGGTCAAACAGTTCCGGCACGACCAGCTGACCGTGTTCGGGATCGGGACCGAGCTCAAGGACACCGAGTGGCGCGGCGTGATCCGGCAACTGCTGGCGCTCCGGCTGCTCGCGGTCGAGGGCGACTACGGCACGCTCGTGCTCACCGAGGAAAGCGGTGAGGTGCTCGGCAAGCGTCGTGAGGTGATGATGCGGCGCGAGCCGGAGCGCACGAAGTCGAAGTCGAGGTCGTCGTCGGCGAAGAAGGCCGCGGCCGATCTCGCGCCCGAGGCGGCGCCGGTCTTCGAGCGGTTGCGGACATGGCGGGCCGGTGTCGCCAAGGAGCAGGGCGTCCCGGCGTACGTCATCTTCCACGACGCGACGCTGCGCCAGATCGCGACCGACCTGCCCAGCACTCTGGCCGAGCTCGGCACGATCAGCGGCATCGGCGAGAACAAACTGGCCAAGTACGGCGAAGGCGTGCTGGAGGCACTGTCCGCGGAAGACTGATGTCGAGTCGGGTCAGGCTTCTTCGACGCGAGGGTAGGGGCGCGGACTCGCCGCGCTCTGCGGAGTGAAGGAGCAGGATCATGTCTTCATCGGTGTTGCTGATGTCGATGTCCGTCGACGGGTTCATCGCGGGTCCGAACGACCAACCGGGCAACCCGGGCGGTGACGGCTTCATGCGGCTGCACAAGTGGTACGAAGGTCCGGACGGGGAGTTCGGCCGGCCGGTGGGCCCGGCCGGCGACATCTGGGACGAGCTGAACGCGACTGGCGCGGTGCTGGTCGGCCGGCGAACCGCGGAGCAGGTCGACTACTACGGCGGTGACCATCACGGCGCGCCGATCTTCGTGCTCAGCCGGCAGCCGGCGCCTCCCGCGGCGCAGAAGTACGAGTCGGTGACGTTCGTGACCGACATCGAGAGCGCGATGGCGCAGGCGAAGGCGGCGGCCGGCGACACGGACGTGCTGGTGCACGGTGCGTACACCGCGCAGAAGGCGCTCGAGGCCGGGGTGCTCGACGAGCTGCAGATCGACCAGGTCCCGGTGCTCTTCGGACGCGGCCTGCGGTTGTTCGACGTCCTCCCGAAGCAGATCGAGTTGGAGGTGGCGCGGGTGATCGACACCCCCGCGGCCACCCACATCCGCTACCGGGTCCGCCACTGAACACAGCCCTCCGGCTCCACTCAGTTGAGCAGGGGCTGGAGGGCTTTGGTCAGCTCTTGCATCATCTTGCCGACATCTCTCCTGCTGTCGGCAATCATCATGGCGACCGAAACCTTCTTCGCCGGGACCACGACCAGCAGGCTGGTGTGATCGGGATTGTCACCGTAGTGACCGTACGACGTACCAATGCCGAGCGCTTTCGCGAACAACTCCGTCCCGAGCCCGTAGGGCCCGTCGCCCTTGGTCATCTCGCTGACCAGCTCGGCCGGCAGCACGCGGCCGCCGTACAGCTGGTACCCCCAGCGCGCGACCGTCGGTGCGTCGGCGGCAAGTCCATGACCCGCCGCGAGCGCGCTCGCGAAGGCGCGGCACGGAAGGTAGCCGTCCGGCTCGCCGCAGGACTCGTTGTCGTCCACGGCCGCCGGGGGCTCCGGCTTCTCCCCGTCCTGGAAGGCGGCGTGCTTCAGCCCGGCCGGCGCGGCCAGATCGCGACGGAATACACCGGCGAGCGGCTGGCCGGTCACTTTCTCGATCAGCAGGCCCAGCAGCTCATAGCTGGCATTGCTGTAACCGGAGTCGCTGCCCGGCGCTCCGACCTTGGCAGTGTGGTACGACAGCGTCTGCTCACGCGTCCAATGCCTGCCCGGCGCCGCCGTGACCGCCTTGTCCAGCTCGCGGTAGTCGTCGTTCCCGAAGTCGGGAACGCCCGACGTCATCGACAGATGCTGCCGGACGGTCGCGCTGTTCGCGGTCAACTTGTGCTGGAGGTACGTCGAGATCGGCTTGTCCAGGTCGACCTTGCCGGCCTTGACGAGCAGCATCACCTCGGCCGCGACGAACGTCTTCGTGATGTCCGCGGCCGCCATGCTCGTCTCCGGACGCAACGCCGTACCGCGGATGTCCGTCCCGGCCGCTCCCGACCAGATCCAGCGATCGGTCACGACCGCGGCGGTCGCACCTCGCGAGCCTGATGGGCTGTCGGGTGACGCGACCACCTTGTCGATCACGTCCTGAAGGGCCTTGGCCTTCGCCGGGTCAAGCGCCGCCGTCCCCGGCGCCGGGAACGCCGGCACCGTGGCAGACGTGGTCGGCGCGGCTGCCGGACTCTCCCACCAGAACATCCCACCACCAGCGCAATCACCAGGAGGGCGGCTGCGCTCCACCTCATCCTTCGATGATGCCACCAAATCCAGCCGGCGTTGCCCTGAGCCCCGGCCGGATCATCGCGGCCAGTCGGCCGACCCCGCGAGGTCGGCGAAGTCGTAGACGAGGCGCGAGCGGCGGGTGGCGATCCAGGCGAGGGCGACCTTGTTGGGGGCGATCTCGTGCACCGGGACCACCGCGATGTCGGGGCGTTGGTAGTAAGTGGCGACCGACAGCGGAAGGATCGAGATGCCGCGTCCAGCCGCGACGTGTTCGAGCTTCTCCTCGACACTGCGATACGTCGGCACCGCCTTGGGGCGGCCGAGGCGTAGCTCGAGGGCGATGTCGCGCCACTCCGGTACGGCGTTCGGGTCCTGGAGCAGGTGTTCGTCGGCGAGGTCGGTGATCTCGATCATCGGCTTGCCCGCCAGGCGGTGGTCGGACGGGACGATCGCGACGCGGGACTCCTCGAACAGCGGCCGGATGCTCAACCCCTGCTGGTCGATCGGCAGCCGGACGATGCTGACATCGACGCGGCCGTCGTGCAGTACCTCGACCTGGTCGTCCCATGTCGTCCGGATCACCTCGACCTCGACGTCGGGATGCGCGGCGGCGAACGCCCGGACAGCCGGGGTCACGGTGATGCCGGGCATGAAGCCGACCGTGAAGGTCTTCGGTCCCCGGGCTGCCTGGGTCACGCGCCGGCGGACGGCCTCGGCCGAGGCCAGCAACGGCCGCGCGTCGTCGAGCAACTGGCGGCCGGGGGGCGTGAGCTCGGTCGCGCGCTTGGTGCGGACGAACAGCTGGACGCGGAGCTCGTTCTCCAGCGCGCGGATCTGCCGGGACAGCACCGGCTGGGCGATGTGCAGCCGCTCCGCCGCCCGGCCGAAGTGCAGTTCCTCGGCCACGGCGACGAAGTACCTGAGCTTGCGGAGGTCGACGTCCATAATACCTTCAGGGTATTACAGCCGCCGGAACAGGTCTTGGACGCCGGTCGCCCGGCGCCTGCATCGTGGAAGGGAATTCTCAACCACGAAAGGCAGTGTCATGAC
This sequence comes from Kribbella sp. NPDC048837, assembly GCF_055586945.1. Classification (NCBI taxonomy): domain Bacteria; kingdom Bacillati; phylum Actinomycetota; class Actinomycetes; order Propionibacteriales; family Kribbellaceae; genus Kribbella; species Kribbella sp. NPDC048837. The sequence continues at coordinate 803,428 of NZ_JBVJHF010000003.1, forward strand.
CTTGCAGGACCAGCGCGTCGTCGTCCTCGGCGGTACGTCGGGCATCGGGCTCGCCACCGCGGAACTGGCAGCCGCCCAGGGAGCCACCGTGATCGTTGCCTCCAGCAACCCCGACTCGGTGAAGCGCGCACTCGAAACCCTTCCGGACTCGGCGACCGGCGAGGCGGTCGACCTCACCGACTCCGCCGCCGTCGGCGCGTTCCTCGAGCGCCTCGAGCCCTTCGACCATCTCGTGTTCACCGCCGGTGAGTCGCTGACGCTGCTCGAGGTCGGCACGATGGATCTGGACCAGGCGCGCACGGCGTTCGAGGTCCGGTACTTCGGCGCTCTCGGTGCCGTCAGTGCCGCGGCGTCGAAGATCCGTCCCGGCGGTTCGGTCGTCCTGACGACCGGCGCGGCCGGCGACCGGCCGGCACCTGGTTGGTCCGTCGCCGCGAGCATCTGCGGCGCGATGGACTCGCTCGTCCGTGCCCTCGCCGTCGAACTCGCGCCCCTGCGCGTCAACGCGGTCAAGCCCGGCGTAGTGCGCACGCCGTTGTGGGCCGGCGCGATGGACTACGACGAGGTCGCCCGCGGCCTGCCGGTCGGCCGGGTCGGCGAACCCGGGGACATCGCCGCGGCCTACGTCTTCCTGATGAACGAACCGTTCGCCACCGGCTCGATCGTCTCGGTCGACGGTGGCCACGTCATCGCCTGAGCCTGGCAGAGTGGGACGCATGGCACGCATTCTGGTCACCGGGTCGGCCGACGGGCTGGGGCAACTGGCTGCTCGCGAGCTGATCACGCAGGGACATGAGGTCGTCCTCCACGCCCGGAACGAGTCCCGCGCCGATGACGCCGTCGCCGCGCTGCCGAAGGCGGCAGGCGTGCTGACCGGCGACCTGGCGAGCATCGCGGAGACTCGCGAGCTGGCCCGGCAGGCGAACGAGTCGGGGCGGTTCGACGTGGTGATCCACAACGCGGCGGTCGGGTATCAGGAGCCGCGGATCGAGACGGCCGACGGGCTGGAGCACGTGTTCGCCGTCAACGCGCTGGCGCCGTACCTGCTGACCGCTCTGATCGAGCGACCGCGGCGGCTGGTCTATCTGAGCTCGGGGATGCACGAGGGCGGCGACGTCGTACTCGACGATCTGCAGTGGGTACGGCGGCGGTGGCGCGGAGCGCAGGCGTACTCGGACTCGAAGCTGTACGACGTGATCCTCGCGTTCGCGGTCGCCCGGCTCTGGCCCGGCGTACTCTCCAACGCCGTGGATCCCGGCTGGGTCCCGACCAAGATGGGCGGCCGTGGCGCGCCAGGTGATCTGAGCCAGGCACACCTGACCCAGATCTGGCTTGCGACCGCGCCGGATGCGCCGACCGGCGGGTACTTCTACCACCTGCGGCCACATCGGACGCATCCCGCCGCCTCGGATCCCGAGACGCAGGCAGCCTTCCTGGAGACCTGCGCCTCGCTCACCGGGGTGCGCCTGGCTTAGAACTGGGAGACGTACAACCGGTTGCCGTCCTGGTCGCGCAGGCTGAACATCGGCGGGACGTCCGGCCACTCGAGCAGTTCGTCGGTGTCGACGCCCTCGGCCAGGAAGTGCTTGTGCGCCGCCGCCGCGTCCGGGCTGGACAGCCGGATGCCGGTGTCGACGCCGGCCGGGTTGCCCTCCGAGGCCGGGACCAGGGCGATACTCGTCGCGGCTCCGGACGGCGCGACCACGATCCAGCGGCCGCCGAGCTGCGGCAGCGGTGCGTCCATCAACAGCTCGAACCCGAGCGTCTCGGTGTAGAACGCGACCGCGCGGTCCTGGTCGGTGACGGGTACGCCGACGGTCGCAATGCCGGTGAAGTGGTTCATCTCGGTTCTCCTCCTGGGTGAAAGGTGCTTTCACCCAGGAGGTAGAAGCCGTCCGGCCGATTTCGACATCGTCGGCCGGAGAAATTCCTACTTCGCGACGACCCGCAGCGTGAAGTCCGCCTGGCCGTCACCCGTGGAGCGGACGACGAAACCGCCGGAGCGGAGTGCGGCCAGATCCTTGTCGGAGCTGAACCGCGGGCTGAGCGCGCCGACCGACTCGAAGTCGACGTACCCGATCGTCACCGCGCCCTTGGTGTCGGGCAGGGCCTGCTTGAAGTTCTCGCTCTGGCCGAGGTTGCCACCCTTCAGCACCTGCTCGGCGTAGTCCTTGTCGGTGGCGAGAACGAGCGTGTCGTCGTCCTTCGCGCTCTCGATCGGGATGTTGGCCGAGCTGCGCTCGTGCAGCAGCGTGGTCAGCTTCTCCACCACCGGCTCGGCCTTGGCCGGGTCGGTCTCCATCCGGGCGGCGATCTTCGGGCCGTTCGACGCGTCCTTGTCGATCGCGACCGCGAGGTTCTTCCCCAGCAGGCTCTTCAGGTCGTCCGGCAGGTTCAGGCCGGTCTCCTCGGCGATCTGCTCGGTCAGCTGCTTGATGTTGCCGTTGGCCGCCTTGTTCAGCTGCTGCCACATCGTGTCGACCAGGTTCTCGCCACCCGAGACCGCGATCGCGCCGGCCGTGCTGTCCGGCAGCTTGGTGACCAGGTCGCCGGCGTCGGCCGAGTTGACCTTGATGCTCTGGTCGCCCTGCGCGATGCCCTTCAGCTCGACGTACGAGGCGTCGAACCGCAGCGAGGCGGCCATACTCGCGTCGCCGACACCGGCCAGCGCCTCGGAGTCGACCTTGCCGGAGATCGAGGCGATCCCCTTCATGTCGGCCCAGACCGAGGCGAAGCCCTGCTCGCCGAGCTTGTCCATGTCCGCGCTGAACTTGGCGTTCTTCTCCAGCGGGTTGTCCTTCGCGGTGGCGACGGCCGCGTCCACGGTGGCCTGGTCGTCACCGAGCAGCACGTAGCCGTTGCTGAACGCGCGGCCGGGCTTCTTGTCCTCGCCGGCCATCAGCTTGTCCAGGCCCTTGGTGGCCTCGCCCTCGTTCTTCACCTGCACCGCGATCACGACGACCGGGTCGTCCTTGCCGTCGGCGGGCGGCAGCGCGGCGATGCCGGCGCGCTCACCGAGCCACGGCTTGACGTCCTTGTCGTAGTCGACGTCGGCCAGGTCGTCACCGGCGTACTTCTTGATCTGCTCGAACAGCTTCTGCCGCAGGTCGTCCTTCTCGCCGGTCAGGCCGAACTTGTCCTTGACCGACGGGAACTTCATCAGGAACCGGATCGCGGCGACCTTCTGGCCGGCCGACGGGTTCAGGTCGACCCGGGCGTAGGCGACGGCGGTGCCCGGCAGGACCGCGGCCGGCTGGTCGCCGCCCTTGAGCTTGCCGTAGGCAAAGATTCCGCCACCGGCGACGACGAGCACCATGGCGAGCGCCGCGATCAGCGGGATCACCTTGCCGCGCTTCTTCTTCGGCTCCGGCTGCCACTGCTGCGGCTGCCCACCGATGTTCAGCTGCTCGTACGACGCCTGACCCGGCTGGCCGTACTGCGGCCCGGGCTGACCGTACTGCGGTCCCCCCTGCGGCTGCTGCGGTCCTCCGTACTGCGGAGCGCCGTACTGCTGGCCGGGCTGGCCGCTGTGCTGCGGTGCGCCGTACTGCGGGCCGTTCGGCTGCGGCGGGTACTGCTGCTGTCCAGGCTGGGGCCACAGGTTCTGGCCCTGGCCCTGGCCCTGCTGCGGCGGTCCGGCCGGCGGGCGCTGGCCCTGCTGCGGTCCGCCGTACTGGCCTTGGCCGTAGGGGTTCTGGGGGTTCTGCGGACCGCCGGCACCTGGGTACGGCGGGGTGTTCTGGTCGGACATATGCTCCCTCGCTGGCCGGTGGCCTCACCCACCGGACTGGCAAAGGCTATTGCACCGGTGGTGCAGGCTCTGACGCGGCAGGTTGCGATGTGGTTGCAACCGGCTCGCTGCGCCAGGTGGTGGCGGCGAGGATCGCACAGGCCAGGGCGGCACCGATCAGCCAGGAGACCGCCGGGGTCCAGGTGTGCAGCTCCAGGGGCGCGGACACCAGGTCACCGGGCTTGGCGGCCTGCAGGCGCGGCTGGATCGGGTCGTGGCCGAGCAGCATGCCCACTCCCCAGGCGATGCCGGAGCCGAGGCACGCGCCGAGCGTCACGATCGCGACCGACCACGGACCGTAGTTCCGCAGCCACCAGAACAGGGCACCACCCAGGACGAGCGCGGCCAGGAAGCCGATCGAGGTGAAGGTGCCGTCCGGCCCGAAGATCCGGGTCATCTGCTCCTCCCCCAGTGCGCCACCGTTCTCGTCCACCGTGTACTGCGCCAACGGCGAGAACTGCTGCCACGCCCACCCGGCCACCACACCCGCGGCCAGGAACACCACCACGGTCACCACGATCGCCTTCGCCCACGGCATCCGCGGCTCCGGCTGACTCGGCGCACCGAAGGGAGCACCGGCCGGGGGCGGAACGTAGGGAGACGGCTGGATGGGCTGCGGTTGAGTCACGTCGACAGTGTGACGCATCGAATCCAATGCCAATCAGCTGGCCAGGCAGGACGGGCCGAGGAGCGCCTTGAGGTCCGCCATCAGCGACGACGTCGGCGTGACGCGGAACCGGTCGCCGATCCGCATCACAGTCGTCTTCTGCCGGGCCTGCAGCCGCAGTTGCACCTCGGTCATCCCGGGATGCGACTGCAGCACATCCCGCAGCTGCTCGACCAGCGGCGGCGTACAGCGGTTCACAGGCATCGTGATCACCACCGGGCCGCTCGGCCCTTCGGTCAGGTCCGGCACGATCACCTCGGAGCCGCTGAGCTCGACCCGGTCCTCGCGGCGACGCAGCCGGCCCTTCATCAGGATGATCGCGTCGTTGCTGAGCAGGTGCGCGTGCAGCTGGTACGCCGAGGAGAACATCATCACCTCGATCGAACCCTCCAGGTCCTCGATGGTGACGATCGCGTAGATGTCGCCGCGCTTGTTCACCTTCCGCTGGACCGCGGTGACCAGGCCGCCGATGGTCACCTGGGAGCCGTCCGGCCGGTCCTCGTCGGCGAGCAGCTGACCGATCGTGCAGTCGCTGCCGTTGGTGAGCACGTGCTCGACGCCGAACAGCGGGTGGTCGGACACGTACAACCCCAGCATGTCGCGCTCGTGCGCGAGCTTGGTCGCCTTGTCCCACTCCTCGATCTCCGGGACGGTGACGGTCAGGCGGCTGTTGCCCTCGCCCTCGTCCGCGTCGTCACCCATCGAGAAGAGGTCGAACTGGCCGTGCGCCTCGTTCCGCTTCAGGTCGATGGCCTCGTCGACGGCCTGCTCGTGCACCGCGACGACCGCGCGCCGGGCGTGGTTCATCGAGTCGAACGAACCGGCCTTGGCCAGCGACTCGATGACCCGCTTGTTGCAGACCGGCAGCGACACCTTGTCGATGAAGTCGACGAAGTCGGTGAACCGGCCCTTCTCCTCGCGGGCCGCGACGATCTCAGCCACCACGTTCACGCCGACGTTGCGGATCGCGGACAGGCCGAAGCGGATGTCGGTGCCGACCGGGGTGAAGTTCGAGTCCGACTCGTTCACGTCCGGCGGGAGCACCTTGATCCCCATCCGGCGGCACTCGTTCAGGTAGATGGCCATCTTGTCCTTGTCGTCCTTGACGGACGTGAGGACGGCGGCCATGTACTCCGCCGGGTAGTTGGCCTTCAGGTACGCCGTCCAGTACGAGACCAGCCCGTACGCCGCGGAGTGCGCCTTGTTGAACGCGTAGTCGGAGAACGGGACCAGGACGTCCCACAGCGCCTTGATCGACTGGGCGGAGAAGCCGTTCGCCTTCATCCCCTCGGAGAAGCCGACATACTCCGCGTCCAGCACCTCGCGCTTCTTCTTGCCCATCGCCCGGCGGAGCAGATCCGCCTTGCCGAGCGTGTAGCCGGCCAGCTGCTGGGCGATCGCCATCACCTGCTCCTGGTAGACGATCAGACCGTAGGTCGTCCCCAGGATCGGTTCGAGCGCGACGGCGAGCTCGTCGTGCGGGTAGCTGATCTCCTGCTGCTTGTTCTTCCGCAGGGCGTAGTTGGTGTGGCTGTTCGCGCCCATCGGGCCGGGCCGGTAGAGCGCGCCGACCGCGGAGATGTCCTCGAAGTTGTCCGGCTTCATCAGCCGCAGCAGCGCCCGCATCGGGCCGCCGTCGAACTGGAACACGCCGAGCGTGTCGCCGCGGCCGAGCAGCTCGAAGGTCGGGCCGTCGTCCAGGGTCTTGGCCAGCTCGTCCAGGTCCAGCGAGATGCCGCGGCTGGCCTCGACGTTCTTGACCGCGTCGTCCATGATCGTCAGGTTGCGCAGGCCCAGGAAGTCCATCTTGACCAGGCCGAGCGTCTCGCAGCTCGGGTAGTCGAACTGGGTGATGACCTGGCCGTCCTGCTCGCGGCGCATGATCGGGATCAGCTCGATCAGCGGCTCCGAGGACATGATCACGCCGGCCGCGTGCACACCCCACTGGCGCTTCAGGTTCTCCAGGCCGCGGGCCGTGTCGACGATCTTGCGCACGTCCTGGTCGGACTCGTAGAGCTGGCGGAACTCGCCGGCCTCGGAGTACCGCTTGTGCTGGGAGTCGAAGATGCCGGACAGCGGGATGTCCTTGCCCATCACCGCCGGCGGCATCGCCTTGGTGATCCGGTCGCCCATCGCGAACGGGTAGTCCAGCACCCGGCCGGCGTCCTTGATCGCCTGCTTGGCCTTGATGGTGCCGTAGGTGACGATCATCGCGACCCGGTCGTCGCCGTACTTCTCGGTGACGTAGCGGATCACCTCGGGGCGGCGGCGGTCGTCGAAGTCGATGTCGAAGTCGGGCATCGACATCCGCTCCGGGTTCAGGAAGCGCTCGAAGATCAGGCCGTGCTGGAGCGGGTCCAGGTCGGTGATCCGCATCGCGTACGCGCACATCGAACCGGCACCGGAACCACGGCCCGGACCGACCCGGATGCCGTGCTCCTTGGCCCAGTTGATGAAGTCCGCGACGACCAGGAAGTAGCCGGCGTAGCCCTTCGAGGTGATGACCTCGATCTCGTACTCCGCCTGCTTGCGGACCTGGTCCGGGACACCGCCGGGATAGCGCTTGTGCAGGCCGGTCTCCACCTCGGCGACGAACCAGGACTCCTCGTTGTGGCCGTCCGGGCAGGGGAAGCGCGGCATGAACCGGCCCTCGCCCTCGGTGAAGCTGACGTCGCATTGCTCGGCGATCAGCAGCGTATTGTCACACGCCTCCGGCAGCTCCTTCCACACCTCGCGCATCTCGGCCGCGGTCTTGACGTAGAACTCGTTCGCGTCGAACTTGAACCGGTTCGGGTCGGACAGAGTCGAGCCGGACTGGACGCACAGCAGCGCCGCGTGCGCGGTCGAGTCCTCGGGCTTGGTGTAGTGCAGGTCGTTGGTCGCGACCAGCGGGAGGCCGAGCTCACGGGCCAGCCTGAGCAGGTCCTTCTGGATGTCCCGCTCGATGCCGAGGCCGTGGTCCATCAGCTCGCAGTAGAAGTTCTCCTTGCCGAAGATGTCGCGGAACTCCGCGGCGGCCTCGACGGCCTCTTTGTACTGCCCGAGGCGGAGCCGGGTCTGCACCTCGCCGGACGGGCACCCGGTGGTCGCGATCAGGCCCTGGCCGTAGGTGTTCAGCAGCTCGCGGTCCATCCGGGGCTTGAAGTAGTAGCCCTCGAGGCTGGCCAGCGAGCTCATCTTGAACAGGTTGTGCATGCCGGAGGTGTTCTTCGCCAGCAGCGTCATGTGGGTGTAGGCACCCGAGCCGGAGACGTCGTCGCGGCCGGAGTTCGCGTCGCCCCACTTGACCCGCTTCCGCTCGCTGCGGTGGGTGTGCGGGGTCAGGTACGCCTCCACGCCGATGATCGGCTTGACGTCGTACTTCTTCGCGGTCTTCCAGAACTCGTACGCACCGAACACGTAGCCGTGGTCGGTGGTGGCGATGGCCGGCATGCCCATCTCCTGGGCGGTTTTGAACAACTCGTCGATCCGCGCGGCGCCGTCCAGCATGGAGTACTCGGTGTGCACGTGTAGGTGCACGAAACTATCGCTGGACGCCATGTCGACGCAGACCTCCCAGGGCGTGAGTGAGCGGGACTGACACAGCCTATGCGGGCCCGCCGACAGTTCCTCACCGGCTCACCGGCGCGGGTCCGCGGCGCCCGCTATCCGGGCGTGGAAGACACCACTTTCACACCAGTTGGAACGGCGGACCCAGCGCCGAGCAGGGGATCTCAGGACGCCGGGTCCACCGGTCTGGCGGCCGCCCGGCAGGAGGGTCCGGGCGGCGAGGGGGGACGCCAGAGCAAGGGTGCCGCCCGCCGCCCGCCCACCCATCGGGAGAACTACGAATCTGTCTACGTATCCGGGTGCTCTGTGATCCAGCGCGCGACCTGGGACCGCGAGGTGAAGGCGAGCTTGCCGAGGATGCGTTCGACATGCGTCTCCGCGGTCCGTTGCGAGATGACCAGGCGAGCAGCGATCTCGCGGTTGCTCAATCCCTCGCCGAGCAGGCCGGCGATCTCGTGCTCGCGCGGCGTCAGCTTGCCGGCCAGTCCGGTCCGCGCCACCCGGTGGTTCACCGTTTCCTCGCCGAGCGCGAGCGAGACCACCTGCTCGAAGGAGTACGCCGCTCCCAGCTCGAACGCCCGGTCGAACGCGGCATCCCCGATCGCGGCCCGGATCCGCTCCTCGGCCTGGTCGTCGAACCTGCTGTACGGCGTGGTCTGGTCGACATGCGCACCGGTGGACCGCCACACCGCCCGTGAAGCACCCAGCAGCTGGGCGGCACGCGCGCCGGGCTCCGACGACGCGGCACACCATGACAGCGCCTGCACGCACAGCGCGATGCCGGTCCGGCCGTTGAGCGGCAGCCACAGCCGGATCGCCTCCTGGAACGACCGGGTCGCGTCCTCGATCCGCTCGTGGTCCCGCCATTGCACCACGCCGACGGCCAGCATCGCGTATGCCTTGGACGACTCCGCGCCCTTGGAGTCGGCCAGGTCGTACGCCTGCCGGCTGAACTCGTCCGCCCGCGGATCGCCGAGGAAGAACGTCGCCGCCGACAACAGGGTCAGTACGCCGAACTCCCCCAGCAGATCGCCGACCGCACGGAAACCGTCGAGGGCCGGCAGCAGATCGTCGACCGCACCCGACAGGTCACCGCGGTTGATCCGCGCCTGCCCGGCCACCTCCGCGATCCGGGCCCGCAGATGGTCGTCGTCGTACCGCTCGGCGAGGACCTTGCACTCGGCCAGCCAGCGCGTCTGCTGCTCGGCCTCGCCGATGAACATCGCGTTGTAACCGCCGGCCCAGAGCCCGAGCGCGCGCATCGGCGTCTGCTCCGGTGTCGCATCGAGGGCGCGGTACAGGTAGTGATAGCCCTCGCGGGGGAACCCGGTGAACCAGAAGTTCCAGATCGGCGCCGCGATCTCGAGGGCGGCCGACCCACCGTCCGGCTCGCTCAGGCAGAAGTCGAGTGCGGCCCGCAGGTTGCCGTGCTCGCGCCGCATCCGGAGGTACCAGTCGGCCTGACGCGGCCCGAAGATGTCGGTCGCCCACTCCGCCGCCAGGTTCCGGTAGTGGTCGCGGTGCCGCAGCCGGTACTCGCGTTTCCCGCTGCCGAGCCGCAGAGCGCCGTACTGGCTGATCGACGTGAGCATGTCGTACCAGGCGACCGAGCGGGGTCTACCGATCGTGCGGGTGATGATCGACTTGTTGAGCAGGCCGGCGATCAGACCGAGTACGTCGTCGTGACCGATGCCGTCACCGGAGCAGACCTCCTCGGCTCCGTCCAGGTCGAAGCCTCCGGAGAAGACCGACAGCCTCGCCCACAGCGTGCGCTCAGCCTCGGAGCACAGGTCGTAGCTCCAGTCGATCGCCGCCGCCAGCGCCTGCTGGCGGGCCGGTGCTGTCTGCTTGCCGCCGGCCAGCAGGCGGAAACGGTCCTCGAGCCGATCGAGGATCTGCTGCAGCGAGAGAGTCCGCATCCAGACCGCCGCGAGTTCTATCGCCAGCGGTACGCCGTCCAGCTGCCGGCAGAGCTCGATCACCTGCGCCCGATTGGTGTCGTCGAGCACGAAATCCGGGAGCACCGCGCGCACCCGGTCGGTGAAGAGCAGCATCGCCTCGTACTGGTCGGCGTCCGCGGCCGGAGCCTCCGGGGGCGGCGTCGGCAACGGTGGGACCGACAGGACCTGCTCGCCCTCCACTCCGAGCACGTGACGGCTGGTCGCGATGATCTGCAGTCGTGGCGCGGCCGCGAGCAGCTTTCTCCCCAGTACGGCGCATGCCTCGGCCACCTGCTCGCAGTTGTCCAGCACCAGCAGCAGGCGCCTGTCCTCCATGTACGCCGCGAGATCATCCGCCGGGTTCGCGGAGACCTGGCTCAGCTCGAGCGCTTCGGCCAGAGTGTTGGCGAGCAGGTCAGGGTCATGCAGTGCGGCCAACTCGACGAACCAGACCCCGTCGGCGAACGTCCGTCGTACCTCTGCCGCCATCCGTAGCGCCAGGCGCGTCTTGCCGACTCCCCCGGCGCCGGTGAGCGTCAGCAGGCGGCTGCCGGCCAGCAACCGCCTGGTCTCCGCCAGCTCGCGCCGGCGTCCGACGAAGCTCGTCAGCTCCGCCGGCAACCGCCCACGCGCTGACACCCCAGGCTTCGACTCCCCCATGCCTATTCAGACTAGGCCGAATTCCCCAGTGTTGAAGGGCACACTGAAACAATGGTGCGCATCACCCTTGCTGTGGCGGCAGTGATTGTCCTGCTCACGGCACTGTTGTGGGGTGTTCAACGGCGGCTGATCTACCTCCCCGACACGGCTGCGGTGAGTGCGAGCGTAGGGGCCGAGGACGTGCTGCTGGAGACAAGCGATGGTCTGCGTCTGGGTGCCTGGCTGGTCCGGCCGCAAGGGCGAGATCGTGGGATCGCGGTACTGGTTGCCAATGGGAACGGCGGGAATCGGGCTGGGCGGGCTCCGCTCGCGCGGGCGTTGGCGGCTCAGGGACTGACGGTGTTGCTGTTCGACTATCGCGGGTACGGCGGGAACGCAGGCAGACCGAGTGAGGAAGGACTGGCTCGGGATGTGCGGGCAGCGCAGCGGTTTCTGGTGGGGTACGGCGTACCGGCTGAGCGGACTGTGTACTTCGGTGAGAGTCTCGGGGCTGCTGTGGTGACTGAGTTGGCGACCGAGGTTCCGCCGGGTGGGTTGGTACTACGGTCGCCGTTCGTCGATCTGGCAGCGGTCGGGCGGGTGCATTACCCGTTCTTGCCGGTCCGGCTGCTGCTGCGGGACGAGTTTCCGGTGGCTGAGCGGCTGGCCGCGGTGAAGGTGCCGGTTGCTGTGGTCTACGGGAGCGCGGATTCCGTCGTACCGCCGGAGCAGAGCCGGGCGGTGGCTGCGGCTGCGCCGGCGTTGAAGGAGCTGGTCGAGATCCCAGGAGCCGACCACAACGATCCGGTGTTGGTCCACGGCGCGCAGGTGGTTGCGGCTGTCGTCAGGCTTGCCGATCAGCTCTGACCTAGAGGCGGTCAGACGAGTTCGCGGTGGGCGCCGTCGATGACGAGAGCTTGGCCATCGCTCATGGGGAGGTACGCGACGCCGGTGCGGTCGTAGAGCTCGGCGACACGCTCGAGGAGCTCCGTCTCGGGATGGCCGGGTGAGTTCAGGTGCGGAACGATCGCGTGGTCGAGCACGCCGAGGCCGTCCCAGATGATCTCGCCGTCCAGCACGCTGGTGTCGTCGCACAGCTCGAGGCCGCGGAGGCTGGGCGCGAGGACGCACGGTCCGGCGCTGTACCCGGCGTACACGAGCTGCTCGGAGCGGATCAGGTCCGGGAGGATCTGATCCGCACCCGAGCGAGCCATGGCGACCCGGAGGACGAACACGTTCCCGCCACGGACCCAGACGCCGTCGTACTCCCCCAGCTCCGCCCGGAGGTCGGACGTCGAGCGAAGGTCCAGCTCCTCCGCGCGGAGGCCGAGCTCGGTCAGCCAGGCGATCTCCTCGGCGACCTTCTCCCGGCGTACAGCGGGATCCTCGTTGTCGATCGAGTTGCAGATGACCGCCACCCGGCCCTGCGGCGGGAGCAGGCCGACCAGGCGCTCCGGGTGGTCACCGAGGCGGAAGGACGACAGATACAACTTCATTGAGCATCGACGAGGAGATCCAGAGCGTGGTCGAGGTCGTCGGGATACTCCGAGGTGAACTCGACGTACTCGCCCGTGCCCGGGTGGGTGAAGCCGAGGCGCATGGCGTGGAGCCATTGCCGGTTGAGCTGGAGGCGCTCGGCGAGGACCGGGTCAGCGCCGTACGTCAGGTCGCCGCAGCACGGGTGCCCGATCGCGGACATGTGGACGCGGATCTGGTGCGTCCGGCCGGTCTCGAGGGTGATCTCGAGCAAGGTCGCGTACCGGAACGCCTCGAGCGTCTCGTAGTGCGTCACGCTCGGCTTGCCGCCCGCCACGACGCCGAACTTGTAGTCGTGGTGCGGGTGCCGGTCGATCGGGGCGTCCACAGTGCCGGTGAACGGGTCGGGATGCCCCTGGACCAGCGCGTGGTAGATCTTCTTGACCGTGCGCTCCTTGAAGGCGCGCTTGAGCACGGTGTACGCGTACTCCGTCTTCGCGACCACCATCAGCCCGGAGGTGCCGACGTCGAGCCGGTGCACGATGCCCTTGCGCTCGGCGGCGCCGCTGGTGGAGATGGTGAAACCGGCGCCGGCCAGATGGCCGATGACGGTCGGGCCGGTCCACCCGGGTGACGGGTGCGCGGCGACTCCGACCGGCTTGTCGACCACGATGATCTCGTCGTCGTCGTACACGATCCGCAGGTTGTCCACGGTCTCCGGCACGACGGTCACTTCGGCCGGCGGAGGCGGTAGCTCGACATCGAGCAGCACGCCGGCGGCGACCCGGGACGACTTCGGTGCCGGGGCACCGTCGACCTGGACCAGACCGGACTCGATCAACTCGGCCGCCTTGGTCCGGGACACGCCGAACAGGCGGGACAGCGCCGCGTCCAGCCGCTCGCCGGCCAGACCGTCCGGCACCATCACGGTCCGCGAGCTCACTTGCGGTGCTCCCGGGTCCCGTCGAGCTTGATCCCGCGCAGGGTCTGGATCACCAGCAGGATCGCGGCCGAGGTGACCGCCATGTCGGCGACGTTGAAGATCGCCCAGTGCGGGGTCTGCAGGAAGTCGACCACGTGCCCGTGGAACGGCGACGGCTCACGGAAGATCCGGTCGATGATGTTGCCGACCGCCCCGCCGAACAGGAACCCGAACGCGATCGCCCAGCCGACCGACCCGAGCTTGCGGGACAGGTAGACGACACCGATCGCGACGGTGATCTGGACCGCGCTGATGTACGGCGTGTACCCCGCCCCGAGGCTGAAGGCGGCGCCGGAGTTCCGGATCAGGTTGAACTTCAGCAGGCTGCCGATCACGTTCACCGGCTCACCCGGCGTCAGATGCTGCAGCGCCAGGGCCTTCGTCAACTGGTCCAGGAACAGGATCAGCAACCCGACCCCGCCGAACAGCGCCATCCACTTCCAGGACCGCGCCGGCGTCCCGCCGCCGGGGTCCGGAGATGACGGAGAACCGGCCGACTCGAGGTCGGCCGGTTCCGGTGACTCCGCGTCCCCCACCTGACGGGACGAAGCTGGGTCGTTCAGCGGCGTTCTTCGCGTTCTTTGCATGACACGCACAGTGTCGCACGCGGGAACGCCTGCAACCGACCCTTGCCGATCGCGTTGCCACAGCTCTCGCAGACGCCGTACGTGCCGTCCTCGATCTTGGCCAGCGCGCGCTCGATCTGGTCGAGCATGTCCCGGGCGTTGTTGGCCAGCGACATCTCGTGGTCGCGCTCGAGCGTGGTGGAGCCGACGTCGGCCTGGTCGTTCCCGGCGCCGTCACCGCCGTCGCGGAGCAATCCGACGATCTCCTGCTCGGCGTCGTGGATCTCCTTCTTCAGGTGCACCACGTCGGCTTCCAGCTCACCGCGGAGCTCGGCCAGCTCGGCCGCGGTCCACGGGGTCTCGCCGGACTTCACCGTGAGGGTCTCCGCCTTGTGTGCTGCGGACTTCGCCGGCGCCGTTGCCGGGGTCCTGTTCTCGTTGGTCTTCATGGCCACCCTCTTCGTCGGTACTTGCTTGGCAGGGGTCTTCTTGGCCGGAGCCTTCTTCGCCGCGGCGGTCGTCGCTGAGGACTTCTTCGCCGCGGGAGTCTTCTTGACCGGCGAGGTCTTCGCCGGTGCCTTCTTGCGGGCCGTGGTCGGGGCCGGCTCGGTCGACTTCTTCGCGGCGCTCTTCTTGGCCGCGGCAGTGCGTTGGGGGGCGGTCTTCTTGGGAGCCGATGTAGCCATGGTCAGCTACCCCCTGCCTTCGTCGGAGACTGAAGCGGACTGGTCGCAAGACAGTAGGCCACGTGATAGTCACGTGCCAGTCCGACGCGCAGACCGTGGACATACGGTAGTCGGTTCTTCAAGCCCGCTCGATGTTCCGCGCGTCACAGCCACGTCTCAGTGGCTACGCCGAGTCACCCCAACGTTTCAGTCGCTGCGCCATCTGTCTCCCCCTTCGGCCGGCAACACTGTCGTTCCGGCAGATTCTCATCCCTGACGGTCGCGGCTGACCAGCGATTAACGATTCGTAGTTGCCTGGTACGACGCCGTACACTGACAACCGCGATCCGCACGGCAGTGATGGGGCCATCACCCCGGAGCCGCCGGAAGAACAGTCCGCAAGGACCTATTAGAACCGGCAGCGACGCGTTAAGGAAGTGGGTGACTGCACCTAGAGTCACCAAGGAGGGTGGTACCGCGCGGTATCGGGCGACACGCCCGGTGCTTCGTCCCTCGTCAGCAGGCACTGGCGACGAAGGACGACGGAGAGATGGCGGCAGACACCCCAGGGACCCCGTGGCGGCAGGTTCCGGCGCAGGTCGACTTCCCCGCGCTCGAGCGGGAGGTGCTCACCCTCTGGGACGAGCACGACACGTTCACCAAGAGCCTCGAGCAGTCCGCCGGCGGACAGCCGTGGACGTTCTTCGAGGGTCCCCCGACCGCGAACGGCATGCCCGGCACGCACCACATCGAGGCCCGCGTCTTCAAGGACGTCTTCCCGCGCTACCGGACCATGAAGGGCTTCTGGGTCGAGCGCAAGGCCGGCTGGGACTGCCACGGCCTGCCGGTCGAGGTCGCGGTCGAGAAGGAGCTCGGCTTCAACGGCAAGAACGACATCGAGGCGTACGGCATCGCCGAGTTCAACGCCAAGTGCCGTGCGTCGGTGCTGCGGCACGTGGACGCGTTCAACGAGCTCACGGTCCGGATGGGCTACTGGGTCGACCTGGAGCGCCCGTACCGGACCATGGACCCCGAGTACGTCCAGTCCGTCTGGTGGTCGCTCAAGCAGGTCCACGACAAGGGTCTCCTGGTCGAGGACTACCGCATCACGCCGTACTGCCCGCGCTGTGGCACCGGACTGTCCGACCACGAGCTCGCCCAGGGCTACGAGACGGTCGTCGACCCGTCGGTGTACGTGCGCTTCCCGCTGACCTCCGGTCCGCTGGCCGGTCAGGCGTCGCTGCTGGTCTGGACGACGACTCCTTGGACACTCGTTTCAAACACTGCGGTCGCGGTGCACCCGGATGTCCAGTACGTCGTCGCCACCGACGGCAACGAGTCCCTGGTCGTGGCCGAGCCGCTGCTGGACAGGCTCGGCGACGGCTGGACGGTCACCGGGCAGTACGGCGGCCGGGAGATGGAGCGGTGGACCTACCAGCGGCCGTTCGAGCTGGTGGAGTTCCCCGAGCCGGCGCACTACGTCGTACTCGCGGACTACGTCACCACCGAGGACGGCACGGGTCTGGTGCACCAGTCCCCCGCGTTCGGTGCGGACGACCTCGCGGTGAGCCGCGCGTACGACCTGCCGGTGGTGAACCCGGTGGACGCCAGTGGTCACTTCAACGCCGACGTGCCGCTGGTCGGCGGGCAGTTCTTCAAGAAGGCCGACCAGGATCTGGTCAAGGACCTGGACGAGCGCGGCATCCTGTTCAAGCACGTGCCGTACGAGCACCCGTACCCGCACTGCTGGCGCTGCCACACCCCGGTCATGTACTACGCCCTCCCCTCCTGGTACATCCGCACCACGCAGGTGAAGGACGCCCTGCTCCGCGAGAACGAGAAGACCAACTGGTACCCGGACTCGGTCAAGTGGGGCCGGTACGGCGACTGGCTGCGCAACAACATCGACTGGGCCGTGTCGCGCTCCCGCTACTGGGGTACGCCGCTGCCGATCTGGCGGTGCGAGGACGACCACCAGGTGTGCGTGGGGTCGCTGGCCGAGCTCGGTGAGCTGGCCGGCCGGGACCTGAGCGCGACCGACCCACACCGCCCGTACGTCGACGACATCACCTTCGACTGCCCGACGTGCGGTGCCGAGGCGCGCCGCGTGCCCGAGGTGATCGACGCCTGGTACGACTCGGGGGCGATGCCGTTCGCGCAGTGGGGCTACCCGTGGGCGGAGGGCTCGAAGGAGAAGTTCGAGGAGACCTACCCGGCCGACTTCATCTCCGAGGCGATCGACCAGACCCGCGGCTGGTTCTACACGCTGATGGCGATCGGCACGCTGGTCTTCGACGAGTCGTCGTACCGCAACGTCGTCTGCCTCGGGCACATCCTGGCCGAGGACGGCCGGAAGATGTCCAAGCACCTGGGCAACATCCTCGAGCCGATCCCGCTGATGGACGACCACAGTGCGGACGCGGTGCGCTGGTTCATGGCCGCATCCGGCTCGCCGTGGAAGGCGCGCGGCATCGGTCCGAACGTGCTGAACGAGATCGTCCGGAAGGTGCTGCTCACCTACTGGAACACGGTCGCGTTCCACGCCCTGTACGCGCGGCTGGCCGACTGGTCGCCCACCGACGCCCCGGCCGTCGCCGAGCGCTCGGTGCTCGACCGCTGGCTGGTGAGCGAGACGCACCGGCTGGTCCGGGACACCGACGAGGCGTACGCCGCCTTCGACACGCAGCGGCTCGGTCTGCTGGTCAACTCGTTCGTCGACGTGCTCTCGAACTGGTACGTCCGGCGGTCCCGCCGCCGGTTCTGGTCCGGTGACGCCGGCGCGCTGGCGACGCTGCACGAGACGCTCGACGTGCTGACCCGCGTAATGGCGCCGCTGATGCCGTTCGTCACCGAGCGGGTCTGGCAGGACGTGTTCCGGCCGGTCACGCCCGGACTGCCGGAGTCGGTCCACCTCAGCGCGTTCCCGACGTACGACGAGACGCTGATCGACGACGCGCTCGCGCAGCACGTGTCGATGGCCCGGCGGGTCGTCGAGCTCGGCCGGTCGGCGCGGGCGGAGGCGAAGGTGCGCACGCGCCAGCCGCTGTCCCGGGCGCTGGTCGGGTCGGCCGCGATCGCGGACCTGTCGCCGGAGCTGCTGCGGGAGATCGCCGACGAGCTCAACGTGGGTTCGGTGGAGCCGCTGTCCGCGGCGGGCGCGGATCTGGTCGAGTTCTCGGCCAAGGGCAACTTCCGTGAGTTGGGCAAGCGGTTCGCCAAGCAGACGCCGGTGGTCGCGGCCGCGATCGCCGCCGCCGACGCCGGCGCGCTCGCCGTCGAGCTGAAGGAGACCGGGACGGCGAGCGTCGTCGTCGACGGCGAGGACGTCCGGGTCAGCGAGGCCGAGGTGCTGCTGTCCGAGCGGCCGAAGGAAGGCTGGTCCGTGGTGAACGAGCAGGGCGAGACCGTTGCCCTCGACCTCGAGGTCACCCCGGAGCTCAAGCAGGCCGGCCTGGCCCGCGAGGTGGTCCGGACGCTGCAGGAGGCCCGGAAGAACGCCGGCCTCGAGGTGTCGGACCGGATCAGGGTCTGGCTCACCTCGACCGACGCCGAGCTGACCGATGCCCTCGGCAAGCACGCCGACGAGATCGCCCGCGAGGTGCTCGCCGTCGAGCTGACCCAGTCGGCCCCGTCGGAGTCCGCGGACGTTGCCACCGGCACCGAAGAGGACCTGCAGCTGACCTACTGGCTCACCAAGGCCTAACTAACGCGGCGGACGGACGGCGCGAGCCCGCAATGCCGGGCTCGCGCCGAGCCGGCTGATCACGTCGACCAGCAGCAGGCGCGCCACCTCGACCCGATGGTCGCCCAGAGCGTGGCGAAGCTCTGCGTCGAGTGCGGCCCGGTGTTTGCGTGCCGCCGCGATCACCGCGTCGCCGCGGTCGGTCAGCACGACCTGCCGGGCGCGGGCGTCCGCGGGATCCGGGTCGCGGCGGAGATAACCGCGCTTCTCCAGGTCGACGACCGACTTCGAGGCCGCCTGCTGGGTGACGCCGAGACGCTCGGCCAGTGTGCTGATCGTCACCGGTCCGCCGACCAGATGCTGGAACACCACCCCGTCGGCGAAGCGTGCATCCTCGAAACCGTCCCCGGCGAGCCTCCGCTGGATCTCGTCGGCGAGCGCCCAGCCGGTGAACAGCGACGCGAGCGACAGATTGGCGTCAGCGGGATCGAAGTCCATGGCCGTGAACTATACAACCCTGGTTGTGCATTGGCTAATCTACAACCATGGTTGTGCAAAAGGAGTTCGTGGAGAGAGCGCACCGGATCGTCTGGTGCACAGTGGCGACGGTCGGACCGGACAACCGGCCCCGAACCCGGATCCTGCACCCGCTCTGGGAACTGGACACAGAGCTGGTCGGCTGGATCGTGACGCGCGCGACGCCGGTGAAGGTCCGGCACCTCGCTCACAGTCCGTACCTGAGCTGCAGCTACTGGGAGCCCGGACAGGAAGTGGCGGTCGCGGACTGCCACGCGGAGTGGGTCGACGATGCCGCGACCCGGCAACGAGTGTGGGAGCTGTACCGCGACGCTCCCGCACCACTCGGCTACGACTTCTGGAGTGTGTTCCCCGTCGGGCCGGCCGGGGAATCACCGTCACTCCTGCGGCTGACGCCGTACCGGCTGCGGCTCACTGATGTCGAGACGCTCAGTGGCCGGAAGCAACCTCTCAGGTGGCCCTGACCCCGACTTTGACACCGTGTCACCAGATACGGACGGTGTGTCAAAAGGGTCCGGACATGACGAAGAGGCGGTGCCGCCGGAAAGCACCGCCTCTTCTCGAGGTTTTTAGACGCCGTGACCGTGTGCCTGCGCGCGAGCCTCCGGACGGAAGCCGTTCCGCGGGCTGAGCGTGTCGTCGCCGTTGCCCAGCGCCTTGAGCTGCTCGGTGAAGTAGGTCTTCAGCCGGCTGCGGTACTCGCGCTCGTAGGCGTGCAGGTCGTCGATCGTGCGCTCCAGCTGGCCCTTCTGCTTCTCCAGCGTGCCGAGCATCTGGGCCCGGCGCTCGGCGATCTCGCCGTCCAGCTTCTCGGCGCGGGCACGGGCCTCGCCGGTCATCCGGTCGGCCTTGCCGCGCGCCTCGTTCTCCAGCCGCTCGGCCTTGGCGCGGGCCTCGCCGATGATCTTGTCGGCGGTGTCCTTCGCCTCCTGGACCAGGTCGTCGGAGTGCTTGGTGGCCATCTCCAGCAGCCGCACGGCGGAGCTGGAGGCGTCCCCGACGGTACCTGCTGCCGCAGCAGCCCCCGCGGCCGCTACAGCGGGCACCACGGGCGGCTTCTCCTCCGGCTTCTCGACCACGACCGGGGGCTTGGGCTGCTGCACGACGGGCGGCAGCGCGGCGGTCTGGTCGACCGGCCGCTCCTGCCCGGCGCCCGCGCGCTGAGCCGCCGCGAGCTTGGCCCGCAGCTCCTCGTTCTCGGCGAGAAGTCGCTCGAGCTCGGCTTCGACCTCGTCGAGGAAGGAGTCGACCTCAGTGACGTCGTAGCCCTCCCGTAGTCGGACGGGCGTGAATTGCTTCGAGCGGACGTCATCCGGCGTCAGCGGCATCTTTCACCTCGTTTGTCTGTGTCTTGGCGGAGTCCCCGTGGCCTTCACCTCGGCGACTCAGTAGATCACGTTATCGCTTCGTTGTCTTATGACGGAATCCGGGCGGGCGACAACGCCCGGAGATCCCCATTTCCGAGACTCTACCTACCCCGTCCGTGATGTCCTCACCCTCACAGTGAGCGCAAGGCGGTCGAGTTGATGGACATCGCCACCGACACGATCACGAAGAGCATCAGCATGGACAGATCGATCCGCACACCGCCGGCCCCGATCGGGGGCAGGATCCGCCGCAGCGGCCGCAGGAACGGATCGGTGATCGAGTAGATCGCCTCGAAGAAGAGCAGCAGCGGCCCCTTCGGGTGCCACTGCGGCGCGAACATGACGATCAGACTGAGCACGAACCGCGCCACCAGCACGAGGAAGAAGGCGAGCAGCACCCAGCTGAGAACACTGAGGACGAGCGCTAGAGCAACCATGTCGTCAATGAGTGTAGAAGACCGGAGGTAGCGGGTGACCAGACCAGGGCATCAGCTCTGGTTGTAGAACCCGTCCGCGGCGATCTTCTCCTTCTCCTCGGCGGCCACCGTCACGTTCGGCGGGCAGACCAGGAACACCTTGGTGGTGATCCGTTCGATCGATCCACGGCAGCAGAAGATCAGCCCCGCGGCGAAGTCCACCAGCCGCTTGGCGTCGGCGTGGTCCATCTCGGTCAGGTTCATGATGACGGGCGTCCCGTCGCGGAAGTGCTCACCGATGACCCGCGCCTCGTTGTAGCTGCGCGGGTGCACGGTGGTGATGCGGGCCAACTCGGTAACCTCCGGGGACGGTGCGACACCACGTCGATCTGGAAACTTGCTGACCGTCGCGCCCTGGTCCTCGCGGGTCTCCCGCGGTTCCCGGGTCTCGCGACTCTCCCGGCCGGCGGGCACCGGCTCGGGCTCGTGGGACTCCCCGTCGACGGCTTCGTCGTCGTACTCTTCGTAGTCGTCGTACTCGTCGTCGTACCGCGCGTTGTAGCGCTCCCCGTCCTCGACCAAGCCGAGGTAGACACCCATCTTGCGCAGCGCGCCGCTCATGGCCCTCCAGCCCCTCGATCCGGTTTCGACGACAACGGTGAGCAGGAAGCAAAACCTGCTCGATGTCGACACTAACCGAGTGGAGGACGCGTACCGAGTAAGGCGCGCCCGAGCCGCACGTGTGTCGCTCCGTGCCTGATCGCGGCCTCCAGATCGCCGGTCATCCCGGCCGAGATCCAGCCGGCGCCCGGGTGTTCGGAGCGTAGCCGGGAGCTTACGTCGCGCAGGCCCGCGAACGCCTCGTCGGGATCGGATCCGAGTGGCGCCACCGCCATCACTCCGCCGAGCTCGAGCCCGTCCGCCGCCGCGACCTCGGCGGCCAACTCGAGTACGGCGTTCGGCTCGACACCACCGCGTGCGGCACCGGTCGCGGCCTCCGCCGATCCGTACGACGCGAGGCTCACCTGGAGCAGACAGCGCAGCGTCTTCTCTTCCGCGACCGCGGCCTTCGACAGCGCGTCGACCAGCGAGGACCGGTCGACCGAATGCACGACCGCCGCGGAGCGCACCACCGAGCGAGCCTTCTTCGATTGCAGCTGACCGACGAAGTGCCAGGTGAGGTCCGGGCAGTCCGGCGCCTTCGCCTTGAGCTCCTGCTCGCGGTTCTCCCCGACGTCGTGAACACCGAGGGCCGCCAGCGCCCGCACGTCGCTGACTGGGAAGGTTTTGGTGATCGCCACGAGGGTCACCTCACCCGAAGCCCTCCCGGCCGCCTGACAGGCCTTCTCGATCCGCTCCCGAACCTGCTCGAGGTTGGCCCGCAGTTCATCCTCGCGAGTACTCATCAGCCGACCAGCTTGATCAGCCCGGCCATCCGGCCACTGACCGGGCCTTCCCGCCGATACGAGTAGAGGCTCTCCGACTCGATCGTGCATCGCGTTGCGTCGACGACCTCGACGCCCAACTCGTCCAGCTGCGCTCGGACCCCAGCCGCCACGTCGATGGACGGCGTCCCCCAACTGGTCTCCGCGTAGGACGCCGGCACCCGGTCGGCTACCTCGGCCCGCATCTCGGCCGGCACCTCGTAGCAGTTCCCGCACGCGTACGGCCCGAGCACGGCGGTGATCTGTCGCGCACCGAGCTCACGCATCGCCTCGACGGTCGCCGGTACGACGCCGACGTACAGGCCCTTGCGGCCGGAGTGCGCGGCGCCGATGACGCCCTGATCGGAATCCGCGAGCAGTACGGGAAGACAGTCGGCGGCGCGGACCGCCAGCACCACGTCAGGCCTGGTGGTGACGATCGCATCCGCGGTCGTCGGCACGACAGGAAGGTCGTCCTCGGGACGGACCACCTGGACGTCGCGGCCGTGGACCTGGCTGACGCGGACGACCGCCTCCGGCCGGACCCCGAAGGCCTCGGCGATCCGGCGGTAGTTCTCGCCGATCAACTCCTGGTCTTCGCCGACTCCGCCGAGGTTCAGTTCGCCGTACGGGGGTTGGCTGGCGCCACCGAAGCGATCGGTGAAGGCGAAGCGGACATCCTCTAGGACTTCGTCGTAGCCGAACACGACTGAAGGTTACCCACATGTTCTGAAGCGAGCCGGTACGCCTCGGCGAACGCCTGGTCCGCGGGGACGTCGACGTCGGGAGCGACACCGGTGCCTTCCCAGTTGATTCCGGAGATCGGGTTGACCGCCCGCTGTACGGGGACCGTCGCCTCGAGTTGCTCGTGCAGCTTGAAACCACGGCGTGGGTGCGCACCGCCACCCGTCCGCTCGCCGACGATCGCCGCTCGGCCGAGCTGCTGCAGGTCGTACGCCAGCTCCTCGCCACCGGAGAACGTCGCCGAGCTCGTCAGCACCCAGATCGGCTTCCTACCGCCGAACCGCGGGCCTGGTACGTACGGCGTCGTCCAGAACTGCCGCACTGTCCCGTCGGCCGGAGTGACCAGGTCGTTGAGATGGACCGCGTCATCGCCGTCGACCAGGTGACTGCAGACGAACGCGACCTGGTCGGGTGATCCGCCGAGGCATCGGCGCAGGTCGATGAGCAGGGCGTCGGTCGATGCGAGCAGCGACATGGCGGCGGTCGCGGCCGGGCCGGCGTGCATCGGGTCGTAGAGCAGCGGCCGGATCTCGAGCAGCCCGATGTTGCCGTCGAGCCGTTCGACCCGGGCCATCCCGCCGGCGTCGAGCTCGGCCCGGCGGCGCCAGTGCGCTTCCTCGGCGACCGGGTCGGTCTCGTCGGGCAGGCCGTCGCTGTGGAACTTCAGCCGGAGGTGCTTGTCGCGGTTGCCGACTTGCAGGTCGGTCGTGACTCGCTCGGCCAGGCGCTCCGGCGTACGCAGGTCGTCGTACTGGCCTTCGGCTGTTGCGGTGGCGAGGCGGTCCGCGATCTCGCGGCCGGTCTCGGGGAAGACGTAGTGCTCGGCGACCAGCGCGCCCAGGCGACCGAGGACGGCCCGGACCTCGTCGGCCTGGATCTCGTCGGCCCGCATCTCCTCGGCTCGGATCTCGTCGAGCCGGATCTGGTCGGCCTGGGTCTCTTCGGCCGTGCTCTGTTCGGTTTGCATGGGCAGGAGTGAAGCATGTGGCTTGACAAAGCGTCAAGAGTTCTTGACGCTTGATCCATGGCCGAGATCGCCGATCATCTGGAAGTGTCGAGTGCCGCGCAGTTCAAGGCGCTCGGGCACCCGCTGCGGCACCGTTTGCTGTTCGCGCTCGGGCAGGAGGCGGCCACGATCAGCCAGCTGGCCGTCGCCCTCGGCACGGCGAAGGGCAACATCGCCCATCACCTGGGCGTGCTGCGCGACGCCGGGATGGTGCACGTCGCCGAGACCCGGCAGGTCCGCGGCGGGACCGAGCAGTACTACCGAAGGTCCGCGCGGCGGTTCGACTTCGTCGGCGAGGGCGCCCGGGCCAACAACACCGTCGCACTCCAGGCAGTCGCAGCCGAACTTGAGACCGCCGACCCAGACCCGATGTTCTCTCTCCGGAACATCCGCCTCACCGCCGCCCAAGCCGAAGAACTCTCCACAACCCTCGACCGCATGCTCGCCGACCTCACAGACGCCGGCCCCGGCGAATCCCGCTACGGCGTCGTCGTCTCCGTGTACCGCCCCCGCCAGACCACTCCAACCACCTGACGTCCCCCAACCACCCACCAGACCAGCCCCGACGAAGCCATACAGCCGGAGGGCCCGGCCGAGCCGGGTGCCAGGGGACGCGGGTGGAGCCGGGTGGCAGGAGATGCGGGTGGAGTCGGCCCGACGTAACTGCCGGGCCAGGTCGCCGGTGGTGCCGGATGCTGGCGCGAGCCGGGTGGTGCCGGGTTGCCGGCGGAGGCGCGTGCTCGGGGACGCGGGCCGTGCCGGGCTTAGCTGCTGGGCCGACGAGCTGCCGCCCCCGCCGGATCGGTCTGTCAGGCGAGGGCGGGCGGGTCGAGGTGGGGTTACTTGAGGAAGTCGGGGATGTCTAGGTCTTCCTCGGGCTCGGGCTTGCGGGTGGGGCGGGTTGGGGTGGACGGGGTCGAGCCGCCGTTGGAGCTGGGGGTGGAGCCTGCGCCGCTGGGGCCGTGGGTGGGCCAGGAGTGTTGGGTGGCGGGGGCGGTCGGCGAGGCGGGGGTGTGGGGGGCCGGCTGCTGGCCTGACTGGACCGTGCGGACCGGGTCGCCGGCTTGCGGGCGGGCCGAGTTGGTGGTGCCGGCGCCTGGGCGGCCTTCGGTCGATGCCGGGACCGGGACGGTGTCGTCGGTCGCGGCCGGCGGGTTCGTGAACTGGCCTGCCTGTCCGTTCGAAGACTGACCGGCCGCAGCACCCGGCTGACCGGCGGCGGCCTGACCTGCGCCCGGCTGAGCGCCGGGGGCCTGGCCGACACCAGGCTGGCCGCCCGGGGTGGCACCGGCCTGGGTCGCCCCTGCCTGGCCACCACTCGCCTGTCCAGCGCCAGCCTGTCCAGCGGCGAGCTGGCCAGCGCCGGGCTGGCTGCCGCCGAACTGGCCGTCGGCGGGCTGGCCCGCGGAGGGCTGGCCGGGCTGCTGGCCGCTCTGGGGGGCGCCTGGGGCGGTTGACCCGGACATCGGGGCCGAGTAGGACTGCTGCCCGGGGCGAGACGTCTGCGGGCGGGCCTGGTTCATCGCCTGCTCGCGGCGCTTCGGCATGCCGCCGTCGAAGCCGGCCGCGATCACGGTGACCCGGACCTCGTCGCCGAGGGCGTCGTCGATGACCGCGCCGAAGATGATGTTCGCGTCGGTGTGCGCGGACTCCGAGACCAGCTGGGCCGCCTCGTTGATCTCGAACAGCCCCAGGTCGGAGCCACCCGCGATCGACAGCAGCACGCCGTGCGCACCCTCGATACTTGCCTCGAGCAACGGTGAGGAGATGGCCGCCTCGGCCGCCGCGACCGCGCGGTCCTCGCCGCGGGACGAGCCGATGCCCATCAGCGCCGAGCCGGCGTTCGACATGACCGCCTTGACGTCGGCGAAGTCCACGTTGATCAGGCCGGGCGTGGTGATCAGGTCGGTGATGCCGGAGACACCTTGCAGCAGCACCTGGTCGGCCTGCTTGAAGGCGTCCAGCACGGACACGGCGCGGTCGGAGATCGTCAGCAGGCGGTCGTTCGGGATGACGATCAGCGTGTCGACCTCCTCACGGAGGGCGGCGATACCGTCCTCCGCCTGGGTCGCGCGGCGCTTGCCCTCGAACGAGAACGGCCGGGTCACCACACCGATCGTCAGCGCACCGAGCGAGCGCGCGATGCGGGACACCACCGGTGCGCCACCGGTGCCGGTGCCGCCGCCCTCGCCCGCGGTGACGAAGACCATGTCGGCGCCCTTCAGCGCCTCCTCGATCTCCTCCGCGTGATCCTCGGCGGCCTTCTGCCCGATCGCCGGGTTCGCGCCGGCGCCGAGGCCGCGGGTCTCCTCGCGGCCGATGTCGAGCTTGACGTCCGCGTCGCTCATCAGCAGCGCCTGGGCGTCGGTGTTGATGGCGATGAACTCAACGCCCTTCAGACCGTGCTCGATCATCCGGTTGACGGCGTTCACGCCGCCTCCGCCGATGCCGACGACCTTGATGAGTGCCAGGTAGTTCTGCGGTGCCGCCACGTCCGCGCCTCTCGCCTCGTTCGTTTCCCGTTGTCCAGCGAAAAGACTGAACCTCAAGTGGATGCTTAGACTTATGTCAACTTTAGATTACGACGCACGGTACGGGACGCTTCCAGCCAAAGTCCACGCGCCTCGCCGCACACTCCCGTGATGTGATCCGTCACCGCTTTTCCCCTTTGGTGACAGGGAGATCGGGCGCCGAGACGTCGTACACCGTCGCCTTGCGCTTCATCAGCACGCTCAGTACCTCGGCCTTGCGCTCGCTGTCATCGGAACTGCCCCAAACGACCTTCACACCGGACGCGAGATTCAGGGTGATCGAGTCCGGCGACTCTGCCGAGATCGATCTGACCTGCGCCCGCAGGGTGTCCGACAGCGCCGCCGAGACGGTCACCAGCGAACGGACCGTGACGTCGCGCCGGGTGCCGGTCACCTTGGCCTCCGGCAGCCCGACCGGCCGGTTCGGCACCGTCTTGAACGTCGTACCGGTCGCGTCGACGAGCTCGTACCGCGAGCCGTCGGTGACGACGACCACCGGGACCCGCTCGGTGACGACGATCACGATCTTGTTCGGCCAGGCGCGGGTCACCTGCGCGTCCGCGACCGCCGGGATGGTCCGGACCCGGTCCGCGATCGAGCGCAGGTCGACCTTGGCCAGCGGAGTGCCCACCGGCGCCGCCGCCTCCTGCTCGATCGTTGCCACCGGCACCGTATCCGCACCGCTCACGCGGACCCCGGCCACCGCGAAGGCGGACGAGTAGTAGAACAGCCAGACGATCAGGGCGGCCAGCACAGCCAGCGCGCCGCCGATCGCCCACGGAAGCCAACTCCGCCAGCGCACCAGCCGTTGCCGGCGCGCGAACCGCTGCTGTGCCCGAGCCAGATCAACGCTCTGGCTCATTCAGTCGACCCCACCCTTTTACTCCACCACAGGTGCAGGCTCTGCTTCGGCAGACTCGCGGGCAGCGGCGCGTTCCGCCAGCAAACCAACGACTTCCGGGCCGATCAGGGTCACGTCGCCGGCGCCCAGCGTCACGACGAGGTCGCCGGACTCGGCCAGGTCCGCGACCAGTTGCGGTACGGCGGACCACGACGGCTCGAACCGCACCTGCTCCGGCTTCAGCGGCACGTGGTTCGCGATCAGGGCCCCGGTGACACCCGGCTCCGGGTCCTCGCGGGCGGCGAACACGTCCATCACGACGACCTCGTCGGCCAGCGCGAGCGCCTCGGAGAACTGGGTGGCGAAGATCCTGGTCCGGCTGAACAGGTGTGGCTGGAAGCAGGCGATCACGCGCCCCTCCCCCGCGACCTGCCGCGCCGCGGTCAGGTCCACGGCCAGCTCGGTCGGGTGGTGCGCGTAGGAGTCGAACACCCGCACCCCGTCCTCGAGCCCCTTGAACTCGAACCGCCGCCCGGTGCCGGTGAACGACGCGAGCCCCTCGGCCAGGTCGGCCGCCGAGAACCCGAGCCCGAGCCCGACCGTCAACGCGGCCGACGCGTTCAGCGCGTTGTGCTTGCCCGCCTGCTGCAGCTGCACCATCGGCAGCTTGCGCCCGCGGTACACCGGCACGAACGACTGCGTCGCCCCGGTCGCGGTGATCTCGGTGACCCGCAGGTCCGCGTCGTCGGACTCGCCGTACGTGCGTACGTCGATGCCGCGCGCGCGGGCGAACCCGGCCAGCTTGCGCGCCCCGGCGTCGTCGTAGCAGATCACCATGAAGCCTTCCGGGAGCACCCGGTCGCAGAACTGCTCGAAGGCGAGCCGGTAGCTGGCCTCGTCGCCGTAGTTGTCCAGGTGGTCCGGCTCGACCGACGTGACGATCGACACCTCGGGCGTGTAGGTCAGGAACGACTTGTCCGACTCGTCCGCCTCGGCGACGAACAGGTCACCGGTGCCGTCGTGGGCGTTCGAGCCCGATTCGTTCAGGTTGCCGCCGATCGCGTACGACGGATCGGCCGCGCAGTGCTGCAGTGCGACGGTCAGCATCGACGTCGTGGTCGTCTTGCCGTGCGTGCCGGCCACCGCCAGCGTCCGGCGGCCGACCATCACCGAGGCGAGCGCGGCGGCCCGCGGCAGGATCGGGATCCCGGCGGCCCGGGCCGCGACCACCTCGGGGTTCGTCTCGCGGATCGCGGTCGACACCACCACGGTGTCCACGTCGGCGACGTGCTCGGCGGCGTGACCGACCCAGCAGGTGGCACCGAGCGCGCGCAGCGCGGCCAGCACCTTGCCGTCCTTGGCGTCGGAACCGGACACCTCGATGCCGCGGGACGCCATGATCCGGGCGATACCGGACATGCCGGCGCCGCCGATACCTATGAAGTGCACTCTGCCCAGCTTCTCCGCGGGCAGCGTGGTGTCAGGAGCGGTGACGATCACGAAGCAGACCTCACCACATCCAGGATGATCCGCGCCAATCGCTCGTCGGCGTCCGTACGGATCAGGCCCTTCGCTGCTGTGGACATGGCTGTCAGACGCGCGGAGTCCAGCAGAAGTTGCGGAACATTCGCCCGAACCCAGTCCGCGGTCACCGTCGCGTTGTCCACCAGCAGGCCACCGCCCGCATCCACCACCGGCTTGGCGTTCAGGGCTTGCTCACCGTTACCGTGCGGCAGCGGAACGTAGATCGCCGGCAGTCCGACCCCGGAGACCTCGGTCACCGTGTTCGCCCCCGAGCGGCACACCACCAGGTCGGCGGCCGCATAGGCGAGGTCCATCCGGTCGACGTAGTTCAGCACCACGTACGGCAGCGGGCCGGTCGACGGGACCTCGAGAGTGTTCTTCGGCCCGATCACGTGCAGCACCTGGATGCCGGCCGCCTGCAGGTCCGCGGCCGCACCCGCGATCGCTTCGTTCAGCCGCTGCGCACCCTGCGAACCGCCGGTCACCATCAGCGTCGGAGCCTGCGGGTCCAGCCCGAAGAACTGTCGTGCCTCGGCCCGCAGCGCGGCCCGGTCCAGCTGGGAGATGGCGCGCCGGATCGGGAGGCCGACGTACTCGGCGTGTGGCAGCTCGGTGCCGGGGAACGACGTCTTGACGTGCTGGGTGCAGTAGCGGGCGGCGAACTTGTTCGCGATCCCCGGCACGGCGTTGCCCTCGTGCACGACGATCGGCGTCTTCCTCCGCCAGGCGGCGACGTACGCCGGAGTCGAGACGTAGCCGCCGAAGCCGACCAGGACGTCGGCCTTGGCCTCCTCCAGGACGCGCCGGGCCGCGCTCACCGAGGCGAGCATCTTGCCCGGTACGGCGAGCAGCGCCGGCGTGGGCTTGCGCGGCAGCGGCACCGGCGGGATCAGCTCCAGGCGGTACCCGGCTTCCGGGACGACCCGGGTCTCGAGGCCGCGCTCGGTGCCGAGCGCGAGGATCTCGACCGTCGGGTCGATCCGGCGCAGCGCGTCGGCGGTGGCGATCAGGGGTGAGGTGTGGCCGGCGCTACCGCCACCGGCCAGGACGATGCTGGGCACAGCTTTCAACGCTCCCGCGGATTCTCTCAGTCGTTCGTTCGTCGCGACGGCAGCCATCCGAAACGCGGGCGCCTGGTCTCCTTCAGGGCGGCCTGCGCGCCGGGTTCGGCCTTCGCGAAGGACAGCAGCATGCCGATCGCGATCAGCGTCGGCAGCAGTGCGGAACCACCGTACGACAAAAGCGGCAGCGGGATACCCACGATGGGTAGCAGTCCGATCACGGCACCCAGGTTGACCAGGGTCTGCGCCATGATCCAGATGGTGATCCCGGCCGCCGCGTAGCGGACGAACGGCTCGGTGTTCCGGGTCGCGATCCGCACCCCGGCGTAGGCCAGGGTGAGGAACAGGGCGAGCACGGTGAGCGACCCGACCAGGCCGAGCTCCTCACCGATCACGGAGAAGATGAAGTCGGTGTGCGCCTCCGGCAGATTGCCCCACTTCTGCCGGCTGTTGCCGATCCCGACGCCCCACCAGCCGCCGGTCGACAGTGCGTAGAACGAGTGGTACGCCTGCCACCCGACCGCGGTCGGGTCCTTGAACGGGTCCAGGAACGACGTGACGCGCTCCATCCGGTACTTCTCCGCGTTGACGAAGTACGCCGCCGTCGCACCGACCACACCGATGGTCGCGACGAACAGCCGGGTCGGTGCGCCGACGATCCAGATCAGACCGAGCATCACGGCCATCAGGACGAGCGCCGTACCGAGGTCGTGCTGGCCGACCACCAGGGCGATCACCAGGCCGCAGACCGGCACCATCGGGACCAGCATGTGCTTCCACTGGGTGAGCAGCTTCTCCTTGCGCGCGTACAGGTCCGCGCACCACATCACCAGCGCCAGCTTGGCGAACTCACTCGGCTGGATCTGCAGCGGTCCACCGAGGTTCAGCCAGTTGGTGTTGCCGTTCACGCCGACGCCGAGGCCGGGGACGTAGGTCAGCACCAGCAGGAACACCGAGCCGAGCAGGGCGACGTACGACAGCATGCGGAAGTGCCGCGGCGTCATCCGGGACGCGACGTACGCCATCGGCAGGCCGACGCCGACCCAGATCAGCTGGCGGATGAAGATCGTGTAGCTGTTCCCGTTCGCGCGCAGCGACAGCACGCTGGACGCCGACAGCACCATCAGCAGCCCGAGCACCAGCAGCAGACCGGTTGCCCCGAGCAAGATGTGGTACGACGTCAGCGGCCGGTCGAGGATCTCCCGGACGGCCGTCAGCCACGGCCTGTCCTGGGTCTTCTTCTGGTCCGGCTGGTCCGCGATCGATGTCACTCGATCACCCCGGATCAGCGGTCGCCCAGCCGGTGCACGGCTTCGGCGAAGGCGTCCCCACGGGCTCCGTAGTTGGCGAACATGTCCCAGGATGCGCAGCCAGGCGCGAGCAGCACGGTGTCACCCACCTGTGCGAGCTTCGCCGCCTCCCCCACCACGATCTCCATGGCTCCAGTGTCCGTTGCCTCGATCATGATCCTCGGGACATCCGGTGCGTGTCGCTCGAGTGCTTCCGCGATCACGGCCTTGTCCTGGCCGAGCAGCACGACGGCACGCAACCGACCCCTGGCCGCGATCACCAGCTCGTCGAACGTCGCGCCCTTGGCCTGACCGCCGGCGATCCACACCACGTGCTCGTACGCGAGCAGCGAGGCCTGCGCGGCGTGCGGGTTGGTCGCCTTCGAATCGTCGACATAGTTGACCCCGGCAACCTCCGCGACGTGCGCGATCCGGTGCTTGTCCGGCCGGAACCCGCGCAGCCCGTCCCGGACCGCCGTCGCCGGTACGCCGAACGCCCGGGCCAGCGCGGCCGCGGCCAGCGCATTCGCCACGTTGTGCGGTGCGGGTGGGGTGACGTCGTCGATCGTCGCCAGCTCCAGCGCGGACGTCGTACGCTGCTCGACGAACGCCCGGTCGACCAGCAACTCGTCGACCAGGCCGACCATCGACGGTCCCGGCGTACCGAGGGTGAAGCCGATCGCGCGGCAGCCTTCGATCACGTCCGCGTCCATCACCAGCTGCTCGGTCACCGGGTCGGCCACGTTGTAGACGCAGGCGACCTGGCAGTTCTCGTAGATCCGGCCCTTGTCCTTGGCGTACGCCTCCATCGAGCCGTGCCAGTCGACATGGTCCGGTGCCAGGTTCAGTACGGCGGCCGAGTGCGCGGACATCGAGTGCGTGAAGTGCAGCTGGTAGCTGGACAGCTCGACCGCGATCACGTCGTACGGCTCGGGGTCCATCACCACTTCCAGCAGCGGCAGCCCGACGTTGCCCGCGGCAACCGCCCGGTGGCCGGCGGCGGTCAGGATCGCGGTCAGCATCTGCACGGTCGTCGTCTTGCCGTTGGTGCCGGTGATGCACAGCCACGGCGCGGCGTTGGCCGGGTCACGCAGTCGCCAGGCCAGCTCGATCTCGCTCCAGATCGGTACGTCCCGCTCGGCCGCCTGGGCGAGCAGCGGTGCGTGCGGCGGTACTCCGGGCGACGTCACGACGACATCGACTTCCTTGGGGAGTTCCGCCGTACTGCCCGGACCGAGGGTGACCGAGGCGCCGAGGACCTCCAGGATCTGCGCCTTCTCGCGGAGCGCCTCGTTGTCCCGGTCGTCCAGGACGATCAGGTGCTCGGCACCGGCCTGCAGCAGCGAGTCGGCACACGCGTACCCCGCCGTACCGAAGCCCAGGACCACGAACCGGGTCGTCGCCCAACCGTCCGACGTGCGTGTCTCGAGACTCATCCGGCCACCCATTCCGCGTAGAAGACCCCGAGTCCGATCACCACGCACAAGCCTTGGATGATCCAGAACCGGATCACCACGTTCACCTGTTCCCAGCCGAGCATCTCGAAGTGGTGATGCAGCGGCGCCATCCGGAACAGGCGTCTGCCCTTGGTGAGCTTGAAGTAGCCGACCTGCAGGATGACCGAGGCGGTGATGACGACGAACAGGCCGCCGAGCAGCAGCACCAGCAACTCGGTCCGGGTCATCACGGCCATGCCGGCCAGCGCGCCACCCAGGGACAGCGAGCCGGTGTCACCCATGAAGATCTTCGCCGGCGAGGCGTTCCACCACAGGAAGCCGAACAGCGCACCGGTCAACGCGGCGGCCACCACGGCCAGGTCGTGCGGATCCCGGACCTCGTAACACTTGGCGGTCGGCACGGTCGCACAGTTCTGGTTGAACTGCCAGATGCAGATCAGCGTGTACGCGCCGAACACCATCATCGACGCGCCGGTGGCCAGACCGTCCAGGCCGTCGGCGAGGTTGACGCCGTTCGACATGCCGGCGATCAGCAGCAGGATCCAGATCACCACCAGGATCGCGGGCAGCTCCAGCCAGCCGATGTCGCGGATGAACGAGATGAACGGCGACGCCGGCCGCTGGCCGCGGTCGTCGGGGAACTGCAGGGCGAGGACGGCGAACACCACCGCGACGAAGGTCTGGCCGGCCAGTTTCGCCTTGCTGCGCAGGCCCAGGCTGCGCTGCCGGAAGATCTTGATGAAGTCGTCCAGGAAGCCGACCGCGCCCATCCCGGCGAACAGGAACAGCACCAGGATCGCCGAGGCGGTCGGCGGGGTCATCGTGAACAGCTTCGCCGCGAAGTACCCGATGATGGTCGCGACGATGAACACGGTGCCGCCCATCGTCGGCGTACCGCGCTTGGTGTGGTGCGAGGTCGGGCCGTCGTCGCGGATCTCCTGGCCGTAGCCGCGTTTGGCCAGCAGGGTGATCGCCCAGCGGGTGCCGATCAGGGTCAGCACCATCGAGACGGCGCCGGCGAACAGGATCGAGATCACTGCACGCCCTCCCCGATCAGCGCTTCCGCGAGACTGCGGAGCTTCGATCCCTTCGAGGACTTCACCAGTACGACGTCACCCGCGCGCAGCTCGGACCGCAGGAACTCGAGCGCCTCCGGGATGCTGTCGACGTACGCCGACTCGTTGCCCCAGGAGCCTTCCAGCGACGCACCCAGATGAATGGGCTTCGCTCCCGCCCCGACCACGACCAACCGGTTCACGTCGAGCCGCACCAC
The DNA here is from genome assembly GCF_055586945.1 of Kribbella sp. NPDC048837. Classification (NCBI taxonomy): domain Bacteria; kingdom Bacillati; phylum Actinomycetota; class Actinomycetes; order Propionibacteriales; family Kribbellaceae; genus Kribbella; species Kribbella sp. NPDC048837. Next base: position 836,854 of record NZ_JBVJHF010000003.1, read on the forward strand.
CAGCCGCCCGATCGCATCGTGCTCGTCAGCCGACGCGCCGCCCAGCTCGAGCATCTCGCCGAGGACTGCCCACGTGCGGGCCTCGCGGGCCCGGCCGATCGCGACCAGTGCCTTCAGGGCGGCGCGCATCGAGTCCGGGTTGGCGTTGAAGGCGTCGTTGATGATCGTCACGCCGTCCGCGCGCTCGACCACTTCCATCCGGGCCGCGGACACCCGCGTGGCGGCGTTGAGACCTTCCGCGATCTGCTCGGGGGTCAGACCGATCGCCGATCCGACGGCCGCCGCGGCCAGCGCGTTCGACACGTAGTGCTCGCCGATGAACTGCAGCTGGACGTGGCCGCCGAAGTCCCCGATGCGCAGCGTGAAGGCTGCCTGTCCTTCGGCGTCGAGCTTCACGCCCTCCGCCCGGATGTCGGCCTCGGGTGCCTCGCCGAAGGTCAGCACCCGTTCCTTCGTCCGGCTCCGCATCGCGGCGACGCGATGGTCGTCGGCGTTGAGCACCGCGGTGCCGCCGGCGGTCACCGCCTCGATCAGCTCGCCCTTGGCGACGGCGATGTTGTCCTGCGACCCGAACTCGCCGATGTGGGACGTGCCGACGTTCAGCACCAGCCCGATCTTCGGTGGCGTGATCCCGGCCAGGTAGGTGATGTCGCCCTGGTGCCGCGCACCCATCTCGGCGACGAGGTACTTCGTCCGCTCCGTCGCCTGCAGCGCGGTGAGCGGGTGCCCGATCTCGTTGTTGAACGAGCCCTCCGGCACCACGGTCTCGCCGTGCGGGCTGATCAGCTGCCCGATCAGGTCCTTCGTGCTGGTCTTGCCGGACGAGCCGGTCAGGGCGATCACGGTCAGGTCGGGAAGGCGGCCGATCACCAACCGCGCCAGCGCTCCGAGCGCGGTCTGCGGGTCGGCGACGACGATGCACGGGCTGCCGTCGATCGGCCGGGTGGTGAGTGACACCGTGACGCCTGCCGCGGTCGCCGTACCGACGTAGTCGTGCCCGTCGACGTTCTCGCCCGGCAGGGCGACGAACAGCCCACCGGGGCCGGCGGCTCGCGAGTCGATCACCACCGCGCCGTCCACGACGGCTGACGGGGCGACCCCCGCGAGCTCGCCGTGCACGGCGTCGGCGATCTCGCCGCAACTGACAGGGATCACCGGTCTGCCTCCAACAGCTCACGCACGGTTTGGCGATCGTCGAACGGGTGGATCACGCCGCCGACGTCCTGGCCTGTCTCATGGCCCTTGCCCAGTACGACGACGGTGTCGCCCGGACCGGCCAGCTCGATCGCGGTCGCGATGGCCTGCCGGCGGTCACCGATCTCGTGCAGGTCGACTCCCGGCACGGCCTGCCGCGCGCCCTCCAGCGCGGCGGCGCGGATGGTGGCCGGGTCCTCGCTGCGCGGGTTGTCGTCGGTGACGATCACGACGTCCGCGGTGCGGGCCGCCGCGGCGCCCATCGCGGGCCGCTTGCCGGGATCGCGGTCGCCACCACAGCCGACGATCGCGAACAGCCGGCCCTTGGTCGCACCCCGCGCGGCCTGCAGCGCCAGCTCGACCGCGTCCGGCGTGTGGGCGTAGTCGACGATCACCGCCAGTCCGTCCTCGCGGGTGAACGTCTCCATCCGCCCCGGCACAGTCGCGGTCCGCAGCCCGGTCGCGATCGCCTCGGCGGGTACGTCGAGTTGCCGCAGCATCACGGTCGCGAGCAGCGCGTTGGCCACATTGAAGTCCCCGGGCAACGCGATCTCGACGGTCAGCGTCTCGCCCGGCCCCCGGACGTCCACGACCGTCGTGCCGTGCTCGGACTCGTGCACGTTCGCCACGGTCCAGTCGGCGTCGCCCTTGGTGGACGCGGTGACGAGCGGTACGACGGTCTGCGCGGCGAGCCGGCGTCCGTAGTCGTCGTCGATCATCACCACCGCGACATCGCAGCGCTCCGGGGTGAACAGCGAGGCCTTCGCCGCGAAGTACTCCTCGAACGTGTGATGGAAGTCCAGGTGGTCCTGCGTCAGGTTGGTGAACCCGGCCACCGCGAAGCGGGCCCCGTCGACCCGGCCCATCGCCAGTGCGTGACTCGACACCTCCATCGCGCACCACGCGACCGCCTGCTCGCGCATCACCGCGAACAGCGCCTGCAGGTCGGTGGCCTCCGGAGTGGTCCGGACGCTCTTCACCACCTCGTCGCCGATCCGCGTCTGGATCGTCCCGATCAACGCGGTCCGGCCGATCTCACGCAGTACGGCGTCGAGCAGGAAGCTGGTCGTGGTCTTGCCGTTGGTGCCGGTCACCCCGAGCAGTCGCAGCTCACTGGTCGGCTCACCGTAGATGCGGGCCGCGACCGCGCCCAGCACGTCCCGCGGCTTGTCGGCCACGAGCACCGGGAGACCGGTTGCCGCCGCCCGCTCCGCACCCGTCGGGTCGGTCAGTACGGCGACAGCCCCGGACTGCCGAGCTTTCGCGACGAACTCCGCGCCATGCGTGACCGCACCGGGCAGAGCGGCGTACAGATCACCGGGAAGGACGGAACGGGAGTCGAGTGAGACGCCGGTCAGGTCGACCGGCGGACCGGCGGGGACCGCTGCTGCGGCGATCCGGGCGACGTCGGCGAGGCTCACCGGCACGACGTGCCGTGGCCTGATCGCTGCGACGGCGCCGCCTGCGGCAGTAGGGGTGGACACGGGCCCTGAGGCTACCGCTCCGGGCACCGTGACTCCTACCTGACCCTGCGTCACCAGGTGACGGGTACGTCGGGCTGCTTGGCTCCCGTCGGCGGGACGACGTACTTCTGCAGCGCGTAGCTCATCACGTCTCGGAACACCGGTCCTCCTTGGAAACCACCACCCCGAGCACCTGTCGGGTCGTGCAGTACGACGTACGTGACGAACCGTGGGTTGTCGGCAGGAGCGAATCCGGCGAAAGAAGTCGCCCACTTGCCGTACTTGCCGGTCTTCGGGTCGACCTGCTGCGCGGTCCCGGTCTTGCCCGCGACCAGGTAGCCGTCGATCGCGGCCTGCGGCGCGGTGCCCTTCTTCGCGGTCACCGCCTCCATCATCGTGGCGACCTCCTTGGCGGCCTTCTCGCTGACCACCCGGTGCGGCGGGGCGGTCTGGTTCGGGATCACCGTGCCGTTCGCGTCGATGTAGTTGCGGACCAGCTTCGGCGGCACGTACACGCCGCCGTTGGCGACCGCGTTCACCGCGGCGGTCATCTGGACGGCGTTCACCGACAGGCCCTGGCCGAAGGCGACGTTCGACCGGGTCAGCTCGGGCCACTCGTCACCCGGCTGCATCAATCCCTTGCTCTCCCCCGGGAAGCCGAGCCCGGTCGGCTCGCCGAACCCGAAGTCGTGCAGGTACTTCACGAACTGCGGGATCCGCATCTGCTGCGCGGCCATGATCGTGCCGACGTTCGACGACTTCGCGACCACACCGGCGATGGTCAGGTTGAGCGGGCCGTGGTCCCAGTGGTCCTTGATCGTCCGCCGCTGCACCTCGATGCTGCCCGGCACCCGGAGCTTGGTGTTCAGGTCGATCAGGCCGGCGTCGGCGAGGGCGGCCATCGTGACCACCTTCTGCACACTGCCCGGCTCGTAGGTGCGCTCCAGCGCCGGGTTGTTCAGGTCGGCCGGCGCGTACTTCTTGTTCGGGTCGAAGGTCGGGTAGTTGGCCATCGCCAGGATCTCGCCGGACTTCACGTCCTGCACGATCACCGTGCCGCCGCTGGCCTTGTACTGCTTGACCGCCTGCTCGATCCGCTTCTCCGCGAAGAACTGCAGGTCCGTGTCCAGGGTCAGCTGCACGCTGACGCCGGGCTTCGGCTCCTCGACCGTGTGGTTCGCGTTCGGGATCTTGTTGCCCTTGGTGTCGACCTCGTACATCGCCTTGCCGTCCTGACCGGACAGCTTGTCGTTCAGGGCGTACTCGAGCCCGGACTGACCCTTGCCGTCGGCGCCGACCACGCCGACGACGGTCGACGCGACGCTGCCGTTGGGGTGGCTGCGGATCGGGTCGTCCTCGGTGTAGAGGCCGGCCAGCAGCGGCGCGTCCTGCTCGGGCGGCTTGCTCTTGTTCTCCTCGGCGATGGCGGCGTTGCGGGTCTTGAGCTCGGCCTCGATCTCGTTCCAGGTCTGTGGGCTGACCTGGTGCGCGAGCATCGCGAAGCGGCCGCTCCCGGACATCGCGGCGAGCAGCTTGGTGTACGTCGTACTCGTGAGCTTCGGCGCGAGGATCGAGGCGAGCTGCTGGGCCACCGGCTTGGTCTGGGTCGGGTCGGCCGTGATCGCGACCGCGTCCTCGGACACCGCCAGCGGGACCCCGTTGCGATCCTCGATCGACCCGCGGGACGCGTGCAGGACGAACCCCTCGGTGTTCTCCTTCGTGGCCGCGGCCGCATAACTGTCCGGGTCCACGCCCTGCAGCAGCACCAGGCGCCCGGCGAACAGCGACAGCACGAACGCCATCACCCCGAACGTCATCCGCAACCGCAAGGCTGGCCGCCCCAACCGCAACATCCGAGGCGGCTTCCGCACCTTCCGCTTCTTCGGGCGCGGCGCGGGCCTGTTCTGCGGCGGGCGCTTGCGCGGCGGTGAACCCTTCTTGACCGGGCGCTTGGCTGTTGTCTTCTTGGCAGGCGCCTGCTTGCGAGGTGCCGCCGTACCAGTGGAAGGCCTCTTCCTGGGCTGGCTGGGTGCGGCCTTCTTCACCGGGCGTCGCGGCGCCGCGCTCTGTTCGGCCGCGCGCTGCTCCTCGCGGGACTGGCGGAGGAGTCTTTCGCGGGTGGACTCGGGACGCTGCGGGGTGTTGCGGGTGCTGTCGGTAGTGGCGGACGGACGGGGCGGAGCCTTGCGGGGCGGGGTGCCCCGGCGTGGTGCCGCGCCACGTTTACGCGGCGGCTCGTCGCCCCGTCGATCCGTCATCCGATCATCCCCCGGTGGTCGTGGTGCCCTGCGCCCCCGTCGTACCGGCGCGCGGCTTGTTCGTCGTGGCGGGCGGCTTCGTGCCCGTCGCCGTTCCTGTCCGTGCGGTCGTTGTCCCGGGCTTCACCGTGCCTGGCTTCACCGTGCCGGGCTTCACCGTGCCCGCGGGCGGCTTCACCACCGGCGGTGTCTTGACCGTTGGTTTCGTGACCGGCGGTTTGACCACCGGCGGCTTGGTCGCGGTGCCGGTCGGTGTGCCGGGACCGAACATCGCCGTCCCCGTGCCGGCCTTCCCCTCGGCCGGCACCCCGAGCACCCGCCCGTCGGACAGCCGCAGGAAGACCGGGTTCGGGTTCGGCACCATGCCCATCCGCAGCGCCCGGTCGGCCAGGTTCTGCGGCGACTCGAGCGTGCGGACCTGCTTCTCCAGACCTTCCTGCTGGTCGCGCAGCTGGTCGGCCTGGTTGCTCAGGCTGGTGACCTCGAACGTCCCGCGCTGCAGCTCGGTATTGAGCAGCAGCAGGCCGACCAGGCCGGCCGCCAGCAGCGACACCACGAAGATGACGAACGGCATCCGCGGCGGCCGGAACGGCGCACCGTAGACCACCCTGAGCTTCGGCTCCGACCGCTTGGCCGGTGCGGCCGGCGTGACCCGCGCCTTCTGCGGGCTGAAGACAGTACTCATCAGGCCACCAGCCCTTTCTCCCGGACTCGTTCGGCCGCCCGCACGCGAGCGGAGGCAGCCCGCGGGTTCGCCGCGACCTCCTCCTCGGTCGGCCGCTCCGCACCCCGGGTCAGCAGCTTCAGATATGGCTCATGACCGGCCGGAATGACCGGCAGGTCGTCGGGTACGTCGGTCTTGGTCCCGGCCGCCAGCGTCTGCTTGGTGATCCGGTCCTCCAGCGAGTGGTAGCTCATCACCACGATCCGGCCGTGCAGCGCCAGCGCCTCGATCGCCGCCGGCAGCGCACGACGCAGTACGTCGAGCTCCCCGTTCACCTCGATCCGCAGCGCCTGGAAGGTCCGCTTGGCCGGGTGTCCCCCGGTCCGGCGGGCCGCCTGCGGGATCGCGTTCCGGACCAGCTCGGACAGCCGCGCGCTGTTCGTGAACGGCTCGGTCTCCCGCTCCCGCACGATCCGGTCCGCGATCCGGCGGGCGAACTTCTCCTCGCCGTACTGGAACAGGATCCGGGCCAGGTCGGCCGCGCTGTAGGTGTTCACGATGTCGGCCGCGGTGGTCGGGCCGGTGCTGTCCATCCGCATGTCCAGCGGCGCGTCCTGCGCGTAGGCGAAACCGCGGTCCGCCTCGTCCAGTTGCATCGAGGAGACACCCAGGTCGAACAGGATCCCGTCGATGGCCGGTACGTCGAGGTCCGCGAGCACCCGCGGGAGTTCGTCGTACACCGCGTGCACGAGGGTGATCCGCTCTTCGTACGGCGCCAGCCGGTCACCGGCCAGCCGCAGCGCGGCCGGGTCACGGTCGAGCCCGATCAGGCGAGCGTCCGGGAACTGGCGCAGGAAAGCCTCGGAGTGACCACCCAGACCGAGGGTCGCGTCGACGAGGACCGCACCGGGATGCGCGAGTGCCGGCGCCAGCAGCGCGACCACGCGCTCCAGCATCACCGGCACATGCCGCTCCGCAGCGTCCATCTCGACCCTTCCCGTCGCCGCGGGAGCGACCCTGCCCCCGCAGGTTCTCTGTGTTGCGGTGATGCCGATCGGTGGTGGGCGGTGCGGAGACGACTCCGTCCGGTCAGATCGCGGGTACGCCTTCCGGGGAAGTACCTCGGGGTCTTGGCGCCGGGGAAGTGGCGCCAACACAGGAGGTCGGAAGTCGGACCCGTGATCTCACCGGACGGCCGGTGTGCTCGCGATGCCGCTTGCCCACTGTTCAGCTTCAGAAGATGCCGGGCAGTACCTCCTCGGAGAGATCGGCGAACGCCTGCTCCTGCTCCTGGGAGTACCTGTTCCAGTTCTCCGTGTTCCAGATCTCCACCCTGTTCATCGCCCCGATGACGACGCAGTCGCGATCCAGTCCCGCGTAGTCGCGCAGCATCGGTGGGATGGTGACCCGGCCCTGCTTGTCCGGCACCTCGTTCGAGGCTCCGGCGAACAGCATCCGCAGATAGTCCCGCGCACCCTTGTTGGTGATCGGCGCCTGCTTCAACTGCTCGGTCAACTGGACGAACTCGCCCTCGGGCCACACGGACAGCGACCGCTCCTGTCCACGCGTGATCACCAGGCCGTCGGCCAGTTCGTCGCGGAACTTCGCCGGCAGGAACAGCCGTCCCTTGTCGTCGAGCTTGGGGAAGTGAGTTCCGAGGAACACGCTCCACCTCCCCGTTGCGGACTCTCCGTCTCAGGCGAGCTGTTTCCACCACTTCGATTCCATTGCGCTCCACCTTACTCCACTTTCCACCACCGTCAACCAACTTCCGCCCCATTCCCTCCCCGCGCCGCCTGATTCCGGCACCGCTCCCCCGCGTGTCGCTGCCGGGTCAACCGCCTGGATCTCCTCCACTTCGCTCCACCGGGCCTCCTCCACTTCCCTCCACCCGGCGACCTCCACCGCACTCGCCGCGGTACGCCAGTGAACCTTCCGGGCAGACTGTCCGTGAACCTTCTGGCGGCCGGGTACGTCGTACGCCCCGCGCACTGCTTTTTCCGCCCGTACGCTTGGAGGGACGTCAAGATCTGGAGACCAGAGACCGACCCCGCCGTGAGGGCGTGTGCCGATGAACACCGAAACGCCAGGTAACGAAACCCCCGCTGCTCTAGGCCCGACCCCTACAGCGGGTGAGAATGTGTCGGCCGTCAATGAATGGGGAGGACACAGGGTGAGCACCACCGCGACCAGCTCGGCGCTGGCAGGAGCCGGGGACTTCGACGAGCTGTCCGAGGTGGCGGGCCGGGTCCGCCGGGCGATGGAGCAGGTGATCGAGGGCAAATCAGACGTGGTCGAGGTCGCCATCACGGTCCTGCTGGCCGAGGGACACCTGCTGATCGAGGATGTACCGGGCGTCGGCAAGACGATGCTGGCCAAGGCGCTGGCGAAGTCGATCGACTGCAGCGTGCGACGGATCCAGTTCACGCCGGACCTGCTGCCGTCGGACATCACCGGCGTCTCCGTCTTCAACCAGGAGATCCGCGACTTCGAGTTCAAGCCCGGCGCGGTGTTCGCGAACATCGTGGTCGGCGACGAGATCAACCGCGCCTCGCCGAAGACCCAGGCCGCGCTGCTGGAGTCGATGGAGGAGCGCCAGGTCACCGTCGACACCACGACGTACCAGCTCGAGGCGCCGTTCATGGTCATCGCGACCCAGAACCCGATCGAGATGGAAGGCACCTACCCGCTGCCCGAGGCGCAGCGCGACCGCTTCATGGCCCGCGTCTCGATGGGCTACCCGGAGCCGGCCGCCGAGCTGCGGATGCTCGACGGGCACGCCGCCGACGATCCGCTGCTCACGTTGCAGCCCGTCACCGACGGTCAGCAGATCCTGCGCCTGGTGAAGACAGTGCAGTCGGTGCACGTGTCGGAGTCGGTCAAGGAGTACGCCGTCGCACTGGTCGGCGCGACCCGGCGGTCGCAGGAGCTCCGGCTCGGGGCCAGCCCGCGATCGACGCTGCACCTGATCCGGGCCGCCCGGGCGGCCGCGGCGCTCGACGCCCGGGAGTTCGTCCTGCCCGACGACATCCAGGAGCTCGCGGTGCCGGTGCTGGCCCACCGGGTGCTCCCGGCGGCTGAGGCGCACCTCGGTGGGCGCGGATCAGCCGACATCGTCTCCGGGCTGGTGGCCAGCGTGCCGCTGCCCCGCACGCGTCGGGACTGAGCCATGCGGCAGGCACTGCGCGGGCTGACCACCAGAGGGCGGGCGTTCGTCGCGGCCGGTATCACCGCCTCGCTGTGTGCGCTGCTGCTCGGGCAGAAAGATCTGTTGCGGGTCGGGATCCTCCTGGTGGCTCTCCCGGTCGTCGCGGCGCTCGTCGTCGGCCGGACCAGGCTGCGCCTGCAGGTCCGTCGCAGCCTCGCGCCGGACCAGGTCCCGGTCGGGACGCAGGCGACCGTGGAGCTTGCCCTGAGCAACCAAGGCCGGATGCCGGCCGGGCTGCTGCTGCTCGAGGACCGGATTCCCTATGTCCTGGGACACCGGCCGCGGTTCGTGGTGGACCGGGTCAGCCCGAACTGGCGTCGTACCGTCAGCTACCCGGTCAAGTCCGACGTCCGTGGGCTGTTCCAGGTCGGTCCGTTGATGCTGACGGTGGCCGACCCCTTCGGCTTGGTGGAGACCAGCCGGACGTTCACCCGTAGCCAGCACCTGCTGGTCACGCCGCGGGTCTACCGGCTGCCCGAGATCCGGCTGGGTGCGGACCGGGCCGGCTCGGGCGAGAACCGGCCACGGGCGATCGCGTCCGCCGGTGAAGAGGACGCGACAGTCCGCGAGTACCGCGACGGTGACGACCTGCGCCGGGTGCACTGGCGTTCGACCGCCCGCCGTGGCGAGCTGATGGTCCGGCGTGAGGAGCAGCCCTGGCAGAGCCGGTGCGCGATGTTCCTGGACGCGCGGACGATCTCGCACCACGGGCACGGGCCGTCGTCGAGCCTCGAATGGGCGGTCAGCGCGGCCGCCTCGATCGGCATCGACCGGATCCGCCGCGGCTACGTCACCACGATGCTCGGTGGGCCGACCACCTTGTCGGCGATCACGCATCGCACGTCGGCCGCCGTACACCAGCCGTTGAACCCGCAGCAGCTGCTGACCGAGTGCGCGACCGTCGAGGAACACAAGTACGCCGAGATCGGCCCGCTGCTGACGGTCGACCGGCACGTGCAGGAGCCGAGCCTGGTCGTCGCGATCGTCGGCGCGTGTACCAGTGACGACATCGTCTCGCTGAACCGCTGGCGGACCAGCCAGGCGACCGGTGTCGCGCTGCTGCTCGACGCGGCCAGCTGGGCGGTCGGCGCCGAAGCAACCGAGAAGGCGGCCCGGCTGAGCGCGGCCACGGCCGCCACCGAGAACGAACTGCGCCTGAACGGCTGGCGGGTCGCCAGAGTCCAGCGCGGTGACCACCTACCTACCGTGTGGTCCTCCCTGGGACTGCGGAGCGGAAGGATCGCATGACCGGTCACGCCAGGATTTCCATCGCCGCGTGGGGAGCGACCGTGCTCGGGTCGCTCGTGCTGACGCCGGTGTTCTCCGGCCCGTTCCTGTTCATCAGCGCCCTGATGTGCGCCGCCATCACCGGCATCGGCGTCCTGCTGCAGAACCTGCGCACCCCGCGCGTCGTCGTACCGCTGGTCCAGCTGGCCGTGCTGGTGGAGCTGCTCTCGTTCTTCTTCCTGAGGGACACGCTGAAGTTCGGGCTGATCCCGTGGAAGGCGACCGCGCTCGAGTTCAACCAGCAGATGGTCAACGCGATGGACTCGATCAACCGGTTCAGCGCGCCGCTGCCGCCGGACTCGCATCTGACCCTGTTCGCGGTCTCGGTGATCTCGGCGACCGGGTTGCTCATCCACGTCATCGCCGTACAGCTCCGGCAGGCCGCCTGGGCCGGGTTGCTGCTCCTGATCATGTACACCGTGCCGGCCGCGACCGTGCACGGCGGACTTCCGGCACTGCTGTTCATCCCGCCGGCGCTCGGATACATCCTGCTGCTGTCCGCGGAGGGCCGGAGCCGGCTGAGCCGGTGGGGCCGACGCATCTCCGGTGTGTCGCACCTGGACGCGGCCGAGCCGGTGGAGGCGTCCGCGCTCGGCCAGGCAGGACGCCGGATCGGTCTGTCCGTGGTCGCCCTGGCCGCGCTGCTGCCGGCGTTGTTGCCGGCCCTGCCGGAAGGGGTGATCGGCAACGGCCTGGCCGGCACCGGTCCCGGCAACGGGGTCGGCGCGTCGATCTCGTCGACCGACCCGATGCTCGACATGGGCCGGAACCTGACGCGCGGCGACAACGTGGTCGCGCTCACCTACAAGGGCGGCCCGAGCGGCGGTACCTACCTGCGGCTGACCGCGCTCGATCTCTTCGACGGCAGCACCTGGCGGATCGCGCCCCGGCCGGAGGGCCACAAGATCGACGGCGACCTGACCCAGCCGCCGGGCTTCATGGGCGACCTGGGCAAGGTCCCGCAGACCAAGATGGAGATCGACGTCAGCCGGAGCTTCCGGTCCCAGTTCGCACCGGTCCCCTACCCGCTGCGCTCGATCTCCCTCAAGCGCGACTGGCGGTACGACAGCAACACGCTCGACGTGGTGTCGAACGGACAGACGGTCGCCGGCAAGAAGTACGACGTGACGTCGTACGACCTGGAGCCCACGCCGGAGCTGCTGGCCAGCGCGGTCGACGGCCGCCCCGACCAGTACACGAGCAGCGTGCCGTCGCGCACCCCGCAGGAGATCAAGGCGCTCACCGAACAGCTCACGGCCAGTGCCAAGGGCAACAAGTTCGAAGAGGCCGTGCTGCTGCAGAAGTGGTTCCGCAGCGGCGGCAGTTTCACCTACAGCACCGAGAACGCCCGCGGCAGCGGGATGCGGGCGCTGAGTGACTTCCTGCTGAAGACCAAGACCGGGTACTGCGAGCAGTTCGCCACCGCGATGGCCCTGATGGCCCGCATCGTCGGCATCCCGTCCCGCGTCGGCATCGGATTCCTGCCCGGCACGTCCGGCAAGGACGGTCAGTACACGGTGAAGATGCACGACATGCACGCCTGGCCGGAGCTGTACTTCCAGGGCACCGGCTGGGTCCGCTTCGAGCCGACCCCGGCCGCGCGCGTGGCGACCACGCCGGACTGGACGGTCGCCGCGACCCCCGACCCGACGAACCCGACCACGAACCCGAGCATCGCGCCGATCTCGCCGGGCGCGACCGACGACCCGGAGATCAACCGGCCGAACGGCGACCGGAACCTGCCGACCGACAGCGGCGTGGCCGTCGTTGGCGGTGGCAACTGGTTCACCAACGGCGGCGGACGGGTGATCGGGATCGCCGCCGGAGTGCTCCTGCTGCTCTGCATCCCGTGGTTGATCCGCAGCCTGACCCGCCGCCGGCGGTTCGCGCGGGAGCCAGGACGTGCTTCGGCCGAGGGCCTGTGGGCCGAGATCCGGGATACCTCCCGAGATCTCGGGCTGGACTGGTCCGACATCTCCACGCCGCGGCAGTCCGGCGACTGGCTCGTCTCGAAGCTGCCCGCCGACACGCAGCCACAGGCGATCCGGCTGGCCCGCGGGATCGAGGCCCTCCGGTACGCCGGTGACGCGAATCCGACCGTGGACCTCCGGACCGAGGCGGCCGCCGTCCGCAAGGCACTCTGGACGCAGGCACCGCGACGCCGCCGCTGGCGGGCGCGACTCCTGCCGCCGTCCTGGCGCTGGTACCTCAACCGGGGCAGCACCGAGGCCTCCGACCTCCTGGACGAGTTCGACCTCCTCCTGGCACGCCTCCGCTCCCTGGCCCTCAGACGCCGCCACGCCGGCTAACCGAGTCAGCTGAGCCCAGCCGCTCCAGTTCGGCGCTGTGCCTGGCCGCCGGCGGTCACCCAACCGCCGGCCCGCGCAGCGCCGAACGGGAGCTGCCTGCACCACCAAGCGGTGGCCGCGGCAGCGGCACTCCCCCACACAAAAAGCAACCACACCCGCCCCACCAGGGCACGGGTGTGGTTGTCGGACTGGGTTTCGCGCTCAGTCGGCGGCGCGTCCAGCCGTCAGAGGTCTTCGTCGCGCCGGCGCCGCCAGCGGTCCTCCATGCGCTCCATGAAGCTGCCGGACGAGTCGTGCTTGGTCCGGTGCCGCTTGGTCGGCGGGGGCGGCGGGATGTCGTCGGCGTCCCCGGCGTTGCTGATCCGCTTCATGCTCAGCGCCGCGATGTACAGGCAGGCGACCATCATGACGAAGCCGATGACTCCGATGATGGTGTTGGGGATGATCGCACCGGCCATCAGCACCACGATGCCCAGCACGAATCCGACGCCGGCAAGCACTGCCCGGCGCTTGTAATACAAGCGCACATTGGTCCCACGCATAGCGGAGACGAACTTCGGGTCTTCCGCAGCAAGGGCGCGTTCGAGCTGCTCGAACTGGCGCTGCTCTTCTTCCGAGAGGGGCACCGTCGATCCCTCCATGATGAGCGCGATCTCGATAGGCCGCCTCCAGTCTAGGCCGAGCACGCCCCACACGAAACCCTGACCACCTGTCCAGCGCGTCACGGTCCGGCAACTGCCCTACAACACCCTGTTCAAACCTGCTCTTTCAGGCGTGTCGCTCACAGCCGACTCACAGCCTCGCAGCCGCTGGGGCCGCAGGTCACTCCGCGATCACCCTCCGTCGCCGCCGGTCCAGGTGTGATCGGGCCCACACGCCTGACACGGTCAGCGCGTGGCGAGGATATGGAGCTGGGTGGCAACGGCGCGGAAGGCCGGATGCTGGCTGGCCGCGCGCTCGAGTTCGGCGAGCGACTCGGCGGCGCCCGGCTCGGAGTCGACGAACGCGGACGGGACCAGGTCGGCGAACGTGCGTACGCCGTGCACCGTGTGCACCATGAACCCGGCGTCGGCCAGTTGCGCGATGATCCCGGCCTCGTCGAACCGGCGCGGCATCGGGTCGGTCGCGCCCCACCGTCCGTCCGGATCCTGCAGCGCGACGCGCGCCTCGGCCAGGTGCCCGGCCAGCGCGCGGGCCAGGACCACAGCGTTGCGCTGGGCAACAAGCAGACTCAGTACGCCGCCCTCCCGCAGGACCGAGGCCATCGCCTGCAAGGCCTGCACCGGATCGTCGACGACCTCCAGCACGCCATGGCAGAGGACGGCGTCCGCACTCGACTCGCCGGCCAGTCCCGGGAGCTCCGCCGCGTCGCCTTGGACACCGCGGACCAGTTCGCTCACGCCTTCGTCGCTGGCCCGGCGTTCCAGTGAGGCCAGTGCGTCCGGGCTCGGGTCGACCACGGTCACGCGGTGCCCTTCGACAGCCAGCGGCACCGCGAACCCACCGGTCCCACCGCCGAGGTCGACGATGTCCAGCCCGGCGCCCGGATCGGTGCGCGCCCGTCCTGCCAACGCGACCCGCAGCGCCTCAGCCACCAGCGCCGTCCGCACACCCCGCCGCCGCCGATCCACCATCCGCAACCCTCCAGCCAGTCCCCCGAACCCACCACCTCACCGCGCCACACCCTACTTCCACCCCACCTCCTCCCCTGTCAGCGCACCCCGCCGGGTCAGGAGCTCGCGCTGGCATACGTGCGTAGGCCGCGGTGCCAGAGCATTCGAGCGAGGGTCAGGGCGGTCACCGACAGGGCAATTCCGCCGGCAACTGGGGTCCAGCCGACGTCGCCGGACAGCGCCTGGACCGGGAACGTCGTCGCGAAGGCCACGGGGAACGCGAAGGTCAGGAACGCGCGCACCGCCACCGGGAAGAACACCAGCGGATAGCGGCCCGCCTCGACCAGGTTGAGGTAGATGGCGCCGATCGGACCCACGGACTGCAGCCAGAACGCGAGGAACGACATCGCGCTCCACACGGTCGCGAGCAGCACCAGTCCGCAGGCCGCGAGGACGAGCGCCTGCAGGATCTCCAGTGGGTCCGGGCTCGCACCCGACTGGACGAGGCCGATCACCAGCACCGCGATGCCGCTCCCGACGTTGCTGAGCTCCGCGATGTCGATCCACCGCAGCGTCAGGTAGAACTGGCTGGAGACCGGCCGCAGCAGCACGCTGTCGAGTTCGCCCTCGGTGATGTACGCCGTCATCCGTTGCAGGTTGGGCGCGACGAACGCCGCCATCAGGCCGGTGATGATCTGGTACGCCCCGGCGAGCGTGATCACCTCGGCCCGCGACCAGCCGTGCACCTCCCGGGTGAAACCGAACAGCAGCAGGATCGGCACGATGCCGAGCCCGAGCTGCACGAGACCCACCAGCAACGTCGTGACGAAGTGCGCGCGGTAATGCGTCTCACGAACCACGGCCTGGGACAGAAACCGCCGCCACAACCGGAGGTGGCGCCACTGCCGGTGCAGCCAGTTCCGGTCGAGCGGTTGCCGGTCGGCGGCGTACGTACGCAGCTCGGTCATGCGCCCACCGCCGAGTACGCGCGGATCCCGGCTGACCACACCAGGCGGGCGATCGTTCCGAACACGACGACGTACGCCGCCTGGAGACCCAGGCCGACCAGGAGATCCCGGCCGGACAGGTTGCCGGCGACGACCTCGACCGGGAACGACACCGTGTACCTGAACGGCTGGTTGTCGATGAACCCACGCGACCAGTCCGGCATCAGCGCCAGCGGTACGACGGCACCGGACAGCACACTCGCAATGATCAGCCGGGCCTGCGCAAGCGCCGACACGTCGTCCATCCAGAACGCGAGGGCCGCGATCAGGATGTCGATCGTGAACACGAGCACGGCCCCGAGCACGATGCTGACCGCGAACACCGCCCAGCGGCCCGGGCCGGCCGGGATGTTCATCGAGTCGCGGAAGATCCACCAGAGCACGCCGATCATCGGGACCAGCGCGAACAGCTTGAGGAACTTCTCCGCCAGGTTGTTCGCGACGAAGCTCAACAGCAACGACGCCGGCCGCACCATCCAGCTGGAGAGTTTGCCGAGCCTGATGTCGTTGGCCAGGAAGCCGGTCAGCCACGACGACGTGGCCATCGTGACGAAGCTGAGCAGCACGAAGTAGGTGGTGACGAATCGCTCGTCGATCGGGAGTCGAGCCCCGTTCGCGATCGCGGTGCGCCAGATCAGCAGGGAGATGATCGGCACGCAGACGTTGGCCGCCATGAAGATGATCCACGCGCCGCGGTAGATGGACTGCTGGACGACCTGCGCCGCGGTCATCCGGCGCAGCACGCGGGCGTTGCGAACGAGGGTGTTCATCGGGCGTCCCCCAGCGTGCTGCGGCGCAGGAAGAGGTCGCGCATGATCTCTTCGATGTCCGCGTCCGCGACGTCGAGGTCGACCAGCGGACCGATCCGGGTCAGCTGGCCGAGCACGTCGCCCGCACGCTCACGGTCCACCTCGAGCTTGACCGTCTGGCCGGAACTGTCGACCGCGGTCACGCCTTCGAGAGCGGCAAGGCGGTCGCCGTCGACGATGGTCGCGTAGGTCGCCTGCACGAGTTTGCGCGGGCGTGCCGTGTGGACGAGTTCGTCGAGGCCCCCGTCGTACTGCAGGCGCCCGTGGTCGATGATCATGACGCGCGAGCAGAGTGCCTCGATGTCGTCCATGTCGTGGCTGGTCACGAGGATCGTGGTGCCGCGGACCTTGTTGACATCGGCGAGGAACGTTCGTACGCGCGCCTTCGCGACCACGTCGAGGCCGATCGTCGGCTCGTCGAGGAAGAGGATCTCCGGGCCGTGGACGAGCGCCGCCATCAGCTCCAGCTTCATCCGCTCGCCGAGGGAGACCTTGCGCACCTGGACGTTCAGCAGGTTCTGGACGTCGAGCAGCTCGGCCAGCTCGGTGACGTTGCGGTCGAACTCCTTCTGCGTCAGGCCGTACATGTCCTTGTGCAGCAGGAGACTCTCCATCGCCGGGACGTCCCACCACAGCATGGTCTTCTGGCCCATGACGAGCGCGATCCGGCGCAGGTAGTCGTGCTTGCGATCGGACGGGGTGAAGCCGAGGACCTCCAGCTCACCGGCCGTGGTGTAGAGCAGGCCGGAGAGCATCTTCAGGGTGGTGGTCTTGCCCGCGCCGTTCGGGCCGAGCAGGCCGACGACCTCGCCGCTGTCGATGCTGAAGGTGATCTTGTCGACGGCGAGCCTGGTCTCGTACGTCCGCCGGACGAGGCTCTTGATCGCGCCGCCGAGTCCGGCCTGCTGCTGGTGGAACGTGTAGGTCTTGGTGAGGTCCGCCGCGGCGATCACCGGCGGCCGGGGCGATGGGACGGGTGCATTCGTCACGGTGGAGTACCGCTTTCGAAAGTCGGGGGTAGTTCGGACCGGGCAACGTCAGCGCAGAGCACATGGGTCCTCTGGTCCATCCGACATACGGCTGCCACCGCCAAGCTAAACGGGGCAGGAAAGCGATGTCCAACCGATTTCCGCGCTCAGGACGCGGTGCGAGCGGGTTTCCGCGATCAGGGCTTGGTGCGGGCGGGTTCCGCGATCAGGGCTTGGTGCGGACGGGGGTTTCCGCGATCAGGGTGCGGTGCGGGCGACGACGTACAGGCGTTGGGTTGTTTCCTGCCTGGCGGTGATCGGGCCGCGGAGGTACCACTCGACGTCGACGAGTCCGGCAGCCTCGAGGACCGCGACCACGGAGGCGGCGTCGTACAGGACGTAGTCGAGGTCGACCTCCTGGTCGAAGAACGTGTCGACGTGACGGACCTCGGCGCCGGCGTGCAGCGCGAGGACGAGCCATCCGCCCGGGTCGAGCGGGCGGACGAGCGCCGCGACGGCATCGGCGAGCTCGGACGCGGCCAGGTGGATCAGGGAGTACCAGGCCAGGACGGCCGACCAGCCTGAGCTCGTCGGCGGGCGACCGAGGCGCCGCAGGTCTCCGACCTCGAAGGTCCCGTCGGGGAAGCGCCGCCGGGCTTCTGCCACCATCTCGGCCGAGAAGTCGATGCCAGTCGCGTCTGCGCCGTGATCGGCCAGATATGCGGTCACATGTCCCGGGCCCGAGCCCACCTCCACCACCGGTCGTCCGGCGGCCTGCTCGACCACCCGGTCCAGCAGCCATCTCTCGAACGGCAGCCCGTCCAGCTCGTCCAGTAACTCATCCGCGTACGCCGTCGCGACAGCGTCGTACGCCGTACGCACCCGAGCGTCACGTGCATCCGTCCCGTCGGCGATCACCACGTCGCGGTCGACGGACTCGGTGGCGACCACGGCGGCTTGCTCCGGGACCGGTCCGAGGAGATGCACCCAACGACGGTCGTGCTGGCCGGGCCGCCGTTCGAGCTCGCGCACCAGTGGCTCGGGTCGCGCCGCCATCCGGCGCAGACAGGCCTCGACGTCGGACCGGTCGGCGAACGGGTGCAGCCGCTCGGTCCGGGTCCGCAACTCCCCCGGCGCCTGCTCGCCGCGCAGCAGCAACACCGTCATCAGCGCCCGCTCATCGGGCTCGAGCTCCAGCCGCTCGTCGAGAATCTGGTGGTACTTCAGCGTCCGCCGGCCCGTGTCCACCCACACGATCCGCACCAGCTCACGATCCCGGAGCGACCGCGCGGTCTGCTCCACCGTCGCCTGGTCGTACTCGACCACGGGATCCCGGTTGCTCGCCTGATTACAAGCCGTCCGCAGCGCGTTGGCGGTGAGCGGGTACGACGCCGGCACCGTCGTCTGCTTCTCCATCAAGCTCCCGAGCACCCGCTGATCCTCAGGCCCCAACACAGGAAGTTCACTCACCCTCCAGACCCTAAAGCCCCGCGGGCCTCACACCCCCCAACAACCACCCCACGACCAGCCGATTCAGCAACCCGTCACCTGAACCACCAACCGGCCAGGTGGGCGGCTCGGTATACCCCGCCGGACGCGCAGGTGCCCCGGGCGGCGGATCGCCAGCCTGGGGCACGTGGGTTAGCCGGATTGGCGGGTTGGCCCGGGTCGGTGGGTTGGCCCGGGTCGGTGGGGTGCCCAGGTCGGTGGGGTTAGCCGGGTTGGTGGGTTGCCCCGTTGGGGGTTTAGCCCGGTTGGTGGGTTAGCCGGGTTGGTAGGTGTCGGGGTCTTTCGGGATGAGGGGTTCGAAGGCGGTGCCGTTGCAGCTCGGGCAGGGGAGGCCGGCTTGGGTGCCGGCGCCGGCGCAGGTGGTGCAGAGGCCGTCGTGCCAAGACTCTTCGGTCAGGGAGTGGTGCGGGCGGGGGTAGTGGGTGTCGGGGAGGTAGCACTCGGCGCCGGTGATGGCGTGGACTCGGCCGCACAGGTCTGTGCCGATGCCTCTGGGGAGTTCAGTCACGGGTCGGGGTCTCCTGCCGGCTGGATCAGCTGGCTTGCATCCAGGATTGAGTGAGGACGGACTGGGGGTCGGTGGTCGCGGTGAGACCGGGGGTCGTCGAGAGGCGCAGGCTGGCTTCCACCTGCGTGTAGAAGGTGTCGACGGCGCGAACCAGGTCGTCGGCCTCGCGGGTGGTGACGGCGCGCTCGAGACCCGCCTCGGCGGCGGCGCGCTGGGATGCGCCGGCGGCGAAGAACGTGGCCCACTCGCCGAACTCGGGAGCGACCTCGGCCAGCAGCACCCACGCGTTCCGCTGGACCCGGCGGCGGGCGCCCGAGCGCACCGGGCGGGCACGAACGGCGAGGACCGCCGCCGCGACCCGGAGCGCCGCGACATGCGCACTCGAATACCGGAGCAGGTGGTCGCTGGTCTCCAGCGCCTCGGCCAGCGCGGCCCGCGCCCGGGACAACTCCCGGCTTGCCGCCCCTGCGGCCGCCGGGGAAACCGGTGAAACAGTCATCGATCCGTCACCCTCTCCAGTTGCCAGCGACCGGAGTCCGGGTCGTGCGCGAGATCGAACATCTCCCGCCGACCATGCCGGCCACACGCCGCCTCGACTCGATACACCGCACGCCGCGGTCCCCAATCCGCATCCAGCACGCCGACGGCCGCCGGGCTTGCGGACAGTCCGCGGGCCGGCTCCCCACCGGCCGCGTCCGCACCGAACTCGTTGGCGCTCCCGGCGGCAGCGAATGCGCCATCGCTACCGCCGGGAGCGAGCGCGGCCAGGCAGTCGGCGAGAGAACGGGGGCTCGCCGACGCCACCGCGCCGTTCGGGTGGCGCGTCGCAGCACCGGCGCGCTCGGCGTGGGTCCAGTGGTCGGCGCGCCCGTCGTACGTCAGGCCGGCGCCGATGATGCCGCGTTCCCACCAGGCGGCGGTCTCGGTCCAGTGGGACTGGACGGAGCAGACGCGCCACAACCGGCCGCGCCAGAGGAACTGGTCCGGGGTCTCGGCGCCGTCCACCAGCACCGAGTGCACATCGACGGCCTCGTCGAACTCCCACATGTTCCATCGCCTCCTGTTGACGAACTGCTTCCCCTGGTCGGAGGCCCGGCGGGCCGGCACGGGGTGGGGGTCGAGGTCCACCCCGGTGCCCGGCCCGCCGGGACCACCGGTTTCCGATGCGGCCGCAACTCCACACCGGAGCCGTCCAGCTGCCCGGCTCACCTCTGCATTCCCGGACAACTCATCGCGTCCGGCTGCCCGGTCTCCCGACGAAACCGGATCTGAGGTAATCGAACATCTGTTCGAACACTGGAAGCGTATCGCCGCCCGCCGACAATCGTCAACGGCCCGTAAGCCCGGCGCGCCGTCCCGCGGCCGCGAGAGCCCGCAGACTGGAGACACCGAAGAGGTGGAGGGAACGATGACGAAGCGATGGCGGGCAGTGTTGATCGCCGCGGCGGCGGTGGCCGTCGTGGTCACCGCGGTCGCGTTGCCGCTCTTCCAGCCGTGGCGGCTCGTCACCGACAAGGTCGTCGACGAGGCACTCCCCGGCGCTGCTCCGATCTCCACACAGTCATCGTCGACGACGCCACCGACAGTTTCCGGACCGCGATCGCCGGCGCCGAAGACGTTGCTGACCGGGCAGTTGATCTCCCACGAGCACGAGACCTCCGGCACAGTCGCCGTGCTGCAACTGCCGGACGGCTCCCGCGTGCTCCGCCTGGAGAACCTGGACACCTCCGACGGTCCGGACCTGAAAGTGTGGTTGAGCGATGCCGCGGTGGTCGACGGCCGGGCGGGATGGCACGTGTTCGACGACGGTCGGTACCGCAGTCTGGGCAGCCTGAAGGGCAACCACGGCAACCAGAACTACCCGATCCCGACCGGCACCAGGCTCGAGGACTTCCGCAGCGTCGTGATCTGGTGCGATCGATTTAACGTGTCGTTCGGTGCGGCGCAGCTCGCATAGGGTGCTGTGGGTGAGCAGTCATCCCAATGTGCAGAAGGTGGCCGACGCACTCCACGCGGCCGGTGCCACCGGTGAGATCGTGATCCTCGACGAGGCGGTCCCGACGGCCGCGGCCGCGGCGGCCGAGCTCGGGTGTGAGGTCGGCGCGATCGCGAACAGTCTGATCTTCGACGGCGACGGCACCCCGGTGCTGATCCTGACGTCCGGCGCGCACCGGGTCGACACCGCGAAGGTCGCCGCCGAGCTCGGTATCGGCAAGCTGCGCCGCGCCACCCCGGAGTTCGTCAAGGAGCACACCGGTCAGTCGATCGGCGGCGTCGCCCCGGTCGGCCACCCCGGCCAGGTCCCGACGTACGTCGACTCCGCCCTCGAGCAGTACGACGTCATCTGGGCAGCCGCCGGGATCCCGCACTCGGTCTTCCCCACCACGTACGCCGAACTCCTCGACCTCACCAACGGCACGCCGATCACCGTCAACTGAGCACCGACGGGATCGCCGTCCGGACGAACTGCCGGGTCAGCACCGCGCGGCGATGCCGCCACCATGGCAGCACGCGCCGGTGCGGACCGTACCGCCGCCGAGCGATGTCGGAGACGACCGCACCAGGGGCGTCCAGCGACGGCAACACGTCGAGGGCCGCGCGTTTGGTGATCAGCTCCCCCGTCGTGAGCGTGACGTGCGCCCGGGCGATCGTGAGCAGGCTGAGGTCGACCCAGATGTCGGCGTACCAGGGAGTCCGCTTCCGCGTCACCGGCAGCCAGAAGTCGCGCAGATCCCGCCGGATGAAGGCGAACAGCTCGTCATCACTGGTTGCCGGCAGCAATGACGACGGTGGCGGCCCGTAAAGCGACACGTTGCTCAAAGCAAGCTCCCGCCGGGTCACCGGCGTCACCGGGCGATCGAAGTACCGGCCCTGCGCGAAGGTCGCGTGGCGGATCAAGGGATCGGCGAGCTCCGAGGCGACCAGGTAGGAGCAGTGGAGTTTGGCGGCGAGCGGAGAAGACGCGATCAGCCGCCGGTGCAGCTCGGCGACCGCTGCCGGTGGAGGCGCGGACACGACCGCGACCACATCGAGGTCGCTGCGCCCCAACTGGTAATCCCCCAAGGCCAGTGAGCCGTGGAGCCAGACTGCCTCGACGGCGGCGAGCCGGCGTAGAGATGTGACGAAGCCGTCCAGCAGTCGCTGGACGGCCTCGTCGATCACGACACCCAGCCTAGAAGGCGGGCTGGACGTCCACGTCGGCGGCGCGTACGTACGCCATCCGGTGGCCGAACCAGATCTGGAAGTACCGGTCCTTGCCCAGCACCTGGACGTGGTCGGCCGGGGGCTGCTCCGCGAACGTCACGGCCCGGTAGTAGTCCGTCTCGATGTTCAGGTCACCGACCGGGTAAGCCTGGCCCGCGCCGATCGAGTACTGCAGCGGCGTGACCGTCTGGTACGGGATGTTGGCCGGGTACGCCGCCTGCTCGGGGTAGGCACGCCCGTAGACCGGCACCGAGGTCTTGCCCGCCTTCGGCTTCACCACGAGACCCGGCTTGGCGAACGCATCCGGGGCCGACGCCGGGCTCTTGAACCAGCCCATCGCGCCCAGGTACCACACCGCGACCCAGTCCCCTTGGCGCTGCGCCACGACGTACTGCGAGCCCGCGGCGGCCCGTGACCCCATGTCGGAGACGTCAGTGGTGCCGTCGCTCCCGTCCGGGTGCAGTCCGACGTCCTTGACCAGCGGAGCGTTGTCGTCCGGCGCCTGACGCAGGTAGACGAAGTTCGTGCCCTGCGGCGTGCACTGGGTGCCCGGAGCGTCGCAGTTGCTGACGACCTGCACGTTGCCCGCGAAGCCGGGCTTGATGGTCACGATCGAGCCGGCCTTCACCGGGAACACGTTGTGCCCGTAGATCGGCGCGCCCAGCAGGTCGAAGTAGTGCTCCCAGTCCCAGTACGGTCCCGGGTCCCAGTGCATGCCGCGCACCGTGGACGGGACCGTGCCCGGCACCTGGTCGTGGCCGATGATGTGCGCCCGGTCGAGCGGGATGTTGTTCTTGGCGGCCAGGTACTTCACCAGCTTGGCCGAGTTGCGGTACAGCGACTCGGTGAACCAGGTCGCACCCTGCGGCGCGAAGCCCTCGTGCTCGATGCCGATGCTGTGCATGTTCACGTACCAGTTGCCGGCGTGCCAGGCGACGTCGTTCGCCTTCACGTGCTGCCACGTGTGGCCGTCGGACGACCGCATCGTGTACTGCCAGCTCACGTACGTCGGGTCCTGCACCAGGTTGAGCACACCCTGCCAGGTGCCCTCGGTGTCGTGGATGACGATGTAGTCGATCTTCCCGGTCTTCGGCCGGTTCGCCAGGTCGTGGTTGCCGTAGTCACCGGCCGTACCGAACTCCGAGTACGGCGCCGGCAGCCACTCGCAGCCGAGCGACGGCGGGCACTCCACGTTGGAGGTGGACGGCTTCACACCCGCGGGCAGCGACAGCTTGTTGACCTGGGCCTTGTCCGGCGTGACCGCGACGGCGGGCATCACGACCTGCTGGCCGGTGTTCGTCGTCCGGGCGGCACCGCGGGCCATGATCGAGTAGACGTCGTCGGCGAAGCCGGCCGCGGCCACCTTGTCCCCGGCCTCGGCGTACGACGCGACCGCGCCGTACCACTCGGCCGGAGAGGTCTCGGCGCCGACGGGCAGACCGAGGGACCGCTGGTACGACGCCAGCACCGCGGCACCACCGTTGATGTTGGCGGTCGTGTCGGTGCGCAGCGCGGACGCGTCGAGACCGGTCAGCTTGGCGGCCTTGTCGAGCGTCTGCAGTGAGTCGGCCGTGGCGACCTTCTGCTTGCCGGACAGGTCCGCGACCTCCGACGCGCCGAGCGCGGTGAGGTGCATGGGGCCGTAGCCACCTGACGTACTCGGCGCGCCACCGTGGTCGTCCCAGCGGGACTCCGCGTACGACACGGCCAGCAGCACGGACTCCGGTACGCCGTACTTCGCGGCGGCCGCGCTGTACGCCGTGGCCGCGACGGCGGCCGGTGCCGGCGGGGGCGCCGCGGCGGCGGGCGGACCTCCTGACGACACGCCGGTCAGGGTGATGGGCAGCGCTACCGCAGCCAGTGCGGCGAGAATCTTCGGACGACGCAGCATGTTGTTCTCCTGAACCCAAGGGCGGGTGCCGGTCACAAAGACTGGCAGCCTAGTCACTGTGAGTCGAGGCGAGCCGGATGTCAACGGTTAACCAAAACTCATGCCAAAGGGTTCGATACTGACGAAACCATGCCGCGCACGGGACGGCGACCGAGGGTTACGGAGCACGACGATGGAAGCGTTGCCGTTGGCGTTCACGACGGGCTGGGCCAGTGGCATCAATGCCTACGCCTGCGTGCTGATTCTCGGTCTGCTCGGCCGCTTCGCCGGTGCCGACGACGTACCGGCCGCACTGACCACGACACCGGTGCTGATCGCAGCGGGTGTTCTCTTCGCGTTCGAGTTCGTCGCGGACAAGATTCCGTACATCGACTCCGCGTGGGACGCGATCTCGACGGTGATCCGGCCGACCATCGGCGCGATCCTGGCCGCGATGCTGGCGGGCGAGGCGACCACGCTGCACCAGGCCGTCATCGCGACCACCGGCGGACTGGTCGCCCTGCTCTCGCACTCGGTGAAGTCGAGTCTGCGGCTGGCGATCAACACCTCCCCCGAGCCGGCCACCAACATCGCCGCGTCGTCGGCCGAGGACATCACCGTCGTCGGCGTGGTGTCGCTGGCCGCGTTCCACCCGGAGGCCGCGCTCATCATCGCCGGCATCCTGCTGTTCCTCGGTCTGATGGGGGTGTACTTCGCGTTCCGCTTCATCCGGCGCGGCTACCTCCGGTTCAAGGCGTGGCGGGAGAAACGGCGTGACCCGGCGACGGGGAGCAGTGCCGTCTGATGGCCACCGTGATCGTGATCGGGTCCGGCCTGGCCGGACTCGCCAGTGCAGTCCGGCTCGCCAAGCTCGGGCACCAGGTCACCGTCTGCGAGAAGGACGAGCACCTCGGCGGCGTGCTGGGCCGCGTCGAAGCGGACGGGTTCATCTGGGACGCGGGAGCCGCCAGTACGACGCTTCCGGCCGCACTGCGTGACCTGTTCCGCAAGAGTGGTCGCCCGATCGAGAGTCTGGTCCAGCTGGAGCCGGTGACCGACCCACGACGGCACATGTTCGGTGACGGATCGGTGCTCGACCTGCCGGTCAGCGATCGCGGAGCGCAGGAAGAGGCCTGGACCGAACTGATCGGCGCGACCGCTGCCGAGCGGTGGACCGCACTGGTCGACGGCTACGGCGAGACCTGGCAGATCCTCCGGAAGACGTCGCTCGAACCACCGCTGCAGGACAAACTTCCGCTCAAGACAGTCCGGGCGCTCAAGCCCTGGCAGTCGCTGGAGAAGGTCGCCCAGCGCGAGCTCGTTGACGACCGGGCTCGCGCCGTACTGCGGCACTTCGCGGCGCAAGGTGGATCCGACGCGAAGCTCACCCCCGGGTACGTCGGTGTGTGGTCGTATCTGGAGCGCACGTTCGGCCGCTGGACGATCGACGGCGGGTTCGGCGCCCTGGCGGACGCCCTGGTGCAGCGGGCCAGCGAGCGCAAGGTCACCGTCCACACCGGCGCCGAGGTGGTCGCCGTGAGCACGGCCGGTGGCGCTGTGACCGGCGTACGGCTGGCTGACGGGACGGAGCTGCCGGCGGACATCGTCGTGAGCGACATCGACCCGCGTGAGCTCTACGAGCACCTGGTGGACGACCCCGCGGCCAAGAAGGTGCGCAAGAAGATCCGCGCGACACATCAGGCGCAGGCGGCGTACGTCGTACACCTGGGACTGCGGGAGCCGGTGCCGACGCTGCCCTTCGAGACGGTCCTGCACGGTACGCCGACAGTCGTCGTCCGGACCGGTGGACAGGCGCCGGCCGGGCACCAGGCCTGGTCCGTACTGGTCCACGGCTACCCGACGGACGACGTACTGGATCTGCTGGTCGCGCGGGGGCTGCACGTCCGGGACAAGGTGGTGTCGCGGCAGACGTCGCCGTCCTGGTGGGCCGGTGTGGCCTGGGAGGGCTACCGGACCGCCCGCCGGCGGGCGTCCAACGTGTCCCCGGTCAAGGGCCTGTACTGCGTCGGCGCGGGGGCGCACCCCGGTTCCGGCGTACCCGCCACCACGCTCGGCGCCGCGATCGTCGCCGACGCCATCGGGAAGGCCTGAGACCGGGCTGGGGTTGGGAAACCGGGCACACTAAGATTGATGGTTCCTGTGTTCCGTGTCGGGATGGTGCCCGGCAGTAGAGAGGACCTCGGTGGATCAAACCCCCACGCCGGCCGATCATGAGAACGTCGAGCGGGCTGAGCTGGCGGCTGAGCAACAACACGTCGACCGGGTCTACGACCGGGTCGCGGAGGCGGCCCGATCGGCGTCACGGATCGCTGTCGAAGGGCACCAGCGCGCACAGGCGCAGAACGTCGGCCGGGTCCGCGAGGAAGAGCAGACCGGCCTGTACGAGCGCGACGTTCTGGTGTTCGCCGCCGCCCGCCGGATCGCCGAGCTGGACGCCGAGCACGAGGGCCTGGTCTTCGGCCGGCTCGATTCGGACCACGGGGACGACCAGCCGGCCGCCGAGGCCGCCGAGGACCTCGAGAAGCTGTACGTCGGCCGGATCGGTGTCCGGGACGCGGAGTACGAACCGCTGGTGATCGACTGGCGCGCACCGGCGGCCGAGCCGTTCTACCGCGCCACCTCGACGGACCGGCTCAAGGTCGTCCGGCGGCGCGTGCTGCGCAACAAGGGCCCGCGGATCGTCGGGCTCGAGGACGACCTGCTGGCGCCGGAGCGTGCGCCCGAGGACCTGCCGGTGATGGGCGAGGGCGCGCTGATGGCGTCCCTGTCGCGGGCTCGTGGTCACACGATGCGCGACATCGTCGCCACCATCCAGGCCGAGCAGGACGAGGCGATCCGGGCTCCAGCTCGTGGTGTCACCGTCATCGGCGGTGGACCGGGCACCGGCAAGACGGTGGTCGCGCTGCACCGGGCGGCGTACCTGCTCTACAGCGACCGCAGGCGGTTCGAGCGTGGCGGCGTACTGGTCGTCGGGCCGTCGGCCGCGTTCATGGCCTACATCGAGCGCGTGCTGCCGAGCCTTGGCGAGAACACGGTGTCCCTGCGAGCAGTAGGCGAGCTGGTGGACGGCGTGAAGGCCACTGCGGTCGACGAAGCCGAGGCGGCCGCAGTGAAGGGCTCCCTGCGGATGCGCGGCGTACTGTCGCGGGCTGCGCGCGACCGCGTGCCGACTGCCCCGACCACGCTGCGGGTGTTCATCGGTGGCGCCACCATCGAGCTGGACGCCAACCAGCTCGACAACGTACGGCGGAACGCCTTGCGCCGGACGCCGCGCAACAGGGCCGGTACCGAAGCCCGCAAGGGCCTGGTGGCCGCGCTGTGGCAGAGGTTCCCGGAAGACCTGCGGACCGGGGTCTACGGCGACCGTGAGGCGTTCGGTGACCGGGTGTCCGACACGCCTGCCTTCAGGACATTCTTCAGCCAGTGGTGGCCGGTGCTGACGCCAGAGGCGGTCCTGCGCTGGCTCGGTGATCCACGCCGGTTGCAGCGCTGGGCCCGGAACGACCTGACCCCGAGAGAGATCGACGCACTCGCCAGGGCGATCCGCAGCACGGACGAGTTCACCATTGCCGACGTGGCGTTGCTGGACGAGCTGAGTTCGTTCCTGGGGCGGCCGCCGATCACGGAGGCCAAGGACGACGAGTTCGACTGGCTGGAAGGCCTGAGCGACGGCGTCAACGAGGTGCTCACCACCTCCGAGCGCCGGGCCCGGGCAGCCGCCGCACGCGAGGCGGAGGAGCCGGAGGAGTACGCACACGTGCTGGTGGACGAGGCGCAGGACCTCTCCCCCATGCAGTGGCGGATGGTGACGCGGCGCGGCCCGCAGGCGAGCTGGACGATCGTCGGCGACCCGGCCCAGAGCTCGTGGCCCGATCCGGACGAGGCCCGGGCGGCGATGGACTCGATGCTGTCGCACCTGCAGCGGCACGCGTTCCGGCTGTCCACCAACTACCGGAACTCGGCTGAGATCTACGCGTTCGCCGGCGAGGTGATCCGCCAGACACTGCCGGACGCGGATCTGCCCAACGCGGTCCGCAGTACGGGCGTCGAGCCCGAGCACCGGATCGTCGACGACGGCAAGGTCGCGGAGGCCGCCGGTGACGCCGCGGTCGAGCTGCTCCAGCTGGTCGAAGGCACAGTCGGCGTGATCGTGCCCCCGAAGCTGCGCCCGATCGTCGACCCGGTCCTGGCCGAGCTCGGCGACCCCCGCGTCGTCGCAGTCAGTCCCCTGGACTCCAAGGGCCTCGAGTACGACGCGGTCGTGGTGGTCGAGCCCGACCGCATCGTCACCGACACCCTCGGCGGCGTCCGCGCGTTGTACGTGGTCCTGACCCGCGCGACGCAACGGCTGATCACCATCAACAGCACCACCCAGTGGTTGCCCGCCCGCGCCTCCTGAGAAGGAAGCAGCCGGCCCTCCAGTGGGGGGTGCCGACGGAGAACTAGCCGCGGGGTACGACGTACGAGACGAGGTCGGCGTCGTTGGGGCCGAGGTCCGCCCAGCGGCAGGTGAGGTGGAGGACGGCCAGGCCGGAGGTCGGATACTTCTGGGTGAGCTCGGTGCGCTCCGGGCTGGTGCCGTCCAGGGCGAGCTCGTCGGCGAGCCACGGGATGCCCGGTCCGTGGCCGACCATGATCACCGTGCGGACCTCGGCCGGGGCCTCGTGGATGACGTCGAGGAGCTCGTCGGTGTCGGCGTTGTAGATCCGCCGGTCGTACCAGACGTCGGTCGCGGTCGCCCCGCCCTGGCCGGCGCACTTCCAGGTCTCCCGGGTGCGCTTGGACGGCGAGCACAGGACCAGGTCGGCTTCGATGCCTTGGGCAACGAGATAGCGGCCGGCCGCCTGCGCGTCGGCGCGGCCGCGGTCGGACAGCGGGCGCTCCAGGTCCGGCATCGTCTCGGGCGGAACCGACTTCGCGTGCCGGAGCAGAACGAGCGTTCGATCGATGAGCAGGTCCGACGGGTCAGCCATGGCTCAGGATACGACGGACGACCGCAGGTTCAAGAAGACCTGACGGGTCGCGGTCGATCGGTTCAAGGTGATGAAGTGGATGCCCGGGGCTCCCCCGGCCAGCAGCGCCTCACACAGCTCGGTGGCGATCTCGATCCCGACCTCGCGGACGGCGGCCGGCTCGTCCTCGACCGCGAGCAGGCGTTCGGTGACCGCGGTCGGCAGGGCCATCCCGGTCAGCTCGGCCATCCGCTGGATCTGCTTGATGTTGGTGACCGGCATGATGCCGGGCAGCACCGGCATCTCGCAGCCCAGCGTGGCGGCCCGGTCGACCAGCCGGAAGTAGTCGTCGGCACCGAAGAACATCTGGGTGATCGCGTAGTCGGCGCCGGCCGCGGCCTTCGCCGCGAGCACCTGCGCGTCCGCCTCCAGCGAGTCCGCCTCCGGGTGTTTGTCCGGGAACGCCGCCACCCCGACGCAGAAGTCGCCGAGCGACCGGATCAGCTCGACCAGCTCGATCGCGTGGTTCAGCCCCTCTGGGTGCGCGACCCACGGCTGGTTCGGGCCGCCCGGCGGGTCGCCGCGCAGCGCCAGCATGTTGCGTACGCCGGACCCCGCGTAGGCACCGATCACCGATCGCAGCTCGTCGCGCGAGTGGGCGACGCAGGTCAGGTGGCCGAGCGGCGTGAGCGACGTGTCCTGCGCGACCCGCTCGGTGACCCGGATGGTGCCGTCCCGGGTCGTCCCGCCGGCGCCGTACGTGATCGAGACGAAGGTCGGGTGCAGCTGCTCGATCTCCCGGATCGAGCGCCAGAGCACCTCCTCGGCCTCCGGCGTCTTCGGTGGGAAGAACTCGAACGAGAACGAACGGCGACCGTCCGCCAGCAGCTCGCGGATCGTCGGCGTGTTGCCGGGAAGCGTCGAGGGAAGTCCGTTCGCCATGGCGACAGGTTACCCGCGGTGTCCACCGCTGCGCGCGTACCGACTACGCTCCGAGACGTGTATGCCGATGTGGACATCCCGGCCGAGGTCCAGCGCGCGCTGACCGGTTTCCTCGACCTCCAGGAGCAGCGGCTGGCCGCGATCGGGCCGGAGCTGACCGAACAGGTGCAGGCCGCGCGGGACGCGACCAGCGGCGGCAAGCGACTGCGGCCGTCCTTCTGTTACTGGGGTTTCCGGGCCGCCGGCGGCGATCCGGCGCAGCCGATCCTGAAGGCCGCGGCCAGCCTGGAGATGCTGCACGTCAGCGCGCTGGTGCACGACGACGTGATGGACTCCTCCGACGTACGCCGGGGCGCGCCGGCCGCTCATCGCCGGTTCGAGGCGCTGCAGCGGGCCCGCTCGGAGGCGTCCGGCCGCGGGGGCGACCCGGTCAGCTTCGGGGTCGGTGCGGCCATCCTGCTGGGCGACCTCTGCCTGATCTGGGCGGACGAGCTCTTGCACACCTCGGGCTTCGACGCGGCCGCGCTGGCCCGGGCGTCGCGGTTCTTCGACGCGGTCCGGGTCGAGGTGACGGCCGGGCAGTACCTCGATCTGGTCGCCCAGGCGAGTGGTGAGTCGGAGATGGACCTGGCGCTGCGCGTCCTGCGGTACAAGGCGGCGACGTACACGGTCGAGCGCCCGCTGCACATCGGCGCGGCCCTGGCCGGCGCGGACCAACGGCTCGTCGAGTCGCTGTCGGCGTACGGACTGCCGGTGGGTGAGGCGTTCCAGCTGCGCGACGATCTGCTCGGGGTGTTCGGCGATCCGGCACTGACCGGGAAGCCGGCCGGCGACGATCTGCGGGAGGGCAAGCGGACGGTGCTGGTCGCGTACGCGGTCGATCACGCGTCGGAGGTCCAGCTGGCCGAGTTCGACCGGTTGTTCGGCCGGCCCGATCTGGACGACGACGAGATCCAGCTGCTGCGCGAGATCCTCCAGGACTCCCGCGCGGTGCAGGCCTGCGAGGACCTGATCACCGAACGCACCGAGGACGCGCTCGACGCCCTCGACCGCGCTCCCCTGGCCGACGACACCGCCCGTAAAGCTCTGGCGGACCTGGCGATCGCCGCGACGTCGAGGCAGCTCTAGGGCGCCGTCATCATGTCGATCAGGCGGAGGAGCTCGGCGGTCGGGGCCAGGTCGCCGAGGATGATGACCTTGAGCACGGCGCGGTCCTCGTCGTACACGGTCTCGACCCGGAGCCGGCCGATCCCGCTCTGATTGAGGGATCCGATCACGTGGGTGCTGACCCGGTCGGCGCCGGCCCGGTCGATCGCGTCGATGTGCACGATGCTCGACGCCTCCACGTGTCGCGTCGACTCGTCCACCTCGAGCGCGGCCGCGGTGGTGCCGGTGAACTCCTCCAGGTCCTCACGCGCGATCCGGTACTGCTTCCCGATCCGGACGGCCTTGAGGCGGCCGTCGCGCACGTAGTTCCGGATCGTCCGGACGTGCAGACCGAGCCGGTTCGCCACCTGCTCGACCGAGTACAGCTCCTGGGGCATGCCCCTCAGACTACGGCAGCTTCCTTAGAATTCCCTATAAATCGCTCGATAGGGACCTTTGAGGTATTTTAGCGGCATGGTTGAGGAGTTGAGCGGGGTGCGGGTGTACGTGAGCGACGCCCCGGTGGACGACGTCGTGCAGCTCATCGCGACAGCGCACTACGAGCACCGGGCGGAGTGGGTCGCCCTGCGCGCCGAGAAGCTGGGCGACGAGTTCTTCGAACTGCGCAGTGGCCGGGCCGGCGCGATCGCGCAGAAGTTCGTCGACTACCGGATGCGGCTGGCCGTGGTCGGCGACATCGCGGACCGGGTCGCGACCAGCACGTCCCTCGCGGACTGGGTCCGGGAGAGCAACCGCGGGCGGAACCTCTGGTTCGTGCCGGATCTGGACGCCCTGGCCGGCCGGCTACAGAACGGGCAGTGAGCTGAGGAGATCCGGTGACGTGGCGTCCTTCGGTTGAACGATGAGCACGCGGAGCTGACCGGAGTTCGTGATGTCCTCCGTGAAGACTTGCAGGGCCACGTCGACCGTGTCGTGGTCATGCGCGAGGAGATGCGCCAGACCGGCCCACAGGACGATCTCCGGCTCACCGGTGGACCGGTCACTCAGTGAGTCGGCCAGAGCGTCCCAGTTCCGGCCGAACCACCGCGGCAGATCGAAGGCGGTCGCACAGAGGTCGAGGAACCCGGTCTTGTCGTGGATCGTGCTGGTGTCGAGCAGTACGAAGTCCCAACCTGCCGCCACGACGTCAAGGCGTACCTCGTCCGGCGTCCGGTCGGTCTGCCAGCGGTAGACGCCCGGTCGCAGCCCGTCGGTCAGCAGCGTGCGCAGGTCGGTCATGAAGTGCCCCCGTCTTCCGCGATGCGGCGGAAGGACTTGTAGTGATCGTCGGTGTAGTAACGCTCACCAGCATTGCCGGTCACGATCCGGCGGGCACCACGATCCTTCTCACCAGGCGTCTTCACCGTGTACTCGTGGTAGTAACCGCGGTCATGCTTCGGCAGGAGCTTCTCGAGGTTGCCGAACACCACGCCGTCCCGGCTGTACGGGTACGGTCCGCCCTGGTCGACCAGCTTCAGCGTGTCCTGGGCCTCCTTCGGCAGGTCCGCGACCGCGACGACCGTCAGACCACTCTCCGGATCGATGCTGTCGGACGCCGACGGCTTGGCCGCGGCGCACCCGAACAACGACGCCGCCAGCGTGATCACCAGCATGGCGATCACCACGATCGCGACGATCCGCGCGGTCTTCGGGTTGTTGATCACCCGGCCTCCCGCAATCGCCGGCTGAACTCCGCGGCCGCCGCGGCCGGGTCGTCCGCGTCCGTGATGGCTCGGACGACGACCACCCTGGTGGCGCCGGCCTCGAGGACCTGGTCCAGCCGGCCGAGATCGATGCCGCCGATCGCGAACCACGGTTTCGCCTGCGGGCGGCTCGCGGCGTACGAGACGAGCTCCAGGCCGGCCGCCTGGCGACCGGGCTTCGTCGGGGTCTCCCAGGTCGGGCCGACGCAGAAGTAGTCGGAGCCCTGCTCGGCCACCGCGGCGTTCACCTGGCTGAACGTGTGCGTGGACCGGCCGATGACCGGTCCCGGACCGGTGATGGCCCGCGCCGCAGACACGGGCAGGTCGCGCTGACCGAGATGCAGTACGTCGGCACCCACGGCGAAGGCGATGTCCGCCCGGTCGTTGACCGCCAGCAGCTTGCCGTGCCGCTTGCAGGCGTCCGCGAACACCTCCAGCGCGGCCAGCTCGTCCGCAGCCTCCAGGTCCTTCTGCCGGAGCTGCACGATGTCCACGCCACCGGCCAGTGCGGCGTCCAGGAACTGTTCGAGGTCGCCCTGCTTCTCACGCGCATCCGTGCACAGGTACAGGCGTGCGTCGGCCAGCTGGTCGGTGTAGTCAGTCACACCCCAAAGCCTGCCATGTCCTGCCAGAAGTAGGCTTACGGCATGCCTGAGCACACGTCCGATGTGGTGGTGGTCGGCGCCGGGCTGATCGGTCTGGCGACCGCCTGGCGCCTGGCTGCAGACGGTATCCAGGTGACGGTATGTGACCCGACGCCCGGCGCTCAGACCTCCAACGTCGCCGCCGGCATGCTCGCCCCGGTGACCGAGGTGGAGTACGGCGAGGACGACCTGCTGGCCCTCAACCTGGCCGGAGTCAACGCCTGGCCGGCTTTCGCCGCAGAGCTGGAAGAGCTGACCGGACTGTCGGCAGGCCTCCACCAGACCGGCACCCTCTCGGTCGCGTACGACGTCGACGACGCAGCTGCCCTCCGCCGGCTCGCCGACTACCAGCGGCGACTCGGACTCGAGGTCGAGGAGCTGTCCGGTCGCGACGCCCGTCGACGTGAGCCCTTGCTCGCCACGGGTGTCTCCGGTGGCGTCTGGGTCCCGAACGACCACTCCGTCGACAACCGGCAAGCAGTCGCCGCACTCCTCCGGGCTGTCGACGTCTCGGGTGTCCAGCTCATCCGCCGGCGCGTGGCTCGCGTGATCACCTCCGGTACGACGGCTGTCGGCGTACTGCTCGACAACGGGGACACCGTGCACGCCGGTCACGTGATCGGTGCCGCCGGCCCGTGGTCGTCGCAGTTGGAAGGTGTTCCCGACGAACTGCGGCCACCGGTGCGACCGGTGAAGGGTGAGGTGCTGCGGCTGCGCGTGCCTGAGGCGTACCGCCCCGCGCTGCGGCACACAGTCCGTGCGACCGCCCGAGGCTTCTCGGTCTACCTCGTTCCGCGGCCGGGTGGCGAACTGGTCGTCGGTGCCACCACCAGCGAGCTCGGCTACGACACTCGAGTGCTCGCCGGTGGGGTGTTCGCGTTGTTGCGCGACGCGCGGACCGTGCTGCCGATCATGGACGAGCTCGAGCTCGTGGAGACAATCGCGGGTCTCCGGCCGGCCACTCCGGACAACGCACCGATCCTCGGGCCGTCCGGTCTGGATCGGTTGCTGTGGGCAACAGGGCACTACCGCAACGGGGTGCTGCTGACCCCGATCACCGCGCAGATCCTGGCCGAGACCGTGCGTACCGGCGCCCTGCCGGACCTGGGGAAACCCTTCCTGGGCAGCAGGTTCGGCCAGTCCGGTCACTGAGCGCGGCCGGTTGCCGTGAGCAACGGCAGCTTGTGAACCACAACCATGTAGTTCAGCCTTGAATTGTAAACATTGAGTTACAGGCGTAACAAGCACCCCATCCACCCCTGTTGTCACATCAGTATCAGCACTTACGGTCAAGTGACGTTCACACGGGGAGATGGATGCGATGCGTAACGTCGTACGAATAGTGACCGGGATCGCGGTGCCGGTGCTGACCGCGGCGGTGATCACGGCCGGCTCGCCCGGTTTCGGCGCCTACACGGTGAAGAACGGCGACACCCTCAGCCACATCGCGAACCGGTACGGCACCACCGTCAAGACGCTCGTCGCGCTGAACAACCTGCCCGGCAACGGCAACGCGATCTACGCCGGCGAGGTGCTCAAGCTCCCCGGCAAGAAGTCCACCGGCGCGGCCAAGCCCGCCAAGCGCTCCCAGCTCGGCCGGGTCACGTACGTCGTAAAGCCCGGCGACACCATCTCCAGGATCGCCAAGCGCTTCAAGTGTTCCCAGGCGAACCTGCTCGCCGCCAACGGCCTGCACGCGAGCTCACGCATCTACGCCGGCAAGCCGCTGCAGGTGCCGGTCAAGATCCGCCCGAAGGCCAAGCCGGCCAAGAAGAACAACACCTTCGCCGGCCGGACGTACGCCGACCACATCGTCGCCCAGGCCGACCGCAACCGCGCCACGCTGAAGAAGCGCAAACTGCCGACCCGGTCCCAGATGCGCAGCCTGATCGTCACCACCTCCAAGCGGTACGGCGTCGACCCGGAGCTCGCGCTCGCGGTGAGCTGGCAGGAGTCCGGCTGGAAGCAGCGGGTGGTCTCCCCCGCCAACGCGGTCGGCGCGATGCAGGTGATCCCGTCGACCGGCAGGTTCGCCTCGAGCATCGTCGGGCGGAACCTGGACCTGCTCAAGCCCCAGGACAACGTCACGGCCGGTGTGGTGCTGCTGAGCCGGCTGACCGGGGCGGCCAAACTGGACATCGCGGTGGCGGGCTACTACCAGGGCCTCGGCGGGGTGAAGAAGAACGGCATGTACCCGGACACGAAGCTCTACGTGAAGAACGTGCTCCGGATCAAGGCGCAGCTCGAACGCGGGTGGGATCCCCTGCGGTGAGCCTGGCACGGTCACGCTGAGCCGTTATCTACACTCTCAGAGCAGAACGGCTTTGAGAGGCGGCTCACCGCAAGTGACGGACGACGTGGACACGCAGGTCAGCGATCGCCTCGTCGGGCGAGTGCTCGACGGACGCTACCGCGTCGGCGCGCGCGTCGCCAAGGGCGGCATGGCCACCGTCTACCAGGCCCTCGACATGCGGCTGGACCGCACCGTCGCGCTCAAGGTGATGCACGACGGGCTCGGTGACGACGCCCACTTCGCCCGCCGGTTCGTGGCCGAGGCCCGGGCCGCCGCCCGCCTCTCGCACCCGAACGTGGTCGCCGTGTTCGACCAGGGTGACGACGATGGCACCCTGTTCCTGGCGATGGAGTACATCCCCGGCCGCACGCTGCGTGACGTGATCCGCGAGCAGGCGCCGCTCTCCCCCGCGCGGGCGCTCGATCTGCTCGCGCCGATCCTGTCCGCGCTCTCGGCCGCGCACGACGCGGGCATCGTCCACCGCGACATCAAGCCCGAGAACGTGCTGATCTCCGACAAGGGCGCGGTGAAGGTCGCCGACTTCGGTCTGGCCCGTGCGGTCAGCGCGACCGGCAACACCGCGACCCAGGGCCTCCTGATGGGCACGGTGTCGTATCTGGCGCCCGAGCTCGTCACGGACGGTAGCGCGGACGCCCGCTCGGACGTGTACTCGGCGGGCATCCTGCTGTACGAGATGCTCACCGGCAACAAGCCCCACTCCGGTGACACCCCGATCCAGGTCGCGTACGCCCACGTCCACGCCGACGTGCCCGCCCCGTCGCTGGAGCAGCCGAGCATCCCGCCGTACGTCGATGCGCTCGTGCAGCGCGCCACCGCCCGCGAGCGGGACCTGCGACCGGCCGACGCGCGGGTGTTCAGCCGTCAGGTGCACCGGGTGCGCAGCGCGCTCGAGGAGGGCCTGCCGGACGACCCGGAGCTGACCGGCGACCTGACCGTGCCGATCCAGCAGATCCGGCAGGACAGTGGGTACGACGACGGCTACACGCGCGGTGTGCCCGAACTGGTCGAGCAACCCGCCCTGCGGCACGACACGATCGTCGTACCGGTGGAGAAGGGCCGGCCGACCGGCACACCGGCGAAAGCGCCTCCGCAGCAGCGCAGAGGCCGCGGACTGATCGCACTGATCGTCATCCTCGCCGCAGCCATCGGTATCGGCACAGCGGCCTGGTACTACGGCATCCACCGCTACACGACCACGCCGGACCTGGTGAACATGCTTCCCGCCGCCGCGGCCACCGAGGCGGAGAAGTCGGGCCTGACGACCACGCCGGCCAACCAGGACTTCTCCGAGGACGTGGCCAAGGGCTACGTGATGAGGACCGACCCCGCGCCGGGCGACCGGATCCGCAAGAACGGTGAGATCGGTCTCACCGTCTCCAAGGGCCCGGAGCGCTACCGGGTGCCGCAACTGGTCGGTCTGGACCTGGACGCCGCCCAGCAGGCGCTCGCGCCGATCAAGCTGATCACCGGGCAGATCAACGAGCAGTACAGCGAGACCGTGCCGCAGGGCCGGGTGCTCGCGATCAGCCCGAAGTTCAACACGGTCGTGAAGCCGGGCACCTCGGTCAACTTCGCCGTCAGCAAGGGCAAGCGGCCGATCAACGTCCCGGACATGACCGGCAAGAGCTACAAGGACGCGAACAGAGCCCTGCGCAAACTCGGCTTCGTCGTCGGCCGCACCGAGGCGTACGACGAGAAGGTGCCCGAGGGCGACGTGATCAGCCAGACGCCCAACAGCGGCACGTTGTTCGCCAAGGACAAGGTCCAGCTGGTGGTGTCGAAGGGTCCGCCGCTGGTCGACGTGCCGAACGTCAAGCGGAAGAGCACCGCCGACGCGCAGAAGATCCTGACCGACGCGGGCTTCATCGTGAAGGTCGAGAAAGCACCGTTCAACCTTGGTCTGAACATCGTCGCCGCACAGAACCCGGGCGCCGGCAAGAAGGCCCAGCCGGGCAGCACGGTGACGATCACAGTCCTGTAGCTCGTTTTGGTGCTTACGCCGGGCGTCTGATGAGATGTCGGGCGTGAACCGCCCGCGCATCGCCGTACTCGCCCTGCTCGCGGTCGCGGCGGCGTGGGGATCGACGTTCTTCCTGACCAAGGACCTGCTCACCAGGATGGACGTCGCCGACTACCTGGCGTTGCGATTCCTGATCGCCTCGGTCGCGCTGATCCTGATCCACCCGCCGGCGATCTCCCGGCTGAGCCGCCTGGACCGCGGCCGGGCCGTTGCCCTCGGCATCACCTACGGCATCGCCCAGCTGGTCCAGACCGAGGGCCTGCGGCACACGTCGGCCAGCGTGTCGGGCTTCGTCACCGGCATGTACGTCGTCTTCACCCCGCTGCTCGCGGCCGTGATCCTGCGCCACAAGATCGGCCGCTGGGCCTGGGTCGCCGTGATCCTCGCCACTGTCGGCCTCGGCGTACTGTCGCTGCGCGGCCTCAGCATGGGCACCGGCGAGCTGCTCACGCTCGCCTCGGCCGGTCTCTACGCGCTGCACATCATCGGTCTCGGCGCCTGGTCGACACCGCAGAACGCGTTCGGTCTCTCGTCCCTGCAGATGGTCGTGATCACCCTGGTCTGCGCGACCGGAGCGCTGCCTGGCGGCTTCACGGTCCCGGGCTCCGGTGCGGACTGGGCCAGCGTCATCTACATGGCGCTGATCGCCGGCGCGCTCGCGCTGATCGTGCAGACCTGGGCGCAGGCACACCTCAATCCGACGCGGGCGGCGATCGCGATGACAATGGAACCGGTGTTCGCGTCCGCGTTCGCCGTACTGTTCGGGTCCGAGAGCGTGACGTGGAGGATGCTGGTCGGTGGCGCACTGGTGCTGTCGGCGATGTACCTGGTGGAGCTCGCACCGCGGCGCAAGCTCGAGGCCGAGGTGCAACACCTCGCACAATAGGCGGGACAGGGAGGGGCGATGCGGGAGAACGGTGGGGGGCGGGGCCGGTGGTTTCCGGCCGTCGTCATCGTCGTCCTGCTCGCATTCCTGGCCGCCGGTACGGTGAACAACCTGGTCCGCAACCCGCAGCCCCGCCTGGTCGCGGACGGCGTCCCCGGCCACTCCGCACAGCACACCGCCTCGTCACTGGGCGGTGGCGAGCCGTACGACGATCTGATCAGCCATGCCCTCGCCGACCTGGACGCCCTCACCCTCCCGAGCGGTGCGACGCTGGCGGGCTGGGACGGCCCCTGGCGGTACGTCTGGCCGCGCGACGCGTCGTTCGTCGCCGCGGCCCGCTGCTCGATCGGTCAGTACGACGAAGCCCTCAAGGTGCTGTCCTTCCTCGACCGCGTGCGGCCGCCGACCGGTCGCTGGGAAGCCCGGTACACCGAGACCGGCGCGCACATAGCGGACGGCCGTCAGCCTCAGCTGGACGGGTCCGGATGGGTGCTCTGGGCAACCTGGTTCTGCCGGGCCGGCAACCGGTACTGGGACCTGGTCAGCGAGTCTGCCGACCAGATCGTCGCCGAGCTCGGACCGAACGGCCTGCCCGGTCCGTCCTCCGACTACTGGGAGCGGCCGGAGAAGCAGGTGACCCTCGGGACGGTAGCCCCGCTGCTGGCCGGCCTCCGCTGCGCGATCCTGATCGCCACCGAACAGCATCGGCAGGCCGAGGCCACCCGGTGGCAGTCCGCCCTGGACAAGTTGTCTCAGGCAACTGATCGCGTCTTCGGGCCGGACTATCCGCGCACTCCGGGCCGGGCGACCAGCTTCGTGGAACCGGGGGTCGAGCCGATCCAGCTCGGCGGTGGCGCCGACGCGATCGTCACGATCCTCGGTCCGCCGTTCGCGCCGGCCCGGCCGGTCGTATCTACAGCGATCGACCGGGCGCTCGCCGTACTCACGCAGCCCAACGGTGGGGTGACGCCTGGCGAGGACTGGCGTGCGGACGGCGTTTCCTGGACACCGCAAACCGCGTTGTTCGCGCTGAGCGCGGCGGCCCGCGGCGATCACGCCACCGCCGATGCGTTGCTGAGCTGGCTCGACCAGCACCGCACCAGCACCGGAGCCCTGCCCGAGAAGGTCAATCGGGATCTGGAGCCGGCCGGCGAGGCGCCGCTGAGCTGGACCGCGGCCCTGGTCGTCCTCGCGGGCACTGCGCTGCAGAACGCGCTTCCGACTCCCGGTTAGCAGATCTCCATCACGTCGTGCGTCGGCGCGTCCGGTCGCGTCGTACTGGTCCTGGCCGAGTAGAAGAACGCGGTCGACGCGATGTCGTCCTGCAACGGGAGGTAGCGGCCGCCGGAGCGCCAGCCGAGCGCCTGCACGTCGACGCGGAGCTTCTCCCTGAAGCGGATCGGGTCGGGCAGGTGGAAGCGGTACATGCCGAACCGTTGCTGGCTCGCGTACTGCCCGTCCGGACGGATCACCTGCGGCATGCCCAGGTACGGCGTACTGAACTCGGTGTATCCACCTAAGTGAGGTACGTCGAAGTTCCACGCGCCGCCGAAATAGTCCTCGGTCCCGGTGCCGCAGACGGTCGGGAACTCCTCGTCACCGTCGAGGTAGAACTTCACCTCGCCCTCGCCCCACCAACCGGAGCTGTTGACACCCCAGGCGACGTACGTACCGACGTAGTGGCCCGGGCCTTCGACGCCGTCCAGCAGCGTGTGCACGGTCTTGGCCTGCAACGGGTTGCTCCGGCGCCACTGCGCATGCAGATACGCCGACTTGTCCGGCACGGCGCCCAGCCAGTAGTCCACCTGGAAGTAGACAACCACGGACTCGTCGTGGGTGTTCTCGAGCGTGAGCTTGGCCTGCTCGGTGAAAGGCATCTCCCAGTAGCTGTTGAAGCCGCCGTTCGGGTTCACCGCCACCGGCAGCGAGTTCACCTGGGCGAACTTGCCCCAGCCGGAGCAGAAGAAGTCGCCGACCGGCGTCTCGACCGCGGGCGCCTCGTCGCCGTCCCAGAACGCCCGCAGCACCAGCCGCCGCCAGTTGTCGACGTGCGTGGTGAGCCAGATGTGCGTGATGCAGCCGGCGCCGGCGATGTCCGCGAGCGTCGCGGTCTCCCCCGGACCGATCTCGATCGACGGCGACACCTTCCAGCCCTGCCCGAGGTCCCGGGCCGCGTGCGCACCCGTCCCCTCGGTCTGCCGCCCACCCTGACCAGGCTCACCGGTCGGATTCTCCGGACTGATGGACCGCGACTCGACGTCGGCGAGCGCGCTGATGCCGGACAGATTCCCAAGCGTCATACCCGCGACCTTAAGCCGGGGGCAGGTCCATGAGAAAACGATTGCCCACCGACTGGGACTCGGGGCGCCGTACCGAAGGACGGGAGGTACCCGCCGACGACACCGACCGCTCGCCTCAGTGCGGCGGACGTGGTGTCCGATCAAGCCACCACTACCCGTTCTTCCGTACGCGTCAGCAGGCGCGGACCTCGGCTTGCAGGCCGTGGGGGAAGGAGATGCAGGCTCGGGGCCGGCCCTGTTTCGGGTCGGCGCGGACGATCAGCGGGAAGGCGGTCGCGCCCCGGACTTCCGGCGTACGCTCGGTCTTCAGTGAGCCGACCGCACCACCGCGGGCCGCGACCGCCGCCTTCACATCGTCGACCGAGACAGCACTGCGGGCGTCCTTCGTGGCCGCGTTCTCCGCATCGGTCGCGACGGCCAGCGCGAAGTCGATCTCCGGCGGGGTCGCCCACGTGGTCGACGTGACCGGGATGACGAATCCGAACATGAACAGCCCGATCAGGGTGATCACCTGCCGCAACACGCGGCTCTGATCGGTCAGTAACAACGCGGCACAGCAGAGCGCGACGAACAGCGTCAGCCCGCGCAGGATCCAGTGCCGATCAAGCCGCGCGTCCACCGCCAGCGCCGCCCCGAGAGCGATCAGCACACAGACGACGGCGGCGACGAGCGCCCGGACACGCGGAGACACGGATTGCATGGCGCAGACGATAACGCCTGCGCTCTGTCAGAAGGTGGTCGTGAGGTCCTGGGTCTGACCGGTCGCGGCGGCCCGGTACGCGGACTCGATGATGTCGATCACATGCCGCGCGTGTTCGGCAGTGACGATCGAGGGCTTCCCTTCGCGGACCCAATCGACCAGCTGCATGACGTCCTCGTACACATGCTGCTCCTCGATCTCGCGATGCACCCCAGTCACATGCGGAAGCAGCGCCTGGTTGCCCGGCCCACGAGGCGAGAGCTCGGCGGGATTGCGATTCGGGAAGTCGAACGGCTCGTCGTTGAGCAGCAACCCGTCGATCGTCCCCGCCGTCCCGTAGTACGTCCCGCTGAAGCCGCCCCGCATCCCCCCGGCCGCGGTCCCGGTCGCGACGCAGAACAGGTTGTCGCCGAAATCGATCAGTACGACGGTGTTGTCGTCGGCGTCCGTACGAACGTCCACGCCTCCGCTCGTACGCACGGGAATCCGCACGCCGGACATCGCCGTCACGCGCTTGGCCGGACCGAGGATCCCGGTCACCGAGTGCAGCGCGTACACCGTCATGTCGTACATCGGTCCACCCCCGGGCTTCCGGAAGTACCACGACGGATCGATGTTCGTCAGTACGTCGTTCCCACCACGCACCGACTCGTCCTCGTGATACGTGCCGAACGCCGCACCACAACTCACCCAGGACAGCGTCCCAATGGCGCCGTGGGCAATCAACTCGCGCGTCCGCACATGATGCGGCCGCAACATCTCCCCCGGCGAGGCAACGATCCGCAGATCATTGGCCGCCGCAAGCTCGATCAACTCGGTCGCCTCGGCCACCGTCACCGTCATCGTCTTGTTGAAGTGCACATGCTTGCCGGCCCGCAGCGCCAGCTTCCCCTGCTCGTAGTGCAACCCGATCGGCGAAGCGATCGTGACAGCATCAACATCCCCCCGGGCCAACAACTCCTCGTACTCCGTAAACCCCTGCTCAACCCCGAACTTCGCCGCCGCCGCCTCCGCCCGCCCCGGCACAGGATCACACACCGCAGCCAACTTCACCCGCCCAGCCAGATCCCCCTGCCCCAAATGCGGAAGAATCCCCCGAACCGAAATACTCCCCGCCCCCACCACACCCATCCGCACCGTATCCGCCATACAAGTGATCCTCCCACGCGTGCTACGCAGCCGCTCCCTTCGTCGCTCCGCTCCTCAACGCGGCCGCTCCGCCCGCTCCCACCCACCCTCCGGCTCATCGCCGGCACTCCCCTGGCCGGCTGCCGCCGGCCTCTGCGGGCTACGCCCGCAGCAACCGCCTCGTACTGGCGCGGCGGTCAACCAATCGGATCGTGCGACGCGGGTACCCCACGCGGTGCTACGCCCGGCTCCTCCGTCGCCGCACTACGCGCCGCTCCCACCCACCCCCGGCACATCGCCGGACCTTTCCTTGCCGGCTGCCGCCGGCCTCTGCGGTCTACCGCCCGCATCGACCACCCCGCACTGACGCGGATCGTGTAATAGAACCTCCCGCGTGCGCGCCGACTCCCACGATCGCTGAGCTGATCAAACCCCCGCACGTGTCGCCTTCGGGGACCTCATGAGCAACACTCCTGCGCGAGATCAACGCCATGGGGCAGGACGAGGGCTTCGCCCCGCCGGTCATTGATATCGAACCTGTCGGCGGTGAACGGGTTCGTCGATTCCAGAGTTACCTCGACGTCGTCGAAGGGATGCGCCAGAGCCAGGTCGCCAGGGCGGTGCGAGTCTGCGAGGTGGCGCTCCTCCTCCTGAACGCAAGGCGTGTTCATACCAAAAGTCAGCCTCCCGCCCGGGTCAAGCATTGCCCCGCTACGCCTCGTTCTCCAAGGCAGGACGGCTGGAGACATGTGGCTCACCACTGTCTCGTAGGATGCAGTATCCGGGTGAGCATCTCGGTGACTACGGCGCGGGATAGAGGTCCGGGGTCGGGATGCAGGTGTCTGAGCCGTTG
Organism: Kribbella sp. NPDC048837; assembly: GCF_055586945.1. Taxonomy (NCBI): domain Bacteria; kingdom Bacillati; phylum Actinomycetota; class Actinomycetes; order Propionibacteriales; family Kribbellaceae; genus Kribbella; species Kribbella sp. NPDC048837. The sequence continues at coordinate 880,334 of NZ_JBVJHF010000003.1, forward strand.
GGCCGTTCTGCGTTGACCCGGGAACTGGCCGAACTGCCTGCCGCACTGAGGTCCACTCTCGAACTGACCGACGCCGCCATCCTCCTGGTCGACCTGTCGGTGACCCTGGCGGCTGTTTTGACTGATGGGAATGATGAGAGGCCCTGGCCAGATCGACTCACCGCCTTCGTAGAGGAGTTCGGACTTCCAGCCGGCGCCGATGACGGCATCGAGCAGCTGGGCGCAGCCATCGCCTCATTCGACACCGACAAGATCCCGCTCTGGATAGACGAGCTGCGGTCTTCGGCTGGGCGCGAACGGTTGCGGCAGGTTCTTGACGAGAAGCAGTATGACCGCTTGAGGTTGGCGTTGCGCCAAGATGTTGCCATCGTGGTCGGAGCGATCCGCCGGGCGCTTCAGCTCGGGATGCCGTTCGCGCTGACGCTGGATAACAGTGTCGCACCGCTAAGTCCGGCGCAGCTGGCGCAGCTGCCTCAGATCAGTACGTTCGCCGGGTTGACCCTAGCCATTCTGGCCGAGCTCGATGATGAGATCGGGCAGCTCGACCCATCAACCGATGCTTCCGACGACCGGAGCCTGGCAACGCTTACCGCCGACCTTCAGGAACTGTAATCGGCAAGTGTCCGCGACATGGTGCTGGAGTTGAGTGCCGTCCTCAGCCGGAAGCTGCAGGGGGCTCGGGATGCTCTGGCATACCCGGCCGATCCCGTCTCCCAGGCGGCGAACTCGCTGATCGAATTCATTGACCGCCTTCTGCGTCGGGCGTTCGACGCGCAGACGGTTCTCGCCTGGATCAAGCAGAACCGGCCAGACGATACTGAGCTGACCTTTGTGTCCAGCGGCACCAAGCGGCCAAGCAAGCGCGGCCAGGCCATGTGCTTCGTGTTCGGTGGCGCGCCAGTACGAATGCGGTCGGCCTTGCAGGAGGTCGCCGTCGAGGGTTTGATCGTGGCCAGGACGGCCCTTCAGCGACTGAAACACGCTGATGAGCTGTCGGATGGCGGTGAGGTCGAGCAGGTGTTGGTCCACCTGAACGCGATTGAGGCCTATCTCATGATCGCCATCAAGTTCGGGTGGCTGGCACTCGATGAAGTCAAGGTGATCGAGCTCCGGAGGCGCATCGCCCCAGCGCGGCTAGATGCTGCTTCCGCTGGGCAGGGCTAGGGCAGGCGTTCGCCGTACCTGGCGAGGAGCCGGCGGAGGTTCTGGGTCTGCGGCTCGGTGTGACCGCGCCTGCGGTTCTTGTTGTTACGTTTCCAGCGGGCGAGGGCACGTTCGTGCTCATCAGTGGAGGTGAGCGAGGGCGTGACGTGCCCGTGGGTTGCAGCGAAGGCCAGTAAGGCTGCGAAGGTGGTGTCCCAAGTGTCGCCACGCTTGGTCCATGTCCAACCCGGCAGGTCTTCGAGGAGTCGCCGGGCATTCGGGGTGAGGCGATGGGCTTTCGTTCGCCAGGTGTTGATCCAAGTGCCGATCGGTTCGGTGCCCCACTGGTCGCGCTGCTTGACGTCGGCGATCGTACAGCCGGATTCTGCGATGAAGTCGCGCAGTACGGAGATCTTGCGATCGAGTTCGGCTTCGCGCGGGTTCCAGTGCCAGCCGGGGAGATCCGCGAGGGCCTGCAACTTGTCGGCAGAGTAGTCGCGTCCTTTAGCTTGTAGGGCCGCTCGGCGCATTCGGACGTTGGTGGCCCAGGCTGACGCGTTCTGCTCGTGGTCGGTGGAGCCCGCGAGCCAGCTGGCATAGAGGTCGAAACCCGTCCAGAATCTTTCCCTGAAGCACCATGAGGGGATTGCTTGCAACCGCTCCACGCGTTCCGGCGGCAGCTCATTGCTGCGATATCGACTGCGCTGCTTGCCTACCCACCTACGCAGGTGGACTCCATCTACGCGCAGGTCGGCCGGCACTTGGCAGTGCCCAGACTCCTTTTCGAAGCCCACCAGCGCGTCGTACATACTCGACCAGGCCGTCTCTTGGTTGCGGCGATCATCCGAGAGGGCTCTCGGCCCTAGTTCCTTGCTAATCCAGTCGTCAGCTGTCGCCGAGGCTTTGGGCAGCTGACCGACCTGGTACTGCGCTGCCTCAGCCACTGCGATGATATTGAGGCGGGCGAGGTGGTCGAGTACCGCGATGGCGACCTCTTCCTCGGCTGCCACAGATTCCACGATGACGTCGTACGTGTCGTCCAGCTTCTCGAGGCCCACCTCACGGATGCGGACGACCGTCCAGCCCGCGTCGCGTAGCCGGCGCGCCTTGTCGGCATCCTGCCGACGCGCCTTTGCCTTGCTGTGCCACCAGACACCGTCAAACTCGAGGATGAGCCGAAGGCCCCGACTGACGTCCTCAGCGACCATGTCGATCTTCTCCGGACGGCCTCGTCCGAGCTTGACAGTCTTGCGATCCGCGTCGATCGGCAGCACTGTTGCGAGCTCGGCCTTGAGGCGCAGTTCCTGCCGGGAAGTCTGGCCCAGCCGGCAGCTGTAACAGCCGCTGCCGGTTGCCTTGTTCCCACCGGTACGACGATTGACAGGGGCTTCCCAAGACGGGTGGCGGGAATCGTTCGGGCAGTTCCATGTCCCGACCATCGTGCTCCCGATGCCGACGCTGTCCGCTGCGAAGCCGGACGCCTTCTCGTCCAACTGAGCCGCGATGTCCGGCCGCATCGTCGACAACCGGTTGGTCGAGGAGACTTCCAGACCAGCACAAAACCGGCATCCTTGCCCGGCGACCCTCCTGTTCACGGCAGCCGGCCAGCGATGATCGTCCGCGACCGCGCAACGCCACCAAACCTTCTTGCCGCAATGGACCGTCACGTCGTCCGGAGTGAGTGGAGCGTTCTTGTCGTAGTCCCACTGCGTGAGCAGGAGCGGGTCCGGGCAGTTCAGTGACAGGCGGTTGAAGTCGTGCAGGATGTTGCCATTGCACACTCCGCAACCAGAGCCCTTCCCCACCCTGTTGTTCGGACTTGCCTCCCAGCTGTGACCCGAGGCGCACTGCCACCAGTACTTGTTGTTGTCCTGCTGAGCGAGCTGCTCTGGTGTGATCGGTGCGTTCAACAGCAGATCGAACTCCGCGGCGAGCGGATGCTCGGACAGCTTCGCGCCCACTCGCCCGATGCGTGCCCGCACAGTCCCCCTTCCGAATCGTGTGTTGACCCTACTTCGGCCATCCCGAATCCGGATACCGCAACGTCCCGGCCAGCACCCACGCTGTCCTTCCCATCGAGGATTGGCTCAACCAAACCGCTTTGGGCTAACGAGTCTTCTGCTGATCGCCGGCGTCGACCTGGGTCGCCTACCCGCCTGCCGACTTCACGGCGATTGTTGGGCACGCTGTCGGCGAGCAACGAGGATCGCGCGGCGCCGGGCGCGTCAGGCACCACAGTGTGCGCATCGTGAGCCGAGGTTGGTCCAGCCCGCGAGCCGAAACACCTCGCGACAGGTGCGTTCGAAGCACGTAGCCTGTACCAACTCCTGCGAGGTCGCGTTGAACAGGGTGGTCGGTGGACGCTCTGCCGCCGCGATCGCGTGGAGGTCGTCCCCTCTGATTTCGAGGTTGAGCCGCTTGAGTAGCGAGTTAACTCGCATCAGGTTGAGCACCGCTCGCGGCGCACCGGAGGGCTCGACCCTGAATCGAGGGATGAGGACCGAACGAAGGGCTTGGTCCTCGAGACTGGTCGTGATGAGGTCGTAACAACCTGAGCTGGTGTGTGCGCCGCCGACCTCGGATGCGAACCAGAGCATGAGCTCGTCGCATTGCACCGGGTGTAGCACCAGCGTTGCCAGGGCTTGGTGCACGATCCTGGTGCCGCCGAACTGCTGTCCCCAGTAGCCGTTGTCGCCAAAGATGCCGATGACGAATGCGTCGTTGTACCGGACGGCGACCAGATCTGCGGGCGGCGTCTTCGGGATGAAGTAGTCGAACCGGTCCTCCTTCTCGCCGGGCAGGCCGGCACGGAAGACGAAGATGGACGCGGGCTGTTCTCCGAAGGACAGCTGATCCGGTCGGTGCTGCAGGCATCTGCGGAGGTGCTCGGTGGAGGCCTTGAGCTCGGCTGGTTCCAGCATCGCATGTGAGCCTGGATCGCGGACCTGGTCACGGAGACCGGTCTCGCGGAACCGGGTCCCGTAGTAGATCTTGGCCAGCCACAAGAACAGGATGGTGAAGTCGAGACCTCGGACGGCCTCCCAGCCGGTGCCGAACGCGGTGCTGACGGGCTTCTCGAGGACGGTCGACATCCGCTGGTTGCAATCGAAACAGCACGGGACCTTCCGCTTCCCGTATCTGAAGACCTGATTGTTCGGCAGATCGGCTCCTGCGTTGCCCAGACCGAGACGCTTCAGCATCCACTTCGGCACGACGTCTTCCTCAGTCCCTCGCACCTCCTCGCCGAAGAGCCGGTGGCAGATGAAGCAGCCGTCGCCGTACTCAGGCGGGGCCGGCAGACCCGGGTGAATCACCTCGAAGGGAAGGTCATGGCCTCGCCCGGGCACACCGGTTGCGCCGGTTGAGCTGGCGTTGGTGTGCCCGTTGGTCTCCTCGGTTCTGCTCACAGCTCCCCCACCATCTCCACACCCGGCGGGCCGAGTGCCCACACCTTTCTCGGCCGACGCGGCGTGGCCGGCCGGTCCCCATCATCGCCGGCTGAACCAACAGATCCACCGCCGGGGACTGTGCCCAGTTCGTGTCGGCCTGCGTGGCAACCGTGCGCCGCAAGAAATGTCGACGCCATATCGGTGATGCCGACACCCGCCGCGGGTGTCGACATCTGGCGGCTAGTTGGCCGAGGCGACAGCGTCCTCGTAACGGGCGCCGACAACGCCCCCGGGGGCGAGGCCCGCAAGTCAATGATTACAGGGTCGGGCGACGGACATCAGGCCAGAGCCCGTGGCGTGGGGTTAAGGTGTGCGTTCCTCCTCGGTCATCACTTCTCGCAGCCCGCTCGACCACGGACGCTGGCAAATTGGTCGCACGCGGGCGGCAGCCCGCAGGCCGCCGGCGGTAGCCGGCAAGGATGCACCGGCGCTGAGCCGGAGGGTGGGTGGGAGCGGGCGTAGCAGGCGCGGGAGGAGCGGAGCGACGGAGCGCCTGCGGAGCACGCGTGGGTCGGCTACAACCCCTAGAACGGGAGCTTGGGTTGGGGTGGGGCGTGAGTCGGGTCTACGCCGTCGAACAGGCTGCTCACCGACTCGCCCCCGTGGATGCGCTTGATGGCCTCGGCGAACAACCCCGCGACCGTGCTGACCTGGAGCTCCGGGAAGCCGGCCGGCCGTGGCACGGTGTCGGTGCTGATGACCTCGGTGATGGACGGGTGGGAGCGGAGGCGCTCGACGGCGGGGCCGGCGAAGAGGCCGTGGGTGCAGGCGACGGCGGCCTGGGTGCAGCCGCGGTCTTTCAGCCGGTCGAGGAGTTCGATGATCGAGCCGCCGGTGGCGATCTCGTCGTCCAGGATGATTGCTCGCTTGCCGGCGACGTCGCCGACGATGGCGTCGATGACGACGCGGTCGTCGGCCATGCGCTGCTTGCTGCCGGCTGCGACCGGGAGGCCGAGGAGGCGGGCGAACTGGGTTGCGGTCTTGGCGTTGCCGAGGTCCGGGCTGACCACGACGGTGTCGCTGAGGTCGCGGCCGCGGAAGTGGTCGGCGAGTACGCCGATCGCCGTCAGGTGATCGACCGGGACGGAGAAGAAGCCGTGGACCTGGGGTGCGTGCAGGGCCATGGTGAGGACGCGGTCGACGCCGGCCGTGGCCAGGAGGTCCGCGACCAGGCGGCCACCGATCGAGATCCGGGAGGCGTCCTTCTTGTCCGACCGTGCGTACGCGTAGTGCGGCATCACCGCGGTGATCTGCTGCGCGGACGCGCCCCGGGCGGCGTCGATCATCAGCAGCAGCTCCATCAGGTGCTCCTGCGTCGGCGGCACCAGCGGCTGCACGATGTAGACGTCGCGTTGCCGGCAGTTCTCCTGCAGTTGCACCTGCAGGCAGTCGTTGCTGAAACGATGGACTTCGACGGGCGAGAGCGGTACGCCGAGATCGGCACAGATCCGCTCCGCCAAACCAGTGTGGGCACTTCCGCTGAACACGACGATCTCTCGCACGGCTCTCCCCGAACGCTGCGAACCCGACACCTGCACCCTATCTCGGGGCTCAGCTGATCAAGCGGGCGAGGGCTTCCGCGGCTTTGCGGCAATCCGATGTCGACGCGTCGAGATGTGTCACGACGCGGAGCTGGGTAGCGCCGACACCGCCGACCAGGACGCCTGCACCGCGCGCCGCCTCCACCACCTCGGCCACGGACTTGCCCGTGGCGGCCAGGTCGGCGACGACGATGTTGGTGTCGACCTGGTCGGGCTTGACCGAGCCGGGTGCCGCGTCGGCCAGAGTCTCCGCGATCAGCCGGGCGTTGGCGTGGTCCTCGGCCAGGCGCTCGACGTTGTGCTCGAGCGCGTACAGACCGGCAGCCGCCAGTACGCCGGCCTGACGCCAGCCGGCGCCTAGCCGCTTGCGCCAGACACGAGCCTCGGCGATCAGAGAAGCTGAGCCGACCAGGACCGAGCCGACCGGGGCGCCCAGGCCCTTGGAGAGGCAGACGCTCGCGGCCGCCGCACGGGACGCGTACGTCGCGGCGGGGCGGCCAGTGGCCACGGATGCGTTCCATAGGCGGGCACCGTCGAGGTGGAGCGGAAGGCCGCGGGCGTCCAGCTCGTCCGCCAGAGCGTCGTACGCCTGCTGGATCGCGCCGCCGCCGAAGTTGTGGGTGTTCTCGACCGAGACGGCCGCGGTCTGTACGAAGTACGGCCCGAGATCGGCGGCGATGAGTGCGCGGATCTGCTCCAGGTCGATCTGGCCGGCGGGAGCGCTCCACGTGCGGGTGGTGACCCCGCTGACGGCGGCGTGCGAACCGAGCTCGGCGCGCACGATGTGGGCGCTCGCCTCGCACAGGACCTCGCCGCCGCGCGGGACCAGGGCCATCACGCCCAGCACGTTGGCCAATGAGCCGGTGACGGTGAAGAGCCCGGCCTCGTGCCCGAGCAGGCCGGCGACCGTCTCCTCGAGCCGGTTGATCGTCGGGTCCTCGCCGTACACGTCGTCGCCGAGCGGCGCCGACGTCATCGCCGCCAGCATCCCCGCCGACGGACGGGTCACGGTGTCCGAGCGGAGGTCGATCATGCTTGCGCGCCGCGCAGCCGCTCGGCGACCAGGAAGGCCAGCTCCAGCGACTGGTGCCGGTTCAGACGCGGGTCGCAGGCGGTCTCGTACCGGTTCACGAGATCCTCCGCGACCAGCTCCTCACCGCCGCCGAGGCACTCGGTGACGTCGTCGCCGGTGAGCTCCATGTGCACACCGCCCGGCCACGTCCCGACCTGCTCGTGCGCGTCGAAGAACCCCTGCACCTCGTCCATCACGTCGTCGAAGTTGCGGGTCTTGTACCCGTTCGGGGCCTCGTAGGTGTTCCCGTGCATCGGGTCGCACACCCACGCGATCGGCGAGCCGTGGTCCCGGACGGCCTCGAGCAACGGCGGGAGCGCCGACCGGATCTTGCCAGCGCCCATCCGGGTGATGAACGTGAGCCGGCCCTCGATCCCCTTCGGGTTCAGCTTGTCGATCAGGGTCCGGATGTACTCCGGGGTCGTGGTCGGACCGATCTTCACACCGAGCGGGTTGGTCAGCGACGCCAGGAACTCGACGTGCGCGCCGTCCAGCTGCCGGGTCCGCTCCCCCACCCAGAGCAGGTGGCCGGAGACGTCGTACGGCTGCTCGGTGCGCGAGTCGATCCGGGTCAGGGCGTGCTCGTACTCGAGGATCAGCGCCTCATGCGACGCGTAGAAGTCGACGGTCTTGAACTCGTCCGAGGTCGCGCCGCAGGCCCGCATGAAGGAGAGCGCGCGCTCGATCTCGGACGCCAGCTGCTCGTAGCGCCGGCCGACCGGTGAGGACTTCACGAAGTCTGTGTTCCACGCGTGCACCTGGTGCAGGTCGGCGTACCCACCGGTGGTGAACGCGCGGGTCAGGTTCAGCGTGGCGGCGGCCGCGTTGTAGACACCCCGCAGCCGCTGCGGGTCCGGGATCCGCGCCTCGGGGGTGAACTCCAGTCCGTTGACGGCGTCCCCGCGGTACGTCGGCAGCGTTACGCCGTCCCGCGTCTCCTCACCCGAGCTCCGCGGCTTCGCGTATTGACCGGCGATCCGGCCGACCTTCACGACCGGCACGCTCGCGGCGTACTGGAGTACGACGGCCATCTGCAGCAGCACCCGCAGCTTGGCCCGGATGTTCTCCGCGGTCACGCCCTCGAACGTCTCCGCGCAGTCCCCGCCCTGGAGGATGAACGCCTCGCCGCGGGTGACCGCGCCGATCTTCGTGGTGAGGTCGTCGCACTCACCGGCGAACACCAGCGGCGGCAGTTTCCGCAGCTCCTGGATCACCTGGTCCAGCACGGCCGAATCAGGCCATTCCGGCTGCTGCAGCGGCTTCAGAGCCCGCAATTCGTCCAGGCTCGGAACCCCGGGAACTTCCCCCGTCGTCAACGTCGCAAATTGCATGAGCCCAACTTTAGGCCAGCCGGGTCAACGCACAGTCAGCGTCTCAGGTCAGTGAGCCCGGATCCGGCGGTACGTCGACCGCGTGCTCCCGCAGCACGGCGAGCGGGATCGTGTCCAGGGAGCGGACGTGGGTCGACGCGAGTACGACGGGAGCCGCGGCGCCGGCGTGGTACGCCTGGAGCCACCGGACCGCGACCACGCACCACCGGTCCCCCGGCTTCAGACCGGGGAAGCTCAGCTCCGGCCGCGGGGTGACCAGGTCGTTCCCGACCGAGACCTGGTGGGCGAGGAACTCCGCGGTGACCACCGCGCAGACCGTGTGACTGCCGAGGTCCTCGGGGCCGCTCGTGCAGCAGCCGTCCCGGTAGAAGCCCGTGACCGGATCGGTCCCGCACTCCTCCAGCGGTTCGCCGAGGACGTTCAGGTCGCTGTCCATGGCGACATCCTGACCCGGACGGGCGCGAAAGGCGGTCAGCTGGCCTTGGTGTCGCCGAGTCGGAGGTGCGCGTCGACCGACTCGCCGGCCTTGATCAGCTCCTTGGCCTTCTCGGCGTACATGTCGACGTACTCCTGGCCGGACAGCTCCATCATCGCGTACATGATCTCGTCGGTGACCGAGCGCAGCACGAACCGGTCGCGCTCCATCCCCTCGTAGCGGGAGAAGTCCAGCGGCTTGCCGATCGCGACACCCGGGCGGACCAGCCGCGGCAGGCGGCGACCCGGCTCACGGATCAGCCACTGCGGCCAGAGCGTGCCGGGCGGCTGCAGCTTCTCGGTGTCGATCATCGCGACCGGGATCACCGGCACGCCGGCCACGATCGCCATCCGGGCGACGCCGGTCTTGCCCTTGTAGAGCCGGCCGTCGGGCGAGCGGGTGCCCTCGGGGTAGATCCCGAACAGCTCGCCCTTCTTCAGGATCTCCAGCCCGGTGTTCAGCGCGGCCAGCGAGGCCCGCCCGCCGGAGCGGTCGATCGGGATCTGGCCCACCGACCGGAAGAACGTGGCGACCAGCTTCCCCTTCAGCCCGGGCGCGGTGAAGTACTCCGACTTCGCCGGGAAGACGATCTGCCGGGGGACGGCGACCGGGAGGAAGATCGAGTCGCAGAAGGCCAGGTGGTTGCTGACCAGCAGCGCCGGGCCGTCGGCCGGGATGTTCTCCAGCCCGGTGACCTTCGGCCGGAAGAGCAGCTTCACCAACGGTGCGACGAGGAACCGTCTGAGGAACAGATAAAGCATTCGCCTCGACCTCCGTCACTCGCCCGACAGTGCGGACGATACGTTCCAGCTTCCCCCTCAGGCAATGTCACCGCCAGGAATGCGGGTGTTGCTCACCGTGTTGTCACCTGGATGCAGACTGGATGCAGCCCAGATGGGACGATGGGCGTGCGTCCGGGCCCACCGTGGCCCGGCCCGTCTGTGAGGACCGTGACCTGCGAGGAGTCGACGTGGCAGTGCAAGGCTACGCGGAGGAATTCCGCAGTCCCGGGACCGGCGAGAACGCCGCGGTAGGTGTCCTGCTCAGCCATGGATTCACCGGTTCGCCGAAGTCGATGCGTCCGTTCGGCGAACACCTGGCCGCCGAGGGGTACGGCGTCGCCGTGCCCCGCCTGCCCGGCCACGGCACCACCTGGCAGGAGATGAACAAGACCGGCTGGCCGGACTGGTACGCCGTCCTGGACAACGAGCTGGAGCGGCTGCGCAAGGAGCACGACCAGGTGTTCCTGGCCGGACTGTCCATGGGCGGCTGCCTGGTGCTGCGGCTGGCCGAGCAGCACGGCGCGAACGTTTCCGGTCTGGTCCTGATCAACCCGTCGGTGCGGACCGACGACAAGCGGCTGGCGCTGCTGCCGGTGCTGTCCCGGCTGGTGCCGTCGTTCCCGGGCATCTCGAACGACATCAAGAAGCCGGGGGTCGAGGAGGGGGCGTACGACCGGATGCCGCTGCGGGCGCTGCACTCGCTGTCGCAGCTCTGGCAGGTCACCCGGGACGATCTGCCCAAAGTGACACAGCCGGTGCTGATGTTCCGCAGTACTGTCGATCATGTGGTGGAACCGAGCTCTGGGCGGACCGTGCTGGCCTCGATCTCGTCGCGCGACGTGACCGAGACCATGCTCGAGGACAGCTATCACGTGGCCACGCTGGACAACGACGCGCCGCGCATCTTCGCGGATTCGGCCGCGTTCATCCGCCGGGTCGCGGCCGATGCGTGACAACGGCCTGACCGCCGCCGGCTACACGTCGCTCGGTGGTATCGATCCACTCGTCGCCGAGCCGGTCCTGACCGCGCTGGCCGAGGCGGGCATCGCGGCGTACTGCGCGAGTCAGAGCGAGGCCCGGACGCCGGAGGAAGCCGAGGAGCCGGTCCACGGACCGGTCGGGTACGCCGAGATCTTCGTGGACGCCGAAGCGGTGGAGCGGGCCCGGCCGATCGTGGAGCGGAGCACGGAGGACGCCGAGTGGGCGTCGCTGGTCGAGCAGTTCAACGCGCCGTCCGCGCCCGGGCACGACGGCGGCGAGCCGCCGGTGCCGCGGTGGCCGGCCAGCGAGGACGTCGACGAGAAGTACGAACCGCTGATCGACGTACCCGCCGGGCTGGCCGTCGACGACAAGTCGGACGACGAGGACGAGGACGACAAGCCGGCGAAGAAGACCGACGACCCGCACGACCACTACGTCCCGCCCGAGCCGCCGCGCGGCCCGAAGCTGGACTGGATCAGCCGGGTCGCCTGGCTCGGCCTGATCGGCGGCCCACTGCTGCTGATCGCGGCCGCGATCCTCGACTTCGGCACCGGCCGGATCACCACGCTCGCGGTGGTCGGCTTCATCGGCGGCTTCCTCACCCTGGTGATCAGGATGAAGGACCGGCTGCCACCAGATGACACGCCCGATGATGGAGCGGTCGTCTGAGTTAGAGTGCGGATCGTCGGACAATCCGACGACTTCCGAGGGAGGTACCCGTGCAGGTCACCGAGACCGTCGAGATCACCGGCCACCTGATGGACTCCGGGCTGCTGTCCCGGGTCCTCGACGACATCCGCGGGTACGGCGGTGAGTACACGCTGGACAAGTTCGACCTCGGCTACGACAAGGACGACCCGTCGACGGTCCGGATGACGGTCGGCGCCGAGGACGAGGAGTCCCTGCAGCGGCTGCTGATGCGGATCCAGACCAAGGGCGCGAACCTGGTCGACCCCGGGACGCCGGAGATCACCGAGGTCTCCCACGACGGCGTGTTCCCGGACGGCTTCTACTCCACCACGAACCTGCCGACCAGTGTCCGGCTCGGCGGCCACTGGGTCGCCGTGCAGAACCCGGAGATGGACTGCGGGCTGCTGGTCGAGGGCGAGACCGTGCGGACCATCCCGATGTCCGACGTCCGGGCCGGGATGAAGATCATCACCAGCGCGCAGGGCGTGCGGGTGATCCCGCCGATCGCGGTGAACACCGAAGAGGGTTTCGGCTTCATGGAGTCCGACGTGTCCAGCGAGAAGCCGCAGCGGGTGCTGGTGAAGCAGGTCGCGGACGGCATGCGCGAGGCGAAGGCGAACGGCCAGAAGGTGCTGTGGGTCGGCGGTCCGGGCATCGTCCACACCGGCGCCGCGCCGGCCATGGTCGCACTGGTCGAGGCCGGTTTCGTCGACGTCCTGTTCGCCGGGAACGCGCTGGCCACCCACGACATCGAGTCGTCGCTGTACGGTACGTCGCTCGGCGTCGACCTGGCCCGCGGCCGCGGCGTGGAGCACGGCCACGAGCACCATATCCGCGCGATCAACACGATCCGCAAGGCCGGCTCGATCGCCGACGCCGTGGAGCAGGGCGTGCTCACCTCCGGTGTCATGCACGCGCTGGTGAAGATGGGCAAGACGTTCGTCCTGGTCGGGTCGGTGCGCGACGACGGGCCGCTGCCCGACGTCTACACCGACGTCCTCGAGGGCCAGCGGGCGATGCGCGCCGAGCTGCCCGGCGTCGGCTACTGCCTGATGGCGGCGACCATGCTGCACTCGGTTGCCACGGGCAACATCCTGCCCGCGTCGATCCCGCTCACCTGCGTGGACATCAACCCGGCGACGGTGACCAAGCTGGCCGACCGCGGCTCCTCCCAGGCCCGCGGCATCGTCACCGACGTCGGCCTCTTCATCGAGCACCTGGCCCGCGAACTCTCCCCCACCTACGCCGAGACCAAGTAACCCGCGTCACGTCCGGACCCTGATCGGTTGGTGTTGGATGAGGCCATGACCGAACTCGTGCATCTGGAGACTGCCGACGGCGTGGCGACGATCACGCTGGACTCGCCGCACAACAAGAATGCGCTCTCACAGCAGCTCACCGGTGAACTGCTGGAGCAGCTCGAGAGCGCGGGTACGGACGACGCCGTCCGGGTGATCGTGATCCGGTCCGCGCTGGAGGTGTTCTGCTCCGGGGCCGACCTGTCCGAGGCGACCACGGTCGGCATGGGCGTCGGCGCTCAGCGGATGGTCGACGTCCAGCGGGCGATCGTCGCGAACCCGAAGCCGGTGGTCGCTCGGGTGGCCGGTCCGGTCCGCGCCGGCGGGATCGGGATCGTGGCGGCGGCCGACATCAGCGTCGCCGGTGCGGCCTCGACGTTCGCCCTCACCGAGGTCCGGCTCGGTCTGGCCGCGGCGACCATCTCGCTGACGGTGCTCCCCCGGCTGACCGACCGCGGAGCGGCGTACACGTTCCTGACCGGCAACGGGTTCGACGGGCTCGAGGCTGCCCGGCTCGGGCTGGTGACCATCACTGTCCCCGACGACGAACTGGACGCCGTGGTCGGCTCGATCCTGGAGTCGCTGCTCGAGGGCGTTCCGCAGGGCCTGCGCGAGACGAAGAAGCTGCTCAACCGCGAACTGCTCGCCGACATCGATGCCCGGGGCAGGGACCTGGCCGACCTGTCGGCGAGCCTGTTCGGCTCCCCCGCGGCCCAGGAAGCGATGCTGGCCTTCCTGAACCGCAAGAAGAGCTAGCCGGCAACCGTGGAGCGGTGCGTATCTGTTGCCGACCGCGGCCGGTTACAGTGCCGACATGCAGGCTGAGTCGCTGGCGACGTACACGTTCCGCACCGGGACGTACTGGGCGTCGCGCGCAGTTCCGGAGCCAGTCCCATGACCTCGCAGACCGATGTGGTGGTGGAGGGAATCCGGCAGCTGATCATCGAGGGCAAACTCCGGCCGGGTGACCGGCTGCCGGTGGAGAAGGACCTGGCCGAGGCGCTCGGTGTGTCCAGAAACCCTTTGCGGGAAGGGGTTCGCGCTCTCTCGATGATGGGGGTGCTGGAGACCCGGCAAGGTGACGGGACCTACGTCACCTCGCTCGACTCCTCGTTGCTGCTGGCACCGATGGGGTTCGTGGTGGATCTGCAGGACCACACCGGTGCGCACTACCTGCACGCCGTACGCCGGGTCCTCGAGACCGAGGCCGCCGCACTGGCGGCCCGGCTGATCGGCCCGGAGGAGCTCGCCGCCGCGGACCAGGCCCTGCACCGGATCGAGCTCGAGCTCGCGAAGGACGATCCGAACCACGAGACCGTGATCGACAACGACATCGCCTTCCACCGCATCATCGCCGGGGCCTCCGGCAACCCGGTCCTCGCGGCCCTGATCGAGGCCCTCGGCGGCCGCACCACGCGCGACCGCCTGTGGCGCTCGATCAGCCAGCAAGGCGCGGACGAGACCACCCACGCCGAGCACCGCTCCATCCTCGCCGCCATCACCGCCCACGACCCCGACCGAGCCCGAGCCCGCATGGCCGCCCACCTGTTCGCCGTCGAGGACTACGTCCACGACCGTCCCCCGTCGAGCTGACCGGCACCTACCGGCTGGGCAGTCGATCGGGTACGACGAAGTCGTTGGAGGCGCCGGCCGCACGTCGGCGCGGTCGGAGGACACGCGGCATCAGCCGTGGTGAGAACAGGGCCTGTGGCTCGTCGACCATGTTCAGCACCCGCAGGAACGCCGCGCTCACGGTGGCGTCGTCGGACACGGCCGCGAGGACCCGGTCGAGATACCTGTTGACGAGCCTGTCCTTCCGGGTCTGGCGAGCACCGACCGTCGTGGGGTACCGCAGGTCCGAACCGGTCGACAGCATCCACGGTCCCTCGGCCCGGGCCGCGATCGCGGCCTGCGCTCCGGCGAGGTCGCGGGTCAGGTCGGCGGCCCGGCAGCCCGCGAGAACACCCGCCAGGACCTCGGCCTCCTTCGCCGCGACCGTCAGCCCCTGACCGTAGGCCGGGTTGAACGCGCACAGGCTGTCGCCGATCACCAGCAACCGCCCCGGGAGCGCGAGTTTCTCGTAGTGCCGCCAGCGGTTCGCCGTCCGCCGGTAACCCCAGATCGGCGAGGCCGGTTCGACGAGCTCGAGAAGTTCCGACAGCAGCGGACTGCGCAGGCTCGCGGCGAAGTCGCGGAACCCGTCCTCCTCGGTCGGCGGGTAGTCCCCACCGCCGCCGATCAGCGTCAGGATCCAGCGGTTCCCCTCGATCGGGAACATGATGCCGCCGCGCGGCTGGACCGGCGGCGCGTTCTGGATGTAGACGGCCTTCCACCGGGCGCTGAACCCGGCCGGGATCTCGAACATCCTTGTCGCGTAGCCGAGGAACGAATCGACGGTGCTTTCCTCGGGAGTCTCGCAGCCGAGTGCCGCGAGCCAATCTGGCAGCTTGGAGCCGCGTCCGCTCGCATCGACGACGAGGTCGGCGTCCAGGTCGGCCGTCGTACCGGTGGCGCGGCCGCGCACGGTCAGTCCCGACACGTCACCCGTCGGGCCGAGGTTCAGCGCGGTGACCTCGTGCTCGGTGCGGAAGCTGATACCGGCGACCTCTTCGACATGGCTCCGTACGGTCCATTCGAGCAGTGCCCGGGTGGCGGAGACGACATGCTGGGTCGCCGGGAACGGCTGGGTCCACCGATTGGCCGGCGTCAGCCAGGCCATGTCGGTCGGCAGGTCGACCGGTACGGCGCCGGCCGCGAGCAGGTCGCTCCCGACACCGGGGAGCAGACGCTCGACGACCTCCATGCCGCCGGTCCAGAAGGCGTGCAGATGGCGCGCCTGCGGTACACCCTTGCGAACGTCCGGCGCATCGGGCAACCTGTCCCGCTCGATCACGGTCACCCGAGCGAAGTGGTCGCTCAGAACCCGAGCGGTCAGGACGCCCGCCATACTTCCGCCGATCACGACGGCATGGCCCAGTCGATCCTTGTTCATGCTGATTCCCCCCTGGAAAGTGCGGGCCGGCCACCCCCTGACCGTGATCCCGTCGGGATCACGGTGACAGCCCCGGGGCGGCGGAGTCATGAAGAACATCTGCGGAGAGTCCCGAGATCTGCTGAAGGCGTGGCAGACTTTCGCTCAGAAGGGGCCTTCGATGTACCGCTTCCGCGACTGTGAGGTCGATCCCCGCGGATTCGTGCTCCGGCGGGGCGGCGCTCCGGTACGCGTCGAGCGCCAGGTGTTCGCCGTCCTGGTCCACCTGATCGAGAACCGCGACCGCGTCGTACCGAAACCCGAACTGCTCGACGCGATCTGGGGTGACCGTTTCGTCAGCGACTCCGCGCTGACCAGCCGGCTCAAGGACGCGCGCCGGGCGGTGGGAGACGACGGCCACCGGCAGGACGTGATCGCCACCGTGCACGGGATCGGGTACCGCTTCGTCGCGCCGGTCGACGTGTTCGGGGAGACCGCCGTACCGGCCGGCTGCGCCACGCAGGAGATCCACTACTGCGACTCCCCGGACGGCGTCCGGATCGCCTACGCGATCGCCGGCGGCGGGGCGCCCCTGGTCAAGGCCGCAAACTGGCTCACGCACCTCGAACACGAGTGGAGCAGCCCGATCTGGCGGCACTGGATCCAGTGGCTGGCCGGCGCCCACCACCTGATCCGGTACGACGAACGCGGCTGCGGACTGTCCGACTGGAACGTGTCGGAGTTCGGTATCGACGCCTGGGTCGAGGACCTCGAACTCGTGGTGGACTCGGCCGGCGTCGACCGGTTCCCGCTGCTCGGCGTGTCCCAGGGCGGCGCGGTCGCGATCGCGTACGCCGAACGCCACCCGGAGCGCGTCACCCGGCTGGTCCTCGTCGGGGCCTACTGCCGTGGCCGGCTCGCCCGGGCGCACTCCGAGGCGGAACGTCAGGAGGCGGCCCTCGACCTGGCGGTGGGACGGGTGAGCTGGCGCCGGGACGACGCCACCTTCCGGCAGGTGTTCGCCAGTCAGTTCCTGCCGGACGCGCCCCGCGAGACCTGGGACGCATTCAACGAACTGCAGCGCGCCACGACCTCGGTGGAGAACGTCGTCCGCTTCCTCGACGCGTTTGCCCAGCTCGACGTCTCGGCCGTCGCGCCGCGGGTTCGCTGTCCCACGCTGATCCTGCATTCCCGCGACGACATCCGCGTGCCCGAGTCGCAGGCGCACGAACTGGCCAAGCTGATCCCCGGCAGCCGCCTGGTCTTCCTCGACAGCGCCAACCACATCATCACCGACCACGAGCCCGCCTGGCCGGTCCTCGTCGACCAGATCGACCGCTTCCTCGGCTGAACGCCGCCCGGACAATTCGTTTGCCGCCCAGTGAACGTGCTGCTGGACTGGCGGCATGCCAGCGCTGACCGATGACCAGCGGGAACAGTTCCGGACCGACGGCTACCTGGTTGTGCCGAACGTCCTGACCGAGGAGCAGCTCACAGCAGGCCGGCGGATCGTGGCGACGATGCTGGACCGCCAACCTCCGTCAGATGTGGGAGCACATTTCCTCTGGCCACGGTTCGATGCCGGACATCCCTTGCTCGACTTCTATCGATCGGTCGGTATTGCCGGGCTTGCGGATCAGTTGCTGCGGGTGGATCTCACCGTTCAGGAGCCGGACTTCGCGCAGGTTGCGACGACGGTTCCGCCGTGGCCGCATCGGCCGGGTGGGCCGCATGTCGACGGGGTGACGCCTTGTCTCGAGGACGGCACTCCGGGGACGTTCACGATGCTGGCGGGGGTTTGGCTGACCGGGCAGGACGAGCCTGATCGCGGCAATCTGTACGTCTGGCCCGGTACGCATCTGCGGCTCGGCGCCTACCTGGCCGAGCATGGCGCTGAAGCGCTGGCCCGGGTCGATGAGATGAATCCTGGGCCGTATCCCAAGATCCCGCTCGGGGAGCCGATTCAGGCGACAGGCTCGGCGGGCAGTGTGCTGTTCGCGCATTACCTGCTGGCGCACAACATCGGCGGGCATTCCGGCCCGGCGGACGACGTATGGCGCGAGACGATCTACTACCGGTTGCACGCCGGCGGGCATCGCGAGCGGTGGCGTGAGGCGGTTACTGAGCCGTTGCTGGAGTTCCGGCGTCCGGGCTGAGTTCGATCAGCATGGGGAGGTGGTCGGAGGCGGCGGCCAGGTCTTCCTGACGTGCGGGGGTCTTGACGATGCGGCCGGTCAGGTCGGGCGAGAGGTGGGCGCCGTCGATGCGCTTGTGGGGGTTGGTGGAGCTGAAGGTCGGGCCGGCGTCGGCGCCCAGGTCGGTGAGGCCTTCCTCGGCGAGGCGTTTCCAGACCGGTCCGTCGGGTTCCTCGTTGAGGTCGCCGGCGAGGAGGTACGGGAGGTTGAAGGAGCGGCAGCCCTTCAGGACCTGTTCGAGTTCGTGCTGACGGCCGCGGATGTGCAGGCCGAGGTGGCAGACGACGAGGGCGAGCCGGGTCGTCCCGAGCGTGACGTGGCCGCCGACGGCGCCGCCGGGGAGCTGGGTGGCGATGAAGTTCAGCCGCCGGCGGACGAACGGGCGCCAGATCCGCCAGTGCAGTGGCTCGGTCAGATCGGTGCCGTCAGCAACGAGAATCGCGTTGCGGGCCGAGCCGGCGACGTACCGCATGCCGAAGCTCGCCGCCATCGCCCGCCGTTTCCGCCGGGTCCCCCACCAGGTCGGCGCCTCCTGGACGAGCATCACGTCCGGCGCGCACGCCTTCACCACCCGGGCGAGCGCCGTACGGTCGTCGCCCCAGCGATGCACGTTGTACGACAGCACCCGGAGCGCCGCCGTACCACCGGATGGACCCAGCTTCGAGTCGTCGCCGGTGGGACCTGCGCTCATGCGTCGTCGGCGGGGTGCAGGTCGGCGTCGGAAGCGGCAGCGCGCATGCCGGTGCGGCGGCCGGCGGACTTGCGGGCGGCTCGCTCGAGGCGGGTGGAGCGGCTGCGGGCGGCCGCGGTCTTCGCGGTGACCGCAGTGGTCTTGACCCGGACCCGGCGCAGCCAGGTGGCCTCTTCGCGGGCCAGGTCGGCCGCGCCGACGAGACCCGCTTCCGGTCCGAGCACCGCACGGACGATCCGCGCCTCCGGACGGAAGCCGCGACCGGTCAGGGTCCGCTTGAACGCCTCCCGGGCCGGGGCCAGCAGGAGCTCACCGGCGTCGGACACACCGCCGCCGATCACGAACGTGCCGGGGTCGAGCGCGGCGGCCAGGTTGGCGAGTCCGATCCCGAGCCAGCGGCCGACGTCCTCGAGCAGCTCGACCGCGACCGGGTCGCCGTCCTTGGCCAGCTCGGTCACCATCGGGCCGTTGATCTTGCTCGGATCGCCGCCGGCCGCGCGCAGCAGGTTGTGGGCGACCGGTGAACCGGACAGCGCCAGCTCCCGCGCCTCCCGGGTCAGCGCGTTGCCGGACGCGTACTGCTCCCAGCAGCCGCGGTTGCCGCACTCGCAGCGGTGACCGCCCGGCACGACCTGCATGTGCCCGAACTCCCCCGCGATGCCGAACTTCCCGCGCTGCAGCGCGCCGTCGTTCAGGATCGCGCCACCGATGCCGGTCCCGAGCGTCACGCAGACCAGGTGGCTCTCGCCCTGACCGCCGCCGAACCGCCACTCCGACCAGGCGGCCGCGTTGGCGTCGTTCTCGACCACGACCGGCAGGCCGAGCCGGCGCTCGACCGCGTCCCGCAGCGGCTCGTGCCGCCAGGCGAGGTGCGGCGCGAACAGCACCGACGAGCGCGTCCCGTCGACGAACCCGGCCGCGCCGATGCCGACCGCGATCACGTCGTGCCGGGACTCCAGGTCGTGGACGATCTCCGCGATCGCGTCCTCGGTCTCCTTCGGGTCCGTCGTCGGCGTGTCCCGCCGGACCCGGTCCAGGATGTTGGCCTCCGGGTCGACCACCCCGGCGGCGACCTTGGTCCCGCCGATGTCGATCCCGATCGTCAAAGCCTGCGTCAGAGCCACTGCACGACCCTCCTCGCCGTACCCCCAGCCCCCGCCGGACTACGTCCAGTATCCCGCGTCCCCGGGATCACCGGGTTTTCTCCGGGGCCGCGGCCGGGCGGCGGGCCAGGTCGGCGGCACCGATCAGGCCGGCGTCGTTGCCCAGCTCGGCCACCCCGAACGCCGGGTGCGGGCGGTTGGCCTTGGCCGGCAGATTCCGCTCGAAGGCGACCTGGGCCGACTTCATCAGCAGGTCCTTCGCCGCGCTCACCCCGCCGCCGATGACGATGATGGTCGGGTCGAACAGGGTCGCGATACTCGCCAGGCCTTCGCCCAGCCAGTGCCCGAGGTCCTCCAGCAGCTCGACCGCGCACGGGTCGCCGGCCGCGGCCGCCTGGGTGATCATCGGCCCGGTCAGCTCGGCCGGGTCGGTGATCCCGCAGACGCTCAGCATCTGCGCGGCGAGCAGCGAGCCGGACTCGGCCCGCGCGCGCCCTTCGCGCACCAGCGCCCGCCCCGACGCGTACTGCTCCCAGCACCCGCGCGCCCCGCACCCACACTGATGCCCACCGGGTACGACGCGCATGTGGCCGAGCTCGGCCGCGACACCATTCGCACCGCGCAGCAACTCGCCGTCGTTCACGACCCCGCCGCCGATGCCGGTGCCGACCGTGATGCAGACCATGTCCTCGACGTCCTTCGCGGCGCCGAAGGCGAACTCGCCCCAGGCGGCCGCGTTCGCGTCGTTCTCCACGACCACGGGGATCTTCAGCACCTTCGAGACCCGGGCGCCGAGCGGCTCGTCGCGCCAGGCGAGGTTCGGCGCGAACAGCACGGTCGACCGGTCCGACGAGACGAACCCGGCGGCGCCGATCCCGACCGCCTCCACGTCGTGCCCGGCGATCAGCTCGGCCGCCGCGTCACAGATCGCCGCGGCGGTGTCGTCCACCGAGTTCGCCGGGGTGTCGCGCACCGCGCGGGCGCCGATCGTTCCGTCCGGGCCGACCAGGCCCGCCGCGATCTTCGTTCCGCCGACATCGATGCCGATCGTCAGTCCCATGGTTCGGGGTCCTCACTCACGTCGATCCGGTCCACCCGGGACCGCACCGGCTCCTCTTGCGCTGTCTCCTGGGAACGCGACTCTGCGTCCTCCCGCGTCTGCCGGGCCGCGTCAGCGGCGGCCTCGAGCAGAGATCTCACCGAGCCGAGCACATGAGCCGCGGCCGTCGACAGCTGCTCGATCGTCTCCGGACTGGTGGTCCGGACCTTGTTGATCAGCTGGCAGACCGGGCACCACACACAGTCCGGCCCGAGCTTGTGCTCATGGGCCTCCGGCGGCTGCTCCGCATGCGTCGTACCACTGGGGTCGGTTGCGGCCTGCTGCAGTACGGCGAACAGCTTCGCCGCCTCCTCCGCCACGGACCCGATCGGCTCCTTGCTCAACGGCCCTCTCCGATCGCGGCGCCGTGGGCTAGCTGCTTCGCGTGGTACTCGGCGGTGAGCTCCTGGGCCAGCTCCTGCGCGGACTCCAGCGGCCCACTGCCGCTCGGCAGCTCGGAGGTCACCGGTCGCGCGGCCTCCCGCGGAGCGAACCGCACCTGCAGCCGACCGTCGTCCAGCCGCGCGCCCGCGACCACACCGCGCGCCAGCGCCGCCGGCAACGGCAGCACGCGCCGGTAGGACCCGACCGTGATGATCAGCTCGTCACCGTGCCGCGCCAGCTCCAGCTCACTCGCGGATGCCAGCGGCAACGGCATCGTCAGCGTGTAGGTCCGACCGTCGGTGTCGATGTGCCGGTCCACCCACAACGAGGTCTCGGCCGTGGCGCGGGCGAACGGGTCGTCCCCGCCGTACATCTCGACCGCGAAGGCGGCCAGCTCCTCGACGCCGACCGGCTCACAGACCCGGTACGGCGACTCCCAGATCGGCAGCGGCCGGAACGAGTCGGCCACCTCTTCGAGAATCCCTCGCTGTGCGGCGACCCACTGCCGTCGCCACGAGTCCGCGCCGGCGGCCGGGAACACCCGGTTCGCGACCACGCCGTCCACGCGGTAGCCGTACAGCGACAGGCGCGTGAGCGACCGCCGCGCCTCGGCGACGACGACGGCCTCCGGCGTCAGCACCAGCCGCACCGAGGCGTCCGGGCCGGCCAGCAGCGTGCGGATGTCGGAGAGGTCGCTCTGCAGCCGCCTCAGCGCGTCGAAGACGGTGTCGTCGGGCATCGGGATGCCGGACCCGCGGCTCAGGAACGGCCGGAAGGTCCGCATCACCTTGCGCTCGGCGTTGAAGATCCGGCCCATGTACCAGTTCAGGGCCTCGGGCAACGCGAGCAGCCGCAGCGTCTCCGCGGTCGGCGCGCAGTCCACCACGATCACGTCCCAGCGCCCGGACCGGACGTGGTCGCGCACCTCGAGCAGCGCGAGCACCTCCTCCGCGCCCGGCAGCACGGTCAGCTCCTCGGCCTCGATCGGGTCCACCCCGACCATGTGCAGCACCGACCGCAGGTACGACTGGATGTCACCCCAGGACCGCTCGAACTTGCGCTGCGCGTCGATCTGCTGGACGAACAGCAGGTCGTCGATCTCGGTCGGCTCCGGCCCGACCTCGGAGTCGAACGCGTCCGACAGCGAGTGCGCGGCGTCGGTCGACAACACCAGCGTGCGCAGCCCGCGCAGCGCGGCGAGCGTGGCGGTGCCCGCGGCGGAGGTCGTCTTGCCGACGCCGCCCTTACCCGTGTACAGCAGAACCCGAGTCACTCTGGATCAGGACTCGACGCGCTTCTTGAGCCCCTTGAGGGCCGTGTCGATGATGACCTTCTCCGCCTTGCGCTTGAGCATCCCGATCATCGGGATCGCCACGTCGACGGCCAGCCGGTACGTCACCTCGGTCCCCTCCGCGCCCAGGTCGCGCAACACATAGGCGCCGTCCATCCCCTTCACCATCTTGGCCCGCACCAGCGTCCAGGTCACCTCGTTGCGGGACCAGACGTAGTCCAGCGTGTACTCGTCCGAGATCGCGCCCGCGTCGACCTTGAACCGGACCTGCTTCGGCCGGCCCGCCTCGTCGGTGGACAGCACCTCGGTCTCCCGCATCGAGTCGGCCCATTCCGGGTACGCCGCGAAGTCCGCGATCACCGCCATGATCTCTTTGGGGCTCGCGTTCACCACGATGGTCGAGGTGGTCTGTTCCGCCATCTATTCACCTCTTAGCTGTGGGACTCGTCGTACGCGGACTGCCGGGCGCTGCGCCAGCGTCCTCCCCGGAGACTATCGCGGGATCGGCCCCGGGACGGCGTTCGCCCGCCGCGCGGCCCGCTTCGGCTTCGTCCTTGAACCGCCACAGGTGCTCCCGGTACGACGCGACGTACCGCTCCTTGAGTCGGGCCAGGGCCCGGCCGCGGACGGGTTTCGCCGGGTCGACCCGCAGGTACCAGTGCACGACGACGCCGTCGCGGACCGCCTCCAGCCACCACTCCGCCGTACCGATCGCGCTACCGGTGACGGCCCAGCGCACGCCCTCCAGGCCGCGCCGCTCGGCCGGGGTCAGGGTCAGATCCGGCCACCACTCGCGCCAGAGGGTGTCCGAACCGAGGCGCGCGGCGACGTAGGCTGGATCAGCAACGACCAAGTCGTCGCAACTGATGTCGAGCGTGGGCATTGCTGAAGGCACCTGTTCCTTGGGTCACATGAACCTGGCTACTTCTGGGTAGGTGACTGTAGCGTGCGCCGGAAGTCGACAATTCGTGACCGACTGAGGAGACGCGGATGCGTGAGTACACCGTTCCTGCTGTGACCGAGCCACCCACCGGGAGCCTGAGCGACCCCGTGTGGGCGAACGCGTCCTCCCATCCTGACACCGCGGTGTTCAGCCGGCGGGCCGAGGGCGGCTGGCTCGACGTGTCCGCGGCCGAGTTCGCCCGGCAGGTCACCGCCGTCGCGAAGGGCCTGATCGCGGCCGGCGTGAAGCCCGGCGAGCGGGTCGCCCTGCTCAGCGCGACCCGGTACGAGTGGACCCTGATCGACTACGCGATCTGGAGCATCGGTTCGGTCACCGTTCCGATCTACGAAACGTCGTCGCCCTCGCAGGTCCAGTGGATCCTGACCGACTCCGAGGCGGTCGTCGCGATCGTCGAGAACGCCGCTCACGGCGCCGTGGTCGAGTCCGCCCGGCCGGAAGCGCCGTCACTGCAGGAGGTCTGGCAGATCGAGGCCGGCGCGGTCGAGCAGCTGACCGTGCTCGGGCAGGAGGTCACCGACGCCGAGTTCGACAAGCGCCGTACGGCGGTCGGCCCGGACGACCTGGCTACGCTGATCTACACCTCGGGGACGACGGGACGCCCGAAGGGCTGCCGGATCAGCCACTCCAACTTCATCGCCGAACTGGACCCGGCCGTGAAGATCCTCGACGACCTCTTCGACACCAACGGGGCGAGCACGCTGCTCTTCCTGCCGCTGGCGCACGTGTTCGCGCGGATCATCCAGGTCGGCTGCGTGATGAAGATGGTCAAGGTCGGCCACAGCGCCGACGTGAAGAACCTGGTCGCCGACCTCGGCGAGTTCAAGCCGACCTTCATCCTGAGCGTGCCGCGGGTGTTCGAGAAGGTGTTCAACTCGGCCAGCCAGAAGGCGCACTCCGACGGCAAGGGCAAGATCTTCGACGCCGCCGCGGACACCGCGATCGCCTACTCGCAGGCACAGGACAAGGGTGGCGCGTCGTTCGGGCTGAAGGCCAAGCACGCGCTGTTCGACCGGCTGGTCTACGGCAAGCTCCGCAACGTCCTCGGCGGCAAGGTTCAGTACGCCGTCTCCGGCGGCGCACCGCTCGGCGACCGGCTCGGGCACTTCTTCCGCGGCATCGGCGTACCGGTGCTGGAGGGCTACGGCCTGACCGAGACCACTGCCGCGGTGGCGGTGAACCTGCCCGGCGACATCCGCGTCGGGACCGTCGGCCGGCCGCTGCCCGGAGTGTCGGTCGCCGTCGCCGACGACGGCGAGCTGCTCTTCAAGGGCGGCCAGGTGATGCAGGGCTACTGGAAGAACGACGAGGCCACCGCGGCCGCGATCGACTCCGACGGCTGGTTCCACACCGGCGACCTGGGTGAGTTCGACGTCGACGGGTTCATCAAGATCACCGGGCGGAAGAAGGAGATCCTGGTCACCGCCGGCGGCAAGAACGTCGCGCCGACCGTGCTCGAGGACCAGATCCGCCTGCACCCGCTGGTCAGCCAGTGCATGGTCGTCGGCGACGGCAAGCCGTTCATCGCGGCGCTGATCACGATCGACCCGGAGAACATCGTGCCCTGGGCCACCGAGCGCGGGAAGCCCACCGACGTCGCGTCGCTGACCGCCGACGCGGACCTGATCGCCGAGATCCAGAAGGCCGTCGACGAGGCCAACGGCTCGGTGTCGAAGGCCGAGGAGATCAAGAAGTTCTCGATCCTCCCGATCGACTGGACCCAGGAGTCCGGCGAGCTGTCGCTGAAGCTCTCGCTGCGCCGCCACATCGTGATGAAGAACCACGAGTCCGACGTCGAAGCCCTCTACGCGAAGTAGGCGGGCGAATGCTGCTGGGTACCGGACGGGCATGAAATCAGTGAGGCGTGCCGCGCACAGCAGGGTGCCGGCACCACGTGTGGTCGGATCCGCCCGTCCCCCGTCGGACGTGAGCAAACCGTTCGTCTGCAACTGGAGCGCGGTCGGCGACTGCGCGGTCGTCCGCGTCGCCGGTGCGGTCGACGTCGCCGCCGTACCCACATTCGCCACCGAGCTGCAGCATGTGATCACCACGAAGCTCTCGAAGCTCGTGGTCGATCTGCGGCGGGTCACGGCGATGGAGGCGGCCGGCCTGCTCGTGCTCGCCGATGCCCATGACCTGGCCGTCCAGCACGGCGGCTGGTTGCGCGCCTCCGGAGCCGGGCAATGGCTGGCCGATCTGATCCGGACCACCGGGTCCGACCGCCCGCTCGACCACTACCCCACACTGGCGGACGCGCTGCCCGCCTACCGGCCGGCCTTCACCCCGCCGACGGTCTGATTCGCGCGGACGTCGTACTGCCGGCATCAACCGAATGGCTGATGGCGGGTCGAGCTTGATGGGCGATGTGAGCCGGATGGCTCCTCCGCGAAGCTCGAGGCATGACCACGACGAGCACCTCATCGACGGCCCGCGGGGCTGTCGTCGAAGTCAGTAATCTGCGCAAGTCCTACGGCAGCCGGACCGTCGTCGACGGTGTGTCCTTCACCGTCGAGGAGGGCGAGATCTTCGGGATCCTCGGCCCGAACGGCGCCGGGAAGACCACCACGGTCGAGTGTGTCGAGGGCCTGCGGGTCCCCGACGGGGGCCGGGTCCGGGTCGCGGGCCTCGACCCGATCGCCGACCACGCGGCAGTCACCCAGGTCCTCGGCGCCCAGCTCCAGGAGAGCGAGCTGCAGGCCAAGCTCACGGTCCGCGAGGCCCTCGAGTTGTACGCCGCCCTCTACCCGAACCCGGCCGACTGGAAGCCGCTGGCCGAACGCCTCGGCCTCGTCGCCCAGCTGAACACCCGCTTCGGGGTGCTGAGCGGCGGCCAGAAGCAGCGCCTGTTCATCGCGCTCGCGCTGGTCGGCAACCCCCGGGTCGTCGTCCTCGACGAGCTGACCACCGGACTCGACCCGCGCGCCCGCCGCGACACCTGGGAGGTCGTCGAGGACGTCCGCGCCCGCGGCGTCACGGTCCTCCTGGTCACGCACTTCATGGAAGAGGCGCAGCGGCTGTGCGACCGGATCGCCCTGATCGACCAGGGCCGCATCACCGCGCTCGACACACCCCGCGGACTGATCAGCCGTACGGCGGGATCCACCGTCATCTCGTTCACCCCGTCGGCGCCGCTCGACGACGAGGAGCTGGCCGCACTGCCGGCGCTCGCGTCCGTCGAACACAAGGACGGCCGGATCACCCTCGCCGGCACCGACGACACCGTCACCGCGGTGCTCTCGCTCCTCGCCAGGCACCGCATCACCGCCCACCAACTCCGCGTCACCGACGCCACCCTCGACGACGCCTTCCTCGGCCTCACCGGAGCGCACTGATGAGCACCGCCGTACAGACCGCACCCGCGCGGTCCACCAGCCCCTACTTCGCCGTTCTGCGCGCCGAGGCGCGACTGTTCCGGCGTGAGCCCGGCAGTCTCTTCTGGGTGCTGGTCTTCCCGCCGCTGCTCCTGGTGATCCTGGGCAGCATCCCGTCGTTCAAGAAGGTCGACGCCGGGCTCGGCGGGGTCCGGCTGGTCGATCTGTACGTGCCGATCCTCGTGCTGATCGCCCTGGTCATGATCGGCCTGCAGACGATGCCGCCCGTCATCACCGGCTACCGCGAGCGCGGCATCCTGCGCCGGATGTCGGCGACTCCCGTCCGCCCGTCCGCGCTGCTGTCGGCGCAGATCGGACTGAACGGCGCCGCGGCCCTGGCCTCGGTGCTGATCTGCCTGACGGTCGGCCGGCTCGCGTTCGGCGTGGCGTTGCCGCGCCAGGCCTTCGGCTACGCGCTGGCGCTGTTGCTCACCGCCGCTGCCTCGCTCTCCCTGGGCGCTCTGGTCTCCGCGCTGGCCCGGACGGCGAAGATGGCGCAGGCGCTCGGTACGGGGATCTTCTTCCCGAGCATGTTCTGCGCGGGCTTGTGGCTGCCGGTCAAGGCGATGCCTGACGTGATGGCGCACATCGTCGTACTCACACCGTTCGGGGCCGCCGCCGGCGCTCTCGACGAGGCGTTCGCCGGCGATTGGCCGTCGTGGTCCCACCTCGGCGTACTCGCCGCCTGGGCGATCGTGCTGTCGGCCGCCGCCGGTCGCTGGTTCCGCTGGGAGTAGGACCATGCAGACTGGGTGGGTGACGACGGCGGACGAGGACATCGATCGGCGGCAGCGGGCCTTCCGTCGGTGGCAGCCCTACGGACTCCTCGTCATCGCCACCCTCCTGTCGGCCGCGACGGTCGAGCTGATCATGCCGACCACGGCCGAACAGGTCACCGGCGCAGCACTGGTGGTCGCGGCTCTCGTCCTCCAGCTCTGGTGGGGCGACCGCACCGATCGCGGCCCGAGCCGGCTCTCGGTCGTGTACTACGTCATCCGGTACGCGATCGGCTTCGTGCTCACCCTGGTGAACCCGTTCTTCGCCTTCTACGCCGTAGCGGGCTACTTCGATGCCGAGGAGCTGATCCCCGGCCGGCGCGGCCGGCGCGTCGCCTTGTTCGCCTGTTCCATCCCGGTGGCGGGAGCGCAGACCAGCGGAATACCGGTCGACGGCTGGACGCGATGGATCGTGTTCGCGGTCCTGCTGGTGGCCAACAACGTGCTGCTGACGCTCGTCACCCACTTCAGCGAGCAGGAGGAACAGCGGTCCCGGGACCGGGCGGCCACCATCGCCGAGCTCCAGCAGGCCCACGACGAGAACGCGGCCCTGCAGGCCCAGCTCCTGGTCCAGGCGCGCGAGGCGGGGATCGCCGACGAGCGCCGGCGGCTGGCCGCGGAGATCCACGACACCATCGCGCAGGGACTGACCGGCATCATCGCCCAGCTCCAGGTCGTCGCGAGTACGCCGGACCCGGCGGTCGCCCGGGAGCACGTCAGCCGCGCCACCGACCTGGCCCGGCACAGCCTGGGCGAGGCCCGCCGCTCGGTGCAGAACCTCGCCCCGGTGGGCCTGTCGTACGACGGACTTCCCGAGGCGCTGCAGAAGACGGTCGACCAGTGGGCCGAGCGGACCGGCGTACGGTCCGACTTCACGCTCACCGGGACCTCGCAGCACCTGCATGGGGAGGTGTCGGCAACCATTCTGCGCATCACCCAGGAGGCCCTGGCGAACGTGGCGAAACACGCCTCCGCCGCGCGCGTCGGGGTCACGCTCAGCTTTCTGGACGACGAGGTCACCTTGGACATCCGCGACGACGGGAAGGGCTTCGACCCGATGACACTGCCCCAACGGTCGGGCACCGGCGGCTTCGGCCTGGACGGTATGCGCGCCCGCGCCGAACGCATCGCCGGATCACTCACCGTCGAGTCCGAGCCGGACTCCGGGACGGCGGTGTCGGCTCGCGTACCGTTGGTGCTCCATGGCTGAGATCTCGCTCCTCCTCGTCGACGATCACCCGGTGGTCCGCAACGGCCTGCGCGGCATGTTCGAGGCCGCGGAGGGCTTCACGGTTCTCGCCGAGGCGTCCAACGGCGTGGAGGCGGTCGCACTCGCCGCCGAGCTCGACCCGGACGTGATCCTGATGGATCTGCGGATGCCCGGAGGCGGCGGGCTCGAGGCCATCACCGAGCTGACCCGCCGCGGCACCCGGGCGAAGGTCCTGGTCCTCACCACCTGGGACACCGACACCGACACCCTGCCGGCGATCGAGGCCGGCGCGACCGGCTACCTGTTGAAGGACGCGCCGCAGGACGAGCTGTTCACCGGAGTGCGGGAAGCGGCAGCCGGGCGTACTGTGCTCTCCCCCGCCGTCGCCTCCCGGTTGGTCTCCGCCGTTCGTACGCCGGCGCCGAGCCCGCTGGCCGCCCGGGAGCGGGAGATCCTCGCGTTGGTTGCCAAGGGCACCTCCAACCGCGAGATCGCCCGCGAGCTCTTCATCAGCGAGGCCACGGTGAAGACCCACCTCAGTCACCTGTTCACCAAGCTCGGGGTGACCGACCGCGCGGCCGCGGTGGCCAAGGGCTACGAGCAGGGCATCCTCGGCCGGGACTGACCAGGCCTCACGGGAACGGCCCGGCGCGCAGCAGCGAACTGGGCAGCGTCTTTCCGAGCTGCTTCTCCAGCCAGGCGGCCGAGGTGATGGTCTCGGCCAGATCGACCGACGTGGTCCGGCCCATCCGCTGCAGCAGGTA
Source organism: Kribbella sp. NPDC048837 (assembly GCF_055586945.1). NCBI lineage: Bacteria > Bacillati > Actinomycetota > Actinomycetes > Propionibacteriales > Kribbellaceae > Kribbella > Kribbella sp. NPDC048837. The sequence goes on from NZ_JBVJHF010000003.1 coordinate 909,912, forward strand.
GAGCACGTCCTCGGTCGCGAGGTTGCCGGTGGCCGCCGGCGCGAACGGGCAGCCACCGGCACCGCCAATACTGGCATCCAGCGTCGTGATGCCGGCATCGAGCGCGGCCACCGCGTTGGCCGCGGCCGTGTTGCGGGTGTCATGCAGGTGTAGCCGGAGCGGGAGATCCGGGCCGGCCACCGAGCCGGCCAGCGCCGCCCGCTCGGTGATGTCGGTCGGTACGGCGACGCCGATCGTGTCGGCGAGGGCCAGCTCATCGGGGCCTGCGGCAACGACCTGCTGGAGCACCTCGCGGAGCCGGTCGATCGGGACCTCGCCTTCGAACGGGCAGCCGAAGGACGCGCCGATCGTGATCGTGGTGAAGACACCGGCCGCCCTCGCCTCGGCGACGAGCTGCGCGGCGATGGTGCAGGCCTCCGCGGTCGTCGTTCCCTGGTTCCGTTGACAGAAGGTGTCGGTGGCGACCACGACCACGTCGATCTCGTCGACGCCGCCGGCCAGCGCGCGGTCGAGACCACGCTGGTTCATCACCAGGCCGGCGTACCGCACGCCGTCATACCTGGGGAGGGCGGTCATCAGGTCGTCGGCGTCGGCCAGCTGCGGGACGCGGCGCGGGTTGACGAAGCTGGTGACCTCGATCCGGCGGGTGCCGGCGCGGACGGCGCGTTCGACCAGCTCGACCTTGGCCTCGGTGGTCAGGACGGCGGTCTCGTTCTGAAGGCCGTCGCGGGGGGCCATCTCGACGATCTCCACCGTGGTCATCGATCCTCCGAGAGGTAGCCGAGGGCAACCGATTCGGCGATCACCTCGGCGTACTTGGCCTGCAGGTCGAACAGGTTCGCCTCGTGCGGACCGGGCCCGCGGTCGCCGACCGCGTCCCGGACCACGAGCGGCACGAAGCCGTGCTGGATCGCGTCGACCGCGCTCGCACGGACGCAGCCGCTCGTGCTGACGCCGGCGATCACGAGGGTGTCGACGCCTTGCGCTTGCAGGGTCGAAGCGAGCGTGGTGCCGAAGAACGCGCTCGCGTACTGCTTGACCAGCACAAGCTCGTCCGCGGCCGGCGCCACCTCCGGCATCAGCTCACCGAACACCCCGCCGCCGTCGAACAACTGCCGCAACGCGGGAACCTTCCGCACGAACATCCCACCGTCAACCCCACCCGGGCCGTACGCGACCCGAGTGTGAATCACCGGTACGCCGTGGCTGCGCGCCGCACCCAGCAAGCGAGCAGCCGGCTCCAGACAGTCTTTCGACGGCAGGTAGAGCGGGCTCGAGGGATCGAAGTACGCGCGCATCAAGTCGACCAGCAGCAAAGCAGGCCGGCTCCCCGGCTCCAGCCGACCGTCGAACCCAACCTCCGGACTCATCGCGGCACCGGTGGGCGGGGAGCCGGGAGGCCTGTCTCCTCCAGGGCGTTGGCGAGGATCGTCTCGATATCGGGGCCGTTGTCGAAGGTGGGGAGTGGATCCGGGCGGCCGGTGCGGAGTTCGGCGCGCAACTGCTCCGTCCCGTCCAGGTCGACCACGCCCTCCTCGTCGGAGACGACGCCGTAGCGGCGGGCGCCGTCGACGGTGATGAGGCCGCGGAGGATTTCGAGCCCGACCAGTTCCGGATCGCGGGCGAGGGGGTCGCCCCAGCCGCCGCCTCCCCACGTGACGAAGTGGAGGAGGTCGCCGATCCCGACCGGTACGTCGTGGACCTTGCTCCCGAGCATCTCCGTCGTACCGTCCGTACGCTCGATCCACTTCCGGCTGCGGGCCCCCGGCTCGCCACCGTTCACGCCCCACGGGTACGTCAGCCACCGGTCGTCGTGGATCGCGATCGTGCCCGCCTCGAGGAAGCGGTACGCCACGTCGACACCGTTGCCGCCGCGATGTAGCCCCGCTCCCCCGGTGTCCGCGACGGTCTCCCACCGCTCGATCCGCAAGGGGTAGTAGGACTCCAGGTACTCGCACGGGATGTTCACGAACGACGGCCAGAGCGAATGCCCGTCCGGCCCGTCGCCGACCGGCCGGCCCGGGATCCCGCCGAACCCGATCGAGTACAGCTGGAACCACTCCCCCTTGCGCTCACCCGAGCCGTACGTGCCCGAGTACATGAAGTGCGGCGACGACGAGAAGCCGGCCGCGTTCAGCAGGCTCGGGTTCGTCTGCCCGAGCAGGCCGCCGAAGAGGTCGAAGACCCGGCCGATGCCGTGGTTGCGCGCGTTCAGCGCGGCCGGGAACTTCGGTTTCCAGAACGACTCGTCGGGGATCCGTACGTCGATCAGCGGGTAGAACCCGTCGTTCCAGAGGATCTGCGGATCGGCCACGGTGATCATGTAGATCCCGAAGAACATCCGGACCAGGTTCTCGTTCAGGTAGTAGTTGATCGGTCCCTGCGCCTGCGGGCTGCTGCCGGTGAAGTCGAGCAGCACCTTCTGGCCGGTCCGGGTCAGGCTGAGCTTCAACTCGTACGGCCCGTACCCGAGCCCGTCGTCGCAGATGTAGTCGGTGAACGAGATCGTCTCGCCGTCGGTGAAGACCATCTCGAGCAGCGTCTTCATCGCCCGGTAGTTGCGGTCGAGCAACTGCTCGAGCGCGGAGTTGTAGGTGTCGACACCGAACCGGGCGCACAGCTCCTGGACCCGGCGCGACGCGGTCCGGCAGGCGGCGACGATGCCGTGCAGGTCGGCCCGGTTCCAGTCCGGCTTGCGGACCTGGTTGAGGATGATCCGCAGCGCGTCCTCGTCGAGCACGCCCTTCTTGTAGAGCTTGAACGGCGGGATCACCACGCCTTCCTCGTAGATGGTGCGCGCGTCGGTCGGCATCGAGGCCGGCGACTTGCCGCCGACGTCGGACATGTGACCGAACATCGCCGACCAGCCGACGATCCGGCCGTCGACGTAGATCGGCAGCACCACCAGCCAGTCGTTCGCGTGGCTGATCGCCGCGCCGCACGAGTACGGGTCGGAGGTGAGCAGGACGTCGCCCTCCTCGATGTCCCCGGCGAAGTTGTCCAGGAAGTCCGGGATCGACAGGCCGAACTGGCCGACCATCATCTTGCCGTCCGGGTTGGCGATCAGCGGGAACTCGTCGTGCTGCTCCCGGATCCCCGGTGACAGCGCGGTCCGGAACAGCACCTCGTCCATCTCGTACCGGGCGTTGCGCAGCGCGTTCTCGATCAGGTCGAGGGTGACCACGTCCACATCGACGCGGGCCAGGGGGTCGGTGGCGGTCTCGATCAGGCGGGCCATGTCAGCGCTCCTCGTCGACGGGCCGGATCAGCAGGCTGCCGCTGGGATGCACCGTCGCTGCGTGCCCGGGCAGGATCAGGGTGGTGGAGTCCATCTCGGTCACGATCGCCGGACCGGGTACGACGTTCCCCGCGCGCAGCAGCGCCCGGTCGTAGATCCCGGCACTGACCTCGGCGCCCTCGACCCAGATCTGGGACCGGGTCCGCAGTGCGGGGGCCGGATCGGCATCGCCCGCGGCCAGCTCGGGCGCGGCGACCTCGGGCTTGGGTCCGTGCGCGGTCGCCCGGGCGGTGACCAACTCGTGCTCGGTGTCGAGGACGAACGAGAACAGCCGCTGGTGCTCGGCGTCGAACGCCTGCCGCAGCGCGTCCAGCCCGCCGCCCTCGCCGTCGAAGTTCCCGATCTCGACGTGGACCGGGATCTCGAAGCCCTGACCGTGATAGCGGAGATCGACGGCGTACACGACCTCCTGCTCGTCCTCGGGGACGGCTTGATCGGTGAGTGTCGCGCGGGCCTTCGCGGCGAGTTCGGTGAGCAGCTCGCGCAGACTGTCGTCGGTCAGTTCGCCGAACCGCCGGACCAGCGTGCGGACCGCCTCGTCACGGAGGTTCGTGGTGGCGTCGCCGTACGCACAGAGCACGCCGGGCGACGGCGGGATGATCACCGGCCACGCGCCGGTGAGCTTGCCCAGGGCGTTCGCGTGCAGAGGTCCCGCACCGCCGAAGGCGACCAGCGCGAAGTCCCGCGGGTCGAAGCCCTGCTGGACCGACACCAGCCGGAGCGCACCGAACATGTTCTCGTTGACGATGTCCACGATCCCGGCCGCCGCGGCCTCGACCGAGGTCAGCCCGGTGGCATCGGCGATCGGCTTCACCGCGGCCTGCGCGGCGTCGCGATCGAGGGTGATCTCGCCGCCGGCCAGGTCGGCCGGAAGGTAGCCGAGGACAACGTTCGCATCGGTCACGGTCGGCTGCGTCCCACCCGCCGCGTACGCCGCTGGGCCCGGTGCGGCACCCGCGGACTGAGGGCCCACGCGCAGCGCCTGGGTGAGCGGCGGAACGTGCGCGATCGACCCGCCGCCGGCGCCGACCGTCCGGACATCCACTGACGTGGCCCGGACCTTCAGATCGCCTACTGTCGTCTCGCGGCCGACCCGCGGGGTCAGGCCCTGCACCAGCGCGACATCGGTCGAGGTGCCGCCCATGTCGAAGGTCAGGAAGTCCGGGTAACCGGCCTGCTCGGCGACCCAGGTCGCGCCGGTGACGCCACCGGCCGGGCCGGACAGCAGCAGGTTCACCGGGCTGTCGGCCGCAACCTCCGCCGAGACCAGACCGCCGTCGCTGCGCAGGATGCACAGCCGGCCCTCGACCCCGGCCTCACGCAGCTGCGACTCGAGGTTGGCGACGTACCGGGCGACCTGTGGCTGGACGGCGGCGTTCGCGACCGTGGTGATGGTGCGCTTGTACTCACGCAACTCGGGCAGAACCGCGGACGAGCGGGACACCGAGATGCCGGGCAGGATCTCGGCGGCCAGCGCCGCGACCCGCTCCTCGTGGTCGGGGTTGGCGTAGGAGTTGATCAAGCTGATGCTCAGCGCCTCGACACCCCGCCGCGCGAGCCGGCCGAGCTTCGCACGTACGTCGTCCTCGTCCAGCTCGGTCACCACCGTGCCGTCCGACCCGATCCGGCCACGAACCTCGACGGTGTCCTCGAGCGCGGCGAGCGGTTCGGGTTTGGGCCAGATGATCCAGCCGGCCAGGCCGCCCGGGACGAACGACCGCGCGATCTGCAGCACCTGGCGGAAGCCCTCGGTGGTGACCAGGCCGACCCGGGCGCCCTTGCCCTCCAGGATCGCGTTGGTCGCGACCGTCGTCCCGTGGAACACCTCCCCGATCGCGGCCGGGCCGACGCCGGCCGCCCGCTCGATCCCGCGCAGCACGCCGATCGACTGGTCCTCGGGAGTGGACGAGGTCTTGGCCCGGAAGGTCGCGCCGGTGTCCTCGTCGATCAGCAGGATGTCGGTGAACGTGCCACCGACGTCCACGCCGAGCCGATACGTCATGGGTTCCTCCTCAGATCACACCGGCCGCGCGCAGCGAGTCCAGCTCGCCGTCGCCGAGGCCCAGCAGGTCGCGGTAGATCAGGTCGTTGTGCTCGCCCAGGGCCGGACCGACGTGCCGGACCCGGCCCGGCGTGTCGGACAGCTTGGGCACCACGTTGTGCATGGCGAACTCGCCCAGCTCCGGGTGCAGCAACCGGACGATCGCCTCCCGGGCCTTGAAGTGCGGGTCGGTCAGCATGTCCTTGGCGCGGTAGATCCGGCCGGCCGGAACGCCGTGCCGGTTCAGGCGGTCGAGCAGCTCGTCCGCCTTCACGGTGCCGCTCCAGGCGGCGATCAGGTCGTCCAGCTCGGCCATCGAGCTGCCCCGCGCGCCGTGCGTCGCGTACCGCTCGTCGTCGGCCAGCTCGGGCCGGCCCATCGCCTCGGCGAGCCGCCGGAAGACGGTGTCCTGGTTCGCCGCGATCAGGATCATCTCGCCGTCGGCGGTCGGATACACGTTGCTCGGGGCAACGTTCGGCAGGGTGGTACCGGTCCGCTCCCGCTGGTAGCCGGCCACCTGGTACTCCGGCACCAGCGACTCCATCATCGCCAGCACCGCCTCGTAGATCGCGGAGTCGACGAGCTGCCCGCGGCCGGTCCGGGTGCGCTGGTGCAACGCGACCAGTGTGCCGAGACACGCGAACGTCGCGGCCAGTGAGTCGCCCAGCGAGATCCCGGCCCGCGACGGCGCGCGATCCGGGTCGCCGGTGACGTATCTGATCCCGCCCATCGCCTCGCCGATCGAGCCGTACCCGGCCCGTTCGGCGTACGGACCGGTCTGGCCGAAACCACTGACCCGCGTGACGATCAGCCCCGGATTCAGCTCCCAGAGCCGCTCCGGTCCCAGCCCCCAGCGCTCCAGCGTGCCCGGCCGGAAGTTCTCGATCAGGACGTCGGCACTCGCGATCAGCCGGCGGACGAGGTCCTGGCCGTCCTCGGTGCGGAGGTCCGCGGTGACCGACAGCTTGTTCCGGGCGACCACCGGCCACCACAGCGACTTGCCGTACGGGCGCTCCCGGCCCCACTGCCGCATCGGGTCACCGCGGCTCGGGTCCTCCACCTTGATCACCTCGGCGCCGAAGTCGCCGAGCAGCTGACCGCAGAACGGGCCGGCCAGCAACTGGCCCAGCTCGACCACGCGGACGTCGTCCAGCGGCAGGGGTGTACTCATCCACCATCCTCAGATTGCATGCAATTCACGGCTCTCGATGGCGAAGAAGCTACGGCGTCAGGCGGAGAGTGTCAACGGATTGCATGCAATCTGGAGCAGTTGTACGGTTGCTTCACCATGGACGAGAGCACCACGCAGATCCGCGCGGCGGACAACGGGCACGCCGCCGACGAGGCCTACCGGCTGATCCGGGAGCAGATCCTGACCGGCCGGCGCGACGGCGGCGAATGGCTGCGCGAAGGCGAGCTGGCCGACTCGTTCGGCGTCAGCCGGACCCCGATCCGGGAGGCGCTGCGCCGGCTCACCGCCGAGGGCCTGGTCCGGTACGAGCGCAATCGCGGTGTGCAGGTCCAGGTCTGGAGCGTGCGCGACCTCGACGAGATCTTCAGCCTCCGCGCGGTCCTCGAACCGTGGGGCTGCCGGCTCGCCGCGCTGTCCGGCCGGGCCGATCTCGGGATGCTGGCCGAGCTCGCCGATGCGATGGACCGGATCTCGCCGGACGGACGGCCCACCGACGTCGATCGGCTCACCGAGCTCAACAACCGCTTCCACCGGGCGATCCTGGAGGCAGCCGACAACACGCGGCTCACCGCGGTGATCTCCTCGGTCGTCCAGGTCCCGCTGGTCTGGCGCACGTTCACGCGGTACTCCCCCGAGGCACTCCGGCGCAGCCTGGCCCATCACCACGAACTGGTGGCCGCGCTGACGGCGGCCGATCCCGACTGGGCGGAGTCCGTCATGCGCGGCCACGTCCGTGCCGCCTGGAACACCCTCACCGCGGAGTAGCTACTTGCCCCCGGTGAAGGTGATGCCGTTCGTGATCTGCTTCTGGGCGACGAAGAAGATCACGAGGCACGGAAGGGTGATCAGCACTGAGGTTGCCATGAGCAACGGAGTGTCGGTGCCGTTGACGGACTGGAAACCGGCCAGCGCGAGTGGGAGCGTCTTCCACTGGTCGGAGTTGATGTAGATGGCCGGCCCGAGGAAGTTGTTCCAGTACCCCATGAACAGCAGGATCGAGATTGCGACCACGGCCGGCCGGGCCAGCGGCAGGTAGACCAGCCAGAACGTCCTGAACCACCCGCACCCGTCGACGACCGCCGCATCGGCGAGCTCGGCCGGCATCCGGGCGAAGAACTGGCGGAACAGGAAGATGTAGAACGGCGACCCGAAGAACGCCGGCAGGATCAGCGGGTACAGCGTGTCGACCATGCCGAGGTTGTTGAACAGCATGAACTGCGGCACCATCGTCACCTCCCCCGGCAGCAGCATCGTCGCCAGCACGACGGCGAACACCACGCCGGAGAAGCGCACCCGCAACCGAGCGAACGCGAACCCGGCGAGCGAGCAGGAGAACACCGTGCCGATGATCGGGATCAGCGTCGTCAGCACGGAGTTGAGCGCGTACCGCCAGAACGGGAACGACGTGATCGCGCGGGTGTAGTTGTCCCAGAGGAACTCCCGCGGCCACACGCTGGCCCCCGAGCTCCCCACCCCGGCCAGCGAGCGCAGGGAGGTCGCGATCATCCACAGGAACGGGTAGACGAAGACGAGTGAGCCGAGGGCCAGGACGACGTACAGGACGACGGTGAGCGAGAGGTTCCGGCGCCAGAACGGCCGGTCCACGCTGACCGTCATCGCAGGACGGGCTTGGGCCAGGACGGTCATCGGTTCCTCCGCTTCCGGCGGCCGGACAGCTCGGTCTCGTAGTACACGGCGAACGCGCTGCCTCGCAGCGTCACGGCGGTCAGCGCCAGGATGACGACGAACAGGATCCAGGCCAGCGCGGACGCGTAGCCCATCCGGAAGTTCTGGAACGCGTTGTCGTAGAGGTAGTAGACGAAGAACAGCAGCGAGTCCTTCGGGCCGCCGTTCGCGATGAAACCCTGGGTGAAGATCTGCAGCGACCCGATGATCCCGGTCAGGGCGTTGAACAGGATGATCGGCGACATCTGCGGCAGCGTCACGTGCCAGAACAGCCGCAGCGGGCCGGCCCCGTCGATGGCGGCCGCCTCGTACAGGTTCGGCGGCACGTCCTTCAGGCCGGCCAGGTAGATGACCATCGCCCCGCCGACCGTCCACAGGCTCATCAGGATCACCGTCGGCAGCGCCCACGACGGGTCGTTGAACCACCCCGGCCCGTCGATCCCGGCCTTTCCGAGGACGTCGTTCGCGAGGCCGTACTGCGGGTTGAACACCCAGAGGAACAAGACCATCTGGGCCACGCCGGACACCAGGCTCGGCAGGTACCAGACGGTCCGGAAGAACCGCATCCCGGGCAGCTCGGTGTTCAGCAGGAGCGCGACCAGGAAGGCCAGCGCGGTCTGCAGCGGGACGCTGATCACGGCGTACAGCAGGGTCACCTTCAGCGCCTGACCGACCCGCGGGTCCTGGAACGCCTCCGTGTAGTTGGACAGGCCAACGAACTTCGGCGGCGTGATCAGGTCCCACGAGGTCAGGCTGACGTAGATCGACGACACCATCGGCCCGACCGTGAAGAGGCCGAAGCCGATCAGCCACGGCGAGACGAACAGCCAGAACGCGATCGTCTTGTCGGCCCGCGGCCACATCCGCCGCGCCCCGTACGCCGCCAGTCCGATGACGGCGTACAGGACGATCAGCAGGAGCAGGAACGGGACCAGCGGCACCAGCGCGGTGGGGACGCCCCAGGACTCGGCGAGCCCGCGGATCCAGCCGATGGTCGGATTCACTGCTTGAGGGCCTGCGTGCACTTGGCGGCCAGCTCCGGCAGGACCTTGGCGACGTCGTCCTTGCCGCTGCCCAGCGGGGTGTAGCTGGTCATGCCCTTCTCCGCGTCACCGGAGATCTGCGCCTCGCGGGCGACCGAGACGCCGACGACGCCGGACTTCAGCGCGGTGGTGAACGCGGCCAGGTTGCGGTCGGCCGGCAGCACCTTCTCCAGCGTCGGCGTCGACGCCTCGATGATCGGTACGCCGAGCGCCGTGTTCCCCTGGATCAGCTGGTCCTGAGCGACCTGCTGCGTGCTGGCGAACTCGACGAACTTCTTCGCGGTCTCGAGCTGCTTGCCGGTCGCGTTCTTCGCGATCCCGAGCCCGTCGACCTCCATCGGGAATCCCTTGCCCGGCACCGGGACCAGCGCCCAGTTCGGCTTGCTGATCTTGGCGAAGTCCGCGACCGTCCACGGCCCGAAGTCGCTGAACGTCGCCAGCCGGCCGGCCGCGAACCACTGCGCCTGGTCCTGTCCCTGAATGTCCAGCGAGGTCGGCGCGTAGCGGTCCTTCTGCATGCCCACGACGTACTGCGCTGTGCTCACGCCGGTCGGGTCACCGAAGGTGCACTGGGTCGCGTCGTCGTTGTAGTAGCTCCCGCCGGCGGCGGTCAGCCAGCCCCGGTACCAGAGGTTGCTGGACCCGTAGACGCGGGCTTTGCCCTCGCCGTGGGACAGCTTCGCCGCGATCGCCTTGAACTCGTCGAGGCTCAGCGGAGTGGTTGTACTGGGCAACGGTACGCCGGCGGCCTTGAAGGCGTCGGTGTTGATCGCCATCACCTTGGGCTTGGCCGCGAACGGCATCGCGTAGTACTTGCCCTCGAACTGCATCGCGGACGAGATGTTCGGCTGCACGTACTTGCCCGGGTCGACGGTCTGCTCGGCGAAGCTGGGCGCGAACCCGGCCAGGCTGGTGTTGCTGATCTCCATCACGGTCGACTGGGTGCCGGCCGCGATCGAGGTCTGCAGCTTCTGCTCGTAGTCGGACTGGATCCAGTTCGTGGTCACCTTCGTGCCCGGGTTGGCCTGCTCGAAGGCGGCCGCGATTGCCTTCAGCGACGCGGCCTCGGAGTTCGTGCCCCAGAACGAGAAGGTGATGGTGGTGGAGTCTCCGGACGCGTTGGAGGCGGGCTGGCTGCCGGTGGCGCAGCCGGCCGCGAGCAGAACGGCGCCGACCACAGGGATGAGGCGGTTGAGTTGCTTCATGAGGGGTCCTTCGGCTGGGTGGTGACCCGGGCGGTGTGACCGGGTTCGAGGATTCGGTTCGTGCTTCCGTGGCCGACCGTCACCGTCAGCGGCCCGGGTCCGCTGTGCACGGTGACTTCGGTCGTGTGCCGGCCTTCTTGGCTGATGCGCAGGTCCCACTCACCGACCCGGACGTGGTCGGCGGTGAGCCGGCCGACCTCGGCCGGCAGATGGGATTCGATGGTCAGGGCCGCCGACCCCGCGTCCGGTCGCAGGCCGAGCAGGCCGGCGACCAGGTGCTCGACGACGGTGAAGGAGATCTCCGGGTAGTCGTCGCGGCTGTCGATCAGGTGCTTGGTCCAACGCCAGGCGGACTCGTCGCGGCCGTGCTTGAAGAGCAGTTCGGGCCAATAGCTGAACGACTCGATGTTCTTCGGCGGGTCGGCCTCCATCCGGTCCTCGAGGTAGTCGAGGAAGCGCTCGTTACGCTCGCCGGTCCCGCTCAGCCCGAACAGGGGAACGAGCGTGTGCGACTCCAGGCCCCACCCGAAGTCCAGCCCGTCCTTGGTGATGCCGCGCGCGAAGTGATCGCCGTTCCACCAGTCGTTGCAGTAGGTGGCCTGGATCCGGTCGGCCGCCGCGTGCCGGCCGAGCTTGCGAAGGGCGGCGTACTGCGCCGCCATCCCGTCGCCCGCGATCAGGAGCGGTGCCTCGCGCTCGTTGTAGGTCGCCGTACCGAGGAAGATGTCGGCGGTCCCGCCGGCCTCGGGGACGCCGTCGCCGTCGGCGTCATGGGCTTCGACGAACTCGCCGACGCTGTGCCGGTAGTACGCCGCCAGGTCGGGATCGTCGAGCCATCGGCGGTCGCCGGTCCAGTCGTACTGTTCCAGCGCCCGGTAGGTGAGGTCGAACACCGCGGGGATCTCCCGGACGAAGTGCTCGTCGTTGTGGTAGTCGAGGGCGGCGATCTCCCCGTCGAAGTGGAACGCCCAGATCGGGAACCACTTCCGGGCCGGCGTCGCCGAGCGGGCGAAGTGCCGGAACATCGCGAAGTTCTCCGCGTCCAGCCCGAGCAGGTGCGCGCCGGCGGCCTGGTGGCAGACGTCGCGCGAGTAGAACATCGGCCGGGACGGGTAGCCGGCCCAGTACGACGGCAGATGGTCCGGCGCGGCATCGGTCCGGACCCAGTCCAGTGCCCGCTTCCGGGCCCACGCGAAAGCCTCCTCGACCAGCGGGTTGTCGGAGCTCACAGCCAGCACGGGGTCTCCTCGGAGAATCGGATATTAGCGCTAAAACTAGAGACGTCCGCCAATTCGGTCAATACCTTCTTGCGGTCGAGTTTTACCGCTATAGTCCAGGACGTGACGACTTTCGAGATCCGCTCGCCCGACGGCCGCACGCACCGCACCGGCACGATCACCGGCCCCGCCACGGTCACGGCGACACCGGCCGCCGAGCCCGGTCTGCTGCGGTACGACGTGATCGCCGACGGCCCGGTGACCCTGCGGTGGACGTGGCCGGCGGAGACCGCGGTCACCCTCTGGCGCGCCACGCAGGGCTCGCGCCGCGAGCTGCCGACCGACTGGGGTGCGCATCGCGACGTCCGGTCGGTCCGCTCGGCTCCGGTCGCGGCGCTGGTCGACGCGCAGGATCGCAGCTTGTCGACAATCTCCTTGTCGGCAAGTGTCCGCGGCTGCGACTTCGCGGTCGGAGTCAACGAGGAGAGCGCCGAACAGCTGATCGAGCTCACCGTGCACGACACCGAGACCCAGCGCTTCACGCTGCGGATCGACCTGCGGGATCTGCACTTCGCCGAGGCATTGCGCGGCGTGACTGCGGACTGGACCACCGAGCTCGGTGACCGGATCGCTGCGGTTCCCGACGTTGCCCGGCAGGCGATGTACTCCACCTGGTACAGCGACCACCAGCACGTGTCGGCCGAGTCCGTCGAGCGGCACGCCCGCTCGGGAGCGGCGTACGGCTGTGCGGCGGTGATCGTCGACGACGGCTGGCAGACCGATGACAGGGGCCGCGGGTACGCGTACTGCGGCGACTGGGAACCGACCGGCAAGACGTTCCCGGACATGGCCGCGCATGTCCGCCGGGTGCACGAGCTCGGACAGCGCTACGTGCTGTGGAGCGCGCCACCGCTGATCGGCGTGCACTCGAAGGCCTGGGAGCGGTTGAAGCACCGGACTCTCGGGTTCGCCGACGGTGAGGTCACGGCCGTGCTGGATCCGCGCTACCCGGAGGTGCGCGAGCACCTGCTCGAGAGCTGCATCCGGCCGGTGCGGGACTGGGGTGTGGACGGACTGAAGATCGACTTCATCGACTCCTGGGCCTGGGACAACCCGCCCCCGGCGCCGGACGGCGACTGCACGTCCGTCGACGAAGGCGTCGAGCTGCTCTTGCAGGCGATCACCACCGAGCTGCGGAGGTTGCGGCCGGACGTGCTGATCGAGTTCCGGCAGGACTACGTGCATCCGCGGTTGTGGCAGTTCGGCACGTTCCTGCGCGCCGGGGACTGCGCACTGGACCCGGTCGAGAACCGGGTGCGCACGATCGACTGCCGGCTCCTGGCGGGTGATCGTGCGGTGCACTCGGACATGCTGATGTGGCATCCGTCGGCGTCCGCGGAGAACGTGGCCCAGCAGTTCATCGGCGCGATGTTCAGTACGCCGCAGGTGTCGATGGAGCTCGACGCGCTGTCGCCGGAGCACGAGCGGGTCGTCCGGTTCTGGCTCGGGCTGCTGCGGGACCACGCCCACGTGCTGCTGGACGGCGTACTGATGCCGTCGCGGCCGGATGCGCGCTACACGCAGGTGCGGGCGGCGCAGGGTTCCGAGGCTGTGGTTGCCGTGTTCACCGATCCTGTCGTGCGTTTGAGTGACACCGATCGGTCGATACTGCTGGTGAACGGTGGAGCGTCCGGCCGGGTGCTGGTCGAAGATGCCGGACCCGGGCCGGTCGACCTCGTAGTGTCTGATTGCTCGGGCCACGAGGTCGATCGGATGACGACGACACCACCGGAGCTGTGGGCGATCGACGTACCGATCGCCGGGGTGGCCAGGATCGAGCGGAACTGACAGAGGGGGCTGGAGTTGGCGCAGGACAAGCCACGAAGAACGACGGTCGCGGACGTGGCCCGGCGGGCCGGGGTGTCGGCGATGACCGTGTCGAACGTGCTGAACGCACCGCACCGGGTGGCTGAGCCGACGGTCCGGACCGTGCAGGCCGCGATCGACGAGCTCGGCTACACGCCGAACCACGCCGCGCGGGCGCTGTCGTCCGGTCGCAGCCAGGTGATCGGGTTGCCGCTGTACATCGAGGACGAGGCGTTCAGCGACCAGAACCCCGGCCTGGGTGGATTCCTGCACGGTCTGCTCAGCGGTCTGGTGAAGGCCGCCGCGGTCTCCGGGTACGGCGTCCACGTCACCACGCCAACCGAGGGTGCGACCGAGATCGCGCTGTACGAGAAGCTGATCGCGGCCCGGCAGGTCGACGCGATCGTCGTCCTCGAGACGATGCCGCGGGACGAGCGGATCGAGTTCCTCAGCCAGCGGCGGTTCCCGTTCGTCGCGTTCGGGCGGACGGGGCCGCAGCACCGGCAGTGCTGGGTCGACGTGGACAACGAGACCTCGATGGCCGGCATCGCGCGACATCTGCAGTCGACCGGTCGCTCACGGGCGGTCTACCTGGCGACGGACAGTGCACTGCCCTGGGTGCATCAGCGGCAGGCCGGCTTCCTGCAGGAGTTCCCCTCCGCGGTCGTGCGGTCGTTCGGTTCCCTGGACGCGGTGGCGTCGTACGTCGAGGACACCGATCCGCCGGACGTGTTCGTCGCGGACAACGACGCGTACGCCGTGGTCGCGATGCGGGCGTTGCAGCGGCGTGGGATCACCGTCGGCGAAGAGGTCGCGGTCACCGGGTTCAACGACTTCCCGTTCGCCAGCATGCTCGACACGCCGCTCACGACGGCGCGGATCCCGTTGCGGGACATCGCGTCCTGCCTGTTCGACCGCGCGCTGCGGGAGATCAGCGGCGAGGCCGATCAACCCGGCCGGCTCGTCACCGCTCCACTGGTCGTCCGCTCGAGTGCCTGACGGCTGCCTCGACGAACCGCGCGATCTCGCCGGAGCGGCTCCCCGCCGGCCACACCACCAGCATCCGGTACGGCTCGACGTCGGTCACCGGGCGATACACGACATCGGGCCGGATGTTCCGCTCGGCCATCGACCGCGGCACCAGCGCGACCGCTTGGCCGAACGCGACGACCTCCAGCAACTGCGACGTGTCCTGCACGATCGGACCGTCGACCGGATCCTCTGGGCGGGCAGACCAGTAGTTGTAGTCGGCAACGTTCGCTCGGCTCCAGCGCGGCGCCGGGATCCCGGCCAGGTCAACGGACTCGAGAACGTCGCGAGCAGCCAGCTGATGACCGGCCGGAAGCGCGGCGACCCGGGGCTCGGTGTAGAGCAGCTCGGTCTCCAGTCCACTCTCGTCGAACGGCCGGCTGACCAGCGCGACATCCGCGCGGCCGTCGCGGACCATGTCCGCCTGCTCGCCGAACCCGCTGACGACGACCTGGACATCCGGCAGCTCGTCGTTGTCCCGGAGCTCGGCGACCACGTGATGCAGCAGCTCGGTGGCCACACCGGGTTTCGCGGTCACCACCAGGCCTTGCGGAGACAGGCCGGCTCGCTGCGTCCGGCGTACGGCGGAATCCAGGGCGTCCAGGACCGGGCCGGACTCCTTCAGGAGCGTCTCGCCGGCATCGGTCAGGGCCAGCCTCGGGCCGGAGCGGTCGAACAGCTCCACGCCCAGCCGGCTCTCGAGCTGACGCATCGCCCGTGACAGCGGCGGCTGGGCGATGCCGAGACGGTCGGCGGCACGGGTGATGTTCAGGTCCTCGGCGACCGCGCGGAAGTAGCGCAGTTCGCGGATCTCCGGTTCCGGCATACCTCCAGGGTATGGCGAGGGACCCGATCGGTCTTTGTCCGCGGCGGGTGCGGCGGGCTCGACTGGAGACATGAACAGCAAGGAGGTCGCCCTGGTCACGGGCGCGAACAAAGGCATCGGCGGCGAGATCGTCCGGCAACTCGGGACCCGCGGATTCACGGTCTATCTGGCGGCGCGGAACCCCGGGTTGGGGACAGCGGCCGCGGACGAGCTCGCCGGCGAAGGGATCGACGTACGGTTCGTGCAGCTCGACGTGACGGACACCGAGTCGGTCGCGGCGGCCGCCAAGCAGGTCGAGGCGGACGCGGGCCGGCTGGACGTGCTGGTGAACAACGCCGGGATCGTCTCCGAGTGGGGCACCGACGTACCGGACATCACCGCGGCGCAGGTGCGGGAAGCGTTCGAGGTGAACGTGTTCGGCGTGGTGACCGTGACGCACGGGTTCGTACCGCTGCTGCGGCGGTCGCCGAACGCGCGGATCGTCAACATGTCCAGCGGACTGGGCTCGGTGAACCTGCTCTCGAACCCCGAGCTCTACCTGGTCAAGCAAGGACTGCTCGCGTACAGCTCCTCGAAGGCGGCGCTCAACGCGCTGACCCTCGTGTACGCCGAGGCGCTGCGAGCCGATGGCATCAAGGTCAACGCCGCCACGCCGGGTCTCGTGCCGACCGACCTGAACACGCGGGCCTCGGTGCCGCGAGGCGACCGGACCACGGCAGACGGCGCCGTCGTACCGGTGCTGCTGGCCACGCTCCCGGCGGACGGCCCGACCGGCGTGTTCAGAGGACCTGGCTCACTGGACGACGTGGCGCCGTGGTGAGTGCCTGACGGGCGATCAGAAGGGTGATCGTCGTACCGAGGATGCCGGCCGCGGCGATGGTGAGGTTCGGCGCGACGAAGGTGCCGACGACGCCGGCCAGCGCGATGCTGACACCCTGGATCGCCATCAGGCCGCTGGTCTGGACGGTGAACAGGCGGCCGCGGTACGCCGGGTCGACCGCCTGCAGGATCAACGGATCGATGCCCTGGTTGAACGCGTAGCCGGCGCCAGAGATCGCGAGCAGGACGGCCGCTACCGGGATCGACGGCGTGGCGAGGAACGCGATCGCCGGGAGCTGACTGGTCAGCAGGAGGGGGACGACGAGCCGTCGCCGCGCGGAAGGGGTGAACCGCGCGGCGACGAGCTCGCCGAGTACCGAACCGGTCGCATAACCGGTGAAGAGCGCGCCGGCGGCCGCGGCGACCGTACCGGCCTGTGCGGTGTAGGCGACCGCCAGCCCGTCGGGCACCGAGGAGAACGCGGGCGCCACCCAGGTCAGCAGGATCAGGCTCCGCAGGCCTCTGTTCCCGAGCAGGTAGCGGAGTCCGGTCCAGGAGTCGCTGATCGCGTTGCGCTGCCGATGGCCGGCCGGTGTGTACGGCGTTCCGACGCCGATCAGTACGGCGGACGCAACGAACGTCAGCACGTCGAGCGCGAGCAACCAGGTCGGCCCGACCGCCGCCACCGCCAGCGAGCCGAGCGCGAACCCGGACAGCACCGTCACCTGACTGATTGCCCGCAGCAACGACCTCCCGATCGGGAACAGCTCGGCCGGCAGGAGCTGCGCGAGACTCGCCGCCCGGGCGCCCGCGAAGATCGGCGCGATGATGCCCGTCGCCAGCAGCAACCCGAGCAACCCGCCGACCGGCATCGCCGGGATCAGCATCAGTCCGATGCAGACCGTGCTGAGCAGATCGCACACCACCAGCACGCGCCGCGCCGGAAACCGGTCGGCAACGGACGAGAGCAGAATCCCGCCCAACGCATACGGCAGGAACGAGCACGCCAGCACCAACGCCGACAGCAACGGCGACCCGGTCCGCTCGAACACCAGGATGGACAGCGCCACCTGCGCCGCAACCGTCCCGAGCATGCTGACGGTGTGGGCGGCGAACACGTTGGGCATGCCGGCAACGCTCAGGACAGCTCGGTAGGACCTCACCCGCTGATGGTGTCCACTCCTCGGTGCTTCGGCGTAGAGTTTTGGTTGTGGCCGAAAGTTGTGGGTTGTGACGGTCCTGCGGTTCACGCAGGGCGACGCGCTGCGGTGCCGGTTCGGGGCGTCGCCGTTGTGGGAGACCATGTCGGCCGTGCGCGTGCTGAACGGCGCGCGGCACCGCCCGCTGTACGCGGACTGGGTGGAGTCCAAGCGGGAAGCCGCGACGACGGTGGACCTGCGTGGTCTGAACGCACTGCAGCCACGGGTCGGGTTCACACCGGACTTCCTCACCCCGCCTCCGAAGGCGTCCCGGGCGAAGTTCGCGACCGAGATCGCCAGGGTCCGGAGTACGCCGCTCGACCGGGTCCGGACCGAGCTGATCCGGTCACGCGACGAGCTGAACAACCCGGCCGCGCCCGAGATCAACCGGATGCTGCAGGACCTCGCCGGTACCCGGGAACGACTGGCGGACGAGATCGAGAGCGCCTGGACCACGTTGATCCAGCCGGACTGGCCGCTCATCAGCCGGGTGCTCGAGGACGACATCGCCTACCGCGGCCAGCAGCTCACCGACGGCGGACTGGCCGCGCTCTTCGACGACCTGCACCCGACGCTCGTCTGGGAGGACGACCGCCTGATCGCCACCCGGTACCGCTCGGAGGACCGCGACCTCGCCGGCCAGGGCCTCCTCCTGATCCCCGGCGTGTTCGCCTGGCCCTACCTGGTCATGGTCGTCGACCCGACCTACCACCCCACCCTCGTCTACCCGGCCCGTGGCGCGGCGCGTCTCTGGTCCGACGCCCCCGCTCCCCCGGACCCACTCGCCCGCCTCCTCGGCCGTACGCGCGCAACCCTGCTGGTCGCCCTCGACCCACCGGCAACCACCAGTGCGCTCTCCGCCCAGTACGGGCTGGCCTTGGCCACAGTCGCCGAACACCTCTCCGCCTTGTCCGACGCGGGTCTCGCGACACGTCGTCGTACGGGACATCAGGTGCACTATCGCCGTACGGAGGTCGGACAAGCCGTCGTCGACGCCTCCGTCGGTTAGCCGGGCTTCGGGGTCAGAATGCTGGGGTGAACAAGGACCCGAAGGCCCCGCCGCACAGCATGCGTCACACCCGGAGGTGGCCGGCGTCACTGGCGGTGATCGCCGTACTGGTCCTGCAGTTGCTCGTGCCGAGCCAGATCAACGCCTTGCCGCGCTGGATCATGCCCGCGCTCGGCGCCCTGCTGCTGTTGCCGCTGGTGTGGATGAACCCCTTCCACCTGAGCCGGGACGAACCCTGGCTGCGCTGGGTCGAGCTCGCGCTACTCGCGGTCCTGGTCCTCGTCAACGCCTTCTACCTGGCCGGGATGATCTTCTTCCTGAACAGCGGTGACGCCAACGACGGCAGGGTGCTGGTGAAGGGCGCGCTGCTGATCTGGGTGACCAACGTGGTCGCGTTCGCGGTCTGGTACTGGGAGGTCGATCGCGGCGGACCGTTCGCGCGGGCGCCCGAGCACGAGCGCGAGGCCGAGCGGGCGGATCTCCTGTTCCCGCAGATGACAGTCGACCTGCCGGGGTGGGAGCGCTGGCTGCCCGGGTTCACCGACTACCTGTTCGTCTCGTTCACCGCCGCGACCGCGTTCAGCCCGACCGACACGATGCCGCTGACCGCCCGGGTGAAGACGCTGATGGGGATCCAGTCGGCGATCGCGTTACTCACCGTGGCGGTGATCGCGGCCCGCGCGGTGAACGTCCTCTGAGATCTCTCTCGACAGCCATGTAATGGGCATGAGACTGTTATGCCCATGTACAGCACGAAGTCGGTCGGGTTGGGGTTCGCGGTCTTCTCCGCGGTCACGTTCGGTGGGTCGGGGCCGTTCGCCAAGGCGCTGATCGGGGCCGGATTCACCCCGGAACAGGCGGCCTGGTTACGCATCCTCGGCGCCGCCGCACTGCTCGTCCCGCTCGCCCTGATCTTCCGTGGCACGGCGGGACTGCGCGCGGCCCGGACGTCCTGGAAGTCGCTCGTGCTGTACGGACTGACCGGGATCGCCGGCTGTCAGACCCTGTTCTTCATCGCGGCCAGCCGGCTGCCGGTGGGCGTCGCGCTGATGCTGGAGTTCTCCGGGCCGGTGCTGGTGGTCGCGTGGCTGAAGTTCGGGCAGAAGGTCGCCGTACCGCGGTCCGCCGCGCTCGGTGTCGGGATCGCGCTGATCGGCCTGGCGACGGTAGCGGAGCTCTGGGCCGGCCTGACCCTCGACCTGATCGGTCTGCTGGCCGGGCTCGCCGCGGCTGCGTGCCAGGCGACGTACTTCATCCTGATCGACAAGCTGACCGGCGCTGCGGACCCGCTGGTGATGACCGCGGCGGGAAGCGTGGTCGGCGCGGTGGTCCTCACGCTGATCGCCGCGCCCTGGGCGGTGCCGTGGCACGCGCTGACCGACACGATCGCGATCGGTCAACGGCACGCACCCGGCTGGGTGATGGCGGCCTGGCTGATCGTCGTCAGCACGGTCGTCGCCTACCTGGCCGGCGCGGCCGCGGTCCAGCGACTGTCTGCGGCGATCGGCGGAGCGGTCGCCTACGTCGAGGTCGTGGCGGCGAGCATCTTCGCGCTGATCCTGCTCGGCGAGACGCTGCGCACCAACCAGATCATCGGCGGCGTCATCGTCCTGATCGGCGCCTTCGTGGCCCAGTCGTCGGTCGGAAAGGTCGCACCCGTCGAGATCCCGGATACCGACACTCCTGTGCTCGATCCTGTGTGATCCGTACCGAAGAACGGGTAGTGGTCCCTCCGGCTCCGGAGTCGCCACGCTCAGCGCGACCGGGTCGGGCTCGATCCGGGGCACCACTACCCGTCCGTCGGTACGCCTACCGCAACGAGTCCACCAACTCCCGCGGCAGCCCGTGGGTCTCGTGCAGGTACTCGTAGTCGGTGTCGTCCAGCGACTTGTGGAACCGCTCGTGGCTGAGCACCTTCCGGCCACGGTCGAGCAGGTTGCTGAACCGGATCTCCTCGTCGATCAGGATCCGCCGGACCAGCGTGATCGTCTCACCCTGGTGGAAGTGGTTCAGCGTGTGCTCGAACAACTCCAGCGGCAGGTCCGACAACGAGCGGGAATCGTCGTCGCGCCACAGCAGCGTCAGCACCCGGCGGATCAGCCGGCGCAGCACGTAGCCGCGACCGGTGTTCGACGGGTGCACCCCGTCGCCGACGATCACGATGCTCGACCGCAGGTGGTCGATGACGATCCGCTGGGACTGCTCGTCCAGCCGCCACAGCTGCGGGATGATCCGCATCCACGGCTCGAACAGGGACGTCTCGTACACCGACTCCTTGTCCTCCAGCAGCATCGTCAGCCGCTCGAGCCCGAGGCCGGTGTCGATATTCTGCTGCCGCAGCGGTTCGAGCGACCCGTCGTCGTGTCGGCGGTAGCGCATCATCACGTGGTTCCACACCTCGACCCAGCGCTTGTCGGTGCTCGGCGTACCCTCCGGGTCACCCTCGCCGGTCCAGACGAAGATCTCCGAGTCCGGGCCGCACGGACCGGTCGGCCCGTTCGACCACCAGTTGTCCTCGGTGGTCCGCTCGACCGGAACACCCAGCTCCTGCCAGGTCCGCAGTGATTCCTCGTCCAACGGCACTTGGTCGTCGCCGTCGAACACAGTCACGTACAGCCGCCCGGGCTCGATACCGAAGCCGCCGGTGAGCAGCTCGAATCCCCAGCGCAGCGTCTGGCTGCTCCCGTAGTCCCCGAGCGACCACGAGCCCAGCATCTCGAACACGGTCAGGTGGGTCCGATCCCCCACCTCGTCCAGATCCGTCGTCCGCAGACATCGCTGGATCCCCACCAGCCGCCGCCCCAGCGGATGGGGTTCCCCTTCCAGGTACGGCGTCAGTGGATGCATCCCCGAGGTCGTGAACAGCACCGGATCACCGAGCCGCGGAATGAGCGTGGACCCGGTCGTGGGGATGTGGCCGCGGTCGAGGAAGAAGTCGATGAAGGTCCTGCTGATGGTCATGATTCCTGGTCCTTTGCAGAATGACCGGAACCGAACCACCGGGCCTCAGAAACAACAACACCGGCGAACCGTTTCCGGTCGCCGGTGGAGGTAGAAGACGTCAGGCAGCGGCAGCCGGAGAGCTGAAAGCTCGTACGGCTGCAATAAGTCGGAGTGTCCGCTGCATGTCCGCCAGACTACACGAACCCCGGGGCTAGCTGTCCAGCACCTTCTCTTGCACGACCCACGCGCCCGCCTGCACGCGGCTACAGCACCCAGGTCCCGCCGGCGCGCCCAGGTATTGGCACCCGCAGAGTGTCGACAAAAACGCGGCAGCCCTTGATCCACAAGGGGCCAACTCGGCAGCAGCCGACCGGACCACTTTGTCCTCCGTCGACTGATGTGCGACACCCGTCGCCAGGTGATCTGCGACAGCCGAATGCACGGATCGCGGCAACGAGAGCACACCGTGCGGGCCCGATCAATTCAGCAACGAAGCAGTCGGGACTCCGGCTCGCGCGGGGAGGACTCAGCGGGTGGGGACCGGCTCGGAGGACGGCTGCCACTCGCGCCTGAGCAGGCCGTAGACCCACGAGTCCGAGACCTCGCCGTTCACGATGCAGTCCTCCCGCAACGTCCCTTCACGCACGAATCCGAGCTTCTCCAGGACGCGGGCAGATGCCGCGTTGCGCGTATCGGCCTCGGCCTGGACCCGATTCAGGTCCAGCGTGTCGAATGCCCACTGCAGCACTGCGCGCGCGGCCTCCGTCGCGTAGCCGTGGCCCCATGCTGCCTCGACGAGGCAGTAGCCCATCGACGCGCTGCGGTACTCCGGGCTCCACCGGGTCAGACTGCACCAGCCGATGAAAGCCCCGTCGGATACACGGTCGAGAGCCAGCCGCGCCCCGGTGCCGTCCTCCGCCATCTGCCGGCAAGCCGTGATGAACCGCTCGGCACGCGCAGGCTCGCTCCAGGGCGGAGCGTCCCAATAGCGCAGCACGTAGGCGCTGCTGTGCATCGCGAAGAGAGCGTCCGCGTCCGCGTCGTCGAACGGACGCAGTCGCAGACGAGCGGTGCGCAGCGTCGGTGTAGGCAGGGACATGCGTGCCATCTTGCCTCTCATGAGGGTGGTAACCGGCAACCGCACACGCGATGCCGATCACTCACAACCGGACGTCTCAGTGGGCGGATAGAACATGCCGCCGATCGGTAACTCCGCGCTTCTTTGTCCACGGCAGAAGCGCGCGTTTACTCACGGGGCCTCCATCCAAGCCACCCGCAGAAGTTCTACCAGCCATGCGCGGCGCGATCACACTCATTTCGGCGGATCCGTGCGTCCGGCGCTCACATAGTCGGCAGGACCGGCTGCGGTCGGCTGAGCGGCGGCAGCTTCGCGCCGGCGGGTGGGTGGGCGCCGCGAAGCACGCGACGAGACCAGCGCGCGGAGCCGGCCGCGTGTCGCTCACCAGGCAACGCGGTGCAGCACGCCGCGTGCACGCGACGCAGGAGCAGGCTTAGCGGCCGCGATGACTGATAACGGTCGGCGGGTGGGGTGTACCAAGGTTGTTGGACAGGTGCTCTTGGTTGAGAGGATTTGTTCATGGCTGAGAAGCGTCGCCGGTTCAGTGCGCAGTTCAAGGCTG
>NZ_JBVJHF010000004.1:0-659364 GCF_055586945.1 Kribbella sp. NPDC048837
ACCAGCGTGGGCAGCCGCGATGAGAGCGACAGCCCGGGCGCCTGGACCGAGCCTCGCCAGGCACCGGTCCTGAGTCAATGGAACAAGCAGCCGCGTTCCGCGCGATCATGACGATGAGCGAGTGCCGAGGTCGTGCGGTCAGTGTCCGTCGAACGCGAAGCGCTCACCCGCCTGCGGGTCATAGAGCGGACAGCCGAGCCCGATCGCTACATTCACGATGCGGTTCATGTCGTCGCCAGACATGCCGCGACAGTCCGCTCGAAGGTGGTGCCGAGACCACGTGACTTCGAGTCCCGCTCGTTGACTCGGGCTGACCCACATGAGCCACTCACCGGGGCCGTTGGCCTCCCGCGAGGCCCCGGGAAATGAAGCCACCAGTGCGTCCAGGAAAGCATCCACCGGTATGTCGTTGAGACCCGGGACCGATCCTCTCTCGTCCATCAGCTCCTGATAGATCGATTCCGGGTCGAGGGTCTGGGAAGCGTTCTGCTGCCAGAAGACGAGTTCGTAACTCACGCGGGGAGTCTGGCATGGGGTCGTCGCGACGTCGGACGCAACGCACGGACATGCCGCGGTCCGCGCACTGTGGTGCCGATGAGCGTGCCGGTCCGTGCGCCCCGGAGTGGAAAACAAGGTCACACTCAAGGACCTGCTTGGCAACGGGGCGCGCCGGCCTGGCGGCGTGGGCTACCGGACGCTGATCGTCCGGAATCGGGGGTACGTTGCTGGCATGTCCGACTTCACGATCAAGGCGCTCACGCCGGAGACATTCGACGACTTCGCCGCTCTCGTCGAGCGGAAC
The DNA here is from genome assembly GCF_055586945.1 of Kribbella sp. NPDC048837. Classification (NCBI taxonomy): domain Bacteria; kingdom Bacillati; phylum Actinomycetota; class Actinomycetes; order Propionibacteriales; family Kribbellaceae; genus Kribbella; species Kribbella sp. NPDC048837. The sequence continues at coordinate 803 of NZ_JBVJHF010000004.1, forward strand.
AAGGGCATGTTCGCCAGCTGCTGGTGCACGCATTTCCATCCCGACTGCGCGGAGAAGGGCCAGAGCGCCGAGGGGAACCGGGCGCTCAAGCAACGTCTGGTGGCCGACGGGATCGCGCACGCGGCGCTGGTCTACGACGGCGACAGCGCCGTCGCCTGGGCGGAGTACGGATCACCCGAGGAACTGCCCAACATCCAACACCGCAAGGAGTACGTCGCTACTGCCGAGCGACTGCCCGACTACCGGGTCACCTGCATCCTGGTCGAGCGCGGCCTTCGCGGTCAGGGCCTGGCGGCGATCGCGCTGCGTGGAGCCGTCGAGCTGATCGCGCAGGCCGGCGGCGGCCTGGTCGAGGGCTACCCGCACGACACCGGCGGGGTCCGGAAGAAGAACTCGTCGTTCCTCTACAACGGCACCCGCACGATGTACGAGCGCGAGGGCTTCACCTACGACCGGCCCAAGGGCCTGGGCAACTGCGTCATGGTGCGCGAGGTGGCCCCGAGCACGCGCGACTGAATCGGCCCAGCGCACCACACGAAGACGACGGGCGCCGTTCCTACGAGTTGCTCGGCTTCGCCACGATTGCGCGTACGTGCACGCTTTCGTGGGACCTTATGGCCGGCTCTCTCGACTGATCCGCAAGGCGGATGCCAGCAGTCCCTTAGACCCGGTGTGGACGGCAGCCGGCCGATCACCGATTGGGGATCCCTCACCGGCACGGGTCAGTGCCGGTCGAGTCTCGGGGAGCTCGCGCCGACGATGGGTCGGGCGAGGGTCGGGCTTCCTGGACGCGGCCAACCGGTTGCTGGCGCGCGTCGAAACGCCTCGCGGCCGAGCTCCAGGAGCAGCTGGGCAAGGCTGTGGCGCCGGTTGAGGACATCCTCCAACGGGCGCCGGTAGAACGCTTCTGCGGCTTCGCGTCGATCATGATCGATGATCATTCGAAGCACTGGCCCTATCTCCAACAGTCCGAGCCCCAGCGCCAACTGTGTGCAGTACGTCAGGCGTATTGCAGCAGTCTCTGCCTCTCCGATCGCGCCGAGACCGCGGATGTAGCCGTCGAAGATCGCCTTGTCCAGGCTGTCGGCTTGTTCCACGTCGAAGTCGAAGTAGGCGATGGCGTAATGAAATAGCGTCGCAGCGTCCAGGCCGATCGGAGCAGTGGCAAGGTTCGCCCAGTCGATCGCGGTTGTCCTGCGAGGCGATCGCGGCAGCAGGTTGTTGCGCTGGGCATCGCCATGACAGACACCCCGGGGTGCCGAGGCAACAGCCGCTGCGATCGGTTCGCGCCGCTCCCACAGCTGATGCAGACCGCGGGAGATATCGGCCGGGTAGACCTGTCGGACCAGCCGATCGTTCGAGTGCCGGTCGAGCAGTTCCAGGCTCTGCTCCATGAGGTCAGGACGGCCACACAAGTCGCGCATCGGGACCATCCCGGCCGCCGAGACGCTCACGGGCGAACACGATCCCGTGAACTGACCAAGATGCTCTGCTACCCGAGCAAACGCCTCGGCTGTCCATTCACCGGCCGCACTACTTTCGACCAGTTCCAGCCAGATGCCAACACCACCCCCAGGACCTTCCGAGATGCCGTAGAACCTGGGACAGCTGAGCCCGCTCTCCCCAGCCGGAAGCGCAGCACTGGCATACAGATCTGCTTCCCGAGGCAGGTTGGAACACTGTGACGACCCGTCGACGAACTTCACCACCAATGAACTCGGACCCCCGCTGACTTCGTCCAGGTCCACGCGATACACGCCGCGGGTAGACGCCAACCGCGGCTGCCACAGGCCACGCACTCCCGTGACCACCACGCCGTCACATCCCAGGACTCGCTGCACCGCAGAGGTGACATCCTCAGCTCGCAAATCCATACAGCGATGATCTCAGTGACAATGCCCGGCAGGATCCGGATCCTGGCATGCTGCAGAGCCATCCACTACCGGCCCGGACCGCGCCACGTGCCTATCCGAGTGAGCCAGGTGTCCGCACGACTCGCCCGGTCCTACTGCCCGGCCAACCGGCCTCGTCGTCCGAGGCGCGAATCCAGTTGCGTCCCTGTAGGCGGCGGGTTGAGCTCTGCTCTCCACATGGCTCGGGTCCGCGGTCACTGGCTTGCAGGCCGTCTCGGGTACCGCTGCCACGCCGGTGTTGGTGTGGCAGCGGAACCCGAGCGAGGTTCTTCGCGAGATGCAACTGTTCCGTGGACACGTACTAGCGGCGTGGCCGAGATGTTGGCATCGCCTGGGTCAGCTCTCCGATGACGCGTCGCGACCTCATCACTGGGTCCTGGGTTGCGGCTTGAATCGTCGAACGTCATGCGGCCAGTCGCAGGCCTCCGCAACCTTGCCGGCCCACATCTTGGCGACCTCGTCATCGGCCACATCCACCAGGGCGAACCCGCCCAGAAACTCCTTGGTCTCGACGTACGGTCCGTCGGTGATCAACACCTCGCCACTGGTTGGGTCGGCGCTGTAGATCGGGCCGTCCTCCTCCAGCCCCCCGGCGAAGACATAGACGCCGGCAGCCTTCATCTCGTTCACGACCGCCATGGCGAGCGGCCCCCGCCCGCGGAACCACTCTTCGGTGTGGTCACCCACCCACTGCTGGTTGAAGTAGATGAGGTACTGGGGCATGTCTGCTCCTTCTGCTCGAGCGGACCCGCTGTCCGCCTCCACCTACGCTACGAACGGCGTCCGGTGGATCCGACAGGCGATCGGCAAAAAGATTCGCGGGACCTCACGAGTTCAGCCCCCGCGCAGGCGCGCTGTGTCCCTGTTCGCGGTGATCATCCGCCCCTGCCACCAGCTACGAGTAGCCCAACCGCACTCATCTGCCGCGTTGCCGGGCGCAGTCGGTCGCCGTTGCACCTCCGTTGCCGTTGACACGGCCGCCCGGGCCCGGCACGATCGGTGCTTGGCGTTGCCGACGCCCAGCCTCCTGAGGACCTGCCCCAGCCGGGCCCTCGAGAAGGCGAAGGGGATCCTGCCCTCAAGGCTGCTGCCATCCAGGCCTGTTTCGAGTGCCGCTTCGCTGGGGGAATGGGCACGTCGAGGAGGCTTGTCATGACCAAAGAGGGCAGTTTCAAGCGCGCAGTACGTCAGCGGGCACAAGCGACCGGATTGCGGTACACCGAGGCCCGGGCCGCGCTGGAGAAAGGCCGTACGTCGCCGTTCGCCCGAACTCGCCCCGTCGAGTTCGCGGAACTGAGAGCGCACCTCGAGACGCGATACGGCATCAGCATCACCTCGATCGCGCCCATCGATGACGACCCCGAGACGCGGCCGAGCGGGTCCTGGGTCGGCCACTACCCCTGGACGCTGGTCGTCAAGCGAGCGGACGGCTCGCCCTGGATCGCTCGAGTCTTCTCGTCGGCAGCGGACACGGTCGGCCGCGTCGAGGGCGATGCGGAGATCCTGCGGTTCCTGGCCTTACACGACTTCCCCGCCGAACGGCCCGCGCACGACGATCCGGTGTCGGTGCTCGAGGGGAACGGCGTGATCGTGACCGAGTACGTCGAGGGCGGACGCCCGACCCAGTCGCCGGCAGTGCTCCACGAGCTGGCGAGCCTGCTCGGCCGCCTGCACAAACTGCCCGCGGCCGGTGGCGCGGTCGCGCGGGACGGAGGGGCGGAGGAGCACGACGGCGCCTTCTTCGTGGGACGACCGAAGCAGGATCTCGCGGCGGCGATGAGCTTTCTGGTGAGCGTCGAGGACGCCGTCCCTCCCGAGGGTCGCGAGATGTTCGAGTGGCTCCGCGACAAGGTCGAGCACGCCGACGACGCGGAGGGCCTGCCCGAGGCGTTCACCCACGGGAACTACCACGCATGGGCGGCCGTCGGCACGCCGGGCAACCTCGCCATCGTCGGCTGGGCAGGGTCCGGGCGCGGACCCCGCCTGCCCGCCCTCGCCTGGCTGCTGACGACCGCGGGCGAGGGCGACGGGGAGGGCATCGACGCGGTCGCGCGCGGGTATCGCGAGCACATCCAGCTCACCGGCGAGGAGCTCGAGCGGCTGCCCGGCGTACTGGCCATGCGACCGCTGTGGCTGGCGTGCCTCGACTACCGGGAGTCGGCGCGCAGCGGGTCCACCCCGACGATGGACGAGGGGTGGATCGGCTGGCTCGCGCGCCCCGAGCACGCCGAACGACTAGCCGCCCGGGCGATCGCGTCGTTGCGAGGCTGAGTCGCGCGGACCAACCGGGTCGTGACGACCGATCGTGACGACATCCGCCCCGGCGAGCCACTGTGGCCGCTGGGCCATGCCGATGTCAGGGCGTCCTCTGTGCGACGAAGATGCCCCTGGCGCAAAACGGTGCAGCGAGAGGCATTCCGCCCACTAGGACGCTGCGCTCCGGTGGCCCAGAGTGGCCGGGCGGCCGCGGAATGCTTGCCGGCTTGGGACGGCTGGACTCCGGCACTGGGCTTGGAGGAGCCTGTGAACGTGTCTTCTCCGGGGGGTCTGGTCGGCCGGGAAGTCGAGCTTGCCCTGGCTGCGGCTGCCGTGCGCGATCTCGGCGAGGGCAGCGCGTCGGCGCTGGTGATCGAGGGGGAGGCGGGCATCGGCAAGACCCGTCTGGTCGAGCGCGTCGTCGATGACGCGCGTTCTCGAGGAATTGCCGTGTACGGCGGCCAGGCACATCCCTTCGAGCGCACTCGCCCGTTCGGTGTGGTCGCAGCGGCTCTGGGTCTGAGCCGGCGGTCGCCCGACCCGCGCAGGGCTGCGATCGGCGAGCTGCTGGGCGGCCGGGGCCCGGGGTGGTCTGCGCCTGCCGCCGGCGACATCCAGTACCGGGTCGTTGAGGAGATCGTCGATCTGGTCGACAGCACCTGCTCGGAAGGCCCGGTGCTGCTGGTGGCCGAGGACATCCATTGGGCCGACAGCGCAAGCCTCTTGACGATCCTGTCGGTGGCACGGCAGCTTCCCCTGGCCGCGTTGCTTGTCGTGGTGACAGCGCGGTCCTCGCCGCAGTCAGCTCAGCTGGAACGGCTGCTCGCTGATCTGGCGGCCGGAGGCGCGCACACCCTGCGGCTCCAGCCGTTGTCGTCCGACGAGGTGGCCGCGCTCGCCCGTGGGGTGCTCGGGGCGTCTCCTGGCCCCGCCCTGACCGCCATGCTGGCCAAGGCCGGCGGGAACCCGCTGTGGGCCGTGGCCATGGTGCGCTCACTGGCCGATGAAGGACAGCTGCGCCGCACCGGGGACATCATCGACGTGACGACCTCGGAGCTGCCGGCCTCGCTGGGTGACCTCGTGGTTCGGCGGCTTCGCGACCTGCCCCCGGCAACGCTGGAACTGCTGCAGGTCACGGCTGTTCTGGGCGATGCCGTTTCGCTTCGCGACGTCGCGGCCGTCACTGGCCGACAGCCTGCCCAGGTGGTCGCTCAGCTCAGCCACGCGTTCGACGCTCAGCTCCTGGACGAGGCTGACGAGCGCGTTGTGTTCCGGCACCAGCTCGTGCATGACGCGATCTACCAGCACGTGCCGCCCCCGGCCCGCCGCCTCCTGCATCGTGAGGCAGCGGTCGTGCTCATGGCCGGGGGCGCTGATCGATTGGACGTGGCGGATCATCTGATCCTTGGCGCCGAGCGGGGTGACGAGCAGGCGGTTGCCTGGCTGCGGGACGCCGCCCGCGAGGCGTCGGCTCAGGCACCGTCGGTCACCGTCGAGCTCATGCGCCGCGCCGAAGCGCTGCTGCCCGGCGGTCATCGCGAGGCTGACCTGGTGTCGGCGGAGCTGGTCCAGGCGCTGCTGCGCGCCGGGAAAGTGGCCGAGGCGTCGGACCGTGCGCAAACAGTGCTCGCCCGGCACCACGCCACGGAGGTGGACACACCGTTGCGCGTTGCGCTTGTCGGTGCACTGGCCCTCCAGAACCGCGCCGCCGAGCTGGTCGCCGTCGTCCAGGCCAGCCTCGCAGACTCTGCCCGGCTACAGCCCTCCGACCAGGTGCTGATGCTGGCTCAGCAGAGCTGGGCCCTGACCTACACGGGCGACCCGAGGGCGGGTGAAGCGTCCGCCGGCGAGGGACTCGCCATCGCCGAGCAGGCGAGCGATCCGGCGATGACGGTGTGGGCACTGACAGCGTTGATGGTGGCGGAGGGCCGGCAGGGCCGCTTCGGTCAAGCGCTGACCCACGCCCGGCGGGCAGCTCTGCTGGCCGCGGACTCGCGCGACACGAGATCGCTGCCGCTGCAGCCGAAATTCTTCCTCGGCCTGGCGCTGTTCGACTGTGACCTTGTCGGCGAGGCGCGAAGGGCGTACCGGGATGCTCTCGACGACGAGTTCGGCGCGGGGTTGTGGCTCTCCGAGACGCTCATGGCCGACGCCCAGGCGTCCTTCGCCATCGGGGAGTGGGACGACGCCGTACCCGGCCTGATCGCCGGCGGCCAAGCCGCGCAGGAGAAAGGCAACCCACTCCTGGTGTCTCAGTCGCTCGCTTATCGGGCGATCATCGCGACGGCCGTGGGAGATCACCGGGCCGCCGGCGAGCTGACCGCCGGCATCGCCGCCTCGCTGGACGGCGACCAGCTGAGCTACAACGCTGGAGTCCTCGCCTTCGCGGTGGCAGGGCTGAGGGCGGCCGAGGGCGACCATCAGGCTGCCTATGACCTGCTCCTGCGGTGCTGGCGGTTCGACGCGGCACGGGAGAGCCGTTACTACCATCGCTGTCTCGCGCCCGATCTCGTGCGCCTGTGCCTGGCACTGGGTCATCGTGACGTCGCGGCCGAGGTGGCCGGAGCCGTTGCAGAGGGAGCAGCCTTGGCACCGGAGGTGCCGACGGTGCAGTCCCTGGCGCTGCGCTGCCAGGGCATGGTCGACGGCGAGGTCGAGCCGATGCTCCAGGCGGTCTCGCTCGCCCGTCAGGCGCCGCTCCTGGTCGAGCACGGCGGCGCGTGCGAGGACGCGGCGAGCCTGCTGGCCCAGGGCGGGCGGCGCGACGAGGCGGCGGCGCTGCTGACGGAGGCACTGGAGCGCTACGACCAGGCGGGCGCCGATGCCTGGGCAGGCCGCATCCGGGGACGGTTGCGCGCACTCGGTGTCCGGCCCGGCTCGCGGGGGTCGAGGCACCGCCCGGCCGGCGGCTGGGAGAGCCTCACCACGACCGAGCAGGCGGTGTCGCGGCTGGTGGCAGAGGGACTCACGAACGGTGCCGTGGCCAGGCGGCTCTACATCTCGCCGCACACCGTCAACACCCACCTCCGGCACGTGTTCGCCAAGCTGGGCGTGTCGAACCGGGTCGCGCTCGCCGCCGTCGTACATCACACGATCGAGTGATGTCTCCGCCGCTCGCAGCTCACAGAATCGAACGCAGGCAGCAACGCACGCTGCAACCACGTACAAGGGGGTGCCACGGTGGACCACGCTGCGACGATGCGGAGTACCTACGAGCTGATCAATGCGGGAGACATCGCCAGGTTCGGCGACCTCGTCGCGGACGACTTCGTCGAGCACCAAGGTGGGTTGGGCTTTCCCACCACCAAGGAGGGGATGCTCGACTTCTTCCGGGCGCTGCTGACCTCGTTTCCCGACTTTCGGATGAACGTCGAGGACCTGATCGCCGACGGGGACAAGACCGTGGCCCGAGTCAGGGTCTCGGGGACGCACCGGGGTGAGTTCATGGGTGTGCCGCCGACCGGTACGGGCGTCGACGTGGAGCTCATCGACATCATGCGATTCGACGGAGCCGGCCTGGTCTGCGAGCACTGGGGTGTCGCGGACCTGCTGTCGCTCATGCAGCAGCTCGGCGTCGTCCCCACAGGCGCTCCGGCGTAGCACACGCCGGCAGAGCCAGTTGCCTCGATTTCTCAGAGATTGCTGCCCAGACGATCTCGAACAGAACACACCGCGCAAGGAGGAGTTATGCCCACGATCATCGTGACCCACGAGGTGACCGACACCGACCACTGGATCTCATCGCCGAAGCGGGAGGAGCTCCTGCCCTCGTTGGGCGCCAGCAACATCCAGACGTTCGTGAATCCTCAGGACCGGACGAAGGTCGGATTGGTCATGGATGTCGCGGATCTCGACGTTCTCTTCGCTGTGCTGGAGAACCCGTCGGACGAGCTGGCCGAGGCAATGAAGTACGACACGGTTCTCCCTGACACGATGGCGATCTTCATCGCGTCCTGAACCCGGCGAGCCCTGGTCGGGCGCCGTCCGGCTGTCGGAGTGACGTCCGGACCTGCCGCGATCCGCTCATGCCGATGAGCAGTGGTGCCCAACACGCATCTTTCCGGCTCGACAAGCCTTCCCAGACTGCTCTGATTCGTTGCCTCGTCGCCGCGACGACCTCGCGTGCCCATCACCGGCTTGCGGCCTGCCGCCGGCGCCCTGATCATTTGTGCATGAACGAGACGCCTGCCACGGCGAGGCTACGACGTGCCGTCCGGGCGGTCATCCTGGCCGATCATGACCGTGTTCTGCTGTGCCGCTTCAGCTTCCCGCATCCAGCTGTACCGACGGGCGCAACCGTCGTATGGGCGGCCCCGGGCGGCGGGATCGAGCCCGGTGAACTGCCGCTGGCGGCACTGCGCCGGGAGCTGCACGAGGAGACGGGTCTTGTCATTGACGCCGACCCGCCTCACGTCTGGCACCAGGAGGTCGCCACTCGCGGCCAGGCGGACGGCTACGACGGGGTGGTCAACGACTACTTCCTCGTCCGCACCACGCGCTTTGATCCCCGCGGCGCACTGTCCGATGACGACCTCGCCGCCGAGCACATCAGCGGGATGCGATGGTGGCGGCACGCAGACATCGCCGAGTACGGCGGAACCGACCTGTTCTCGCCCCGTGACATCGCCACACCGCTGGCGGCGCTGATCGCCGGTGACATCCCGGGCACGCCACTGAAGCTCGGCCTGTGATCTCCCTGGGCACTTGCAGCAGCGCCTGGCCCCGCTAGCGATCGTGGAAGGGGCGGTCCGGTGTCGTCGGCTACTGATCGCGCTCGAGGACGCGGAGATAGTCGAGTTTCCGTTTCGCGTACTGAATCACCGTGGGATCCCCGGAGTCCATGACGAGTTGGTACGCGGTCCGGGCCGCTGCAGTCTCGCCCTCCTCAGCGAGCAGGTCGCCAAGATCTGTCGCGGCATACGCGGCCGGTGCAGACACGCCGGAGTCGATAGCAAGTTGCCAAGCAGCCTTGGCGGCGGCCAAGTCCCCTTCGCGGGCCAGGATCCGACCGAGGTCTCTCGCAGCCCATGCAGCCGGAATCGGCTCATCTGCGTCGATGGCGACCTGGGCGGCAGCCTTTGCTGCGACCAAATCCCCTTCGCGGGCGAGCATCTGACCGAGGTCTCGCGCAGCCCATGCAGCCGGAGCCGACCTGCCGGAGTCGATCGCAAGCTGATATGCAGCCTTGGCGGCGGCTATGTCTCCCTCACGTGCCAGCAAGTCACCGAGGTCCTTCGCGGCCCACGCGGCCGGAGCGGACTCATCCGAGTCGATCGCCAGCTGGTACGCCGCTTTGGCCGCAGCAGTCTCGCCAGCTCCAGCGAGCAGGTTTCCCAGACCTCTGGCGGCGTGTGCAGCCGGTGCGGGCTCGCCGGAGTCGATCGCGAGCTGATACGCGGCCCTGGCCGCCGCCAGGTCTCCCCCGGCCAGCAAGTCACCGAGGTCCTTCGCCGCCCACGCTGCCGGAATGGACTCATCCGAGTCGATCGCCAGCTGGTACGCGGCCTTGGCCGCAGCCGGCTCGCCGGCACCAGCGAAAAGGTTCCCCAAACCCCTCGCGCCGTAGGCGGCCGGCGACGGCTCGCCGGAGTCGATCGCAAGCTGATAGGCAGCCTTGGCCGCGACCACGTCTCCCTCGCCGGCCAGCAGATCACCGAGGTCCTTCGCGGCCCACGCGGCCGGAAATGATTCGCCTGAGTCGATCGCGAGCTGGTACGAGGCCTTGGCCGCCGCGATGTTGCCGTCATCAACAAGCACGTCACCGAGAAGACCTGCGGCATAGGCAGCGTAAGGAGATACATCCGGGTCTCGGCCGATCTGTTGCCGGGCCGTCTCCAGTGCCGGCAGTTCGCCACCGTCGAGCAACCGATCCAAGGGCAGGTCGACCGACGAGCCCACCAATGCGCCGCGGAGCCAGGCAGCCTTCGCGATCCGGGGCAGACCGGCATCCCTCGCTCGCACGCCCAGCCAGATGAACTGTGACGGGGTCGCATCCAGCATCGCTGCGTTCCAGCTTTCATCCGGAACGGGCCTGCCCTCGCGGGTCAGATACTCCAGGAGGTAGTCGAACACCCGCCATCCGCCCTCGCCCGGCTCGAGCAGTCGCAGGTTCCCGACGATCGGTGTCGACGCCCATTGCAGGGCAGCTCCGTTCTCCTCGTCGGCGACGCGGGTCAAGGCCGGCCGGTACGCATGGGCAAGCTCGACCAGACGCGGCTCGGAGATCACCTCGAGGCCGATCCGGCGCCAGTCCGCCGCGGCCCGCAGCATCGCGACGCCGACCGGATGCTGCGAGATACCCGAGTTGAACCGGTCGGTCGCCAGATATCCCCCGCCGACGTACTCGGCGAGCCCGTACTGCAGCACTCCGCTGCGCAGTTCACTCGGAACCTGATCGGCGATGCGCTGCCGCTCGGCCTCGGTATCGAGCATCCACACGCGTTCGAACTTCTCCAGCACCTCCCACGCCGCGAGGCGGACCTCCCCCGTGGGCTGGAACGCCTCGTACGCCGAGCTGCGAACGGTTCCCACGATGCGGCAGTTCCGCTCGCGCATCAGGTCGATCCATTCGGTCCGGAACGGCTCCTCGCCGGACAGGTACACCTCGATGTCGTCGAGCCAGACCACCGTGTCGCGCGGACACCCTTCGGCCATGAGCCTGGCCACACCGCCCGGGCGCTCCGGAATCCAGATCGGCCAGTCGCCGTACAGGTCACGGACGACATGCGCGGCCAGGTGGGTCTTCCCGGCCATCGAGTGACCGAGCACCAGCGTCGGGCGACCCTCGATCAACGAGTCGCGCACTCGTCCTTCACAATCCCGGTTCTGATAGCCGACGCCGACGCTGGCCTTCTGCACCCGGAAGTCTTCGAGCACCAGTTCACTGATGAGCGGCAGCCGCGTCCGGTCCGCCACACCTCGGCTGCTCGTTCGCAGGAGCTGATCCCGACGATCCTCGTCGGCGGCGCGAGTCGTGGCTCGAGTCAGGAGGACACCACCGACCGCGGAGAGTACGCCGAGACCGATCAGGGCCCAACTCGGTCCTTTCCAGCGATCGATGACCACGCCGATCACTGCGATCACGCAGCCGACCGCCACCAACCCCGTGGACGTCGTTCGCTTCGAGAACCACTCGAACCCGTCACCGTCCGCCACCCGGAAGACCCTACCGACCACCGCTGCGGCGAGAAACCCCGATCTGACGATGAGTCACCGCATCGGGTGATGCTCACAGGCCGGCGATGTTCTTGGCTCTGGTGAGGACGGCGTCGAGCATCGGCTCGGTCAGTTTGCCGGTGAAGGTGTTTTGCTGGCTGGGGTGGAAGCAGCCTAGGACTGTCACCGTGCCGTGGGGGGTTTTGATGGGGTGTTCTACGGCGTGGCCGAACCTGGGGCGGGGGCGGGGGACGGTGGCGCCGGATGCGGCCAGGGCGGACAGGAGAGCGTCATAGCCGAATTTGCCCAGGCAGATGATGGCTTGGGTGGTGGGGAGGACGAGGTTCAGTTCGGCGCGGAACCAGGGGGCGCAGGTGTCGCGCTCCTCGGGGGTGGGTTTGTTGGCGGGTGGGGCGCAGCGGACGGCGGCGATCATGCGGGTGGCGATGAGGTGGAGGCCGTCGCCGGCGTGTTCGCTGGTGGGCTGGTTGGCCAGGCCGACGCGATGCAGGGCGGCGAACAGCCAGTCGCCGGAGCGGTCGCCGGTGAAGACGCGGCCGGTACGGTTGCCGCCGTTCGCCGCGGGGGCGAGGCCGGCGATCAGGATCCGCGGCTCGGCGGCACCCCAGCCGGGGATCGGGCGGCCCCAGTACGGCTGGTCGGCGAAGGACTTTCGCTTGCCCACGGCAACTTCTTCCCGCCACTCCACCAACCGCGGGCAGGCCCGGCAGACAGAAACCCGAGCCTCCAGCTCGTGCAAGGCCCCGGGCCCGGTCGCGTCCCCCGCCAACCGCACCACCTCACTCGCATCGTGGGCCACCGGAGTACGTCGTACGGCGGGGTCCTCCGGCCAGCCTGTTCCCGGCGGGACCGGGCTTTCGAACAACTCCCCGGTGAGCGGATGCGGAAGCTTCATCCGTTCAGACTAGAGACATGAGCGTCGTTGGAGTGGTCGCTGAGCGCCGATCGATGTGTTCGTGGCGGCGCCGGCGAGTGCGACCACGGTGGCCAAGCTTGCGCTCGGGATCGGCGGCAACCAGGCGTTGAGTGTGCTGTCGGAGGGGCTGGGGAGTACGCCGATGGTCGTGTTCCCGCGAGTGAACGCGGCCCACGCGAGGCATCCCGCGTGGGCCGGTCATCTGGCGACGCTGCGCGCGGCAGGCGTCGTACTCGTGGAGTGGGAGCTGCTCGAACCGCGGACCGAGAGCGGACGTGAGTTGCCGTGGGACCGGGTTCTCGCAGCGGTGGATGGGTTAGGCGACCAGCTCCTCTGAGGGCTGTGCGACCGGCACCGCGACGCGACGCGCCTTGGGGATGGCCAGGGCGAGGAGTACTGCGGCGGCGGCGAAGGTGGAGAGGAGGAGGAAGGTGTCGGTGAAGCCGGCTTCGGCGGGGAGGCCGGTGGGCTGGATGTGGCCGGTGATGATCGAGCTGGCGAGCGCCGTACCGATCGAGCCGCCGATGGTGCGGATGTTGGCGTTCATGCCGGTGGCGGCGCCGGTCTGCTCGCGCGGGACGTTCTGAACGATCAGGCTGGTCATCGACGCGTAGGCGAGCCCGAGCCCGACGCCGAACAGCGCGGTCGACAGCGCGACCTGCCACGGCTCGTCATGGAACTCGGCGAACGCGAGCGCCGCGACCAGGCTGAGCGCGGAACCCCAGACCACCTGGGCCTTCACGCTGAACCGCGGAGCCAACGGCCCGCTCAGGGAACCGGTGACGGCCATCGTGACCAGCATCGGCAGCATCAACAGACCGGCCTGCGTGACACTCGAGCCGAACCCGAAGCCCGCGACGGTCGGGATCTGCATGAACTGCGGTACGAATGCGTACACCGCGAACATCGCCGCGCCGAACAGCAGCGCCACCAGGTTCGTGGTCCAGATCGCCGGCAGCCGCATCATGCGCATGTCGATCAGCGGGTTCCGCGAGCGCAGTTCCACGGTGATCCAGGCGACCAGCAGTACGGCGGCAGCCGCGAACAATCCGATTGTCGGCAATGAGGCCCAGCCCCACGACCGGCCCGCGCTGAGCGGGAGCAGGAGCGCGACCAGCCAGCCGGACAGCAGCGTGGCGGCCAGCCAGTCGATCCGCCCGGGCACCCGGTTCGGCGACTCGGGGACGTAGCGGCGAACCATCACCGCGGACAGCGAGATGACGATCATCGGGATCCAGAACAGCCAGCGCCACCCGAGCGACGAGACGATCGGGCCGGCGAGAACGATTCCCAGCCCACCGCCGGCGGCGATGATCGCGGAGACCACGCCGACCATGGACGGCACCCGCTCGGCCGGGAACTCGTCGCGGATGATGCCGAACGAGAGCGGGAAGACCGCTCCGCCGACGCCCTGGACGACGCGGGCGACGATCAGTACGCCGACGTTGGGGGCGAGCGCGGCGAGGAGGCAGCCGACCGCGAGGGCGATCAGGCCGAGCAGCAGGGTGCGCTCCTTGCCGTACATATCGCCGATCCGGCCGAGCAGTGGGGTCGCCACCGAGACTGACAGGAGCAGCGCGGTGAACACCCAGGTGACGGTGCTCGCGGTCGTGTGCAGATCATGCTGAATGACGGGCAGCGCCGGGCTCACCAGCGACTGCAACATCGAGAACGAAGCCACCACCGTCGCCAGCACCGCCAGCGTCAGCCGTGGGTTTCCAGACCTGATTTCAGGCATGCAGAAGTCCTTCGAAAGGGGTGTGAGCGCGCCACTCGCGGCGGCGCGGGAGTTCCCCGGCCTGGTAAAGTCGAGGTATGCCTCCACTATAGCGGAGGGGTGCCTCCGGTAACAACCTGGATAGAGTGATCGCGTGGTGACTGAGCAGACCAGGCCCGCCCTGCGGGTCGACGTACGACGGCCGCAGCGGGCGGACGCGCGGCGGAACTTCGACGCCCTGCTCGCCGCCGCCCGGGACGCGTTCGCCAGCAAGGGCACCGACGCGTCGCTGGAGGAGATCGCCCGGAACGCCGGGGTCGGCATCGGGACGCTCTACCGGAACTTCCCCACCCGGCTGGACCTGCTGAAGGCGGTCTACCTGGGTGAGATCGAGGAGCTCTGCCAGGCGGCGGAGGATGTCGCGGACCTGCCGCCGTGGGACGCGCTGACCACCTGGCTGCGCCGGTTCGTCGAGTACGCCGCGACCAAGCGCGCGATCCACGAGTCGCTGAACCGGGAGTCCGAGATGTTCAAGGACGCCCGGGCAGCGATGTACGAGGCCGGTACGCCGTTGTTCGAGCGGGCCCAGGCGGCCGGCGAGGCGCGCACCGACCTGTCCTTCGACGACCTCGTCCGCATGGTCAGCGGCCTCACCGGCGGGTCGTTCGTCGACGACCAGCAGCGCGAGCGGGTCCTGCAGATCGCGCTGGACGGTGTGCGCGCCCGCTGATCAGAGAGGCGAGGGCGGCGCGCGTTCTTCCTTTTGACTTGAGCGTATAGCGATCGGTCGTTGGCGGTCGTGGGTTATCCACAGGCGGCCGGGTCAGCCGAGGGACAGTGCGACGCCGTCGAGGATGTCGTGTTCGGAGACGAGTAGGTCGTTGACTGCGAGGCGGTCGGCGAGGCGTTGGAGGATGAGGGCGCCGGCGCCGATGACGTCTACTCGGCCGGGGTGGATGGAGGGTACGGCGGAGCGGGCGGCGCGGGTGGAGGTTGTCAGCCAGGTGGTGGCGGTGCGGAGGTCCGCCTGAGTGAGGCGGGCGTGGTGGACGGCGGTGCGGTCGTACTCCGGGAGTCGTAAGGCGACGGCCGCGACGGTGGTGACTGTGCCGGCGACGCCGATCAGGGCGCGGGCCTCGCGGATGGGGACCGTGGAGCTGTCGAGCAGGGCGTCGACGTCTTTGGTGATGGCTGCCAGCTCGGCCGGTGTGGTGGGGTCGGAGGTGACGTGGCGCTCGGTCATGCGGACTGAGCCCATGTCGAGGGACTGGGCCGCGATCACTCCGTTGGCGTCGCCCAGGACGAGTTCGGTGGAGCCGCCGCCGATGTCCGCGACGAGGTAGGGGCCGGGTACGTCGACGGCGGCGAGGCCGGCCGTGGCGCCGGCGAAGGTCAGCTCGGCTTCTTCGGCACCCGAGATGATCTCCGGCTCGACGCCGAAGCGGTTGGCGATCCCGGTGAAGAACTCGTCGCGGTTGCTCACGTCGCGGGCCGCGGACGTGGCGACGAACCGGGTCCGGGAGACGCCGGCCGCACGGATCGCGGCGGCGAAGTCGTCGGAGGCCGCGAACACGCGCTCCAACGCCGATGGTGCGAAGGCGCCCGTCGCGTCCACGCCCTGGCCGAGCCGCACGATGGTCATCCGTCGATCGACTTCATCCAGCGAGCCGTCCACCAGGTCGGCGATCAGCAGCCGGATCGAGTTGGTCCCACAGTCGACCGCGGCGACGCGGTTGGCCACACGGGCCGCGGCGGGCGCGGCGACGCGGTTAGACACACGGGCCTCGGCGGCCCCAGTCTTCCAGGGCTTCGAGGGCCTCGTCGCCGAGGGGGTTGATGCCGGGGCCGGCGGCGAGCGAGTGGCCTACCAGGACGTGGAGGCACTTGACGCGGGTCGGCATGCCGCCGGCGGTGATGCCGGCGATCTCCTCGACGTGCTCGATCGACTCGCGGTGGGCGAGGTACGCGTCGTGCGCCGCCTGGTACCGCGCGGCCAGCTCGGGATCGGTCGCGAGGCGATCCGTCATGTCCTTCATCATCCCCTCGGCCTCGAGGGTGCCGATCGCGGACGCCAGCCGCGGGCAGGTCACGTAGTACGTGGTCGGGAACGGCGTACCGTCGGGCAGCCGGGGCTCGGTCTCGACCACGTCGGGGAGACCACAGGTGCACCGGTGCGCGATCGAGCGGATGCCCCGCGCGGTGCGGCCCAGCTGCTTGCTGACGGCTTCTTGATCGGAAGGACTGACGCTCACCGGGTCACCTTAGGCGACGGCGTGAGGAGCGGCTTCGGGGTCGGTTGGGCCGGGGTCGGCACCACCGCCGGAGCCGGCGGCTTACCCGCGCCCTCCACGCTCCCCCAGAGCTTGGTGTACCAGGTCGGCTTCTGGGCGTCCGTCGTACCGTCCGAGGGCGCACTGGGCTCCGGCGGCGCGCCGACCGGCTTGCCGTCCGCGCCGATCACCCGGTAGCCGACCTCGCCGGGCATCACCCACCCGAGGCGCTGCCGTGCCTGGGCCTTCACGAACGCGTCGTCGTCCCAGCGCTCGATCTCGTCGTTCAGCTCCGCGACCCGCTTCTCCCGGTCCCGGATCTCCTGCTGCAGCGCGGTGATCTGCTGGTGCTGGTCGAACCACACCCGCAGGCTCTGCGCGTACGACACGATCAGCGCGCCCAGCACGAGCAGTACGACGGCCGCCCGGCCGGTGAGGTTGCGTGAGCCCCGGGTCCGGACCGGGCCGGCCGAGGTCCCCGTCGTACGGCGTTTGGGCTGGTCGCCCCGCCGGGCCGGTGGACGCGACTGGGTCCGGCTCGACGGACGCGAGCCGGGGCGTGCACCGGATTCCCGACGGGACGGCATGTCAGCTCAACTCCTGAGGTCAGCCCTGGTAGCGCGGGAAGGCCGAGCGACCGGCGTACGTCGCCGCGTCGTCCAGCTCCTCCTCGATCCGGAGCAGCTGGTTGTACTTCGCGGTGCGGTCGGACCGGGCCGGGGCGCCGGACTTGATCTGGCCGCAGTTCGTCGCGACCGCGAGGTCGGCGATGGTGGTGTCCTCGGTCTCGCCGGAGCGGTGGCTCATCATGCAGGTGAAGCCGCTGCGGTGGGCCAGGTCGACCGCGTCCAGGGTCTCGGTCAGCGAGCCGATCTGGTTCACCTTCACCAGCAGGCTGTTCGCCGCCTTCTCGGTGATACCGCGCTGCAGCCGCTCGACGTTGGTGACGAACAGATCGTCGCCGACGATCTGGATCTTGTCACCGAGCTGACCGGACAGGTTGATCCAGCCGGACCAGTCCTCCTCGTTCAGCGGGTCCTCGATCGAGACGATCGGGTACGACGCGACCAGGTCGGCGTAGTAGGCGATCATCTCGTCGGCCGACTTCTTGCCGCCCTCGAACGCGTACACGCCCTCGGTGAAGAACTCGCTCGCGGCCACGTCCATCGCCAGCGCGATGTCGGTGCCGAGCTTCAGACCGGCCTTCTCGACCGCGACCGCGATCAGGTCGAGCGCCTCGCGGTTGCTGGCCAGGTTCGGTGCGAAGCCGCCCTCGTCACCGAGGCCGGTGGACAGGCCGCGCTCCTTCAGCACCGCCTTCAGCGCGTGGTAGACGCCGGCGCCCTGCATCAGCGCCTCGGCGTAGGTGGCCGCGCCGATCGGGGCGATCATGAACTCCTGCACGTCGACGTTGCTGTCCGCGTGCGCGCCGCCGTTGAGGATGTTCATCATCGGGACCGGCAGGACGTGCGCGTTCGGGCCGCCGACGTAGCGGAACAGCGGCAGGCCGGAGCTGTCCGCTGCCGCCTTGGCGACGGCGAGGCTGACGCCGAGGATGGCGTTGGCGCCGAGCTTGGCCTTGTTCGGGGTGCCGTCCAGGTCGAGCAGCGCGTGGTCGATCAGCCGCTGCTCGTGGACGTCGTACCCGACGATCTCCTTGTCGATGTCCTCCAGGATGGCGGTGATCGCCTTCTGAACACCCTTGCCGCCGTACCGGGCCTTGTCACCGTCACGTAGCTCGACGGCCTCGAACTGACCGGTGGACGCACCCGAGGGCACGGCCGCCCGGGCTACGGTGTCGTCGTCGAGAAGAACCTCGACCTCGACAGTGGGGTTGCCGCGCGAGTCGAGGATCTCGCGGGCGCCGACGGCCTCGATGGTGGCCACATTGACTCCCAAGTTCTCGATGACGAATCGGTCCGAGCCTAGCCTCCAGACCACCAGGCTCAGTGGACCGCGTCGGCCCTAACGATCGCATCCGGGGGTACTTCCCGCGTCAGTAACACTCCGCTGGATGCCCGAAAGACCGCGAGAGCAGGTGAGAGCCGGTCCCGGGGCAGCTCGAGCAGGCTCAGTACGTCGGCGATCGACGCCCAGCCGTCCGCACTCATCGTGAGTCCACGCTCACCCGCCGTGTGCCTGAGCAGCCTGGAGATCGCGCGGCTGGTTTCAGCCGGCGGATTCGGCAGCGCGGATCTCGGCGGCCAACTGCTGGATGGTGGTCCGGAGCGCCTGCTCGGCGTCGATGCCGAGCCCGCGGGCTTCCCGCACCAACGCGAGCAACTCCGCACCGATGCGCTCCTCGTCAGAGCCCGGCGCCGGCAACGCCGGATCGGCGGGGAGGACCTTGGCCGCGCGGCCGAGGATCTTGTCCGCGAGGGCGAGGGCGGGCAGTGCGAGCGGGATGCCTTCGAGGACGGAGGATCGCTGCTTCTCCGCGGCCTTGATGGTCTCCCAGTTCGCTTCGACGGCGGCCGCGTCCGCCGCGTCGACGGTGCCGAAGACGTGCGGATGCCGGCGGATCAGCTTCTCGACGATGTCACCGGAGACGTCGTCGATCGAGTACCCCTCGTCGGTGTCCTCCTCGGCGATGCGGGAGTGGAACGCGACCTGGAGCAGGAGATCGCCGAGCTCCTCGCGCAGGTGTGCGCGATCGCCGGTGTCGATCGCCTCGAGGGTCTCGTAGGTCTCTTCCAGCAGGTACTTCGCGAGGCTCTCGTGGGTCTGCTCCTGGTCCCACGGGCAGTTGCGGCGGAGGCGGTCCATCACCCGCACGAGGTCGATCAGGCGCGCGCCGGGTACGTCGTACGAGCCGTGCAGGATCTCCACGTCGTACGGCGGACGTGGGTCGCGCGTGAGCTGGTCGGCGACGACCCGGAGCAGACCGGGCTCGCCGTCGTCACCGACGAGCCAGGCGACCCGGCTGCCGGACGCCGCCGCGGCAGACATCCAGGCCCAGTGCTCGGCGACGCCGCCCTCGACCTGGGTCACCGCGATTCCGGAACCCACCAAGGCCTGGACATCCGGCCGCAAGGGACCACCCGTGGCGCCAACGGACTCGGCGTCGGTGAAGGCTTGCCAGGCGGCGCGGGTGAGCAGGCCTGGCGCCACCCGCGGGCTGGTCAGGACGACCGTGATCCCGCCCGTGGTGTCACCAGGCATCAGGCGTCCTCAGCCCTGGCCCTGTTGCTGCTGCTGCGCCTCGGCGGCTTCGCGCTTGGCCTTGGCCTGCGCGGACTCCTGCGACAGCGAGCCGGAGATGTTGCCGTCGATGGCACCGTCGGTCCACTGGCCGAAGCGCGGCGCGATGGCGATCTTGATGTCCTTCGACGCGTCCTTGACGGCCGCGATGCCGGCCTGCTGCTTCTGCTGGGCCTGCGGGTCGTTGACGCCGGTGCCACCGCCGAGCTTGATGGTGGTGACGGCGGCCGCCGCGACCTGGTTCAGGAAGTCGCGCGAGACCGGGTCCTGCTGGAACTTCTGGAAGGACTCCTCGTCGCTGACGACGAGCTTGGCCGCCTCGGCGGTCTCCGCGTCGCTGACCGAGATCCCCTTCTCCTCGCGGATCTGCTCGACCAGGACGTTGTTCACCATTTCGCTCAGCGTCACGCTGGTCGCGAAGTCCTCACCGAGGGCCGTGGTGACCGCGCGGGAGGTCTTGTCGACGTCGCCGACGCTGATCTCGGTCCCGCCGACCACGGCGGCCGCGCCCGGGTGCGTCCCCGCCGCGCAACCACCGGCCAGCAGCACCGTCGCCACTGCCACACCGAGAGCCCGAAGCCGTCGTGTGCTCACCGAATCTCCTCGCATGTTCTCATCAGGTTCACGCCGGCACCCCGACCGGTTCGGCGATCACGTCGTCGATCAACCGGGTGCACCACTGCAGCAGCTCCTGGTCGCGGAGCGGCTGACCGGCGACCGGCCGGGTGGCAGGTCTCGGCACCAGGATCGTACGCAGTTGCGGCTTCACCAGACTCTTCGGGTACAGCCTGTTCAGCCGCAGCACCTTCGAATCGGGCAGTTCGACCGGGCCGAACCGGATCAGGTTGCCCTGCAGGGTGACGTCGTGCAGACCGGCCCGGCGGGCGTGGTTGCGGAACTTCGCCACCTCGATCAGGTTCAGCACCGGCTGCGGGATGTCGCCGTACCGGTCGTGCAGTTCCTCGACCAGCTCCGCGATCCCGTCCTCGTCGCGGACCGCGGCCAGCCGCTGGTACATCTCCAGCCGCAGCCGCTGCGACGGGATGTAGTCGTGCGGCAGGTGCGCGTCGATCGGCAGCTCGATCTTGACCTCGGGCTCCTCGGCCTGGGTGTCGCCGCGGTACTCCGCGACCGCCTCGCCGACCAGCCGGACGTACAGGTCGAAGCCGACGTCCGCGATGTGCCCGGACTGCTCGCCGCCGAGCAGGTTGCCGGCGCCGCGGATCTCCAGGTCCTTCATCGCGACCGCCATACCGCCGCCCAGGTCTGCGTGCTGTGCGATCGTGGCGAGCCGGTCGTGCGCGGTCTCGGTCAGCGGCTTCTCCGGCGGGAAGAAGAAGTACGCGTACGCGCGCTCCCGGCCACGACCGACCCGGCCGCGGAGCTGGTGCAGCTGGGACAGGCCGAGCAGGTCGGCGCGCTCGACGATCATCGTGTTCGCGTTCGAGATGTCGATCCCGGACTCGACGATCGTCGTACACACGATGACGTCGGACTGCTTCTCCCAGAAGCCCTGGATGACGTTCTCGAGGGTGTGCTCGTTCATCTGACCGTGCGCGACGCTCACCCGGGCCTCGGGGACCAGCTGGCGGATCCGGGCGGCCGCCTTCTCGATCGTGTTCACCCGGTTGTGGACGACGAAGACCTGGCCCTCGCGGAGCAGCTCGCGCCGGATCGCGGCGGTCACCTGGCCTTCCTCGTAGGCGCCGACGAAGGTCAGCACCGGGTGCCGCTCCTCCGGCGGGGTGGCGATCGTCGACATCTCGCGGATCCCGGTGATCGACATCTCCAGCGTCCGCGGGATCGGCGTCGCGGACATCGTCAGGACGTCGACCGCCGTCCGCAGCCGCTTCAGCTGTTCCTTGTGCTCGACGCCGAACCGCTGCTCCTCGTCGACCACGACCAGTCCGAGGTCCTTGAACGCGACCTCGCCGCTGAACAGCCGGTGCGTCCCGATCACCACGTCGACCGACCCGTCGGCCAGACCGTCGATGGTGGCCTTGGCCTCCTTGTCGGTCTGGAACCGCGACAGCGGCGCCACGTTCACCGGGAAGGCGGCGTACCGCTCGGCGAAGGTCGCGTAGTGCTGCTGCACGAGCAGCGTCGTCGGAACCAGTACGGCGACCTGTTTGCCGTCCTGCACCGCCTTGAACGCGGCCCGGACGGCGATCTCGGTCTTGCCGTAGCCGACGTCACCACAGACGATCCGGTCCATCGGCATGACACGTTCCATGTCGTGCTTCACGTCGTCGATGGTGGCCAGCTGGTCCGGCGTCTCCACGAACGGGAACGCGTCCTCCAGCTCGGCCTGCCACGGGGTGTCCTTGGCGAACGCGTGCCCCTTGGTCGCCTGGCGGGCGGCGTACAGCTTGATCAGCTCGCCGGCGATCTGCCGGACTGCCTTGCGGGCGCGGCCCTTGCGCTTGGCCCAGTCGCCGCCGCCCATCTTGTCGAGCGACGGCTGCTCGCCACCGACGTACCGGGTGACCTGGTCGAGCTGGTCGGTCGGCACGTACAGCCGGTCGCCGGGTTGCCCGCGCTTGCTCGGGGCGAACTCGATCACGACGTACTCGCGGGTGGCCTTCTGGGCGCCCGTGCCGACGGTCCGCTGCATCATCTCGACGTACCGGCCGACGCCGTGCTGCTCGTGCACGACGTAGTCGCCGGGCTGCAGCTCGAGCGGGTCGATCGTCTTCTTCCGCCGGCTCGGCATCCGTTGCTGCGAACGCCGCTCGGCCGCCGAGCGCTGACCGGCCAGGTCGTTCTCGGTGAGCACCGCGAACTTGATGCCGTCGGCAATGAACCCGTGGTCCAGCTGGCCCTGCGAGATCAGCACGACGCCCGGCTCGGGCACCGAGTCAATCCCGTCGACCGCGCGGGCCGGCAGCTCGGCCTCGGAGAAGACCTCGGCCAGACGCTGCGCCGGGCCGTGGCCCTCGGTCACGCAGACGACCCGCCAGCCGTCCCGCAACCAGCCGCGGACGTCCTCGACCGCGGCCGCCGTCTCACCGCGGTACGGGTCGACCTCGTGCGCCGCGATCGTCCGGCTGCGGACCGCACCGGCGTCGGTGTCGATGTCGAACGAGACCCGCTCGCCCATCGAGTCGCGCAGCTCCGGCGTATCGGTCGGCGCGGCCGTGAACGGCGACAGGCTCCACCAGGCCAGCCCCTTGCCCAGGGCCTGCGACCGGACGTCGGCCAGCGACATGTACGCCGCAGCCCCCAGGTCGATCGGCGCCTCGCCACCACCGGCGGCCGCGGCCCACGACGCCTCCAGGAACTCCTGGCTGGTCGCGACCAGGTCGTGCGCCCGGGCGCGGACCCGCTCGGGGTCGCTGACGACGACGTGCGTACCGGCCGGCATCAGGTCGACCAGCAGCTCCATGTCGTCGACCAGAACCGGAGCCAGCGACTCCATGCCCTCGACCGCATGCCCTTCGGCCAGCTTCTCGAACAGCTCGGCCAGCTCCGGGTGCTCCTTGGCCAGTACGGCGGCGCGCGACCGGACCTCGTCGGTCAGCAGCAGCTCGCGGCACGGCGGAGCCCAGAGCCCGTGCTCGGCGATCTCCAGCGAGCGCTGGTCGGCGACCGCGAAGTACCGGATCTCTTCCACGTCGTCGCCGAAGAAGTCGACCCGCAGCGGGTGCTCCTCGGTCGGCGGGAAGACGTCGATGATGCCGCCGCGGACCGCGAACTCACCACGGCGCTCGACCAGGTCGACCCGGTGGTACGCCGCGCCGGCCAGCGCCTCGACGACCTCCTCGAGCTCCATCGTGTCGCCGACGTGCAACTGCACGGGCTTGAGATCGGCCAGCCCGGCGACCTGCGGCTGCAGCACGGACCGCACCGGCGCGACCAGGATCTTGATCGGCCCGGTGGTCTCGTCCGACGGATCCGGGTGCACGAGACGACGCAGTACGGCGAGCCGCCGGCCGACCGTGTCGGAGCGGGGCGAGAGCCGCTCGTGCGGCAGCGTCTCCCAGGCCGGGTAGTAGGCGACCGTGCCGGGCTCGACCAGGCACTGCAGGGCCTCGGTCAGCTCCTCGGCCTCGCGGAAGGTCGCCGTGACCGCGAGGACGGGCCGGTCGGCGCCGTTCTGTCCGGAGGCGAGCGCGGCCAGCAGCACCGGGCGCACCGGGCTGGGCGCGCTCAGGTCGAGGGTCGTGACGCCGTCCGCCTTGGCGTCACGAACGGCCTCGGCTACCACCGGATCGGTGATCAGCGTGTCGACGAGACCGCTCAGTTTCACGAGTTGTCCATCTCTAGGAGTTGTATCGCCCTTGGGTGGCTTCGAGGCCGTCGGTGAGCAGGGATTCCACCGCGTCCGCGGTCCGGTCGGCGGCGAACGGAAGGTCCTTGCGTTCGGTCGAGGAGAACTCGTTGAGGACGAAGTCGGCGGGAGCCTGCCGGCCCGGCGGACGACCCACACCGAACCGGACTCGATAGTACTCACCGGTGCCAAGCGATTTCCGCAGCGACTTCAGCCCGTTGTGACCGTTGTCCCCGCCGCCGAACTTGCACCGCAGGACACCGAAGTCGATGTCGAGCTCGTCGTGCACGACGACCAGGTTGGCCGGCTCCAGCTTGAAGAACTTCAGCAGCCCCGACACCGGGCCGCCGGACTCGTTCATGTACGAGCGGGGTTTGGCCAGGACGGTCCGGATCCCGCTGATCCGGGTCTCGATCACCTCGGCCTTGACCTGCTTGTGCTGCTTCCACCTGCCGCCGGTCCGGGCGGCCAGTTCATCGGCCACCAGGTGCCCGATGTTGTGCCGGGTGCGGGCATAGGAAGGGCCGGGATTCCCCAGTCCGACGACCAACCACACGTCGTCCGCCACGGATCCCGGCCCTCCTGCTGTGTCTGTGTACTGAGGCGCAGACTACTCAGCCGCGGCGGCCACCGGCTCCTCGGCCGGGGTCGGCTCGTCCCTCTCGATCCCCGCCTCGGCCTCGGCGCCGGCGAGCTCGGCGTCGACCTCCTCGGCGGTCTGGGCCTGGGTGATGTTCACGATCAGGGTCTCCGGGTCGATCGCCAGCGTCGTCCCGGCCGGGAACTGCAGGTCGGAGGCGTGGATCTGGGCGCCGACGTCGAGGCCCTCGATCGAGACGGTGACACCGTCGGGGATGTGGGTCGCCTCGGCCTCGACCAGCACGCTCGGGTGCTCCAGCACGACCAGCGTGTCGCTGACGGCGTCGCCCTCGAGGTGGACCGCGACCTCGACCTGGACCTTCTCGCCACGACGGACGATGACCAGGTCGACGTGCTCGATGAAGCCCTTCAGCGGGTCGCGCTGGACCTGCTTGGGCAGCGCCAGGTGGCTCTCGCCGCCCTCGACCTCGATCATCAGCAGGGCGTTCGCGGTCTTCAGGGCCAGCATTGTGTCGTGACCGGGCAGCGTGATGTGCACCGGGTCACTGCCGTGGCCGTAGAGGACGGCGGGAACCTTGTTGTCCCGGCGGATTCGGCGGGCAGCACCCTTGCCGAACTCCGTGCGCGATTCGGCTTGGATCTTGACCTCGGCCACGAGATGAACTCCTCAGGTGCGTTGCGGTGATCAGTTGTCTAGGTGGAACTCGGCTGCGGCCTCAGCGGGCGCCTGGTGACCCCGAGAAGGCGTCAGGCAACGAACCACCGCGTCGATCACGGAGCCGCGCCCATCAGTTCTCGGGGGGCGTCCCTCGCCGAGGCAACCAAAACAGTCTACCCACCACCCCGCCCAGACAGGAAATCCGTTCCCCCAGGCACTTCCCTCCCCGGCGGGCTCACCGGTCGTGACCGGTTTTCCACGCACCGGCGAGCCGTTCAGCTCAGTTTGGTCCAGACCTGTCGGAGGGCGCGGGCCGCGTCGCCGTCAAGGCCTGCGTCGTCCAGGGTCTCGGCCAGCTCGTCGAACTCCGGGCCCCAGCGCCAGGCCACGCTCCTGAGGTTCTCCGGCAGCTGCGGATCCTTCAGCGATCCCGCGTCCGCACGAACCTGCTGCGCGGTCAGGGCGTCCGTGACTCCGTGCTTCTCGGCGAGCTGGAAGGCCAGGACCGCCAGCGCCGCCTTGCCCTTGTTGTAGAGGGCGTACGACGACTTCGCCGCACTCGCCGCACCGGGCTCGGTGCCGACCACCATCGGGGTGACCGCGGTGCCGGCCCAGAGCTCGGCCGCCTGCTCGGCCGCGCCACCGGACAGCATCAGATGCGTCGGGCTCGGCCCACCGGTCGGCGGCGGACCCACCACACCGGCGTCCACGAAGGTCGCCTCCGACACCGCGGACTGGGCCTCGCGCAACGACATCGGGGACAGCGGGTTCGCCTCGATATACAGGCCGCCGAATCCGGCGCTGCCGACCTGCTTCGCGATGTCCACGGCGCCTTGCGGTGCGCACGAGCACAACACCACGTCGGCCTCGCGGACCGCTTCGGCGAACGGCGTACCGATCAGGCCGGCCTCGGCCGCGCGTGCGGCGGACGCCTCGCTGCGGCCCTCCGGCACCCAGTGCACTTCATGGCCGGCCACAACCAACTGGGCAGCCAGCTTCGAGCCCATCGCGCCGGGATGGAAGACAGCGATTCGCATGTGCGAGTCCTCTGGGAGAGCGGTCAGTGGTCTCCAAGATAGGCCAGTACGGCGAGCACCCGGCGGTGCTGTTCTTCGTTGGTGATCAGGCCGAGCTTCGCCATGATGCTGCCGACATGCGTCTCCACGGTCCGCTCGGTCAGGAACAGCCGGCGGCCGATGCCGACGTTGGTGCAACCCTCGGCCATCAGCGCGAGGACTTCGCGTTCGCGGGGCGTCAACGGGGCCAGGCGATCGTCGGCGCGCTGGCGTCCGATCAGCCGGGCGACGACCTCGGGATCGAGGGCCGATCCGCCGGAGGCGACCCGGTCGAGCGCGTCGAGGAACTCGTCGAGCGCGAGTACGCGGTCCTTCAGCAGGTAGCCGAAGCGGCCGGTAGCGACGAGCTCGACCGAGTGCCGGGTCTCGACGTGCTGGGAGAGCAGGACGATGCCCAGCTCGGGGTTCTGCATCCGGAGCCGGCGGGCGGCCCGGGCGCCGTCGTCGGTGTGGTCGGGTGGCATCCGGATGTCGATCACCGCAAGATCCGGAGTCGTCTCGGCGACCGTGGTCAACAGGCTGGGCGCGTCCACGGCCAGGCCGGCGATCTCGTGCCCGGCGTCGGCCAGCAATCGCGCCAGCCCCTCCCGGAACAGCGCCGAGTCCTCCCCGATCACGATCCGCACGGCAGCACCGCCTCGACCGTCGTACCCCGGCCGGCCGGACTGCGTAGCTCCAGCGAACCGCCGACCGCGGCGACCCGATCGAGCAGGCCGCTCAGACCGGAGCCCGGTCTCGGCGCCGCTCCCCCGCACCCGTTGTCCTCGATCAGCACGCGCACCTCGCCGGTGGACCGGGCCACCCGGACCGTGATCGACGTCGCGTTCGCGTACTTCGCGGCGTTGGTGACCGCCTCGGCCGCGACGAAGTACGCCGTCGTGGCCAGCTCCTCGGGCAGTTCGGACGGGATCTGCAGGCGGACCGGGATCGGCATCGACTGGGTGATCGCGCTCAACGCCGCGTGCAATCCGTCGTCGAGGCTCGCCGGCCGCAGCCCGTGCGCGATCTGCCGCAGCTCGGCGACCGCAGTCGTCAGCTCCGCGACCCCCTGATCCAGCAGTCCGTTCACATCGACCGAACCGTCGCCCAGGTGCCGCTGTGCCAACCGCATCGCCATGCCTAGTGAGACCAGCCGTTGCTGCGCACCGTCGTGCAGATCCCGCTCGAGTCGCCTCCGCTCGGCATCACCCGCCTGCACCAGCCGCGCCCGGCTGGCCTCGACCTCACGCAACGCACCGGCCAGCTCGGCGCGCAACCGCGTCACCTCGACCAGACTGGCCGCCCCGGCCGCAACGGCCTTCAGTACGGCGGGACTCGTCGCATCCGACGCGAGTACGCCGATCTGCGCACCACCCAGCATCACCGGAACCAACTGTGGTCCGCTGACCGGCGTACCGGCGGCATCGACGAATCCAGAAGCCCCTGGGACGAGCAGACCGACCCGCAACGCCGGATCGCGCAGTGCGGTGCGCAGAGCGGACTCCAGCTCCTCCGGCTGCGCCTGCTCGGTGTGGATCCGTCGCTGTAGGTCCTCGATCGCGAGCAGAGCAGCACGACGTGGTGGGTAGAGCCGCCGATCGACCGAGCGCTGCAGACGGGACCGGAGTGGGGAGAGGATCAGCGCGCATACAGCGGTAGCGGCCGCGGCGACGGCTGCGGAGTCGCTCACGACCAGACCGAGTGTCACGGCCGCGACGGCGTACGTACCGAGGAGGACCACCATCACGATGCCGTAGGTGACGGTGTCGGCCACCACGCGGTCGACGTCGTACAGGTCGTACCGGAGCATCGCCACGCCGACGGACGCCGGGAGGGACACCAGGGCGATGAGGCCGAAGACTGTCGCCACGATGCCGGTGCCGCCGGTGACGACGATCTCGGCGCCGCAGACGAACGGATAGAGGACCGCGGCCAGACCGGCGAGCATCAGCCACTTGAGCTGGGCCCTGACCTTGCCGGTCGACCTTCGGTAGCGGATGACCACAGGGATGATCGCCGCGAGGCACAGGACGAGGAAGCCGAAGAACTCGACGTCGCTCACAACCCGGGGGACTCCTGACAGCGGGTCGTACGGTCTGGGCAGATCCTGCAACGGCGACAGGAAGGGCTCCGACGCGAACACGCCGAAGACCTGTTGCAGCACGCCGAGCAGCAGCAAGGCAGGTGGGACCACTCTCCAGCGGCGGCTCACCAAATGCCCGGTCGGGAAGTAGAGCAGCAGGAACGCCACCGCGACCAGCAACCACCAGCCGCTCTCCTCGAGCCATGCCACGACCCTGCTGTCCAGCGGCAGCCGTCCGGGATCGTGGACCACGGCGTTGTAGTAGACGTCGCGGGCGGTCAGGAAGAGCACGATCGCACCGATCCAGCCGAGGATCGCGCCGACCGGGTTGGCCGGTTCGCGCCGGCTGACAGCAAGCCCGAGAACGGCGATCGCGACCCCGATCGCGGCCAGGCCGACGAAGTTCCGGAGCGTGTGCGGCCCGGTGCGGTACGCGATCAGCAGCCAGCAACTCCCCGCGACCATCGCACCGACGATCAGGAAGGTACCGAGCGCGACCCACCGCGGCCACCGCATGTCGTCAGAGTAAGACCGGGGCCCCTCGAACGGCTCCGAGCCAGCACGGAGGGCGGCGTCCGTACCCGCTCCGATGTGCGGCCCGGGGGATCGGGCGTTCGCTGAACCTGTCCGATTTCTCTCGCAGGGGGTCAGCATGTCCACCGAAACTGTCCGGCCAACCGTCGCTCCGTCCGCCGACCCGGTCACCCGCCGGCGCATCGGCGCGGTCGGCCTGGTTCTCGTCATCAGCAACCTCATCGCGACGCCCGGCGGAGTGCTCTGGCCGGAACCGGCCGGCAGCGGCGAGACCTACGCGTACGCCGACATCCAGCCGCTGCGGGACCGCTGGTGGGGGCTCCTGGTGATCCTCGCCGCGAGCGCGCTCCTGGGCGTGCCGGCCCAGGCGTTCCTCACCACCTACCTCGTCCGCGCGCGTGGAGCCGCCTGGGCCACGGCGGGCGGATTCATGATGTGGATCGGCATCGCGTTCCAGGCGGTCGGCGTCGGCGGGCTCGCGGCGGCGTACTACTTCGTCACCGGAGTCGACGCCACGGCCGGTACGCCGGTGATCGACAGCGCCAACGACGACCTGCTGCACCTGTTCGGGCCGATGCTCGCCGGCGCGCTGCTGGTCGCCGTCGGCACGGTGGTCCAGGTGGTCGGGTTGTGGCGCTCGCGCGCCGTACCCCGCTGGGTCCCGCTGCTCGTGCTCTTCGTCGTGATCAGCTTCGTCGTCCCGGGCAACGGATGGATCGGCCTGACCGTCCAGATCCCCATGGCAGCAGGCGGTATCGCGATCGCCTACTACGCGTGGCGGCGTACCGCTGTCGCCTAGTACGGCGAGGAGGCAACGCACTACCCCTAGTCGTCAAGCTTCCCGAACCGTTGTCACGGCCTGGTGCCGGGTGCAGCGTGGAAGGAACAGCGGATCTCTGGGGAGGGAAATCCAATGGGTGAGAACGCAATGGGGCGCCGCCAGGCGCTGAGGGGTGCGGGCATCGCGGCGGGTGGTGTGGCGATCGCCGGACTAGCGACGGCCACGCCGGCGATGGCGGGCAACGACAACGGGTTGCTCGGCAGTTGGATGTGCGTGCGGCAGGACGACGGTACGCCCGACAAGGTCACGCTCGTCCTGAGCTTCGCCGGAGGCGGCGTCCTTGTCGAGCACGACATCAGCCCGGCCGGACCGCCGTTCACCGGAAGCTGGTCATCGAAGGGCAAGTCGTTCCGGGCGACGTTCTGGACCGGCTTCCCGGGCGAGCAAGGTCCGGAATCGGTCGGACCGACGGTCCGGGTGCAGCTGAGGGGCGTGTTGTCCCACGGCAAGATCTCGGCGACCTACCGGTTCACGGTCTTCGCGCCGGGGAGTCTGACCGAGGTTGTGGAGACGGGTACCGGGAGGCTGACGGGACGCCGGATCGAAGCCTGAGATCGAACAGCAGTGGTATGGCGCCAGGCGCCGTACCACTGCTGTCTAGGCGCGGCCCTCGAACAGGCTGGTCACCGAGCCGTCCTCGAAGACCTCGCGGATGGCCCGGCTGATCAGCGGTGCGATCGACAGTTCGGTGAGCTTGTCGAACCGGCGGTCCTCCGCGATCGGCAGCGTGTTGGTGACGATCACCTCGCTGGCCTGGCAGTTCTTCAGCCGGTCCACCGCGGGACCGGACAGGATCGCGTGGGTCGCGGCGATCACCACGCCGGCGGCGCCGTCGGCGTACAGCGCGTCGGCCGCCTTCGTGATCGTGCCGGCGGTGTCGATCATGTCGTCGACCAGGATGCAGACCCGGCCCTTGACCTCACCGACGACCCGGTTCGCGACCGTCTCGTTCGGCCGCTCGATGTCGCGGGTCTTGTGGATGAAGGCCAGCGGTGCGTTGTTCAGCCGGGCCGACCACTGCTCGGCCACCTTGATCCGGCCGGCGTCCGGGGAGACCACGGCCAGCTGCTGGTCGCCGTACTTGTTCCGGACGTACTCGCTCAGGATCGGCAGCGCCATCAGGTGGTCCACCGGGCCGTCGAAGAAGCCCTGGATCTGCGAGGTGTGCAGATCGACGCAGATCAGCCGGTTCGCGCCGGCGGTCTTGAACAGGTCGGCCATCAGCCGGGCCGAGATCGGTTCGCGGCCACGGTGCTTCTTGTCCTGCCGCGCGTACCCGTAGAACGGCAGCACCACGGTGATCCGCTTGGCCGACGCCCGCTTCAGCGCGTCGACCATGATCAGCTGCTCCATGATCCACTCGTTGATCGGCGAGGTGTGGCTCTGGATCACGAACGCGTCGCTGCCCCGGACCGACTCCTCGAACCGGACGTAGATCTCGCCGTTGGCGAAGTCGTACGCCGACGTCGGGACCAGGCCGGCGCCGAGCTGCTCGGCGACCTGCTCGGCCAGGGCGGGGTGGGCCCGGCCGGAGAACACCATCAGGTTCTTCTCGGTGGTTCGCTTCATCCCGCTCATGGCCCAGCCTCCCGTTACGCCGTCTCGCCAGTGTCGCCCTGCGCGGCCTGTTCCGCCGCCAGAGCTTCTTCGGCCGCCTTGGCGGTCTTCGTCCCGGCCCGCTTGCGCGCGACCCAGCCCTTGATGTTGCGCTGCCGGCCCCGGGCCACCGCGATCTCGCCCGGCCCGACGTCCTCGGTCAGCGCGGTCCCGGCGGCCAGGTAGGCGCCGTCGGCGACCGTCCGCGGCGCCACGATGACCGAGTTGCTGCCGATGAACGAGTGCTTGCCGATGTGGGTCGGGTGCTTCGCGACGCCGTCGTAGTTCGCGAAGATCGTGCCGGCGCCGATGTTCGCGCCGTCGCCGATCGTCGCGTCCCCGGCGTACGTCAGGTGCGGCACCTTCGCGCCGTCCCCGATGCTGGAGTTCTTGGTCTCGACGAACGTACCGATCTTGCCCTTCACGCCCAGCCTGGTGCCCGGGCGGAGGTAGGCGAACGGGCCGACATTCGCTCCGTCGCCGATCACCGAGCTCGACCCGTGCGTCCGGATGATGGTGGCGCCGGCGCCGACCTGCACATCCGTGAGCGTTGTGTCCGGACCGATCGTGGCGCCGGTCTGCACGGTGGTTCCGCCGTGCAGCTGGATGTTCGGCAGCAGGGTGACATCGCGGGCGATCTGGACGGTCCGGTCGACCCAGGTGGTGTTCGGGTCGACGACGGTGACGCCGTCGCGCATCAGCCGGTCGAGGGTCCGGCGGTTCAGCTCGGCGCGGAGCGTGGCCAGCTGGACGCGGTCGTTGACGCCCTCGGTCTGCATCGCGTCCTCGGTGACGTGCGCGCCGACCCGCTTGCCGTCGTTGCGGGCGATCGCCAGTACGTCGGTCAGGTACAGCTCGCCCTGCGCGTTATCGGTGGTCAGCCGGCTCAGCCCGTCGCGCAGCGTCGCCGCGTCGAACACGTAGATCCCGGCGTTGATCTCGTCGATCTCACGCTGCTGCGGGGTCGCGTCCTTGTGCTCGACGATCGCGGCGACCGTGCCGTCCTCGCCCGCCACGATCCGCCCGTACCCGGTCGGGTCCGGCACCCGCGCGGTCAGCACCGTGATCGCGTTGCCGTGCTTGTCGTGGTCGGCGATCAGCTCGTGCAGCGTCTCCGCCTCGAGCAGCGGTACGTCGCCCGACGTGACGATCACCGAGCCGTCGAAGTCGGCCGGTACGGCGGTCAGCCCGGCCCGGACCGCGTCACCGGTGCCGAGCTGCTGCTCCTGGACGGCGGTCTTCACGCCGGGGTCCACGTCCTTGAGGTGGGCCTCGACCAGCTCGCGGCCGTTGCCGACCACGACCACCAGGTGTTCGGGCGCGAGGGCCCGGGCGGTGACCACGGCGTGCCCGACGAGGCTGCGCCCGCCGATCTCGTGCAACACCTTCGGGGTCGCCGATTTCATCCGGGTTCCGAGCCCGGCGGCCATGATGACGACCGCCGCGGGGCGATGGGAAGTCACGCGGTCTTCTCCTCGAGTTCCCTGCGAGTTTCTCGAACAAGTATCAGCATGGGCACTCGAACCAGTGCCCGCGCAAGCCTACTTGCTCATCAGAACGCCCTTGACCAGATCCCCCGGCCGTGACCGGTCTCACGTTGCCTCCGCGGTCACTCTCCGTGCTCGATCCGCCGGCGTGGTACTCATCAGCCGTGTACATCCGCTACCAGAGCCCGCACCCAGACCACCGCGGCCGCCACATCGGCATCTTCGGCCTGGTCAACCAGCTCGGGCACCGCGGCCTCCTCACCCCTGACGAGGAAGCCTTCCGCCGCGAGAACAACGCCTGGTACGACGCCACGTACACCAACCCGTCGGACGTCGACCCCACCGTCTACGCCGAGAACCCGCTCGCCGCCGCCTGGTTCAAACCCACCGCCACCCACCTCTTCACCCGCATCCCCGGCTACCTCACCATCCTCGAGGCCCACACCATCCCCTGCACCCGCCACACCTCCCCCGACCCCGGCCGGATCCTCTACGAAGACGAACACCAGATCGTCGTCATCCCGCACTGACGGATAGGAGCACAGACATGGGCCTGACTCTCGGAGCGATCGTGCTGAACGTGAAGGACATCGGTCCTGCGGCCGAGTTCTGGAAACAGGCCCTGGGGTACGACGCCTCCGCCGACAACCCGGACTTCCTCATCCCGCCGGGCGGCCCGGCGACCCGGCTCCACCTCGACGAGACCGACCGTACGCACCTCGACCTCTGGGTCGACCGCACCACGTCCACCCTGGAGTCCGAGGTGGACCGCCTGCTCGGTCTCGGCGCCACCCGCGTGGAGGACTGGACCTACCCACCAGACGCGGACTTCGTCGTACTCGCGGCCCCCGACGGCACCATCTTCTGCGTCATCGAGTGACCGACCCGCTGCGGTCGAAGAAGGATGGAAGCGACGCGAGCGGTCCGATGCTCACCGGCGGGAACTGCGGCGGAGGCTCGACCGAGCCCTCCTCGGTGCCGCGCAGATGCCGATCGACAAAGCGCTGAGCATTCCTGAGCACGGTCGCGCACCCGGCAGCTGTGAGCTTGCCACTGTCCACGGCATCAGCAAGGTCGTCGAGGTCCAGGACGTGGTAGCGATCAGCACCGGGTGGTACCAGGAAGTCGACGTAGAGGTCATGGACGACTAGTCCGGCCTCGGTGCGTTCAACCTCGACCAGGTCGACGTACCACCAGCCCTCCACCGCGCCTTCGAACACGACCGGCCGCGTCAATTGGATGCCCTGGTCAAGCAACAGATAGCTGCGATCGACGGTCGGTCGTCCAGCCACCTGATACTCAGGCAGGATCCGTACGTCGTATGCGACAACCTCTCCGACCCGGCGACCGGGACACCACTGCCCCGTGCGATGAAGAACCCGAACGTTCTCGATAGGCGGCGTTGTGGTCACTTTCGCGACTCTCTCATGACCCAGCCTGACTGTCGGCAAGCTCTGGCATGCTCCCCCGCATGGAGAGTTTCGTGGATGTCGGCGACGTCACCCTGTTCGTCCGCGAACTCGGCCAACGCACCGACAGACCGTCGCTGGTCGTCCTGCACGGCGGCCCCGACGTCGGCCACGGCTACCTGCTCCCCGGCTTCGAGCCCCTGGCCCGCGACCACCACATCATCCTCTTCGACTTCCGCGGCTGCGGCCGGAGCACACGCGGTCTCCCGGACGACGAGCTCCAGCCGGAGTACGTCGTACGCGACACCCACCGCCTGATCGACAAGCTCGCCCTCGACCAGGTCGACCTCCTCGGCTTCTCCACCGGCGGCCGGGCCGCGATGGCCTTCGTCGACAAGCACCCGCAGCAGGTCCGCCGCCTGATCCTGGCATCGACCAGCGCCTACAACACCACCGAAAGCGCCCAATACCTAACAGGCTGGCAGGAGTACGAACGCCGCCAACGCACCGAAGACGCCGCGAATGGTGCCC
The DNA here is from genome assembly GCF_055586945.1 of Kribbella sp. NPDC048837. Taxonomy (NCBI): domain Bacteria; kingdom Bacillati; phylum Actinomycetota; class Actinomycetes; order Propionibacteriales; family Kribbellaceae; genus Kribbella; species Kribbella sp. NPDC048837. The sequence continues at coordinate 35,316 of NZ_JBVJHF010000004.1, forward strand.
TCCGCAACTCCACCATCTTCGTCTGGAACCTCGACCTCGCCCCCGCCTACCTCGAACTCCTAGAAGCCCTGGGCCCAGACCAAGGCGACTGGTCCGAGGAACGCGCAATCCAAGGCCTCATGCGCCCCTGGTTCCACGGCGACCCCGAACACCTCCTCCGCACCTTCGCCAAGCCCACCCTCATCCTCCACGGCGAGAAAGACATGGGCTTCCCCGTCCAACTGGCCCACCGCCTCCACACCGCCGTCCCCGGCAGCCAACTGGCCGTCATCCCCAACACCGCCCACATGTGCCACTTCGAAACCCCACAAACCTGGTCCAACCACATCCGCCGATTCCTCGCAGGAACGCCGTGAAGACCCTTGAGACATTCGTGCTCGACAGCGACGGCTGGAGCCGGGCCGACGTCCTGCACGCATGCCGCCTGATCTTCCAGACCCTGCAAGACTCCGCCCACCACTTCGAGACCGACGTACCGAGCGGCGGCACAGATTGGCCGCCAGACGTCGAAGCCGCCGCCGAAGTCCTCCGCACCGCAGCCGCCCGAACTGGCCGAATCGACCGCGCAGGCTACGCCCAAACCGGCATCCTCCAAGCTGCCCCCAACGACCTCTGGTCAGCCTTCATGACCTTCGCCCCCTGGGCGTACGACGCCACCATCTGGAACGCCACCAACCAAGACATCGCCTCCTTCGCCGACGAAGCCCAGTCAATCGCCCTCCGCATCACCCGCCACCAACACGACACACTCGCCACCGCGCTCCCGCCCGCCAGCCTCGTCCCCTACAAAGAACGGCGAAGAACATCCAAGGCACGCCGCCACCGACCGTAGGAGACATCCGCGGGATCAGCAGACCGCCGCATAGGGTGGGCCGGCGATGGTCGGCGATCGGTTGGAGTAGTGAGTGGAGCTGGGCCTGGTCGGCCAGGCAGCCGGAATGTTCGCGGTCACCAACGTCGACGACATCGTGCTCCTCGCCCTCTTCTTCGGCCGGGCACACGGTCAGGGCCGCTCCGGAGCGCTGCGAGTCGTAGCCGGCCAGTACGCCGGATTCGCAGCCATCCTCGCCACCTCGATCCTCGGTGCCCTGGGCACCGGACTCCTCCCCTCCTCCGTCGTCCCGTACCTGGGCCTCCTGCCGCTAGCCCTGGGCCTCCGCGCCGCCTGGACCACCTGGCAAACCCGCCACCAGCCCGACGATGCACCAAGCGACCGCGACGCTCCGGGCCCGACCATCTGGCAAGTAGCCGCCGTCACCTTCGCCAACGGTGGCGACAACATCGGCGTCTACATCCCCGTCTTCGCCACCACCGGCCCCACCGGTACGGCGATCTTCACCATCGTCTCCCTCATCGGCACAGCCCTGTGGTGCGCCGCCGGCCACTACGTCGCAACCCGCCCCCTGATTGCCAAATCCCTCACCCGCTGGGGCCACCTCCTCCTCCCCGCAGTCCTGATAGCCATCGGCCTGACCATCCTCATCCAGGGCTACGCCTTCGGCCTGTGACGACGAATCCGGTAACGCCCAGCCACCCGTTTCGATAGTGGGTTCATGACGAGGATGAGCAGGGCATGGCGCATCGGCGGCGCCATCTACGTCCTGGCAGTGCTGCTGCTGGCGACCTACGTCTACGTCCTGGATTTCGACCTCATCAGGTACCTCTGGCTCGGCACCGCACCAGCCGGCCTGACAGTCCCCTACGTCAGCTACGTCGCCTCAACACCGCTGATACTGCTGGGCCTCGTAGACCCGGTCGACGGCAACGCGCTAGTCCCCTTTCTCATCGCCCTCTGGACCGTCGCCGCAACTGCGAACGTCGCGATCGCCTGGGCAACCTGGAACGCCCTCCGCTCCCTGTGCCACCGCCGCAGTCCAGCTGCCGCCGTCCCGTCCCGCTGAAGCACATCCGCAGCCGTCACCGACGCCGCCTTCCGACCAACCACGGGCCGACGACCAGGGGACGCAGCCGACCGCGGGCAACAACCGCCGTCCTGCTCGACCCGCACTCACCGGCACCCGCACCCCTCGTTCCTGCAAGGCGGTAGGAGGTGGCGGGGGCGTAACGGTCCGACACCAAGCCACTAACGGCTCCGCCGCCATGTGGCTGCGGCCCACTAGCCTGCGCGCATGGCATCGAGGTTCGGTCGCGCGTTGGTGGCTGCCCTGGTGTGTTGCGCTACTGGGTCCCTGGTCGCCTGCGAGCCTCCGCTCGATGGATTCATGGGTCTGACAGTCGACGCGGCCGGGCAACCTGTCGCGGTGATGCAGATCTGCGAGCACGTCGACGGCGTCACGATCTACAGCGAGACCCCTTCGGCGGATCCGGGTCAGTCGCCGATCATGACCCCGGTGGCGACCTGGGTCATCACCCCAGCGGCTTCCGGCTTCGTACAGTTTCCGCTGTCCGGGGGTGGCGACTGGCAACCCCGGGGCGAGCGGAAGCCGCTCCGCGTCAAGACCGAGTATTCGCTCCATGCCTGGAGCAGCACAGGATCTCCGCGAACGGGCCACGCAACGTTTTCGGTGGATGGCTTGAAGAGGTTGAAGTACGGCCAGGTAAACATGGGGGGATTGAAAGCGGAGTCAGCAGATCCGGCCGCCAGCGAACTGACCATGACACTCGCCGACTTCCGAACAGGTCCCTGCACCTGAGCACAGCCGATACCGCAGACAAGGTCCGCCTGCAAGTGCACGCAGCACGCGGAGCCAGACGTTTCTGTTCGGGAACTGGTGCAGGCGCGCGACGGTCAGAGCAGTTGGTCGAGTGAGCGTTGGGTGTGGGCCATCACCTTGTTCAGGTCGGCCGCGAAGGCCGGATTGACCTGGGCCATCCCGGCGAACCACAGCCCGAAGGCGACTTCTCGGGTGGCGATGAAGTCGTCCAGGTGGGTGAGATCGGGCAGCTCGCGGCGTTCGCCGTAGCCGCCGAGAAGCGCCGCACGAAACGCGGGGTAGTCGGCGTGGTTGCGGTTGTCCCACAGCGGTACGGCGATGTCGTAGAGCCAGTAGCCGAATCCGCAGTCGTCGAAGTCGATCACCCGCACCGCATCACCGTCGAACAGCGCATTGTCCAGATGCAGGTCAGCATGGATCAGGCCGAACACTTCCGGCTTCGATCCGAGCTCCGCCATGACAGTACGCATCCGGCGCGCGACCTCGTCGAACTGCGCGCGTACCCGCGCCGGCAGCAGGTCCCAGCACCCGGCCGCGGACACACCGCCGTACTCCATGGTGTTGCCGAAGAAGGTCTCCCAGTCCCACCGCATACGTACGAACCCGGATGGCGGAGCCCACACCGAAGCGTGATCGTGCAAACGGGCGAGAACGCCACCCAACCGCCGAAAGTGCACGGGCCGCGGATTGGCCGCCTGCATTCGTCCGCCCTGCCAGCCGAGGACCGAGCAGACGCGGCCGTCGGCGACGGTAGTCCACTGTCCGCGGCGCGACTGGATCGGCGTCGGCACGCTCAGGTCCGTGTCTGCCTGCAACGCAGACAGCCAAGCGAGCTCCGATCCGACCGCGACCCGCGAATCGACTCCAGGGCCGTGCCGGTTCGCCGATGTACGCGCATCAGGAATCGCCCATCGCGGGAGTCGACCCGGAACGTGGTGTTCTCTCCGTGCGCGATGAACGACAGGCGTGACTCGTCGACCGGATAGTCCGCGATTGCCCGCACGGCGGTACGGCGGATGCGCGCGACCTGTGCGCGCTTCGACACCAGTTCGGGCATTCGCGCAGCGTACCGCGACTCGCCAGGTATGCTCCCGGGATGAATCGGACGCTCGCGATTGTCAGCGGTTATTTCAACCCCTTGCATGTCGGTCACCTTCGAATGATGCGTGCGGCGCGCGAGCTCGGAGATATGTTGCTTGTCATCGTCAACAACGACAGCCAGCAGATGCTGAAAAAGGGCCGGATCATCATGGCGGAGAACGATCGAATGGAGATCGTCGAGAGCATCCGCGTAGTCGACATGGTTCTCCTTGCCACCGACGTCGACGGATCGGTCCGGCAGAGCCTCGCCGACGTACGGTCGAAGTTCCCAGGTGATCAGCTCCTCTTCGCCAATGGCGGCGACCGCCGCAACGCCGGCGAAATCTCCGAGGCAGAAGTCTGCACAGAGCTGGGTATCGAGATCGTCTTCGGTGTCGGCGGCAACGACAAGGCAGACGCAAGCTCCCGCATCATCGCCGCGCTCGACATCTGACGTATATCCCAGCTCCAGCTCCTCGAGTTCCGGCTGGGGCGCGTAAAAGGGCGCCCGGCGGGAGGCTCAGCGGGTGATGATGGTGCGATGCCTGAACGACACTCACGCGCGGTACCCGGCGGTCGAGCTTTCTACCTGACCGAACGCCTCTGGAAGTTGGCCGAAGATCTTCCTGTCGAATCCGTGCCGATCGACGCAATCCGGGAGTTCGACGAGGATTGCTGGTTCGGAGGCAGGGCCGTCACCTGCCGAATGGTCGCCCGGCATGCCGACCTCATTCAGAAAGCCGATCTCAGCTACCCGGTGATCTTGTCGGCGGACGGGCGCTTGATGGACGGCGGGCACCGGATCTCGAAGGCCTGGCTCAGCGGGATGACGACGATCGATGCCGTTCGGTTCAGAGTCGACCCGGAGCCCGACTACTACCAGTGGGACGCCGCCACCTGAGCCCACCTGTCCGTCCGAGCCCGTTCCACACCTCCGCTCGCCTGAGGTCCGTGTCGTCGAGCGTCGGGCTTGCTAGGTTGCCACTATGACCGGGTGGACCGCGGGGCGGGCGTGAAGGCTGTCGTCTACGACCGGTACGGGTCGCCCGATGTGCTGCGGGTCGAGGACATCCCGGTCCCCTCGCCCGCCGCCGGCCAGGTGCGCGTGAAGATCGCCGCGACCTCGGTCAACCTCAGCGACTGGGAGTGCCTGCGCGGCTCGCCGGCGTACGCGCGGATCGGCGGGCTGCGCGTCCCGGCTCGCCGGACGCTCGGATCGGATATCGCCGGCCTGGTCGACGACGTCGGTGAAGGAGTGACCCGGTTCCGGCCCGGAGACGAGGTGTACGGCGACAACCTCAGGCTGATGGGTGGCTTCGCGGAGTACGCGCTCGCGCCGGAGTCCGCGCTCGCCCGCAAACCGGCCCAACTCACGTTCGCTGAGGCGTCGACGATCCCGCAGGCGGGCGCTATCGCCCTGCAGGGCACGGAGAGGGCCGCGCCGGGTCGCCGGGTGCTGATCAACGGCGCCGGCGGAGGGTCGGGATCGTTCGCGATCCAGCTCGCCAAGCGGCTCGGTGCCCACGTCACCGGTGTCGACAACGCCGCCAAGCTGGACTTCATGCGGTCGGTCGGCGCGGATGACGTGATCGACTACCGCCAGGAGGACTTCACCCGGACCACTCAGCCGTACGACCTGATCCTCGACCTGGTCGCGCACCGGTCGGTGTTCGCATACCGGCGTGCGCTGGCACCCGGCGGCACCTATCGCTGCGTAGGTGGGTCGGTGCCCACGCTGCTGCGCCTGCTCACCCTCGGCTGGCTGGCTGGGCGACTCACCGGTCGCGCCATCGGGATCCTCGCCGTCAAGGAGGGGCCAGCCCATTTCGAGCCGCTGGCCGCCCGCTGTGTCACCGGGGACATCAGGATCCACATCCACCGCACCTTCGCGCTCGAAGAGGTTCCCGCAGCGCTTGCTCACGTCGGCGAGGGACGCACCCTCGGCAAAGTGGTTGTCGCCCTCTCCTGACGCAATTCGATCGCGATTCACCGTGAGCGGCAGATCAAGACGTTGCGGACTCATTTTGTCGGTGGCCGGTGACAGAGTCGGGTCGTCGAGGTGGTGGGTGCCCGGCGGTGGTCGGTCTCGGGTGCCCGCCCGCGGACCCACGGGTGGTCGACGCAGATGACCGAGCCCTATCGCGAAGGAGTGACTGGACATGACCGGGGTCCACGACGTGACACCCACGGTGCGTCTCAGGAGTGTCGAAGACCCGGACCTCGAGGTGTTCTTCGACCACCAGGCGGATCCGCGGGCGGTCGAGATGGCGGCGTTTCCGGCTCGCGACAAGGATCAGTTCGCGGCGCACTGGGCGAAACTCCGCGCCGACGACACCCTGGTGGTACGCACCATCGTTGCCGATGGCATGGTGGCGGGAAACATCGGCTGCTGGCCGGACGACGGGCAGCGTCTGCTCGGCTACTGGGTCGGACGCGAGTTCTGGGGCCGCGGCGTCGCGACGCAGGCGCTCGCCCTGCTGGTGGACGAGGTGCCGATCCGGCCGCTGTACGCCCATGTCGCGGCGCACAACGTGGGCTCGATGCGCGTTCTGGAGAAGTGCGGCTTTCGGCGCGATCGCGTCCAGGAGGCGGAGGCGCCGGCATCCGACGACGGCATCGAGGAGTTCATCTTCGTGCTGAACGCGTAGGCCTGCGCAGTACGGCGCCCGGCGAGCCTCGCTTGACGCCAACACGCTGCCATCGGCATGACCGCGCCTTCCTCTCCGCGGCACGTGCTTGCGGTTTCCGAGGTGACGCGTTGAGGACTGCAGCCCTGCTCGTCGGTGTCGACGAACACGATCGGCAGCCCGCGGCAGGGTAGACGGAGCGAGTGCGGGCGGGACCACGGCGCGGTCGGTGCGAGCGATAGCGAGCAGGTCGTGGGCGGCAGCCCACGCACCCCGAGCGAAAGCCCGGAACCCCGGCGACAAGCCGGCACCCCGCGCGGTAGCGCGGCACTCCGCGCGGTAGCACCAGGAACGCGCGCAGCACGCACCGTTTTCGGGTGGGTGGGAGGCGGCGCGCAGCACGCGACGGCAGGAGCGCGCGTAGCACCGCGCGGGCAGGATCCAGTACTTCTAGCTCCCCCGCCAGGTTTCGATCCTGGTCTTCGAGATTCAAAGTCTCGCGGGCTGCCGATTACCCCACGGGGGATCGTGGTTGCCGGGACAGTTTGCCATGAGTGGGGCCGGCAACACGCTGAGGGGTTCCTTACCTACGCCTCCGTAGGTTACGGTAGCGTAGGTAAGCTGTCCCCCACCCGAGGGAAAACCTGATGACTCCACCCGCCGTTGCCGCACCGGAGGCGCCGACCCGCGCCCAGCAGGCCGACGATTTCGATGTCGACACCGGAACGCTCGGGGGTGAGCAGAAGCGCCCGTGGGAGCAGGTCGCCCTGGCGCTGTTCATCGGGATTCCGTTCCTGGCGGTGCTGGCGGCGGTGCCGATCGCGTGGGGCGGGTTCCTCGGCTGGCACGACGTCGTCCTCGCGGTGGTCTTCTACACGATCGCCGGGCACGGCATCTCGATCGGCTTCCACCGGTTGTTCACGCACAAGTCCTTCAAGCCGAACCGGCCGATGAAGTACGCGCTGGCCATCGCCGGCTCGCTGGCGATCGAGGGGCCGGTGATCCGCTGGGTGGCCGATCACCGCAAGCACCACAAGTTCTCCGACCGTGACGGCGACCCGCACAGCCCGTGGAAGTACGGGAACACCCTCGGAGCGCTGACCAAGGGCTTCTACCACGCGCACGTCGGCTGGCTGTTCGACACCGAGCAGACTCCGCAGCGCCAGTACGCGCCGGACCTGCTGAAGGACCGCGACATCGTCAAGGTGTCCCGGATGTTCCCGCTGCTGGTGGCCGTCTCCCTGCTCCTGCCGGCCGTCATCGGCGGGCTGTGGTCCTGGTCGATCGAGGGCGCGCTGACCGCGTTCTTCTGGGCCAGCTTGGTCCGGATCGCGCTGCTGCACCATGTGACCTGGTCGATCAACTCGATCTGCCACACGATCGGCGACCGGCCGTTCAAGAGCCGGGACAAGTCGGGCAACGTGTGGTGGCTGGCGGTCCTGAGTCAGGGTGAATCGTGGCACAACCTGCACCACTCGGATCCGACCTGCGCGCGGCACGGCGTACTCAAGGGACAGCTCGACACGTCCGCCCGGTGCATCTGGTTCTTCGAGAAGCTGGGCTGGGTCAGCGACGTCCGCTGGCCGGTCCGGGAGCGCCTGGAGGCCCGCCGGGCCGACGCCGCCTCCCGTACATTGAAAGCGGCCTGACCGTAAAACACCCACCCGGCAACACCGAAGTACGGCATGATGCTGACGTGATCTCGACGTGACGGAACCCAAACCGCGGCGGTCCGGCCGAGTCCGGATGACGAGTGCCGAGCGTCGCGAGCAACTCATCACCATCGCCCGGGGCCTGTTCGCCCAGAAGGGGTACGAGGCGACCTCGGTCGAGGAGATCGCGGCACGCGCCGAGGTCTCCAAGCCGGTCGTGTACGAGCACTTCGGCGGCAAGGAAGGCCTGTACGCCGTCGTCGTGGACCGCGAGGTACGAGCGTTGCTCGACGGCGTCACCGGTGCCCTGACGGCCGGCCGCGCGCACGAACTCGTCGAGCAGGCGGCACTCGCCCTGCTCGACTACATCGAGAACAACTCCGACGGCTTCCGGATCCTGGTCCGCGACTCGCCGGTCGGGTCGTCGAGCGGCTCGTTCATCTCGATCCTGAGCGACGTCGGCACCCGGGTCGAGCACATCCTGGCCGAGGAGTTCAAGCGCCGCGGCCTGGACCCGAAGAACGCCCCGATGTACGCCCAGATGCTGGTCGGCATGGTCGCGCTCACCGGTCAGTGGTGGCTGGACGCCCGCAAGCCGAAGAAGCCGGACGTCGCCGCGCACCTGGTCAACCTGGCCTGGAACGGTCTGTCCGGCCTCGAGGCGAAGCCGACGCTGTCCACCCGACCGCACAAGTAGACCCCGGTCGTACGGCGGCATCCGCCCGGAGGCTGACCTCCGGCGCGGACCGAACCCGTACCCTGGCCCGCATGACGGGGATCCTGACCGCGCGGCCCGTGCCTGCCCGCAGCAAGGCGTTCGACCTGCTGCTCGCCGGCGGGCTGACGCTGTTCTTCGGCTTCTTCTCCGTCGCCCAGGCCGGGTTCGCCGGCATCCTCGCGTTCGGCATGCTGATCCCGCTGATCTGGCGCCGCACCCACCCCGAACTGGTCTTCTTCGGCGTCTCGGCGCTGGCCGTGCTGCAGTGGCTGGCCGGGGTCGAGCTGATGGCCGGCAACGTCGGCCTGCTGGTCGCGCTCTACGCCATCTCCGTGTACGGCGCTGTCCCGCTGAGCCGGATCGCCCTCGGCGTCGGCGGTCTCGGCGTCCTGATGGCGACCGCGCGCTACTACAACGGTGGCGACTGGAAGCAGCAGATCACGATGATGGTCGCCCTCGGCGCCCTCGTCTTCGGCGTCTGGGCCTTCGGCGAGCGCCGCCGGACCCGCGGCCTGTACGTCGCCCAGCTCGAGGAACGCGCGGACCAGCTGGAGCGTGACCGCGACCGTGAGGCCAAGCTGGCGGTGAGCAACGAGCGGACCCGGATCGCCCGGGAGATCCACGACGTGGTCGCGCACGGCCTGTCGATCATGATCGTCCAGGCCGACGGCGGCCTGTACGCCGCGGACCAGTCACCGGAGCAGGCGAAGAAGGCGCTGGCCACCATCGGCGACACCGGCCGTGCGAGCCTGACCGAGATGCGCAAGATGCTCGGCCTGCTGAAACAGGACGAGCAGCCCGAGCTCGACCCGAACCAGCCGCGCCCGCAACCTGGTGTCTCGAGCCTGCCCGAGCTGATCGACAACGTCCGCGACGCCGGGCTGACCGTCGACTACGAGGTGACCGGCGAGCCCCGGGATCTGCCCGCGCTGCTCGGACTGACGGCGTACCGGATCGTGCAGGAGGGGCTGACCAACACGCTGAAACACGCCGGGCCGGGAGCGCGCACCTCCGTGCAGCTGGACTTCGGGCGCGAGATGCTGACCGTGGTGGTCACCGACGACGGCCGGGGCGGCGGAGTCGCGCCGACCTCCGATCCGGGCCACGGCCTGGTCGGGATGCGGCAACGCGCCTCGATCTCGGGCGGTACGGTGAGCGCCGGACCGAAGGCGGGCGGCGGTTACGAGGTGATCGCCAAGCTCCCGTACGACCTGCCCACTGGAGGAGAGACATGAGCGAGCGCAGCGAGTGAACAATAGGCACAGCAACACTGTTGGTCACGCCGGAACCGAGCGAAGCGAGGTGAAGGTGTGAACAACGACGTGATCAGGGTCTTCCTGGTGGACGACCAGGAGCTGGTCAGGGCCGGATTCACGATGCTCGTGGACTCGCAGGCGGACATGCGCGTGGTCGGCCAGGCCGGCGACGGCGGCGAGGCGATCGAGAAGATCCAGGTGACCGCGTGTGACGTCGTCCTGATGGACGTCCGGATGCCCCGCCTGGACGGGGTCGAGGCGACCCGCCGGCTCCAGTCGTTGCCGCAGGCACCCAAGGTGATCGTGCTGACCACGTTCGACCTGGACGAATACGCGTTCGCCGCGATCAAGGCCGGTGCCGCCGGCTTCCTGCTTAAGAACACCCCGCCGGCCGATCTGCTGTCCGCGATCCGGCAGGTGTACTCCGGTGACGCGGTGGTCTCCCCCAGTACGACGAAACGCCTGCTGGAGCACTTCGCCGGCGCCCTGCCCGACGCCGAGACCGAGCGCCCCGACCTGGCCGACCTGACCGCCCGTGAGCGCGAGGTCCTGGTCGAGGTGGCCCGCGGCCTGTCGAACACCGAGATCGCCCGGCTGTTCACGTTGTCCGAGGCAACGGTCAAGACCCACATCGGCCGGATCCTGGCCAAGACCGGGCTGCGGGACCGGGTCGCCCTCGTCGTCCTGGGATATGAAACGGGCTTGGTCAGACCCACCAAGTAATACCCAGGTAGGACCCGCGGTGCCCCCTCTGGTCCGACGAAACCAGGCGGGCGGATCACTAACTTCTTGGACAACATCACGTTGAACCGAGGAGTGACATGAGCTTGCAGACCGGGGAGCTTGCGGCCGGGCGGCTGCCGCAGGACGGGACGCCGCGGACCGCGATCCGGGCGCACGACCTGCGCAAGGTGTACGGACAGGGCGATACCGCGGTCGCCGCGCTCGACGGGGTGTCGGTCGACTTCGGCGTCGGCCAGTTCACCGCGATCATGGGCCCGTCGGGTTCGGGCAAGTCGACGCTGATGCATTGCCTGGCCGGGCTGGACACCCCGTCCGGCGGACAGGTGCTGCTCGGCGAGACCCTGCTGACCCGGCTGCCGGACGCCGAGCTGACCAAGATCCGGCGGGACCGGGTCGGGTTCGTGTTCCAGTCGTTCAACCTGCTGCCGATGCTGTCCGCGAAGGACAACATCCTGCTCCCGCTCGAGCTCGGCAACCGCAAACCGGACCAGCAGTGGCTGAGCACGCTGATCGATGTCCTCGGGCTGAGCGACCGGCTCACGCACCGGCCGTCCGAGCTGTCCGGCGGCCAGCAGCAGCGGGTCGCCGTCGCCCGCGCGCTGGTCGGCCGGCCCGAGGTCGTGTTCGCCGACGAGCCGACCGGCAACCTGGACTCGCGGTCCGGGGCCGAGGTGCTCGGCTTCCTGCGCCGGTCGGTCCGCGAGTTCGGCCAGACGGTCGTCATGGTGACCCACGATCCGCTGGCGGCGTCGTACGCCGATCGCGTCGTGATGCTCGCCGACGGCAAGCTGGCCGGCGATCTGCGCGCGCCGACCCCGGAGACCGTGCTCGACGCGCTGCGGCAGCTGGGGGCCTGAGGTGCGACGCTCCATCCTCTCCTCGCTGCGCGCCCACCTGGGCCGCCTGGTCGCCGCCTGCCTGGCGATCGTCCTCGGTGTCGGTTTCGGCACCCTGGCGATGACCGCGCACGCGTCCGCGTCGCACGGCATCGACGAGACGATCGGCGCCCAGTACCGCGGTGTCGACGCGCTCGCGTACCCCGAGAACGGCGAGATCACGCCGGCCGACATCGCCGCGGTCCGCCAGCTCCCGCAGGTCGCGTCCGCGGTGACGATGACCACGGCGTTCATGGAGGCGTCGTACCCCGGCCTGGTCCGCTCGACCAGCCTGCAGATCGACGCGCTCTACGACACCACCCACATCGCCGGGCCCGGTACGTCGTCCGGACGGTTGCCCACTGCAACGAATGAGATCGCGGTCCCGGCCAAGCTCGCCGCGAAGCACAAGCTCGCGGTCGGTCAGACGCTCCGGATCAGCTCGTACAACAACAAGTCGTGGAACGTCACCATCACCGGTCTGCTGGACGACTCCAAGGCCGTCGGTACGGCGGCCGCCGTCGCCACCCCGGCCGCGGTGAAGGTCTTCGAGCCCGAAGCGTTCACCCGGGCGCTCGCGGTCGCGGCCAAGCCCGGTGTCGACCAGCAGACGATGGCGACCGCTGTCCAGCACGTGGTGTCGAGGGACCTCAAGGTCTACACCGGTGACGCCTGGATCCAGCACGAGGTGGAGGGCTTCACGAACGGCATCGACGTCCTCGGCGGGGTGTTCGGCATGTTCGCCGTGATCGCGCTGTTCGTCGCCTGCCTGGTGATCGGCAACACGTTCACGATCGTGATCGCCCAACGCACCCGCGAGATGGCGCTGCTGCGGTGCGTCGGCGCGTCCCGCCGCCAGGTGTTCTCCTCCGTGCTCGCGGAGGCCACCGTGGTCGGTGTGGTCGCCTCCGCGACCGGGGTCGTCTTCGGCGTCGCACTGTCCGCGCTGGCGCTGGCGTTGTCCCGCGAGTTCGACTGGGGTATCCCGCCGGTCCCGCTGCACCTCGACCTGTTGTCGGTGTTCGTGCCGCTCCTGCTCGGCACGTTGGCCACCATCGTGGCGGCCGTCGTACCGGCGCGCCGGGCGACCAAGGTCGCGCCGCTGGCCGCGCTTCGTCCGGAGGCTGCTCCGGCGGCCGCGTCGAAGGCCGGCGTACTGCGGTTGATCTTCGGCTTCCTGCTGCTCGCCGGAGGTGGGCTGCTGCTGGCGGCCGCGGCCTCGGGCCACCAGGTGCTGGTCGGTGTCGGCGGTGGCGTGCTGTCGTTCCTCGGCATCCTGGCGATCGGGTCGCTGTTGGTCCCCGCGCTGATCCGCCTGCTCGGCGCGCTGCCGGCTCGCGGTGGCGGCGTACCGGCCAGGATCGCGGTCGCCAACGCCATCCGGAACCCGAAGCGTACGGCGGCCACCACGTCGGCGCTGTTGATCGGCGTGACGCTGATCAGCCTGACCTGTGTCGGGATCGCGTCGGTGCGCAAGACGTTCGACGTGTCGATGGACGGCCAGTACCCGGTCGACCTGATGGTCAACGCGTACAACGAGAAGATGCCGTCCGGCGCCGAGCAGCAACTGCGGGACATCAAGGGCATCACGCAGGTCGTCCCGATCCGCCAGGTGACCGTGAAGACCAACGGTCAGGAGCTGCCGGTGACGGGCATCGACCCGGCCGCGGCGGGGTCCGTCATCCACAACCCGGCGATCGTGGCCCAGCTGAAGCCGGGTACGGCGTTGTTCGACTACCAGACCCTGCGCATGCTGAAGCTGGAGGAAGGCTCTCCGGTGACCATCGTGTCCGGTGGGCACAAGCTGTCCGTGACGGCGCGGCTCGCGACCGGGCTCGATCCGATCACGGTCACGTCCACCGATCTCGCGAAGCTCTCACCGAGTGCCTCGGTGACCGGGTTCTGGCTGGCGTCGGACCCGAAGGCGGACGGTTCGCAGGTGATCGACTCCGTGCAACAGTCGATCCCCTCGATCAAGGAGCTCGGGGTCACCGGCGGACTGGCCGAGCGGACCAGCTACACGAAGATCTTCGACGTCCTGCTGATCGTCGGCGTCGGACTGCTCGGGGTCTCGGTGCTGATCGCGCTGGTCGGTGTCGGCAACACGCTCAGCCTGTCGGTCCTCGAGCGGACCCGGGAGAACGCGCTGCTGCGGGCGATGGGCCTGACCCGGCGCCAGTTGCGCGGGATGCTCGCGGTCGAGTCGTTGCTCATGGCACTGGTCGCGGCCGGCCTCGGGATCGCGCTCGGCCTGATCTACGGCTGGACCGGGACGAGCGCGCTGATGGGCGGCCAGACGGTCGACGGCGGCGTCGAGTACGCCGTACCCGTGACGCTGCTCGTCGTGATCGCCGCGGTCGCTGCCGTCGCGGGCCTGCTCGCCTCGGTCCTCCCGGCCCGGCGGGCCGCGAAGGTCGCCCCGGCAGGAGCCCTGGCGACCGAGTAATCAGTCAGACGATCTCCACTCGATTCCCGTGGCCGTCGGCGGTGTGAAACCGCCGGCGGCCCGGGATCGTCTCGTTGTCCCAAGCCACCGGGAATCCAAGGTCGGTGAGTTTGGCGGCCAACGCATCCAGATCATCGACAGCCAGTGCCGGGTGCGCCTTCTTCGCCGGCGCGAAGCCTTCCTCGACCCCGACATGGATCTCGGCCGCACCTGACCTGAACCAGCACCCGCCACGCGCCTTGAGCAGCTCCGGCTTCTCCACCTCGGTCATCCCGAGCGCATCCCGGTAGAACGCCCGCGCCACGTCCTCCCCGCCCGGCGGACACGACACCTGCACATGATCGAGCCGCATCGTCATCCCTCCTTCCGCGCCACCGCGAAGATCCGGCGGAACGGGAGCAGCGTCCCGTAGTCCCGTTGCGGGTACGCCTCGGCCAGCCGAGCGCCGTACTCCGCCTCGAACCGCACGCGCAGGTCGTCCGGCAACGTCTGCAGCACCGGCCGCGCGCCGGTCCCCTTCACCCACTCCAGTACGGCGTTGTCGCCGGACAGCAGATGGAAGTACGTCGTCTCCCACGCGTCGACCACGCATCCTTCGGCGCTCAGCGCGTCGACGTACTCGGCCGGGCCGGGGACATCGGGCCGCAGCGACGCGTCCTTCGCGTACTCCGCGTACGGGTCGGTCTCGGCCAGCTCGCGCAGGATCGCGTGCGACGGGGCGTTGCCGTTGCCGGGGATCTGGATCGCCAGCCACCCGCCCGGCCGCAGCGCGCGGACGAAGCCGGGCAGCAGGTCGAGCTGCTCGGGAACCCACTGCAGGGTCGCGTTGGTCACGATCACGTCCACCGAGCCGGGCTCGACGCTCCACTCCCGCACGTCGCCGAGCTCGAAGCTCAGCCGGTCGTCGGCGAACTGCTGCGCCGCCTCGAGCATCTGGGGCGAGTTGTCGATGCCGACGATCGTTGCCTCCGGCCACACTTCCCGCAGCGTCGCGGTCAGGCCGCCGGGACCACAGCCGAGATCGACGACCGTCCGGACGTCCGCGGCCCGGATCCGGCCGACCAGATCGGCGTACGGGCGGCCGCGCTCGTCGGCGTACGTGCCGTACTGCTCCGGACTCCACACGGGTGACGTGCGCATGGTGAGCACCTCTCTGACGCATTTATCTTGACATCGAGATACTCTAGTCCCCCTACTTGTCTTGATGTCAAGAGTCTTGATGACGTAGTCTCGAACCATGGAAGACGAGGTCGACCGGCTGCTCGAGGCCTGGCGCCGGGAGCGCCCGGACCTCGACGTGGCACCGATGGAAGTGCTGTCCCGGGTCAGCCGGCTGGCGCGGCACCTGGATCGCGCCCGCAGTCAGGCGTTCGAGACGCACGGCCTGGAGTCCTGGGAGTTCGACGTGCTCGCGGCGCTGCGCCGGGCCGGCGCGCCGTACCAGTTGTCCCCCGGCAAGCTGCTGAAGGAAACCCTCGTCACCTCCGGCACGATGACCAACCGGGTCGACCGGCTGACCGCGCGCGGCCTGGTCGAGCGCCTGCCGGATCCGGCCGACCGCCGCGGCGTGCTCGTCCAGCTGACCACCGCCGGGCGCGATGCCGTCGACGCCGCGATGGCCGACCTGCTCGCGCACGAGCGCAAGCTGCTGGGCACGATCAGCGAGCGCGACCAGGCGAAGATCGCCCGCGTGCTGCGGGAACTGGTCCGTCCGTTCGACCTGGAAAAACACTGATCATTCGGCGTGCCGCGCTCCGAACAAACCCCCTGATCGGATCAGGCAAACGATCGCTGGAATTGTGCCGGAATAATCCGAAAAGACCGCCCGTCACTTCCGGCCTGTTTCGATCGTTGCTAGTTGCAACGAGATCGAGAGACTGCTGTCACGGACGACTATCGACACTGAGTGAGGGGTCCTACTAGGGTCCTAACCGTCGGTGGTCGACCGACTACCAAACGTACAGATCACGGTGACTTCGGCGGCAAGAGGTGGTCCGCCGAAAGTGGCCGCGCGGTGTCCGGGGCTCGGGGCCCGAACAACGCCGGCCGGCACGGGGCCCGCTCACCCGGTAGTCGCGGCGCACCCTCCGAAGCACAGGGGATCGGAGGGGCGCCGCGGCTCAGTTCTCGGCGCGTTCGGCCGCTTCGAACCAGGCGGTCTCCAGTTCACCGCGTTCGTCGGCGAGCTTGCGCAGCTCGGTGTCCAGCTCGGCCAGCCGCTCGTAGTCGCTCGCGCTGGCGGCCAGCTGGTCGTGCAGCTTCGCCTCGGCCTCGGTGATCCGGGCGAGCTGGCGCTCGATCCGGTTGAGCTCTTTCTTCGCCGCCCGGGCCGCTGCCGCGTCAACCACCGGGCGATCATCGACCGCGGAATTCCCGGCCGGCGCCAAATCATTGGACCCCACCGGTTCGGGTGTCAACGCATTCGACGGCGCCCGCCGCGGAATTCCGGTGGCGAGTTCCTCGAGATACTGATCGACACCCCGCGGCAGATGCCGGACCCGCCCGTCGCCGAGGATCGTATACACCATGTCACTCACGCGTTCGAGGAAGTACCGGTCGTGCGTGACGGTGACGACAACGCCGGGCCAGCTGTCCAGGAAATCCTCCAGGACGGTCAGCGTTTCGACATCCAGATCGTTGGTGGGTTCGTCGAGGATCAGGACGTTCGGCTCGTCCAGCAGGATCCGCAGCAACTGCAGGCGGCGGCGTTCGCCACCGGACAGGTCCGAGATCCGCGTGGTCAGCTTGTCGCCGGTGAACCCGAACCGCTCCAGCAGTTGCGACGACGTGAGCTCGCCGCCGCGCCCGGCGAGGGCCGCCGTACGACGGATCGCGGTGATGTGGTCGAGGACCGTCGCCGCACCGTCGATCTCCTCCAGCGTCTGCGACAGGTTGGCGATCCGGACGGTCTTGCCCTGCTTCACCACACCGCGGTCGGGTGCGAGCTGACCGGTCATGACCTTGAGGAACGTCGTCTTGCCGGCACCGTTCGGACCGAGCAGCCCGATCCGGTCGGCCGGGCCGAGCCGGAACGTGACGTGGTCGAGCATCACCCGGTCGCCGAAGCTGAGGCTGACGTCCTCGATGTCGAACACGTCCTTGCCCAGGCGCGCGGTCGCCAGTTGGGACAGGGCGAGCTTGTCCCGCGGCGCCGGCTCGTCCTCGATCAGCGCGTTGGCGGCCTCGATCCGGAACTTCGGCTTGGTGCTGCGGGCCGGTGCGCCGCGACGCAGCCAGGCGAGCTCCTTCTTCAGCAGGTTCTGCCGCTTGGTCTCGGTGACCTGTGCGCTCCGGGCCCGCTCCGCCTTCGCGAGGACATAGGCCGCGTAGCCACCGTCGTACGACGTGACCCGGCCGTCCTGCACCTCCCACGTGTCGGTGCACACCGCGTCCAGGAACCAGCGGTCGTGGGTCACGACGACGAGTGCGCCGGCCCGGTCGACCACGTGGTCGGCGAGCCAGTTGACCGCTTCGATGTCGAGGTGGTTGGTGGGCTCGTCGAGGATCAGCAGGTCGACCTCTGTCAGCAGCAGCCGGGCGAGGGACGCGCGGCGGCGCTCACCACCGCTCAGGGTGCCCACCAGCGCCTGGTGATCCACTCCGCCCAGCAAGTGCTCCATCACCGACCGCGCTCGCGGGTCCGCCGCCCAGGTGTAGGTCTCCACGTCACCGAGTACGGCGTGCAGAACGGTGTGCCCGGGATCGAGATCGTCGCTCTGCCCGAGGTACCCGAGGCGCAGGTCCCGGTTGTGGGTGATCCGTCCGCTGTCCGGCTCCTCCCGCCGGGCCAGGAGCCGCAACAGCGTCGACTTGCCGTCGCCGTTGCGCCCGACCACGCCGACGCGTTCCCCCCGGCCGATGCCGAGGCTGACAGAGTCGAGGAGTGTCCGAGTCCCGAAGCCCTTGGAGACAGCTTCCAGATTGACCAAGTTAGGTGGCGCCATAACGCGCCCCAGGGTAGCCGACCACGGCACGCGTGCCAGGATCGTCCACGTGCTGACTCCTTCCTGGCTCGACGGGCTCGCTCTGGGCGACGCGATCTCGGCCGAACCGGTGGAAGGCGGCTACGCCAGCAAGACCTACCGCGTCCGTACGTCGCTCGGCCGGTCGGTGATCGTGAAGACGCAGACCGGCCTGCCGCCCGACCTCTACGCCCGGGAGGCCGACGGCCTCGACGCACTGCGGTCGCCCGGCGCGTTCGCCGTACCCGAAGTCCTTCGCGTCACGCCGACCTTCATCGTCCTGGCCGACTTCGGTACGTCGGCGCCGTCGGACACCTACTGGGAGGACGCCGGCCGCGCGCTGGCCCGTCAGCACCAGCAGACCGCGGACAAGTTCGGGTACCACCACGACAACTACCTCGGCGTCCTCCCCCAGCGGAACCCGTGGACGACCGACGGCCACACGTTCTTCGCCGAGCACCGTCTGCTGCGCTATCTCGAGGTCCCGAACTGCTACAACGCCTTGTCGGCCGACGATCGGCACCGCCTCGAACGCGTGGCCAACCGTCTCCCCGACCTCGTCCCGAGCCAGCCGCCGTCCCTGCTGCACGGCGACCTCTGGCACGGCAACCTCCTGCCGACTCCCGAAGGCCACCCGGCGTTGATCGATCCGGCCGTCTACTACGGCTGGCCCGAAGCCGAGCTCTCGATGCTCCACGGCTGCGGCAACATCCCGGACACCTTGTACGACGCCTACCGCGAGGTGAACCCGCTGGCCGAGGGCTGGCGGGACCGGCTGCCGCTCCTCCACCTCCGCGAACACCTCTGCGTCACCGCCCACTTCACCGACTCCGCCACTGCGGTCGAGAAGATCCACGCGGCGCTCGCGCATTTCGCCTGACCGGCTCAGGCCTGGTTGAGGTGCAGGAGGTACTGCTTCTGGTTGAGCGGATTGCCGTCCGTCCGGGTGCGAGTCGGCGGGACTCCCGGAACGGGGTGGTAGGTGGTCACGGTGGGGGTCAGGATGCCTTCCCCGTGGGTCTGTCCGGGGAGCTGGGTCTCGAACGGATGGATCGTCGCGGCCGGGATGGAGCCTTCCAGATGAGCGTGCGAGGGCTGGATCGTGGTCTGCTCGACCACCGCCCGGGAATCGGCCAGCAGGGACAGGACCCGGGCCACGGAGTCAGGTGGGATGTCGAGCTCGAAGTGGTTGACGGGCTCGAGCACTGTGGTGCCGGCGGCCTCGATGGCCTGCATCAGGACGAGCGGGACGAGGCGGCGGAAGTCCGTGGCGACCGTGACCGGGCTGCTGTAGGCGGTGTGGGTGAGGTCGATCCGGCAGTTCGGGATCTCCCAGCCGTAGAGGCCCTGGTGCAGCGTCTGGCGGACCGTCTCCTCGATCGCGGTGTGGAAGGCGCGCGGCAGTCCACCCAGCTCGACCTCGAGGTTGTACTCGATCCCCTCGTCCCGTGGTGAGACGCGGAACCCGACGCCCGCCGCCCAGAGGTTACCGGGGGCACCGATCTCCCGGTACGCAGCACCGATCCCGTCCAGCCGTTCGATGTGGATCGGGGTCGTCTCACTGAACGCGACCCGCAGTCCGTACTCGGTTTCCAGCAGGGAGGCAATCACCTCCTTCTGCACCTCGCCGTACAGGCTGACGGTGATGTCGTCGGCCTTCCGGACACGGATCAGCGGATCCTGCTCGGCGAGCTGCGTCAGCGCCTGGAACAGCTTGACGCGATCCCGGGCGCTCACGACGGTCTCCAGCGTCGGCGGCGAGAACAACCGGCCGACTCCCCGCGCCGGGACGCCGAGCTGATCGCCGATCCGGATGTCCTTCAACCCGCGCAACGCCACGATCTGGCCGGCCTCGGCGCGCTCGACCGTCCGCCGTGCGCCGCGCTCGAAGAGCTCCACCGCTGTCGGTCGAGCCTGGTACGACGGACCTTCCGCCGGGTGCACCTCGACGTACGCGCGAGCCGACAACGAGCCGGCGAAGATCCGGGCCGACGCGACCTTCTGCCCGGCCGAGGCCCGCTCGACCTTGAAAACCCTTGCTCGCAGGTCCTCTCCGGCTGAAGGTGCCCGCGGCAACCACGACTGGATGCCCGCGATCAGCTCGTCGATCCCGTCACCGGTCATCGCGGAGCCGAAGTACACCGGGTGGACCTGCGCGGCCGCCACCTGCCGCCGAAGCTCGGCGGCATAGTCGTCCGCCGACAGGCTGTCGTCCAGGTAGCCGGCCAGGATCTCGTCGTTGCGCTCGGCAAGCAATTCACCCAGCGCCTTGTTCTGCAGGGGAAACGGCACGAACCGCGCCGACCGGAGACCGAGGTCCTCGACCGATCCCATCGGTACGGCGGCGGGCGTCAGCAATCGCGCGATGTCCGCGAGCAGGTCGTCGTACCGCGCGCCGACGCGGTCGATCTTGTTCACGAACAGGCAGGTCGGGATGCGCAGCCGGGCCAGCGTGCGCATCAGCAGCCGGGTCTGCACCTGGACGCCCTCGACCGCGGAGATCACCAGCACGGCGCCGTCCAGCACGGACAGCGCACGCTCGACCTCGGCGATGAAGTCGGAGTGTCCCGGAGTGTCGATCAGGTTGACGGTCAGGTCGCCCAGCTCGAACGACACCACGGCCGAGCGGATCGTGATACCCCGCTTGCGCTCGAGGTCCATCGAGTCGGTCTGGGTGTTCCCGTCGTCGACCCGGCCGACCCGGTCGATCACCCCGGCGGCGTACAGCAGCCGCTCGGTCAGGCTGGTCTTACCGGCGTCGACATGCGCCACAATGCCCATCGTCAGAGAGTTCAAGAGTCCTCGCGAATACGTCGAAGCGATCAGTACCGATGAGGTCGATCACGCCACGGCGCATCCCGGTCTCCTGCCACTCGTTCGTTGCGATGGACTACCTCCCGGGACCGTAACAGCGGCCCGCTCCGACCGCGACCGATTTTCCTGGCGATTCAAACGCTCACTTGGCGAGCGGCCCGGAATCCCGGTGTGTTCAAGGGGTTTCGGGGGGCATTGCGACGCGGAGTATCGTCGCCGAGCTCGGCCTGTCCACGGCGTACGGCGTAGCGCAGGCGCTGCGACCCGGATCCGTCGGGCTGGAGGAGACTGCGCAGGCGTGTTCAGAGGTCGGCTAGCTCTGGCACATCAACGGCTTCGACGCCAACCCCAACACCCCCACCTCCACACAATCCTCACCGGCCGGTGAGGCCGGCTATCGGGAGACGATGGCGGGGAGGATTCGGGCTCCGGGGACGGGGGCTTCGGCTTGGCGGACCATGCGGCAGAGGCCGGACTCGGCGAGTTCGACGGCCAGGTCGACGGCGCTGCGGCTGTCGGCGGCGAGGAACAGGCAGGTCGGGCCGGAGCCGGAGATCTGGGCGGCGAGGGCGCCCTGGTCGAGACCGAACTGGAGGGTCTCGCCGAGCTCGGGGCGCAGCGACAGCGCGGCCGCCTGGAGGTCGTTGCTGAGGGCAACCGCGAGGGCGCCGGGCTGGCCGGAGAGCAGCGCGGAGAGGAGCTCGGGGCGGACCTGCGGCGGCTCGACCCGGCGGATCGGCCGCAACCGGTCGAGCTCGCGGTAGACGGCCGGCGTGGACAGCCCGCCGTCGGCGATCGCGAAGACCCAGTGGAAGGTCCCGCGCGACATCACCTCGGTGACCTGCTCGCCGCGACCCTGACCGAGCGCGGTGTGACCGACCAGGCAGAACGGTACGTCGCTGCCCAGCTCGGCCGCGTGGTGCCGCAGCTCGGTCTGGGACAGCTGCAGCCCCCACAACCGGTTGCACGCCACCAACGTCGCGGCCGCGTCGGTCGAACCGCCCGCCATCCCGCCCGCGACCGGGATCGTCTTGCGGATGGTCAGCTCGACACCTTCGTCGACGTCGTACTCCGCCTGCAGCAGCCGCGCCGCCCGGACCGCGAGGTTCGTCTCGTCGGCCGGTACGTCGTTCGCGAAGTCGCCGACCACCTCCACCGAGATCGTGGTGTCGTCGTCGCGCAGCACCGCGGTGACATCGTCGTACAGGGCAACGGCCTGGTAGACCGTGGCGACCGGGTGGTACCCGTCCGGACGCGGCGGACCGACCGACAGACCCAGATTGATCTTGGCCGGCGACCGCACCGTGACCTCAGAGGAAGGTGGCACGGGCACAGGCTAGGGCATCAGGTAGCTCGACCCGCACCGGCGAGCGCGGCGAAGTCGGTGATCGCGAGCATCTCGCCGCGCAGCCGCGGGTCGATGCCGGTGACCCGGAACACCTCGTCGAGCCGGTCGCGGTCCGGGATCCAGCGGGCCAGCGCGGACCGGACGGTCTTGCGCCGCTGCGAGAAGGCCGCCTCGATCACCGCGAACACCTCTTCCCGGGTCGCTGCCGTCTCAGGTGGTTCCCGTCGCTCGAACGCGACCAGGCCGGAGTCCACGTTCGGCGCCGGCCAGAACACGTTCCGCCCGATCGGACCGGCCCGGCGGACCTCGGCGTACCAGGCGGCCTTCGCGGACGGTACGCCGTACGTCCGCGAGCCGGGTCCGGCGGCGAGCCGGTCCGCCACCTCGGACTGCACCATCACCAGCCCGTGCCGCAACGACGGCGAGACCTCCAGCAGATGCAACAGCACCGGTACGGCGACGTTGTACGGCAGATTGGCGACACAGGCCGTCGGCGAACCGATCTCGTCCGGACCGACCGTCATCGCGTCGGCCTCGACCACGGTGAGCATGCCCGCCTGGTTGGGCGCGTACGACGCGATCGTCGACGGCAGCGCCTGCGCGAGCAGCGGGTCGATCTCGACCGCGGTGACCGGATGCCCGTCGGCGAGCAACGCCAGCGTCAGCGACCCGAGGCCGGGACCGACCTCGAGCACGGTCTCGCCGTCGTCCAGCTCGGCGGCGCGGACGATCCGGCGGACCGTGTTGGCGTCGATGACGAAGTTCTGGCCGCGCTGCTTGGTCGGGCGGACCCCGAGCGCGGCGGCCAGTGAACGCACTTCCGCCGGACCGAGAAGTCTCGGTCCGGCGGAAGTGGATGGATCAGACGGGGTCACCCCGTCAGTCTGTCACTAGGCCAGCTTGCCGCAGACAGGCCACGCGCCGTAGCCACCGCGGTCGGCCTTGACCTTCTCCGCGATCGCGATCTGCTGCGCCTTGGACGCACCGTTCGCGTTCTCGGCGTAGGCCGTGCCGCCGTAGGCGGCCCAGGTGCCGTGGTCGAACTGCAGGCCGCCGTAGTACCCGTTGCCGGAGTTGATCGACCAGTTGCCGCCCGACTCGCACTGGGCGATCCGGTCCCAGGCACTCGTGTTGCCGGAGGCCGGCGGGGTGCTGGTGTCCTGCGTCGGCTCCTCCGGCTTCGGCTTGGTGCCGACCAGGACCTTCTCGTCGACCGGCGCGGTGACCAGCTTCGACGTGAGCACCTTGGTGGTCGTCAGCTTGCCGTCCAAGTAGGTCAGCACGTAGGTCACCGACTTGGCCCCGTTGGTCCCCGGGGTGGTGGTCTTCTTGGTGCCCACCTCCAGCGTGGCCGACTTGGTCTCGTCGGTGCCGTGAGCGATCGCCACGCTCTTGGTGACCTTCTTGACGTCGACCTTCACGTACCCGATCCGGTTCACACCCGGCTTGAGCGCGGTGGCCGCCGCGGGGCTGATCCGGTCGTCGGCGTCCCAGACGATCTTCGCCGCGGTCAGGGCCTCACCGACGGTCCCGGCCATGGACTTGATCGTCGCGATCTTGCCCTGCCGGACGATCTGCACGGTCTTCGGAGTCTTCACGACGAGCTCCAGGCCTTCGCGGCCGAGCGGCGCGCTCCGGCTGGTGGAGAAGACCGCGCTGCTGTCGTACCGCAGACCCAGGTCGGCGAGGGCTTCGTTCACGCTGTCGGCCGTGGTCCAGTAGGCCTTCTTGGTGCCGTCGGCGTCGATGGTCAGCTGGCGGCCGTACTGCACCGCGATCTCCTGACCGTCCTTGAGCTTGGAGTCCGGCGACGGGGCGACGACGTCGTGTTCGCCGATCTGAACTTTCTCGGCCTTCAGGGCGTCTGCCACGGTGGAGCCGAAGGTGTGCACCTTCTGCACCTGGCCGTCGACGGAAAGACTGACCGTCTTGCTCTTCGCGGCATAGGCCACGGAGCCGCCCGCGACGGCGAACGCAGCCGTCGCACCGACGGCCACGAGGATGGACTTACGCACTAACGCTCCCAGGTAGGGCTACCCGGGCACGGGGTGGGACAGCACAGGCACCGATCGCGAACGCCGGACTGGCTGCCCGGAATCCACTTTCCCGCCGAGGGGTTGTACTGCCCGGAATCTTCCCCGATCCCGGCCAACATCACGAGACAGTAACGAAGATGTCCCGGATGCGCCAATCCTCTCGTCGGCGAGTCGCAAAAAGGTGTAATGGGGCGGTCACGCCAGGTGATGGCCCCAGTGCCCTCGATGCACCACTTCGGCGGTCGTCCGGCGGCCCCGCCGCAGCGACGGCGACCGCTTGTCCGGGGCCCGGTAGCCGACCGACAGCAGCCCGATCAGGTCGAACCCGGCGGGTACGCCGAACTCCGCCAGCAACCGCTCCACCTTGTCCGCCGGAGGCCCGAAAAAGCACGCTCCCAGGCCTTCGTCGACCACCGTCTGGAGCATCAGCAGCGCCGCCATCCCGGTGTCGACGTACCAGTACGGCGCGGTCCAGCGGGACTCGTCGCGATCGGTCCAGCCCTTGTCCGCGGCGGCGTACCGATCGAGGTAGGCGTCCTTGTGCGCGAAGGCCAGGATCAGCAGCGGCGCGCGGCGGAGTCCTGTGAGCCATCCCACATACTTCTCGTCCGCGTTCTCGGCCGCGATCCGCCAGTACCGCTCGCGGTCGTCGCCCTCCAGCGTGAGGAACGCCCAGCCCTGGGTGAACCCGCCCGAGGGGGCCCGCAGCCCGTTCTCCAGGATCCGCTCCCGGATCTCCTCGGGCACCGGCCGGTCCGGGTCGTAGTTCCGCACCATCCGCCGCCGCCGGACTACCTCACTGAACTCCATGGGCATTGTCTACCAGCCGCGCCGGCAGGTTCGCCGGTGGCCAGGACGATCACCAGGCGCCGCCGAAGGCCCGGTTCGCGTTGTTGTTCAGGGCATCGCACAGCTCGGCGACCGAGATGTTGAGTACGCCGGCCATCTTCCGGACCGTGTGCGGGATCAGGTACGACGCGTTCGGCTGGCCGCGGTGCGGCGACGGGGTCAGGTACGGCGCATCCGTCTCGACCAGCACGCGGTCGAGCGGGGTCACGGCCAGCGCGTCCCGCAGCGACTGGGCGTTCTTGAACGTCACCACCCCCGCGAAGCTCAGGTACGCACCACGCTCGACGCATTTGCGGGCGAACTCGGTGTCGCCGGAGAAGCAGTGCATCACCAGCCGGTCCGGCACGCCCTCGCGGTCCAGGATCCGCAGGATGTCGTCGTGCGCGTCGCGGTCATGGATCATCAGCGTCTTGCCCATCCGCTTCGCCAGCTCGATGTGCGCGGCGAACGACTCGTGCTGCGCGGCCCGGCCGTCCTCGCCGGTGCGGAAGTAGTCGAGCCCGGTCTCGCCGATCACGCGGACCTTGTCCGTGCTCGCCGCCAGCCGCTCGATCTCGGCCAGCGCACTGTCCAGCTCACCGGCGGCCTTCAGCTTCGGCGCCTCGTTCGGGTGCAGCGCGACGCCGGCGATCAGGTTCGGGTACTGCTCGGCGGCCTCGACCGCCCAGAGCGCGCCCGGCAGGTCGCAGCCGACCTGGACGATCCGGGTCACGCCGACCGACGAGGCCAGCTTGATCGCGTCGGCCGGGCTCAGCCACGCGCCGTCCTCGCCGTCGGCGATGTCGAGATGGCAGTGCGCGTCGACCACGCTCATCGGCAACGGGTCGGGCAGCGCCGGCCGGCTCCGGTCCCGGGACCTGCCGTCCTCACCGATCGCCGCCCGCTCCCGGGTCGGCCGGTCGACCTCCACACCATCTCTCGCCATACGGTCAGATTACTGACCGGCTGTCTCAGCAGCTTCTTTGACCTTGGCGACGAGCATCTCCCACATCTCCTGGGAGTGCTTGGCCTCTTCCTCGCTGCCGTTGTTGTCCTGCGTGAGTTTCAGGTGCGTCGCTGTACCGCCACCGTCCAGTGTGTAGACGAGCGTGTGGTAGTTCTCCGGTACGTCGGGCTGCCCGGTGAGCGGGCTGTAATGGGTCAGCCTCAACAGCCGCTCGGGGTCGACCTCGAGGATCTCACCCTTGTCCACGTACGGCTTGCCCTCCCACTCACCACTCCAGGTGATCGGACTTCCCTGCCGCCAGTCCGTCGACACCTCGGCCCCGAACCACAGCGCCTTCAGCTGCTCCGGATCGGTCAGCACCTCCCACACCCGCGCGGGCGGCGCCTGGATATCGGTCTCTGCCGTTGCCACGTAACCAGTCATGCCTCGACCGTACGACTGCCGCCACTTACGCGCTTGTAAGAAAGCGTCAACCGAGCCGCGCCAGTTCCTCCTCGACCACGTCCGGTGACAGCTTGGCGAAGATCGGTGCCGGCGGCCGCACCGGTGTGCCGGGTACGACGGGCTCCGAGGCCCAGCGCGGCTGGGCCGTGTAGTCGCCGGTGATGATCGGATAGGACGGGCCGCCGTCGAGGTCCGCGGCTTCGACGATCTCCGGCTGAGGAAGGAACGTGCCGGTGCCGCCGAGGGTCTCGTGCACGCGTTGGGCCGAGTGCGGCAGGAACGGGGCGAGCAGGCGGTTGCTGTCGGCCACCACCTGCGCGGCGACGTGCAGGATCGTCGCCTTCCGCTCCGGGTCCGGCTCCTTCCAGGGCGCCTGCTGCGAGAGGTACTGGTTCGCCTCGGCCGCGTTGTGCATCGCCGCACCGAGGCCGAGCTTCAGCCGCTGATGCCGGAGGTGATCGCCGACGGTGCCGAACGCCTGCCGGCTGGAGGCCAGCAGTTCATGGTCGGCCGTGGTCAGGCTCGCCGCGGCCGGGATCGCGCCGAAGTTCTTGGCGATCATCGACGCGGTCCGGTTGACCAGGTTGCCCCACGTGCCGACGAGCTCGTCGTTGTTGCGGCGGACGAACTCCGGCCAGGTGAACGCGGTGTCCTGGGTCTCCGGGCCGGCGACCGAGATGAAGTACCGCAGCGCGTCCGGGCCGTACCGCTCCAGGACGTCACGGACATAGATCACGACCGACCGGGACGACGAGAGCTTCCGGCCGGCCATGGTGAGGAACTCGCTGCTCACCACCTCGGTCGGCAGGTTGAGTACGCCGTACTGCCCGGGCGCGGCGTTGTAGGCGAGCAGCTCGGCCGGCCAGATCTGGGCGTGGAACGTGATGTTGTCCTTGCCCATGAAGTAGTAGGACTGCGCGTCCGGGTCGGTCCACCACTTCCGCCACGCATCCGGGTCGCCGGTACGCCGGGCCCACTCGACGCTGGCCGACAGGTAGCCGATGACCGCGTCGAACCACACGTACAACCGCTTGTTCGGGTTGTCCTCCCAGCCCGGCAACGGCACCGGGATCCCCCAGTCGATGTCGCGGGTCATCGCCCGCGGCCGGACGTCGTCGAGCAGGTTGAGCGCGAACTTCAGCACGTTCGGCCGCCACCCCGTGCGGGTCTGCAGCCAGGCGCCGAGCTGGTCCGCCAGCGCCGGGAGATCGAGGAAGAAGTGCTCGGTCTCCACGAACACCGGCGTCTCACCGTTGATCCGGCTGCGCGGGTTGCCGAGATCGATCGCGTCCAGCTGGTTCCCGCAGTTGTCGCACTGGTCGCCGCGCGCCTCGTCGTACCCGCAGATCGGGCACGTGCCCTCGATGTAGCGGTCGGGCAGGGTCCGTCCGGTGGACGGCGAGATCGCGCCCTTCGTGGTCCGGCTGATCAGATATCCGTTGCGGTACAGGGTTCTGAAGAGTTCCTGGGCGACGGCGTAGTGGTTGCGGGTCGTGGTCCGGGTGAACAGGTCGTAGCTCAACCCCAGTCCCTGCAGGTCCTCGACGATCACCCGGTTGTACCGATCGGCCAGCTCCCGCGGCGAGACGCCTTCCCGCTCCGCCTGCACGAGGATCGGCGTACCGTGCTCGTCCGTCCCGGACACCATCAGCACGTCGTGGCCCGCCATCCGCAGGTACCGGCTGAACACATCGGACGGTACGCCGAAGCCGGACACGTGGCCGATATGCCTGGGACCGTTCGTGTACGGCCAGGCCACGGCAGCCAGGATGGAGGTCATACGGCCGACTGTAGAAGGCGGATACCCCGTTGCGCAGCTGGATTGTGCAGGAAGTCAGCAGGTGGAGCGATGTCCCGGCCGCCGCCGGGCGAACTAGGTTGCGCGCCGATTCCGGTGCAGGTGCTGAGCCTGACCGACCTGCACGGCTACCTCTCGGAGACCGAGAACGTGACGATCGCGGGACCGTCGGGGACGCAGCAGGTCGGCGGTGCTGCTCATCTGAAGGCACACCTGGACCGGCTGCGGAAGCCGAACAGCTTCCTGGTCGGGGCGGGCGACCAGTTCAGCGGCTGGCCGGACTACACGCAGGCGTTCGCGAACGAGCCGACGATCGAGGTGCTGAACGCACTCGGGATGGACTTCGACGTAGCCGGCAACCACGAGTTCGACCGGGAGTTCCCGTTCCTGCGCCGGATGACGACCGGTGCCTGTTACGGCAAGCCCGGGTTCGACTCGTGCTTCAAGGACCCGACCGGCCAGAACTTCCACGGCACCCACTACGCGTACCACGCGGCCGGTCGTCGGCATCTCACCGATCACCACCCTGGCTATGAAGGGCTCCGCGATCGAGGCGGTGCTCGAGCAGCAATGGATCCCGCCGGCGTACGGCTGCAGCAGACTGTCCTCGCTCGCGACCTCGGCCAACTTCCGCTACAGCTACGACCTCGGCCGGCCGGTCGGTGACCGCGTCGATCCCACGAAAGTGCTGATCAACGGCAGGCCACTGCAACCCGACCGAACGTACAACGTCGCCACGAGTGCGGCGATGCCGTTGCACGGCGCGCAGTACGGCTACCCGGCACTCGGGCGCGTGACCGTGATCCCCGGTACGCCGCCGGCCGTCGACGGACCGTTCGGTCCGCTGAATCTCCTGCCCCGGAAGGAGATGACGGCCACCGCCACCAGCCAGGGATCGGCCGCCTACAGCGCACCGTTCGCCATCGACGGGAACTGCTCGACGATGTGGCACTCCAACTGGAGCCCGCACGCCCCGCTGCCGCAGTACATCACCCTCGACCTCGGCACCACCCGGGCGATCGAGGCCCTGGTCTACACCCCACGCCAGGACGCCGCGGTCCCGAACGGCCGGATCTCGTCGTACGACGTCCAGGTGAGCGGCGACGGGGTCACGTTCATCTCGGCCGCCGCGGGCAGCTGGGACGGGACGACCGACGCCAAGATCGCGCGGCTCCCAGCGGGTACGACGGCGCGTTACGTGCGACTTGTCGGCCTGGCCGGCGGCGCGGACTACGCGGCGGCGACGGAGCTCAATATAGCTCTAGCCCCGGGTTCCTGACCGCGCTGCGGTGGCTGCTCGGGGACATCCCGAACCGGCGGCCGAACTGCCGGCTGAAGTAGTGCGGTGACTCGAACCCGACCGCGCGGGCGATCTGCGCGACGGACATGTCGGTCGCCCCGAGCAGCTCGGCCGCCCGCTGCAACCGCAGCGCCACCACGACGTTCATGATCGAGTCGCCGACCTGTTCCTTGAACAGGTGCGCGAGCCGGGACACCGACACCTGCGCGAGCCCGGCCAGCGAGGTCAGCGTGTGCGGCCGCGCGGGGTCCGAGGTGATCGCGTCCAGCACGAGCTGGACGCGGGCGTCGAGGTGCTGGGTGTCCCGGCGCAGGCTGGCCGCGGCGATCAGCAGCACCTCCTCGATGCCGTTCATCGTCAGCTCAACCGCGACGCTCTTCTCCAGCAGGTGCAGCTCGGTGTCGCCGGTCGGCGAGAGGCCGGCCCGCTGCGCGTCGCGGTGCAGCCGGTCGAACGCCGACACCACCCGGTCGGTCTCCGACGACCGGGTCAGTCGCACGTACGAGAGGCCGGGCATTGCCTGCGGCAACGACAACCAGGCGTGCCACTCGCGCCGCGGCTGGAAGTGCGCCCACCAGGACTCCCAGTACGTCCCGACCGTGCCGTAGTCGTGCTCGGTGCCCGGGCTGACCAGCACGAGGTCCCCGTGGCCCAGCGTCAGCCGGTCCCCGCCGATCTGGAACTGGCCGGTCCCGGCGGCGGTGTAGAGCAGGTACCAGCTGCCGACGCCGTCGGGGCGGACGACCCGGTAGTCGCCGCCGCTGTGGAAGTGACCGGTGACCAGTTTGCTCGGCGGCGGGATCTCGCTGTAGAGCTCAATCAGGATCTGGGTAGCAAGATCGTGCTCAGAGTCAGCAGGCTCCGTCATGGTGTCCCCTTCGCAGACCGCCCAAGATTACCTCCACAGCAGCAAGATCCTGCACACCCAGCGAATCGAGGATCCCCGTGGGCTTCAGCACCGTCATCGAGCTCGGGTACGACGACAGCACCCTGGTCTTCGAGCACGGTTGGCAGTCGTGGAGCCCGAGCGGCTGGTACCGGCTCGATGCGAGTCCGCCCCGGCCGACCGCGCCGAACCACCACGTGATGGCGTACCGCCCGGGCGTGACGGCCGGCCGGTTCCAGGGCGAGGGACTGCTCGCGGTCGCGACCGGCGGCGAGGTCACCGTGGTCGCCGCGACCACCCTGACCTCGGTCCCGTCGATCCGCTGTGAGGTCCGGCCGGACCGGCTGGTGATCTCGGCCGACGGCGAGGTCGCGACGACGACGAGCTCCCACGCCAACCCGAACCAGGCGCTGGCCAACTGGGCCGACACCTTCGCGGCCGGTACGCCGCAGGTCCGCGTGTTCGGCCCGTCCTGGTGCAGCTGGTACGCGTACTGGGGCAAGGTCACCGAGCGGGACGTGATGACGGATGTCCGGCAGTTCGACCAGCACGACCTGAGCGTCGACCTGGTCCTGCTGGACGAGGGCTACCAGGCCGAGATCGGCGACTGGCTGACACCGCGCGACGACTTCGGATCGACCGTACGGCTCGCCTCGGACATCCGGTCCAGCGGCCGGCGGGCCGGGATCTGGGTGGCGCCGTTCCTGGTCGGCAGCAACAGCGAGACCGCTCGCCGGCATCCCGAGTGGCTCGTCCCGGGGATCACCGCGGGCACCAACTGGGGCCAGGAGCAACTGGTTCTGGACGTGACGCACCCGGGCGCCGCACGCCACCTGCAGGACGTGTTCACCGAGCTGTGCCGGCAGGGCTACGACCACTTCAAGCTCGACTTCGTGTACGCCGGTGCGATCGAGGGCCCGCGACACGAGCAGGTCGACGGCATCACGGTGTACCGGCACGGGATGCGGCTGCTGCGCGAGGCCGTCGGGCCCAACCGGATCCTGCACGGCTGCGGCGCCCCGATCCTGCCGAGCCTCGGGCTGGTCGACTGCATGCGCATCTCGCCCGACACCGATCCCCTGGTCGAGCCGCCGTCCGGCGACATCAGCCAGCCCGGCCAGCGCGGCGCCCGGTCGACCTCGGTGGCGCGCGAGTTCCTGCACGGCCGGTGGTGGGCGAACGACTCCGACTGCCTGATCGTGCGCCCCGACGTCCAGGACCGCGAGCGGTGGGCCGACCACATCGAGACCGGCCCCGGCCTGCGGATGTCCAGCGACCCGATCGCAGGACTGGATCGCTGGGGCCTGGATCGCACCCGCGAACTGCTCACCCCGAGCTCGCCACGGCCGCACCCGCTCAAGGATCCCGATGCTTAGGCCGGCGCCCCGGCGGACCCGTCGCCCGGACCGGCACCGGCAGACGCTGGCCGCGTACGCCCTCCTGGCACCGAGCCTCGTCGGCGTCCTCGGCTTCCTGCTCGCGCCCGTGGTGATCGTGATCGTGCTCAGCCTGTTCGACTGGAAGTTGCTGGCGGCACCGGAGTTCGTAGGGCTGGCCAACTACCGCGAACTGGTTGCCGACGGCGACGTCTGGCACTCGTTGCTGGTCACCCTGTACTACGTCCTGATCTGCGTGCCGGGGACGACGATCCTCTCGCTGCTGCTGGCCCTGCTGGTCGACCGCAAGCTGCGCTGGATGAAGTACTTCCGGGCGCTGCTGGTGATCCCCTGGATGGCGACGCCGGTCGCCCTCGGCCTGGTCTGGACCTGGATCTTCGACCCCGGCCGCGGCGCTCTCAACCAGTTCCTGGGCATCTTCGGCATCGACGGTCCGGCCTGGTTGTCGTCGCCGCTGCTGGCGATGCCGAGTGTCGCCGCCGTCCACATCTGGCAGTTCGCCGGCTACAACATGCTGTTCTTCCTGGCCGGTCTGCAGAACATCCCGCAGTCGTTGCGGGAGGCGTCGGCACTCGACGGCGCGTCCCCGGTCAAGCACTTCTTCGCGATCACGCTCCCGCTGCTGCGGCCGACGATGCTGTTCGTGCTGATCACCAACGTGATCGGCTCGTTCCAGGCCTTCGACACGATCTTCGTGATGACCGAAGGCGGCCCGGGCGACAGCACCGAGGTGGCGACGTACCTGATCTACGACGAGGCGTTCCGCAAGTTCGACTTCGGCTACGCGTCGACGATCTCGGTGCTGCTGTTCGCGGTGGTGCTGATCGCCACCATCTCCCAGTTCGTGTACTCCGAGCGCCGTACGACCTACGAGGTGACCGGATGAAACTCCGCCTCTTCACGTACGCCGTCCTGGTGGCCGGCTGCGTGTTCGCGATCTTCCCGTACTTCCTGTCCGTGCTCACCGCGTTCAAGGGCCCGGGGCAACTGTCGGAGACACTGCCCTGGGAGCCGGGACTGCCGCCGAGTGTGACCGCGTTCGACCGGCTGTTCGCGTCCGGGTTCGGCGGCTACCTGATGAACACGGTGCTCGTCACGGCCGGGATCACCGCCGGGCAGGTGGTGTTCGCGGTCCTGGCGGCGTAC
Source organism: Kribbella sp. NPDC048837 (assembly GCF_055586945.1). NCBI lineage: Bacteria > Bacillati > Actinomycetota > Actinomycetes > Propionibacteriales > Kribbellaceae > Kribbella > Kribbella sp. NPDC048837. The sequence continues at coordinate 68,315 of NZ_JBVJHF010000004.1, forward strand.
GCGTTCGCCCGGCTGTCGTTCCCGGGCCGGGACGCCTTGTTCTGGGTGTACCTGTCCACCCTGATGGTGCCGCCGGTGGTCACGATGATCCCGCTGTACCTGATGATGCAGAAGCTCGGGCTGGTCGACACCTGGGCCGGGCTGATGCTGCCGACGATGCTCGGGACGCCGTACGCGATCTTCCTGCTCCGGCAGTTCTTCCGCAGCATCCCGGCCGACCTCGAGGACGCGGCCCGGATCGACGGGGCCGGCCGGGTCCGCACGCTGCTCTCGATCGTGCTGCCGCTGTCCAAGCCGATCCTGGTCACCGTCACCACCCTCGCGGTGGTCGCCAACTGGAACAGCTTCCTCTGGCCGCTGATCATCACCAGCAGCGAGGACAAGCGGCTGCTCTCGGTCGGCATCGCCTTGTTCAAGAGCGAGATCGGCGTCGACTACAACGCCGTGATGGCCGGCAGCCTGGTCGCGCTGGTGCCGCTGCTGGTGCTCTTCGTCGTCTTCCAGCGCTTCATCGTCCGCTCGGTCGCGGTCACCGGGCTCAAGTAACTTCGGAGGATCTGATGTCTCGAAAGCTTTCCCGGCGGACGTTCCTGATCGGCGCCGGCAGTGTCGTCGCCCTGGCCGGCTGCGGCTCCTCGAACGACGGCGCTCCGAGTGGCGGCGGCAAGGTCGAGCTCGTGTACCGGCTCTGGGACGAGCAGCAGGAGGTCGGCTACAAGGCCGTGTTCGCGGCGTTCACGGCCGAGAACCCGGACATCACCGTCCGGATGGAGGTGCTGCCCTGGGACCAGTACTGGACCAAGCTCACCACCGAGCTGGCCGGCGGCAAGGCACCGGACGTGTTCTGGCTGACCGTCGACTACTTCCCGGACTTCGCGAGCAAGGGCGTCCTCGCGCCACTCGACGACCTGATCTCGAAGGCCGGCCTGAAACTCGACTCGTACCACCCGAACGTGGTGCAGTCGTACAAGTTCGAGGACAAGCAGCTGGGGATGCCGAAGGACATGGGCATCGTCGGGCTGCTGTACAACAAGAACCTGTTCGCGAAGGCCGGTGTCACGATGCCGGCCGAACTGACCTGGGCACCGGACGGCTCGGGCAGCTTCCTCGAGGTGGCCCGCACGCTGACCGTCGGTGGCAAGCAGTGGGGCTTCTGCTCCTGGAACCACAGCCAGACCCAGTGGCTGAACTGGATCGCCTCCAACGGCGGCCACGCGATGGACAAGCCGTACGGCACCTTCGACTTCTCCGGCCAGAAGGCGGTCGAGGGCCTGCAGTTCGCGCGGGACCTGGTCTTCAAGTGGAAGGTGTCGCCGGACGGCACCCGGACGAACCCACCGACCGGGCAGGCGACCGAGATGTTCTACCGCGGCGAGGTCGCGATGTTCCCGGCGAACAACGCGCTGCTGCCGTTCGCGCTGCCGGAGGTGAAGTTCCCGATCGGAGTGGCCGCGATGCCGGCCGGACCGGCCGGGCGCACGGTGGTGATCAACGGGCTCGCCGAGACGATGTTCGCCAGGACCAAGCACCCCGACGAGGCCGGCAAGCTGGTCGCGTTCCTCGGTTCGGAGAAGGCGCAGCGACTGATGGGCGACGCGGGGTACATCATCCCGGCGCTGAACGACGCCGGCGCCGGGTACGAGGCGTTCTGGAAGAAGAAGGACATCGACGTCCAGCCGTTCCTCGACTCGGCGGCCGGCAGCACGGTGAACCTGCCGATCGCCGAGGGCTGGACCGCGAAGTCGCCCGAGATCAACAAGGCCGTGAACGACCTGTACCTGGACAAGGTGGACGTCGCGTCGATCGCCGCGGCCATGGACAAGATCGGAAACGAGAAATGAAGGAACTGACGGACTCCTCCGACGCGCTTGCCGATGCGGCTGTCCTGCGGACGCGGCTGGCCACGGACGGGTACTTGTTCTTTCGCGGGCTGTTGCCGGTCGACGTGGTTGGCGACGTGCGGGACCGGCTGGCCCGGATTCTGTACGACAGCAACTGGCTGGCCCCTGGTAGCGAGGCTGCGGAGTTGATCGCGTCGGAGCGGGCGGTCGAGGAGGGATCGCCGGGGTTCTTCGGCGCCTACACCGCGATCCAGAGCACCGAGGCGTTCCATCGGCTGGCCGTGCGGCCCGAGTTGCTCGACCTGACGAGCCGGCTGCTGGGTGAGGAGACGTTCGCGCATCCGGCGCACATCTGCCGGATCGCGCCGCCGTCGCCCGGCGCCAACCCGACCCCGATCCACCAGGACTACCGGTTCATCCAGGGGTGCGTCGACACGCTGACCACCTGGCTGCCGCTCAGTGCGGCGCCGCCGGAGATCGGTGGGCTGCGGGTGTACGCCGGCTCGCCGCGGCTCGGCGTACTGCCGGTCAAGGCGTCCGACGGGCCGGGGATGATGCGGGCCGAGGCGGACGAGGACCACCCCGAGTGGCGGACGACGTCGTACCAGCCCGGGGATGTGCTGCTGTTCGGGAGCCTCACCGTGCACGGCGCGATGCCGAACCGGACCAAGCAGCTGCGGCTCTCGGCCGACTTCCGCTACCAGGCCGTCAGTGCGCCGATGGCCCGCGACCTGCTGGGGACCGGCAAGCCGCACTACCACCCGGACGTGCCGGACTTCCCGACCCTCACCCGCGGCTGGACCTCGACCGACTGCGTCGAGATCCCAGCCGGGGTGACCTTCGTCGACCGCTGGGACCCGCGGGTGGACGACGTACCGACGCCGCCCTCGCGGTTCGCCTACACCTAGGCCAGTACGACGACCTTGCCGGGAGCGTGGCCGGATTCGCTGAGTTCCTGGGCCTTCGCGGCGTCGGCGAGGGCGAAGGTCTCGGCGATCCGGACCCGGAGCGTGCCGTCCGCGGCGGCCTGCAACTGGCTCGCCAGGGCGGCCCGGATCTCTTCGGGGCTCGAGCTGCTGCCCGTCGACACCGCGATGCCGCGCGCGCCGGCCTGCATGTCCGCGATCGTGACGATGCGGTCGGTGCCGCCGCGGAGCTCGATCGACTCGTCGATTCCGCCTTGGCCGGCGGTGTCGTAGACCGCGTCGATGCCCTGCGGCGCGGCCTCGCGGACGCGGTCCAGCAGGCCTTCGCCGTACGCGACCGGGACGACGCCGAGCTCGCGGAGGAAGTCGTGGTTCGCGGGCGACGCCGTGCCGATGACGGTGACGCCGGCAGCCTTGGCGAGCTGGGCCGCGATCGAACCGACGGCACCCGCGGCGCCGTGCAGCAGCAGGGTCTCGCCCTCCTTGAGCTGCAGGTCGTCCAGGACGCGCTGCGCGGTCTCACCCGCGACCGGCAGGCCGACGGCTTCCTCCCAGCTCAGTCCGGCCGGCTTGCGGGTGACGTTGCCGACGATCGCGTGCTCGGCGTACGCGCCGGTCGCGGACCAGCCGACCACCTCGTCGCCGACCGCGAACTCCGCGCCCTCGCCGGCCTCGTCGACCACGCCGCCGACCTCCATCCCCGGCGTGGCCGGGAACGTCACGTCGATGAACCCCTGGGTCCAGCCGCGGCGGATCTTGAAGTCGATCGGGTTCACCCCGGCCGCGCGGACGCGGACCCGCACCTGCCCGGGACCGGCGTGCGGCTCGGCCACTTCCTCGGTCCGCAGCACCTCGGGACCGCCGAACTCGGTGAATACCACGGCTTGCATACTCTGCCTCCGTCAATTGGTTGTCGCTTTAATCAAATGCTGACGGGTGGAGCGGCATTCCCGACTGGCCGAACGGACGGTTGTCCACCGTCCGAAAGACGGGCTCGGGTGGACGCATCAACCGACGTACGCTGGGGCTCATGGAGACGGCAGACGAGGTGCTGGCCGCCGCGGCGCAGATCATCGACGGCCCGACCGCGGAGCTGCTCGAGCGACTCTCGGCGGCCACCGCCGAGCTGATCCCGCACCGTGCGGTCGCCCAGCTCGCCTCCCAGTGCGCCTCCACCCCCGTCACCGCGTACGGCGATCCCGCCGTGGCCAAGGCCATCACGGGCGCCGACCTGGCCGGCCTTCTCGGCACAGTGACCGCCGGTCACGCGTGGCAGGGCGTCGTACCGATCGCCGGCGCGCAGCATCCCGTCGTGGCCGTCGCCAGCGACCGGGCACCGCGCGGATCAGTGGTCGTCTTCATCCGGTACGACGAGACGCCGACGGACGCGGCCACCACCCTCCAGGCGTTGTGGGACCTGGTCACCGCGCACATGTACCGGCTCACGCTCGAGCGGGAGCCCGGCGCGCTCGCGCAGAACCGGGCGGTGGCCGAGGCCCGCGCCGACCTCGCCGCCGAGCTCGGCGAAGCCCACGCGGCCACGCTCGCCACCCTCCTCGGCCTGCTGCGGAACCAGCGGATCGACGACGCCGCGGCCCGATCGATGGCCGTGGAGGTGGCGTTGAACGGGCTGGCCGAGCTGCGCACCGACACCCAGCGGGACCGGGTATGCAGTGGCGAGGAGCCGGCCGGCAAAGCGTTCGAACGGCTCGCCGACTCGCTCCGTGCCCTCCTCCGGCACGGTCCGGTCGAGCTCGAACTGGATGCCCCGGGCAACGATCGCCTGATCCCGGGCGGGGTCGCGCACCGGGCCCGGGTCGCCGTCCGGTCCGTGGTCCTCGCGATGCTCACCCAGGACCGGGTACGGCGGATCCGCGTCGGCTGGCGCTGGACCGGGACCGACCTGCAGGCCACCGTCCGCGACGACGGCCCCGGCCGGCTCGAGGACGTCCTGGACCTCGGGCAACTCGCCGAACGCCTCCGCCTGCACGACGACGACCTCGACCTGGACGCCGTCCCCGGCTGGGGCCTGACCGCCCGGATCACGCTCCACGCCCACGAGACGGCCCAGCCCATCAGCCCGGCCCCACTGACCGCCCTCGGGACGCGCGAACTAGAGGTGCTCGAGCGGATCGCCCAGGGTCAGCGCAACCGCTCGATCGCCGACGACCTGCACATCAGCGAGTCCACCGTGAAGTTCCACGTGGCCAACATCCTCACCAAACTGGACGTGACCACGCGGACCCAGGCGGCCGCCCTCTACCACGCGACGGCTTAGGACTCTTCGAGCCGCGGGAAGAGAGCGTCGCCCTTGGTCAGGACCGAGCCGGCCGGGAGCTGGCCCCAGGTGCCGGTGTCCTGCACGCGCTGGTCGGCGAGCGCACCCAGCTTGGCCTCGGCGCCGAGCAGCGCCCACAGCTTGGCCGCCGTCTTGGGCATCGTCGGGTTGTGCAGTACGGCGACCGCCCGCAGCGCCTCCGCCGAGCTGTAGAGGATCGTGGCCAGCCGGTCCCGCTGGGACCCGTCCTTCGCCACCTTCCACGGCTCCTGCTCGGTGACGTAGCCGTTGATCGCTCCGACCAGGTCGTTGATCGCGGCCAGCGCGTCCTGGAAGGCGAGCGTGTCGATCGCCTTGTCCGCGGTCGCCACCGTCTCGGCCAGCTTGCCGGCCAGCGCCTGCTCGGCCGGACCGTGGTCGGTGGGCTCCGGCAGCGCGCCGTCGAAGTACTTGCCGACCATCGCCGCGATCCGGCTGGCCAGGTTGCCCAGGCCGTTGGCGAGCTCGGAGGTGTAGACCGCGCTCAGGTGCTCCCAGGAGAACGAGCCGTCCGACCCGAACTGGATGGTCCGCAGGAAGTAGTACCGGAACGCGTCCGAGCCGAAGTGGTCGGTGATCTCGTGCGGCGCGATCGCGGTCAGCTTGGACTTGCTCATCTTCTCGCCGCCGACCAGCAGCCAGCCGTGCGCGAAGACCTGCCGCGGCACCGCGACCTCGGCGGCCATCAGCATGGCCGGCCAGATCACCGCGTGGAACCGGAGGATGTCCTTGCCGACCAGGTGCACGTCGACCGGCCACAGCCGCTCGAACCGCTCCGGGTCGGTGCCGTAGCCCGCGGCCGTCACGTAGTTGAGCAGCGCGTCGATCCAGACGTAGAGGACGTGGTCCTCGTCCCACGGGACCGGGATGCCCCAGTCGAAGGTCGACCGGGTGATCGACAGGTCCTGCAGGCCCTGCTTGACGAACGCGATCACCTCGTTGCGGGCGCTCGCGGGCGCGACGAAATCGGGCTGCGACTCGTACAGCTCCAGCAGCTTGTCGGCGTACGCCGAGAGCCGGAAGAAGTAGTTGGTCTCCGAGACCGTCTCCAGCTCGGTGCCGTGGATCATGCACCGCTGGGTGCCGTCCTCGTCGGTGCGGATGTCCGTGGGGAGCTTGAACTCCTCACAGCCGACGCAGTACAGGCCCTCGTACTCGCCCTTGTAGACGTCGCCCTTGTCGTAGAGGGTCTGCCAGAACTCGCGGACCCGCTCGGTGTGGCGCTGCTCGGTGGTCCGGATGAAGTCGTCGTACGCGATGTCGACGTCGACCCAGGCCGGCTTCCAGGCCTCCTCGACCAGCTTGTCCGTCCACGCCTGCGGGGACATGCCCTGCGCCTCGGCGCTGCGCATCACCTTCTCGCCGTGCTCGTCGGTACCGGTCAGGTACCACTTGCGCTCGCCGCGCTGGGCGTGCCAACGGGTCAGGACGTCCCCGGCCACCGTCGTGTAGGCGCTGCCGATGTGCGGCGGGGCCGTGACGTAGTAGATCGGGGTGGTGACGTAATAGGCCTTCTCGGACATGCCTTAAAGGGTAGTGGTCCGGCCCAGGGTTACTGACCAGGGTCTCGGGCGGCCAGTACGGCGTCGTACACGGTCCGTTTCGGGACGTTGAAGCGCTTGGCGACGTCCGCGATCGCCTGCTTACGCGGAGTGCCCGCCTCCTCGTCGACGGCGACCTCCGCGGCCAGCTGCTCCGGGGTGAGGACCTTGTCCGGGTCCGCGCCGGCGACGACGACGGTGATCTCGCCGCGGACGCCGTCCTTCGACCAGGTGACGAGGTCGCTCACCGGGCCGCGTTTCACCTCTTCGTAGGTCTTGGTGAGCTCGCGGCACACCGCCGTACGACGGTCCGCGCCGAACGCCTCGCTCATCGCCTCGAGGGACGCCGTCAGCCGGTGCGGGGCCTCGAAGAACACCATCGTCCTGGGCTCCTCCGCCAGCTCCCCCAGCCGCCGGGCCCGCTCCCCCGGCTTGCGCGGCAGGAACCCCTCGAACGTGAACCGGTCCACCGGCAGCCCGCTCAGCGCCAGCGCGGTCAGTACGGCGGAAGGCCCGGGAACGGCCGTGATGTCGACCCCGGCCTCGATCGCCGCGGCCACCAGCCGGTACCCGGGATCCGACACACTCGGCATCCCCGCGTCCGTCACCACCACCACCGTCTGCCCCGAGGTCAGCGCCTCCAGCAGCTCCGGCGTCCGCTCCCGCTCGTTCCCCTCGAAATAGCTGACCACCTTCGCGGTGACCCCGATCCCCAGGTCGCCGGTCAGCCGACGCAGCCGCCGCGTGTCCTCCGCGGCCACCACATCCGCCTCCGCCAGCACCCTCCCCAACCGCGGCGAAGCATCCAGCACATCCCCAATAGGAGTCCCCGCCAACACCAATCGCCCGGTCACCAGGCCATCATCCCAGCCGCCCGGACCGCCCGCGGGGAGGCGGTGCTCCCCGGGCGTCCGTACGATGGCCGTCGTGGCTGCTGTGATCGAGGACGGGACTGCGCGGCGGAGTGACGCTGCCGACGGGCTGGACACGCTCGGGCGGGACGTGCTCGGGAGACGGCTGCCGCCGTTGAAGGAGCGGTTGTACCCGCCGATGCCGAAGGACTTCGACGGTGGGTGGATCGCGACGCTGGCGATCACCGCGATGGCCGCGATCCTGCGGTTCTGGAACCTCGGCAACCCGGTGAAGTTCGTCTTCGACGAGACGTACTACGCCAAGGACGCGTTCAGCCTGCTCAAGTTCGGCTACGCGCGGCAGTTCATCGACCAGCCCGAGGGGGCCGCCGACAAGGCGATCCTGGCCGGCAACCTGGACGTCTTCAAGGACACCCCGAGCCTGACCGTGCACCCCGAGGTCGGCAAGTGGATGATCGCCGCCGGTGAGCAGCTGTTCGGGATGAACACGTTCGGCTGGCGGTTCATGCCGGCCCTGTTCGGCACCCTGACCATCCTGCTGGTGATCCGGACGGTCCGCCGGATGGCCCGGTCGACCCTGATCGGCGCCATCGCGGGCCTGCTGCTCGCGGTCGACGGACTGCACTTCGTGATGTCCCGGGTCGCGCTGCTGGACATCTTCCTGGCGTTCTGGATCGTCGCCGCGATCTCCTGCCTGGTCGCCGACCGGGACTGGACCCGCCGCCGGCACGCCGAGACCCTCGACACCCCGGTCCCCGACGGCGGCCGCCGTACGGTCGGCCGCTGGCTGCTGCTCCGGCCCTGGCGGATCCTGGCCGGGATCTGCTTCGGCCTCGCGTGCGGCACCAAGTGGTCCGCGATCTGGGTGCTGGCCGGCTTCGGCATCCTGGTCTTCGCCTGGGACCTGGGCGCCCGGCGCGCGCTCGGCGTCCGGTTCGCGTTCGTGAAGTCGGCGCTCGTCGACGGCATCCCGGCGTTCTTCAGCATCGTCCTGGTCGCGCTGATCACCTACCTGGCGACCTGGACCGGCTGGCTGCTGCACGACAACGCCTACGACCACGACTACGCGTCCAAGAACCCGGCGCACGGCGTGATGAAGGTCGTCCCGGACGACTTCCGCTCGCTGCTGCACTACCACCAGGAAGTGCTCGCCTTCCACACCGGCGACTACATCAAGCACGCCACCCACCCGTACGCCTCGAACCCGGCCGGCTGGCCGATCATCGCCCGTCCGATCGGGTTCGACGCGGTCAACGACATCAAGGCCGGTACGCCGGGCTGCAACCCGCCGGCCGGGACGAACTGCCTGTCGGTGATCTCCGCCCTCGGTACGCCGATCCTGTGGTGGGGCGGCGCCCTCGCGCTGATCTCGGCCCTGGTGCTGTGGATCGGCGCGCGCGACTGGAGATTCGGCGTACCGATCGTCGGCTACGTGACCTGCTGGGTGCCGTGGTTCGCGTTCGACGACAGACCGATCTTCTTCTTCTACGCCGTGACGATGATCCCGTTCACGGTGATGGCGCTGGCCCTCGTCCTCGGCAAGATCCTCGGGCCGGCCCGGGCCGCATTGGGTACGGCGACGCCCCGAAGACTGATCGGCAGCGCCGTCGTCGGCGCGTTCGTCGTCCTCGTCGTCCTGAACTTCGCCTACATCTGGCCGATCCTGACCGACAAGGTGCTCCCCCACCCGGACTGGCTCAGCCGCATGTGGTTCAAGTCCTGGATCTAGGTCAGCGGGGCGCGTAGTCGATCGTGCGGAACGGCCAGAGCGTGGCCAGCCAGTTGGTGACCGCTTCGTACAGCGGCACGTCCAGCTCGGACCGGTCGGCGCTGACCCACGAACGGACGTCGGTGACGTGCTCGTCCTTGCGGGACGGATAGATGTACACGCACCCGATAACCTCGCCGCCGCCGGCGTCGAGCACGGTGTAGGTGAATCCTCGGCGCTGGACGAAGTCGTCCGCGTGACGCTGCAGGTCGCCCAGGTTCGCGTCCGTGCTCATGCCGTCGACCGGCGGCCAGCTGCCCTGGAAGCCAGGGGTCGCGCGAATGTGGTCGATGCTGCTGGTCCACGCGGCGTAGTCGGCGGCGTTGTGCTGCGGGCCGAGCGGCTCCAGCCGGAACCGGGGCGTGATCAGCTCGGTGGGGACGACGAAATCGGAGGGGACGAACGGCTGGCCGGTCATGGTCGAAGGCTATGAGCCGGAGCGCCCCACCGCACCCGAATTGCTCCGCCGATCAATGTCCCAGGTGGCCGTGGCCCTTGCCCTTGTTCTTCTTGTAGCGCTTGGCCGATGACTGGCCGCCGACACCGCCGAACAGGGCCAGGCCCTTCACCACGACGACGGGTGCGTTCGGGTCCGGGTCCTCGCTGCCGCGGGCCGCGAAACCGCCGAAGATGCCGACGCCCTCGTTGCGGACGCTGACGCCCTCCGGGACGGTGATGTCGATCCCGCCGAACACCGCGAACGCCCAGATCGTCACCTCGCGGCCCTCGAAGACCGCGTCGGTCATGTCCAGGTCGTGCCCGCCGAACACCGCGACCGCGTTGGTCCGGCGCTTCACCCGCCAGCGGCCCTTCCGCTCACCGCCGCCGAAGATCGCCAGCATGGTGTCGAAGCTCTCCGCCGGGTTGGCCGGCTCCTCGATCGGGACCGGGCTGTTCGACGCCACCGGCACCGGCATCGCGGCCGGCTGCGGCCCCTGGCCCGGGAGGAGGAGGTCGCGGGTGATCGGCTCCAGCTCGCCCAGGGTCCGCGCCTGCAGCGTCTGCTCCAGCCGCTCGGCATGCTCGTCCTGCGACAACCGCCCCGACATCAGGGCATCCCGCAGAACGTCGACAACCTGGTCGCGATCGGTGTCGGAAGCCCGCAGGTGCGCGTGCGGATGCGGGCGGTCGGGCAGGTTTTCCATAAGACCAAACGATATATCGAAGACGGCTCGGGGAGGACCCTGATCAAGCCCGGATCGGCCCCTCACCGCGGCGGTCGTCGTCACCCGATCGCGGGCCGCCGGACGCGGAGTGCGAGCAGGATCGCGATGGCCGTGATCGATGCGAAGGTCAGCGCCGTTCCGGGGTAGCCGCCGAGGCCGAGGCCGAGTCCACCGAGCGCGGCGCCGAGGAAGGTGCCGAGGCTCATGCCGGCCGCGTTGACGCTGAGGGCCGAGCCGCGCAGGTCGCCGCTGCGGCGGACCAGCAGGGTCGTGACACAGGCGGCGACGGTCGCGTGGCTGGCACCCATCAGGGCGGTCAGGAGCAGGGTGAGCGGCAGGGTCGGGGAGAAGTAGAACGCCGCGACGCCGATGAGGGCGAGGGCGAGGCCGGCGAGCAGCATCTTCTCCGCGCTGATCCACGGGCGTTCGAGGGCGATATAGCGGCCGGCCAGCAGGTTGCCGAGGAAGAACGAGGCACCGCTCAGGGACCAGACCAGCGCGAACCAGCCCGGTGCGAGGCCGAACTTCTCGTCGTAGAAGGCGGCGAGGTAGGCGAGGTAGCCCATGAAGGCTGCCGTCCGGAGCATCGCGACCGCGAGCAGCGGGAGCGCGCCGGGGATGCGGGCGAGGGTGCGGTAGGTCGCGAGGTAGCTCATCCGCTGGCCTTGGGCGGCCAGCGGTGCCTTGCGTCCGCGGCCACGCCAGAAGAAGGCTGCCGACAGGGCGAGTGAGATCACCGAGGCGGCGAGCAGGTTGCCGCGCCAGCCCCAGAGCAGGCCCGGTCCGGCGAGCAGTGGTGCCGCCAGCATCGCCATCGCGGACGTTGTCGCCGACACGAGGGTCGCCGCCCGGCCGGCCGCGGCCGGCGACCGGAACCGATCCGCCGCGGCCGCGCCGATCGACGGGGCCAGGATCGAGGTCGAGGCACCGATCAGCAAGCAGAACGTGGCCAGCGCGAAAACGTTGCCCACAGCACCAAGCGCCGCCGACACCCCCAGCAACGCCAGCCCGCCCGCAGCCACCAGCTCCCGCGCCAGCCGGTCGACCAACGGCGCCAGCGAGAACCCGACGATCAGCGCCGCCAGCCCACCCAGCCCCCGCAACCCACCGATCTCCGCCACACTCCCACCCGCCACCCCCGCGATCGGCACCAGATACATCCCGAACACCGTGAACGGAATCAGACTCACCGCCGAAGCCAGCAGAAAAGGCCACAACCGCCTAGCCATCCGCCAATCCCCCGGCACCTCCACCGGCGTCGAGAGGACCGCGGGATTCTGCGACGTGCTCATGTGTCCGTCCTGGGGTGGTAGCGGTAGAGGCTGGTGGGGCGGGCGCTGAACTGGGAGAAGGGGAAGGGCTCGGCGGAGAGGGCGGTGAGGCCGGAGCCGAGGAAGGCCCTGGCGACGGCGCTTCCGGTCTGAGCATAGACGGCCAGCGGCTTTGATTGCTCGCGGCAACGAGTAAGGAGTACGTCGAACGTCCCGTTGGACAACGTCATTCCGGTGGCGACGACCGCGTCCGCGGCATCGACAACCTCCGTCATGTCGCGGGAGACCGGCAGCCCGGATGCGGTCTCGCGGAGGTTGAAGTCACAGGGGAGACAGATCCCGCCGCGGGCGGTGATCGCGTCGACGAGCGGGTTCACGACGCCGATCAGCGCGACTTTGGTGCCCTCGGCAACGTCCAGCAGTCCCGCGACCGCCGCGTCACGGGCGCGGGCCCGGACGTCCGGCGTACCAGCGGGAAGGACGACCTCCTCGGCGTCAGGCGACTCGTGGTGCGGCTCGACCGTGGCCAGGTAGGCGTCCAGCGCCGCGATCCGCACCGGCAGCGGATCGTCGGACTGCAGTACGTCGGCAAGCGTGCGACCGGACGTGTCCGCGCAGTACGACGGCTCCAGCTCACCGGACTCGAACGAGCACGCGCCGAAGACCTCGCCGACCCGGAGCAGCACGTAGTAGTTCCGGTAGGTGACATCAGCCCCGGGCAACCGAGTGGTGTGGTGGAGCCAGAACGCACTGATGACAGAGAGCGTGGACGGGGAAGGACCCAACGAGCCGGAGAGAACCGAGGCAACGAGCTCGTCGACAGATGTGGGTGCGGTCATGGCAGATCGGCCAGCCTTTCGGGGTCGTACGTCAGGGCGGACAAATCGGAACGACCCGCGGGCTGGAAGCAGTACATCAGCGAGCGCCGGTCCTCCGGCAGCAGCACATACCCCGTCACGCGCTCAGCTTAATGCGACGGGGTCGCAGATGGGAACTCCTCGCGCCGGGCCCAGGTCGACTCCCGCCGGTCCCATGACATCGCCGACCACGGCACCGCGAGCTGGTCGAGCGAGTCGATCTCGCGTGGTCGCATCGACTCCATCGGCCGTGCCTCGGCATGCCGTGCGAACGCCGACTCGACGTACCGGGTCCCGGTGTCCGCCGCGAGGAACACATGCTTCCGGTTGCTGTCACAGTTGTGCTCCCACAACGCCGACAGGTACGCCGCTCCCGCCGAGAGCCCGGCGAAGACGCCGGACGTCCGCAACAGATCCACCGCGGCCGACATCGCGTAGTCGAACGAGACCCAGTGCAACCGGTCGTACAACTCGTGCCGCACGTTGCGGAACTCGATCGAGCTCCCGATCCCCGCGATGATCATGTCCGGATCCTGCGTGTGCCCGGCCCCGAACGTGATGCTCCCGAACGGCTGCACGCCGACCAGGTTCACGTCCCGCCCGCGCTCGCGCAGGTACGCCGCGATCGCGCCGGTCGACGCCCCGGTCCCGACCCCGCCGACCAGGCACAGCGGCCCGGCCGGCACGACGTCGGCGACGAGCTCGGCGACCGCGCCGTACCCGAGGTAGTGGATGTCGTCGTGGTACTGCTGCATCCAGTGGTACGACGGGTTGTCGCGGAGGATCTCGCCGATCCGCCGGACCCGGAGGTTCTGGTCGAGCTGCAGGTTGTTCGACGACGGCACCTGCTCGACCGTCGCGCCGAGGATCTCCAGCTGGATCTTCAGCGTCCGGTCGACCGTGGTCGAGCCGACGATGTGGCACTTCATCCCGTACCGATGACAGGCCAGTGCGAGCGCATGCGCGTAGATGCCGCTCGAGCTGTCGATCAGCGTGTCCCCGGGCCGGACCTCGCCGGTCTCGAGCAGGTGGCGTACGGCGCCGAGCGCGGAGTACACCTTCATCGTCTCGAACCGCAAGCAGATCAGGTCGTCGCCGACCCGGATCGGGTCCGGGTCCTTGATCGCCTCCGCCAGGTGGTCGTGCAGTCGCGTCATCGGCGCGGTTCGCTCCTTGGATCGGGAATGAGCACGGGCGGAGCTTGGGGGTGACCGAGGCGGGCGGCCTTCACCAGCCGCTGGGTCAGGGCGGATCCGGGTTGCGTCATCACGGCCATGGGTGGTCCTTGCTCGACCACCCGGCCGGCGTCGAGCACCAGGACCTGGTCGGCGACGGCCGCGACCAGGCCGAGGTCGTGGCCGATCCAGATCACCGCCGTACCGCGGTCCTTGAGCTCGGTCAGCAGGTCGACCATGAGCGCCGTACCGTGGTCGTCGAGGGCCGTGGTGATCTCGTCGCAGATGAGTACGTCGGGACGCGCGAGGACGGCCCGCGCCAGGGCCGCACGCTGCAACTCGCCGCCGGACAGGCGACTCGGCGGGCGGGCCGCGGTGATCGCGGAGACGCCGAGGCGGGCCAGGGTGGCGACGGCCTCGGAGTGGGCCTGCCGGGGTGGGAGATCACGCAGGCGTACGGCGGTGCGCGCGACCTGCTGGTCGACCGGGCGGCGTTCGTCGAACGAGCCGCGGACCTCCTGCCAGACGTACTGGATCCGGCGGTGCTGTTCGCGCGATCGCCTGCGCAGGACCGGCAGGGGCTCGTCGTCCAGGAGGAGGCGGCCGGTGAAGCGTTCGTGCAGGCCGGCCAGGCAGCGCGCGAACGTGGTCTTGCCGCTCCCGGACCGCCCGACGACGCCGAGGCAGGCGCCGGCGCGAACGGTGAGGTCGACCTCGTGCAGGACGAGGTCCCGGCCGCGGGGCCGCAGCGACGCTGACAGGTTCATTGCCTGAAGCAACGGTCGTCCGGCCGCCGGGGTTCCCGCCGCGGCCAGCTCCGGTGCGGCGGGGAGTACGTCGGTACCGCCGGAGGCGATCACCTGACCGGCGGACAGCACCACGACCCGGGTGGCGAGCGCCCGGACGAGGTCGAGATCGTGACTCAGCAGCAAGATCCCCAGCCCGGACGCGGCCAGCTCCCGCAGTTCGGTCACCAACTGCAGCCGGGTGATCGAGTCCAGCCCCGTGCTCGGTTCGTCCAGCACCAGCACCTTCGGCCGGCAGGTCAGCGCCTGAGCCAGCGCCACCCGCTGCCGCTGCCCACCCGAGAACTGATGCGGAAACCGCCGCAGCGTCGTCCCGTCGAGCTGAGCCGCCCGAACAGCCTCCGGCACGACGCCGTCAGCTCCTGGATGGTGCAGCTCGGCCAGCTCCCGCAACGTCGTGCCGATCCGCCGAGCAGGATTCAAAGCACTTCCCGGATGCTGAGGCATGTACGCCACCACCCGCCCGCGGACCCGACCCGCCGCCGCGGTCGGTCCATCGCCATCGACGACAACCGCTCCGTCGACTTCGACGTACCCGTCGAGCCGGACGCCGTCACCGTGCTCCCCGAGCAAGGCCAGCGCCGACGTCGTCTTCCCCGAACCGGAGGCCCCGACCAGAGCCGTGACCTCCCCCGCGACAACGTCGAAGGACACGTCGTCCACCAAGACTGTCCCGGCAGTGGCCCCGAGTCCGCGAACGGTCACGAGCGGGCTCATCGGGTCACCTCCACCAGACGTCGGGAGCGGTGGACGAGGCGGTCTGCCAGCAGGTTGAAGCCGAGCGTGAACGAGACGAGGAGGAGCGCCGGAGCCAGCACCGACCATGGCTGCAACAGCAAGCCCTCCCGGTTCCGGGAGACGCTCACCGCCCAGTCCGGCGCGGTAGGACTCAGACCGAGCCCGAGGAAGTTCACCGAGGCCACCAGGAAGACGGCCAACGTGATCCGGGTACCGAGATCCGCGGCCACCGGGCCGAGGACCGACCGGCCGATGTACCCGACGTGGATCGTGAACCAGGACTCGCGTTGCATCCGCAGCGCCTCGACGACCGGTGAGCTGGCCGCGTCCAGCGCGGCGGCGCGGACCAGCCGCGCGACGGTCGGAACGTTGACCATGGCAACGGCCAGCGTGATCGCGAACGCCGACGCCCGCCACGCGACCGCGACCACGCTGATCACCAGCAACGACGGCAACGGCAGAAGTACGTCGAGCGGCCGGATGAGCACCTCGTCCAGCCAGCGATGCCGGGTGGACGCCGCGACCAGCCCGATCAGCCCACCCACGAGATACGCGATCAGCACCGCACCGATCGCCATCCCCAGCGCCGTCCGCCCACCCACCAACAGCAACCCCAGCACATCCCGCCCGAGCCCGTCCGTCCCCAGCAAGCCATCAGTTGCATAAGGCAACCCCGGCTTGCTCTCCAGGTGAACGAACGGCCCGACCACGGCAACGACCAGCGGCACCACGACCAGCGCCGCCGACACCACTACAGGGACCCGGCTCCTCATCGCAGCAACTCCGTCCGCGGCACCAGCCGGTTGCACACCAGATCGGCCCCGAGGTTGATCACCAGCGCCGCGACCGCGAGCACCAACGTCAACCCCTGGACCACCGGCACATCGCGGGTCTCCACCCCGTCCACGAGCGCTGTCGCAAAGCCGGGGATCGCGAAGATCGCCTCGACCACCAGCACCCCGCCGAGCAACGTGTCCCCGGTCCGCGCCAGCTCCTGCACGCCAGGAACCGCCGCGTTCGGCAACACATGCCGCAACAGCAACTGCCGCCGCGGAACCCCGAGCCGCCGAGCCTGTACGACGTACTCCGCCTGCAGGGCTGTGATCGTCCCGGCCCGGACCTGGCGTGACAGTAGACAGACCGTCCGCCCGAGCAGTACCGCGACCGGCAGCACCAGCAGCGCGGGCGACGCGAGCAGATCACCACCGATCCACGTTGCCGGCAACCAGCCCAGCTTGAGCGAGAAGACCGCCACCAGCAGCACCGCGATGACGAAGTCGGGGATCGCCGAGAGCGCCAGTGTCACCGACGTGATCGCCCGGTCCAGCCGGCCGTTCTCCCGGGTCCCCATCACGATGCCCAGGGCAACCGCCAGTGGCACCACCACGGTCAGCGTCGCCAGGGTCAGGACCAGCGTCGCGCCGACCGAGTTCCGGACGATGTCGATCACCGGCCCACCACTGATCAGCGACGTCCCCAGGTCGCCCGTCAGCACGTTGCCGAACCAGTGCGCGAACCGCTCCAGTGCGGGTTGATCGAGTCCCAACTGCGCCCGCATCCGGTCGACCTGCTCCGGCGTCAGCGTCTCGGTGAACCGCAGGTCCGCCGCATCACCGGGCAGCAGGGAGGTCAGCACGAACACGAGCACCGACAGCACAGCCAGCTGGACGACCGCGAGCAGGGCTCGCTGAGCGGCGTACGACCGCATTCAGGCCAGCCACACCTTGTCGAACCGCCCGGAGTCCAGCGTGTTCGGCGCGACCGCCTGGACGCCCTGGACCTTGGCCGACACCGCGACCAGGTAGTCGGGCAGTCCCCACGCGATGATGCCGCCGTCGTCCCGCAGCGTCCTCTGCAACTCGCCGTACCGCGCCGACCGGGCGGTCTCGTCGGTCAGCACCTGCGCGGCCGCGAAGCCGGCGTCGAACGCGGGCCGTCGCCAGTGCGTGACGTTGAACGGGGACTTGGTCAGCAGCCGGTCGGTGATGTACTGCGGGATCGGCATCGCCCCGGACCGATGGTTGCCGATGACACCCTTCGTCAGCAGGTCCTTGGCGTACGTCTGCGGACTCCCGGTGGTCACCTTCAGCCGGACCCCCGCCTCCGCGACCTGCTCGGCGAACAGCGTCGCCGCCTCGACGAACCCGGCCGACGCGTCGGCGGTGAAGAGCTCGATCTCCTTACCGATCAGGCCGGCCTTGGTCAGCAGCGACCTGGCCCGCTCGACGTCGCGCTCCCGCTGCGGCAGGTCGGCCGGGTAGTACTGATACCCCTTGCCGAACAGGTCGTTGCCCACGGCACCACGGCCGGCCAGCACGACGTCGACCAGCCGCTGCCGGTCCGCGAGCAGCTTGAACGCCAGCCGTACGTCGGGGTTGTCGAACGGCGGCCGGTCGACCTTCATCACGAACGCCTGCATCGTGCTGGCCTTCGCGGCGACGATCCGCACCGTCCTCCCGGCCTCCGCGGTCCGCGCGAAGGTCGCGGTCATGTCGTTCGCGTACTCTGCTTGACCACCCTGGACGGCGTTCGCCCGGGCCTCGGAGTCCGCCGACAAGATCTGCAGCTCCTCGATCCGCGCCGGCTCGTCCCAGTAGTCGTCGTACCGGCTCGCGACCATCGACCGGCCGGCCTCGAACGAGACGAACCGGAAGGCGCCCGTACCGATCGGCTTGGCCGGGTCCTTGAAGCCGTCGCGGACGATCTGCGTGCCGATCCCCGCCAGCAAGGCCGGGAACTCCGCGTTCGGCGCCGACAGCACGAGCTCGACCGTCCGCGTGTCGATCGCCTTGCTGCGCCGCAGGTCCAACGTCGCCAGCGAGGACTGCGCGACCCGATCGGGCACGGCCGGATCGGCGATGCGGGCGAGGCTGTAGAGGACATCCTCGGCAGTGAGCTTCGCGCCGTCGTGGAAGGTCGCGTCCCGCAGCGAGAACCGCCAGGTCGTCGCCTGCGCGTCGTGCTCCCACTTGGACGCGAGCCGCGGCACGGGCTTCAGGTCAGGCCCGAGCTCGACCAGCTTCTCGTACATCGCCTTGTGCCGCGCGATGTCCACGAACAGGCTCTGGACGTGTGGATCGAGGACCTCCTTCGCGCCACCACCGGCGTAGACGGCCCGCAGCCGACCGCTCTGCTGCGGCTGGGCCGCGGCCTGGCCGTCGGCACCGCAACCGGTCAGCGCGGCGACGCCCAGCGCGCCGGCCAGGCCCAGGAATCCACGTCTGTTCAGAGCATCGGACATCCGCATTTTCCTTCACGGTGAGGTCGCCACGGGGCCACGAATCCTGCCGATAATGAAAACCGTTGTCAAATTCAGCGCGCATCCGAACGAGACGTGTTCATTCTTTCGGTCCCGCGCACCGACTGCTCTGCGTAACGGCGTGTCACCCAGCGACTACCCCCGAGTACCGGGAGTTACCACCTGCCGGCTAGTCCTCGCAGTCGGAGGGCGAGCAGGTGTCGGCGGGGATGTTGGTCGCGATGCGCTCGAGAAGGCCGGCCAGCTGGGTCTGTTCCTCGGCCGTCAGGTGGTCGAAGAAGTAGCTGCGGACGGCGGCGACGTGATCCGGGGCCGCCGCGTCGATCGCCTTCCGGCCGAGCGGGGTGAGGCGGACCATCGAGCCGCGCGCGTCCGACGTGCACTCCTCGCGGCAGACCAGCCCGCGCTTCTCCATCCGGCTGACCTGGTGGGACAGCCTGCTCCGCTCCCAGCCGACCGACTTGCCCAGGTCGCGGGTCCGCAGGACGCCGTCCTCGGCGACGGACAACGGGTGCATCAGCGCGTAGTCGGCGCCGGACAGTCCCGAGTTGCCGATCAGCCGCGCTTCCAGGGCGCGCATCAGGTCGCGATGCGTCTCGCGGTACGACTGCCACAGCCGCGCCTCACGCGCGTCGAGCCACTGCGGATCCGCCATCCACCCAGTGTACGGACATCTGTTGACATGTCATCGAGTACGAGCGTCACGGTGTGCGCGACAGGGCAACCGCCAGCCCCACGGTCCCGGCCATGATCAAGAGCTCGACCACTGCCAGCCGCCGGAACGCCGCCGGATCCCCGGTGGCCAGCTCCGGCAGCGTCGCCCGCCGATGCCACCACCCGACCACGACGAGGATCGCGAACGCCACGGACTTCGCGAACACGAGTGCGCCGTACCCGCTCGTCACCCACTGCGTGATCAGCCCCCAGCCGTCCTGCCGCCCGCCGAGGTGGATCTCCGCGGTGACCAGCCCGGTGATCCCCATCGTCACCGCGCACACGAGTGCGAGCCCGCTGAACAACTCGACCGCCTGACGCGAACGGGCATACCGCAGTACGCCGGCCAGTCCGCCGATCCACGCGGTCGCGGCGAACACGTGCACAACCAACGAACTGGTCGCGAGCACCGACCAGACGCTCGTCCGCTCGATCGCGCCGTGCCCTGTCAGCAGCGGAGCCGTCAACGCCGCGGCGGTCAGCAGCACCGCTACCCGGGCACCGCGCATCGTCCGGCATCCGCTGAGCACGACGGCCAGAACCGCCGTGAGAACGACGGCCACCGCGAGCGCCCTGACCTGGCTCAGTTGCCCGGCCGGCGAGGCATGCTCGGCCAGATGCGACAGCGGGATGCCGAGGATCACCGCCGCCGTCGTCACGAGCCCGCCGATGCTCGCCACAGCCCAGATCCCGGCCGCCAGCGCGGCGTCCTGGCAGGCCCTCAGCGCCTTGGCGCCGAGCTTCCCGCCGGACGCCGGCAGGAACAGGACGACCGCCAGCAGCGCGCCGCCCGTCGCCACCGCTGCCGCATCCGCGACGAATCGCAGGACCGGAACCGACCAGGACAAAGGCATCCCGGCACCCAGCAGGCCGGCCGGCAACGGTTTCGGCGCACCGCCGGCAGCGAGTAGGGCGACGACCATCACGACGATGCCGGTGGCAACCATCCCGGCCGCCACCAGCCGGCCCCTGCCACGGACCGGGTTGCCTGCCGAGGTCCCGGCGCCTACCGGTGCCTCGCTCATTGCGAGGCCGGGCGGCGGCGGACGATGACGACCGCCAGGGCGACCACGACCAGCATGACCAGGCACATGGCGACGATGGTGACCGTGTTCGAACCGCTGTCCGACTGGGCGGTCGGCGTACCGGCGGGCTGGGTGGCGGGGTGACCGGCGTGGGTGACGGTGAAGGACCCGGTCACGGTGATCGGGTGGCCGTCGGCCGACACCACGCGGGCGTCGACCTCGTACCGGCCGGCCTCGACCATCGCGCCGACCGGCTGGGTCACCGTGTTGTCGACCACCTGGACGTCACCGCTGGCGACGTTCGTACCGCTGGGTGACTTCACCTGCACCTGGGTGCCGTTGCTGCCGACCGGCTCGTTGAAGGTCAGCACCACCTTGGTCGGCGGCGCGGCCATCGACGACCCGTCGAGCGGTGTCATCGACTCGAGTTTGGCGTGCGCCGCCGCCACTCCGGTGGAGACCACCAGAGCGACCAGCGACGCCACCAGTACTGCGATCAATCGGCGCACGACTACGACTGTGCCTTCCCGGAGTCCGCCGTACCAGCCGCCGCCTTGCGCGGACGCAGGCCGAAGGCGAGACCGAGCAGCCCGGCCAGGAGTCCGGCGCCGCCGAGCCAGCGGGCCAGCGAGTCGGTCGAGTCCTTGGTCTCCGTCGTGGTGGCCGCGACCGGAGTGATCGCGGCGGCCAGCTGCAGGGTCGGCGCCGGGTGCTCCGGCTCGTCGGCGCCGTCTTTGGCGACGTCGGCCCACTTGACCACCTCGCCGTCGCTGTAGGTCTGGTCGGCCGGGAAGCTCAGCGCGTCCACGCCCTCGGGCAGCTTGCCGACCGACAACGCGAACTCGTCGAAGTCGTTCGGCGGGATCCCGCCCGCGGTGGCGGTCCAGGTGATCTGGGTGATCGCCCGGGTCAGCGTGACGTCGCCGACCTTGACCGGCGCGGGCAGCTTCTCGGTCTTCTTCTCGACCTTCCACCCGTCCTTCACCTGCGCACCGACGTGCGCGAACGGGTGGTCCTCGGGCAGGGAGACGACGAGCTTGGTGGTGCTGGTGTTGTCGGACTCGGTCGGCACGCGGAAGACGAGCTTCGCGTACCCACCGGGCTTGGCGTCCGGCGAGGACACGGTGACATGGGCCGACGCCGAGGACGCGGCACCGACCAGGACGAGCGCGGACGCCGCGACGATCGCGCCGGCACGCAGGACGAATCTCTTGGGCATGAGAGAACCTTTCACGGTGTTGCGAGGAACCCGGCCGGAGCCGGTCAGAGAGCTGGGATCACTCGCGTGACCGGAGGTCCTCGCAGACAGGCGTTCGAGGTCAGCCATGCCCCGACGAGCCGAGGCGCCGACACGTGGGCGACTCGGGCGGGGGAAGTACGCCGTACCGGATGCAGGACCGGCAACTGCGGCAGGAAGCGCGCCAGGATCCGCAGGACGCGGTAGACCCAGCGGTGGGCGCCGGTGATCGCGAGAACGCCGACGAGCAGCACGGACAGGTGGGCGGCGGTCATCACCAGACTGCCGCCGATCCCCGCCGGCATCGGCATCCCGTGGTGCATCGGCGGGTGCGCCGCGTCCAGCGTCACGTGCACGAACAGCTGGACACCGGCCAGCACAAGGGCCGCGAGCAACCGTTCCCCGGCGAGATACTCACCGAGCAGCCAGCACACCCCGGCCAGCGCGGCCAGTGGCGGTACGACGCCGAACGGAACCGGACCGCCACCGACGAGCGCATGCCCGACCACCGCGACCACGACGCTCAGCGCCGCCACCGCGGACGTCGTACTGCTCTCGACCGGCATGACCGTCCCCTCAGGTTCCAGTCACTCTACGGTCAGGAGCTCCGAGTGGTTCCCTCGGTGAAGCGCAGGTGACCCGCACGCCGTCGACCATGGGTTCAGGCACGGAAAAGTCCGCACCATCGATGCAACCGATCGGCTCGCCGTCACGTTGGATCGTCATGACTGGGGAGGGCCTGGGTGAAGGATGAGATCGAGAAGGATTACATCGACTTCGTCACCCACCAGGCGAACGCTCTGTGCCGGACCGCTTACCTGTTGTGCGGGGACTGGCGGCGGGCCGAGGACGCGACCCAGGAGGCCTTGATCCGGCTGTACCGGGTCTGGGGCCGGATCCAGCGCAAGGGCGCGGTCGGCGCGTACGCCCGCAAGGTGGTGGTGTCGACCACCCTGGACGCGCTGCGCCGCAAGTCCAGCCACGAGCTCGTCGGCGGCGACGAGTACTTCGCCGCCGAGGCCGACAGCGCCGACCCGCTCGGCGTCCTGGAGAGCCGGCTCGTGATCACCCAGGCCCTCGCCGAACTCCCGCCCCGCCAGCGCGCCTGCGTCGTCCTCCGGTACTTCGACGAACTCTCCGTCGACGAGACCGCCGCCGCGCTCAACTGCCGCCCCGGGACCGTGAAGAGCCAGACGATGCGAGCCCTCGACAAGCTCCGCACGCACCCGGCTCTCGTCGAACTCACCAACTTCGCGGGGCTGCGATGACTGACGACCTGAAGACCCTGATGGACCGCGCCACCGAGCGGCCGGCGTCGTTCACCCCTGATCCGGCGAGCCTGGTCGCCACCGGTCGCCGCCGGCTGCGGCGGCGCCGGATCACCGGGTCGGTGGCCGGCGTCGTGGCAGTCGCCGTACTCGCCGCCGGGGTGACGGTGGCGATGGATCTGCGCGAGCCTCGCAGTACTGCGCCGGCGAGCCGTCCCACCGAGCCGAGCCAGTCGGCCAAGCTGTGTACGGCGTCGAACGGGGCAGTGCTCGGCGACGACGCCTGGGGATGGGCCGAAGTGGTGGCGATCACCGACAAGTACGGGTCCGCCAGCATCCGGGAGGCGCCCGCGGAGCCGCGCAACTAC
Organism: Kribbella sp. NPDC048837; assembly: GCF_055586945.1. Lineage (NCBI taxonomy): Bacteria > Bacillati > Actinomycetota > Actinomycetes > Propionibacteriales > Kribbellaceae > Kribbella > Kribbella sp. NPDC048837. The sequence continues at coordinate 91,464 of NZ_JBVJHF010000004.1, forward strand.
ATCCGCAACTACGCGTTCTGCATCACGCAACCGAAGGACGGACCGAGCGTCCCGCTCGGTGGCCGCGGCGGCGTACTGCTCCGCAAGACCGCGATCGACGCCCACAGCAGCGTGACCACCGTCTTCGGCCGCGCCTACGGGTCCGGCATGAAGGTCACCGTCGAGACCGGCGACGGGAAGAGCGGCGAGGCGGTCGTCAAGTCGGAGTTCTACCTGTACCGGCACGTCGAGGCCCGGCCGTGGCCCGGAACGATGCCGACGGCATTGACTCGAACGGTTGATGCGAACGGCAACCTCAGCGCCATCGGCAGGTGGTGAGCCGCGGTCATGGATGATGGGCCGCATGGATGTAGCGGTACTGGAGGTCGGGGGCAGCCACGTGACCGCGGCGGTCGTGTCGCCGGGTGAGTGGGACGTGACCGTGGTGGACCGGGCCAAGCTCGCGTCCCAGCAGGCGCCCGAGGAGGTGGTCGGGCAGCTCGCGGCGGCGGCCCGGAAGTTGCCGTTGGCAAACGGTCTTGCGGTGGCCCTGCCCGGGCCGTTCGACTTCGCCACCGGCGTCGCCTGGTACCGCAACCAGGGCAAGTTCGACCAGCTGTACGGCTACAACCTCGGTGAGAGCCTGCGCGCCGAGCTCGCCCTCGACCGGCTGCTGTTCATGAACGACGCCGAGGCCTTCGCGGTCGGCGAGTGGACCGCGGGCGAGGTCCGCGGCGTCGAGCGCTGCGTCGGCGTCACGATCGGCACCGGCATCGGTACGGCGTTCCTCGCCGACGGCCGCGTGGTCCGCGAGGGCGAGACCGTGCCGCCGGGCGGCGAGCTCTACAAGACGTCGTACTACGGGAAGCCGCTGGAGGACTCGATCTCCGCCCGGGCGATCCAGCGCGCGTATCCGGACCCGGTCCCGGGAGTGAAGGAGATCGCCGACCTGGCCCGCGCCGGCGACCACGTCGCCCACGACGTACTCCTGACGGCCTTCGGCGTCCTGTCCTCCGCCCTCGAGCCGTGGCTGGACCGCTTCGGCGTGACCAGGACCGTCCTCGGTGGCTCGATCTCCGGAGCCTTCGACCTGGTCGAGTCCGTCTTCGACTTCCCCGTCTCCGCCACGCGCGACACCGAGCACTCGGCCCTCATCGGTGCGGCCGCTCACTACCTCCGCTCGCACTGAACTGTCCGAGTCTCCGGTTACGGTCGCTGCATGAAGATCGCTGCGCCGCGGCTGCGTGCCCACCTCGACTCCGCGTCGCCGGATCCGGACGACATCGGCGACGAGGAGCGGCTGCTCGACCTCGCCCTGGAGGACGTGGACCTGAGCGATCTGGAGGCCGAGCACGTCGAGCTGAGCGGCTGCCGGCTGACCCGGTGCAAGCTGGCCGGATCGGACCTCGACAAGCTGATCCTGGTCGACACCGAGCTGAACCAGTGCGACGTCGCGAATGCCCGCTGGTCCGACGCGGTCGTGACCCGGCTGGCGATCACGTCGTCGCGGCTGACCGGGTTCGCCGGCCCGGGGATGAGCCTGCAGCACGCCACGATCCGGGACAGCGTGCTGGACTTCGGCTCGTTCCGGTTCGCGAAGTTCGTCAAGGTCGAGTTCACCGACTGCCGGCTGCAGAGCGCGGACTTCGTCTCCGCCGATCTGTCCGGCACGGTCTTCCGTGGCTGCGACCTGACCGGCGCGGAGTTCTCCCAGGTCAAGGCGGCCGGCGCGGTCTTCGTCGACTGCACCTGGGAGGGCGCCCGCGGCCTGGTGTCGCTGTCCGGCGCGACCGTGGCCGCGTCCTCCCCGATCGACACCCTGACCTTCACCAGCGCGGTCACCGCGGCCAACGGGATCACCCTGGCCCACCCGGACGACCTCTGAGCGTGAGCCTGCCCACGTGGCGGCGGAGGCGGCGGGAACGCCCATTAGGGTGGGGCTGTGACTGACTCGACGATCATCTACACCCACACCGACGAGGCTCCGGCCCTGGCCACGTACTCGTTCCTCCCCGTGATCCAGGCGTACGCCGGTCAGGCCGGTGTCGGGGTGGAGACCCGGGACATCTCACTGGCCGGACGCATCATCGCCCTGTTCCCGGACCATCTGACCGAGGAGCAGCGGATCGCGGACGCGCTGGGCGAGCTCGGCGAGCTGGCCAGGACCCCGGCGGCGAACATCATCAAGCTGCCGAACGTCTCGGCCTCGATGCCGCAGCTGAAGGCCGCGATCGCCGAGCTGCAGGCCCAGGGCTACGCCCTGCCGGAGTACCCGGACGAGCCGAAGACCGACGAGGAGCGGGAGATCCAGGCCCGCTACGACAAGGTCAAGGGCTCCGCGGTGAACCCGGTCCTGCGCGAGGGCAACTCCGACCGCCGTGCGCCGGCCTCGGTGAAGAACTACGCGAAGACCCACCCGCACCGGATGGGCGCGTGGACGGCCGACTCGAAGACCAACGTCGCCACGATGGGCCAGAACGACTTCCGCTCGACCGAGAAGTCGACGGTGATCGAGGCGGCCGGATCGCTCCGGATCGAGCTGGTCGACGCGGACGGCACCACCACCGTGCTGCGCGACGCGGTCCCGGTGCAGGCCGGTGAGGTCGTCGACGCCTCGGTCATGCACGTGGCCGCGCTACGCGAGTTCCTGACCGCGCAGGTCGCCCGGGCGAAGGCCGAGGACGTCCTGTTCTCGGTCCACCTGAAGGCCACCATGATGAAGGTCTCCGACCCGATCGTGTTCGGCCACGCGGTCCGCGCGTTCTTCCCGAAGACCTTCGCGCAGTACGGCGAGACGCTCGCGAAGGCGGGCCTGTCCCCGAACAACGGGCTGGGCGGGATCCTGGCCGGGCTGTCCGCGCTGCCGGACGGTGACGCGATCAAGGCCTCGTTCGACGCCGAGCTGGCCGACGGACCGGCGATCGCGATGGTCGACTCGGACAAGGGCATCACCAACCTGCACGTGCCGTCCGACGTGATCGTGGACGCATCGATGCCGGCCATGATCCGGACGTCCGGCCACATGTGGGGACCGGACGGCGCCGAGCACGACACCCTCGCCGTCCTGCCGGACAGCAGCTACGCCGGCATCTACCAGGTCGTCCTCGACGACTGCCGGGCGCACGGCGCCTTCGACCCGGCCACGATGGGCTCGGTGCCGAACGTCGGCCTGATGGCGCAGAAGGCCGAGGAGTACGGCTCGCACGACAAGACCTTCGAGATCGCGACCGCGGGCACTGTCCGGCTGGTCGACACCGCGGGCACCGTCGTACTCGAGCAAGCGGTCGAGGCCGGCGACATCTTCCGGGCCTGCCAGACCAAGGACGACCCGATCCGGGACTGGGTCAAGCTGGCCGTCAACCGGGCCCGTGCGACGGGTGACCCCGCGGTGTTCTGGCTGGACGAGACCCGGGCGCACGACGCGCAGATCATCGCGAAGGTCAAGGAGTACCTGCCGGAGCACGACACCGACGGCCTGGAGCTGAAGATCCTCGCCCCGGTCGACGCGATCAAGTTCTCGCTGGAGCGGATCCGCCGTGGCGAGAACACCATCTCGGTGACCGGCAACGTGCTGCGTGACTACCTCACCGACCTGTTCCCGATCCTCGAGCTCGGCACCAGCGCGAAGATGCTGTCGATCGTCCCGCTGATGGCCGGCGGCGGCCTGTTCGAGACCGGCGCGGGCGGCTCGGCACCGAAGCACGTGCAGCAGCTGGTCAAGGAGAACTACCTGCGCTGGGACAGCCTGGGTGAGTTCTTCGCGCTGGCGGCGAGCTTCGAGCACCTGGCCCAGGAGACCGGCAACGCCCGCGCCCAGGTCCTCGCCGACACCCTCGACCGGGCGACCGCGACGTTCCTGAACGAGGACAAGTCGCCGACGCGTCGCGTCGGCGGGATCGACAACCGGGGCAGCCACTTCTACCTGTCGCTGTACTGGGCGCAGGAGCTGGCCCAGCAGACCGACGACGCCGACCTCGCGAAGGCCTTCGCCCCGCTCGCCGAGACCCTCGCGGCGAACGAGCAGACCATCGTCGACGAGCTCCTCGCCGTCCAGGGCACCCCGGTCGACCTCGGCGGCTACTACCAGCCGGACCCGGCCAAGGCGGCCGCCGTCATGCGCCCGTCCAAGACCTGGAACGACGCACTGGCCTCGCTCTGACTCTCGCAGCTCCCGGTGCCCGCAAGGGCGCCGGGAGCTGCTCGTCGTAGGGCACGGAAATACCTCGCCGCAACGGATTTCCCGTTCCTACACTGACGAGCATGAGCGCAACCCGATCCGTGCTTGCCGCGCAGGCAGCGGACTTTCCCCGGTGGTACCAGGATGTGATTGCCAAAGCCGAGCTCGCCGACAACGGGCCGGTCCGGGGGACGATGGTCATCCGACCGTACGGGTATGCGATCTGGGAACTGTTGCAGACCGCGATGGATCTGCGGATCAAGGCCGCCGGAGCGGCCAACGCGTACTTCCCGTTGTTCATCCCCGAGAGTTATCTGCAGCGCGAGGCCGAACACGTCGAGGGATTCAGTCCCGAGCTCGCTGTGGTGACGCACGCCGGCGGCAAGCAACTCGAAGAGCCCATCGTGGTCCGCCCGACGTCCGAGACAGTCGTCGGCGAGTACATGGCGAAGTGGATCCAGAGCTACCGCGATCTGCCGCTCCTCCTGAACCAGTGGGCCAACGCCGTCCGCTGGGAACTGCGGCCGAGACTGTTCCTGCGGACCACCGAGTTCCTCTGGCAGGAAGGGCACACCGCGCACGCGAGTGCCGCGGACGCCCACGCGTACGCCACCAGGATCCTGTACGACGTCTATCGCGACGTGATGGTGAACCTGCTGGCGATCCCGGTCGTGGTCGGGCGGAAGACCCAGCGTGAGCGGTTCGCCGGTGCGGTGAACACGATGACGCTGGAAGCGATGACCGGTGACGGCAAGGCGTTGCAGATGGGCACGTCGCACGAGCTCGGGCAGAACTTCGCCCGCGCTTTCGACATCGGCTATCTGTCCCGGGACGGGCAGCGCGAGCTTGCCTGGACCACGTCCTGGGGCAGCACCACGCGCATGGTCGGCGGCCTGATCATGGTGCACGGCGACGACGCCGGTCTGCGGATCCCGCCGGCCGTCGCGCCCACGCAGGTCGTCGTACTCGCGATCAGGGACCAGGCGCTCGAGGCTGCCGGGCGGGTCGCCGCGGACCTCACGGCTGCCGGGCTGCGCGTCACGCTCGACGACCGCACCGATCAACCGTTCGGCCGGCGGGCGGTGAACTGGGAGCTGAAGGGCGCCCCGATCCGGATCGAGCTCGGTCCGCGCGATCTGGAGCGCGACGTCGCGACCGTCGTACGGCGGCTGCGCGATTCGGGCAAGTCGACGGTGAACCTGGCCGACCTGACCTCGACCGTGGTTGCCGCGATCGAGGCGGACCAGACCCACCTGCTCGAGGAGGCGACACGACGGCAGGCCGCGCGCACCACGGCGGTCGCCACCGTGGAGGAAGCGCGGGAGGCAGCCGCCTCCGGCTGGGCCAGCCTGCCGTACGACGTCGTCGGCGAGGAAGGCGAGGACCGCCTGGCCGCGTCCGGCATCTCGGTCCGCTGCCTCCAACGCCCCGACGGCACCCTCCCCACCGAAGACGGCGAACGCGACCTCATCGCATTCGTCGCCCGCTCCTACTGATTGGTTAGCTGTTGTAGGGCTCGGCCTCCAGCTTCAGACCGGAGGCCGAGCTCGGGGCTGTGACCGTGATGCTGCGGCTCTCCCCCGGCAGCAGCCAGAAATAGTTGTCCGAGTAGAGCGCCGGCAACACGCGCTCCCCTGCGCGGTCCCGCAGCGACAACAGGACCATTGCCGCCACCGACTTCCCGGTGTTGCGGACCGTCGCGTCGACCTTCCCCTGGCCGGCGGTGGCGTACGTCGAGCTTCGCGACCGGCAACGTGTTGACGCGCTGGACATCGGCCGGCGTGCGATACCGCCAGTACGTGTTCTCCGACAGGATCTCGCCCTGGGCATCCGTCAGCGTCAGCCGCAGCAGGTGAAGAGCCGGCAGCTCGGCACCGAAGGCCACGGCGAACGCGTCCGTTTTGTTGCTTGCAGCAACATTCACGGCCTGACGCCGCGTGCCGAGCCGGCCGCCGTCGACGTCGACGTCGACGTCGACATCGACATCGAGGTCGTAGTCGTACGTCTGCCAGACCGTCGAGTGCCACGCCGGATGCGACATCCACAGCAACAGCGCGGACGCATCCGTCCACACGGCCTCCCGGGGTGGTGGGATAATTCGGAATTAACAGCCACCGGGAAGTTACTTCATGGCTTTAAGTATGTCGAGAGGTCACCGCGCCAGGTATTTGCGCACGTCGTCGGCCACCTGTGCCCGGTTGGCCATGGCGTACTTGCGCAGGATCGCGCTGAGGTGGGTCTTGACCGTGTTGAGGCTGACGCCGAGCTCGGCCGCGAGCTGGTCGTTGTCGAGGCCGTCGGCGAGCAGGACCGCGACGCCCTGCTGAGCCTTGGTCAGGCTCGTGTACCGGCGCTCCGGGCCCTCGTCGGTCTCCATCAGCATCTCGATCAGCTCGGACTGGATGTGCTCGGTGGCGTCGACGATCCGGGCCAGATGGCTCTGTACGGACGCGCCCACGTCGGGCTCGTCCATCGCCTCCTCGACCATCTCGCGGATCGACGCGACCCGGTGGGACAGGTACTCCATCACGTGGTCCGAGGTCAGCAGGTTCGGCCCGATGTCGCCGGCCGGCAGCCGCCGCAGCGCCTCGCGGTCCTCGCCCTCACGGGTCAGCACCCGCTCGACCAGGCTGCACAGCCACTCGAACGCGCGGACCGCATTGTCGTCGTAGCTGTTCGGCGCGTAGCTCTGCATCGACAGCATGCCGAACAGCTGGTCCGGGCCGTCCTTGGTCGGCCGGAAGATCGGCACCGTCACCACGTCCTCGGACCGCCGGACGACGTCACCGAGCGGGATGCCGGCGTGCAGCGCGGCACCGCTGTCGTACGCGAAGCGGTACGTCTGGCGGCGCCTGAGCAGCCAGGAGGTCTGGCCGTTCGGGCCGAAGATGTGCGTGTCCGGGTCGACGTACCGGCCGTCGTCGTACGCGTAGGGGTAACGGACCCGGTTGGTGCCCTGCAGGAGGCCGACGAAGAACGCGTCGACGCGGGCGATCTTGCCGGCCACCACCCGGACGTAGTCGTACAGGCCGTAGTGGTCGGCTCGGAACAGCGCCTCGATCTTGTGGTAGGCCTCGCGCAGGATGATCGCGGTCTCCGCGTCGACCCTCAGCGGGGCGCTCCTGTCTCCTTCCACAACGTCGGCTCCCAGAAAACCCAGCGTTTCGTCGATCACTCGACTATGCCGCCAGGCCCCATGGGTTGCCAAGCACCAACGCACCGATCAGTGGGCGGACAGCAGTCGCGGGTGGTGGGTCCGGAGTTCCCGAGTCGCCCTCCCAAGCCTCGGCCGAACTCTGCACCACCACCCGCGACCACGATCAGGACGTCTGACTGTTAGCCCCCGCGTCGGTCGATCCCACGCCCCCTGCGAGATCGGCGACTCCCCGACAGTCCTCCTGACGTCCTGCCCCTCCACCCCGCTGACTACACCGTGCCACCGATCGCGAATCGTGCCTATCGCCCGTCGTATGAGATTGCCGAGTCCTCGATCTCACCCCGGGGATGAGAGACGATCTCGTCGTTTTCGCAAGCATTTCAACGTGGAATTCGTTGTCTGACGGCCTCCTCGATCACCAACTCGTGTCCAGCGGCTTGCCCTCGGCGTACCCGGCGGCGGTCTGCAGACCGACTACAGCGCGTTCGTGGAACTCGGCCAGATTCGCGGCGCCGACGTACGTGCAGGAGCTCCGGATGCCGGAGACGATCGAGTCCAGCACGTCCTCGACACTCGGGCGCTCCGGGTCGAGATACATCCGCGCGGTCGAGATCCCCTCGCCGAAGAAGCTCTTCCGGGCCCGCTGGAACGGCGTGTCCTCGGTCGTCCGGGACCGGACCGCCCGCGCCGACGCCATTCCGAAGCTCTCCTTGTAGATCCGGCCGTCGCTGTCCCGGTGTGGATCCCCCGGCGACTCGTACGTCCCCGCGAACCACGAGCCGATCATCACGCTGGACGCGCCCGCGGCGAGCGCCAGAGCCACGTCCCGCGGATGCCGCACGCCGCCGTCCGCCCAGACGTGCTTGCCGAGCTCGTGGGCCCGGGTGGCGCACTCCAGCACGGCGGAGAACTGCGGACGACCGACCGCGGTCTGCATCCGCGTCGTGCACATCGCACCCGGCCCGACCCCGACCTTCACGATGTCCGCGCCGGCCGCGATCAGGTCGCTGACCCCCTCGGCGGTGACCACGTTCCCGGCGACGATCGGCACCTTCGGCTCGAGCCCGCGAACGAGCTCGAGCACCTCGAGCATCCGCTCCTGGTGCCCGTGCGCGGTGTCGATCACCAGGACGTCGATGCCGACATCGAGCAGCGCCTTCGCCTTCTGCTCGGCATCCCCGTTGATCCCGATCGCGGCCGCGACCCGGAGCTTCCCGTTCGCATCGAGAGCCGGCTCGTACAGCGTGGCCCGGAGCGCGCGCTGGCGGGTGAGGATGCCCACGATCGTGCCGTCGGCGTCCACCACGGGTGCAAGCCGGTGCCGACCGTCGTGCAACAGGTCGAACGCCGCCTCCGCGTCCATGCCGGCCGGAAGTGTCAGCAGCTCGCGGGACATGATCCCGTCCAGCTGAGTGAATCGGTCGACACCGGAGCAGTCCGCCTCGGTCACCACGCCGACCGGGCGGCCCTGGTCGACCACGATCGCCGCGCCATGACCCCGCTTGGGCAGGAGGTTCAGCGCCTCGCCCACGGTCCCGGTCGGCGGCAGCACCAGCGCGGTGTCGTGCACCGGATGCCGTTCCTTGATCCAGGCAACCACCTCGGCCACCACGTCGACCGGGATGTCCTGCGGGATCACCGCCAACCCACCACAGCGGGCGATCGTCTCGGCCATCCGGCGCCCCGACACCGCTGTCATGTTCGCCGCGACGATGGGAATCGACGTACCACTGCCGTCGCTCGTCGACAGGTCCACGTCCAGCCGGGACGCGACTCTGGACCGGTTCGGCACCAGGAACACGTCACTGAAGGTCAGATCACCCGCAGGCTCCCGATCATGATGAAACCGCATGGCACGACCCCTTCCGCCCGATAAGAACCGTTGCCCGATGAGAACGTCGCCAGCCTGACATGTGCCCATCGGCACTCACAAGGAACCCAGAAGGAACTCAGGCAGCAAAAGACCGGCTCCCAGGAGGGCGGGAGCCGGTCTTCTACCGGGGGATCAGCGCAGGTCGAAGCGGTCGAGCTCCATCACCTTGGTCCAGGCGGCGACGAAGTCGGACACGAACTTGGCCTTGGCGTCGTCACTCGCGTACACCTCGGCGACGGCGCGGAGCTCCGAGTTCGAGCCGAAGACCAGGTCCGCACGGGTGCCGGTCCACTTGACCTCGCCGTTGACGCTGCCCTCGAAGGTCTCCTGGCTGTCGTCCGTCGACTTCCAGTCCGTGCCCAGGTCGAGCAGGTTCACGAAGAAGTCGTTGGTCAACGTCCCCGGGTTCTCCGTGAGTACGCCGTACTTCGAGCCGTCGTAGTTCGCACCGAGCACCCGCAGGCCGCCGACCAGGACGGTCAGCTCCGGCGCGCTCAGGGTGAGCAGGTTCGCCTTGTCGAGCAGCAGGTACTCCGCCGGGTAGCGGTTGCCCTTGCCGTAGTAGTTGCGGAACCCGTCCGCGGACGGCTCCAGCGCGGCGAACGACTCGACGTCGGTCTGCTCCAGCGACGCGTCCGTACGGCCCGGGGTGAACGGGACCTCGACGTCCTGGCCGGCGTTCTTCGCCGCGACCTCGACACCGACACCACCGGCCAGCACGATCAGGTCCGCCAGCGAGACCGGCTTGCTGAACGCCTGCTGGATCCCCTCGAGCGTGCGCAGCACCTGCGCCAGCTCGTCCGGGTTGTTGACCTCCCAGCCGCTCTGCGGCTCAAGCCGGATCCGCGCACCGTTCGCGCCACCGCGCTTGTCACTGCCCCGGTAGGTGGACGCCGACGCCCACGCGGTCGAGACCAGCTGCGCCACCGACAGCCCGGAGGCCGCGATCTGCGCCTTCAGCGCGGTGATGTCGTCGGCACCGACCAGCTCGTGGTCGACCGCAGGGATCGGGTCCTGCCAGATCAGCGTCTCGGTCGGGACCTCCGGACCGAGGTAGCGGGCGATCGGGCCCATGTCACGGTGGGTCAGCTTGAACCAGGCCCGGGCGAACGCGTCCGCGAACTCCTCCGGGTTGTCCTTGAAGCGCCGCGAGATCGGCTCGTAGATCGGGTCGAAGCGCAGCGCCAGGTCGGTGGTCAGCATGGTCGGCTTGTGCTTCTTCGCCGCGTCGTACGCGTCGGGGATGATCTCCTCGGAGTCCTTGGCCACGTACTGGTGCGCACCGGCCGGGCTCTTGCTGAGCTCCCACTCGTAGCCGAACAGGATCTCGAAGAAGTCGCTGCCCCACTGGGCCGGGGTCCGGGTCCAGGTCACCTCGAGGCCGCTGGTGATCGTGTCCGCGCCCTTGCCGGTGTTGTACGTGTTCCGCCAGCCCAGGCCCTGGTGGTCGATCGGCGCAGCCTCCGGCTCGGAGCCGACGTACTTCTCCGGGTCGGCCGCACCGTGGGTCTTGCCGAACGTGTGGCCACCGGCGATCAGCGCGACGGTCTCCTCGTCGTTCATCGCCATCCGGCCGAAGGTCTCGCGGATGTCGCGGGCCGACGCGATCGGGTCCGGGTTGCCGTTCGGGCCTTCCGGGTTGACGTAGATGAGGCCCATCTGGACCGCGCCGAGCGGCTTCTCCAGCTCGCGGTCACCGCTGTAGCGCTCGTCGCCGAGCCAGGTGGTCTCCGGGCCCCAGTAGACGTCCTCCTCCGGCTCCCACACGTCCGGACGGCCACCGGCGAACCCGAAGGTCTTGAAGCCCATGGTCTCCAGCGCGACGTTGCCGGTCAGGATCATCAGGTCGGCCCAGGACAGCTTCTGGCCGTACTTCTTCTTCACCGGCCACAGCAGCCGGCGGGCCTTGTCCAGGTTCGCGTTGTCCGGCCAGCTGTTCAGCGGCGCGAACCGCTGCTGCCCGGCGCCGGCGCCGCCGCGGCCGTCGCTGATCCGGTAGGTGCCGGCGCTGTGCCAGGCCATCCGGATCATGAACGGGCCGTAGTGCCCGAAGTCGGCCGGCCACCAGTCCTGCGACGTGGTCAGCACCTCGGCGATGTCCGCCTTCACCGCGGCCAGGTCGAGGGTCTTGAACTCCGCGGCGTAGTCGAAGGTCTCGCCCAGCGGGTTCGCCACGGCCGGGTTCTTGGCCAGGATCTTCAGGTTGAGCTGGTTCGGCCACCAGCCGCGGTTCGCGTTGCCGCTGGTCGGGTGCGCGCCCTGGCCGTGCGCGACCGGGCAGCCGCCGGCCGCCTGCGCGTTCTCTTCGCCGCGACTCTCCTCGCTACCTTCACCGGGCAGTGGCTCATGGATCTCGGACATCGGATTCCTTCCAGGACTGGACGTTTTCAAAGGAATTCAGGTACGGCGTGCGCAGTCGGCGCAGAGCCCCCAGTAGATGACCTCGGCCTCGTCGATGACGAACCCGTGGTCCTCGGACGCGGTCAAGCAGGGCGCGTGCCCGACCGCGCAGTCGACATCGGTGATGGCACCGCACGACCGGCAGACGGCGTGGTGATGGTTGTCCCCGACCCGCGACTCGTACCGGGCCACCGAGCCGAGCGGCTGGATCCGGCGGACCAGGCCCGCCGCCGTCAGGGTGTGCAGCGAGTCGTACACGGCCTGGTGCGAGACGTCGGGAAGTTCGTTGCGCACGGCACCTATCAGCGAGTCCGTGTCGGCGTGCGGATGCGCATACACCGCGGACAGCACGGCCACCCGCGGCCGGGTCACCCGAAGCGCGGCTCCACGCAACAACTCCTGGAGCTCATCCACCGTCGGCACGTCGAGCAGTCTGCCGCGCTTTCTGGAATGAGTCAAGATTAGCTTCCGCGATTCCCATTTTGCGACAGCTCCGCCTGCTGCGGGGTGATTGCCTCAGGCACCTACCGGGAGGTCAGCGGGCCAGGTACCGGCGGACGTCCTGGGCGACCTGGATCCGGCTCCCCATCCCGTACTTGCGCAGGATCACCCCGAGGTGCGACTTCACCGTCGGCGGCCGCACCCCCAGCTCCGCCGCCAGCGCCTCGTTGTCGAGACCTTGCACGAGCAGCACCGCCACCCGCTGCTGAGCCTCGGTGAGCGAGTGGAACCGCCGCTCGGGTCCTTCGTCGACCTCGAGCATCATCTCGATCAGCTCCGACTGCGTCTGCTCCGCGGTACGGACGATGCCCTCGAGATACCCGTGCAGCGGTTCGTCCGCGGCGGCCGGCTCGTCCAGCGCCCGGTCCGCGAGTCCCCGCAGTACCGCGATCCGGTTGGACAGGTACTCCATCACGTGATCGGACGTCAGCAGGTTCGGCGCATCGTCCCCGGCCGGCAGGAGCCGGAGCGCCTCACGGTCCTCGACCTCCCGGGTCAGCACGTTCGCGAGAGCACCGGCCAGCCACTCGAACGCTCGTACGGCGTTGTCGTCGTACGACTCGGGTCTGTAGCTGTACGTCGCCATCATCCCGAACAGGTGATCGCGAGCGTCCCGGGTCCGCCGGAACATCGGCACGATCACCGCATCCTCGGACCGCCGGTTCACATCGCCACACGGGATGCCCGCGTTGAGCGTGGCACCGTTGTCGTACCCGAACCGGTACGTCTGCCGCTTCCGCAGCAGCCACGCGGTCGGTCCACTCGGCCCGAAGGTGTGGCTGGACGGATCGTCGTACTTGCCGTCCTCGTACCCGTACGGATACCGCACCCGGTCCGACCCCTGCAGGAACCCCACGAAGAACGTATCCACCGGCGCCACCTTGGCCGCCACCCCACGCACGTAGTCGTACAGCACGTAGTGGTTCCCCCGCGGCAAAGCCTGGATCTTGTGATAGGCCTCCCGCAGAACCAGCGCCGTCCCCGCATCAACCCGAACAGCCACCCCAGTCCCCTCCCCGTGTCCCCCCTTCACTATGCCCAGCCCATAGCTCAACGTAACAATCCGCTCCGAGCCATCTCCTGGCACTGGACGTCGCCGCTACAGGCTGTCACCCTCACCGTGAGCGATCACGTCGACCGTGGGGGGTCAGATGTCCGACGAGAAAGTGATGTGGCCGGGTAAGGCTTTCGATGCCGACGGCCTCAGCGAACCGGTCCCGAAGTTCCTGGTCGACCTGCGACTGCTGGAGGACAAGGACGCATCCGCCACCCTGTTGAAGACTCCGGTCAGCCTGCAGGTCATCACCGCCGGGGCGACCAGCCTCGGCAAGGTCTGGCCCGCCATCGTCGCCTTCATCGGCGGCGGCAGCGCGATCCTGACCGGCCTGATGGGCTTCGGCGTCGGCGAAGACGCCAACCCCGGCACCGCGAACATCATCCAGCGCGCCGCCTTCACCGTCTCGGCCTCACTGCTCGCCTCGGCCGTAGCCATCGCGATCGCCATCATGGTCCGCGCCGACGTCAACGCCCGCTCCACCGCCTCCGCCGCCCAGTTCGAGGCCCGCGCCGCCGTCACCGCGGCCATCATGGCGAACCCCCAGTTCGGCCGCCCCGCCCCCGCACCGAACTACATCCTCAGAACCAACAACAACGAGTGGCTCCCGGTCCACGCCTTCACCTTCGACAACGGAGCCCTGGCAGCCGACGTAGGCAACGACAGAACCATCCTCGCCCAAAACTTCCAAGCCCTAATCCCCACCAACACCTGGCACTAGCGCGCGTCGGCGCTGCGTTGGCTGGTCACGGTGTGCGGAACCACGGTGTCCTCGAATGAGCGGCGGCAGCCGCGCGCAGAGGGGTGGGCGGGAGCGGCCGGCGTAGCACGCGACGACAGGAGGGCGCGTAGCGGATGCGTGGGAAGACTAAAGGCCGGTCCGTTGGACCGGCCTTTGTTGGGGTGGAGCTGAGGGGATTCGAACCCCTGGCCTCTTCGTTGCGAACGAAGCGCGCTACCAACTGCGCCACAGCCCCGAACTGATCACCGGTTTCCCGGCGACCGCGAAACTCTAACACGGCTATGGTCGCCCGATAAAACCGAGGCTGTCGAGCGGGTTTCAGTCGCCGACGGCTCGCTTGACCTCGGGCTCCTCGGGCTGCTGGACCGGCTCGGGGAGCGGCTCGCGTTCGGCGGGATCCGTCGTACGCGCGGAGGAGAAGACCTCGTCGTCGGACAGGGAGATGGTGCGGACGGTGCGGTCCGGGGCCTTCTCCTTCAGCACGTACGTCGGCAGCGTCACGGGCACCGGGTCCCACAGGCCCTCGGCCGGCTTCTCGACCGGTGCGGGGGCGGGCTCGGCGGGGAGCTTGACCTCGATGGTCATCTCCTCGTCAGGGGACGGGGCAGGCTTGCCGGCCGGGCCGCGGTCGTGGCGGGCCTGCAGTTGCGCCCGGCGCTTGGCGGCCAACCGAGCACGCGACCGTGCCTGCCGCCGCAGCTGCACCCGGGTCAGTACGACGAACGCCACGATCAGCGCGCCCGGGATAGCAACGGTCCACCACAGCAGGATCTGCAGACCGGCCAGTGCGACGACCGACAACAGCGAAAGGGTCAGGATCGACAGGACCCGCCGGCGGCGCATGGCGGCCACCCGGCGGGCTCGGTTCGGAACGTACCGCTGTGGTGGCGGCAGATCGCTCGACCCGTCGACCGCGGCAGTAGCTGCAGCGCCCGGTGGACGGACGACGTACCGAGGCCGCGACGGGTCGCGGGACAGCACCCGCGCGTCGGCCGACGACGACACCGGGCGGCGCCGCGCCTCGTCGTTGCGCTTCAGCAGCATCGGGACGAGGTAGGCGGCCCACGCGGCGACGATCGCCACATAGATCAGCCCTGTCGTCCCCATGCGACGACGCTAAGGCGCGGCGAGGTCAGGATGAGGTACGTCGGTCGGTGTGTCGCAAGAAGACTCGTGTGACTGGTGTGAATAGCGACGCACCGTGATCAGCCGAGTCGCGCTACCAGACCCGGCCCGACCTCTTCGACGTTCAGCGCGAAGATGCGGTGATCGCGCCAGTCCCCGTCGATGTGCAGGAACCGCGGCCGCTCTCCCTCGTACCGGAAGCCGAGCTTCTCCACCACCCGCAGACTCGCCTTGTTCTCCGGGCGGATCGCGACCTCGATCCGGTGCAGCCCAAGGGTGAACCAGCAATGGTCAGCCGCCATCGCGACCGCGGTCGGCACGATGCCGCGACCGGCGTACTGCTCGTCGACCCAGTAGCCGAGGTTCGCCCAGCGGGCCGAGCCGTAGGTGATCCCGGACACTGTGAGCTGCCCGACCAGCGGCCACTTCGCCCGTGCACCAGCACCCGCGGCACCGCCGTACGTGATGACGAAGGGCAGCATGCGGCCGTAGCGGGCCTGCCGGTTCCAGTCGCGGGCCATGGCGCGGAACGTCCGCGCGCCGTCTTCCGCACCGGGCGGCTGGGTCGCGTCCCACGGGCGCAACCAACTGACGTTGCGCTGGCGCGCGGCGGCCCACTCACCACCGTCGCCGGCGCGCAGCGGCCTGAGCGCAACCTGCCCGTGCTGCAACTCCACGGGCCAATGCACGATCGCCATCAGTCGGTGTCCGTCCGGAGGTGGTCACCGCCGCGTACCTGCTCGACCGCATGCCGCAGCAACGGCTCCAGCACGGCGAGACCGTCCTTCACACCGCCCCGCGAACCGGGCAGGTTCACGATGACCGTCGTACGAGCGACTCCGGCAAGTCCACGTGACAGAGCAGCCGTCGGTACGCCGTTCGCCACGCCGTAGGACCGGATGGCTTCAGCGATACCCGGCACCAGCTTGTCGAGCACCGCAGCGGTTTGCTCCGGTGTCGCATCGGTCGGCGAGATGCCCGTGCCACCGGTCGTCAGCACCACGTCGTACGACGCGTCGATCGCGGCACGCAACGCATCACCGACCGGCGGACCGTCCGGGACAACCTGCGGACCGGTCACCTCGAAGCCCCAACCGGACAGGCGCTCGGCGATCAACGGACCGGTGGTGTCGCTGTAGACGCCCGCGGCCGCGCGGTTCGAGACACTGACGACGAGGGCTCTCACGGACGCTCCCAGTGCCCGGTCTTGCCGCCCTCTTTGAGCTCGACGCGGACGTCGGACAGCACAGCGGCCGGGTCGAGTGCCTTCACCATGTCGATGACCGCGAGCCCGGCGACCGCGACGGCGGTGAGCGCCTCCATCTCCACACCGGTGCGGTCGGTGGTCTTCACCTGAGCCCGGATCAGGACGGCGTCGTCCGCGACCTCGAGGTCGACCTTGGCACCGGTGATCGCGATCGGGTGACAGAGCGGGACCAGGTCGGGCGTGCGCTTGGCGCCCATGATGCCCGCGATCCGGGCGACGCCGAGCGCGTCACCCTTCGGTACGCCGTCCCCGCGCAAAGCGGCGACCACCTCCGCCGAGACAAGAACCTTGCCACTGGCAACAGCTCGCCGGACGGAGGTGTCCTTGGCCGACACGTCGACCATCCGCGCCGCCCCGGTCTCGTCGACATGGGTCAGCCCGGGCGGAGCCGACGTACCAGCGCCAGGGTCCTGCGTCATCCGGTCTCCTCGTCCAGCAGCAACAGCTCGACCTGATCGCCGGCCCGGACCGCCGTCACGTCCTCGGGCACCACGATCAGCGCGTTCGCGCGGCTCAGCCCACCGAGCAGGTGTGAGCCGTGCCCGCCGACTGTACTGGCCATCCAGCCCTCGTCGCCGGATCTGGCCGCGGCTCGGACGAACTGCCGCCGCCCGGCGGGTGAGCTGAACCCGTCCAGCGTCACGCCCCGGACCGTGGACCGCTGGTACGGCATCTGGCCCATCAGCTTGCGCAGCGCCGGCCGGACGAAGACCTCGAACGACACGTACGCCGACACCGGGTTGCCGGGCAGCGTGAAGATCGGCACCTCGTCCTCACCGAGCACACCGAAGCCCTGCGGCTTGCCCGGCTGCATCGCGACCTGCGGGAAGTCGACCGTCCCGAGCTTCGACAGCTCTTCCTTGACCACGTCGTACGCACCCATGCTGACGCCGCCGGTGGTGATCACCAGGTCGGCGCGGACGAGCTGATCGGACAGCGTGTCCATGATCCGCTTCGCGTCGTCGTCGACGATGCCGACCCGGTACACCACAGCGCCGGCGTCCCGGGCGGCCGCGGCCATCGTGTAACTGTTCGAGTCGTAGATCTGCCCCTGCCCCAGCCGGCTCCCGGGCTCCCGCAACTCGGCTCCGGTCGACACCACCACCACTCTGGGTCGCGGACGAGCCTTCACCCGCGCCCGGCCGACAGCGGCCAGCACGGCGATCTGCCGCGGCCCGAGCACAGTGTCGCGCTCCAGCACCTGCTCCCCCGCCTGCACGTCCTCGCCGGCACGCCGCACCGACGCGCCGAGCGGCGGCTGCTGGGCGATCCGCACGTTCACCGTGCCACCGTCGGTCCACTCCACCGGTACGACGCTGTCCGCGCCGCGGGGCATCTCCGCGCCGGTCATGATCCGCACGCACGTCCCGGGCGTCACCACGATCGGCTCACTCCGGCCGGCCCGGAACTCCCCGACCACCGGCAGGGTGATGGGGTTGTCCTGGGTCGCGCCGGCCAGGTCGGCGGCCTGCACGGCGTACCCATCCATGGCGGAGTTGTCGAAGCCGGGCAGGCTCACCCCGGAGACGACGTCTTCGCAGAGCACCAGCCCCACCGCCTCCATCAGCGGCTGGTCGAACGCCGGCAGCGCCCGCACCCGCCCGAGTACGACCTCGAGATGCTCATCCACAGTCCGTCTCACGAGCCCGACCCTAATCCACCGATCCGGCGTTTCCGCGCCGAGTTCCGGAAGGATGCGTCAAGAATGCCGGGTGAGGGCCTCAGGGTGATTCCCCCACGTCATCCGGATGTCCGGTGCGCGCTCCTCGTTGGCCGCGCCATCGGTACGCCGTACCTCGGTGAAGCCGTGGGCGCGGTAGAAGGACTGTGCGCGGACGTTCGTCTGGAAGGTCCACAACGCGAGACCGCCGGGCCGGAGGTCCTTCGCGAGATCCACCAGGGTCGACCCGACCCCGCGGCCGGCCACCTCCGGGTCGACGTACAACTGGTCGAGGTCGTCGCCGTCCAGCGTCAGCACCGCGACGATCCGGCCGTCGTCGAGCGCGACCCAGGTCTGCGCGTCCGGCAGCAGCACCTCGGCGAACCAGGTCGCCACCTGCTCCTGGGTATGGATCGCCGCCGGCAGCAGCGAGTCCTCCGCGTGCCGCGACCGCCACCACACCGCGGCCGCCTCGTCCGTGTCGTACGGCTCCAGCGGCCGGATCAGCAGCTCGTCCATCCCCCCGGACTCCCGTCAGCTCTCGAGTACGGCGCCGTCCGGGATCTCCCGGCGCGCTCCGGCCGGCGCGTGCAGCTCCACGTCGCCGACCACCACCACATCCTTGCCGAAGGCAACGTCACCGCGCACCTCGAGCCGGTCCGCCCGCACCAGCGACGGCGGCCCGGCGGCGAACCGCGTGTCGAAGTCCGCCAGGATCTTGAAGTACTCCGGGTCGAGGTCGACGTACGGCTCGTCGCCCTGGTGGGTCGTGCTCAGGTCGCCGGCCTCGTCCAGCTCGTACACGTCCGACCGCAGCACCAGCAGGTCGTTGGTCGTCTTCACCGGCTTGAACCGGCTGCGGTCGACCAGCACCGCCTGCGAGCCCTCGAAGGTCTCGATCGCGGTCCCCATCCCGGTCTCCAGCTGGATCACCTTGGGCGAGGACGGGTCGGCCGGATCGACGGTCTTGCGGTTGACCATGATCGGCAGCCCCAGGATCCCGTCGTGGCCGTCCATCAGCTCGGCCAGCCGGTCCAGGTCGATCCACAGGTTGTTGGTGTTGAACGTCGTGTGCCGGGTGACGTCCTGGAAATACTTGGTGTCCTCGGCCGCCACCTGGGCGCTGTCGCGCAGGATGAGCCGGCCGTCGGACTTGCGTACCGCCACGTGCCCGCCCTTGCGGTCGGACCGGGTCCGCCGGCACACCTCCATCCCGAACGGCACGTCGTGCTCGGCCATCCAGGCGGCGATCCGCGGGTCCGCGGTCGCACCGAGGTTGTCGGCGTTGGAGATGAACGCGTGCCGGAAACCGTGTTCCCTCAGGGCGTCGAGGGCGCCGGAGGCAACCAGTGCGGTGAAGAGGTCACCGTGGCCCGGCGGGCACCACGCCAGCTCCGGGTCCGGCTCCCACTCCGCCGGTGTCAGGTCCTCGGCCAGCAGCTTCGGCTCCATGTTCTGCATGAAGTCCAGCGGCAGACCGTCCACCGCGAGACCGTCGTACTCGCTCAGGATCTGCAGGGACTCCGCCTTGGTGCGGAACGAGTTCATCAGCACCAGCGGCAGCGGTACGTCGTACTTCCGCCGGGTGCTGAGGATCTGGCGGGCGATGATGTCGAGGAAACTCAGTCCGTCCTTGACCTGCAGTGCGGACTTCGGGCCGGTGACGCCCATCGACGTACCGAGCCCGCCGTTGAGTTTGATGACCACCGTCTCGGCCAGGGCGGCCCGCAGCGCCTCGGGGTCGGTGTCCAGGTGGTCCAGGTGTGGCAGGTCGCCGACCGGCTCGATGTCGTCCTCGCGGATCGTCCCCTGCTGGCCTGATTCGAGCAGCCGGTAGTAGTGCGTGAAGACGCGGATCGCGACGTCGGCAGCGCCGGCCGCACGCATCTTCTCCTGCGCTTGTCTGAGACCTGCCTCACTCATGCACCAACCCTAGGGGACGCCGGGTAATCCCAGTGTTAAGCGCGTCACGCTCTTACGATCAGGGGGTGTTCCCGACGAAGGCCGCGGCGCGGCAGTACTTCCTCAGTGCCCGCAGAGCCCGGCCGCATGCGGAGGACCTCCTGAGCGGTGCGCGTCAGGCGCTGCCGGACGTGCACCGGGTGGCTTTGTACGTATCGATGGGTCCGGAGCCGCAGACCGGCGCACTGATCGATTGGCTGCTGGCAACCGACCATGAGGTGCTCCTGCCGATCCTGTACGCCGACAACGACCTGGGCTGGGGTATCGCACCGGGCGCAGCGGACCTGGTCCCCGGCCGGCTCGGCCTGTCCGAGCCACCGGTCGATCTGGGCTCGGATGCCATCGCCACAGCCGATCTGGTCATCTGCCCAGCCCTGGCCGTCACCCGCGACGGTGTGCGGCTCGGACGCGGCGGTGGCTCGTACGACCGAGCACTCGCCCGCGTGCGACCGGGTACGCCGATCTGGGCCGCGGTGTACGACACAGAGGTCGTCGAAGCGCTTCCGAACGACGCCCACGACCACCCGGTGCATGCGGCGCTCACCCCAAATCGGTTGATCCCGCTGGGAAGATCGGTGAATGACTGAGAACGCGATCGACGCCGCAGTAGCAGCCGCGCGTGACCTCGGCCTGACCGTGACGGACCCGACAGTCCTGTACGACGCGTTCTCCGTGGTGGTGCACCTGAAGCCGTCGCCCGTGGTCGCCCGCGTGCCGATGAACCTCCCCGACTACCTGATGGACATGGAGGTCGCCGCTCACCGCCAGCAGCGCGAGCTGGACGTAGCTGCGTGGCTCGTCTCGCACGGCCATCCGGTGGTTGCTCCGAGCCCACTGGTGCCGCTGGAGCCGGTAGAGCGGGACGGCTTCTCCATGACGTTCTGGCAGTACGTCGACCAGTCCGGCGAGGTCGACTACCTCGCCAATACGACGGAGGCCGCCCGACTGCACGCAGTACTCGCGGAGTACCCGGATGAACTGCCCTGGCTCACGCCGCTGCTCGCACTGCCCTCGGGGCTGGCTGCGCTGGAGGCCGTGCCGGGGTTGCTCGAGCAGGACGACGTGGATCGGGTGCATGCCGAGTGGGAGGTGCTGAAGCCACTCCTGACGAGCCGGGCCGGATTCGAGGCGGTCTTCCCGTCGGCGACGATCCAGACGATCCATGGCGATGCCCCGTCGTACAACGTGATCCCGACCGCCGGCGGCGTACTGTGGGCCGATTTCGAGGACACCACACTCGGTCCGATCGAGTGGGACATGGCCGGGTTCGGACCGGACCTCGGAAAGGTGTACGACGAGGCCGCGGCAGCGCTCGGCCGTCCACAGCTGGATCGGCGCGTGCAGCAGCTGATGGACACGGCGCGCGCGTTCCAGATCATGGTGTGCACGCCGCTGGTGCCACGGCTGCCGGCGCTCGCGGACGGCATCCGGATGTTCGTCGGGCAGTGGCGGAGCACGCCGTTCGCTGGTGGACTGACCTGATGCTGGGCACGTACGTCGACAACGGAGTCGTACCCGGGCTGGTCTCGCTGGTGAGCCGGGAGGGCTCGACGCGGGTCGAGGTGCTCGGCAGCCTCGCGTTCGACGGTCCGGAGATGCAACGGGACAGTCTGTTCCGGGTGGCGTCGTTCACCAAGCCGATCGTCGCGGCCGCGGCGATGATCCTGGTCGACGAGCTCCGGCTCTCCATGGACTCCCCTGTCGACGACCTGCTGCCGGAGCTGGCGCATCCGGTCGTACTGCGCCAGCCGGACGGGCCACTCGACGACACGGTCCCGGCAGGCCGGCCGATCACGCTGCGGGATCTGCTCACCTTCAGACTCGGGCTGGGTGAGTCCGACAACCCGGCACTGCGGCAACGCGAGGAAGAACTGGAGCTGCGGACGTTCGGTCCGCCCGTACCGCGGACTCCGCTGGATCCGGACGAGTGGATGCGGCGGCTGGGGACGTTGCCGCTGCAGTTCCAGCCGGGTGAGCGGTGGCTGTACTCGACCGGCTCGCATGTGCTCGGCGTACTGATCGCTCGAGTGACCGGCCAACCGCTCGAGGAGTTCCTGCGGGAGCGGATCTTCGAACCGCTGGGGATGCACGACACCGGCTTCACCGCATCGGACCCGGCCCGACTGACCACGGCGTACGTCGGGGACGACGTACTGGACACGGCGTCCGACAGCCAGTGGCTGGTGCCGCCGTCGTTCCCGGATGCGAGTGGTGGGCTGATCTCGACAGCCGACGACTTCCATGCGTTCGCGCGGATGCTGCTGGCCGGTGGAGACAGGGTGCTGTCGCCGGCTGCGGTGGCGGAGATGACGACAGACATGCTCACGCCGACCCAGCGGGCCGCGGCCGTCGACTTCCTCGGGCCGGACACCGGGTGGGGCTACGGGCTGTCCGTCGGTGGTGGACGGTACGGCTGGGCCGGTGGTCTGGGCACGCTGTGGTCGACCACGCCGGCCGACCAGACCATCTCGATCCTGCTGACCCAGCGTGCGTT
This sequence comes from Kribbella sp. NPDC048837, assembly GCF_055586945.1. Lineage (NCBI taxonomy): Bacteria > Bacillati > Actinomycetota > Actinomycetes > Propionibacteriales > Kribbellaceae > Kribbella > Kribbella sp. NPDC048837. The sequence goes on from NZ_JBVJHF010000004.1 coordinate 113,855, forward strand.
GTGGACCTGGCCGGAGGAGCTGTTCGCCGAGGCTAGCTCTCCGGCTTGGTGAACGTCAGGGCGTGCTTGCGGGCCGCCTCGACCGCTCCCTTGGTGTAGGCCCATTGCAGCGTCTCGCCACGCACCCACAGCTTGGTCTGGTCGGTGTAGTTGGACGAGAACGCGTGCCCGGACACACCGGTCAGGTTCACCCAGCGGGACTTGTCGAAGTCGGACAGGTCGACCACCATCCGCATCGACGGCGTCGCCGTGACCGTGTAGCCCTCGGAGGCATCCCAGGCGGTCGCGTCGACGATCGACGAACCACCGCCGAGCTCGTAGGGACCGCGGTTGAACAGCCGGTCCACCAGACCGATCCCGGACTTGCCCAGCGTCTGGTTGGTCAGCGTCAGCTTGTGCAGCTTGCCCCACTGCCAGTTCTCGGGTTCACGCGCCATCTTCTGCGTGATCTCGGACCGCGCGTTGACCAGGGCCTCCCGCAGGATGTCGTCCCGGCTCTCCTTCTGCGGCGTCCCGATGTTGTCCCACCAGCCGCTGTTCGGCTGGGCGAGCAGCGTGTGGATCACCTCGAACCAGCGCGAGCCGCCGTCCGGCCAGGTGCCCTCGGGGAGCTGGTCGTGGAAGGTCAGTGCGAGCAGGTTGCGCCACACCACGTTGAAGTACGCCGCGGCCGCGGAGTCCGGCGGCTGGGTGAAGTCCCAGTTCCGCAGGGTGTCCTGGCCCTGTTTCTCGAACGGGTCGTCGATGCCGATCTGGAGCAGGTACGGCACCAGCATCTCGGCGGCCCGGTTCTTGGTGTCCAGCTGGATCGACGCCATCGCGTTCGCGTCCAGCTTCCCGGCGGCCGTGATCCGGTCCAGGATCTGCTGCGACCGGTAGCCGTAGTCCCAGTCGTTGGTCAGGTAATAGGTGTACGTCCGCGGCACCACAGCCTGGTTCGCGGTGACGATGATGCCGTCCGGTGGATCGAACTCGCTGGGCAAGGCGTCGAACGGGATGTAGCCGGTCCAGTGGTACTTCGGGTCCCATCCGGGCACCGGCCAGTCACCGCGGCCGGTCTTGCGGATCGGGATCAGCCCGGGCGCCTGGTAGCCGATGTGCCCGTCGGTGTCGGCGTACACGAGGTTCTGCGAGGGGACCTGGAACAGCTGCGCGGCGGCGCGGAACTGCGTCCAGTTCTGGGCCTGGTTGATCGCGAAGAGCGCGTCGGCGGTCCGGCCCGGGTTCAGTGCGGTCCACTGCAGGGCGACGCCGTACGCCTGTGGGTACTTGCCTTGTTTGGCGGCGAGTTCGCCGACTTCGCGCTGGTCCTCGCCGACATCGGAGATGAGCGGACCATGGCGGGTCTCGCGGACGGTGATCGTCACCGGCTTGTCCTGGCCGGCCACCTTGAACGTCTCCTCGCGCGTCGCCATCGCGCGCCACTTGTTGTTGTAGAGGACGTTGTTGCCGTCGATCCGCTCCAGGTACAAGTCCTCGACGTCCGGGTCGAGGTTGGTGAAGCCCCAGGAGATCGCGTTGTTGTGGCCGATCACCACACCGGGCAGGCCGGAGAAGCTGAAGCCGGACACGTCGAACGGGCAGCTCTTGCTGAGGCTGTTGCAGTGCAGGCCGACCTGGGTCCAGATGCCCGGCATGGTGGCGCCGAGGTGCGGGTCGTTGGCCAGCAGCGGCTTGCCGGTGGTGGTGTGGTCACCGGACACGACCCAGGAATTCGATCCGATGCCGTCACCCTGGCCGAGCAGCTCAGGCAGCCCCTTGGCCACCTTCTGGACGGAGTCGAGGGATTTCAGGAAGTCCTGCGTCAGCATCCCGCGCCGGGCCTCGGGGGCGATCGGCGAGGTGGTGAACTTGCCGTCCGAACCGACCGAGCCGGTGGGCATGATCGGATCGTTCCGGTCGTACGGGTACTGCGGGTAGAGGCTCTCGATGTTGCGGGACGGGAAGGCCGCGAGCAGCTTGGTCCGGGTGATCTCCTCGTCCATGTTGCCGCCGAGGTCCCATGCCATCGCCTTCAGCCAGGCCAGCGAGTCCGCGGCCGTCCACGGCTCCGGGCGGTAGTCGGTGCCCTTGAGTGACAGGACGGCGTACTCGAGGCTGAGGCCCGATCCGCTGTGAGTGGACAGGTACGCGTTCACACCGCGGGCGTAGTCGTCCAGATACTGCCGGGTGGAGGGGCTGAGCAGGCCGAGCTCCTTCTCCGCGACCCGGCGCCAGCCGAGGGTGCGGACGAACTTGTCGGTTTCCAGTGCGTCCTCGCCGAACAGTTCGCTCAGCCGTCCGGCGGTCACGTGCCGGCGGAAGTCCATCTCGAAGAACCGGTCCTGGGCGGCGACGTAGCCCTGCGCCGCGAACAGGTCGGAGGGCGTGTCTGCATAGATCTGCGGGATGCCGTTCGCGTCCCGGACGACGTTGACATCGCCGTCCAGACCGGTCAGCTCGATCGTTCCGTCGTACGTCGGGAACGAGTGGCGGACGACGAAAACGACGGTACCCGCGATCACCAGGAGGACCGTGGCGAGGGCGATTCCGCTGATGATGACAACTCGAAGCAGGCGACGCACGGACCCAACCGTAGAGAATCACTCCGGCTGCCCCAAATGGGGTCCCTCACAACTTTGCGTTGCTCTGCGTTCCAGAAGCATGAACGCAGAGTTGGAGTACCTCCCTGTTCCCAGTACCGAGCTGGACCGGATTCGCTGCAACGGCCACGACGACTTCGGGAACGCTGTCGTTTCCCATGCCGCCGGCGGCGGTGAGCCACTGCGGTGTTGTCTGACGATCGCACCGGCCGGCGACGAGATCGCACTGGTGTCGCACCGGCCGATGACGGTCGGTGGGCCGTACGCCGAGATCGGTCCGGTGTTCGTGCACACGTCCGAGTGCCCGGCGCCGGCTCCGGGCGTCTTTCCGGTGGACTTCCGGGACCGGCGGGCCGTGTTGCGCCCGTACGACGCCTCCGGCCAGATGCTGGACGGTGTTGTCGCAGAGCCTGGGACGAGCGAAACGGAGCTCAAACGACTGTTCGAGGACCCGGCCGTGGACACGGTCCAGGTGCGGAACGTCGTGGCCGGGTGCTGGAACTTCACAGTGCGCCGCAACGGCTGAGTTGGAATACTTCGGGCCGCTGGCGCATTATTAGCAGTCGAGTAGTAGGAGTGCCAGCGGCCTGAAGGGACCCAACCGTGCCGACGTACCAGTACCTGTGCACTGACTGTGGCGAAGCCCTCGAGGTGCGCCAGAGCTTCACCGACGACGCACTGACCGTGTGCCCGAACTGCCAGGGCAATCTGCGCAAGGTCTTCAACGCCGTGGGCGTCGTGTTCAAGGGTTCCGGTTTCTACCGCAACGACAGCCGGTCGACGGGCACGAGCTCGGTGCCGGCGAAGGCCGAGTCGTCGTCCTCCTCTTCGAGTTCGTCGTCGGACACTTCCTCGTCGTCCTCCGCTTCCTCGACGAAGTCGTCCAGCACCTCGTCGTCTTCGGGCACCAGCACCAGCGCAGCCTGATCTGCCCCTGTGGATAACTGAGGGGCGGGTGCCGGAGAAACTCGTACTTTCTCTGGCATGAGAACCCCTCCCTTCCTTCGTGATCTGCTCCGCGCCGCCCGGTGGCACCGTCGGCTCCTGGCCGGCATCGCCGCCGCGGCCGCCGTCTACTTCGGCCTCCTCGCTCTGTCCCCGGCACCTCCGGCGACCGTCGCGGTGCTCGCCGCCGCACGTGACCTCGCCGGCGGAGCTGTGCCCACGGGCGGCGATCTCCGGACCGTCGACCTTCCTCCTGGCTCGGTGCCCGATGGCGTGCTCAGACCCGGCGCGAATCTGACCGCGCGCGTGCTGAGCGGCCCGGTCAGATCCGGCGAGCCACTCACCGACGCCCGATTCCTGGCCCCGACCGCGGTGCCGTCCGGCTCGCTTGCCTATCCATTCCGGATCGACGATGCCGATATCAGCGCGCTCCTCCGCGTCGGCGACCACATCAACCTGTACGCCGCGACCAGTGCGTCGACCGACGCCGGCACCCTGCTCGCCCGAGCCGTCCGCGTCGTCGCCCTGCCAACTCCGCGTACGTCGGCCGGCGGCGCGCTGATCGTGGTCGCGACGACCCCTCAGGTCGCGACCAGACTGGCCCAGGTCATCACGAACTCCAGAATCACCGTTGCTCTGACACCGGACACCAGCTGATCACTCACCGGACATTCGGCAACACGATGTGTGGCCGTGCGGCGCGGCTTCCTCGCCCCGGCAGGGCTGCGGTCCTACCTTGACTCGGGTAAATACCACCCGCTTCGTGGAGGCACCCCACATGCTCAAGGGCTTCAAGGAATTCATCATGCGCGGCAACGTCGTCGACCTCGCGGTCGCCGTCGTCATCGGCGCCGCGTTCGGTGCGATCGTCAAGGCGATCGTGGACGGTCTGATCAACCCGCTGATCGCGGCCATCTTCGGCAAGACCGACATCAGCGGTGTCTGGTCCTTCGAGATCAACAACGCGGTGTTCTCGATCGGCCTGATCCTGCAGGCGGCGCTGAACTTCCTGTGCGTCGCCGCGGCCATCTACTTCCTCATCGTGATGCCGTTGAACAAGCTCGCGGAGCGCCGGGCCCGCGGCCTGGAGCCCGAACCGGACCCGCTGACCACCGACCAGGAGCTGCTGACGGAGATCCGCGACCTGCTGCGGGCCCGTCAGATGTGACCTCGGCGGGAGTGGGCGGGCGCACCAACCTCAGCCCCTGAGCTCGCCGAGCGCCTGCCTGCTCCCCCGGTCGGGACTGTTCACCCGCTCAGCCCGCTCATCCTGCTCAGCCCGCTCGCCCTGCTCAGCCCGCTCGCCCTGCTCAGCCCGCTCGCCCTGCTCAGCCCGGTCACTCTGCTCAGCCCGGTCACTCTGCTCAGCCCGGTCGCTCGGCTCAGCCTGGTCAGCCCGCGAAGCGCAGCCAGCGGTAGGTGATCGGTTGGCCCTCGTTCCACTCGTCCATCAGCGCGGCCGGGACGTCGACGAAACCAGTGCGGTGATAGGTGCGGATCGCGACCGCGTTTTCCGGCCGGACCCGCAGGAAGACCTCCGAGTACCCGGCGGCCAACGCCGGCCCGAGCAAGGCACGCACCAACTCCAGGCCGATCCCGCGGCCACGGACCTTCGGATCCACGATGATCCGGGCCAGCTCGACCTCGTCCTCCTCGTCGTCCAGCCACACCTCGCCGTACCCGACCGGCCGATCACCGTCGAACAGCAGATAGGAGTGGATGTCCGACTCGACCTTCCGCCACGTCGTCTTCAGTTCCTCCGGGAACGGGTACTCGACCCGCCCGGACAGCAACGCCACTTCCTTCGCGTCCACGGCCCATCCTGCGACCAGGACGGCGTACTCGTCGGAAAACCCCCGGAGTTCCACGACCACATCCCCCTCAGTTCACGAACTCGACGATCGTTCGCACCAGCTGATCCAGGGACGGCGGGAAGCCGGGCGCCGGCGGTTCCGGACACCCGGCCAGCTCGCGACTCCCCCGGATCGACCGCAGCAGCGCGTCGACCGTCTTCCGCTGGTGAGCTGGATTCTCCGGTACCGACGGCACGACCGCCACCGGAATTCGTGCCAGCGCGGGCAGGTCGGCATCGGGCACGCCTCGGAGGATCCCGCCCGCGAGTAGCCGGTCGGCGACCTCCGGTGGACAGTCGCGCTCGATCAGACCGGCCCGGGTGCGCGCGTTGACGGCGCTGTCGTCACCGGTCGCCGGCCAGGCGAGCATGAGCCGGTCGACCAAGGCCGGAAACGTCAACGCCAGCAGGGCAGCCACCGTGCACCCGTTGGATGCGCCAACGATCGTGATCGGTTGCACGCGGTTCGCCAGCAGTTCACCCAGGGCGGCGAGTTCGACGTCCCACCCACTCGCCCGCCGCGGACGGTCGGGCGCGAGTACGTCCAGGTGGTACGACGTGAGTCCGTTCACGATGCCCGTCGCACCCCAGAAGGCTTCCGCGTCCATGGCCTCCCAGAGGCCGCCGTGGACGAGGAGCACGGACGCGCTCATCCGTGGTGGGGAGGGACCTCGTTGAGGATGCGCTCGTCGTCGTCGCGGTCGAAGTCGTTCTCGCCCCAGGTCCGCGGGTCGTCGTCACGGGTCTGCTCGGGCAACAGCGGCTCGTCGTCTTCGTACGGGCTCGTCATGGTTCCAGATTACCGAGTCGCCGGGGCTCTCCGGGACCGATTTCACCCTGGACCACACCCGGCGGCAGCTGTGGTCCGATCGCGGCCTGCATCAGGGGCGCGATTCCGGGTTCGCCTTGCCAGCGGTCGTTTCCGAGCACACACCAGGAGGTCAGGACGGACAGTGTCGGCGTGGCCAGCCCGGCCAGTCGCAGTGGCTCCGCGTTCTGGAAGGCGAACGTGATCGTCCAGTTCGCCGGATCGGGGTAGAACTCCTGCACCGCGCTGTAGTAGAAGCTCATCCAGCCGCTCCTCGGCAGGTGACACAGCAGGCGGTAGTTGGTCGCGACCGTCGGAACTTCCTGAAGGTCACGCCACATCAACTCCATGTCCCGCTTGGCCGCCGCCTTCCGGCTGGCGTTCACCGCCGCGTTGGCTGCCATCATCCCCAGCACGAGTGCCGGCTTGCCGATGAACACGCCACCGCTGGTGCTGTAGCGACCGCTGCCGCCGTACAGGCGCGCGTAGTGCGTGGGGGTGTTCACGTACGCGACCTCGCCCGGCTCGAGGACGAGACCGTAGATCGTCAGCGGCTGCGGACTGTTGCCCGCGATCAGCCAGCGCGCCCAGTCGATGCCGAGCTGCCACTCGTCCCGCTCCCGCTGCGCCGCCGCGGCAGCCGCATCCTTCTTCCGTCCCACGGCACAGCATCGTAATCGTCCCCCCACCCCCACAACCGCCCCACGCGAGTCGCCGGACGTCCGAGCCGGTCGTCGGAGCCGGGTTGCCGTCGGAGCGTGCGTTGTCGGAGCCGGTCGTCCGGTGCCGTCGCTCGCCCGACCGGGTGGCGCCGCCACCCGCCCTCGGCCGCTCCGCGCGGGTCGCCCGTACGTGGAGACCGGGTGGACCAGTGCGTGGAGGTTACAGGTGTGCCTCGGTTGGGGCACGATGCCGCGGCGTGACCGGAACGACGCGCCGCCGTGATGTTCTGGCACGCGCGACGTGACTCCGGTCCACCATCATGGGTGACCTTGCCAACCGGAAGGACCGAGTCGTGAGTGCATTACGGACACGGGGCCTGATCGGTGCGACGCTCGTCGTGGCTGTGCTCGGAGTTGCCGCCGCCTGCGGTAACGAGAGCTCCACGTCTCCGCCCGCCGCCCAGCCCACGGATACGCCGACCACCCCCGGCACCACCCCGTCGCCCACCCCCAGCGGCACCCCGAGCACGGACTGCCCCGACACCATCGCCGCCGTCCGCGCCGCCACCGAGAAGGCGGTGTGGGGCCAGGGTGCCGCGACCTCGCTGTTCCAGCCGGTCAGCGTGGCGATCTGCCAATTCGACGTGGAGGCGTCCGGACAGGACTACGCGACCGTGACGACCAGACGCAGCGCCAAGCAGGCAACCGACCTGTTCGCGCTGGTGAACGCGCCGAAGCCCGTGGCGAAGAAGCCGGCCATCTGCACCAAGGATCTCGGCCCGACCTACGTGCTGCGGTTCACCGACAACGACCGCGGCGTGCTGTCCTACACCGTGGAGACCTTCGGCTGCCGCCGGCTGGTGGCGACCTCCCTGGAGGGCCAGGGCAAACCCGGCACGCTACCGGCACCACGACAGGCGACCCCCGAGCTGATCAAGTCGCTCGGCCTGCGCTGACCCCGCGCCGGACGCGCCCCCCGAAGCCGTCCGGACCGGGGTCACCCCGCACCTGCCTTGCGGGTCCCTCCCGAGGTCGACCCGCAAGGCAGGCCGCGGCGGCCGGCGCGGTCGCGCAGACCAGCGGCCGGCGCGCAGACCAGGGCCACGGTGCCAGTCGGCGGCCGGAGTGCCGGCGGCGTCAGGAAAGCTCGCTCAGCCAGCTGCGCAACTCGGCGTCGTCGGCCTCTTCGGGGGGGCAGGACGTGGGCGATCGCACCGTCCGATCCCACGAGCGCGATGGCCGACTCGGTCTCGGTGCTGCCTTCCGGCGGGATGAGTTCCGGGAGACTCGCGACGATCGACCCGACCGCAGCACCCTTCACGTCGATCCCGACCGGCACCACGAACGGCCCGGCTGCCTTCGCCACGGAATCGACGTACTTCTTCTCGTCCTCCGGATTCAGCAGCGATCCCTTCCAGTCGGCCGGCGGTACGGCGATCAGCACCCCGACGACCGCCGGCTTCTCGCCACCGCCGGTCATCGGCACCACCCGCGCCAACGCGGTCTTCAGTGAGCCCGGCGACCCCACCGCGATCACAAACGGCTTCCCGCGGTAGGTCGTGTCGCTGACGTACCCACCACCGACAGCAGGAAGCCGGAACTCGCCGAGCCCGGCCGGCCCTGTCGACTCGCCTTCCTCCGGAGGAACTTCGGCACCCGGCGGAAGATCCGTCGAGAACGTGTCCGCCTTGATCGCCGGACCGAACGTCACCTCGATCGGCACATAGGGTCCGTCCACCAGGATCAGCCCGGTCTGCTCGTCAAGACTGATCTCGCGGGCGGGAGCCGCCTCCTCGCCGGTCTGCTCGTCCATGGGCCGCTCGTCGCACGCGTAACGCACCGCGTTCCGCCCGTACAGCGTCTTCGCACCCAGCCGGCGACCCTTCGGGCAGGTCTTCTCGAACTCGTCCGTCCCCGGCTTGACGAAGAAGGCAACGCCGGGCATGTCGTTACCCGGATCGGCGTCACGCTGGTAACCCTCGCCCGGCGTGTAGATCAGCATGACCTGACCGTCCCAGACCTGGTAGTACCCCTCGTTCGGCCCACTCACGGCGGTGATCCGGTACCGACGGTTGCCATCGGCAAAGATCTCGATGTTCCCGGGATCCGCCTCCGTGCCCGGATAGACGATCCGGACGAGGTCGGGTGGCGCCGGAGTCGACGGGCTCGTCCGGGTCTCGGTCGCGGGACCACGGTCGGCCCCGCAGGCGGCGGCAACCAGCGCGACGACAGCCACGGTCGCCGCCAAACGTTTGAGTTCATTCCTCCAAACAGACATCGCGGTACTCCTCCCCCTCCTGCTCAGTCTGCGCCGATGCCCAGCGTCTTGCCAGCAGGTCGCACTTGACTGCACCCTGAGCACTCCGGGAGGAGTACATGCGACTGATTCACTGGCTGGGCGCGCTTCTCCTCGTCTGCACCGCCTGTTCCGCACCCCAACCGTCCACCTGCGCGGACGGCTTCACCTGTACGACGTTGCGCGTACCACTCGACCACCAGCGGGCGGACGGTCCGTCGCTGGACCTGGCGGTGATCGCGGCCGACAACGTGGACGCACCACGGGGCGTGCTGCTGATGCTCGCGGGCGGCCCCGGCCAACCCGGTGTCTCGCTCCTGCCACGCATCCGGAACAACATCCAGCCCGACGTGCTGCGCGAGTACAGGGTGGTCATGTTCGATCAGCGAGGCACCGGGCCGAAGGGGATCGACTGTCCGGCCTTGCAGCAAGCTGTGGGCGGTTCGGACTTTCTGACGCCGCCTGGTGAGGCTGTGGATGAGTGTGCGCAGCGGATCGGCTCTGGGCTCGGGTACTACGGCACGCCGGACACAGTCGAGGACATCGAGCTGCTGCGGCAGTACCTCAAGGTGGATCGGCTGACTCTCGACGGGACGTCGTACGGCAGCTTCACGGCAGCGCAGTACGGGTTGAAGTATCCGGATCACGTGCAGGCGCTGGTGCTGGACTCGGTGGTCCCGCACAAGGGCTTCGACCCGATGGGCGTGGACCTGATGGCTGCGACCGGCGGAGTGCTCACGGCTGCGTGTCGCCAGGATCCTTCGTGTACGACGGATCCCGTCGCCGACCTCGCCTGGTTGGTGCAGCATGGCGTGAGCGGCACGGACCTGATGGAGAGCCTGTCGGTCGCAAGCCTGAACTCGGTCAACCCTTCACTGCAAGGGATCCCGGCGATCCTGCATGCCGCGCGCAACGGTGACGACGCGGGTCTCAAGGAGCTCTTCCAGCAGACCACCAGCGCAGGCCTGAGCTACGACACCCTCTCGGCCGGACTGCACATGGCCACGCTGTGCTCGGACCTCCACTACCCCTGGTCCGGCTCGGCCAACCGCACTGCCGCCCTCGATACCGCCGTACGACGTCTGGACCCGAAGCGGCTGTATCCGTACGACGTGGCGACCGCACGGGAGCAGCTGATGATCCAGGGCTGCCTGAGGTGGCCGGCCGCGCGAGTGTCGACGTACCCGGCCGGTCAGGAACTGTTGCCGCGGACACTGATCCTGCACGGGAGCAACGACCTGTTCTGCCCACTCGAGTGGGCCCGCTGGGAACAGGCGCACGCGCGGTCGGCCCGGTTGGTCGTCATACCGGGGAGTGGGCACAGTGTGCAGCGCGATCCGCGCGGGCAGGAGGCGGTACGCGCGTTCTTGCTGGTCTAGTCCGGCATGGTGAGATCCAACTGTGCGTGAACGGTTGCAGCACCCTGAGGGGCTGGGTGCGTCTAATAGGTGTGAGGTGTTGTACGCCCAGCCAGGGAGCGGCGAGTGGAGTTCGAGGAGTACGTATCCGCCCGTGGACAGGAACTGGTGCGGCTCGGGTTCACCGTCTCCGGGGACTATCAGCGAGCGGAGGACCTGGCGCAGATCGCGCTGATGCAGGCGTTCCGGTCCTGGCGGAAGGTGCGCAAGGCGGACGACCCGCACCACTACGTCCGGCGGATCCTGATCAACGCGTATCTGTCGATGACGCGGCGGCGCTCGTTCAGCGAGGCGCCGACGGCCGACGTCGACGCCGAGCGCACGGTGCCGGACCCCGCCACCGACATCGTGAACTCCGACGACCTCTGGCGGGCCCTCGCGACGTTGTCGGCCCGGGAGCGGGTCGTGCTGGTGCTGCGCTACTACCAGGACCTGGACGACCGCACGATCGCCGACGTGCTCGGCATCAAACCGTCCTCCGTGCGTGCGACCGCCAGTCGAGCGCTCGCCACGTTGCGGAAGACCAGGCAAGCCAACCGTGTTGGATGAGAGGTTGTCGTGAGCAACACCGATCTCGAGGATGACCTGCGGGGAACCTTCGACCGTGCCGCGGCCTCGGTGCCGCAGGCCACCGGGCTGACCGAGCGGGCGACGGCGGGCGCGCGCCAGGCGCAGCGCCGGACCTGGATCATCTCCGGAGCGGCCGCGGTCGCGGTGGCCGCCATCGCCGTCGCGGGCTTCGGCGTGGCCGGATCGAACAAGCCCGCCCAGCCGCCGGTCGCGGGTGCGCAGACGCCGGCGGCCACCACTGCGACGCCGGAGCCGCCGACGGCGCAGACCGTGTCCGGGACGTGGCGGCCGGTCCAGATGACTGGGCTCAAGGCACTGCAGGCGACCCGGCCGGACGATCCGGTGCTCATACTCCGTCCGGACGGGACATGGGGCGGTTCCGATGGCTGCAACGCGCTGCAGGGGACGTTCACGATCGGCCAGCGGGGCGAGTTCAGCGCGACGGCCGGGCCGCAGCGGTTGGTCGGCTGCGACAACGTGCCGCACACCGGCGTATTGCAGGCCGCCAAGCGGGTCGCGGCCGACGGTGACACGCTCCAGTTCTTCGGCGCCGACGGGCGCCAACTTGCGAAGTACGCTCGCGCAGGGTAGCTGAATTTGCTTGCTTAGGGTGATCGGCTATTGACTGAGCGGAGTCTCTGACCGGACGATGTATCGAGGCCGTCCACCGATTTGGGGAGCTACGTGCGACTCTCAGCCACCGTTCCGCTGCTCACCCTCGGCTCAGTCTCACTCCTCGCAGTCGGCCTCACAGCGACAGCAAACCCGAGCAGCCCGGCCACGTCGGCCGCGTGCTCCCATGCCCAGCCGAGCGCGAGCTCGACCGAATCCAAGCGACAGGCGCAGCCAACGTCGGCCAAGGACCCGCGACCGCTCGGTGAGACGCTCGGCGACGGGATCACCGCCGCCGTCCGTTCACTCGAGCCGCTGGACGCGACGGGCCGGCCGAAGTCCGGGCTGCCCTACGGGCTGAGCCAGGGCGTGATCGGCGTGGTCGGCTCCGCGTCGACCGGCTACAAGGTCGTGGTGGACAGCGCCAAACTGGACGAGAAGAAGTACCAGTCCGCGATGGCCGGCAACGTCCCCGCCGCGGGCAAGCAGCTGGTGCGCATCGAGCGCAGCTGCCGCTCGGCCCAGTCGATCGCCGACGCCTGGAACTCGGTCGGTGCACGCTCCTGGTCGGACGACGCCGCCCGTACGACGTTCGCCGCGGACCTCGACCCGGTCAGCGAGAACATCCTGGTCGAGTACGACCAGGCCAGCACCTCCCCCGCGTCATTGGAGGGCCTTCGTGGACTGTCCGGCGTACAGCTCGTCGCGGGTTCGCTCGCACGGACGTCCCGGCTCAGCGACACACCGAAGGGCGGTCACTGGGGAGGCGCGCGGATCACGTCGGCCTTGAAGAACTGCTCGGCCGGCTTCTCCGTCGTACGCCGTTCCAACGGGCAACGCGGCTCGGTCACCGCCGGCCACTGCGGCGGTCCGGGGACGGTGTGGAAGTCGGGCACCAACTACTACGGCACCACCGCGGTCCGGACGAACTACCCCGACTACGACCAGTCCCTGCTGACCGGCAGCACCTACGGGCCGAAGATCTGGACCGACGGCCCCGGTGACTCGGCCAATACCCGCACTGTCACCGGCGGCGCCGACCCTGGTGTCGGCACGGTCGTATGCCAGTCCGGCAGCTTCAGTACATCGCTCTGCGGGATCACGGTCCGCTCGACGTCAGCGAAGTACTGCGACACCGAGGGCTGTACGACGTACGTCATCCGCGCCACCCGCGGCGGCCAGATCGCCATCATCGGCGGCGACTCCGGCGGCCCGGTCTACACCCGCCCCGGCGCCACCACCGCCACCATCCGCGGCATCACCTTCGCCGGCTCCGGCTGCGCCTCCTCCCGCTGCACCACCCTCTACGCCGAGCGCTACGCCTCCATCGCCGGCCACCTGGGCGTCTACGCCCTCACCGGCTAACCCCCACCCCTCCGCTAAGCTGTCCCCGCGTGCGCCCCCGTAGCTCAGGGGATAGAGCGTCGGTTTCCTAAACCGTGCGTCGCAGGTTCGAATCCTGCCGGGGGCACCTCCAACCAATCCCGATTACGCGCTCCCGCGTGGGGCTACTCGTGGTGCGAACTCGACGCACGTCAGGTCAACTCCAGTCTGTAGGACTCACTCGGCCGAGACACACGATCACCGCACCGGCCGCCACTCCCACGGACCAGGCTCGCGTCGACTTGCACCGGCCGACCTGCCAGACCAGAATGCCGGGGTCGACGATCCTGCGGGGGCCGGTGTGGCCGGGTCGGTCGGCGTCCGTCCACTCGCCGGTCCTGGGACCGGCTACAGCCCTGGGGAGATCGTGGATATCGCATCGGTGGACGCGCGTGCCCGCAGCAAGAACTCGCGCGCGGTGAAATTACTCGGTGGAGCCGGGGCGCTGGCGCTGCTGGTCGGCGGGGTCACGCTGGCCGTCGCGCCATCGGCCACTGCCGACGGCATCGTCCAGACCGGTCATCCGAGTTGTGCGGAGCTGGCTCCGGGCTCGATCGAGGTCGTGTTCGAGAATCCGCAGCTCGGTGCTCAGACAAAGTCGGCGCCGGGGGTGTCGAACGTGGTGGTGACCGGCAAGCGGCTGCTCGCCGACGACCCTTTCCATCCAGGCGACCAGACCGGTGACTTCGTCGTGTACTTCACGACCGGCGGTGGACCGGCCGTGGGCGTCATCGTCATCGGCGGACCGGACGCCAACTTCTACGACTACCGGCCGGACGGTACGCACGGCAGACTCAACCTGCACTCCCCGGTCGACGACAGCAGTGGCCACTTCTACGCCATCAGCCAAGTATCGGTCTGCGTCATCGCCGACGTCCCGTCACCCACCCCGACGCCCACGCCCACCCCGACCTCCACGCCCACTCCGACACCGACACCGACCCTGACGCCTACCGCCACGCCCACCCCGACTCCGAGCGACACGCCATCGGGCACGCCGTCGACCGAGCCGAGCCAGACACCCGGAACCACACCGAGCGGCACGCCGACGGGAGCGCCTAGCGGCACTCCGTCCGATACCCCCGGTCAGCCGTCGTCCGCGACTCCCAGCAGTCCTTGGGGTGTTCCGACCGAGGTCGACGCCGGCGGATCAGGTGGGACGAAGGCGTCGTCAGCCCACACGACGACGGCCGCCGCGGTCATGAAGCGGCCAAGCGTGTGGGGCGTCGCTCTCCTCAGCCTCGGTGGAGCTCTCCTGCTCAGTGGCTTGGTGAAGACACTGCGGCGGCGCGGCCAACGCTCCTCCTGATGCGACCAAAGTTGGGAGCTGCTGGTCCAAGGGACGTCGACCTAGCTGCCGGGCGTTGTAGGCGGAACGGCATCCTGCGCGATGAGATCCACGCGAACCGGCATCCTCCCCGACGCGCGTCCGGCGTTCATTAATGACCGCGTCTCGAAGGTTGCGCGGCCACCGAACCCAGCACCCGTCAGCCACTGGGTTCGGGGTGAGAACGCCGGAATGCCATCCGGAGGTCGCGCGGACGTGTCGACAGCCTGGCCGGGTCCGATCCACGCTCGTTCGGGAGTCGGGTGCGGCCGAGCCAGGGGCCGCCTTCGCTGACCTACGCGTCACTGGCGTCGGCGACCGCGTAGCCTGCGACCGATGGGGTGCCACGGCGGCTATGTCGTTGGACCTGAGACACAACGCTCAACGAGGTGATCGCCATCAGTTTCAACGATGCCGTCGGGTGGTCGAACATTGTCGGCGCAAGCGTAGCCGTCCTGGCTCTTGCGATAGGCGCTCTGGCGAGCTCGTCCAGGTACCAGGCTCGAGCCCTGTTCGCCCGCCGGCGCCGCTATCTGCTTCGAGCGCTGCGCCATGCCGGATGGAAAGTGAACCGCTGGCGCTTCGGGCTTCTCACGCGGGCGCTCGTAGACCGCCGCGTAACTCGAGGACATCCCGTGGTCCAAGAAGAGATCGCCTGGCTGTCCGCGCTGGTAACTGCCACCCCCACGGTCGGCGCTCCCGAAATCGAAGGCGCTACGCCGAAGCAATCGCCAGTACCTGTCCCGATCACGTTCACCGTCTTCGCCGACGACATCGATTATGAGCAACGTCTGGTGCGTCTCGCGACGGCCTACGACCGGTACGCGGTCGCCGTACGCCGGCGCTGGCTGCTGCGATCCACGGCCGGACCGTTGGTCGCCGAGGAATACGCTTGCGCTCGCGAGACTGCGAGCCAGCTGCGGCGCTGGGCGTCGTTTCGTCCCATCCCGCCGACCCGTGACCCGTCCGGTCTCCGCGGCTTCACCGTCACTCTGCCGCCAACACTGCAGGGACCGGGTGGCTCCGTGAAGCGCAGCGTCCGGCTGGTCACCTGGCCACAGATGGACAGCGCCAGGTCTTCCATCACGTTTCCCCTGGTCGGCGCATCGTTCCAGCCGTACCGAGTCACAGTTGCGGGTCGGCCCGTCGCCGAAGGCAACGATGGTCTGCCTCGCCAGCTTGCCTGGGTCACGGACCCCATCGGCGAAGCGGCCCGCGACCCACTCACCTTCGATGGTGTCCTGACTCGCTGGCACGGCGACGGATTCCGGCTCGAGATCGATGGGGTGACCGGTCGTCAGAAGCTCCATCTGTGCCTCAGCGAAACCTCGTACTTCGCGTTCCGCGCGACCCAGTTCCCGGAAGCCGCCGCGAAGAGTCCGACCCCCAAGCTTTCCCGACTGCTCTCGCTGAACCTGCTCGCGATGGACGCTGACGAGAACGTCCTCTTGGTGCGCCGTTCAGACTACGTCGTCCACGCCGGCGGTTACGCCGGCACGGTCAGCGGCAACTGTGAACTGGCTAGTCGAGAAGGCGTACACGCCGACGTCGACGTCCATGGATTTCCGGACGTATTGACCGCGATCGCCAGGGAAGCACGTGAAGAACTCGGCCTCGATCTTTCAAGCTACGAGTCGCAACTCGGTGCGCTGGGCGTCATTGAAATCGACACCGATCGGGAACTCGGCACTCACATTCTGGTCGCGACCGCGCTACTCCCACAGTCAGCCGACAAGTTTGAGCCGAATCGCTCCGCGATCGATCCGGTCGAGGGCGCATGGGAGATCGGCGACCGGGCGATGATCATCAATATGCGCGAGGCGACGCAGTCCGCGCGAAACGCCAAAGCCTTCATCGCATGGCTCCGCTCTGCGAGCGAGCTCACCCCACATGCGGTTGGAGCCCTGCTCCTCCTGATGATCGCACGCCAGCAGCTACGTGAGCGTCAGTCCCTGCGCGCACAGGCCTCGGGCAGACCGCACGACAGCCTGACCTGGACATCAACGAACCTCGCGGAGTGGCTACAGGAACCGCTACCTCCTACGGCGCCAGACGTTACCCCGTTCGTACGCGACCGCCCACTTTTCAACTCGAGGTCAAAACGCTGACAAGCGGTGACATACCAACGCCGAGTCCCGACGATCAGAGACATTGCCGAGCTGGCAGAGGTGCGACAGTCCGAGTGGGATGCGCTGATCACACGCTCAGCCCTGTTCGGTGTCGCACCACACCGGGAACCCGCGGATTTCGGCTGTCTCTGCTGCCTGATCTGCCCTCGATTGTCCGGGGTTCATTGACAGACCGATTGACAGCCGGAGGACCCACGGGGACGGCCACGACGCTGCATGTCCTGGGTCGCTCACGCGACAGTCGGCAGCGGCGTACAGGTCACTCTCCGAACAGCAGTGGAGCGGTGCCGGGCTCGGCGGCGTGGCGGAAGTAGACCGGGTCGGTGAAGGTGGCCGGTACCTTGCCGAGTCCCTTGATGACCGTGGCAGCGGCGTTCGCGTGGCCGACGGCGTACAGGTAGCCGGACTGGGTGTCCTTGTCGATGCCGAGCAGCAGGGTGCCGTACTGGCCGCACTTCTCGGCGATCAGGGCGTCGAAGGCCTGCCAAGTGGAGTCGCGGACCCTCTTCACGACCGGCTTCATCGGCGACGTCAGGGGAAGCCGGATCGTGTAGAGGGCGCCGCCGCGAGTGGTGGCCAGGAAGGTGTCGTACGTCGCGGTCTGGCTGATCAGCGCCATCGTCTTGACCGCCGCGAAGCCACCCGCGGACTGCGGGTTGGTCCAGCCGAACCCGCCTCTGTCGTCCCACCGGGTGAGCGTGCCGTTTCCGCGCAGCGAGTAGTGGTTGACCAAGGCAAAGGGGTTCGTATCGTGCGGGTAGCTCGTCTCGAGGAAGGTGGCGTCACCCCAGCCGCCACCGATCCGGAAGTTGTGCGACTGCGACCGGTCGACCTCGCCGGCTTCGGTGAGGAAGTACGTGCTGCTGTACAGCCCCGAGCCGATCACCACGTGGCCGGAGTACGCGCCGCCGGTAGTGGGGACGACGGGGTCGTTGAAGAACAGACTGCTCAACCTGGGCCGGCCCTCAGGAAAGAGGTCGGTGTACCGCGTCTTCTCCTGCACCGTTGGCGGTGAGCCGGCAGTGATCACCCGGTGCGTGTGATCGCCACCGGCAGTCACCGACCCGGGCTCAATCTTGCAGGCCGCGGCGGCGGTTGTGTCAGCAGCCAGTGCCTCGCCCGCAGTCCCGGCCAGCATCCCCGTCACCAGCGCCGCGGCAGCAGCCATCCGCCCCGCAGTACTGAGTCGTCTCGACATGTTGACCATCCCTCCCCAAACAGCATCTGGGCGTCGCCCTGCCGAAGCTGGCGCCGCATCTACCTCGGTTTCCTAAACCGTGCGTCGCAGGTTCGAATCCTGCCGGGGGCACCCTTTGATGGCTTTTTAGTCGCCGGGGGGTTGGGACAGCCATTCCTGGTAGGACTTGGATTCGTTGAGGGCGGGTTCGGCGGGGCCGGGTAGGGGGTTGTTGAAGACGTGGCGGGCGGTGGCTTCGAGGGCGGTTCGGAGTAGGTCGGGAGGGCCGCTTGCCTCGAAGCCCAGGGTCCACCAGGTCTGGCCGATCGTGTTGACCTCGGTGAGTTCCACGTCGCACTGCGGCTCCTGGTACCGCTGTGCGGCGCGTGTCACGATCTGGCCGCCTGCTAGTGCGAAACGGCTGATGCGTCGGCTTTTGTGGACGGGCCGCCAACCGGCCGGGCTGCCGTCGTACTGGGCGGCCGCGCTGACCGGAAAGGACCATTTCTGCCAGGACTCCAGGTGTCCGCGGGTGCGGTCCGTCACCTCCAGGATTCCCGGGCTCCCGTGGTACATCTTGACCTCCAGTGCCCGGCCGCCGCGGATCTTCACCGACAGGCCGGGCAAGCGCGGGTTTACCAGGTAGTTGTCCTCGCGCGACTCCGTCTCGATCGGGAACCGCCCGAACCATCCGGTCACCGCGGTCTCCAACTGGCCCGGGAAGATCCAGCGCACCTCCAGGCTGCGGACTTCCGCACCGGCTAAGCCCTGAGGCGGTTCAGCCGTCATCGCCACACGCTCCTGACGCTGGCCGGATGCCAACATGTCTGCGGGCCTGCCTGCCTACTCAGTGGCTTCGGGCGTGGGCGTGCGAGTCATCGGCAGAGCGCCGCCCTCGGCGGCCTCGAGCTCCTCCTTGTCGGGCAGCCCGCGCACGGCTCCGATGATCGCCACCGCGATGGCGGCGCCCACCACCGGGCCGGCGATATAGATCCACCACCCCGTGTAGTCGTTGCCGACGATGTCGGGCCCGAGGGTACGAGCCGGGTTCATGGAGGCGCCGCTGATCGGGCTGGCGAACAGGCCGAGCAGCGCGACCGTCGAGCCGACCGCGATCGCCGCGTTGTGGCCGATGCTGCGGCCCCCGGTCGCGGTGTTGAGGATGACGCTGACCAGGATCGCGGTCAGCACCATTTCCATCACCAGCGACTTCCACTCCCCGCCAGGAGTGCCGATCGGGTAGTTGCCGCCCTGGCTGACATCGCCGAACATCACCTCCAGGAACAGCGCGGCACAGATGGTCCCGGCCATCTGGACCGCCCAGTACGGCACCACCCATTTGGTGGGAAACACTCCCCGGGCGGCGAAGGCGAAGGTCACCGCGGGGTTGATGTGGAGTCCCGACAGCGGACCCCAGGCGTAGATCATGGCCATCACCACCGCGCCGGGCGCGATCACCGCCGCGGTCCTGCTGATCGGTTCGTTGCCCACGTAATGGTTGATCACCCCCGATCCGGCCGCCACCGTCACCAGGACGAAGGTGCCCAGGAACTCGATGATCAGCCGGATCCACAACGGCCGCTGCCGCAGGGTGTCTTCCTCGAACCGGATGAAGTACCGGCGCCCCAGTGACGTCGCTCGCTCGTCAACGGGATCAATGGCGGGGTCTGCCATCGCGCATCCCTTTCCTGCTCGGCCGGGCCGGACCGCCCGGGTTCGGTGTCAGATGTCGGTGGTCGCTGCGACCCGGCCCTCTTCGACCGCGGTCTGGAGCGCGGCGTAGTCGCGTTCGTTCTGGTCGGCGTAGGTTTCGGCGAAGTCGGCGATCGCCTGGTCGAAGGTGTCCGAGCCGCCGAGGTAGGCGGCTAGGGCGACGCGGTCGCCGGAGCGAGCGTGGGCGCGGGCGAGGGTCGACCCGCACAGGCGGGCGTACAGGACCATGCCCGAGGGCACCATCCGCTCGATCGGCAGGGAGAACTTCCAGTCCTTGAGCTGGCGGACGTAGTAGTCGCGGTCCACTCCGTCCGGGCCCGGCATGTGGGTCCAGCCGAGGAAGATGTCGCTCTCGGCCTGCATCAGGTGCTGTCCGGCCACCACGCGCTCGCCCTGGTTGGTGTACTGGCTGCGCCCGCAGTAGTCCGTCAGGACCGACGACTGCGCCTCCTTGGCCTGGAGGAACACCGGCTCGACACCGTCCCCACTGTCCATCAGCACGATCCAGGCGCGGGTTCCGACGCTGCCCACGCCGACGACCTTGCGGGCCGCCTGGACCAGCGTGAACTGCTCGAGCATGTGCCGCCGGTCGGACTGCAGCGTGCGCCGGTACTTCCCCAGCACCAGGCGGATCTGCTCGTACACCGCATCGGCGCCCTCGTCGGCGAAGACCTCCTCGACGGGGACGACCATCGGGGGGTCACTGATGATCTGCCGGCGGCCCTCGACCACCGTGGTCAGCTTGCGCAGCGCCTGGGTGCTGTCACGGGTGTGCGCCTTGACCACCATCTTCTCCGTCTCGGTGAACCTCTTCGGCTTCATCCGGGACTGGAACTCCCCCATGACCTCTTCGATGTCCACATGCGCGTACCAAACGTCCAGGAACGTCTGCTTCGCGAATCGGCGCATCGCCTTCCGGTATCCCTTGGCCGCCGCGAGGGCGACCTTGCGCCGATGCTTGTGGTGGAACCCGTTGTCCCGTCCCGCCACTGCCAGGCTTGCCGCCAGCCGCTTGACGTCCCATTCGAACGGCCCGGGCAGCGTCTCGTCGAAGTCGTTGACGTCGAAGACGAGCTCCCGCTCCGGTGAGGCGTACGCACCGAAATTGGACAGGTGCGCATCTCCGCACAGCTGCACCTGCAGCCCCGACGTGGGCGTCGTGGCCAGGTCAGCCGCCATCGGCAGCGCGGCCCCCCGGTAGAACGAGAACGCCGACACCAGCATCCGCCCGTGCCGGATCGGTACCAGCTCCGGCACCCGCGACTTCGACTGCTCCAGCAGCAGGCCTACCGGATCCCGCGACTCGGCGGGCTGGAACTCCGCGTGCGACTCCCGCGGTGTGACTCTCCGCGCATCCTTCCCCAAGGCGACCCGGTCCGCACGGCTCAACTGCCCGTGTGCCCCGGCCCGCTTCGATTCGCTCCGGAACGACCGCGTGGCGGTGCCGGCCGGCCCGCCATCCCCGGTCTTCACAGTCATAGCTCCCCCACCCATGCCGACAAGAGCATCGCGTCCGGAGGGCTGAGGACCGCGAGAACTGCCTCGCTTCCCCGGACCCCGCTTCCTACCCTGATACGGAGAGGTACGGCGCGGCATCACCCCTGATGGGTGACGAGAGGATCCGGCGGTCGCGCTGCGTGGCAGGTTGCGGGCGCGCCGTTGGCGGTCCTGGGCCGATCATCAGCGCCCACTTGCTGCGCGGACCGGTGGTGGCTGAGATGATCTTGCCATGGCCGGCGAGGACCCCCGGTCTCGCGCATCGGGTTATCGAACCGATCGCATGGAGGCCTTCAGCGATGGCGTTTTCGCTATCGCGGTGACCCTCCTCGTGCTGGAGGTCGCGGTTCCCGCCGGCGCCGAGGAGGACCTGCTGAAGGCGCTGCGCGAGGAGTGGCCGTCGTACCTGGCCTATTTCGTGAGTTTCGCGACCATCGGCGCCGTCTGGATCGCCCACACGGTGATCACCGAGTACCTCGACCACGCCAATTCCATCTTCCTCCGGTTGAATCTCCTGCTGCTGCTCGTGGTCTCGTTCCTCCCGTTCCCGACCCGGCTCCTCGCCGACTACACCAGCGAACGCGATGCCGAACGCATCGCGGCCACGCTCTACGGGATCAACCTGTTCCTCTCGTTGATCATGGTGTCGGTCCTGTGGCGGTACGCCGTCGCCGAACAACTCGTCCGGCCCGACATGTCCGACGGGGACGTGAAGACCCTGACCAAGCGACTCACCCCCACCTTGGGCGTGTATGTGGCGATGATCGTCGTGGGACTGTTCCTGCCGTTGCTCGCGGTGTTCGGCTATCTGGCCATCGCCTTGTTCATCCTCGTCCCGTTCGGCTCCATCCGCCGCGAGCAGAAGAAGCGCGCCTGAACGCGCCGCTAGGCGAAGTGGACGGCCGGCGCGAATCTGGCTCGGACGGGTGGTAGTCCGGCGGTGGCTCAGGCTCTGGTGTCGAAGAGGCCGGTTTGGTAGGCGAGGACTATGGCTTGGGCTCGGTCGCGGAGGTTGAGTTTTTGGAGCAGGCGGGTGATGTGGGTCTTGACCGTCGTGTCGCTGATGAAGAGTTCCTGACCGATCTCGGCGTTGGACAGGCCTCGGGTGATCAGGCGGAACACCTCCAGCTCGCGGGTGGTCAAGGTGTCGACGGCCTTCGGTGGAGCCTGGCGGTGGAGGCGGGCGAAGTGCTGGATCACGCGTTTGGTGATGGCGGGTGAGAGGAGGGCGTCTCCGGCGGCAACGGTTCGTACGGCGGCGATCAGCTGCTCGGGGGGATCGTCCTTGAGGACGAAGCCACTCGCGCCGGCCCGGAGCGCCTGGAAGACATAGTCGTCGAGATCGAAGGTCGTGAGGATCAGGATCCGCGCGGACGCGTCGGTCGCCATGATCCGTCGGGTCGCCTCGAGACCGTCGAGCTCAGGCATCCGGATGTCCATCAGGATCACGTCCGGGTGGAAGCGGGCCGCCTGCGCCACCGCCTCGAGACCGTTGCTCCCCTCCGCCACGACGTCCACGTCGGGTTCGTCGGCGAGCAGCAGCCGGAACCCCGCTCGTACCATCGACTGGTCGTCCACCACCAGGACACGGATGGTCATCCGGCACCGCCGTCCAGCGGAAGCTGCGCGCGGAGCACGAAACCGCCGGTACGCACGGCGCCCGCGGTCATGCCCCCGCCGAAGATCCTGACCCGCTCGCGGATGCCGACCAGTCCATGGCCGACACCGGCATCGGGAGAAGGGCCACCGGGGCCGTCGTCACGGACCTCGAGTCGAAGCTCCGTGGGGCTGTAGTTCACCTCGACCTCCGCCTGGCTCGCACGGGCGTGCTTGAGGGCGTTGGTGAGCCCCTCCTGCAGGATCCGGTAAGCGGAGAGGTCCAGACCCGGCGGCAGCGCGAACGGCGTACCGCGGATCTCGAGCCGCACGGGCAGCCCCGCGGCGCGTACGTCGTCCACGAGTGAGTCGAGGTTGTCGAGTCCAGGGTGTGGCAGGAGCTCGAGCTCGTCGCCGTCACGTCGCATCGCGTTGAGAAGGCGGCGCATCTCCGCGAGTGCGGTGCGGCCGGCCTGCTCGACGTTCTCGAGCGTCTCCCGATCCTTGGTGTCGGTCGCCGGCATCCGGTGCCGCACCGCCCCGACCTGGAGGACCATCACGCTGACGGCGTGCGCGACGACGTCATGCAGCTCGCGGGCGATCCGTGCGCGCTCCTCGGCCACCGCGAGGCGGGCCGCCGCCTCACGTTCTCGCTCGGCCCGCGCCGCGCGCTCCTCGGCCGCCTCGATCTGCTCGATCCGGTCCCGCAAGGCGAAGCCCAGGAGCCACCCGATCGCGAACACCACCGGTGTGAGGATGACGTCGCCGCTCGCGTGATTCGGGTCGTTGTAGATGACGATCGCTGCGCTGCAGAGCACGATCGCCAGACCGACCCGTGCCTGGGTGACGCGGCGCAGGTTGCCGAGCAGTAGTGCAGCCCCCATCCCGGCGGCAGTCAGTCCGGCTTTGTTGACGATGAGCAGGCCGTCCACGAACGACAGCGCCGCACTCATCAGCCAGGTCAGCGCCGGTGCGGCGAAGGGGAAGCGGCGGCGCGCGAGCAGCGGGAGTACGACGGCGGTCACCGCGAGCACTTCGAACCACAGCAGCGGACCGGTCGGATGACCCGGGTCGTCGCGCAACGCCGTACTGATGGCGCTCTCGACCGCCGCAATCACAATCAGGACGTCGAGACCGTACTTCGAGAAGAACAGCCGCGCTCGGCTCACGTGCTCAACGTACGGCACCACGATCGCGGGGTGCGTCCTACCAAGGTCGTACGGCGCCTCGTCGCTTGGTGCCGGTGTGGACACGGCTTTCCGACGACGCGCTCGGGGCCGCAGGTCCATAGCGTCGTCAACACCACACGAGCCACTGAGAAGGAAGTGGACGACATGACGACATCTGACACCGCTACCCGGGCAGTCCACATCCCTACCTGGACCCGCGGCACGGTACTGGCGGTCTGGGCGGCGGCCGCGCTTCCCATGGGAGTACTCGCGTGGCTCGTCGCACCGGCACTCGCGGACGCCTTCTCTGGGCCGATGGCTCTTCCACAAGCGCTCACCCTGTGCCTTGGGGCCGGGCTGATCTGGCAGTTCGTCCTCGTGCTCATCGTCGTACGACGCGAACAGGGCACGCTGCGCTGGCCAGTCGTGAAGGCCGCGCTATGGCTCAACGGTCCGGTCAGCCCACGCACCGGGAAGCGCAGCAACAAGCTCTGGTGGATGGTCCTGCCGCTGGCGGCGCTGCTGGCTCTCGAAGAGATGTTGCCGTCATTGCCCACTCCGGTGGCCCGCGACCTCGGCCTGATCTTCGGATCCGACACCGGGCAGGCATGGATGTCCGGCAACTGGGTCTGGTTCGCCCTGCTCGTCGTCGTGTTCATCTTCAACACCGCGCTCGGCGAGGAGCTGTTGTTCCGGGGGCTGCTGCTGCCGCGGATGGGAACGTTCGGCCGCGCCGACTGGCTGGTCAACGGCGTACTGTTCGCCTGCTACCACCTGCACGAGCCGTGGGTGATCCCGCAGACGTTCCTGGTCGACACGTTCGCCGAGGCCCTGCCCTCACGACGCTGGCGCAGTTCCCTGATCGGAATCGCAGTCCACAGCTCCCAGAGCGTGTTCTTCTTCGTCATCGGCCTCACCCTCGTCCTCAGGTGACGACGTCGGGGAGCTTGTAGCTGCCGTCGATGATGGACTGTTCTGGCACGTACGCGCGCAGCGCCAAGCAGAACGGTCCATCGGGGGCGGACAGCCTGTTCGTCCGGCCGAACGTGTCCACGCCCGGGTAGCCCCAGTAGAAGACCACCCGGCCGAGCGCCTCGGCGAATGCCTCACTCCCGACCTGCGCCACCCCACCGGAGTGCGGTAGATCGGCATGTGCCGGTACGAACGACTGCGCTGCCTGCCCCACGGAAAGTCCCGTGCGCGGAAGCTTCCCGCTGACACACAGCAACTGCCTCACCCCCCAGGGTGAAGTGACGGCGTCAGTTGGATTCGGGCTTCTCGGCGAAGCGTTCTTGCAGTTTGTCGGTGTAGCCAGCCAGCGGGTCGTCGGTTGCCAGGACGGCGAAGCGGCACTCGTTGTCTCCGAGCGACCGCGATGGGCGAGACTGGCTGTTCAGGTCTGTGGAAGGGGTTTGCCCGGTGCATGTCGTTGTCGGTGCTGGACCGGTTGGGTCGGCTGCTGCCCGGCTTCTCGTCGCGCAAGGTGAACGGGTGCGGGTGATCACTCGGTCCGGGAGTGGGCCGGACGGGGTCGAGCGGGTGGCGGCGGATGCGAGTGATGCGGACGCGCTGTCGCGGTACGCCGAAGGGGCGACCGCGATCTACTCGTGTGCGGGACCGGCGTACCACCGGTGGTCGACGGACTGGCCTCCGTTGGGGGCGGCGCTGATCCGGGCGGCTGAGACGACCGGCGCCGTACTGGTGACCACCGGCAATCTCTACGGGTACGGCGCTGTCGACCGGCCGATGACCGAGGAGACGCCACTGCTGCCCAACTCGGTCAAGGGGCGCGTGCGGGTCAAACTGTGGACCGACGCGTTGACCGCGCATGAGGCGAAGCGGATCCGGACCGCGGAGGTGCGCGGATCGGACTACCTCGGCGCCGGTGCGGTCTCGCCGTTCAGCGTGATGGTGCTGCCCAAGGTGATCAAGGGCAAGCGCGCTACGGCGCCGGCCGACCTGGACGCGCCGCACAGTTGGACGTACGTCGGTGACGTCGCGCGCACGTTGATCGCGGTCGCCGCCGACGAGAGCGCCTGGGGTCGCGCCTGGCACGTACCCACCCCGGGGCCGATGTCGATCCGGGCCCTCGCCGCCCGCGCCGCCGAACTCGCGGGCGCACCAGCGGCCCGCGTCGCCAAGATGCCGGCGATCGCACTGCGGCTGGCCGGCCTGTTCAACCCGGCCGCGCGCGAGATGCTCGAGACGCAGTACCAGTGGCAGCGTCCGTTCGTCCTCGACTCCACCGCCGCAACCGTTGCCTTTGGCATCAAACCCACGGCGACCGACGACGCCCTCCGGGAGATGATCGGTGGATGACTAGGCTGGGCGGGTCGACGGAAGGGCAGGGATGAGTTCCAGGAGATCGGGCCGCTGGTTGCGCCGGCTGGTTGTCACACTGGTGGTGCTGGGGATCCTGGCGGTCGCCGTGGATCGGGCGGCCGCGTGGGTGGCCGAGAACCAGCTGGCGACGATGGCGGAGAAGGAGGCCGCGCAGTACGACGTCCGCGCGGCCGACACATCGGTCGACATCGGCGGGTTCGGGTTCCTGCCGCAGCTGGCGCGGGAGAAGTTCTCGAAGGTCACGCTGACGATGAAGGATCCGACCTTCGACTCGATCCCGGCGGAGGACCTGAAGGTCGAGCTGCACGGCGTCCACGTGCCCCGCGGCCTGCTGACGCGACAGCCGGGTACGGCGGTCACGATCGACACCACCGACGTACGGCTGCAGCTGTCGCCGGCCGAGCTGGCCAAGCTCGCGGCCCGTAGCACCGGTCTGAGCGGGCTGACGATGAGTGCCGTCGACGGCAAGCTGCACGCGAAGCTGTCGCTGCGCGGTGTCGAGGCCGACGTGACGGTCCGCCCGCAGGTCGAGAAGGGCCGCATCGTCCTCGCCGTCGAGCAACTCTCCGACGCGATCCCGTCGTTCATCCGGAACGCGGTGAAGGACCAGCTCTCCCGCGGCATCGCCCTGCCCAAGCTCCCCTACGGCGCCACCCTTCAACAGGTCAGCATCGAAGGCAGCTCGGTCGTCCTGAACGCCACCGCCGCCGACCTCAAGTTCGCCACCTGACCGATACCTGTACTGACAGGGCCTCCCTCATCCCTCCGGGTCCGCCTACCGTCGAACCACACCAGTGAAAGGGTTCGACGTGGAGTATGTGCGGTTGGGGCGGACCGGGCTCGTGGTGAGCCGGATCGCCCTGGGATGTATGAGTTTCGGTGAGCGCAACGAGTTCCATCAGTGGACGCTGGACGAGGAGAGCTCGCAGGCGTACTTCCGGCAGGCGGTCGAGCTCGGGATCACCTTCTGGGACACGGCGAACACGTACGGCGGCGGTAGCTCGGAGGAGTTCGTCGGCCGGGCGATCAAGCAGTACACCCGGCGCGAGGACGTCGTACTCGCCACGAAGGTGTGGGGCCGGATGCACGACGGCCCGGGCGGAGCGGGGCTGTCGCGGAAGGCGATTCTGGAGCAGATCGACGCTTCGCTGACCAGACTGGGCACGGAGTACGTCGACCTGTACCAGATCCACCGGTTCGACCCGGACACGCCGGTCGAGGAGACGATGGAGGCACTGCACGACGTCGTACGGGCGGGAAAGGTCCGCTACCTCGGTGCGTCGTCGATGTGGGCGTGGCAGTTCGGGAAGATGCAGTACGCCGCGGATGCCGGTGGGTGGACGCGGTTCGTGTCGATGCAGAACCAGTACAACCTGATCCGGCGTGACGACGAGCAGGAACTGCTGCCACTGTGCGCGGACCAGGGTGTCGGCTCGATCCCCTACTCACCTCTGGCCAAAGGCAAGCTCGGGAAGCCGTGGGGCACGCAGTCGCTGCGCGCGGAGACCGATCGGGTCGCCAAGGCGCTTGCCCGCGACAGCGATCGTCAGAGCGTCGATGCACTCGAGTCAGTGGCCGCGAAGCGCGGTGTGCCGATGGCACAGGTCGCACTGGCCTGGCTGCTCACCAGACCGGTCGTCTCCGCACCCATCGTCGGCGCCACGAAGCCACATCACCTGACGGACGCCGCCGCGGCCCTGGCACTCGACCTGACCGAGGACGAGCTCAACCAGCTCGAGGAGCCGTACGTCGAGCGGCCGCGCAACTGGTACTGAGCGCTAGCCTCGAACTGTGGACAACCGCACCGAGGTCCGGGAGTTCCTGGCCAGCCGGCGGGCGAAGATCACTCCGCAGCAGGCCGGACTCCCCGCGCTCCAGACCGGCCACCGCAGAGTGCCCGGCCTGCGCCGCGAGGAGGTCGCGCTGCTCGCCGGCGTCAGCGTCGAGTACTACGCCCGCCTCGAGCGCGGCAATCTCGGCGGAGTCTCCGACAGCGTGCTCGATTCGATCGGGGACGCGCTCCAACTCGACGAGGCCGAGCGCCGGCACCTGTCCGACCTCGCCCGAACCGCCGGTACGAGCGCGCGCAAACGACGCCGGCGTACCACGGACGAAGTCCGGCCCGGGATCCTCGGCATCCTCGAGTCGCTGACCGAGGCGCCGGCGTTCGTCCGCAACGGGCGACTCGATCTGCTCGCGGCCAACCCGCTCGGCCGCGCCCTGTTCGCCCAGGCTTTCGCGATGGACTGCCGGCCGGCCAACCTCGCTCGCTTCAACTTCCTCGCCCCGGCTGCCCGGACCTTCTACCCGGACTGGAGCCATTCGGCCAACACCACGGTCGCACTGCTCCGGACCGAGGCCGGCCGCGATCCGTACAACCGCGAGCTGACCGAACTCATCAGCGAGTTGTCCACACACAGCGAGGACTTCCGGACGCGCTGGGCCGCACACGACGTCCGGCTGCATCACACCGGCGTCAAGCACTTCCGGCACCCGGACGTCGGGATGCTGGAGCTGAGGTTCGAGGCGATGCCGTTGCCGGCGGATCCCGGGCTCACGCTCACCGTCTACAGCGCTGATCCGGCCAGTCCGACGTACGACGCGCTCCGGCTGCTGGCGAACGGGCTGCAGATCGTTCGGTGAGGGTCTTGGGTTGCGATGGTTCGCGATATATCGTCGGACTATCGCAATCTCTTCGTAGGGACGGTGGTCGGGAATGACCGGATCGACGTACGCCGCGGGGTGGCCCTGGCAGCACTTTGCGCGGCACTGTTCGACCTTCGACGACATCAAGGACGAGTTGCGCGCCGCGATGACCGGGCGGCGCACGCATCACCACGGGCACCAGGGGTTCGGGCCGCAGTGGGGAATGTTCGGCGGGCAGATGTTCGGGCCGCCGTGGGGTCCGCCGCCGCGCTGGCGTGGACCGAAGGCCCGGCGGGGTGACGTGCGGGCCGCGATCCTCGCCGTCCTCGCGGAGCAGCCGATGAACGGCTACCAGATCATCCAGGAGATCGCCGAGCGCAGTGGCGGGGTGTGGAAACCGAGCCCGGGCTCGATCTACCCGACCCTGCAGCAGCTCGAGGACGAGGGGCTCGTCACCGCGGACGCCGAGGTCGGTCGCCGCACGTTCACGCTGACCGACGAAGGACGCGCGTACGTCGCCGAGCACCAGGACGAGGTGTCCGCGCCGTGGGAGGCGATGAGCGCTCCGGCCGCCGACGACGAGAACGGGCTGAAACCGATGCTCGGGCAGGTGGCAACGGCGATGTGGCAGATCCTCGCGACCGGGACGCCGGAGCAGCAGGCGAAGGCGCGGGAGGCGGTCAGCGAACTGCGCCGCAAGCTGTACGGCATCCTCGCCGACGAAGGCCAGGACGACGAGCGGGACCGGACATGAGCTCGCCCGCCCCGGACTGGCACGGCCGTGACCGCCACGGACGGAAC
Organism: Kribbella sp. NPDC048837; assembly: GCF_055586945.1. Taxonomy (NCBI): domain Bacteria; kingdom Bacillati; phylum Actinomycetota; class Actinomycetes; order Propionibacteriales; family Kribbellaceae; genus Kribbella; species Kribbella sp. NPDC048837. Next base: position 143,381 of record NZ_JBVJHF010000004.1, read on the forward strand.
CGCGCCGCACGTGACCGGCGCGGAGACTGGCGCGGAGGTGACTGGGCCGGCCCGCGGTGGGCCGGTGCTGAGTGGGCTCGTGCGGATTGGGCTCGTGGTGATCAGCCCGGGTCCGACGCGGAACGCCGTACCACCGAGCGCCGCAAGGGCCCGGTCCGGATCGGTGACGCCGAGCGCGACGAGGCCGTCTCGCTGCTGAGTGATCACTTCGTCGCGGGCCGGCTGACGCAGGCCGAGTTCGAGGAGCGCAGCGAGGAGGCGACGCGAGCGCGGTACTTCGACGATCTCGAGCCGCTCTTCGACGACCTCCCGACCTCGGCCGAGCTCCAACTCGCGCAAGGCCCGCAGCTGGTCCGGCCCCGTCGCCGCACGGGTCCACCGCCGCCGTTCGTGATGCTGGCGCCGTTCCTGATGATCGGCCTCGTCATCACAGCCATCACGCTCACCGCGCCCTGGCTGCTGTGGGGCCTGTTCTGGATCATGCTCATCAGCGGCGCCGGTCGCCGCCGGTGGTACCACCAGAACCGCTAGGTACGACGTCCTCGCGCGCGGGGGATCTCCGCCGCGAACTCGACCACGAAGCCGTCCGGGTCGGCCACGTGGACCGTCCGATGTCCCCACGGGCGGTCGGCCGGCCCGCTCAGCACGGCCACACCCAGTCCCGCGAGCCGCTCGGCGCACGCATCCACGTCGTCCACCATCACCACGACCTCCCCACCCGCGCCCGGCGAGACCGTCCCCCCGGTCAACCACTCCGCCCGCCGCCGCTCGTACAACGCGAACCGCACCCCACCCGCGTCGAACTCCGCATACCCCGCATCCGTGAACTTGTACGCCAGCCCCACCACGTCGCGATAGAACTCCACCGAAACCCCGAGCTCCTCGACATACAAGATGACGTAACCGATCCGGCCCATGCGCAACAGTAGATCTCCCGGTGCATGTCAAAGCGCCCCCGGCGGCTCCGACCCGAGGGTGAGAGCAGGCACAAACCGAGGAGATTGTCATGGCGAAGGTTCGGGTGGAGAACTTCACTGTCACGGTGGACGGGTTCGGGACCGGGGTGAACCAGCGGTTGGAGGCGCCGTTCGGGGACGGGGTGGAGGGGCTGCACGACTGGATGTTCGCGGCGCAGGCGGACAAGGCGGCGGGGAAGGGCGGGCTCGACGTGGAGCAGCTCGGGCGCTTCGAGGAGGGGGTCGGCGCCACGATCATGGGGCGCAACATGTTCGGGCCGATCCGGGGGCCGTGGGAGGACGAGTCGTGGACGGGCTGGTGGGGTGACAACCCGCCGTACCACCACGACACCTTCGTGCTCACCCATCACGCGCGGCCGTCGCTGCCGATGGAGGGCGGTACGACGTTCCACTTCACCGATGATCCGGTCGACGTCGTCCTGGAGCGCGCGCTCAAGGCGGCGGACGGCAAGGACGTGATCATCGGAGGTGGCGCGTCGACGGTCCAGCAGTACCTGCGGGCCGGGCTGATCGACGAGCTGCACATCGTCGTCGCGCCGATCCTGGCCGGTGCCGGCGTACGCCTGTTCGACAACGTCGCCGACGCCCTCGGCAACTACAAGGTCACCAAGACCGCCACGTCCCCGAACGCGACGCATATCGAGATCGTCCGGCGGTAATTGGTTGAATGGCCGTATGACGACGGTTCTGCGCTATGCGGCCTTCACCACGGACCCGTCCGGCGGCAACCCGGCCGGAGTGGTCCTCGATGCGAGCGGTCTGGACGATCAGGCGATGCAGGCGATCGCGACCGAGCTCGGCTACTCCGAGACGGCGTTCCTCACGGACAGATCGGTGCGGTACTTCTCCCCCAAGGCGGAGGTCCCGTTCTGCGGGCACGCGACCGTCGCCACCGCGGTCGCCCTCGCCGAGCGCGTCGGGCCGGGCGAGTTCGTCTTCTCGACCCAGGCCGGGAGCGTCCCGGTCACCGTGGACGACAACCTCCGAGCGACGTTGACCAGCGTCGAGCCGTACGTCGAAACAGTGGACGACATCGACGAGGTACTACAGATCCTCGGCTGGCAGGCAGCTGAGATGGACCCGGAGCTGCCGCCGTACGTCGCGTACGCCGGAGCGCGCCATCTCGTCGTGAGTGCGTCGACCCGGCAACGACTGGCCGACCTCGACTACGACTTCGACCGGCTGCTCGCCTACATGCTCGAGCGCGACCTCACGACAGTGCAGTTGGTGTGGCGCGAGTCCCCCACCACATTCCACGTCCGGGATCCGTTCCCTGTCGGCGGTGTGGTCGAGGACCCGGCGACAGGTGCCGCGGCGGCTGCGTTCGGGGCCTATCTCCGGGAGCTCGGCCTGGTCGAGCCGCCGACGACGCTGACTCTGCACCAGGGCGACGATCTCGGTCGCCCCAGCTTGATCCAGGTCGAGCTGCGTGCCGACGACACCAGGGTCCGCGTGAGCGGCAACGCCGTACCGATCACGGAACCCGGGTAAGCCACTCCTCGGTGCCGAACTTCCCGGTGACACGGTCCTCGGCGACCTCGACGGTGCCGGCGTCGACCGTGCCCGGGCGGAGGCCGTAGCGGTTCCGGAACGAGTCGACCATCCGGTCGATGACATCCACGCGGTCGAGGCCGGTCTGGCTGCGCAGCGGGTCGACGCGCTTGTTGGCGCTCGTGGCCCCCTTGTCCGACAGCTTCTCGCGGCCGATCCGCAGGACCTCCAGCATCTTCGCGGCGTCCATGTCGTAGGCCATCGTGACGTGATGCAGTACGGCGCCACCCGCGAACCGCTTCTGCGCGGCACCGGCGATCTTCCCGGCCGGCGAGGTGATGTCGTTGATCGGCTGGTACGTCGCCGCGATGCCGAGATCGTTGAGGGCACCAATCACCCAGTCGTCGAGGAACGCGTACGACTCGACGTACGACAGCCCGGACACCAGGGACTCGGGGACGTAGAGCGAGTACGTGATCGTGTTGCCCGGTTCGACGAACATGGCCCCGCCGCCGCTGATCCGCCGTACGACGGTCACGTCGTGCTTGACCGCGCCGTCCAGGTCGACCTCGTTGCGCAGGGACTGGAAGCTCCCGATGATGACCGCGTTCGACGCCCACTCCCAGACCCGCAGCGTCGGCGCGCGCTCACCGGATCCGACCTGCTCGGCCAGCACCTCGTCGAGCGCCATCTGCAACGCGGGTTCCCGCGGTACGTCGTGCACGAACTCCCACTGGTGATCCCGCCACCCGGTCGCGCCGGTCAACGCACGCCGTACGGCGACCGCGACGGCCTCCGGCGAGAACCCGAGCATCTCGACGCCATCACCGAGTACGGCGCGCACCCGAGCCGCGACCTGAGCAGCCGGAGTGGCGACCGGTAGACCCGCGAGCGCTCCGTTGATCCGCTCCAGCGCGTCATCGGGCTCGAGGAAGAAGTCCCCGCTGATCTGCGCCCGTCGTACGTGCTCGTCGACCACGTCCAGGTCGGCGACGACCAGCTTCCCGCCCGGCACCTTGTACTCACCATGCATATCCAGAGGCAACCTGATCACGCCGGTGAATGTTCCGGGCCGCACCGGTCGTGTCCGGCTGGTTGCTGCATGCAACGTCCCGCCCTCGGCCCCGGTTCGGTCCTACACTCCCGGTTATGGCGGAGATGAGCATGAACAAGGCGATTCACGCGGCATTCCGGAGGGATCTGGGGCGCTTCATCGACGCCCTGGGACGGTTTCCGGCCGGCAATCGGCAGCGGGCCGAACAGCTGGCGACAGCCTGGGCGAACTTCGACGACCAGTTGACGCGGCACCACGAGGGTGAGCACGAGATCGCCTGGCCGGCGCTGGAGGCGGTCGGGGTGAGTCACGACCTACTCAAGCAGATGGACGCGGAGCACGACACGATGGCGACCGCACTGGCCGGCGCGCGGACCGCAATGGCGGCGCTCCGTGGGTCCGCGAGTGCGGAGGACGCCGCGACGGCGTTGACCGCGATGCAGGAGCTGCAGCGGGTCACGGTCCTGCACCTCGAGCACGAGGAGGCCGAGATCGAGCCGGTCTACCTGGCCAAGAAGGACTCCCCGGAGATCAAGGCGATGGGCCGCGAGTTCGCCAAGGTCGGCCCGGTCCAGGGCGGCACCTTCTTCGCCTGGGCCCTCGACGGCGCCGCCCCCGAGGAATCCGCCGCCATCACCGGCACCATCCCCAAGCCGGTCCTGGTCCTCATCACCGGCATCTTCGGCCGCACCTACCGCAGATCAGTAGCCCCGGTCTGGCAGAACTGACGGATCAGGCGGCCTGTTTGAGGCGGTCGGCGACCTGGTGGACGAGGCCGCGGACGGTGTCGATGTCGGCTGATGCGTCGACCTCGTAGATGATCCCGTGCCCGGCGTACAGCGTGATCAGCGGCGCGGTCTGGTCGGCGTACACCTGGAAGCGCCGGCGGATGACGTCCTCGGTGTCGTCGGACCGGTGCTCGATCTCGGCCCGCCGCAGCAGCCGGTGCACGAGGGCTTCGGGATCGACCCGGAGGACGACGGCCGCGTCGAGCCGGCGGGCCTGTCCGGCCAGGATCTCCTTGAGTACGGCGGCCTGCGCGAGCGTCCGCGGGTAGCCGTCGAGGACGAACCCGGCCCGCGCGTCGTCCGCGGCCAGCCGCTCCCGGATCATCGCGTTGGTGACCTCGTCGGGTACGTATTCACCGGCGTCGAGGTACCCCTGCGCGGTCCGGCCGAGCTCGGTCCCGTCGGCCACGTGCGCACGGAAGATGTCGCCGGTCGAGATGGCGGGCACGCCGAGCCGTCCGGCCAGATGGTGGGCATGCGTTCCCTTGCCGGCCCCCGGCGGTCCCATCAGGACGATTGTGCTCACGGCAACCCCCTTACCCTCGGTAAGTCATTCAGGGTAGGGGAGGCTTCGCCCGTGCGGTACGGCGTACGTCACTCCGCACCCCACGGGCGCGTCACACCGCGCGGAACTGTCCCGTACGGCGGGAAATCGCTACTTCCCGAGCAGATCCCAGGTGGACAGGCACAACGGATGACCGGCCGGATCGGCGAAGACCAGGCAGTGATCGGCGTTCGGCTGGTGGGCGTACCGGGTCGCGCCCGCGGCCAGCACGGTCGCCTCGGCCGCGGTGAGGTCCTCCACGTAGAAGTCGAGGTGGAACTGGATCGGGACCGTCGGCTCCGGCCAGGTCGGCGGGACGTACGCCGGATCGGTCTGGAAGTCGATCCGGCCGCCCGGCCCGTCCACGGTCGCCCAGACCGGGTCCGTGTACACGACCCGGCCACCGGTGATCTCGGCGTAGAAACCGGCCAGCGCGAGCGCGTCCGGGCAGTTGATCGTCGGCGAACTGAGCCTGATCCCGCCGGCCACCGTCACATCTCCGGCCGCAGCTCGACCGTGTCGCCGGGGCCGGCGAACTGGACCGCGATCTCCTCGGCCCGCTCCCGGGTGGCGCAGTCGAGGACGAAGAACCCGGCCAGGTGCTCCTTCGCCTCGGCGTACGGACCGTCCGTGCTGACCGGCTTCCGGCCCTCCCACCGGTAGATCCGCGCCGACCCCGGCGCGTCCAGCGCCAGCCCGCTGACCAGCTCCCCGGAGGCGGACAGCTCGGCCAGCAGCGCGTCGAACTCCTTGCCCATCGCCTCCCGCTCGTCCGCGGGGATCGCCCGCCCCACCTCGGTGAAGTCGATCGTCGGATGCCCCCACGGCTGCGGGTTGGAGTGGATCAGGACCACGTACTTCATGACAACCTCCTGCGCTCAGCCGGTCCGCCGTACTGCGCCCGGCACCCGTGACGTCGGAGACCCGGCCGGACGCTCGACATTTCTCCTGGATGTATCACGGCTCACATCCGGTCACACTCACCCGGCCGGGATTCGTCAGCGTGTCAGAACCCGAGCGACGAGTGGAGACAACATCATGAGCACGATCTTGGTGACGGGTGGGACCGGCACGCTGGGCCGGCAGGTGGTGCCGCTGATCCAGGCGGCGGGGTGGAAGGTGCGCGTGCTGAGCCGGCACGCGCGGGACGATGGTGACGGGGTCGAGTCCGTGGCGGCGGATCTGCTGGAGGGCGAGGGGATCGACGACGCGCTCGACGGGATGGAGGTCGTACTCCATCTGGCGGGTGGGCCGAAGGGGGACGACGTCGGGACGCGGAATCTGGTGCGGGCGGCGGAGCGGGCCGGGGTGCGGCACCTCGTACACATCTCGGTGACGGCGGTGGATCAGCTCCCGTTGACGTACTTCAAGTCGAAGCTGGGTGCGGAGCTGGCAGTGCGGGAGTCGTCGGTGCCCTGGACGGTGCTGCGGGCGGCGCAGTTCCACGACTTCGTGTTGAAGGCCGTGCGGGCGATGGCGAAGCTGCCGGTGCTGCCCGTTCCCGGTGGCGTGCGCTTCCAGCCGGTGGATGCGAGGGACGTCGCCGCGCGACTGACCGAGCTGGCTCTCGGCGAGCCGGCCGGACTCGTCCCCGACCTTGTTGGTCCGAAGGTGTACAGCCTGGGCGAGCTCGCCCGTGACTACCTGCGGGCCACGGGCAAGCACCGCCTCTCCCTGCCGATCCACGTCCCAGGCAAGGCCGGCAAGGTCTACCGCGCCGGCGGCAACCTCACCCTGTCGGGCGCCGATGTCGGCACTCACACCTGGGAGGACTTCCTGTCCGCACAGGTCTGAAGGTACGGCTCCAGCAACCCGTCGAGCTCCGGAGATCGACGGCGGGCGATTCCGGCCAGGAGGTCCGCCACCTGTACTCGCGGATCGTCCTTCGAGTCGACCTGCGTGACCGAGAGCAGTGGCGGCGGCGCCGGAGCCACGGCCTCGGCGAGGTACGTCGCCAACCGGCCCGTGCGCCCGCGAGTCAGGGCACTCTGCTCGTCGTGCACCACAGCCACCGATCGCTGGCCGGCACTCCAGAACAGCACAGTCTCCGCGAGCGCGGGCACCAGCGGCTCGAGCGGCGGCGGGATCGCCGGATCGTCGTCGATCAGCCGCAGTACGACGTCCTCCACCTGAGCCCGCGTCACCGCACGCAGCTCGGGCACATCCGCCGGCATGGTCGCGAAGAACCGGTCGATCGCGGCATGGTCGATCAGCCGCACTCGCTTCGTCCGGGTCAGCTCGACGAACGCCTCCAGGAAGCCGGTCCGGCGCCGCAGCCCGAGCTCGGCCTCGGACTGATCCCGGCCCAGGCTGGTGCCATCGCCGTACGACGGTTCGCCGGTGAACAACTCGAGGACGCGGGCGGCGACGTACCCGGTCTTGTCGATGACGTGGACGTGCGCATGCCCGCGCAGGGTGGTGAGGAACCACTCGAGCGCGGACCGCTGCGCGGGTCGCAGCAGCTGGTTGGACTTGTACTCGGCGCGGCTGCGGAAGCGGGATCGCAGGACGGCGACCACTTCGGCGGCCGCGGGGACGGCGAGATCGACGCTGGCATGGGTGATCACGGGCGAGGCGGGATCCAGGAGGTTGCTCCCGGAGAATCCGGACTCGTCACACGCGATCTCGACCCATGACGACAAGATGGTCATCAGGATAGGACTCCAAGGCTGAGGGACTGCACGCTGCGGGGCCCGTCGTCGCGACGGGCTGGATCAGGCGAGGAAACGCGTGATCAGTGAGCGGCAGCGGCCTTGGCGGTCATGCGACCCATCATCGGGCGGGACGGGTCCGCCACACCACTGATTTCAGGGCTTGCGGGCGAGGCCGACCAGCAGGAGCTGGGCCGCGCCCGTCGGGCTGAGCTTCTGGTCGGACTTCCGCCACCAGCGGGTCAGGTCGACGAGCCCGGGCTCGACCAGGTCGAGACCGGTGAAGAACGAGGCCACCCCGTCCCGGGTCCGGAACCGTACTTGCGGGAAGGCTTCTTGCACCTTCTCCTCCAGCGCGGTCGCGAAGTCCGCCAGCCGGCTGCCGTCGCGCGGGTTGAGCGGATGGGAGATCGCCAGGTACGACCCGGACGGTACGGCGGCCAGGTACTCCGCGATGACCCGATGGATCAGGTCCGTGTCCGGGATCGTGTGCAGCACCAGGCCGAGAATGATCCCGACCGGCCGGCTCAGATCGAGCGCAGCGGTGACGGCCGGGTCCGCGAGGACGGTCGCCGGGTCGGTCAGGTCGGCCTCGGCGACGAAGCTGGTGCGGTCGTCGGCGAGCAGCGCCTGGCCGTGCGAGATCGCGGTCCTGTCGTTGTCGACGTACACGACGGTGGCGCGCCGGTTCGTCCGGGCGGCGATCTCATGGGTGTTCTGCCGGGTCGGCAGGCCGGCGCCGAGGTCGAGGAACTGGCTGATCCCGTCGGCGCTCATTCGGCCGATCACCTCGGTCAGCCAGCGCCGGTTCTCCCCGGCCAGCTCCGGTGCCTCGGGCGCGATCTTGACGAGCCCCTGGAACAGCCGGCGCTCGACCTCGAAGTTGTTCTTGCCGCCGAGAAAGAGGTCGTACAGCCGGGCGTCCGACGGCAGGTCGAGGTCGATCACCTGGTCCCGGTCAGGCATCGCCCCGATCCACCTCGTCTCCCGAAATCCGAAAAAGCCGATTGCCCGGAAGGTTACCGGCAGCCCGTGCCATGGTCACACCAGGGCTGTGTCGCGGAACCCCGGCCCGGCCTGTCCCACCCCACGGGAGATCCGGGGCAGTTCGTCGGCAAGCGCTTGCCAGAGTCGTGGGCCGGCCACAGACTGAGCGCCACATCCGGAGCCGCACCACGATCCGGACCACCGCCCCGAACCTCCCGGAGGAACCATGCATCGCCGGACCTTCCTGATCACCACCCTCGGCGCCGGCCTCGCCGCCACGCCCGCCACCGCCCTCGCCAGATCTGGCAGTTCCACCGCGACCCGCGCCCGCGCCGTCCAGGTGCGCACCCTCGACGAGCTCCGCAGGGCGATCGCCGCGGCCAGGCCCGGCGCCGAGATCGTGCTGGCCAACGGCACGTACGACGTCCCCGGCGACCAGACCATCGCCGTCACCGGCCGACGCGGTACGGCGGACGCCCCGATCACCGTCCGCGCCGAGACGCGCGGCGGGGTGACGCTGACCGGGAATCGCGGGTTCGTGTTCGCGGACTCGTCGTACCTGGTCGTGAGTGGGTTCAAGCTGCGGCAGCAGACGACGCTCGAGGTCCCGACGAGCTGCCACCACGTCCGGATCAGCCGGAACGACTTCCAGCTCGCCGACCTCGAAGGGATGCACTGGCTGATGGTCCGCGGCGACGCGACCACCGTGGAACGCAACCACTTCCACGGGAAGTCGACGCTCGGCGTCTTCCTCGGCGTCGAGGGACCAGGGTCAGACGGGATGGCCCGCGGCGTGCACATCGTCCGCAACTACTTCTCCGACCACACCTTCGCCGGGGACAACGGCGGCGAGCCGATCCGGCTCGGGCTGAGCGGGCGGTCACTGAGCGACGCCGGCGCGGTGGTCGAAGAGAACCTGTTCGAGCGGTGCGACGGCGATCCGGAGGCGATCTCGGTCAAGTCGTCCGCGAACACGATCCGGCACAACACGATCCGGGACAGCCTCGGCGGGATCGTGCTGCGGCACGGCAACAAGACCGGGGTCGACGGCAACTTCATCATTGCCGGTAGCAACGGAATCCGGATCTACGGCAACGATCACCTGGTGGTGAACAACTACGTCGAGCAGGTCGGCGGCGCCGGCATCGTGCTGGGCAGCGGCAGCGTCCGCGACCACAAGCCGGAGGACTCCGCGGAGAGCCGCCGCGGCAACGACGCGCCGGACCGGGTGACGATCGCGCTCAACACCGTACTGTCCTGCGGTACGGCGATCAGCGGTGAGTCGCAGCGCACGCTGCCGCCGTTGGGGTGCACGATTGCCGACAATCTTCTTGTCGGCGATTCCGGCCGGCAGCTGGTGTCGATGCCGTTCCAGGAGGGCATCAGCTGGTCCGGCAACCTGTGCTGGGGCGCAGCGGGCGACGGGAACATCCCGGCTTCCGGCTTCAGTCGCAAGGATCCGAAGCTCGCTACGGGCTCCGACGGGATCCGCCGGCTCAGCGCGGCCAGCCCCGCGATCAACGCCGCCAGCAAGACGTATCCGACCGTCACGCGCGATCTGGACGACCACCCCCGGACGGGCCGGGCGGACGTCGGCGCCGACGAGTACAGCGCCGCCACTCCGCACAACCGTCCCCTCACCCCGGCGGACGTCGGTCCGGCCTCGCGATGAGTTTTCTGGGGCTCGCTCGTCTCAACACCTGACGACGAGCGAGCCCTGGAGGACTCGATGGCGAAAGTTCTGTACTCGGTGACGATGTCGGTCGACGGTTTCATCACCGGACCGGACGGCGACATGCAGTGGATGCGTCCGTACCTCGGGCCTAATCCCGAGGTCGACGAGCTGGTCCCCCGGATCGGTTCGTTGCTGATCGGCCGGCGTTCCCACGACGGCGACGATCCGCACAAGGGTGAGACCGGCGAAGGGCAGGCGTTCGGCGGTGGGTGGAGCGGGCCGATGTTCGTCGTCACCCACCGCCCGCCGACCACACCCGAACCCGGCATCACGTACGTCGACCAGTTCCCGAAGGCACTCGCCCTCGCCAAGGAGGCGGCCGGCGACCAGTACGTCAACGTGATCGGCGCCAACATCGCCAAGCAGTGCATCGAAGCGGGTGCCCTCGACGAGGTACTGCTGATCTACGTCCCGGTCATGCTCGGCGACGGCACCCGCCTGTTCGACCACCCCGGCGGCCGAACCGTCCGCCTCGACCGGATCGGCTGCACCGAGAACCCCTCGGCGACCAATCTCTGGTTCAGGGTGGCGCGCTAGAAGTCCGCCGCGGTGCTGTGCATCACGGCACGGATCTCGACACTGCGGCCCGCGGTGCGGGCGTCGGGAAGGAGACGGGCCAGCTCGACGGCTCGATCGTAGGTCTCGACATCGATCAGGTAGTAGGCGTCCATCGTCGCGGGATCTGCCCGATCGGGCACGTGGACGGCCAGTTGTGGATGCGCGAGCACCTCACCGCCGACCAGTTCGCCGGCCTCGTAGGCGGCTCGTTCGAAGTCGTCGCGGCGCAGGCACGGATCCGGGTCGCCCTGCAGGATCAGCAAGAATTTCATCGGCGCACTCCTCTCATGGGTACGACGGAGCCGCGGCCGTTGTTTTGACATGATGGCTCGATGTTCGTGCGCACCGAGCGGCTGACCCTGCGCCGCTTCACCGCCGGCGACGCCGAGGCGTTCGCGGCGTACCGGTCGGATCCCGACGTCGCCCGCTTCCAGTCGTGGGACGTCCCGGTGCCACTGGCCGACGCGACCCGCAAGGTCGAGGAGTTCGCCGGCGGCGATCCGGCCGCGCCCGGATGGTTCCAGTACGCCGTCGACCTGGACGGCGTACTGATCGGGGATCTCGGCCTCAACCTGGACGAGAACCTCAAGCAGGCCGAGCTCGGGTACACCTTGGCTTCGGCATACCAAGGTCATGGCTATGCGAGCGAGGCGGTTCGCGGGTTGCTCGAGCACCTCTTCGTGGAGCGCGAGCTGCACAAGGTCTCGGCCGAGTGCGATGCCCGCAACACGGCCTCGGCCCGGTTGCTCGAGCGGGTCGGCTTCCAGCGCGAAGGACTGCGGCGGTCCCACACCTGGTTCAAAGGCGAGTGGACCGACGACCTGCTCTTCGGCCTGCTCCGCAGCGACTACCTCGGTGTCGACGAGCTCACCAGCGACTAGCTCAGCCGCGACGAGCCCATCAGCCACGAGCTCAGCTGATCACTGCCCAAGCCCGCGCGGTCAGCGGGATCGAACCGTCCGCCTCGATCGGCAACCGCGACCGCACGGCCTCCCGCAGCAGATCCTGGTCCGGCTCGTCCAGCGACCGCAGGTACGCCGGCGCCGGCCCCTGCCCGCCCAGGAACGGCTTCCAGTAGTCGTCGAACGACGAGAACACCGTCGGTACGACGATCTCGCGCGTACCGACCGCGCTGAACCCGGCCTCGCGGAACAGCTCCGCCAGCCCCTCCGCCGTACAGAACGGGAACCGAACTGCCTCGTCGTGATGGCGATCCTGTGGACGCAGCTCGCCCATCGCGTCGAAGAAGTACCGCATGAGCTGCATGCCGTCCGCGTAGTCCCACACGTAGGCAGCGACCGTCGAGCCGATCTCGCGCATCCGGCGCAGCGCCTCGACCCGCTCGGGGATGAAGTTGAGCACCAGCCCGGCGACGACCACGTCGTACGGGCCGTCGGGGAGCTCGTCGGCCGAGCGGACCTCGAAGCTCACGCGTTCGTCGCGGACGGACTGTCGCGCGTACTCGACGAAACCGGCCGACGGGTCGACGCCGAGCACCGAGGCAGGATCCGCCGTCCGCAGGATCGTGCCGGTCAGAGCGCCCGTACCGCAGCCGACATCCAGCCACCGCAAACCCGCCGGCCGGTCCAGCCAGGCGACGAACTCCTTCGCGACCAGCCGGCTCCAGCGGCCGACGTACGACTCGTAGATCTCCCCGCTCGACCACTCGTTCATTTGCGCAGGATAGGACCGGATGACGGGAGAGAAACACCCGTCAGCCCTTCGGCGACCTGCCACAGCCGCGCGCTCGACTCCGGGTCCAGAGCGTTCTTGGGAGCCTTGACGAGCGTGGTGGGACCGACCAGGCCCGAGGCGGCCGGACGGGCCGTAGTACGCGCCGGGCTGCGCGTCCGGGCTGGTCGCGGCGAACAGGAGGGGCTCGGTGCCGACCTCCACACCCTGGGACGGCAGCGGGTTGAAACGCTCGCCCAGCAAGGCGAGACGCGACGGCCGCTCCCGCCCGAGCGAGGCGCCTGCGGTCTGGAGGTTGGTGCGGGTGAAGCCGGAGTGTGCGGCGACGCTCAGCAGGCCCCAACCGCGCTCGGCGGACAGCCTGGCCAGGTGGTTGCTCATCATCAGGTCGGCGAGCTTCGACTGCGAGTACGCCGCCATCCGGCGGTAGCGGCGTTCCCACTGCAGGTCGTCGAAGTGGATCCGGCCGAAGTTCGCGGCACCGCTGGCCATCGTGGCGATCCGCGGCGCGGGCGCGGCGAGGACGAGCGGCAGCAGGCGGACGGTGAGGGCGAACGGGCCGAGGAAGTTCGAACCGAACTGCAGCTCGAAACCGTCCTTGGTGGCGATCCGGGTCGGCGGGTGCATCACGCCGGCGTTGTTCACCAGCAGGTCGAGCTGCGGCTCGTCCGCGGCCAGGCCGTCGGCGAACTCCTGGACCGACGCCAGGTCGGCGAGGTCGATCCGGCGGACCTCGAGCCGGGCGGCGGGGTTCCCGGCCAGGATCTCGGCCTTCGCGGCTTCGCCCTTGGCCGGCGTCCGGACCGCCATCACCACTCGCGCGCCCGCGGCGGCCAGGCGCCGGGTGGCCTCCTTGCCGGTGCCGCTGTTGGCGCCGGTGACGACGACGAGCTTGCCGCTCTGGTCGGCGACGTCGTACATGGTTTGCTCCTCATAAAAGACTGATGGTCTGTTACGAGTTCGACGCTATCAGACCGCTGGTCCGATAACAACAGACCGTCGGTCTGTAGGATGTGAGGGTGGCGACATTCCAGCGCGCGCGGAGCGCGGAGCAGCGAGCGGCACGGCGGACCGCGATCCTCACGACGGCGGCGGCGATGCTGACCGAGATGCCGGTCGCGGACCTCAGCCTGAACGAGCTGAGCCGCCGCGTCGGCCTGGCCAAGTCGAACGTCCTGAACTACTTCGACTCCCGCGAGGCAGTCCTGCTCGAGCTGCTCAGTGACGAACTCTCGGCCTGGGTCGACGACCTCGAGACCGAGCTGGCCGATGTCCCGCGGACCCGCGCGACCGGGCGACGCGGCGAGCTGCTCGTGGAGACGATCGTCCGGACCCTGGCGGCCCGGCCGGTGTTCTGCGACCTGATCAGCGCCCAGGCGTCCGTGCTCGAGCGGAACATCTCGGTCGACGCCGCGCTCGCCTTCAAGCAGGTGTCCCTGACCGTCTACCGCCGGATGCTGGCGGTCATCACCCGGGTCCTGCCGGAGATCGGGGTGGACGCGGCGACCCGCTTCATCAAGTCCGCCAGCATCCTGGCCGGCGCGATCTGGACCCACGCCCACCCGACCCCGTCGATCGTCGCCGCCTACGAGTCCGACCCCGCGATCGCCGACCTCCGCCTCGACTTCGAGACCGACCTCCGCGAAGCCCTCCAGACCCTGTTGTACGGCGTCCTCCCCGCGTCAGGGCGTGAGGTCGATCGTCGCCAGGGTGGCAGACGCGAGCCGGCCGGCCGGATCACCGTGTGGTGACCCAGCCGGCCGGCGGCGCGATCAGGGCAGGTAGTAGTTCGGGTTCGGGAGCTTGAAGGTGCGGTCGGCGAAGCCGCCCTTGAGATCGGAGAACTGGTCGCCGAAGTTGGCCACGATGTCGTAGCCGAGGGACTCGATGTGCGCCCGGGTGGCCGACTTGTAGTGGATCGTCGTACACGAGCCGTTCGGGTCGGCGGCGCAGGCCTGCTTCAGGTAGTCCGGGTAGTCGGCGACGGCCGGCTTGGTGAACAGGCCGTCCTCACCGTTGCGCAGCGTGGTCGGCTTCGGGTAGCCCGCGTCGACGCCGACGCCGTCCGAGGTCAGGTTGCCCAGCGTCGCCGCCTCCTGCGCGGCACCGCGGCCGGTCAGGAAGAAGATCGCGTAGCCCTCCCGCTCGGCGGTCTTCACCAGGTCGACCATCCCCGGGACGGCCGGGAACCGCTGGTTCAGCACGTAGTCGGCGTTGGTGGCCGGGTTGAACGCCCAGTTGCTGAAGATCTCGTAGTTCCAGGTCGCCAGCGAGGTGTCGTCGACGTCCAGCAGGATCGCCTTGGTCTTGTTGGTGTGGTGCGTCGCGGAGATCCAGCGCGTGCCCGCGGCGGCGACCGAGCGCGCCTCCTTGGCGTAGTTGCTGTCGGCCGCGAACGTACCGGTGCCGAGCGGATCGCCGTAGTAGTTGCGCAACTGCTGCCGCAGGACGTCGATGTTGGTGACGTCCTTCTCACTCCGCGGCGTCGACGTCTGGATCGCCGGCTGCGGCGACGCGGCTCCGGCCGAGTACGCGACTCCACCGACGACGGACGCCATCGCGACAGCGGCAACGCCGGTGAGCACAAACCGGCGGGACGGCCGACGCCAGGAACGGATGACCATGGTGACCTCTCCAAGAACGAGCTGATGCTTGCCAAGGCAAACTAACTCCATTCGGCACCAATGCACCCGCGCCCACCCGCAACTTCAGGGGAATCCTCCGACTAGACCTGCTTCAGGTAGCGGTGACACGGCACTGGCAACGTTCCGGTCCCGACAGTGGCCGGGTAGTCGAAGGCACCGCCGTCGGTCCAGCCACTGCGCTCGTAGAACCGCCGGGCCCGGGCATTGCCGGTGGCCACCGCGAGCCAGGCTTCGCTGTGTCCGTTGGCTTTCACCTGCCGCTCGGCTTCACTGAGTAGCGTCCCGGCTACTCCGGATCCACGGTGATCGCGCGACACGTACACCTGCTCGACCTCGTCGCCCACCACCATTACGAACCCGGCCACCTCGTCGCCGACGACCGCCACCGTGGTGTCGGCGATGCGGTCAGCGGCCCGGGTCCAGAAGGATTCCTCGGTCCGGATCGCGACCAGCTCCTCCGGCACATGTCCGAGGTGCCCGTCGCCCCATCCGGCGTACCAGATCGCGGCAACGGCGTCGGCGTCAGCGGCCACGGCAGGGCGCAGGCTCACAGTCATGGAGTCAGCGTAAGCACCAGCGAGGCGCACGCCATGACCAGGAAGAACACCGCGAGACCGAACTGCGCAGTGAAATCCGCGGCCCGCACGTGCGTGTACAGCGCACAGACGAAGAACAACACCAACCCGATCGCGGCGGCGGCCACCAACGCCGGCAGTCCCGCGATCAGACCGGCGAGAAGGCCGGCCGCTCCGGCCGTCTTCAACGTCCCGATCGGGAACGTCAGCCACGACTCGGGTACGTCGGCCTTCGCCATGCCGGGCAGAATCGCCTTCCAGTGCAGGAGCGCCGCGATTCCGGAGAAGGCGTTCAAGGCAACGGTCACCGCGACAACGGCGACGGCAGCAGAGGTCATGTCAGTCCACCGCCAGCCGCGCGAGCTTGTCCGGGTTGGTGACGGCGTAGATGCCGGTCACCTGCTCCCCTTCGACCTCCAGCACGATCACAGCGAACGGCGTGTCACCCGACAGCAGCAGCGCCGACGGGTCGCCGTTGATGGTCCGGTACTGAACGCCGAGTGACGCAACCGGCCGACGCCGCCCGTCGCCGATGATCAGCGGAGCGATCTTGTCGCGGCCCAGCACCGGTCGCAGACCCGCGGCCCGGGCCTTGCCGCCACCGTCGGCCCACAACGTGACGTCCGGGGCGAGCACTTCCATCAGCGCATCCAGATCTCCGCCGACCACCGCGTCGATGAACCGCTGCGTCACCTCCAGCCGGACGTGCGGATCCGCGGTGAACCGGGGCCGCCGCGCCTGCACGTGCTCGCGGGCCCGATGCGCCAACTGCCGCACGGCCGCCGGCGTGCGATCCACGATCTCGGCGATCTCCGTGTGCGCGTACCCGAACACCTCGTGCAGCACGAAGACCGCCCGCTCCAACGGCGTCAGGGTCTCGAGTACGACGAGCACCGCCAGCGACACCGCCTCCGCCCGTTCGACCGGGTCGGCCGGCGTGACCACGGGCTCGGGCAGCCACGGCCCGACGTACTCCTCCTTGCGCCGGTTGATCGCCGTACGGCGGGCCAGCGCGGCGTTCACCGCGACGCGCACCAGATAGGCGCGCGGATTCTCGACGCCGGACCGGCCGGACCACGCCAGCCAGGTCTCCTGCAGCACGTCCTCGGTGTCCGCGACGGTGCCGAGCATGTTGTAGACGATCGAAAACAGCAGTTCCCGCTGGGCGAGGAACACGTCGGTCTCATCGTTGGTCATCACACCCGCTAAGAGTCGTCCTGGCGCCGAAGTGTGACATCAGTCCAGCGACGCGAGGTGCGTGGAGAGGTCGTCGACCATCCGGGCGAGGAGCCGGGTCAGTTCGCGGCGGTCGTCGGCCGGCCAGTCGGCCATGGCCTCGGCGAACCAGCCGAGGACGACGCCCAGGTACTGACTTGCCGTGTCCTGGCCGCGGGTGGTCAGCGCGATCAACCGGGCGCGCGCGTCGGCCGGGTCGATCACCCGTTCCACCAGGCCGTCCTTCTCGAGCACCTGGACCTGCCGGGTCACGTGCGGTCCCTCGACCTGCATCCGGTTCGCGATCTCGCCGATCCGCAGCGGTTCGCCGGCCGCGTTGAGGATCAGCAGGATCGTCATCGCCGGCCGCTCCAGCGTGACCCCGGCGCCGGCCCGGGCGCGCTCGTACAGACGGCCCCGGCCCAGCGTGTTGCTCAGCCGGGTCAGCTGCGGCAGCAGTTCGGCCAGCACGTTCTCCATCGCGACCTCGCTTGAATAGTTACCTAAGTTAGGTATATGTTCCTCACATCCAACCAAAGCCTACCTAAGTTAGGTAACTACCATGACCGACATCCTCATCATCGGGGCCGGCCCGACCGGCCTGACCCTCGCTTGCGACCTGGCCCGTCGCGGCATCCCGCACCGCATCGTCGAGAAGCTCGACCGGCCCAGTACGGCGTCCCGCGCCAAGACCATCCAGCCGCGCGCCCTCGAGGTGATGGACGACCTCGGCGTCGTCGACCGCATCCGGGAACTCGGCGCCGTCCACGTCCCCACCCGCCACTACGACGGCGCGCGGGTCACCTCCGAGGCGGTCGAGGCCGCCATCGGCGTACCGCCGTCGCCCGACGTCCCGCACCCCGCCCCGATCTGGATCTCCGAGCCGTTCATCGAGGGCGCCCTGCGCGACCGCCTCACCGAACTGGGCGGTCAGGTCGAGTTCGGCACCGCTGCCACGAGCCTGACCCAGTACGACGACCACGTCGAAGTGTCGACCGGCTCCGAACGGATCCACGCGCGGTACGTCGTCGGCTGCGACGGCGGCCACAGCACAGTCCGCCGGCTCAGCGGGATCGCTTTCGAAGGGACGACGTACGACCGGCAGCGCTGGCATCTCGGCGATGTCCAGATCGACGGCCTGGACCGGCACTGCCAGCACGTCTGGATGTCGCCGGAGCACGGCGTCCTGTCGCTCTTCCCCTTGCCCAGCACGAATCTCTGGCAGTTCCAGTCCTCGATCGACACCGCGATCGAGGAGCCGGAGCAACCGTCGCTCGAGCTGTTCCGGCGGATCTTCGCCGAGCGCGCGGGCGTGCCGGGCGTCCGGATCCACAGTCCCGGCTGGCAGTCGCTGTACCGGATCAACGTGCGGATGGCCGAGCGCTACCGCGACGGCCGGATCTTCCTGGCCGGCGACGCGGCGCACGTCCACTCCCCCGGTGGCGGCCAAGGCATGAACACCGGCATCCAGGACAGCTACAACCTCGGCTGGAAGCTGGCCGCCGTCCTCGACGGCGCGCCCGACGACCTGCTCGACACCTACCAGGAGGAGCGGATCCCGGTCGCCCGCAAGGTCCTCGAGGACAGCACCGCCCGCGGCCGGATGGTGCTGCAGGCGGCGGCCGACAACAACGCGTCCTTTGCCTTGCGCAACCTGACCGACGACTTCACCACCGGCCTGACGATCGCCTACCCGGACAGCTCACTCAACCTGACCGACCACGCCGGTACGCGCGCACCGGGCGGCGTCCACCGCGGACCGGACTGGGCAGTGGTGGCCGATGGCAACGACTCCCTGCTGGTCCGGCCCGATGGGTACGTCGCGGCCCGCGGACCGCTCGGCACCATCGAGAAGCTTCAGTCCGGGTCGTACGCCAGGTTCGGCCGCAGCCAGCGCTCGACCTCCCCGACCGGCAGGCCACGCCGTACGGCGTAGTCCTCGACCTGATCCCGGCCGATGCGACCGACGCTGAAGTAGCGCGACGCCGGGTGCGCGAAGATCAGGCCGCTGACGGCCGCGGCCGGGGTCATCGCGAACGACTCGGTCAGGCCGAGGCCGAGCTTCTCCGCCTCCAGCAGGTGGAAGAGGTCCTGCTTCTCGGTGTGATCCGGGCTCGCCGGGTAGCCGAGCGCGGGACGGATCCCGCGGAACCGCTCCGCGTGCAGATCCTCCAGCACAGGCTCGGCGTCCGGCTCGAACCACGCCCGTCGCGCCTCCAGGTGGATCCACTCCGCGAAGGCCTCCGCCAGTCGGTCCGCCAGGGCCTTGACCATGATCGCCCGGTAGTCGTCGTTGCGTTCCTCGTACGACGCGGCCAGCGCCTCGGCACCGTGGATCGCGACGCCGAAACCACCGAGGTGATCACCGGCGGGCGCGATGTAGTCCGCCAGGCAGCGGTTGTGCCGGCCGGCCGGCTTCTCGGTCTGCTGGCGCAGCATCGGGAAGGACACGTCCAGCCCTTCCAACAGGATGTCGTCGCCCTCACTGTGCGCGGGCCAGAACCCGTACACGCCCTCGGCGGTGAACGAGCCGTTCGCGATGATCTCGTCCAGCAACGTGTTCGCGTCGTCGAACAGCTCCCGCGCGACCGGCTGGTCGAGGATCGCCGGATACTTGCCCTTCAGCTCCCAGGCCAGGAAGAGGAACTGCCAGTCGACCATCGCCCGCAGGGTCTCGATGCTCGGCGACACCCGGCGCAGTCCGGTGAACGCCGGCGTCGGCAGCTCGCCGTACTCGACCGGTTCCTTGTTCGCGCGGGCCGCGGCGATCGTCAGCAGCGGGCTGCGCTGCTTGTTGGCGTGCTGCTCGCGCAGCCGCTCCTGCTCGACCCTGTTGCTCTTGGCAAGCTCTTCGGCGCGCTCCTCGTCGAGCAGGTCGGAGACCACACCGACCACCCGGGACGCGTCCAGCACGTGCACCGTCGTCTGGTCGTACGCCGGGGCGATCCGGACCGCGGTGTGTTGCTTGGACGTGGTCGCGCCACCGATCAGCAGCGGGAGCTTGAGCCCGCGCCGCTGCATCTCGGCCGCGACGGCGACCATCTCGTCCAGCGACGGCGTGATCAGCCCGGACAGGCCGATCGCGTCGGCGCCCTCGGCAACGGCCGTGTCGAGGATCCTTGCCGCCGGCACCATCACGCCGAGGTCGATCACCTCGTAGTTGTTGCAGCCGAGCACGACGCCGACGATGTTCTTGCCGATGTCGTGGACGTCGCCCTTGACCGTGGCCATCACGATCTTGCCCTGGCCGCGGACCGCTTCCGGCCGACCCTCCAGCCGGGCCTGCTCCTTCTCGGCCTCCATGAACGGCTCCAGGTAGGCGACCGAACGCTTCATCACCCGGGCGCTCTTCACCACCTGCGGCAGGAACATCTTGCCGGCGCCGAACAGGTCGCCGACGATCTTCATCCCGTCCATCAGCGGGCCCTCGATCACCTCGAGCGGCCGCGGCAACTGCTGCCGGGCCTCCTCGGTGTCGGCCTCGATGTAGTCGACGATGCCGTGCACGAGCGCGTGCGACAGCCGCTCCTCGACCGTGCCCTCACGCCAGGACAGGTCGATCTCGCGCTGTTTGCCCTTGCCCTTCACGTTCTCGGCGAAGCTCACCAGGCGGTCGGTGGCGTCGTCGCGCCGGTCGAAGATGACGTCCTCGACGAGCTCCAGCAGGTCGGCCGGAATGTCCTCGTAGACCGCGAGCTGACCGGCGTTCACGATGCCCATGTCCAGGCCGGCCTTGCCCGCGTGGAAGAGGAAGGCCGAGTGCATCGCCTCGCGGACGATGTCGTTGCCGCGGAACGAGAACGACAGGTTCGAGATGCCGCCGCTGAGGTGGACGCCCGGACAGCGCGCCTTGATCAACGGCAGGGCGTCGATGAAGTTCTTGGCGTAGCCGTTGTGCTCGGACATGCCGGTGGCGACGGCCAGCACGTTCGGGTCGAAGATGATGTCCTCGGGCGGGAAGCCGACCTTCTGCGTGAGCAGGTCGTAGGCCCGGCCGCAGATCTCCACCTTGCGCTCGACCGTGTCGGCCTGGCCCTGCTCGTCGAAGGCCATCACGACCGCGCCGGCGCCGTAGTCGCGGATCCGCCGGGCGCGCTCGAGGAACTCCTCCTCGCCCTCCTTCAGGCTGATCGAGTTGACCACGCCCTTGCCCTGCACGCATTTCAGCCCGGTCTCCAGCACCGACCACTTCGAGCTGTCGATCATGATCGGGATCCGGGCCACCTCGGGCTCGGTCGCGATCAGGTTCAGGAACGTGGTCATCGCCTGCTCGCTGTCGAGCAGGTCGGCGTCCATGTTCACGTCCAGCAGGTTCGCGCCGCCGCGGACCTGCTCCAGCGCGACGTCCACCGCGGCCTGGTGGTCGTCACCCTCGATCAGCCGGCGGAACCGCGCCGACCCGGTCACGTTGGTCCGCTCGCCGATCATCACGAACCCGGTGTCCGGCCCGATCCTGAACGGCTCCAGCCCGGAGAACCGGGTGGTCTCGTCGGCCGGTACGACGGACCGCGGCGGCAGCTTCTCGACCGACTCGGCGATCCGCTTGATGTGGGCGGGCGTCGTACCGCAGCAGCCGCCGACGATGTTGACCAGGCCGGACTCGGCGAACTCCTGGAGCATGCCCGCGGTCTGCTCGGGCTTCTCGTCGTACCCGCCGAAGGCGTTCGGGAGGCCGGCGTTCGGGTGCGAGGCGACGTAGGTGTCGGCGAACCGGGCCAGGTCGGCCACGTGCGGGCGCATCTCGGCCGCGCCCAGCGAGCAGTTGACGCCGACGACGAGCGGCTTGGCGTGCTCGATCGAGCTCCAGAACGCCTCGACCGTCTGGCCGCTCAAGGTCCGTCCGCTGAGGTCGACGATGGTGACGGAGATCCACAACGGGAGGTGCGGCGCGACCTCGCGGGCCGCGGCGACGGCCGCCTTCGCGTTCAGGGTGTCGAAGATCGTCTCGATCAGGAGCAGGTCGACGCCGCCCTCGGCCAGCGCGGAGATCTGCTCGGCGTACGCGTCCCGGACCTGCTCGAACGTCACCGCGCGGTACGACGGATCCTCGACCCGCGGGGACAGCGACAACGTGACGTTCAGCGGGCCGATCGAACCGGCCACGAACCGGCCGCCGAACTCGTCGGCCGCCTGCCGGGCCAGCCGGGCGCCGGCGACGTTCATCTCCCGCACGTAGGCCTGCATGCCGTAGTCGGCCTGGCCGATGCTGGTCGCTGTGAAAGTGTTGGTGGTGGTGATGTCGGCGCCGGCCGCGAGGTACTGCCGGTGGACGTCGAGGATGAGGTCCGGCCGGGTCAGGTTCAGTAGGTCGGGGTCGCCGGTGAGGTCGTGGGTGTGGTCGCCGAAGCGATCGCCCAGGTAGTCCTCGGGCGTGAGCTCGGCGCCCTGCAACATCGTGCCCCACGCACCGTCGAGCACCGCGATCCGCTGATCGAGCAGCTCCCTCAGCGCGGTTTCACTCATCTGCCGTCCCCTCCAGAAAGATCTTCCGGAGGCGCCCTTGCAGTCGGTGCTCCAGGTCGAGCGTGGCGGACCTGGGTCCGTTGCAGCGCCTCTCGGCCTGGTTGCCCTATGTTAGCGGCGTCACAAGCCCAACCAAGCACCCCTGTCCACATTCTAAGACCCCTGCCCAACCCGTGAACGCGCCCAGTGCGGCGATCGGCAGGCGCCGACGCCGGGAGGCCGGCTCGGCCTCAGTGGATCAGGGACTGGAGTGCGGGGGCGTAGAGGTCGGCGATCGTTTCCGGGGTGGCGGTGGCGATGGGGCCGGTCTTGTTGACGGAGACGGCGGCGCCGAGGCCGAGGAGCTGGGCGGTGATGAGCTCGGCGCGGAGGTCGGCGTCGGGACCCGTCAGGCGGGCGGCGAACGCGTGCGTCACCTGGTCGCGGAAGTGTTCGCGGATCAGGGCGCGCTCGTCGCCGCTGCCGGCCGCGAAGATGACCCGGACGAGCAGGTCCAGACCGTGTTCGCGGCGGTAGTTCACCAGCGTGAGTACGGCGTGCCGGCCGAGCTCCTCGTCCGGCGCGGCGAGCAGGAGTTCGGCTGCCTCGCTGAAGTCGGCGACCCGCTCGAACAACGACTCCTTGCTGCCGAAGTGCTTGACGATCAACGCCGCGCTCACGTTCGCGTCGGCCGCGATCCCGCGCAGCGTGACCACGTCGTACGGCTGGACGGCGAACGCCCGCCGCGCCGCCCGGAGGATCGCGATCCGGCCCGGGTCGGTCACGCCGTACCGATCCCGACCGGCAGCGGCGTGGGACGTCGTGCCGGGATCAGCAGCACCAGCCCGGCCGCGACCACCGCCGCGACACCGGCGATCGCGAAGACGATCAGGTACGCCGACAACGCGGGCGCGACCTGACCGGCCTTGGTGATCGTCACCCCGGCCAGCACGGTCGCGACGATCGTGCTGCAGATCGCGGAGCCGATCGTGCGCATCAGGGTGTTGAGGCCGTTCGCCGCGGCCGTTTCGGTCACCGGCACAGCATGCATGATCAGGGCCGGGAGTGCCGAGTACGCCACCGCGGTTCCGGCCGACACCACGGTCGCCCCGGCCACGATCCCGGCGACGTTCCCGCTGGTGAACAGGCGGACGACGTACCCGGCGGCCATCAGCACCGACGCGATCGCCAGCGTGAACCGCGGGCCGCGCGCGTTCGAGATCCGGGCCGACACCGGCGACAGCAGCACCATCGCGATACCACCGGGCAGCAGGCACAGTCCGCTCACCACGATCGACTCGCCGAGCCCGTAGCCGGTCCAGGTCGGCTCCTGGACCAGCTGCGCGGTCGACAGCGAGTTGGCGTAGAACGAGAACCCGATCAGCAGGGCGCCGAGATTGGTGAAGAGTACGGCGGGGCGCACCGACACTCGCAGGTCGACGAGCGGGCTGGTGGTGCGGAGCTCGTACCAGGCCCACAACGGAACGATCGCGACGGCAACGACGTACAGGGTCGCGACGGACGGCATACTCCAGGTGTTGCTCTTGGAGACGGCGAGCAGCAGGCAGACGAGGAACGCGCTCAGCCCGAGTGCACCGAGGATATCGAACCGCCCGCTGGTCCGGACCGCGGACTCGGGCACGATCAGCAGCACCAGGACGATGTCGAGCAGGCCGAGACCGAGGTTGATCCAGAACATCGTGTGCCAGTTCGCGTACTCCACCACGAGCGTCGCGGCCGGGATCCCGAACGCCGCACCGACGCCGAGGGTCGAGCTCATGATCGCGATCGACGGGATCACCCGGCGCGGTGGCAACTCGTCGCGCAGGATGCTGATGCCGAGCGGTACGACGGCGATCGCGGCGCCCTGGAACGCCCGGCCGGCGATCAGCACCGGCAGCGCGGAGCTGCTCGCGCACAAGAGTGAGCCGATCACCATGGACGACAACGCGATCAGCAGGACGCGGCGTTTGCCGTACATGTCGCCGGCTCGCCCGAGCAGCGGCGTGAACACCGCGCCGGTGAGCAGGGTCACCGTGATCAGCCAGCTGACGTCGGCGGCGGGGCTGTTGGTGATCTTCGGGAGCTCGGGCAGGAGCGGTACGACGATGGTCTGGCTGATCGAGACGAGCACGCCACAGAAGGCGAGGGCGGCCAGGATCAGGCGTGGATGAGCGGCGGCGCGGACGGTCAACCTGGGTTCCTCACGGCGGTGAACAGCTGTTTACTTTCCTCCCAGAGTAAACGACCGTTCACCCCCGCTGGAAGTGGCCCAGGAAACCGCTCACGAACTGGACCACGGTCGTCGTCGGTTTGCTCCCTACGGTGATTCCATGAGGATCTTCGTCGCCGGCGCGTCCGGCGTGGTCGGCCGGCTGCTCGTCCCGCTCCTGGTTGCCCAGGGCCACGAAGTGACCGCCCTCAGCCGGCGGGAGCGTGCGATGGCGCCGGGTGTCCGGACAGTCGTCGCGGATGTGTACGACGCTGCCGGACTACGGGCCGTGGTCGCGGCGGCGCGGCCTGAGGTGGTCGTCCACCAGTTGACCGACCTGACGTCCCGCGACTTCGCCGCGAACATCCGCATCCGCCGCGAAGGCACCCGCAACCTGGTCGACGCCGCGCTGGCCGCCGGTGCCCGGCGGGTGATCTCCCAGAGCATCGCGTGGGCCTACGAACCCGGCGACACTCCCGCGGTCGAGTCCACACCCCTCGACCTCGCCGCCGCCGACGCCGGCCGCCGCGCTTCGGTCGAGGCAGTCGCGGAGCTCGAGGCGATCACCGCGGAAGCCCCTGAGTGGGTCGCCCTCCGCTACGGCATGCTCTACGGCCCCAACACCTGGTACACCAAGGGCGGCCTGATGGCCGACCTCGCCACCACCGGCACCCTCCCCACCGGCCCCGACATCACCAGCTTCCTCCACGCCGAGGACGCCGCGTCCGCCGCCGCAGCCGCCCTCCACTGGCCCACCGGCCCGGTCAACGTCGTCGACGACGACCCGGCCCCAGCCACCGACTGGGCCAAAGCCTTCGCCGAATCCGTCGGCGTACCCAGCCCCACGCCCACGCCGGGCGCACCTGGTCCCGCAGCCACCCAGTCCGCGGCGGCTCCCGATGCCACGCCTGCTTCCACCCGAACCCCGTGGGCCCGAGGCGCCTCCAACACCCACGCCCGGACGAACCTCGGCTGGTCGCCGGCCCACCCGACCTGGCGCACTGGCTTCGGCAGCTAGGGGTGCGGCGCACCGCCGGGTGCCAAGCCCGCCGGTGTCCAGCCCGCCGGCGTTCAGCCCGGGGCGCCTCCAACTCCCACGCCCGAACGCAACTCGGCTGGTCACCGACCCACCCGACCTGGCGCCCCACCCGCTCCCCACCCGCTCCCCGCCCGCGGGTGTTCAGCCCGCCGCGTCCAGACCAGCGTGTCCAGTCCAGCGCCGGGCGACCTGACGATCTGGTGTAGCGCGCGAGTCAGCGGATGTGCCCGGGCCGCGCTTTAGTGGCTGGACAAGGTGATCGGGCCCAGGCGCCCTGTGCAGGGGTGTGGCGCCTGGGCCCGATCGGTCGGTCCGCTTCAGCGGAGGGGAGCGCTGGAGGTGGCGGACCGGTTCGGGATCAGCGGACGGGGCCGGTGATCAGTTCGATGGTGGCCTTGTGGGCCTGGCCGGACTGGTCGGTCCAGCCGACCTCGACCTTGTCGCCGGGGTGCTGGTTGTTCAGCAGCTCCGACAGGGTGTCCGGGGAGTCGACGGTGTGACCGGCGAACGAGGTGATCACGTCACCGGCGGAGATGCCGGCGTCATCGGCCTTGCCGTCGGCGAGTACGTCGCCGACCACGGCGCCGGTGGTGCCCTCGCTGGTGACTACCGAGATCCCGAGCATCGCGGAGGCTCCGATGTGCACGGTGTCCGACGCCTTGCCGTCCTCGATCTGCTGGGCGATGTCCAGCGCCGTGTTGATCGGGATCGCGTAGCCCTCGGTCGTCGTCCCGCTGCCGGACCCGTCGCCGTTGCCTTCGCCGGAACCATTACCCGACCCGTCACCGAACCCGTTGCCCGCCCCGTCGCCGAACCCGTTGCCATCGCCGTTCCCGTTGCCGGAGCCGTCGCCGAAGCTCGGGAAGCCGTTGCCGTCGCCGAACCCGTTGCCGTTGCCGGTGCCGTCGCCGGTCGCCGTCAGGGTCGCGGTGGCGGTGTTGCCGGTGGTGGCCGCAGTCTGGCCGGGGCGGCCGGGGCCGCCGTTGTTGCCGGTGGAGCCGGCGGTGTCGACGCCGATCACCTCACCGGACGCGTTCGCCAGCGGGCCGCCGGAGTCGCCGGCCTGGATGTTCGCGTCGGTCTGGATCAGGCCGGTGAGGTTCTCCGGGTCCTGCCCGCTCTCGTCGGTCGCGGTGATCGACTGGTTCAGCCCGGTCACCTTCCCGGCCGCGTAGCTCGGCGTACCGCCGACGCCACCCGCGTTCCCGATCCCGACCACCTGGTCCCCGAGCTTCACGTTGTCGGAGTCACCCGTCTTCGCGGTCTCCAGCCCGGACGCGTCCTTCAGCTTCAGTACGGCGATGTCGTGCTGCTCGTCGTACCCGACCACGTTCGCGGTGTACGTCTTCCCGTTGCCGATGTCGGTCACCGAGATCGAGGTCGCACCTTCGATGACGTGGTGGTTGGTCAGCACTTCGCCGTCCGAGGTGAGGACGATCCCGGTGCCGGCCGCCCGCGCGCCTTCGAACCCGAGCACGGTGTTCACGTCGACCAGGCCGGGCGACACCTTCGCGGCCACCGAGGCCGCGTCGAACTGCTGCTGCGAGAGCTGCGAGCTGTTCCCGCCGGCCCGCTGATCGATGCCCCAGGCAAGCGACCCGGCCACCAGCACGGCCGCGAGGCCGAGCGCGCCGGCACCCAGCAACCGCCGTCCGCGCTTCTTCGGCGCCGGGGGCTGCGGCCCGAACGGATAGTGCGGATAACCGCCGTACGGCGGTTGCCCACCGCCGAACTGCCCGCCGTAGTACGGCTGCTGTCCACCCTGATACGCCGGACCACCCGCATACGGGCCCGCCTGCTGCTGCCCGCCGTGGTACGGCGCCGACTGCAGATGCGCCGCGTAGTGCGGTGCCGCTTGCCACTGAGCCGGCTGCTGCCCGCTCGCCTGCTGCCCGCCGGCGTATGCCGGACCCGCCTGCTGCGCGCCAGACTGCTGCTGATGCGGACCTGTCTGCTGTGGGCCGGGGTTCTGCCCCGGTCCCGATCCCTGCGTAGGCCCTTGCGCAGCTTCCTGCCGTCCAGCGTCGTCGTTCATTGCCGTTGCCCTCCTCAGCCAGTTCTCTCTGTCTTCGAGTAGAGCTCGCCAGACTGAGAACTCCATCGGGCCAACCAATGAATCAGCTGAGAATCTTCTGCACCGCCATCACCACGGCCCGTCGCCGCACCGCCACGCTCGGCAGGTCGGCGCCGTACTCCGGGTTCATCGACGACCAGCTGGTGGCGATCGCCTGGATCAGCGACAGCAGACTGACCGCCGTGAACTGCCGCGGCACCACCCGCCGCCGCTGACTGCGGTGCAGGTCGTCGAGCCGGCTCTGGTTCACCGCGAGGATCGCCTCCAGCGGCTCGCCCTCCGGCCGCTCGAGCCGATACCAGATCGAGAGCCGCAGGCGATCCGGATGCGCCTCGAAGTAGTCGAACACCCGTCCGGCATAGGCCGGCAGATCCTCGGCGTCGAACCCGACCTCGTCCAGGTACGCCTGCACGGAGGCCGTGAACACCGCGTCGAACAGCGCATCCTTGTTGCCGAAGTAGGCGTAGAGCATCGCCTTGTTACATCCCGCCACCTCGGCGATCCGGCTCACCCGGGCGCCCGCGATCCCGCGCGCGGCGAACTCCTCGGTGGCGGCCTCGAGGATGCGCGTCCTGGTCCGGTCGGCGTTCCGCTGCTGCATACCACCAGCGTACCAACCAACCGGTTAGTTGATTTCCAACCAACTGGTTGGTTAGCTAGTGGTGTATCCAACCGTTTGGTTAGTTAGGAATGATGATGAGCAAGATCTGGCTGATCACCGGCAGCTCCCGCGGGCTCGGCCGCGCCCTCACCGAGGCCGTCCTGGCCGCCGGGGACCGGGTCGTCGCCACCGCCCGCAAGCCCGAGCAGCTCGACGACCTGGACGAGCGGTACGGCGAGCAGGTCCGGGCGATCGCCCTCGATGTGACGGACGCGGACGCCGCGCGTGCCGCCGTACAGACCGCGCTGGACGCGTTCGGCGGGCTCGATGTGGTCGCGAACAATGCCGGCTACGCGAACAGTGCGCCGATCGAGGAGACCACGGACGCGGACTTCCGGGCGCAGCTGGAGACGAACCTGTTCGGTGTCGTCAACGTGACGAAGGCCGCGCTCCCGGTGTTCCGTGAGCGGCGGGCCGGGCATTTTCTGCAGTTCTCGTCGATCGGCGGACGGGTCGGTGGCACGCCGGGGATGGGCGCCTACCAGACCGCGAAGTTCGCCGTCGAAGGCTTCTCGGAGGTGCTGAACAACGAGGTCAAGCCGTTCGGGGTGAAGGTGACGATCATCGAGCCCGGCGCGTTCCGGACCGACTGGGGTGGCTCGTCGATGACGATCGCTCCCGTGCACCCCGACTACGACGAGACCGTCGGCGCGATGAACCGCTACCGCCTGGAGACCGACGGCCAGCAGGCCGGCGACCCGGCCAAGGCGGCACAGGCGATCCTCCAGGTCGTCGGACTCGAGAACCCGCCGCTCCGGCTCCTGCTCGGCAAGGACGCCCTCACGCACGCGGACCGGGCTTCCCAGTCCCGCGCCGAGGAGGCCGCCACCTGGGCCGGCCTCACCACCTCGACCGACTTCGACTGATCGAGCACGGTGTCTACACTGTAGATATGATCTACAATGTAGACACCCAGGCGACCCGACTCCACGTCGAGCGGACCGGCGAAGGGCCGGCCGTCGTTCTGGTCCCAGGTGGGGGCGGCGACGCCGCCATGTACCGGGACCTGGTGGGACACCTGGCCCGGCGGTTCACGGTCATCACGTTCGACCGCCGGGGTAACTCCCGCAGTGCCGGGGAGCGAACCACTGACGTCGGGCTGCCGGCGCAGGCGAGGGATGTGGTCGCCGTGCTGGATGACGCCGCGATCGAGCGGGCGTTCGTGTTCGGGAACAGTGCCGGCGCGCTCGTCACCCTCGGACTGATCGCGGAGCACGCCGATCGCGTCGCCGCTGCCGTGGTGCACGAGCCGCCGATCATCCAGGTGCTGCCGGACGCGGCCGAGCGGGTCGCGTACTTCGACGACCTGTCACGGATCGCCGAGCGCGAGGGATCACTGCCGGCCATGCTGAAGTTCGCGGCCGGCACGATGGACAAGCCGACCAAGCTGTTCGATGCGAGGGCCGGCCGGACGATCGGCGCGGCCGCCGTCAAGCTCGCGAAGCGGCTCGCTCCCGGCAACGAGATGAACCGGCTGTTCGGGAACGCCGACATCCTGATGCGGTCCGAGATGCCGGAGTTCGTCCGCTACCGGCCGGACCTCACGGCCTTGCGTCAGGCGCGCGTACGGTGGGCCTTCGGCGTGGGCGTCGAGAGCGAGGGCCGGTACTACAGTCGCCCCGCACGGCAGCTGAGCGCGGAGCTCGGCGTACCGTGCCTGGAGTTTCCGGGCGGGCATCTCGGCTATCAACGGCACGCCGAGGAGTTCGCCCGCCGGCTGGAAGAGTTCATCGATGCCTGACCGCACCCCGCCGACCCGGACTGTCCTCAACCGTGAGTACATCGCGGCGGTCGCGCTCGACGTGATCGACCGGGTCGGGCTGGCCAAGTTCTCGATGCGCAAGCTCGGCGCCGAGCTGGGTGCGGACCCGATGGCGGCGTACCGGCACTACGCCGACCAGGAGGACCTGTACGACGGGATCGCCGAGCTCCTGTTCGACCGCCTGGACACCGACTCGTTGCCCTGGGCAAAGAGCTGGCAGGAGGTCTCGGCGGCGTACTGCGAACGGCTCCGGGACACCCTGCTCGAGCATCCGCACGCAGTCACGCTGTTCGCCTCCCGCCCGGTCCGCTCCCCCGCCGCCATTGCCACCGGCAACCGCATGATCGAGACTCTGACCGCCGCCGGCTTCACGCCCGCCGACGCGCTGCGGATCAGCCGTTCCCTGCGGGAGTTCACCATCGGTCACGCCCTCACCCTGGCCGTCCTCACCCTGGGCGCCGACCGCCGCAGCCGCAAGCCGGCGCCCGCCGATCCCGCCTACAACCGCCTGGCCGAGGCCGCCGACGGCACCACACCTGGCGACCACTTCGGCCCCGGCCTGCAGGCCATGCTGGACGGGTTCAGCGGAGATCGCGGAAGAACTCGCGGACGTCGGTGAGCAGCAGCTCCGGCTCCTCCAGGGCGGCGAAGTGGCCGCCGTGGTCGACGTCGGTCCAGCGGGTGATGGTGTTGTCGCGCTCGGCGTAGCGGCGGATGCAGACGTCGTGGGCGAAGGCCAGCACCGCGGTCGGTACGCCGGAGTTCTCGAGCTTGGTCCCCCACCGCTCCTGCTGGGCGTAGCCGACGTACGCCGCGGAGCCCGCGGTGCCGGTGAACCAGTAGATCATCGCGTTGGTGAGCAGCCGGTCCCTGCTGATGATTGCCTCGGGCAAGGTGTCGAGCGGCCACGTCCAGGCCCGGAACTTGTCCATGATCCAGGCCAGCTGGCCCACCGGGGAGTCGACCAGCCCGTAGGCCACCGTCTGCGGCCGGGTGGACTGGATCGAGATGTAGCCGAACTCCTCCTGCAGGAACCGGCCGATCCGGGCGATCCGGTCCTGCTCGAGCGGCGTGAGTGTCGCCAGCTCCTCCTCCGGCAGCGGGAACGACGGCAGCGAAGGTCCGCCGTTCGTGTGGACCCCGACGACCTTGTCCCGGGCGGCGCGCGCCACCGCCGGCGAGACCGCCCCACCGATGTCACCACCTTGGACGCCGTATCGCTCGTAGCCGAGCTGATCCATCAGCACCGCCCACACCTGCCCGACCCGCTCCCGGCTCCAACCGCTCTCCGACACCGGCCCGGAGAACCCGAACCCGGGCAGCGACGGAATCACCAGATGGAACGCGTCCGCGGCGTCACCGCCGTGCGCGACCGGATCGGTGAGCGGCCCGATCAGATCGAGAAACTCGGCGATCGATCCAGGCCAGCCGTGTGTCAGGACGAGCGGCAGCGCGTCCGGCTCCGGCGACTTCACGTGCAGGAAGTGGATCCGCTGACCGTCGATCTCGGTGGTGAACTGCGGATAGGCGTTGAGCTCCGCCTCCGCGGCCCGCCAGTCGTACTTCGTCCGCCAGTAGTCGACCAGCTCGGCCAGCCAGGAGACCGGTACGCCGGTGTCCCAGTCGTCACCGGGCAGCGGTGCGGGCAGACGGGTGGCGGCCAGCCTGGCGGCCAGGTCGTCGAGGGCGCTCTGCGGGATGTCGATGCTGAATGGCTTGATCATGTTTCCACTCTGGCACCCACTTAGGACAGCTTCGGTCCTAGCTGGCTGGCAGAATCAAGACATGCTCGAAACCTCCGCGCGACTGCTCAAGCTGCTCTCGCTCCTGCAGCAACCCAAGGAGTGGAGCGGCGCCGCGCTCGCCGACGAGCTCGGCGTCGGGGTCCGGACGGTCCGCCGGGACGTCGACAAGCTCCGCAACCTCGGCTACCCGGTCGACGCCGTACCGGGAGTGGCCGGCTACCGGCTCGGGGCCGGGGCCGCGCTGCCGCCGTTGCTACTCGACGACGACGAGGCGGTGGCGGTCGCGGTCGGGTTGCGCGCGGCCGCGACCGGCAGCGTGGCCGGGATCGAGGAGTCCTCGGCCCGCGCGCTGACCAAGCTCGAGCAGGTCCTGCCGTCCC
Organism: Kribbella sp. NPDC048837; assembly: GCF_055586945.1. Classification (NCBI taxonomy): domain Bacteria; kingdom Bacillati; phylum Actinomycetota; class Actinomycetes; order Propionibacteriales; family Kribbellaceae; genus Kribbella; species Kribbella sp. NPDC048837. The sequence goes on from NZ_JBVJHF010000004.1 coordinate 175,608, forward strand.
GGCTGCGCTACCGGATCAAGCTGCTCCAGGAGGTCGCCGTCACCCCCGCCGGTGGGCCGTCGGTGCAGCCGGACGTGCTGCTGGCCGTCGCCGCCGCGTCCCGCGATCACCAGCGCCTGCGCTTCGACTACCGCAACCACGACGGTACGGCGACCACCCGGACGACCGAGCCGCATCGACTCGTCCACATGGGCCGGCGCTGGTACCTGGTCGCCTGGGACCTCGACCGCGAGGACTGGCGCACGTTCCGGCTCGATCGGCTGGAGCCGCGGATCCCGACCGGGCCGCGGTTCACTCCCCGCGACGTACCGGACCTGGACCGGACCGAGCGTGGCATCGCGTCCGGCGGCTACCGCTATCGGGCGCGCCTGCTCGTCCGGGCATCGGCCGCGGAGCTCACCGATCGGTTCGCGGCCAGCGTCGCGACGGTGACTCCGGTCGACGCGTCGACGACTCTGGTCGAGACCGGGAGCAACTCGCTCGACGAGTTCGCGCTGCACCTCGGGCTGCTCGGCCACCCGTTCGAGATCCAGTCGCCGCCGGAGCTGATCGCGCACGTCCGGGACCTCGCGACGCGCCTGGCAGCCTCGGTTCCACCAGCCTGACCGGTAGCGTGCAGTCATGCCGCTGACCGGGGTGGAGGATCGGTACGTCGAGACCGTGCTGGGCCGGATCCGGCTCCGCATCGGCGGCGAAGGGCCGACGATGGTGTTCTGGCCGAGCCTGCTGATGGACGGCACCCTGTGGTCGGGTCAGGCGGCACATTTCATCGACCGCTTCCAGGTCGTCCTGGTCGATCCGCCGGGTCACGGCGGCAGTCAGCCGCTGACCGGGCCGTTCACCTTCGACCAGTGCGCGCAGGTGATCCTGGCGATCGCCGACGACCTGGGCGCCGACCGGATCCATGTCATCGGCAACAGCTGGGGCGGGATGATCGGCGGCACGTTCGCCGCACTCCACCCGGATCGGACCGGCATCGCCGTCCTCATGAACGCGACCGCGTCACCGGCCGGCCTACGGCAGAAGGTCGAGTACGGCGTACTCACCCGGACGGCTCGACTCCTCGGCGGGATCCGGGGACCGTTGACCGGCCCGGTGCGCGATGCCTTCCTCGGCCCGACCACCAGACGCGAGAAACCGCAGGTCGTTGCCACCGTCAACGATCTCGCGCGCCGGGTCGACATCACGTCCGGACGGCACGCGGTCACCAGCGTCGTTCCGCGCCGGCCGGACCAGCGCGAGCTGTTCGCCCGCATTCGTACGCCGGTCCTGGTCGTGGCCGGCGCCGAGGACGCGACGTTCCCGGTGGCCGAGACCGAGGAGATGGCGGACTCGATCCCGGGCGCGCGCTTCGTCGTACTCGAGCAATCGGCCCACCTGGCCGCGCTGGAGTCCCCCACCGAAGTGAATGCCCTGATCGACGACTTCCTCGCCGACCAGGGCATTCGCTGACGGTCAGTGGTTGCTGACGACGGCCCCGGTCTTCGGGTCCAGGATCAGCTTCTTGCTGCTCGGGTGCTGCCGGAAGTCGAACATGCCGGTCAGGCTGCCCGCGCGCTGGTCGAACGAGTGGTCGCCGATCCGGCCGGTCCGCCAGTTGTCCTCGACGAACTTCAGGATCGAGCTCTGGTCGGTCAGCGTGTGGTCGACGTGGTTGGTCTTCGCGTACGGCGAGACCACCAGCAGCGGCAGGCGCGGGCCGTAGCCGCAGCGGTCGGCGTAGCCGCCGGACACCGGGGCGTGCCCACACAGCGCCGACTGGTCGAGAGCGGCGTCCTTGGAGCCGTTCACGATCGGCGGCTTCTGGTGGTCGTACCAGCCGTCGGAGTCGTCGTAGGCGATCACGACCGCGGTCGACGACCATTCCTTGGACTTCTGCAGCTGGTTGATCTCCTTGACCACGAACGCCTGCTCGTCCAGCGGGTCGGAGTAACCGGCGTGGCCGTCCTGGTACTCACCGGCCTTCAGGAAGCTGACCGCCGGCAGGTTGTTCGCCGCGACGGCCGCGTCGAAGTCCGACGTGTCGTACTGGTGGTTGGCCTGGTCGGTGTACCCGATGGTCTGCACCGAGGTCGGCGGCAGGTGCTTCGGGTTCGCCGTCGACTTGTAGTACTCGAAGGGCTCGTGGTGCGCGCTGTAGTCCCCCACCGCGTTGCCCCCGACGTTGGTGTGCTGCGCGCCGCAGACCGCCTTGCCGTTGGCGGAGCCGGTCGGCTTGAAGCCGCCCTGGAACCAGCCCCAGGTGACGTGCTTCTGGTTGAGCAGGTCGCCGATGTTCTGCCCGTGCATCACGGCCAGGTTGTTCGTCGACGTGCCGTTGTTGTTGGCGCAGTCGTCGTAGTAGGGGTCGGGGTCGTTGGTGATCGTGCCGATCCCGTCCTTGTCCGGCGACTGCACGGCGTACGCGTCGGTCGTGGGCTTGCCGGTCTTCGGGTCGACGGCCTGGCCGCCGTGGGTCTGCCCGGAGACCAGGTTCAGCGCGCCCGGGGTCGACGGGCCGTACACCGTGTCGAACGAGTTGTCGCTCATCGCGAAGTGCTGGGCGTAGTTCCACATCGCGGTGACGGTGTTGCCGTCGTAGTAGTCCATCACCAGGCCCGGCTCGCCGAACAGCACGGGCTGACCGGTGCACTTGTCCGTCTCGGTGTTCTCGACGAACTTGTCCATCCTGCCGCCGTTCACGGCCTTCTGCTCCGGACCGTAGCCGTGGTTCTGGTCGCAGGTCAGCGCCTGCGACGGCGCCAGCCGCTTCGGGTCGTAGGCGTTCGGGTTGCGGGTCAGCAGTTGCTTGGACAGCCCGTTCACCTTGGGCGTGTGCCGGGCCGCCGTGAACGGCGTGCCGTTCTGGTTGGTGGCGTTCGGGTACGTACCGAAGTAGTGGTCGAACGAGATGTTCTCGCCGAAGATCACCACCAGGTGCTGGATCGGCGTGGCCGGTTCGGCCACCTTGTACGAATAGGCGGCGTTGGCCACCTGATGGGTGTCGCCGCCGCTGCTGCTGCAGCCGGCCAGCAACAGTCCCGTCGCGGCCACGGCGGCCGTGGCTGCGACACGGAGTCTTGCACGCATGCCTTCTCCTCTTGAGTGACTCATGCCAGCAACGACCGCCCGAAGTGGTCGTTGCCGTCCCGAACACCGGGAAGCGCGAAGAAATAGCCGCCACCGACCGGCCGGATGTAGTCGACGAGGGGCTCGTCGATCAGCCGGGTCTGCACGGCCTCGAACTGCCGGGCGATGTCCTGCTGGTACGCGCAGAACAGCAGCCCCATGTCCAGGTCCCCGACCGCGTCCGCGCCCTTGTCGTAGTTGTAGCCGCGGCGCAGGAACTGGCTGGCCGCGGTCTCGGCGGTACGGGGGTTGGCCATCCGGATGTGACTGGTCAGCGGGATCGCGCCGCCGGTCGGGTCGGCCGGGTAGTTCGGGACATCGGTCTCGCGGTTGCCGTCCAGCGGCGCGCCGGAGTCCCGCCGACGGCCGAACATGTTCTCCTGCTCGCCGACCGACACCCGGTCCCAGAACTCGACCAGCATCCGGATCTGGCGCAGCACCTGGTAGCTGCCGCCCTCGGTCCAGGCCGGCTCGCCGTTGCCCCGGCCCACCCACACGAGCTTGTCGTGGTCGGCCGGCGCCGGCTTGACGATGCCGTCCTTGAAGCCCATCAGGTTGCGCTGCGTGCCGGACGGCCGCGGCGGGTTCTGGAAGCCGTCGACCCGCCAGCGCAGCTGCATCGCACCGCGGGTGTGCCGGGCGATGTCGCGCAGCGCGTGCAGCACGGTGTCGGTCTCCGACGCGCACAACTGGAGGCTCAGATCCCCGTGGCACAGGCTGTCGTCCAGGCTGTCGTTGGGGAACTCCTTCATCGCCGTCAACTTCGCCGGCTTGCGGTCCTTGAGGCCGTACCGCTCGTCGAACAGCGACGCCCCGACGCCGACGGTGACCGTCAGGTCGTCCCCGGGCATGTCCGGGCCGAGTACGCCGGAATCGGCCGGCGGGCCCGTGATCCCCAACGGCGGCAGCGCGCCGCCCGCGGTCAGCAGCCGCGCCCGGTCGGTCAGCGTGGTGAACAGGTCGGTGAGCTCGCCCTTGTTCGCGGCGATCACGTCGAACGACGCGAAGATCGCCTGCTTCTGCGGGTCGGTGGTGATGCCGGCCTGGTGGACCCCGTGGAACGCCACGGAGGTCGACGTCGCCGCGTCGGCGGACACCGACAGCCCGGTCACTGCCGCCGCGCCGGCACCGGCCAGCGCGCCACGCAGGAAGGATCGGCGGCCGACCCCGGTCATGAGCTCCTCCGGACTTCACAGATCGCGGCGACCGGAGCGAGCTTCTCCAGCAGTTCGCCGACCGCGCCGTCGAGCTGTTCCCGGGTAGTCCGGTCCAACCGGTCGACCGGGGTGTTCCGGTGGGCGGCCAGCAGCGCGCGGACCCGGTCTTCCCACTTCCGCACCTGGGGCAGATCGGGGTCACGCGGTTTGAGCACCGGGTCGAGGATCGCCAGCACCTTCGCCGTACCGTCGAGGTTGGCCAGCGCGGTGTTCAGCGACGTACCGCTGCCCTGGTCGTTCGCACCGGTCAGCTCGAACTGGAGCGCGTTCTCCATGATCTCGTGGGCGCGCAGCCCGAGATCGTTCGGATCGACCTGTTCGTTGGGCAGATCCCGCTGCAAACCGTGCACAGCGGCGGCCAGTTGATCCGCGAGCGGCTTCAGGTCGGCGGCGGATGCCTGGTGCCACAGGCCCTTCTCCAGCGGATGGAAGCCGGCGTCGGATCCGTCGATCTTGTCGGCGAAGTCGCCGAACGCGTCGTAGGCCGCGCCGAGCGAGTTGTAGGCCAGGTGCGCCGGCAGCCAATCGGCCCGGGCCGCGCTCAGGTTGCCGGCATCGACATCGCCGCGCAGCTTGTCCGTCTTGGTGGCCAGGTCGGCGACGCCGCTCGCGACCGCCGCCTGGTACTGCTTCACCAGCGGCAGCATGTCGCTCTTGGTGACGGGAACCGCGGCGGGACCGCCCGTCGCGTCGCCCGCCAGGGTGACGACCGGGCCGGTGATGACGTCGGTGTCCTCGATCAGGCAGCGGATCGCGTACCGGCCGGCGCCGAGCTGCACGTCCATCCGCGCGCTCGTGTTCGGGCCGAGGCCCTCCACCTCGCCGTACACCTTGTTGCTGCCGACCTCGACGAGGTCGACCTCAGCGGCCGTATCACCGGTGTTGTGCACAGTGAGCGTCTGCCGACCGGTCCTCGCGCCGGTCCAGCCCTGACCGCACTGGCTGCGGGACACGCTGATCCCGGGCGGGCCACCGGCCGCGTCGGCGGAACTCTCCCAGGGCCGCCACACCGCCACCGCCACCACCGCGCCGATGCCGATGAGCGCGATCGCCGCCGGCAGCGGACGGGGAGTGCGCACGAGAGGTTGCTCCTGGTGATCGGCAAATTTCCATTCGTGGGAAATATAAATGCCCTGTCAGCGGAGTCGGGCTCTGTTGGCCCACTCGTCACGCAGTGTTCGTCTAACGGCGGGACGGCACCGGGGTGCGGCTGAGGTCGGCGGCGACCAGGATCTCCCCGGAGAACTCGGCGGCCGCCTCCTCGTGGAAGCGCTCGGGCTCCAGGTAGCGCTGGGAGAAATGCGTCAGCACCAGCTTCCGCACCCCGCTCTCGGCCGCAACCCGGGCGGCCTGACGAGCGGTGAGGTGGCCGAAGCGACGGGCCAGGTCGGACTCCGACGACAGGTACGTCGACTCGATCACCAGCAGGTCGGCGCCCTCGGCCAGGCGGAGCACGTTCTCGCAGAGCCGGGTGTCCATCACGAACGCGAACCGCTGACCCGGACGAGGTTCGCTGACGTCCTCGATCCGCACCGTCCGCCCGTCGACCTCGAGCGAGCCGGCCTGCTGGAGACGACCGATGGCCGGACCAACGATGCCGAGGGCAGCGAGTCGGTCCGGCAGCATCCGGCGACCGTCCGGCTCGATCACCTGGTAGCCGAAGGACTCGATCGGATGCTCGAGCCGGCGAGCCCACAACTGCCCGAACGAACCGACCGAGAGCAGACCGTCCTCCTCGACCGGCTCCTCGAGCAACTCGGCGCGCTCGAAGAAGGACGCCGCGTACCGCAGGCGGGTGAAGTAGGTCTGCCCGGACGCCGGGTAGTGCGCATGAACGGGATGCGGTACGTCGTCCAGCGACAGCCGCTGCACGATTCCCGGTACGCCGAGGCAGTGGTCCCCGTGGAAGTGCGTGACACACAACCGGGTGATCGCACCGGCCGCGATCCCGGCGTACAGCATCTGCCGCTGGGTACCCTCGCCCGGATCGAAGAGGAAGCCCTCGTCGTCCCAGCGCAGGAAATACCCGTTCTGCGTGCGTTCCCGGGACGGCACCTGACTCCCGGTGCCCAGCACAACCAGTTCACGCACGGGCCCAACAGTAGCTAACGCAGCGCCTGGCGGAACCCGATGAAGAACTGCTCGACCTCGGCCGGGGTCCAGATCAGCGGCGGACGGATCTTCAGCACTCCCCCACCGGGGCCGGTCGTCCCGACGAGTACGCCGTTCTCCCGCAAGCGCTCGGCGAAGTCGGCCGCGTCGGCCGTCTCCACGCCGACCATCAGCCCCTGACCGCGCACCGGCAGGTCGGGCACCAGCGACTCCAGTCCGGACTTCAGCAGCGCGCCGACCTCGCCGGAGCGCGCGACCAGCCCGGTCTGCTCGATCACGTCGAGCACGGTCAGCGCGGCGACACAGGACACCGGGTTGCCCGCGAACGTACTGAAGAACTCGTCGACCGCCGCGAACTGCTCGGCGATCTCGCGCCGGGTGATCAGCGCCGCGACCGGATGACCGTTGCCCATCGGCTTCCCGAGCGTGACGAAGTCAGGTGTCAGGCCGAAGTCCTGGAACCGCCACAGATTCCGTCCACCGCGCCCGAAGCCGGCCTGCACCTCGTCGGCCAGGAACAGCCCACCCTGAGCGCGGGTCTCGTCCTGCAGGCCCCGCATGAACTCTCCGGTCGGGGTCAGGATCCCGGCACTGCTGAACACCGAATCGACCGCGAGCAGAGTCACGTCGTGACCGGCCCGGCGCAGCTCGTCGCCTGCCGACCGCGCCCGCCGGCTCGCGTCCGCGCCGGTCGGCTGCCGGCCATCCGCACCCAGCCGCGGCGCCTCGAAGGTGGCCACATGAGCCGGACGCGCCGACGGCGGGTAGGTGTTGGTCGACCAGGCCGCGGTGGCCTCACTGACACCGTGGTACGCGAGGTCCGCGACCACGACACCGGATCGGCCGGTGACGACGCGGGCCATCCGCCAGGCCAGGTCGTTGGCCTCACTGCCGGAGTTGACGAAGACACAGGTGTCCAGGCCGTCGGGCATCGAGGCCGTCAGCCGCTCGGCCAGCTCCACCGCGGCCGGGTGCAGGTACCGCGAGTTGATGTTGAGTACGGCGGCCTGCCGCGAGATCGCCTGTACGACGGCCGGATGGGCGTGCCCGACGACGGGAACGTTGTTGTAGGCATCGAGATAGCGACGACCGTCGGCGGTGTGCACCCACGGACCCGCGGCGCGGACCACCTGCAGCGGTGCGCGGTAGAACAGCGGGGACAGGTCGCCGCCGAGGACGGACTTCCGGCGTTCCAACAGAGTCGGGTCGGGAGCAGTGGCGACGCGCGAAGTGCCGCAGAGGCGATGGAAGCGGCCCGCGAGCTCGGTCCGGTCGAGCTCGGCGAGCTCGTCGAGGATGCGCCAACTGCCGACCACCAGGCTGGTGAGGTACTCCTCGTTGTCGGGGTAGAGCGGCGCGCGCCACGCCGAGATCAGCACGCTGGCGGCGGAGCGGGCAAGCACGAGCTCGCCGATCAGCTCCACCTCGGCGGGCTCGAGCGGCAGCACCCGCTGGTAGCCGTCGAGGAAGCGGCCGGCATCGGCCCACAGGTCGTCGGACTCCCGCAGCAGCGAGGTCAGGCTGATCGCGAGCTCGGCCACGCGCGCGGTGTGGTGCATGTCGCCGAAGTCGATCACGCCGGTGATGCCGTCGTCCTGCAAAAGCAGATTGCTCAACGTCACATCGCCATGGAGAGCCGAGGCCGGGAGCTTGCGGGTGGCCTCGTCGAGACCGGCGAAGCGATCGAGCAGGCGATGCATCGGGGCGCGTCGCCGTTCGTCCGGCAGGTGGTCCGCGTACGGACGCAGGTCGGCGACATGGCGTGGGTCCCAGTCGAGCCTGCGGTGCGCCGACGGGTGCCCGAACCCCTGCAGTGCCCGGGTCAACCGGGCGCTGATCACGCCGAAGTCGGCCGCGAACCAGCCCGGCAGCGCGGTCAGGTCGGCCACCTCGCCGGGTAGGACCGTGATCACCCGCACCAGATGAGTACGACCGTCGGCGGCCTTCACAGTGGTGACGGAGTCGCCGGTCGTGCTGGGGATCAGTCGTGGGATCGGCAGGTCCGGATCGACCGCGGCGACGTGCTCCATCGCGGCGCACTCCATCGCGATCTGGTCCGCGTCGTCGCCGGTGTTCGACACCTTGACCACGAGCCGCCGGCCGTCGGCCCCGGCGAGGAAGTTCCGGTCCCGCTCACTGCGCAGCTCGGTCACCTCGGCCTCGAGGCCGTATTCGGACCGCAGCAGCTGCGCCGCCGTACGAACGTCGACCTCGGGCGGATCCTCGAGCATGCTCGCCGTCTGTCCTCCGGTCTGCGTCATGAGACCTGCTCCCAGGTGACCTGGCTGCGTCCCCCGAAGGCCAGCGGCTCCGGCGGATCGAGGTACTGCGGTACGCCGCTCGCGTCGAGCCGGAACGGTGCGTCGTGCCCGGGATAGACCCGGTCGGCGAGCTGCGCGACCCGTTCGATCGAAGCATCCGCGCGGGCACGGTCGTACGGGCGGCCCGACGCGGTGCGGGCGCCCAGCACGTCGAGGGTGGGCACGGCGTCCGCGCTGAGGACAGCGGTTCCGGCCTCGGTGCTCACGGCGAGGCCGATCGAGCCGGGCGTGTGGCCCGGCAGGTCCAGCACCTTCACACCGGGCAGCGGCTCGTCGCCGTCGCCGGTCACCTGGACGTCCAGGTCGTCGAGGATCCGCCGGGCCCACCGCGGCGTACCGAGGTCGGTGGCCGGCGGCTCAGCCAGGTTGTCGAGCTCATCGGCATGCAGCAGCACCCGGGCCTCCTGGAAGAAGTCGACGTTCTGCACATGGTCCCAGTGACCGTGCGACAGCACGACCGTGCCGATGTCGGCCGGTTCCAGACCACGCGCGGCGAGCGCTTCCAGCAGCGACCGGCGCCGGCCGGCGTGCCCGCAGTCGAAGAGCAGGCGGCCCGCGTCACTCTCCACCAGATGGATGGAGCAGAAGGCCGGGTTACCCTGCGCGGTGCGCAGCGAATAGCCGTTCAGCAGGGTGGTGAGCGTCGGAGTCATCGGCTCCTCGTCGATGATCGATGGGTGGAACAGCAGCGCCCCGCGCCGGTTTATGAGCACGCAAGGCCCGGGGCGCTGCTGGCTCAGGTGAGGACGAGCGGTCCCGCGTCGATCAGCAACGACGGGACGACCACGCTGTCCATGAACGTCTGGTCGCCGATCTCCCGGACCGCGCCGACCGCCAGGACGGCGTTCAGCACCTCGTCCATCCGGAAGGTGAAGCGCAGCTGCGGGTGCCATGCGACCAGCTTGCCGTCCTCGGCCCAGTAGGTCGCGTCCCGGGTGGTCCCGGTGACCAGCGTCTGCTTCGGGTGCAGCACCCGCAGGTAGTCGAGCCGGTTGACCACCAGACCGCTGCCGCATTCCGCGAGCAACTCGTCCTCGGTGGCGTCACCGGCGTCGAGCAGCAGGTGCGACGGCACCGGGTCGCCGCCGAACCGCCAGCCGTCCGGCACCGCGTGACCGGTCGGAACGCCGCCGGTCAGCTCGGCCCGGCGCCGGTCGGAGACCACACCGGTGAGCACGCCACGCTCGATCAGCGGGGTCCGCCGCCGAACGTTGCCTTCAGCATCAAACCCGCTGACCAGTCCGGCCGCGTCGGTCGCGTCGTCGACGAGCGTGAGCTGCTCGCTCACCACCTGCTGCCCCATCCGGCCGGCCAGCACCGATCGTCCGCTCGCGTAGTGCTGCGCGCCGAGAGCCCAGTGGCCGAAGGTGGCGATCAGGGTGTTCACCGCCGACGGCTTGAGCAGCACGCGGCAGCTGCCACGGAACGGCTCGCGCACCGGCAGCGGACGCAACGCCTCGCGCAGGCGGCCGGGAATGTCACCGACCGGGATCAGGTCGGCGTCGCGATGCACGAGCTTGACGCTCGCGGACTGCCCGTCCTGCTTGGCGATCGCCTGGATCGATGCCTTGGTCAACGTCTCGGACCGGAACAGGCCGGCCGAGTCCGCGACGACCCGGTCGAGGACGTCGTACCGGATCGCACCACCGAGCCGCGCCGACTCGTCGAGACCGTCGCGCACCGTGGTGAACCACCTGTGCCGTACGGCGGGGTCGCAGTCCACGATGGACTTCGCAGGCTCGACCACGAACTGCTCGGGCTCGGACGTCGTACCCTCGGGCTCCACGGTCGGCTCGGGCTCGCTGGCGGGAGCCGGGAGGTCGGCGAGGGCCGCGGTCAGCCGATCGGCAAGGACCTGGACGGCGATCGGGTCGAGCGTCTCCAGCGTTCCGCCGGCGGTCCGGCCGTCGCGGTTCACCTTGAGGCGGACCCGGAGCCTGCGTTCGCTGTGCTGCGCGGTGATCTCGGACTCGGCGTACCGGAGCAGTTCGGCGTTCTCGCCGAGGACGTCCAGCCGGGTCCCGGGCCCGAGGATGTCCAGCGCCTGCTCGATGTCTGTCCGCTCGATGCTCATCGTCCCACCTGCACGTTCTGGAAACGTCCCGGCACGGTGCCGTGACCGACATGAGCCACCTGCAGCGGCTCGCCCTTGTTGCACGACGGGACGCCGTGCACCTTCCACTCGTCCGGACCGCCGAGCGCGTCCAGACCGGCCCAGAACTGCGGGGTGACGCTCTGGTAGCTGCAGTTCTTCAGCAGCCGGCCGAGCTTGCCGTCGCGGATCTCCCAGCCGAGCTCGGTGGTGAAGCGGAACGACATCCGCTGGTCGTCGATCGAGAAGCCACGGTTGGTGTCGACCAGGATGCCGCGCTTGGTGCCCGCGATCATCTCCGCCAGCGAGGACTCCCCCGGCTCCAGGCAGATGTTGGTCATCCGCACCAGCGGCAGCCGCTGCCAGCCGTCGGCCCGGGACGCGCCGGTCGGCTGGTCGCCGAGTGCCGCCGCCGACTCGCGGCCGGACATGTAGCCGAGGAAGATGCCGTCCTTGATCAGCTGGGTGCGCTGGGCCGGCACACCCTCGTCGTCGTACCCGAACGAGCCCAGTCCGCCGGGGATGGTGGCATCGGCGTACGCCGAGACGATCGGCGAGCCCCAGCGGAAGTTGCCGCGCCGCTCCGGCGTCGCGTACGTCCCGCCGGCCAGGCTCGCCTCGGTGCCCAGCGCGCGGTCGGCCTCCATCGGGTGGCCGGCGCACTCGTGCAGGACCATGGCCAACTGGTTGCCGCCGGCAATGAGTGTGGTGACTTCGTCCGGGCACTGCGGCGCGGTCAGCAGCGCGACCGCCTCGGCGGCGACCCGGGCCGCGTTCTCCACCAGGCCGAGCGACTCGACGTGCTCCCAGCCGGCGGTCGCGAAGTCTCCGCGCTGGCCGCGGATCTGCCGCGGCACGCCCTGCGGGAACGACCGGCGCTGCAGGTCGTCACCGTTGCCGGCGTTCACCATCAGGCCGCCGCCGCTCTCGGTCAGCGTCTGCTCGATCAGCGCGCCCTCGGTGTTCGCGAACACCTTCTCGTCGCGGTAGAGGTCGATCGACGCCTCGATCTGCTGGACCAGCGGACCGGCCGTCGACGCTTCCTTCACGGTGGCGGACAGCAGGTCGAGCTTGGTGGACAGCGGCACCTCGAACGGGTCGATCCGCTGCGGCGACGACCAGGTCGCCCGCGTCGTCACCGGTTCGCCCAGCGCCACGTGACCGCCGCCGCCGGCGGCGCGCGCCTGGCCGACCGCCTGCGCGATCACGCTGTCGAGGCCGTTCGGGTCCAGCCGGTGGGTGGCGGCGAAACCCCAGTGGCCGCCGATCAGCACCCGCAGCCCGAGACCGAGCGAGTCGTCGTAGCCGACCTCGCCGGGGCCGTCGAGCTCGACCAGGACCTGCTCGTGGGTGCGCCGGACCACCCGGATGTCGCCGTACTGGACGTCCGCGGGCAGCAGGGCCAGCACGGTCTCGGCGGTGTCGCGCATCACGGGGCGCTCACCTGCTCTGGTCGGAAGGGAGTCACGGTGGGACCTCCGGTTCGGGGACGGATGGATCGGCGCCTCGCGTTCACCGTAGCAGATACTACGAGATTCTGAATAGAGGTCGTGATCACTACAGAGGAGGTCGGGCAGACAGCGATCGGCCCCGGTGCGCGCGGACGCGTACCGGGGCCGATCGTCAACGGGGACTGGGTTTTCAGCGCTTCTTCGGCCGGACGTCGATGGCCAGGCTGATGCTGAACGCGGCAATGACCAGCGCGGCGCCCAGCAGGGTCAGTCCGGCGTCACCGAACAGCCCGAGCGTCATCGCGGCGAACAGCGCGCCGAGCGCGAGCACCACGGCGACCGCGATCTTCCAGTCGTCGCCGATGATGAAGTCGTACCAGAACTGCCCGAAGGCCTTGAGGAACTTCACTTCTTCACCTCCACGGGAACATCACCGGCGACCACCGGCGCCGGAGCGGCCGGCTTGCGCAGCGCCGCGACGAAGATCCGGCTGAGCAGCAGCCAGGCCGCCAGCAGGACCAGGATCATCAGGTCGTGACCCGGCCAGCCGAGGCTCTCCCGGCCGTCACGGAAGATGCCGATGCCCTCGACCGCCCAGTAGGTCCCGAACGACGCGAGCAGCAGGCCCACCCCGTACTTGAGCAGGTTCTCGTTGATCATCGACAGCGGCCGGCGCAGCGCGATCGCGATACCGAGCACGATCACCACCGCCGCGATCGCACCGAGGCTGGCGCCCGGGATGTTGTCCGCGTTCAGGCCGAAGGTCAGCACGATGAAGACGACCTCCATCCCCTCCAGGAACACACCCTTGAACGACACCATGAAGGCGAACAGGTCCAGGCCGCCCTTGCTCTCACCGGCCGCCTTGGCCGCCTCCACCTCCTCGCGGTAGATCGCGTCCTCGTCGTGGACCGCCTTGCGTCCGGACGATCTGAGGATCGCCTTGCGCAACCACTGCAGGCCGAAGATCAGCAGCAGGCCGCCGATCGCGAGCTGCAGCGCCGACTCCGGCAGCCAGTTCGCCAGCGCGTAGCCCGCCGCGACGGTGACCACCGCGAGGGCTCCGAGGGCCGCGAACGTACCGACCAGAGCCGACTTCCAGCTCCGGGTGTAGCCCATCGCCATGACGATCGTGGTGGCTTCCACCATCTCCACGAAGCACGCGACGAACGTCGCGACGATCAACCCCCACGTTGCCGCGTCCATCTCTCACATCCTTAGGTCGTGTGAAACATATGCTGCACGCAACGATAGTTACTTCGTTATAAGCATGTCAATGATCGGGCAGTTGTGACGGGAGTGGCCGGATCCGGGCATGCCGAAGCACCCGAGGGGATCAGGGAGTCACCTCGGGTGCGTCGGCAGGGAGGGTCAGCTCAGGGCGGCGACCAGGGTGCTCGACGAGATGTTGCCGCCGCAGGACACCACGGCGACGCGTTTGCCTTCGAGTTCGGTACGGCGGGCCCGGGCGGCCGCGAACGCCATCGCGGCCGAGCCCTCGATCAGCTGGTGCTCGGTGTCGATCACCATCCGCAGCGCGGCGCTGATCGCGTCCTCACTGACCAGGACCCAGTCGTCGACCAGCTCACGACAGAGGTCGAAGGTGATGCTGCCCGGCTCGACGCTGCCCGCCGTACCGTCGGAGAGCGTCTCCTGGGCGTCGACCAGGACGATCTCCCCGGCCCGGACGGACGCGGCCATCGCGTCGTCGCGCACCGGCGAGGCGCCGTACACCCGGATCCCGGGCAGGTGCTTCTTGAGCACCGACGCGACCCCGCTGATCAGTCCACCGCCACCGACGGCGACCACCACCGCGTCGAGCGGCGCGCCGGCCAGCTGCTCCAGGATCTCCACCGCGACCGTGCCCTGCCCGGCGATGATGTCCGGGTCGTTGTACGGCGGTACGTAGGTCAGGTCGTGCTCGGCCGCGTAGGCCCGGGCCTTCGGCTCGAGCACGCCGGAATCATTGCCCTCGGCATGGATCTCCAGACCGAGCCGGCGGAGTGCGGCCACCTTGGTCGGCGACGCGTTCTCCGGCAGGTAGACGAGACCGTGACCGCCGAGCGTCGCGAGGGCGTTGCCGACACCGAGGCCGTGGTTTCCGGTCGAGGCGGTCACCACCCCGGCCTGCCGCTGCTCGTCGGTGAGCGTGAGGATCTTCGCCATCGAACCACGGGCCTTGAACGAGCCGGTGCGCTGCAGGTGCTCACTCTTCACCAGCACCTCGGCGCCGAGCTCGTCACTGAACGCGCCGTACCGGACGAGCGGCGTGAGCGGCAGGTGCTCACGCAGCCTCGGCGCGACCCGTTCCGAGCGCTCGGCGGCTTCCGCGGGGCTGAACGTCATGCAGGACTCCTATCCGGTTGCCACTGAGAGCTGGGCACGCAGCCCGGCCCGCAGGGGGATACACATGGGTTTACCACTGACCGGGTGTGGCACAACCTTGGACTCCACGCCGAACACGTCGCGGATGATGTCGCAGGTGAACACGTCCTCCGGCGTGCCCTGGGTGACGAGGGAGCCGGACTTCATCACGAAGACGTGGTCGGCGTACTCGGCGGCCATGTTGAAGTCGTGCAGCACCATCGCGACGGTCTTGCCCTGTTCCTGGTTGAGCTGGTGTAGCAGGTCGAGGACCTCGAGCTGGTAGGCGACATCCAGGTACGTCGTCGGCTCGTCGAGCAGGATCAGGTCGGTGCCCTGGGCCAGGCACAACGCGATCCACACCCGCTGGCGCTGGCCACCGGACAACTGGTCCACGTGCTGATGCCGCAACTCCGCCGTACTGGTGACCGCCATCGCCCACTCCACCGCCTCCTTGTCGGCCGCGCTCGGCACCTTCAACGAGGTCCGGTGGGGGTGGCGACCGAACCAGACCAGGTCCTCCACCGAGATCGACTCCGGCGTGACCAGGACCTGCGGCAGGATCGCCAACAGCCGCGCGACCTCCTTGGTCGGGGTGTCCTGGATCGACTTGCCGTCCAGGACCACACTGCCCTTCGCGGGTGGCAGCAGCCGGGCCAGGGCGCGCAGCGCGGTGCTCTTGCCCGAGCCGTTGGGGCCGATCAGCACGCTGACCTTGCCGTCGGGAATGGTCAGGGTCAGGTCGTGCGCGATGACCTTCTGGTCATAGGCGAGTTGGACGCCTTGTGCCTGCAAACGCATGGCAGGTCTCCTACTTTCCGGTCTTCACGAGCAGGTACAGGAAGTACGGTCCCCCGACCACAGCGGTCACCAAGCCGGCCGGAATCTCCAACGGCGGCGCCAGACCCCGACCGATCATGTCCGCGAACAACATCAGCAGCACGCCGAACAACGCGGCCGCCGGGATCGACGCCAGGTGCTTGCCGCCGAACACGCGACGAGCCATATGTGGAGCGATCAACCCGACGAAGCCGATCGTGCCCGCCACCGCGACCGCGGCCGCGGCCAGCGCGACCGCGAACAACAGCAGCAGCCGCCGGGTCTTCTCGACCGGTTCACCGAGGCCAGCGGCCAGGTCGTCGCCGAGGCCGAGAACGTCGAGTTTGCGTGCCCAGATCACGATCAACGGCACCAAAACGAGCACCCACGGCAGGATCTCCAGGACGGCACTCATCGACCGGCCGAACAAGCTTCCGGTCAGCCAGATCAGCGCCGCGCTCACATCCAGCGGGTTGCGGACCAGCAGGAACCGGATGCCGGCCTCGAAGGCCGCACTGACCGCGATACCCACCAGCGCGATGCGCACCGGAGTAGCACCGCGGCGGTAGGCCAGGAGGTACACCAGGCCCGCGGCCGCCAGACCACCGACGAACGCCGCCGGTACGACGGCCACCACCGGAATGCTCGGGATCGCGAGCAGCAGCAACATGCCGCCGAAGCCCGCGCCCTTGGTGACACCGATGATGTCCGGAGCCGCCAGCGGGTTCCGGATCACGCCTTGCATCACCGCGCCGGACACCGCGAGCGCCGTACCGATCAGCCAGCACAGCAGGACGCGCGGCAGCTGGAAGTCGAGCACGATCGCGGCGGCCTGGTCGGACCGGTCGCCGACCAGCGCGTGCAGGACGTTGCCGATCGACACCTCGGTCGCCCCGATTTTCAGGCTGTAGACACTCAGTACGAGCGCCAGGACACCGAGCGATCCCATCAGGACCGCGGGATGCCGCTTGGCCAGCGACGTACGCCGTACGTGCTGTGCAACGATCGTCGTGCTGGTCATGAGGTCACCTTCTGTCGACGAGCCAGGTACACGAAGATCGGTGCACCGATCAGGGCCGTGACCACACCGGCGGGGACTTCGAACGGCGGCTTCACGTAGCGGGACACGATGTCGGCGTACAGCACCAGCACGCCGCCGCCCACCGCACACAACGGCAACAGGACGGTGTAGCTGGAGCCGACCACGCGCCGCATGATGTGCGGCACGATCAGGCCGATGAACGCGACCGGCCCGGCCACGGACACGGCCGCGCCACACAGCACGATCACCAGCACCGACCCCAGCATCCGGGTGCGTTCGACGTTCTGCCCCAGACCGCGGGCCATGTCGTCACCCAGCGCCAGCAGATTCAGCGGGCGCGCCATCGCGAACGCACCGAGCAGACCTAGCACCAGCCAGGGCAGCAGGTTGCGCACGTCCTGCCAGCCGGCGAAGTTGACGCCGCCGACCAGCCAGAACAACACGCTGTCGGTGGAGTTCTCGTCGAAGATGATCAGCACCTGGGTCAGCGAGATCAGCAGACTGCTCGCAGTCACACCGGCCAGCGCCAGCCGCACCGGACTGACCCGGCCGCGCCCTGAGCCGGCCAGCAGCATCACCGACACACCTGCCGCGGCCGCGCCACCGAACGACAGCAGGATCGTCGGCGCACCGGACAGCGACGGCACCACGGTGATCGCCAGTACGACGACGAACACCGCGCCGGCGTTGACACCCATGATCTCCGGCGCCGCCAGCGGGTTGGCGGCGACCGCCTGCATCAGGGCGCCGGCCACCGCCAGGGCGGCGCCGACGCAGAGCGCCAGCACCACCCGTGGCAGCCGGATGGACTGCAGGATCAGCTCGTCCGAATCGTCCGCCTTGAAGATCGCTCCCGGCAGCCGCGACAACGAGATGTGCTGACTGCCGATCGACAGGCCCCACACGATCCCCGCGACGACCAGCACCAGCAGCACCAGCGACACCCAGGTGACCCGCTGCTTGTTGGTGACGATCTTCGGACGCTTGTGGGCGGCGTCCTCAGTAGGTTTGGGCACAGTGCCCACGGACAGGGTCATGTCACTTCCCGTAGAGCAGCTTGACGGCTTCCTTGGCGACCACCTCGGAGGCGATCAGGCCCCGCGACCGCGACCACTCGTTCGGGTCGACGTCGTAGCTGGCGTTGTTCTTCACCGCCGGGACCTCCTTCCACAACGGACTCTTCTGCCACTGGTCGCGCAGCGTCGGTCCGTCGTTGGGAGCGATGAACATCACGTCCGGCTTGGTGGCGACGAGCGTCTCCAGGGTGAGCGAGACCGACGCGTCCCCGGAGCTGTCCGGCAGCGGCGACTTGATGCCGATCGCGGACAGGACTCCCGGTGTGTACGCCTTCGGCGGGAAGCCGGTGAAGCCCTTCTCCGAGGCCCGGACGAACAGCGCCTTGCGGTTCTCGTCCGCGGGGGCGGTGGCCTTCAGATCGGCCATCGTCTTGGCGTGCTCGGCGAGCCGGGTCTTCATCTCGTCGCACTTGTTCAACGCGATCGCGGTGGACATCTCGCTGTCCAGCACCTGCTGGTAGTTGCCGTTCAGGCTGGCGTAGGCGATCGTCGGCGCGATCTTCGACAGCTGCGCGTAGATCGCCTTGTGCCGGCCGCTGTCGGCCACGATCAGGTCCGGCTTCAGCGCGGTGATCACCTGGATGTTCGGCGTCGCCCGCAGGCCGACCGACTTGTACGCGCTGACCTTCTCGCGCAGGGCGGGGATGATCCGCTCGGGCTGGTCGTCGTCGGCGACGCCGACCGGCGACATCCCGACCGCGACGAGCGCGTCGACGAACGAGTACTCCAGCGCCACCACCCGGGTCGGGTTGCCGGTGATCGTGGTGGTGCCGAGGTCGTGCTTGACCGTGCGGGTGGGCTTGCCGCACTGGTCCAGGTTCACGTCCGGGCTGACGCCTTCGGCGGCGGCCGCACGGTCGGCGTTCGGAGCCGCGCCGGTGGAGGGCGAGGAGGCGGAGCCGCCGCAGCCGGACAGGGCGACCGCGGCGGCGGTCAGGGTGACGGCGACGGCGAGACGCCGCAACCTCGAGATTCGGTGGGACATGGCATTCGCTCCTGATGTCGACAATGCCTTGCAGGGGTGGGATTCACCCGGCGACGGTGAGGGACAGTGCCGGGTCGTCGACGTCCGGGCGGTCGGACAGACCGGGGCCGTCGTAGAGGTTCCAGGGAGCCTGCTGGTAGCTGTTGCTGCAGGGCAGGCCGGGGGTCAGCCGGTAGATGCCAGTGGTCAGATCGACCAGGCTGGACACGATCGTGGCGTAACGGTTGAGCTCGTGCCGGCGCGGGTCGACGTGCTGGCAGACGGCGTTGGGGTGACTGAAGTGGTCGCTCATCGTGGTCCGCACGATGGTCTCGACCGCCTTCTCGGTGGTGCCGTCGCGGCGGACCTGACGCAGGCCCTCCTCGACGCGCGGCACCCGGTAGAGCGAATCCACCGAGAACGGCCGGTAGGTGTCGTTGATCTGCGGCGGGACGAAGGACTGGAAGTGGTTGCCGTGGACGAGCAGTCCGTCGGTCGGGTACATCCAGCCGTGCCGTCCGGGCGTGGTCTCGACGTCGATGGCGAAACCGTCGCGGTGGGTGAGAAGCAGGTTGCTCGACAGGTTCTGGCGGGCGCCGAAGACGACCTGGAGAGCGTCGTACAGGTCCCAGCTCTCCAGCACCATCCGGCGCACGAACGTGCCGGGTACGGCGAGGCCGCGGCCGAAGCCGGCACCCAGCCCGTTCGCGTTCAGGGCCAGACCGGCCGAGTTCGCGCCGTGCCGGGCGAGCTGCCCGGCCTCGACGTGGCCGATCACGGTCGGCTTGCCCGGCTGGGAGACCCGCAGCAGCACGATGGTGTCGGCCACCCCGGCCCACAGGTCCCAGTTCTGTCCGGCCCACGTGTGGCCGAGCGGGTTGCTCTGCGGCAGCAGCGCGAACGAGGTGCAGCCGTCGTCACGCTTCCCGTCCGCCTCGGACGCCGCGCCGGATTCCGCGGTCTCGTCCTCGAACGGGTTGCCGCGGGTCAGCTCGCCGCGGCTGTTCAGCGCGAGGATCTCGGCGAAGGTGCGGCCGGCCCCCTCGGCGATCCCACGGACCTCGTCCAGCAACTCGGGGGCGTGCGGCTCGATCACCGGCACCCAGTGCGGCGCGCGCTCCAGGACCTCGGTCCAGGCCAGCCCGGTGGCGCGCGGAACGGACTCGGCGTAGAACGCCAGTGAGCGCTCGATCAGCGTCCGCGCGGCCTCGCCGTACTGGCGGCCGCGATCGCGGGCGTCGGCGCCGGAGATCTCGATGGTCGGAAGGTCGGTCACGGAAGTCGCTCCAGGGGATGGACGGAAACTGGACTCGCACCGTTCGTTGTGTTCACTACGAATATTCGTCTGACGGTAGTGATTGCTACAATCGCTGTCAACGGGTCGGCGCATCGTTTACCTGGCGGTGACAAACCGGACCGGATGACATGATCTGCGTACTGACAGGCACGACTGGGAGCCGGAGGAGCCGACGTGACCGAGACCAAGGCACCCACCCTGCCGGAGCGGGTGGCGAGCCGGATCGACTCGCTGACCGCGACCGAGCGGAAGATCGCCGAGTACCTGTCGGCCCATCCCCAGGAGGCCGCGTTCTCCTCCGCCGAGGAGCTCGGCCGGGCCACCGGCACCAGTGACGCCAGCGTGGTCCGCACCGCCAAGGCGCTGGGCTTCGACGGCCTGCCGGGCCTGAAGCGTTCGCTACAGGGCGAGCTGCAGGCGCTGCTCAGCCCGGCGAACCGGCTCAGCAACAGCCTCGCGACGTTCGACGACGGCGCCGAGGGCATCCTGACCGCGACCCTGCGCGACCACGTCGAGCGGCTCCAGCAGGCCGAGCGGACGATCGACCCGCAGGCGTTCGAGCACGCCGTCGAGCTGATCGACTCCGCCCGCGAGACGATCATCTGCGGTTTCGCCGGCCTGGACGGGATCTCGGCGTACACCGCGACCCACCTGACCCGCATCGGCCGCCGCGCCCGGGCCGCGTCGGACACCGGCTACCGGCTGGCCGACCGGCTGCTGATGCTCGGCCCGGAAGACGTGGTGATCGTGATCGCCCACAACCGGATCATCGTGGAGACCCGCGTCATCCTCGACCTCTGCGCCGAGGTCGGCGCCCGCGCGGTGCTCATCACCGACACGCTCGGCGAGGCACTGCGCGACCAGGTCGACGCGGTACTGTCGGCCCCGACGAGCCGTCCGGGAACGTTCACCAGCCAGGCGACCGTGCTGATCCTGCTCGAGGCGCTGGTGATCGCGGTGGCCGCGCGGAACCAGGACCGCTCGCTGGCGACGACCGACCGGATGAACCAGTTGCGGGAGGAGCTGATGGGCTTCTCCCGCGCCGACGAGGTGGCGCTGAACCTTCCCGCCCGGCGCGACCGCAAGCGCGGCAAGACCGAGAGCGCCTAGGCGCGACCGTCCTGCCGGAGCGCTCCGGCGGTGGCGGTCAGACCGTGCCCTCGGTGCGCTCGTAGACGTCCGCCTCGAACTCCTCCAGCAGGCGTTCGCAGTCGGCCACCTTGGCCCGGGCCAGGTCCTTGCCATCGGCATCCATCCAGTCCCGGTCCTCCACCTTGGCGAGCCAGCGGCGGAGCTTCTCCAGGTCCTGGCGGATCTCCTCGGCCTCCTCGAAGGTGTAGTTCTCCCGGAACCGCTCGAACTCGATCTCCTTGACGAACTTGGTCTCGCACTCCTCGACGATCTCGGCGTACTCCTTCGCCGACTGGCCGCGGAAGCCCTCCACGAACTGCCCCCGGGCGTCGTCGTCGACATCGGTCAGCGTGAGGAAGACGCTGGAGCCACCGAGCTCGGTGACCCGCTCCCGCACCTTCTCCATACCGGCTCGCAACTCCTCGCGGTCCGGCAGCACACAGACGGCCTGCTGCACGTAGAACCCGCCGAGGCGTTTGAGCTCCCGCCACACCGCCACCCGGGCCCGGGAGGATTCGCTGGGCACCTTGTAGATGAGCAGCAGCCAGCTCTCCTGGGCCTTGGTCTTGGTACGTCGGGTCGCCATGGCGGACAGGCTATCCGCTGACACGGTTTCGCAGCCCATCGACGAGGTACGGCATCACCTCCTGCCAGTCCGCGACCAGGCCGACGTCGCAGTGCGCGAAGACCTCCGCGGCCGGATCGGTGTTGATCGCCAGCACGGTCCCGGCCCGGCTCGCGCCGGCCAGGTGGTTCAGGTTGCCGGACAGCCCGACCGCGAAGTACATCCGCGGGGCGACGCTGCGCCCGGTGATACCGATCTGCCGGCCGTGCGGCAGCCAGCCCTCGTCGGTCACCTTGCGGGTGGCGGCCAGCTCGGCTCCGAGGAGGACGCGCATCGGCTCGAGCTCGGCGTACTTCTCCGGCGGCACTCCACGACCGACCCCGATCACCACCTCGGCGCGGTCCAGCGCGTCACCTTCGTTGCCGGTACGGCGCTCTGCCCGGATGATCGCCGGATCCGCGGCCACGGGCAGCGTCTGCTCGTCGAGCGACCGGTCGTCCCGTGGGGTACGGAGTGGGAGCAGACCGGTCCGCAAGGTCGCGATCTGCGGAGAGCCGTGACTGATGATCTCCGCGAGCGTGCCGCCGCCGGACGGCTTCAGTCCGGCCAGGCGTGGCGTCGTACCCGGAGTGACGCTGAGGCTGACGAGGTCCGACATCAGTCCGGCGCCGGATGCGACAGCCAAGCGGGCAAGCACTTCGCGATCCCACGGCTGGGCTGCTCCGAGGACTGCCCACGGCGAGCGTTCGGCGACCCAAGTCGCCAGCGCTGCCGCGGTCGGCCGCGGCTCGTCGCTGCTGAGCGTCACGACGCGGTCCGCTCCCCAGCGTGCGAGGTCGTGGTCGCTGTCCACTGTTCTTACTGCGGTGACCGTGCCGCCGATCTCGGTCGCGAGCGTGGCGGCGGCTCCCAGCAAGGCATGGATGCCTGCCACCGGTCCTGGACCGATGAGTGCGACCACCTCGGGGCCCGCGGCCGGCGGGGTGGGCACTACCTCGGCCGACTGGACCGCCGGCGGCTCGAAGCAGCCGCGGGCCAGGAGCTCGGCGATGGCCCGGGTCGCCTGGGTTTCGGGACGGCCGCGGAAGATGATCGGGTCCCGGGTCAGCGGTGCGGGGTGCACCTGGGCGACCTTGGTCGGGCTGCCGGGAAGACCCCAGCGCTCCGCCGGACGATCGGCCGCGAGGTCGGCCGTGGTCACGCGCCGGACACCGTCGGCGGACGGCCAGGACTCGACGGGGACCTTGGCCGGCGGGCACGAGCGTTCGGCCACGGCCACGACCGCGGGCAGGTCGACGACCACCGACTCGGTGCCGGTGTCGTGCTGGACGGTGGTTCGCAGGCGGGTGTCGCCGTCCTCTGGTTCGAGTGACAGGACCGGGCCGGTGAACGGCAGGCCGAGGAGCTCGGCCAGCATCGCGCCGACCGCGCCGGTGCTGCCGTCGACCGAACTGGCGCCGACCAGGATCAGATCCGGCGGCTGGTCGAGCAGTGCGATCGTGGACGCGAGGGCGCGCGCGGTGATGAGGCAATCCGAGCCGGCCAGCGCGGCGTCCGTCAGGTGGAGGGCATCGTCGACGCCCCACGCCAGAGCTTCCCGCAGTACGTCGACAGCCACGGGCGGGCCCATGGTGATCGCCGTACTGCGACCACCCGTCTCCCCCGCCAGCCGTACCGCCTGAGCCACGGCCCGGCGGCACCACGGGTTCATCTCGGCGACCGCGCCGGCGCGTTCGAGCCGGCCGTCCGCGTCGAGACGTCCGCTGTGGTCACCCTTCGGCACCTGTTTCACCAAGGCCGTGACGAGGAGGTTCATGACAACCCGGTCCCGACCGCCAGCCCGATCACGAACGTGACCACGGCCGACAAACCACCCAGGAGCAGCTGCCGCCCACCGCCGTACCAGAACGGGCGGGCGGTGATCTTGCCGACGATCCCGCCGGTGACGACCAGGCCGAGCGCGCTCAGCAGCAACGCCGGCAGCACACTCGCGGCGCCGAACAGGAACGGGATCAGCGGGATCAGCGCGCCGATCGCGAACGCCGCGAACGACGATCCGGCCGCCACCCACGGCGAGGGCAGGTCGTTGGGGTCGACGCCGAGCTCCTCGCGCACGTGCACGTCGAGGGCGACGTCCGCGTTCACGGTCAGCTCCCGGGCGACCTGGGCGGCCAGCTCCGGGCGCAGGCCCTTCGCCTCGTACATCATCGCGAGCTCGCGCTCTTCTTCCTCGGGGTGGATCTCCAGCTCGCGCCGCTCCACCTCGATCTCGGCCTTCATCAGCTCGGTCTGCGACGAG
The DNA here is from genome assembly GCF_055586945.1 of Kribbella sp. NPDC048837. Lineage (NCBI taxonomy): Bacteria > Bacillati > Actinomycetota > Actinomycetes > Propionibacteriales > Kribbellaceae > Kribbella > Kribbella sp. NPDC048837. Next base: position 199,466 of record NZ_JBVJHF010000004.1, read on the forward strand.
ACCGAGGTGAACTCGCCCGAGGCCATCGAGCAGGCACCGGCCACCAGGCCGGCCAGCCCGGTCATGATCACGACCTTGCCGGTCGCCCCGCCGCCGACCACACCGGCGACCAGGGCGAAGTTCGACACCAGGCCGTCCATCACGCCGAAGGTCGCCGGCCGCAGCCAGCCACCGGTCACATCCCGGTGCGAGTGATGGAGCTCGGCCGGCTTCTCCGCAACTTCCGCGGTCATCTGATTACATCCTTCCGACTGAGGTGAGCGTAACCTTAGTTAAAATGCATCACCTGTTACATCAGTCTATTCGTTACTTCGCGGACGCGGCAACGGCGCCGCGATCCGCTGCTGAGAGATGGGCCACCGTCACGCCGGTCGCCGTCATCGTCCGGGTCACCGCGCGGCCGCCGTAGACCCAGTAGATGGTCAGCTCGCCGTCGCCGCGGTTGATGAACTGGTGCGGCACCCCGGCCGGCACCCAGGTCGCGTCGCCGGCCTCGAGATCGACCCGCTCGCCGCCGATCACCGCGGTCGCCCGGCCGGCGAAGATCAGCACCGACTCCTCCACGTTGTGCGAGTGCAGCGGGATCTGCGTGCCGGGCGCGAACACCGTCGTCCCGGTGGTGATCTTGTTCGACTCGTTGTTCCAGGCCCCGACGTACGGAATCGTCCGTACGCCGCTGCCACGGTCGAAGACCTCGACCTCCTCGGGACGGATCACCAGCCGGGGCGCCGGGTCGGCCGAGAAGACCGTCTTGACGTTCATGAACTCGCGCATCCCGTGCACGCCGAGCTCACGCCCGTAGCCGGACTGCTTGATCCCGCCGAACGGCAGCCGCGGATCCGAGGCGACCATCGCGTTCACGAACACCGCGCCGGCGTCGAGGCGACGGATCAGCTCGGGAGCCCGGTCCTGCGTGGTCCACAGCGACGCGGCCAGCCCGAACTCGGTCTGGTTGGCCAGCCTGATCGCTTCGCCGGCGTCGCGCACCCGCGTGATCGCCGCGACCGGCCCGAACGTCTCCTCGTCGAACGCCGCCATCCCGGGCGTCACGTGGTCCAGCACGGTCGGCTGGTAGTAGAAGCCGGGCCGGTCGACCACGTCGCCACCACGGACGAGCGTCGCACCGGCGTCGATCGTACGACGTACTTGGTCGTGCAGCGTGTCCCGGAGACCGGCCCGGGCCAGCGGGCCGATCGTGGTGCCGGCGTCGACCGGATCACCCAGGACCAGCCGGTCGACCGCCGCGGTGAACCGGGCGACGAACTCGTCGGCGACGGACTCCTCGACGATGAAGCGCTTGGCGTTGACGCAACTCTGGCCGGTGTTGAGGAAGCGCGCGGTGACCGCGGTGGTCGCGGCGGCCTCCAGATCGGCGTCAGCCAGGACGATGAACGGGTCCGAGCCACCGAGCTCGAGCACCTGCTTCTTCAGCGCCCGTCCGGCCTGCTCGGCGATGATGCGGCCGACCTCGGTCGACCCGGTGAACGTCACCGCCGTGATCCGGTCGTCCGCGATCAGCCGGGCCACCTGCTCGGTCTCGACCAGGACCACGCCGACCAGACCGTCCGGCACCCCGGCCTCCCGCAGCACCGACTCGATCGCCAGCGCGCAGCGCGGGACCGAGTTGGCGTGCTTGAGGATGCCGCCGTTGCCCGCGGCGAGCGCCGGTGCGGCGAACCGGAAGAACTGCCAGAACGGGTAGTTCCACGGCATCACCGCGAGCACGACGCCCAGCGGCTCGACCTCGATCCGGCCCTCGGCCGTGACGGTCTCCGCGGCCAGGAAGCCCTCGGCGTTGGTCGCGTAGTACTCACAGGTGATCGCACACTTCTCGATCTCCGCGGCCGCCTCGGCCAGCGGCTTGCCCATCTCGCTGGTGATCAGCGCGGCGAGCTCGGCCTTGCGGTCGCGCAGCGTCGCGGCCAGGGACCGCAGCAGCTCGGCGCGCTGCTCGACCTCCGACCACCGCCAGTTGCTCTGGGCAACCACTGCGGCGGTGAGCAGGTGGTCGACGCGCTCGGCGCCGTACGGATCGAAGCCGGCGAGTTCCTCGCCGGTGGCGGGGTTGATCGAGACGATCACTGGGTCTGCCCTTCGCTGAGGCGGTGCAGCACGTACGGCAGTACGCCGCCGTGCCGGTAGTAGTCGTGTTCGCGAGGTGTGTCGAGGCGGACCCGCAGCCGGTAGGTCTTCCCCGCGGAGCGTGCGGTGGCGAAGCCGTCGTCGCCCACCTCGATGTCGATCGGGTCCTCGCCGGTGAGCTCGTCGCCCTCGCCGGGCTGGAACTCCAGCGGCAGGATGCCGAGACCGACCAGGTTGGACCGATGGATGCGTTCGAAGGACTGCGCGAGTACCGCACGCACTCCGAGCAGGGCCGGGCCCTTGGCCGCCCAGTCCCGGGACGAGCCGGTGCCGTACTCCTTGCCCGCCACCACGACGATCGGTACGCCGGCCGCCCGGTAGGCCTCGGCCGCGGCGTAGATCGAGGTGATCGCGCCGTCGGGTCCACGGGTGACCGGACCTTCGATGCCGCCGGCAAGCTGGTTCCGCAGCCGGACGTTGCCGAAGGCACCACGCATCATCACCAGGTGATTGCCCCGACGGGACGCGTAGGTGTTCAGGTCGCGGCGGGCAACCCCGCGATCGATCAGGTACTGGCCGGCCACGCTGTCCGGCGGGATCGCACCCGCGGGCGAGATGTGGTCGGTGGTGATCGAGTCCCCGAGCCGCAGCAGGGCCCGCGTGCCGATCAGCTCGGCAGGCCCTTTCGACAGGAACTGCGGCTGCTGCAGGTACGTCGAGTCTCCCCAGGCGAACGTGTCCCCGGCGGGAGCGTCGAGTTGCTGCCACCGGTCGTCGCCCGCGAACAGATCGTCGTACGCGTGCTCGAAGAGTTCCGGCTTCAGCGTCTGGCCGATCACCGCGTCGACGTCGGCCGGATGCGGCCAGAGATCGGCGAGGTAGATCGGGTCGCCGGTGGTGTTGAGGGGCTCGGTGAGCAGGTCGATGTCGACCCGGCCCGCGAGCGCGTAGGCGATCACCAGTGGCGGGGATGCGAGGTAGTTCAGCTTGACGTCGGACTGGATCCGGCCTTCGAAGTTCCGGTTGCCCGACAACACGGCCGCCACAGTCAGGTCCTGGGTGTGCACCGCCTCGGCAACGTCGTCGATCAGTGCGCCGGACGCCCCGATGCAGGTCATGCACCCGAACCCGGCCAGGTAGAAGCCGAGCTTCTCCAGGTACGGCGTGAGTCCGGCGGCGCCGAGGTAGTCCATCACGACCCGCGATCCCGGCGACAGCGTGGTCTTCACCCACGGCTTGCTGACCAGGCCGCGCTCGACGGCGTTCTTCGCCAGCAGACCGGCGGCGATCATCACCGCGGGGTTCGACGTGTTGGTGCAGGAGGTGATCGCCGCGACCACGACCGCGCCATGCCCCGGGGTGTCAGTCGTGCGAGGTCCGGCCGGAAGCTCGGCTTCGGCGGCCGGTTTCGCGGCTGCCAGGGACACGCGTTGTTGCGGCCGCCGGGGTCCCGCGATCGAGGGGACGACCGTGGCCAGGTCGATGTCGACGTACTCGTCGTATGTCAGTTGGACCGACGGGTCGTGCCACAGGCCCTGGGTTCGGGCGTACGACTCGACCAGGGCGACCTTCTCGGCCGGGCGACCGGTGAAGCGGAGGTAGTCGAGGGTGCGGGCGTCGATCGGGAAGTAGGCGGCGGTCGAGCCGAACTCGGGGCTCATGTTGGCGATCGTCGCGCGGTCGGGCACGGGCAGGTCGGCCAGCGCGGGGCCGGTGAACTCGACCAGCTTGCCGACCACGCCGTGCGTGCGAAGGGTCTCGGTGATGGTGAGGACCAGATCGGTCGCGGTCGTCCCGACGGGCAGTACGCCGGTCAGCCGGACACCGACCACCGGCGGCAGCAGCATCGACACCGACTGCCCGAGCATGGCGGCCTCGGCCTCGATCCCGCCGATCCCCCAGCCGAGGACGCCGAGTCCGTTGACCATCGTGGTGTGCGAATCCGTGCCCAGGCAGAGATCCGGGAACACCCAGCCGTCGCGTTCCTCGACCACCCGGGCCAGGTTCTCGAGATTGATCTGATGCATGATCCCGGACCCCGGCGGCACCACCTTCAACTGCCGGAACGCCTGCTGTCCCCAGCGCAGGAAGCGGTAGCGCTCGGCGTTGCGTTCGTACTCGCGGGCGACGTTCAGCCGCAGCGCGTCCGGCCGGCCGAACACGTCCGCGATCACCGAATGGTCGACCACCAGCTCGGCCGGGACGACCGGATCGACCAGGCCGGGGTCTTTGCCTAGGGCAACCATGGCGTCGCGCATCGCCGCCAGGTCCGCCAGCACGGGGACGCCGTTCGTGTCGTGCAGGAAGACCCGGGACGGGTGGACCTCCAGCTCGCCGGCCGCGCCGGGCTCCCAGTTGCGCAGGACATCGCTCGCGGTGCCGTGCCGGAGTGCGTTCTCCAGCAGGATCCGCAGCGTCCGGGGCAGGTGATCGGGGGCGATCCCCTGCAACGGCTGGAGTCGGCTCATGTCAGGCCGTTGATCGACTCGACGACGGCCGCGGTGAACTCCGCCGTACCGGCGGTTCCGCCGAGGTCCGCCGTACGGACGCCTTGGGCGACCGCTGCACGGAGACCGCGATCGACCAGGGCGGCGGCCGGTTGGAGACCGAGCCAGTCGAGGAGCATCGCGCCGGAGGCGATCATCGCGGTCGGGTTGGCCAGGTCCCGGCCCGCGATGTCCGGTGCGGAACCGTGCGCGGCCTGGCCCATCGCGCGGTCGTGCGAGGCGTTGATGGACGGCGCGATGCCGAGCGAGCCGGCCAGCTCGCCGGTCAGGTCGGACAGGATGTCGCCGAACATGTTCTCGGTCACCAGCACGTCGAAGTCGGCGCCGTGCCGGACCAGGTGGACGGTCATCGCGTCGATGTGGAAGTCGTCGACCTCGACGCCGGGGTAGTCGGCGGCGATCTCGCGGCAGATCTCCAGGAAGAAGCCGGTGGTGGTCCGCAGCACGTTGGCCTTGTGCACGATCGTCAGGTGCCGGCGCCGGCCGAGCGCCAGCTCGAACGCCTGCCGGGCGACCCGCTCGATGGCCGGACGGGTGAAGATCCCCATCGCGATCGCCACGTCCTTGGTCGGCATGTACTCGCCGGTGCCGCGGTAGGTGCTGCGATCGGCGTAGAAGCCCTCGGTGTTCTCCCGCACCACGACCAGGTCGAGGCCGGGCACCAGGGCCGGCGTCCCCTCGAAGGCCTTCGCCGGCCGGATGTTCGCGAACAGGTCGAAGTGCTTGCGGAGGAACCCGCTCGGGTTGAGCACGGCGCGGTGATCCGCCGGGTACGACGCGCTGTCGTGCGGACCGAGCAGCCAGCCGTCGAGCTTGTCCAGCGTCTCGACCGTGACGTCGGGCAGCGCGCTGCCGTGGGTCTCGATCGCCGCGGCCCCGACCGGCAGCGGCACCCACTCGACGGGCGCGGCGCCGGACGCGGCCAGCGCGGCGTCGAGGACCCGCACCGCGGCGGGCACGATCTCGGGTCCGATGCCGTCGCCGTCCAGCACGCCCAGTCGGTAGTCATCAGCCATGCCTAGGAGTGTGAGTCGTTATAACGACTCACGTCAAGAAGCCAGTGGGGAACGTCTCAGGCCTTGATATGCTGCGATCAGGCGTTATAACCGAAGGGAGAGCCGGTGACGAAGGCGGAGGTTGCCTACGAGCTCGTCCGCGAGCAGGTGCTGCGGGGCGACCTCGTGCCGGGTGCGGTCATCCCCCAGGCCGCGCTCGCCAGCGAGCTCGGCGTGAGCACGACCCCCCTGCGGGAGGCGCTGCGCCGGCTGATGACCGAGGGTCTGGTCGAGCTGGACGCGCACCGGGACGCGCGCGTCACCCGGCTGACCGCCGAGGAGGCCCGGGACCTGATCGAGATCCGCCGGTCCCTCGACCCGTTGGCGGCCGGCCTGGCGGCGGAACGGCGTACTCGGGAGGACCTCGCGCTGATCCGGGCGACGGCCGACGAGCTGCTGCCGTTGCGGACCGACCCCGGGCCGGTCGAGCTGCTCACCCACCGGCGGTTCCACGTGGCGATCTACTCGGCCTCGCACAACCAGATGCTCGTCCAGACCCTGGACGGGCTGTGGGACAAAGCCGACCGGTACCGCAGGCTTGCTCTCGAGAACGGCCGGACCGAGGAGGACCTGGACCGCACCCACACCGAACACCGCGCGATGGTCGAGGCGATCGCGGCCGGGGATTCCGATACCGCCGCCGCGGTCATGCTCGCCCACGTGGACGCGAGTCTCGGTGCGCGCGCGGTCGACCGCCTCACGTCCGCCGCCGATCAACCCGTCGCCCGGTCACTCCGGGGCATCCGAGGAGGCCGACCATGAGCGACCGGTGGACCGGGTTCCAGTATCGCGAGGTCGACGCGGACGGCTGGACGACGTTCTGGCGGCTCGACCCCCGCGGCCAGGACTTCCGCCTGTCCGACTGGACCGGATCCCCGGATCGCCCGGGCCACCGTCTGTGGGAGCGCGCCGCGACCCCCGCCGGAGTGCGCGGATCCTGGCGTACGTCGGCCACCTCGGTCGGACTGGAGATCCGGGCCGCACGCGGTATCGCCAAAGCCATCGCGCCCGTCGACGTCCTGGTGGACGGCGAGCTGCACCGCCGGTGTGCGGTGCTCGAGGGCGAGCAACGGGTGGCCGTCGATCTGCCGGGTCACCCGGTCGAGGTCGAGATCTGGCTACCGCAGGCCGGGATGATCGGGATCCGGGGCCTGACCTTCGACGGTGAGGCCGAGCCGCTCGCGCCGGCCGGGCCGCGGTGGATCACCTACGGCAGCTCGATCACCCAAGCCGGCGGGGCGTACGGACCGTCGGAGACCTGGCCGGCGCTGGTCGCCCGGCACCATGGCTGGGACTGCGTCTCCCTCGGTTTCGCCGGTGAGTGCCACCTCGATCCGATCGCCGCGCGGACGATCCGCGACCTCCCGGCCCGGCTGATCTCACTGTGTCTCGGCGTCAATATCCACGGCGGCGCGACCTTCAGCGGCCGGACGCTCCCCGGCCAGATCGAGGCCTTCATCTCCACGGTCCGCGACGGTCATCCCGAGACCCCCGTCGTCGTGATCACCCCGCTGGTCGCCCCGGACCGCGAGGGCAAACCGAACGCGGTCGGCCTCACCCTCGACGACGTCCGCGACTGCGTCGAGCTCGGCGCCCGGACCGACCCCGCGGTCCAGGTGATCGACGGCCGGACGATCCTGAGCGTGGACGAAGCTCGGGCCCTGTATGCAGACGATGTGCATCCAGGGCCCGACGGCTACCGGCTGATCGGCGAGCGCCTCGCCGGTCTGCTCACTCTCCCGCAGTAAGGCTCGTGCCGAGCGCCTGCCAGTCCAGGACCGGGGCGGCGAGCTGACTGATCGTCGCCAGCAGGCCGAGCCGGGCGGCACGCAGGTCCGGGTCCTCGGCCATCACCAGGATCTCGTCGAAGAACGTGGTGACCGGCTCGACCAGGACCGACGCGGCACTGACGAAGTCGGCCAGCGCGGTCGGCGCCTGACCGACCTTCTGGACGGCCTCGTGCAGGACGACCTCGGCGGGCTCGGTCAGCTTGCTCGCGTCGTACGACGGCTCGGTCCCCTCCGGGACGATCCGGCGGACCCGCTGGAGCACCGCGACCAGGTCGGCGAAGTCGCTGTTGCCGACCAGCTCCCGCAGCGACGACAGCGTCTCGTCCGCGACCGCCGGAGCCGTTGCCAACGGCAACACCGCGGCGACCTGGAGGTGGTCGTCACCCCGGTCGAGCAGCTGCTGCTCGTACCGCCGGACGGTGAACTCGGCCACCTCGTCGAGCGATTCCGCCGGTACGTCGATGCCCTGGGCACCGATCTCCGCGGTGGCGGCGTGCAGGCCCTGCTCGAGGGTGATCGCCCGCAGCTCCGGGTGCTCGCGCAGGATCGCGACCACACCGGCGGCCGCCCGGCGCAGCGCGAACGGGTCCGAGCTGCCGGTCGGCTTCGCACCGATCCCGAACAGCCCGGCCAGCAGGTCGAAGCGGTCCGCCAGCGCGAGCAGCGCGCCCGGAGTCGTCGACGGGACCGGGTCACCGGCCGACCGCGGCAACTCCATGTCGTACAGCGCCTGCGCGACCGCTTCGGTCTCGCCGGCCCGGCGCGCGTACTCCCGGGCCATCGTGCCGGCCAGGCTGGTCAGCTCGACCACCATCTGCGACCCGAGATCGAACTTCGCCAGCTCCGCGGCCCGCTGCAGCGTGGTCAGGTCGTCCTCGCTCAGGTCGACCTTCGACGCCAGCGAGAGCGCGATCCGGCCGATCCGCCCGGCCCTGTCCGCCATCGACCCGAGCCGCTCCTCGAAGGCCAGCTTCTCCAGCTCGCTCTTCATGTCCTCGAGCGAGGTCTCGAGGTCGGCCCGCCAGAAGAAGGCGGCATCCTCGTAGCGCGCCCGCAGGACGGCCTCGTTGCCGCCGCGGACCACGTCCTCCTCGACCGCACCGTTGGCAACGGCAACGAAATGCGGCAGCAGCTTGCCGTCCGCGTCGCGGACCGGCAGGTAGCGCTGGTGCTTGCGCATCACGGTGGTGAGGATCTCGCCCGGGAGGTCCAGGTAGTCGGCCGCGAAACCGCCGAGGATCGCGGTCGGCTCTTCGACCAGGTTCACGATCTGGTCGACCAGGGCTGACTCGCCCTCGACGTCGACCGTGCCGCCGACGCCCGCGGCCAGCTCGCGCGCCGCGGTCACGATCTGCTCGCGCCGCCGCGCCGGGTCGGCCTCGATGCCGTGGATCCGGAGCAGGTCCAGGTACCCCTCGGCCGCGGCGATCTCCACCTTCGGCTGCGCGGCGTTGCGGTGAACGCGGGTGATCCGGCCGGAGGCCAGGCTCGACACCGACACCGGGACGACCTGGTCGCCGAGCAGCGCGACCAGCCAGCGGATCGGCCGGGTGAACGACAGCTTGGCGTCGTTCCAGCGCATGTTCTTGTCCGACCGCAGCCCGCTGACGATCTCGCTCAGCACGCCGCTCAGCACCTCGGCCGCCCCGCGACCCGGGTCCGGCTTCGTCACCGCGACGTACTCGACGCCGTCGACGTCCAGGTCGTGCAGCTCGCTGACGTCGACACCCTGCCCGCGGGCGAATCCGGCGGCGGCCTTGGTCACGTTGCCGTCGGCGTCGTACGCGGCCGACTTCCGCGGGCCGCGCACCACGCGCTCGGCGTCCGGCTCACCGGCCTGCACACTGGCGACGAACGCGACCACCCGGCGTGGCGTCGCGTACGTCGTGATGTCGCCGTGCCCGAGCCGGGTCGCGGCCAGCTTCTCGGTGAGCGCGGTCTTCACGGCCTCCGCGGTCTTGGTGACCTCCGACGGCGGCATCTCCTCGGTGCCGATCTCGAAGGTCAGCTGCCGGGTCCCAGTGGTGACCGGGAACTCGGTCGGCACCGGCGCCGGCGCGGGCAGCTCGGCGATCCCCAGCGGGTGCTCGAGCTCGGTCCGGCGCTCGGCCCACAGCCGCGAGACCTCGCGGGCCAGGGTCCGCATCCGGCCGAAGGCCTTGGCGCGTTCCGTCGTACTCACGGCGCCGCGGGCGTCGAGCACGTTGAACGTGTGCGAGCAGCGCAGCACCATGATGTGCGCGGGCACCGGGAGCCGGTCGTCGATCATCCGGCGGGCCTCGTTCGCGTACTCCTCGAACAAACGCTTCTGCGATTCCACGTCGGCGTCGTCGAGGTAGTACCGGCTCATCTCGTACTCGGCCTGGCCGAACGCCTCGCCGTACGAGATGCCCGGCGCGTAGGCGATGTCCTTGAAGTGCGAGACGCCCTGCAGCGCCATCATGATCCGCTCGATGCCGTAGGTGATCTCCACCGACACCGGGTCCAGCGTCATCCCGCCGGCCTGCTGGAAGTAGGTGAACTGGGTGATCTCCAGCCCGTCCAGCCAGACCTCCCAGCCGAGCCCCCAGGACCCGGTCGCCGGGTTGGCCCAGTTGTCCTCGACGAACCGGACGTCGTGGGCGTGGATGTCGACGCCGAGCGCCTCCAGGCTGGACAGGAACAGCTCCTGCGGGTTGCCCGGGTCCGGCTTGAGCACCACCTGGAACTGGGTGTGGGTCTGCAGGCGGTTCGGGTTCTCGCCGTAGCGGCTGTCGTCGGGCCGGACACTCGGCTCGACGTACGCGACCCGCCACGGCTCGGGACCGAGCACGCGCAGGATGGTCGCCGGGTTCAGCGTCCCGGCCCCGACCTCGGTGTTGAACGGCTGCACGACCATGCAGCCCCGGTCGGTCCAGTACTTCGTCAGCGCGAGCAGCGCATCCTGCATCGTGAGCACAACAAACCTCGTGCGATCTTCCGGAGGGGGTTCAGGACACGAAGTCTATTAGCCCCGGTCCGTCCATCCGGCCGTCGGTCGTTCGTGGAGGGGGTATGGACAACACATTGGTGGTTCCCGAGGCGGAGTTGTACTACGAGCTGCGCGGCTCCGGGCCGTTGCTGGTCCTGGTCGGCGCACCCATGAACGCGGACGCGTTCGCACCCCTGGCCGAGCTGCTGGCGGCGGACTTCACGGTCCTGACCACGGACCCGCGCGGGGTGAAACGGAGCAAGCTCAGCAGCGGCGGTACGTCGACACCCGGGCAGCGGGCCGACGACCTGGCGCGACTGATCCGGCACGTGGACCTGGGTCCGGCGACGGCGCTCGGGTCGAGCGGCGGAGCGGTCAGCGTGCTGGCGCTGGCCCAGGCCCACCCGGAGGTGGTGAGCACGGTGATCGCCCACGAGCCGCCGCTGGACCGGCTGGTGGAGGACGGCGACGAGCTGCTCGCGGCGTCCGAGCGGATGATGGCCGACTACCTGGCCGGGGACGTGATCGGCGCCTGGAAGCAGTTCTTCGCGATCGCGAACATCCAGGTGCCGGACGGCATGATCGAGCAGATGTTCGGCGGCGAACGGGATCCGCAGCAGGTCGCCGACGAGCGGTTCTGGTTCGGCCACGAACTGCGGGAGTCGGTCAGCTGGCTCCCGGACGTGAGTACCCTGCGCGGCACCGGCGTACGGATCGTGATCGGAATCGGCGAGGAGTCGACGGGTCAGCTCTGCGACCGGACCTCGACCGCGCTCGCCGGACGGCTCGGGATCGCACCGACCCGTTTCCCGGGCGACCACACCGGTTTCGTGGACCGCCCGGAGCCGTTCGCGACCGCTCTGCGGGCGGTCCTCACCGTGAGGTGAGACTCCCTCGTGGGTCCTGCGGTGGAGTATGTGAAGCTGGGGGTGTCCGGTGCGTGCGCGGGTGTCAAAGCGGTCGCGCCGGGCACTGGTCGGAGGTGCCACCTCGCCCGATCCACCGCGTGGCGCCTTGACCTCAACCGTGGTTGAAGTTTCAAGCTGGTGCCGCTGAAACAGGACATCGGAGATATCGGCCCTCTCCGGGCCCCGACGAAGGAGCAGAGTTGACCACGTACACGCTTCCCGACCTCCCCTACGACTACGGCGCACTGGCGCCGAGCATCGCCGGCGAGATCATGGAGCTGCACCACTCCAAGCACCACCAGACCTACGTCAACGGCCTGAACGACACCCTGGAGAAGCTGGCCGCGGCCCGCGAGAAGGGCGACTTCGGCGCGATCGTCGGGCTGGAGAAGTCGCTCGCCTTCAACCTCGGCGGGCACGTCAACCACTCGATCTTCTGGAAGAACCTGTCGCCGGACGGTGGCGACAAGCCGGACGGCGAGCTGGGTGCGGCGCTGGACGAGTACTTCGGCTCGTTCGACGCCTTCCAGGCCCACTTCACCGCCAGCGCCACCACGATCCAGGGCTCCGGCTGGGCGATCCTCGGCTGGGACGCGCTGGCCGGCCGCCTGCTCGTGCACCAGCTGTACGACCAGCAGGGCAACCTGCCGGCCGGGCAGATCCCGATCGTGATGCTGGACATGTGGGAGCACGCGTTCTACCTGCAGTACAAGAACGTGAAGCCGGACTACGTGAAGGCCTGGTGGAACGTGGTGAACTGGGGCGACGCGCAGGCGCGTTTCGACGCCGCCCGCAGCGGCGCCGCCGGTCTGATCGCCGGGGCCTGACAGCGCTTCGGGGTCCGGTGAGCCGTCGGTTCGCCGGACCCCACGCTCAGTTCGTGAAGAACCCGGTCAGCACCGGGGCGATCGCGGACGTCTTGATCATGTGGTTCTGACCGGGGACCTCGCGGTGCTCCGCACCCGGTACGGCGCCGGCCAGCGCGCGGACCGAGGTCTTCATCCACCCCGGGCTCTTGCCGCCGTTGACCACCAGGACCGGGATCCCGATCGCCGCCCACTGGGACGCGTCCAGCGGCTTGCCGGCGACGTTGCCGCCGACCACGCGAGCGTCGTACGGCAAGGTCGGCGCCATCGCCTTCAGCTGCTTCCAGGCCGGCATCAGCTTCATCATCGCGACGAACGGGCCGGGCAGGCCGATCACCGTCGTCATGAAGTACTTCACCGCGTCCGCCGGGCCGCGAGCCTCGAGGTCCTCGACCCAGGTCGCCGGAATCGGCGGACGGCTGTCGTCCACCACGAACGGCGGCTCGAACGCGACCACCTTCTCGATCGCCACCCCCGCCGCCGCGGCCCGCAGCGCCAGCGCCGCCCCGGACGACGAGCCGTAGACGTACGCCGAACCGCCCGCGACCTCGATCACCGCGGCGAGATCCTCGATCTCGCGATCCACCTCGTACGCGTCCGTGTCGCCGGATCCACCCCGGCCGCGCCGGTCGTAGTTGTAGACCGTGAAGCTCGGCGCGAGGGTCTCGGCGAGGTCGGGCATGGGGCCTTGGGCCCGCCCGCAGAGGGCACCGTCGACCAGGACCACGGCCGGTCCCTCGCCACGCTGGTCGTAGGCGATCGTCGTACCGTCCTTGGACACCACAGTGTTGGTCATGCGAAGAACTCCTTCAGGAAGGGAGCCAGCGCGGCCGGGTCCACATTGTGCTGCTGGTCGGGGACGACGCGGCCGGTCGCGTTCGGGATCGCTGCCACCACGGCCTGGTTGCCGAGCTTCATCCACTCCTCCGACGCGCCGCCGGTGAACACCCTGGTCGGCACGCTCACCGAGCCGGCCTCGGCCGGGATCGAGTAGTCGCCCATCACGGTCGCGTCGTAGGCCAGGGTGTGCGCGATCGCCTCCTGGGCCGGCCACCACGGCGACTCCTTCGCCATCGCGACGAACTCGGCCGGCAGCCCGACCACCTCGGCCATGAAGTACTCGGCGGCCTTGTCCCGGCGACCCTCGGCGACGAACGCGCGGTAGATCGACGCGGTGTCGGCCGGCGGCCGGTTCCGGGTGCCTTCGAGGATGTACGGCGGCTCCCAGAGCGCGAGCCTGTTCACCGGCCGGCCGGCCGCGGTCGCCAGCAGGGCGAGCGCGGCACCGGACGACGTCCCGTACAGGTGGGCCGCGCCGCCTGTCGCGGCGAAGATCGCGTCCAGGTCCTCGAACTCACGCTCGATCGCGTACTCGGCGCCGTCGCCGGAGTCGCCGCGACCACGACGGTCGTAGTTGTAGACGCTGTACTCCTGCGCCAGCAGCGCTGCCAGCGGGGCGTTCGACATCCGGTCCACCGAGCCGCCGCAGACGAGGACCACCGCGGGTCCGTTGCCGAGCCGGTCGTACGCGATGGCGGTGCCGTCCGCCGAGGTGACCTTCTCCATGGTGTTCCTCCTGATTGATGGGTCTCACCACGGCGTCGTACGACGACCATCCGAATCGACCCCGTGTGACCTAGGTCACGCAGGCGGCGGCGCGTTCGAGGAGGAGGGTGCGTTCGCGTTCGTTGCGGGTGAGGGCGGCGGCCTTCTCGAACTCGGTCCGGGCTTCGTCGAGGCGGCCGAGTTTGAAGAGCAGGTCGCCACGGACGCTCGGGAGCAGGTGGTAGTCCTTCAGGGACGGGTCGTCGGCGAGCGCATCGACGGCTTCCAGGCCGCGCTGCGGGCCGAACGCCATCGAGATCGCGACCGCCTGGTTGAGCTCGACGACCGGTGACGGCGTGACCTGCGCGAGGACGGCGTACAGGCCGGCGATCCGGGCCCAGTCGGTGTCCTCGGGGTCGGCGGCGCGGGCGTGGCAGGCGGCGATCGCGGCCTGCAGGAGGTACGGGCCGGGCGGCTTCTCCAGCGCCCAGGCACGGTCCAGACCTTCGAGGCCGCGGCGGATCAGCAGGCGGTCCCAGCGCCGGCGATCCTGCTCGAGCAGCAGGACCGGCTCACCTTCCGGACCGACCCGTGCGTTCGCGCGGGACGACTGGAGCTCCATCAGCGCGAGCAGGCCGTGGACCTCAGGCTCGTCGGGCATCAGCTCCGCCAGCAGCCGGCCCAGCCGCATCGCCTCGTTGCAGAGCGCCGGACGCATCCAGTCGTCGCCCGCGGTCGCGGAGTAGCCCTCGTTGTAGATCAGGTAGACAACCTCGAGTACGGACGACAACCGCTCGAGCAACTCGTCCCCGGCCGGCACCTCGAACTGCACGTTCGCCTTCGCGAGGTTGCGCTTGGCCCGGACGATCCGCTGGGCGATCGTCGGCTCCGGCGCGAGGAACGCCCGGGCGATCTCGTCGGTCTTCAGGCCGCCGAGCAGCCGGAGCGTCAGCGTGACGCGCGCGTCCGTCGTGAGCACCGGGTGGCAGGCGGTGAACACCAGCCGCAGCAGGTCGTCCTCGATGTGGTCCTCGAGGATCGCCTCCACGTCGTCCTCGACGCTGTCGCCGTCGATCTCCAGCTCGTGGCCCATCTCGGCGAGCTTGCGCTGGTACGTCTCCTTGCGCCGGATCAGGTCGATCGCACGCCGCTTGGCGATCGCCATCAGCCAGGCACCCGGATTGTTCGGTACGCCGGACTCCGGCCACTGCTCCAGCGCCGCCACCAGCGCGTCCTGGGCCAGCTCCTCGGCCAGCCCCACGTCCCGCACGATCCGCGCGACACCCGCGATGATCCGGGCCGACTCGATCCGCCAGACCGCGTCGACCGCCCCCGCCGCCTCCGTAACTGTCACCCGCCGATAGAACAACACACCCGGTCCAACAGCAACCCACCCCTCGCCCGGCACAACCCTCCACCTCAGGGGGCAGCCCGCGAGTCGGAGGGTTGCCCACTCGGAATCTCGGGGGCAACCCTCCAGGTGAGGGGGCAGGCTAGGCGGTGTAGAGGTCGGAGTCGGGGGCGAAGTCGGCCTCCTCGACCACGCGGCGGACCTCGACCTCGTTGCCCAGGGCCTCGGCCAGGCGGGCGGCCCACTCCACCGCCTCGTCGCGGTTGCGGACCTCGACCACGATCACGCCGCCGATCAGCTCCTTGGTCTCGGCGAACGGGCCGTCGGTGACCGTGCGCTTGCCGTCCTCGACCTTCACCCGGGCACCGAGCGAACTGCGGTGCACACCCTCCGCGAACAGCAGGACACCGGCCTTCGACAGGTCGTCGACGACCTTGCCGACCCCCTCGGCCACCTCCGGCGCCGGGAACCGGCCCGCCTCACTGTCGGCGTCCGCCTTGTTGATGATCATGTAGCGCATCGCACCCGCTCCTCGTCGTCTCGGTCGATCTCTTACTCTCACGTCGACCGGCCCACCACCAGATCGACACCCGGTGTCAGACCAATACAAGCGGGATCGGGAGGCGACCCGCGCCCGGCTGCTGGACAGCTCGCGACTCCGCTTCGCCCGGGACGGGTCCGACGGCCTCGCGTCCTGCCGGACGGGCCGGTGGAGGAGCTCCCGGCCAAGCTGCTGCACCAGTTGGTGTTCGAGGACTGGGCGGAGTACGCCGGCGAGCACCCGCTGATCGCGATGCTCCGGTCGGCCGGGCACGCACTTGGCCGCGGCCGCCGAGGCGCTGTTCGGCCGCCCCATCTAGTGCGGCCGGTCTAGTTCGGCTGGTCGCCGTCCGGGTGGTAGGCGCAGGCGTCGACGAGGTTCTGGGTCGGGCCCGGCGGCGTCGCCGGCGGGGCGATCGTCCTCTTGGTCGACTTCGGGGCCACCGGGGTGGTCGGCGTACTCGCCGGGGCGGGGTCGGATTCGAGTGCGTTCTCGACGGTGTCGCGCAGGGCGTCGTAGTCGGGGTGCAGGTACTTCAGCTTCAGCTTCGACGCGTCGAGGGTGACGTTGGAGACGGTCCCCGACTTCACCTTCAGCGCGAGCTCGACCAGCGCGGGCAGGAGCTCCTGCGGGATGTCGGTGCGCAGCAGATGCTGACCGGCCCTGGCGATCGCCTTGTACTTCGTCACCAGCGTCTGCGGGTCGGCGGCGTCGACGATGCCCTTGATCGCGCACCGCTGGCGGACCTGCCGCTGGTCGTCGTCGGCGCCGTACCGCCCGCGGGCGAACCACAGCGCGTGCCGGCCGTCCAGATGCTGGTTCGGCCCGCGCTCGATCCACTCCGACGGCGGGATGTGCGAGCTGCTGATCCCGCCCATCGCGACCCGCTCGTTGACGTTGACGTTGATCCCGCCGATCGCGTCGACGAGCTCCGGGAAGCCCTGGAGGTTGACCTGCAGGTAGTAGTCGAGCTTCAGCCCGATCGCCTCGCCGACGGACTGCTTCAGCACGTCGGCGCCCTCGTTGTCGGACGGGCCGAGGATGCCGGGGTGCGCATCGGGGATGTTCTGGTACATCGCGGTCAGCATCCACTCCAGCCGGCCGTCGAGGCTGAGACCTTCCTTGCCGAAGCCCTGCGGGTAGATCCTGCGCAGCGGCGAGTCCGCCGGGAACGGCATGAAGGTGAGGTTCCGCGGCAGCGAGACCAGCGCCGTGTTGCCGGTCCTGGTGTCGATGCTCGCCACGATCACGGTGTCGGTCCGGACGCCGACCCGGCTCGGCGCGTCGTCACCGCCGATCAGCAGCAGGTTGAGCCGGGGCCGGTCCTCCCACGGGTCCTTCACGTTGACCACCGTCGGCCGGGTCGCGCTCTTGCTCTCCGCCTGTGCCTGGAACACGTCCTGCACGAGGGTGCGCTGCGCGAGCACGCTCTGGACGCCGATCGCCGCCGGGGCCGCGATCGCGAAGCACAGGATGCCGACGAACACCGCCCCGATCGCCCGGCCGCCGGCCCCACCTGTTGCCGGACGCAACGACCGGTGCGAGGCGACGATCACCACGATCCAGACGGACGCCACGGCCGCGATGACCACCGACGTCATCAGCAGCCGGCTCGGTACGACGGCCGCCGCGAGGACCTGCTCCCGCCGGGTCACCGCGACGTACACGCCGAGTCCGACCAGGCCGATGCTGAGGGTGAGGATGAACGCACCGATCCGCCGGCGCCCGCCGACGATCAGTCCGAGTCCCGGCAACAGTGCGCCCAGGAGCGTCAGACTCAGCAGCTTCGGCATCGACCGTGGTCGCTTGGCTGCCGCGCGCGCAGTTCTCCCCATGGCTCCCCTGTCGCCGTCCCCAGATCCAGTGTGCGTCAAGTACCCGCACCTGTACCTCCTCAGACGTGTTACAGGGTCAATCGGTTGTCATACGGACAGATGGGCACCCGCGAAGCCGTCGACCTCGACCAGGGTCCGGATCACGGTGGCGATCCGCTCGGGCGGGGTCCATCTGGTGGTGTCGGCCTTCGGCATCGCGGACCGGTTGGCCGGGGTGTCGATGGTGCCGGGGAGGATGGTGTTCACCCGGATGCGATCGCGTGCGTACTCCGCGTGCAGGGCGTCGGCGAACGCGATCACGCCGGCCTTCGCGGTGATGTACCCGGCCGCCCCGGAGAACGGGCGCTGCGCCGCGCCACTCGACGTACACACGATCGCTCCACCGCCGGCGGCGAGCAGGTGCGGCAGCACCCCCTGAGTGATCAGGTACGTCGGGCGCAGGTTGAGCCGGAGTTGTTCCTCGAAGTCCTCGATCGGGGTCTCGTGCACCCGCGCGCCGGAGGCGAAGCCGCCGACCAGGTTCACCAGCGCGGTCAGCGGCGCGTTCTCGTCGGAGGTGGCCAGCGCGACGACGTCCGCCGTACCGGCCGGGTCGAACGGGTCCGCGATCACCGGGTTCAGCGCCGGATCGGTGCCGAGCCGGGCGAGGGAGTCCTCGCTGCGCCCGGGAACGACGACGCGCCAACCGGCCCGCACGAACTCGGCGGTCACCGCGACGCCCAGTGCCCCAGTGCCGCCGGCAACCACCACGGTGAAGCTCATCGACGTCCTCGCTTAGCTCCGGGCGCCGATGAGGCGCGATTTCGGCTGTGCTCTCTGATGAACTCGCTTCGCTCGTTCATGGCCGCAGCCTAATCCGGTCGCGGCGGTCGACTGCCCAGGGATAGGTTGGATGGTTGTGCGGATTCTGATGCTGGGTGGGAACGGGTTTGTCGGGCGCGCGGCGATGGCCGATGCACTGGCACATGGCGCCGAGGTTGCGTCCTTCAGTCGGGGCAAGTCTGGGACCGACCTGCCGCCGGAGGTGACGCAGCTGGTCGGGGACCGGGACACCGGCGACTACGACGCGCTGCGGACCGGTGAGTGGGATGCCGTCGTCGATCTGAGCGGGTACCAGACCAAGCAGGTCGACGAGGCGATGGATGTGCTCGGCGATCGGGTCGGGCGGTACGTGTTCATCTCGAGCCACGCGGTCTACGTGCGCGATCTGCCGGCGGGCACCGACGAGACCGCAGCCCGGCGCCCGCCGATGCGCGCCGCCGACGTCCTCACGAACGAGACCTACGGCCCCTGCAAGGTCGCCTGCGAGGACGACATCCTCAAGCGGTACGGCGACCGCGCGACGATCGTCCGCCCGGGACGGGTGACGGGTCCCGGTGACACGGCGAGCACCGTCCTCTACTGGGTACGACGTGGCGCCCGGGGTGGCCGGGTCGCGTTGCCGACGAAGCCGGAGCAGCCGCTGCAGCTGACGGACAGCCGGGACCTCGGGCGGCTCATCGTCCAGCTGATCACGGATGAGCGGTCGGGTGCGTTCAACGCGGTCGGTCCGTTCACCACGATCGCCGAGCTGATCGAGATCTCGGCCGAGCTGGGTGGCACCACGGTCGAGTTGGTGCCGGTGCCGACGGACGCCGTACCGCCGCGTTTCCCGTTGGTGGAACCCGAGACCGAGTGGGGCGAGCGGCGACGCAACCCGGCCAAGGCACGAGCCGCCGGCCTGCCGGTCACCCCGGTCCGCCAGACCATCGCCGACCTCCGCACCTGGGACCAGACCCGCGGCGAACCCGACCTCGGCTTCGGCCTAACCCCCGAAGAAGAAACCACCCTCCTCGCCGGCAGGTAGCCCAGGAGGACGAGTGTTCCGCCGCCCACCCCACCCCGCCGGGCCCGCAGGACCGGGCACCTCCTCCGGGAGGGCGAGTGTGCAGCCGCCCACCCCACCCCCGGCCGGGCCCGCCTCTTACTCCGGGAGGGCGAGGGTGCGGCCCGCGTCTCGGGCGGCGTTGATGGTTCGGGTGAGGGTTTCTTTGAGGGCGGTGGCTTCGTCGGTGAAGCCTTGGACGACTGAGGTGTCGCCGGCCGGCTCGGTGCGGGCGAGGAGCTCGAGGTAGCGGTCGCCGTCCTCCAGCGCCGCCTCGGCGCGCAGGGCAGCGTCGGCGGAGCGGACCCGGTCGGCGTACCGCACGAGCAGATCGACCTTGCGTTTGATCGCGTCCACGGAGAGCGCGAGCGCCCGCCGCTGTGGCCCGAGGACGGCCTCCAGCTCGGCGGTCGCCATCCCCCGCGCCACGTCCCGCTGCCGGGCCCGCAACGCGGTCTGTTCCCGCAGCACGACAGCGATGTCCCAGAGCTGCTCGGGCAGCACCAGCTCGTTCTTCACGTCGTCCAGCAGCCCGCGCCGGGTGACTGTTGCCTCGAGCACCGTTTTGACCGCGCGCTGGGCCCGGCCGAGCAGCCGCGCCGCGTCGTCGTCGAAGTCCGCGGGCAGCAGGTACTTGCCGTGCTGCAACCGGACCGCCTTGTGCCCGCCGTCCTCCAGCATCGACTTCGCCAGGATCCCGGCGGTCGCCACCACCGCGATCCCGGCCAGCGCCAGCGCGGCCCACGCGGCGACCTCGGCCGGCAGCGTCGCCGCCATGATGATCAGCGCCAGGATCCACCCGCCGACGCAGACCGCGATCCACACCAGCAGCGTGCCGAAGGTGTTGCCCGGCGCGACCGACCAGGAGGTCTCCCGCTTCGGCCGCGGCGCGTCGGCCGGGACGAACAACTCGGGCCGGCGTTCGTACAACCGCCGTACGCCGGCCGGCACGTCAGGCGCGAACACCGGCTCCATCGCCACCTCCGCCTCGGTCGACCCCCTCGGCACTCAGCGTAGCCGCGTGAAGCGTCTTTCCAGGCCGTCCAGGATCAGTTCGAGACCGAACTCGAACAGTCGGTCCAGGTCGTAGTCGAAGTCGAAGTCGTCCGCGAGCAGGTCGCGGAACCCGGTCAGGTTCCCGGCGGTGACGAGCGCGGCCAGCTGGTCGCCCTGCCGCTCGACCCATTCGTCCGCGGTCAGCCCGGTGTCCTGCTCGGCGTGCGCCTCGGACTCCATCGCCAGCGCGACCCCGCGGACGTACGCGAACACGCTGATGGCGGCGTACAGCGCGTCGGTCTTGTCGACCCGGCCGAGCGCGCGCAGGACGGCGTCGGTGTGCGGGAGCAGGTTCGGCAGGAGCTGCGGCCGGCCGAGGCTGATCGCGCTCGCCAGCCACAGATGCGCCCGGTACGCCGCCCACTGCGACCGCGCCACCGTCGCGACCACGTCCCGCCAACCGGCCGCCCGCTTGCGCGGCAGTGGGTACTCCGCGATCGCGGTGTCGACCATCTGCAGGACGAGCGCGTCCTTGCCACCGACGTAGCGGTACAGCGCCATCGTCGACACCCCGAGCTCGGCCGCGATCCGCCGCATCGACAACGCGCCGAGCCCTTCGGCGTCCGCGATCGCGATGCCCATCCGGACAACCTCGGCCCGCTGCAGATCCAGCCCGCCGCCGTCCAGCTGCGCCGCGCGCTGCGGGACAGCACCGGCCCGGGTGGCGCGCGGCGGCGGACCGACCACGGTCCCGACGCCCGGGCTCGGGTGCACGAGCCCCTCCTGCTGCAGCGCCTGCAACGCCTTCGTCGCGGTCGCCATCGCCACCCCGAAGTCGCGGACGAGCGCCCGCGTCGACGGCACCCGGTCCCCCGGCCGCAGCTCCCCCGCCTCGATCCGGCGCCGGATCTCGGCCGCGATCAGCTGGTACGGCGCCTCGCCCATCAACCCTCCCGAGCTAGTACGCATACATCGTACGCGCACTAGTTCAACATCCTGCGCCTGACAGGTCAGGTTAGGTAAGGCTATCCTCTGCCCATGCAGGAATCGGTGGGGCTGACGGGCGACGACCTCCAGCTCGGGTATCACGGCCGGCGCGTGGTCGACGGCGCCTCGTTGCGGATCGAGGCGGCCAGTGTGACCGCGCTGGTGGGACCCAACGGCAGCGGCAAGTCGACGCTGCTGCGCGCGCTCGCCCGCCTCCATCACCCCGACGCCGGCCGGATCACGTTCCCCGACGGCGGCAACGCCCTCGACCTGTCGGCGAAGGAGTTCGCGCGCAAGGTCACGCTGCTCTCCCAGTCGCGACCGACGCCCAACGGGGTCAGCGTCCGCGACGTCGTCGGGTACGGGCGTCACCCGCATCGCAGCCGCTGGCGCAACGACGACGCGGACGGCCCCCGGGCGATCGATCACGCGATGGAGGTCACCGGCGTGACCTCGATGGCCGACCGCGCCGTCGACGAACTGTCCGGCGGCGAACTGCAGCGCGTCTGGCTGGCGACCTGCCTGGCCCAGGACACCGGCGTACTGCTGCTCGACGAGCCGACCACGTTCCTCGACCTGCGGTACCAGATCGAGATCCTCGACCTGATGCGGGAACTCGCCGACGAGCACGGGGTGGCCGTCGGCGTGGTCCTGCACGACCTGAACCAGGCCGCCGCGGTGGCGGACCGGATCGCACTACTCGATCAGGGGCGAGTGCGTGCGACCGGGACGCCGGAGGAGGTCCTGCGTGCCGACGCCCTGACCGAGACCTACGGCATCCCCATCGAGGTCGGCACCGACCCGGCCACCGGCCTGGTCACCACCCGCCCGATCGGCAAACACCTGTCCCGCGCCACGACAATCTGAGGTCATCTGATGAGACGAACCACTGCCCTGATCGCTGCCGCCCTGTTCGCGCTGACGGCGTGCGGAACCAGTGAGCCCGCCGCGTCCGACAACACCAGCCAGGCCGCCGCCCAGCCGGTGTCGCTGACCGACGCGCGGAACAAGACGGTCGACCTGAAGGCGCCGGCGACCAAGGTGGTCGCGCTGGAGTGGGGCGCGGCCGAGAACCTGGTCAGCCTCGGCGTGATGCCGGTCGGCGTCGCCGACACCAAGGGCTACACGAACTGGGTCACCGCGGCCGAGCTCGACCCGTCGGTCAAGGACGTCGGCACCCGGGGTGAGGCCAGCGTCGACGCGATCGTCGCGCTCAACCCGGACCTGGTCGTCACCACCACCGACGAGGCGGCGAACACGATCGCGCAGATCGAGAAGGCCGCACCGGTGCTGGTGATCCGCGGCGCGGACGCGGCCAACGCGATCCCGCAGATGAAGACCAACCTCGAGCTGATCGGCTCGGCGGTCGGCAAGGCGGACGAGGCCCGGCAGATCAACGCCGACTTCGACAAGGCGCTTGCCGAGGGCAAGCAGAAGATCAGCGACGCCGGCAAGGCCGGGCAGGGCTTCACGATGGCCGACGGCTACAAGCAGGGCAGCACGATCTCGATCCGGATGTACACCACCGGGTCGCTGCTCGGCGCGGTCACCACCGAGCTGGGGCTGAAGAACGGCTGGGCCGGGGCCGGTGACAAGGACTACGGGCTGGCGCAGACCGACCTCGAGGGGCTGACCAAGCTCAAGGACGGAAGCTTCCTCTACATCGCGAACAAGAACGACGGCGGTGACGTGTTCGGCGGTGACCTGGCCGGGAACGCGATCTGGAAGAACCTGCCGTTCGTGAAGAGCGGCAACGTGCACCGGCTCCCCGACGGCATCTGGATGTTCGGCGGCCCCAAGTCCACCGAGCAATACATCGACGCCGCCGTCCAGGCAGTCACCTCTTGACCCAGGTCACCACCGCTCCGGCTGCTGTCGTCCAGCAGTCGGTGCGGCGGGTTCGGGTTGCTGGGGTGTTCTTGCTTGCGGCGATCGCGGTTGTCGTGCTGGCCGGGGTTCATCTCACGCAGGGCACGTCGTCGGTGAACGCCGGGGACCTGCTCCGGCTGCTCGTCGGGCACGGGTCCGACGACGCGGCCAACGTTCTCGTCGCATCGCGGTTGCCTCGACTGCTGGCCGGCGTACTCGTCGGTGTGGCGCTCGGGGTGGCCGGTGCCGGTCTGCAGTCGCTGGCCCGCAACCCGCTCGCCTCGCCCGACACGTTGGGGGTCAATGCTGGGGCGTACCTGGCGGTCGTGGTGGTGGCCGCGTTCGGGATCCCGTTGCCCGTGCTTCCGGCCGGAGGAGTTGCCTTCCTCGGCGGGCTGGCGGCTGCTGTTCTGGTACTGGCGTTGTCCGCGGGCGGCTCGTCCGGACCGACCCGGCTGATCCTGGCCGGCTCGGCCGTCGCGATGGCGCTGGCCGGCGTGACCACGTTGCTGCTGTTGCTGTACCGCGAGGAGACGATCGGCACATTCGCCTGGGGTGCAGGCACGCTGGTCCAGACCGACCTGCACGCGGTCACCCAGATGGCCCCCATCGTTGCCATCGGCATCGTCGCCGCCCTGCTGCTGGCCTCGAAGCTCGACATCCTTGCCCTCGGCGACGACACCGCGTCGGTGCTCGGCGTGAACGTACGGCGGGTCCGCGTACTGATCACCCTGATCACGGTGCTGCTGTCCGCGGCCGCGGTCACGGTCGCCGGACCGGTCGGCTTCGTCGGTCTGGTCGCACCGGTCCTCGTCCGCCTGGTCGCTCCCCTGGTCCCGGGACTCCTCCGGCACCGCGTGCTGCTCCCGCTGTCCGGGCTGGCCGGCGTACTGATCGTCCTCGCGTCCGACGTCGTGCTGCGGGCGGCCTTCGGCGGCCAGGCCGGCGTCGAGATCCCGACCGGCATCATGACGATGGTGGTCGGCGCGGTCGTTCTGATCTGGCTCGCCCGGCGCTTCCGGGACTCCGGTCCGAGCCGATCCCCCGGCGGTGCGAGCTCGGGCCTGCGCAGCCGCCGTACGTTCTGGATCGTCACGGCCGCGCTCGTCGTCCTGCTGGCCGTCGCCGCCGTCGCGGCGATGCTGGCCGGTGACGCGTTCCTCCGTACGGGCGATGTCGTCAACTGGATCAACGGCCGCTCGGGCCGTGCGATCACCTACGTCCTCGACCAGCGCTTCCCCCGGGTCGTGTCCGCCGTGCTGTGCGGCGCGGCGCTCGCGATCGCGGGTACGACGGTGCAGGCGGTGTGCCGCAACCCGCTCGCCGAGCCGGGAATCCTCGGAATCACCGGCGGCGCCGGGGTCGGTGCCGTCGCCACGCTCATCCTATTGCCGTCGGCAAGCATCTGGCTGCTGTCCGGCATGGCCGCGTTCGCCGCGCTGGTCACCTTCGCGGTGGTCTACGTCGTGTCCTGGCGAGGCGGTCTGAGCTCGGACCGGCTGGTGCTGATCGGCGTCGGAGTCTCGTCCGCGGCCACCGCGATCATCACGTTGCTGATCGTCGCGACCGACCCGTGGAACCTCAGCCTGGCGATGACCTGGCTGTCCGGGAGCACCTACGGACGGACGCTGCCCCAGGTCGCGCCGGTCGCGATCGCGCTGCTCGTGCTCACCCCGCTGATCGTCCATGCCCGGCGTGAACTCGACCTGCTCGCGCTCGACGACGACGTACCGCGGATCCTCGGCGTACGCCTCGAGCGGACGCGGCTGGCCGCGCTGGTCTGTGCCGCCTTGCTGACGGCGGCCGCCGTCTCCGCGATCGGCGTGGTCGGCTTCGTCGGACTGGTCGCACCGCACGCGGCCCGCGCGCTGGTCGGCGGACGGCATGCCCGGATCCTGCCGGTCGCGGCGCTGCTCGGCGCGATCCTGGTCAGCCTCGCGGACAGCCTCGGCCGGACCCTGCTGGCTCCGGCGCAGATCCCGGCCGGACTCCTGACCGCGCTGATCGGGGCGCCGTACTTCGTCTATCTGTTGTGGCGGACCCGGGTCCCGGCCCGCTGACTTCGTGTCAAGATGGGCGCCATGCTGCGCGAACTGCACCTCACCGGCAACCCGGACGCCGACAAGTTGCTCAACGACGACCCGTTCGCCCTGCTCGTCGGGATGCTGCTGGACCAGCAGTACCCGATGGAACACGCGTTCTCGGGTCCGCTGAAGATCGCCAACCGGATGGACGGCTTCGACCTGCACAAGATCGCCGCCACCGACCTCGACACCTTCGTCGAGCTCTGCGTCACCCCGCCGGCCATCCACCGGTACGGCGGATCGATGGCCCGGCGGGTGCACGCGCTCGCCCAGCACATCATCGAGAACTACGACGGTGACACCACCAACATCTGGACCGCCGGGCGCCCGAAGCCGGACGGTCCCGAGGTGCTGAAGCGGCTCAAGGCGCTCCCGGGATTCGGCGAGCAGAAGGCCAAGATCTTCCTCGCGCTGCTCGGCAAGCAGCGCGGCGTCGAGCCCAAGGGCTGGCGCGCGGCGGCCGGCAGCTACGGCGACCGCGGCTCCCGCCGCTCGATCGCCGACGTCACCGACGCCGCGTCCCTCGGCGAGGTCCGCTCCTTCAAGAAGGCCGCCAAAGCAGCCGCCGCCGGATCCGCCTGACCACCACCGCCGGCCTCACCGCCCGCACCCGCGGGCGGTCCGCAGCCCCGCGCGGGTTGTCCCTTGTGCTCGCCGGGGTTCCTGCCGAATCACCTTCGAGCAGCCTATGCTCGCTGAGGCGGCAGGCTGGCGGGCTACGGGAGGAGCGCGGATGGACATCCGGGATCTGGATCGGCGAGCCGGCGCGGTGCTCGGTGAGGTGGTCATGCAGGTGCGATCCGAGCAGCTGTGGTTCCCCACGCCGTGCCCGGACTGGACCGTCCGTGGCCTGCTCCGCCACATCGTCAGTGAGAACGAGGGCTTCGCGGCCGCCGCGGTGAACGGTACGGCGCCGACCCAGACCTGGAACGGCGGCCGGCTCGGTGACAACCCGGCCGGCGCGTACCGGCGGTCCAACGTGCAGGTCGCGGACGCGTTCGCCGACGGCGGCGCGCTGGATCGGCTGATGGAGGTCCGCGAGTTCGGCTCGTTCCCGCGCCGGATCGCGCTGACCTTCCACCAGCTCGACTGCGTCGTGCACGCCTGGGACCTGGCCCGGGCCATCGACGTCTCGTTCGAGGCCCCGCCGGACATGGTCGAGATGGCGCTGGGGCTGGCCCGCCGGATCCCGGACACCGACGCCGCCCGCGGCCCGGGCGCGGCGTTCGAGCGCAGCGTCAAGGTGCCCGGCGACGCCCCCGACTTCGACCAGCTACTCGGCCTCCTCGGCCGCAACCCGGACTGGGTCTCCCCGCTCGACTGAGTAGTCCGGCAGGTCGATCGCATCCGGCTGCCCGATCGCCATCTTCGCCAGCAGGCCGGCGAACGGGCGGGACGTCATCAGCCGGGTCGAGGTGTCGCGCAGCCGGATGCCGAGGGCGGTCATCGGCATCGCCATCGTGATGCCACCGGGCGGCAGTTCCATCCGCTGCTCGATGTACGCCTGCATCCGGGCCTGGTACGCCGGGAACGCGCGGACGTGATCGCCGTCCGCGGCGGCCAGCTCCCCCGCGAGGACGTACGCACCGACGAGGGACAGCGCCGTACCGTGGCCGGCCAGCGGTGAGCCGCAGTACCCGGCGTCCCCGACCAGCGCGACCCGGCCGCGCGACCACTCGGGGACGACGACGCGGCTGATGCTGTCGAGGTAGAAGTCGTCCGCGTCGCGGAGACCGGCGAGGATGCGCTCGGTGTGCCAGCCGAGTCCCCTGAACCGATCGGCCAGCAAAGCCTTTTGCGCGGCAATGTCGTGCCGGTCGTAGCTGATGACCGGTGAGCGGAAGCTCAGCAGGGCCTTCGCGACGCCAGAGTCGTGATCCGGCCGCAGTCCGACCCACCGGCCTCGGGGCGCCGAGTAGATCTTCATCCAGTGGTTCAGCGGCTCCGGCGCATCGACGGTGAAGTACGACGTGTAGCCGCCGAGGTGCCGCACGAACTGCTCCTCCGGCCCGAACGCGAGCCGCCGGGTCCGCGAGTGCACGCCGTCGGCCCCGACCACCAGGTCGAACCGTCGCCGGGTCCCGCCCGCGAAGGTCACCCGCACGCCGCTCGACTCCTGGTCCAGCGCGATGACCGAGTCGCCGTACAGGTACTCGACGCCGGTCGTCGCGTCGGCCAGGATCCCGGCCAGGTCGCCGCGGAGGATCTCGATCTCGGCGACCGGACCGGCGCCGTCGAGCAGTTCGGCCGGCATCGCGGCGGCCCGGCGCCCGTTCGCCCGGACGTACTCGAGGCCGCGCTCGTGCAACTGCCGTTCGGCGATCGCGGGCAGCAGGCCCATCCGGTCGGCCACGACCCGCGAGATCCCACGCAGGTCCACGGTCTGCCCCCCGGGCCGTGGGGCGGGCGCGATCTCGACGATCGTCGGCGCGAAACCGTGCCGCCGCAACCAGAACGCCAGCGCCGGCCCGGCGATCCCGGCCCCGGAGATCAGAACAGTCTTCATGGCTCACTCCTCATCAACTAGTGCGCGTACGCCGTACACGGTGCACTGCACTGCCCCTCCGAGGCCAGCGCGCACTAGGGCACTCCCTAGTGCGCCCGACCTGAAGTGAACCGATCCCGAAGAGCGCACGTGTGCCCGCGAAACAAGAGATCACACCGCACGCCCCGGAGGACCTCATGAAGAAGACCCTTGCCGCCACCGTGATGGCTCTTGCCACTGTTGTCTCGCTGTCAGCCTGCGGCGCGTCGCTCCTCGGACGCGATGACGGGGACAAGGCACCGGCGCCCGCAGCTCAGGAAGCCCCGCAAAACAACGGCAAACCGGCGAATGCTGCCCAAGGCATCAAACAGGACGAGGAGCAGAAGGTGCTCAAGGTCCAGCAGGTGCCGGGCCTGACGCCGATCGTGACCAGCGCGACCGGCCGCACCGTGTACAGGTTCGACAACGACTCCGCGAACCCGTCCAAGTCGACCTGTGCCGACGCGTGCCTGAAGTTGTGGGAGCCGGTACTGGCCGGGTCCGGTGTGGTGGTCGACGGTGGCGGCATCGACGAGCGCGAGCTCAGCACGATCGACCGTGCCGAAGGCCAACAGGTCACGTTGAAGGGCTGGCCGCTGTACTACTTCAAGGACGACCTCAGGCTGGGCGAGCTGGCCGGCCAGGGGTTCAAGGGACTCTGGTTCGCCGTCAACCCGCAGGGTGGCAAGGCGAAGTCGACGAAGACCCAGCCCACCGCACCGGTGCAGAAAGATGTGCAGACGCTGACGGTCAACGAGGTCGACGGGTTCATGCCGTTCGTCACCAATCAGGCAGGCCGGACGATCTACCGCTTCGACAACGACTCCCCCAAGCCCTCGCGTACGTCGTGCCTCGGTGCGTGCGCGAAGACGTGGGAGCCGGTGCTGGCCGGCGCGAAGGGCGTGAAGATCCTGAGCACCAGGATCAACCGCGCGTCGGTCGGGACGATCGACCGTCCGGAGGGCAAGCAGGTCACGCTGAACGGCTGGCCGCTGTACTACTTCCACCTGGACAAGAAGCTCGGCCAGACCGCCGGGTACGGCGTGGGGAACGTCTGGTTCGCCATCGCCCCCAACGGCAAGAAGGCCGTCCGCTGCGTCTGAGTCAGAGGGTGAGGGCCAAGCGAGTGGCCTGGTCGATGGCTCGCTTGGCGTCGAGCTCGGCGGCGACGTCGGCACCGCCGATCAGATGGACCGGTCGGCCGGTCGCCCGCAGCGCGTCGGCCAGGTCGCGGACCGGTTCCTGGCCGGCGCAGACCACGATCGTGTCGACGGCGAGGACGCGCGGATTCTCGCGCTGCGGGCCGAAGCTCAGGTGCAGGCCGTCGTCGTCGATGCGCTCGTAGTTGACACCCCGGAGCTGCTCGACCTGCTTGCTCTTCAGCGCGGCGCGATGCACCCACCCGGTGGTCTTCCCCAGGCCGGCACCGATCTTCCCGGCCTTGCGCTGCAGCAGATACACCTTCCGCGGCGAAGGCTCCGGCTGGGGCTTGGTCAGTCCGCCGGGCGTGACGGTCGGATCCGCGACACCCCACTCGGCCTTCCACGCGGCCAGATCGAGCGCGGGCGACGCCGCGGTGGTCAGGAACTCGCTGACATCCACACCGATCCCGCCGGCGCCGATCACCGCGACCGTGGCCCCGACGGGCTTGCGGTCGCGGACGGCTTCGACGTACGACAGGACCTTGGGGTGGTCGATGCCGGGGATCGCCGGGATCCGGGGTACGACGCCGGTCGCGAGCACGATCTCGTCGAAGCCGGCCAGGTCCTCGACGGTCGCGCGGCGGCCGAGGTGCAGTTTCACGCCGGTCAGCTCGAGCCGTCGCCGGTAGTACCGGATCGTCTCGGCGAACTCCTCCTTGCCGGGGATCCGTTGCGCGATCCCGAACTGCCCACCGATCTCCGCGTCGGCTTCGAACAGTTCGACCCGGTGCCCACGCTCGGCCGCCGTCACCGCCGCCGCCAGCCCGGCCGGTCCGGCACCCACCACCGCGATGTCCTTGGTACGACGCGTCGGCAGCAACTGGAGCTCGGTCTCGCGGGCCGCCCGCGGGTTGACCATGCAGCTGGCCTTCCGCTTGGCGAACACGTGATCCAGGCAGGCCTGGTTGCAGGCGATGCACACGTTGATCTCGTCGGCCCGATCGGTCGTTGCCTTGATCACCCAATCCGGATCGGCCAGGAACGGGCGCGCCATGCTGATCAGGTCGGCGTCACCGCGCGCCAGGACCTCCTCGGCGACCTGGGGCAGGTTGATCCGGTTCGAGGTGACCACCGGGATGCTGACGTGCGGCTTGAACGCGGCCGTCACGCTGGTGAACGCCGCGCGCGGCACGGACGTCACGATCGTCGGCACCCGGGCCTCGTGCCAGCCGATGCCGGTGTTGATGATCGACGCGCCGGCCGCCTCGATCTCCTTGCCCAGCGCAACCACGTCGTCCCAGCTCTGGCCGCCTTCGACCAGGTCGGCCATCGAGAGGCGGTAGATGATCAGGAAGCCCGCGCCGACGCGTTCGCGGGTCCGGCGGACGATCTCGACCGCGATCCGGCGGCGGTTCTCCGGGCTGCCGCCCCAGCGGTCGGTGCGCTTGTTGGTGCGCTCGGACAGGAACTGGTTGATGAAGTACCCCTCGGAGCCCATGATCTCGACACCGTCGTACCCGGCCTCACGGGCGAGCGCCGCGCAGTCGACGTACGCCTTGATCTGGCGGCGGACGCCGCGGTCCGTGAGCGCTCGGGGCTTGAAGGGGTTGATCGGGGCCTTGATGGCTGACGCGGAGACGCTGAAGGGGTGGTAGGAGTAGCGGCCGGCGTGCAGGATCTGTAATGCGATCCGGCCGCCCTCGGCGTGGACGGCGTCGGTGAGCAGGCGATGCTTGCGGGCCTGGCGACGGCTGGTGAGTTTGGATCCGAAGGGCGTGAGCCAGCCGGTGCGGTTCGGGGCATAGCCGCCGGTCACCATCAGGCCGACACCGCCGCGCGCCCGCTCCGCGAAGTAGGCCGCCAGCTTGGGCAGATCCTTCAGCCGGTCCTCGAGTCCGGTGTGCATCGAGCCCATGATCACCCGGTTGGGCAGCACGACATGACCGAGGTCCAAGGGCGCGGTGACATGCGGGTAGGCGGTCATCGGTGGTCCTTCCGCAGGGCTTCGATCACTTCGTCACACCACTCCACGAACGACTCCTCGGCCCGGATCCCGCCGCGAAGCACGAGGTACTGATGCAGGTCGCGGTCGTGCAGCTTGGCCGGCTTCGGGAAGTCCCGGCGCTGGATCCCCCGGTACACCTCGAGCCTGGTTGCGTGCTCGGCCCGGTGCCGCTCGACTTCCCGCAGTACGACGCCTGGATCGCCGAGCGAGGCACCCCGGAGCTTCACGCCGAGCCCGTCCCGCAGTACGGCGGGGTCGGCCGGCTCGGCCAGCCACCGGGTGAGCTCGGCCCGGCCGGCCGCGGACACCCGGTAGACCTTCTTGTCCGGGCGGCCCTCCTGGGCGATCTCGGTGTGCGTGACCCAGCCCGCCTCGTCCATCCGGCGCAGCACCCGGTAGATCTGCTGGTGCGTGGCCGGCCAGAAGTAGCCGATCGACCGGTCGAACCGCCGGGCCAACTCGTACCCGGAGCCGGCCCGCTCGCTCAGCGCCACCAGGATCGCGTGCTCCAACGCCATGGCCGACACAGTACCTATGCAACTCGTTTCAGTGCATCAAGGTGCAGTACAGATCACAGCAGCCCACTGGTGGACCGGGGAAGGGAGAAGAAAGAAGAGGAGGGGAAGGGTGCCATCTCACAGTCGGCGGTCGGACTGCTGGTGGGGAGTTTGGGAGAATGGTTGCAGACGCCAGCTATCGCGGAGCGAGGAATCATGGACCAGCAGGCCCACCCGACCAGGACGACACTGCCCGGCATCGGGACCCGGTACGACCTGATCACCGACGGCGGCAAGCACGTCTCGGTGGTGGTGCACAACGACGGCCGGCGCTTCCTCGGCTTCCACGATCCCGACGACGACGACAACTGCAAGGACTCGGTCCCGCTCGATCCCGGTGAGGCGGCCGCGCTGGCCCAGCTGCTGATCCCGGCGCCGCTCGACCCGGTCCGCGGCGAGCTCGAGATCGACCTGGTCACCGAGCACATCCCGATCACCGCCAAGTCGCCGTACTCCGGTCGCACGCTCGGGGACACCCAGGCCCGCAGCCGGACCGGGGCGTCGATCGTCGCGGTGCTGCGGCGGCTCGGCGCGACCCCGTCGCCGACGCCGGACTTCCGGTTCGCGACCGGCGACACGCTCGTCGTGGTCGGCACCCGCGAGGGCGTGGACGCTGTCACCGACCTGATCGCGGGAGGGTGACCGATGCACGAGAACATCACCGCCCTGCTGATCGAGCTCGGCGCGGTCATCCTTGTCCTCGGCATCCTCGGGCGGATCGCCGGCCGGCTCGGCTTCTCCCCCATCCCGCTCTACCTGCTCGCCGGGCTCGCCTTCGGGCACGGCGGATTGTTGCCGTTGGCAGCCAGTGAGGAGTTCGTTGCCACCGGCGCCGAGATCGGCGTGATCCTGCTGCTGTTGCTGCTCGGTCTGGAGTACACCGCGTCGGATCTGGTCGGCACGCTGAAGACGCAGTACGTGTCCGGTGCGGTCGACTTCGTGCTGAACGCCGTACCCGGTGCCGCCGTCGCGCTGCTGCTCGGCTGGGGTCCGGTCGCCGCGGTCGCGCTGGCCGGTGTCACCTGGATCTCGTCGTCGGGCGTGATCGCGAAGGTGGTCGGCGATCTCGGCCGGCTCGGAAACCGGGAGACCCCGGTGGTGCTGGGGATCCTGGTCCTCGAGGATCTGTCGATGGCGGTCTACCTGCCGATCCTGACGGCGTTGCTCGCCGGTGCGGGACTGGCCGGCGGCAGCGTGACGCTGCTGATCTCGCTCGGCACGGTCAGTGTGGTTCTCTTCGTTGCCTTGCGCTACGGACGGGTGATCAGCCGGGCGGTGTCCTCGGACAACCCGGAGATGTTGCTGCTCGTCGTGCTCGGGCTGACGCTGCTCGTGGCCGGGCTCGCGCAGAAGCTGCAGGTGTCGGCGGCGGTCGGCGCGTTCCTGGTCGGGATCGCGTTGTCGGGCGAGGTCGCGCACGGCGCGCGGAACCTGCTCAGCCCGCTCCGGGACCTGTTCGCCGCGGTCTTCTTCGTGTTCTTCGGGTTGAGCACCGACCCGGCCAAGATCCCGCCGGTGCTCGCGATCGCGCTCGGTCTCGCCGTACTCACGGCACTCACGAAGATCGCCACCGGGTGGTACGCCGCCCGCCGGGCCGGCATCAGGTCCGCGGGCCGCTGGCGAGCCGGCGGGACGCTCGTCGCCCGCGGCGAGTTCTCCATCGTGATCGCCGGGCTCGCGGTCGGCGTCGAGCCGAAGCTGGGTCCGCTGGCGACGGCGTACGTACTGATCCTCGTCATCCTCGGCCCCATCGCCGCCCGCTACACCGAACCGCTCGCCCGCCGCCTGACCGCGCGCAAGAGCACACCGACTCCTGAGCGGGTGGAGGAACCAGTGCTGTAGGTCAGCGGGCGCGGCGGTTCGCGGCGGCCTCGACGACCGTCTGCTCGATCCGGCCGACCCGGGTTTCCGGGCGCTTGGCCAGCGTGATCCACTCGAGGATTGTTCTCCGGGCAGACGGCGGGAAGGACTGGAAGTGCTTGTCTGCTGGAGAGTTGGCGGCTAGCGCGGTGGCGAGGTCGGCGGGGACGATCAGGTTCTGGGCGTCGGCGAGGAGGTCCCAGGTGCCGGTGCGGCGGGCGTGGTCGATCAGCTCCTGACCGGGCGCCTCCATCAAGCCCGAGGCGGTCAGGCGCTCGACGCGTTCGCGGTTGACCTTGCTCCAGGTGCTCCGCGGGTTGCGAGGCGTGAAGCACTGGTAGGTGCTGCGGTCGTCCCGCTTCAGCGTCTTGCTGTCGATCCACCCGAAGCACAGCGCATGCTCGACCGCACTCGCGAGGTCCACGCCGGCGTCGCGGTGCACGACCAGCCAGACCGACCGCTCACTCCGCCCGTTCGCCGCCAGCCAGTCCCGCCACTCGACCGCGGATCCACACATCAGGGCCTCGTCATCGTTCATGACCCCAGCATGCGCCGGATAAGTGCTCATCGAGTGAGCACTTTGTTCAGAAGAGGGCGTCGCCGCGTTCGTGGTCGAGGAGGGCCTGTTTGCGTTCGAGGCCGCCGCCGTACCCGGTCAGGCTGCCGGTGGAGCCGACGACGCGGTGGCAGGGAACGATGATGCTGACCGGGTTCTTGCCGTTGGCCAGGCCGACCGCCCGGGACGCGCCCGGCACGAGGCCGAGCGTCCGGGCCAGCTCGCCGTACGTCGTGGTCTCGCCGTACGGGATGTCCTGGAGTGCCGTCCAGACCCGCTGCTGGAACGGCGTCCCGGCCAGGTGCAGCGGTACGTCGAACGCCGTCCGGCCGTGCTCGAAGTACTCGGTCAGTTGCTCGGCGACCGCGGGCAGGACGGAGTCGTCGCGATGGCCGAAGGTCTCCATCGGCGGACGATGCCGGTGCTCGGTCATGTAGAGCCCGGCCAGCTCATCGGCCTCGGTCGCCACCAGCGTGAGCGGGCCGAGTGGGCTGTCCAGCACGGCGTACGTCACCGCGTCGACTCCCACTGCGCACGGTTGATCCGGTAGAGGACGTGCCGCTGCAGCCGGTGGCCGGCCGGCAGGCGGACGTGGTCGAAGTCGCCGCCCTCGTCGTGGGTCATCCCGATCCGCTGCATCACCCGCTGCGACGGCACGTTGGTGGTCGCGGTGAACGAGACGATCTCGTCCAGCCCGGCCGGGCCGAAGCCGTGCTCCAGCGACGCCCGGGCCGCCTCGGTCGCATAACCGTTGCCCCAGGCCCCTTTCATCAGCCGCCAGCCGATCTCGACGGCCGGCATGAAGTGCTCCTCGAAGCTGGGCACCGACAGCCCGGTGAAGCCGATGAACTCACCGGTGTCGCGCACCTCGAGCGCCCACAGACCCCAGCCGCGGCCGTCGATCTCGGGAATGTTCCGGTCGATCAGCGCATCGCTCTGCTCACGCGTCTGCGGTGCCGGGAAGTGCTCCATCACCGCCGGGTCCGCGTTCAGCGCCGCGAACGGCTCCCGGTCGGACTCGCGCCACTGGCGCAGCAGGAGACGGTCGGTGGTCAGCTCGGTCATACTCACTCCGGGATCTTGTTGATCGGATGGTCACCGGTAGCCCACAGGTACTGGACGGCGTACGCACGCCAGGGCCGCCACGCGCGTGCGTGGTCGGTCAACGATTTGGGGGCTTCCGGCAATCCTAGGTCACGCGCGGCGTACCGGACACCCAGATCACTGGCCACGAAGGCATCCGGGTCACCGAGCGCGCGCATCGCGATGGACTCCACCGTCCACGGCCCGATCCCCGGCAGCGCGCTCAGTTGCTCCCGGGCCTTGTCCCAGTCGGCACCGGCTCCCAGGTCGATCTCTCCGGCGGCCAGCGTGGCGATCAACGTCGTCACCGTCGTACGCCGGGACTTCGGAAACGCCAGCGTCTCCGGGTCGAGGCCGGCCAGCGCCTGCATCGTCGGGAACAGGTGCGTCAACCCGCCGGCCGCGTCCTCGATCGGCTCACCGTGCTGCAGGACCAGCCGATGTGCGTGCGTCCGTGCCGCCGCCGTCGACACCTGCTGACCGAGCACAGCCCGGACGGCGAACTCCTCGCCGTCGACCGTGTGCGGCACCCGGCGACCCGGCGCCTTGGCGATCAGCGGTGCGAGCACCGGATCCGTGCTGAGCAGATCGTCGACGGCGACCGGGTCGGCGTCGAGGTCGAGCATCCGGCGGCAGCGGCTGATCGCGATCGCGAGGTCACGCTGGTCGGTCAGCGAGAGCTGGCAGGCGATGTGGTCCGGCATCGGCCGCAACGCGACCACACCATGGCCGTGCGGGAGCCGGAGCGTGCGACGGTAGTGACCGTCGCGCCACTCCTCCACGCCCGGGACGCCGGTGGCGATCAGATGACCGAACAGGTTGTCCGGGGTGAGCGGTGCCCGGAACGGCAGCCGGAGGGAGATCGTGCCGGGCGCGGTGGTCGCCGTACCTCGTCGGGCTCGGCGGCGCAGCTCGGTCGGCGCGAGCGCGAAGACCTCCTGCACGGTCTCGTTGAACGTCCGCACGCTGGAGAACCCGGCGGCGAACGCGACATCGGCCATCTGCAGATCACTGGTCTCGATCAGCAGCCGAGCGGTCTGTGCACGCTGAGCCCGCGCGAGTGCGAGCGGCCCGGCGCCGAGCTCGGCCTGCAGCTGGCGTTGCACCTGGCGAACGCTGTAACCGAGGTGGGTGGCCAGTCCTGGTACGCCGTCGCGGTCGACCACGCCGTCCGCGATCAACCGCATCGCCCGGGCGACCAGGTCGGCGCGGTCGTTCCACTCCGGCGATCCCGGGCTCGCGTCCGGACGGCAGCGCTTGCAGGCGCGGAACCCGGCCTGCTGCGCGGCGGCGGCACTCGGGTAGAACCGCATGTTCTGGACCTTCGGCGGCACCACCGGGCAGCTCGGCCGGCAGTAGATCTTCGTGGTCAGAACCGCGGTGAAGAACCAGCCGTCGAACCGCGCGTCCTTCGACTGGACCGCCCGGATGCATCGCTCCCTGCACTCATACACGTGCTCCAGCATCCCTGCCGCCACCGACAGTCTCTAGCGGTTTTACGACATCGAGGCATCGCGAGAATACGACGCCAGGATCTGCGGTCCGATTTCCGCCAGCTTCGGTCCGCACACCCCGGTGGACTTGACCACATGAACGAACTACTGGACAAGAAGGCACTCGTCACCGGTGGCAGCCGCGGGATCGGGGCGGCCACGGCGATCGCCCTGGCGGAGCGCGGCGCGGATGTCGCGCTCACCTACAACAGCTCCGCGGACGCTGCCGCGCAGGTGGTGAAGGAGATCGAGGCACTCGGCCGGCGAGCGTTCGCCCTCGAGGTCGACGCCGCGGACGCCGTCGCGGTCGCGGACGGCGTACACCGCGCCGCGGATCAGCTCGGCGGGCTCGACGTCCTGGTGAACAACGCCGGCGTCGGCGCGATCGGCCCGATCACCGAGCTCACGCTGACCGACCTCGATCGCGTGCTCGCGGTCAACGTCCGCGGGGTGTACGCCGCCACGCAGGCCGCCGTACCGCTGCTGTCCGACGGCGGGCGGGTGATCCACCTCGGCAGCTGTGCGGCCGGGCGTGTGACCAGCCCGGGGATGACGCTGTACGCGATGAGCAAGGCAGCGGTGGTCGGTCTGAGCAAGGGACTGGCTCGTGAGCTCGGGGCGCGCGGCATCACCTCGAACGTCGTCCAGCCCGGCCCGATCAACACCGACATGAACCCGGCCGACGGCCCGTACGCGGCCGCTCAGATCGGCGATCTCACCCTCGACCGCTTCGGCAAGCCCGCCGAAGTCGCCGCGGCGATCGCCTATCTGGCCGGACCGCACGGCGCCTACGTCACCGGCACGGAGCTGACGATCGACGGCGGCCACACCGCCTGATTGTCGGCGCCCGCCGTTAGCGTCACCGGCATGAAGTTCTCGGTGACGGTCGGGGCAGTGGGCGCGGGACGCGACCCGCGCGGGCTCGCCGAGCTCGCGCGGGCGGTCGAGGACAGCGGTTGGGACGCGCTGTTCCTGGAGGACTATCTCGTCTACCAGGGCGACGCGTCCCGGCCGACGTACGACCCGTGGATCTGCCTGGCGGCGATGGCCGCGGCGACGTCGCGGATCAGAATCGGTACGACGGTCACCCCGCTGCCTCGGCGACGGCCGTGGAAGGTCGCGGCCGAGGCGGTGGCGCTGGATCACCTGTCCGACGGGCGCTTCGTGCTCGGGGTCGGCATCGGTGATCCCGGGGATCCGTTCCTGCCGTCAGAGCCGCCGAAGGTGCTGGCGGAGATGCTCGACGAAGGACTCGAGGTGATCGACCGGCTGTGGACCGGGCAGCCGGTCAGCTTCGCCGGCAAGCACTACCAGCTCGACGGTGTGCAGCTCACCGCGCGGCCGGTGCAGGAGCCGCGGATACCGATCTGGGTGGGCGGGAACATGCTGGTGCCCGCGGTGCGGCGCCGGGTCCTTCGATGGGACGGCTCGTGCGCGTACAAGGGCAGCACCGACGCACCACAGCAGATCACGCCGGACGACGTCCGAAGCCTGCTCGCCGCGCGAGGTGACCTCGACGTCAAGGTCAGTGGCGGCGACCCGGCCGCGTTCGCCGCCGCCGGAGCCACCTGGTGGGGTCGCTGGATTCCCCCACTCCCGGCGGAGGAGACGCTGGCGATCGTCCGGTCGAGGCCGCCGACACTCTGAGCCGTTGACAGTAACGGGGTCGCGGGAGAGACTGCGGATGTTTTTAACGTTCAAAACATCCGTGGGAGGTCGCGTGGCCACGTTGAAGCAGGTCGCCGCCCACGCCGAGGTGTCGGTGCAGACGGTGTCGAACGCGTTGAACGCGCCGCACCGGCTGCGCCCTGACACGCTCGAGCGGGTCAACCGCTCGATCGAACTGTTCAACTACCGGCCCAATCGTAATGCCCGCAGCCTGCGCACCAGCGCGGTCGAACTGATCGGGTACTGCGTCCCCGACTGGCCGAACCAGACCCACCTGGTGATGGACCAGTTCCTGCACGCCCTGTGCGGGGCAGCCGAGCGCACCGCACGCCATATCCTGCTCTTCACCGCGCCGACCGGCGTCGGCGGCATGCCCGTGTACGACGACCTGCACGCGCGCCGCCTGGTCGACGGGTTCGTCCTCGCGCAGACCGAGACCCACGATCCGCGGCACGCGTGGCTCAAGGACCAGAAGATCCCGTTCGTCTCCTTCGGCCGGGTCTGGAAGGAGACCACGCAGCCCGGTCCGTGGGTCGACGTCGACGGTGCGGCCGGATCGGCGCTGGCGGTCCGGCACCTGTACGAGACCGGTCGGCGGCGGATCGCCTTCCTCGGCTGGCCGACGTCGTCCGGTCTCGGCGAGGACCGCCTCGGTGGCTGGCGCGCGCAGTGCAAGGAGCTCGGACTGCCCATCACCGGCCTCTTCGTGCGCTGCCCCGAGGACAGCATCGAGGAGGGCGCGCGGGTCACCGCGGAGTTGCTCGACTCCGGCAAGGCACCGGACGGAATCGTTGCCCTGAGCGACATTCTCGCGCTCGGTGCGCTCCGCGAGCTCAGCCGCCGCGGCCTCACCCCCGGCCGCGACGTCGGCGTGACCGGCTTCGACGACTCACCCCTCGCCGATGTCGTCTCCCCCGGCCTGACCAGCCTGAAGCAACCGATGGACCGGATCGCCGCCGAACTGATCGCGATCCTGACCGACCCGGACGGCCTGACCGACCCGTCCACCGAACGCCTGCTGCAACCCGAACTGGTGATCAGGGGCAGCTCAGCCCCTGGCTGATGCGGTGCGTCCCCCGCGCCGCGAGAAGGAGGAACCGCCATGACTCCCCATCCATCCGCCCGCAGCACCGCCCCACCACGCCGGTCGAGACCGGCACGCCGCACAGTCGGCATCGCATTGCTGGCCACGGCCACCGTTCTGGCCGGGACCGCCTCCGCAACCGCGGGCCCGTCCTCCGCCGGCGCGGCGGCCGGCCCGTCGACCGGCGCTGCCGTCGCATCGGCCCGCCTGGCCGCGGCCGCGCAAGCCGGTGGACCTTCCGAGTTGTCCGAGACCACCCGCCTGGCCGACCGGCGCTCGCTCGTCGTCGGTGATCGCGCCTACGCGATGGGCGACGAGAGCGGCCTCTACCCCGCCTCCGGCTGGCACATCCGCGGCGAGATGGGCGGCTTCTGGACGCAACCGATCAAGCTGCTCGACGGTCTCTGGTTCGGCCTCGACGGCAACTGGCTCGGCAAGGACGTCGCGGCCGCGAAGTACACCAGTGGCCACGGCTACAGCCGGATCGACTACTCCGGTGCCGTCAGCGTCCGCCGTACCGACTTCGTCCCCGACGGCATCCGCGCGACGCTGGTCGGCCTCACGCTCAGCTCGAGGACGGCGAAGACGGTCAAGCTCGACGTGGACGCGCACTCCGAGCTGATGCAGTCGTACCCGTGGGGCTGGACCACACCCGGCGCGGCCGACGCGAACCTTCCGGACACCGGCGCCTACGCGAACGGTGCACTCGGGTTCCGCGAGCAGGGCACTCCGTCGTACCCGAACGCGACCGCTCACGACTACGCCGCGTTCGTCGGATCGTCCCTGCGTCCGACGGCCCACGCACTCGGCCCGAACCACCGCGGCCCGCAGGACCCGGCGGTGATCTGCCCGGCCGACGGTACGACGCCCGCACGCTGTGACGACTCGCTCGTCGGCAAGGGCACCGGTGGGCAACTCTCGTACGACGTCGAGCTCACCCCTGGCAAGTCCACGACGATCTGGTTCGCCGTGGCCGGTTCGGACCAGGGCACGTCGGCCGCGCAACGCGAGTACGGCAAGGCCCTGAGCAACCCGGACAAGTTGCTGAAGGCAAAGACCTCCGAGCGCCGGCAGATCGACAGTCTGTCCGCGGTGGACCTTCCTGGTGATCGTCTGCTGCAGCAGAGCGTCGAGTGGAGCAAGCAGAACCTCGCCGACTCCGTGCAGGAGGCGCACAACCTGAAGATCCGGGACGTCAACGAGGGCAGGGACTACCCGGCTCCGGTCGGCACGGTCGATACCGCACGCTGGTTCGGCGCCGGCTTCCCGGACTACCCGTGGCTGTTCGCGACCGACGGCGAGTACACGGCGTACGCCGCTGTCGCCGCCGGCCAGTTCGACACGGTGAAGCAGCATCTGCGCGCGCTGCGCGATGTCAGCGACATCCTGAACAACCGCAGCGGCAAGGTCGCCCACGAAGTCACGCCGACCGGTGACGTGTACTTCGGCTCCAACCAGAGCGCGGGCAACACCGACGAGACAGTGAAGTTCCCGAGCACCGTCGCGCTGCTGTGGCGGTGGACCGGAGACAACAAGTTCCGCGACGAGATGTACGACTTCAGCGTCCGCAACCTGCAGTACGTCTACCGCGAACTGGACAAGGACAACGACGGCTGGCCCGAGGGCCTCGCGAACGTCGAGCGCGCCGGTATGGGCGTGGAGAAACTCGACAGCACCGTCTACCTCGCCCGCGGGCTGCGCGACCTGGCCGACCTGGCCGCGTCCA
Source organism: Kribbella sp. NPDC048837 (assembly GCF_055586945.1). Taxonomy (NCBI): domain Bacteria; kingdom Bacillati; phylum Actinomycetota; class Actinomycetes; order Propionibacteriales; family Kribbellaceae; genus Kribbella; species Kribbella sp. NPDC048837. The sequence goes on from NZ_JBVJHF010000004.1 coordinate 240,394, forward strand.
AGCACGACACCGCGGTCCAGCAGTGGGCGACCGCCCGCGCGACCGACCTCGAGTCCCGCTTCGAGGCGCAGTGGTGGGTCCCGCAGGCGATGGGGTACGCCGACTCCGTCGACAACCCCGCGGACCCGGCGAACGACAACACGCCGATCTTCCAGCGGCACTGGATCGGTGTCACCCCGATGGAGGCGGTCCTGGTCCGGCCGGGGCAGCCGAACTCGCCGCTGGCCTCCGCGGACCACGCGAAGATCGCCCTGGACCAGCGCGAGACGCCTTGCTACACAGGGGAATTCGGCCTGTTCCACACCGGCACCGGTCCGACCTCGGACCCGGGCGGCAACCCGGGTGCGTCGTGTGACCCGGTGGTGTCGCAGGTGCGGAGCGAGCGCGCCATCTTCGGCCTGAACACGTCGATCATGGCGGTTGCCGAAGGCAACTTCGGTCGGCTGGGCACGAAGCAGCAGCAGGTCTACACCACCGGCAACGCCCGGATCCAGCTCGACCCGACGGTCTGGGAGACGCCCGGCGCGATGCCGGAGATCGCCCCGTCGCCCGACTCGCCGGCGAACATCGGCCGGCCGTTCTACGACCGTTCGATGGCGCTGCAGGCGTGGGGCGCGTACGGCATCCTCTGGCCGGTGATCCACCAGCAGCTCGGCGTCGACCCGGATCTCGGGCACGGCCGGCTCAGCGTGGTTCCGCAGCTGCCGGAGGGCCAGCAGAAGGTGGCCGGAAGCAACATCCGGGCCGGCCACGGCTCGGTCGATGTCTCGGCACGCCTTACAGGTAAGGAATTGCGGACCGACGTCACCGTCAAGGGTGTCGGGGCAACGGTTACGATCGGCGCTGTCCTGCCGACCGGCGCGAAGGTCAAAACTGTGACCGTCGACGGCCGGACGGCGGCGTACAAGCTGGTCACGACGACGCGCGGAGTGGAGGTGCGGGTGCCGGCGCGCGGTGCGTCCTCGGCACTGAAGATCACTCTCGCCTGACGGCGCTGAGCTCGTCCAGTTCAGTACTGACGGCGCTGAGCTGGTCCAGTTCAGTACTGACGGCGCAGAGCTCGTCCGCTGAGCTCGTCCAACTGGATAGTCAGGCCCCGGGGTCGTGGCCGGTACGGCACGGCCCCGGATCGCCGGCCGGCGCACAACCGTTCTGTGCGCCGGCCGGCTTTGCGGTGCCCACTGGTGGTGACCCGGAGGTCTCTCACCCCGGACGCATGGTTATCGATACCTGCTGGTGCCGTTACCGGACACAAGTGTCGCGGAGACGTGAGGCGGGGCCCCTCCGAGTATGAGTCGGAGGGGCCCCGCACTAGCTGAAGGAAGGTGACGTCTCCAGCTTCCCGAACGGGTCCGTAGGGGCCGGCAGACCCCGTCACCGGTCTACCTCGGTGGGGATCCCCACCGCTAGGGTCCTCGGTTTCCGTTCGACCCGCCTCTCCTTTTCAGAAGGAGCGTGTCGACATTTCTACCGCCGCGAGCCAGGGTCGCACAAGCCTTTCCTGCCAACAGTTTCGGCGACTTCGCGACCTCGCGCGCGTCGTCCACAGTGACCGCGCAACCATCCACAGAAAGGGGCCGACTTATACACACCCCCTGTGCATAAGTCGGCCCGGTGAAGAGTTCATCCTTTCGTTGGTTTCAATGCCATCGGTCGCAGAACGACAGAGCCGGCGTACAGACCGAGAGCGCTGACCACGAGAACGGAAGGGACCGCGACGGCCAGTGGTGGCCGGTGATAGCCGAGACTGTTCAACGCGTCGGCGAGCCACTGCGCGACGAGCAGGAACTCGGCCGCCGCTGCCGGGATCACGGACAGCGGCAGCAGCAGCACACCACGCCAGAACCCGAACCGGACGAAGGTGATGCCGAGCAACCATCCGGCCACCTCGTGCGACAGGATCAGCAGGAAGAACTCCGCGAAGATCAGACCCACCTGCGAGGTCTTGGTGAACAGGTGCGGGTTGGCGAACGTCTGCGTCCAGCCCTGCCAGCTGTAGATCAAATGCTCGACTTGGTAGACGAGCACCCACAGCAGCGCGGTGGCCGCCGCGGCGCCGGTGAGGTAGATGCTCGCGGCAACGGACATCATCCGCCGGGTGATGCCCTGGGCGACCAGCAGGGACAGGAACGCCGGGGTGACGGTGATGCCGATCGCCATCGAGAAGTACTTGGGCGACTGGGTGCCGTAATCCCAGGTGCTGTGGTCGATCCCGCCGGTCACGGCCTTCACGCCGATGCCGACGATCAGGAACCCGGCCAGCATCACGAGCCAGTAGCCGACCAGCATGGGCCGCAGCCCGATCACCATCGCGAACACGATCCGCCGTAGTCGTTGCATCGACGTCACGCCGCGCGGCAAGGTCGCCGAAGCGCGTGACTGCCGCACCTGCTCGGTCCTGTTGTCGAGTGCGGTGCTCATGAACGAGCTCCCGTCGTCGGGGCGGTCAGGTGAACGAAGAGCTCCTGCAGGCCGACCGGGCCGACCTCGAGGCCGACCGCCGCTGCCTCGGCGAGCAGCGCGGGGTCGAGATCGCCGAGGACGGTGGTGGACTTGGTTCCACCCAGCCGCTCCTGCGCGAGGACCGTGAGTCCGCGGGTGAACTCGTCCACCGCGGCGGCCGGGCCGACGATCGAGGCACCGCGCCCGCGCAGCGAGTCCACCGGCGACTGGGTGACGAGGCGTCCGTTGTCGAGGATGACGACCTCCTCGAGCATCGTGCTGACCTCGCTGACCAGGTGCGTGGACAGCACGATCGTGCGCGGCACCTCGGTGTAGTCGGCGAGCAGCGCGTCGTAGAAGAGGTTGCGGGACGGGACGTCCATGCCCAGGTAGCTCTCGTCGAAGATCGTCAGCGGCGCCCGGCTGGCGAGGCCGAGCACGACCCCGAGCGCGGACTTCTTCCCACGGGACAGCTTCTGGATCTTCTTGTTCAGCGGGATCTCGAAACGGTCCAGCAGGTCTCCGGCCAGGTCGTCGTCCCAGTACGGGCGCAGGCCCGCGGCGAGACCGATAGCGTGCCGGACCGGCGCCTGCTGGACCAGATCACCGGACTCACGGATCAGGCTGACCCGGCTCGTCACGACCGCGTTCTCGTAGGGCTCCTGCGCCGTACCGAGGTCGCCGCCCTCGATCAGGACCCGACCTTCGTCCGGCCGCCGGAAGCCCGCCAGAACCGCCGCCAGCGTGCTCTTGCCGGATCCGTTCCGGCCGAGCAGTCCGTGGATCTTCCCCGGCGCCAGCCGCAGGTCGAGCCGATCGAGCGCCGGCACCCCCGCGAACCGGACCGACAGCTCCTCGGTCCGCACAGTCAGGGCGGTGTCTGTGAGGGTCGTCATCACGAATCTCCGTAGGTCGTGTCTGGTGATCCCGCGCCGTGCCGAGTGCCGCGCAGTAGGCGCGGGGTCACCAGACACGACCTTCGGTGCGGATGTGCTGGACGATGTCCTTGAGCGGTACGCCGATGGCCTTGGCCTCGCGGATCATCGGGTCGACGACGTCGGCGAAGAACGAGTCGCGGCGGCCGGTGCGGAGCAGGTCGCGGGCGTTCGGGCTGACGAACATGCCGATCCCGCGCTTCTTGTACAGCACGCCCTCGTCGACCAGTTGCGCGAAGCCCTTGGCCGCGGTGGCCGGGTTGATCCGGTAGAACGCGGCGTACTGGTTCGTCGACATCACCTGCTCGTCCTCGGCGAGCGCGCCGGTGACGATGTCGTTCTTGATCTGCTCGGCGATCTGCAGGTAGATCGGACTCCGGTCGTCGAACACCACGCCCCCCTCGCCGGTTCCTTGGTTAGTTACTTGAGTAACGAACCATAGCACCCAGCGGCGTCACCCCGTCTAGCCGCCGGCGGAGTACTGCGCCTGCTGCAGCGACTTCTTCAGCGCGGGCACGGTCGGGCCGACCCGGACCGCGAGCTGCGCCAGGCGGTCCTTGTGACGGCTCCGCTGGTCCTTGCTGACGACCGTGCGCAGGTCCGCCGTGGACGCGAGTACGACGACGGCCGCGTCACGGAGGTCCACCCTCGACACCAGGCGGGACGGCCGGAGCGTCTCCCGCGCGCTCTGCAGGATCTGGCGCCGGACCAGCGGGTGCCGCAGGGTGATGCGGTCGGCGGGGATCAGGCCGAGGATCCGGTGCGGCTCGACCCGGATCAGGTGCGCGCGCTCGAGATCGTCGCGGACCGCGCGGATGATCACCCGCGGCCGGCGATCGATCCAGTGCCGCCACTTGCGCGGACCGACGCCGCGGATGTCCTCGAGGAACCGGGCCAGCACCGGATCGCCCGGCGCGGCGGCCGTCGTCAGCCGGGCCCGTCCGTTGTCATCGGCAAGGTTCCCGGCCAGCTGCAGGTCGGTCAGTGCCGCGGCCCGCAACACCTTCCCGAGCTTCGAGCGAGCCGTCAGCCGGCCGCGCTCCGGATCGTAGGCGAGCAGGAAAAGCCTTGCAGCCAAGGCATCCGGGGCCTTCGCGTGGCCTAGGGCAACAGTCTTGCGGGCCCGGGGCAGGCGGCGCGCCGAGGCGGCGCCCGGCGGCCTCCTGAGCGGAGTCACCACGGTCTTACTCATCGTCTTCCTCCTTGGCCGGACGGCCCGGGCGGCGCATCTTACCGACCCCGGTCGGCAGCCGGCCGGCGTCGGCCAGCGCCCGCCGGAGCAGGAACTCGATCTGGGCGTTGGTGCTGCGCAGGTCGTCGGCCGCCCACCGGGCCAGCGCGTCGTGCACCACGGGATCCAGCCGGAGCAGGACCTTCTTGCGTTCGAGGGCCACGACAGCCGCTCACTGGTACAGCGAGCCGGCGTTGACCACCGGCTGGGCGTCCCGATCGCCGCACAGCACGACCAGCAGGTTGCTGACCATGGTCGCCTTGCGCTCCTCGTCGAGCTCGACCACCTCGTGCTCGGACAGCCGGTCCAGCGCGAGCTCGACCATGCCGACCGCGCCCTCGACGATCCGCTGCCGGGCCGCCACCACCGCACCGGCCTGCTGCCGGCGCAGCATCGCCTGGGCGATCTCGGGGGCGTAGGCGAGGTGGGTGATGCGCGACTCGATCACGTGCACACCGGCCGCCTGCACCCGCGCACCGATCTCGGCCGACAACGTCTCGGTGATCTCGTCGGTGCTGTCCCGCAGCGACAGGCCGCCGTCGTCGGTGTGGACGTCGTACGGATAGCTGTTCGCGATGTGCCGGACCGCGGTCTCGGTCTGGATCGCGACGAACTCGACGAAGTCGTCGACCTCGAACATCGCCTGCGCGGTGTCCTCGACCTGCCAGACCACCACCGCGGCGATCTCGATCGGGTTGCCGTCGGCATCGTTGACCTTGGCAACGGCCGTCTCGTGGTTGCGGATCCGGGTCGAGACCTCCTTGCGGGTGGCGATCGGGTTGACCCAGCGCAGCCCGTCGGTGCGGATCGTCCCGGCGTACCGCCCGAGGATCTGCAGCACCCGCGCCCGCCCCGGCGCCACCGGAGTCAGGCCGGCCGCGACGATCACGCCGACGACGATCAGCACGCTCCCGAGCGCGATCATCCCGCCCCCGCCGTTCGCGATCCCGACGCTGAACTGCACCACACCCGCCACCAGCAGGATGAACGCCACCACGGCCACGGGCCACCCGTTGAGGTCCCGGGCCCCCCGCTCGGTCACCTTCGGCTTCGGCATCTCCACCGCGACATCCCGCTCCATCATCACCAGCTCCTCTCGATAGCCTCAAGGTAGCAAAGTGATATCACTTTAACAAGCCAGGAGTCGCCGCGGACGGCGGACCGGTCAGACGGGCTGGGCCAGGGACTCCAGGTGGGACTGCCAGGTGATGGAGTGGGAGTTCGGGAGCGGGTCGATGGGGGAATCGGACCAGGCGTGGATCGGGCGGATGCCGTGCAGGGCGTTGACGAGCCAGGCTTCGGTGGTCGCTTCGAGCTCGGCCGGCGTGATGGGGTGCTCGGCCACGGCCACGCCTTCGGTGGCGGCGATCCGGCGGAGGAGCTGGGCGGTGACGGACGGCAGGAGCGGCCGGTCCGAGGGCGGGAAGCAGAGCGTGTCGTCCTCCCACCAGGCGAGGGCGGAGTACGCCGCCTCGAGCACGGTGCCGTCCTGATCCAGAAGCAGGATCTCGTCGGCGCGGTGCGGAGCGGATTCCCTGAGCTTGCCGAGGAGCTCGAGATCGGGGCCCTTCACCCGCGGTGCGGTCCGGGGATCCGGACCTTCGTGGATGGCGACGCGGACGCGGCCGCCGATCGGCGGCGCGGGCCGGAGCTGGACCGCCAGCTCGCCGGACAACCGCAGCTCGAAGCGCGGGAACCAGCGGCCGAACCCGGGCAGCCGCCCGGCCTGCTCGTCCCAGAACCCGTCGGCGGACACCCCGGCCGCGGCGCACGACCGCACGAACCGCTCCCGGTGCAACTCGATCCCGCGGACCTTCCCGCCCGCCACCAGGAACGAATCCGCCACCTGCAGACCAGTCATCTCCCCCACCCTTCGGCCGCGGCGTTCCCGCCCACGGCTGCCGTTGCCTTCAGCACCATTTCCTCGTACTCCGCGACCGGCTCGGAGTCGAGCACGATCGCGCCCCCCGCTCCGATCATCGTCTCGTCCGGCGTCAGCACCGCCGTCCGGATCACCACACTGAGGTCCGCGCGCCCGTCGACGGTCAGGTAGCCGAGCACCCCCGAGTACACCCCGCGGGCGCTCCACTCCAGCTCGTCGAGGATCTCCATCGTGCGGATCTTCGGCGCCCCCGTCATCGACCCCGGCGGGAAGCACGCCCGGACCGCGTCGACGGCGGTCACCCCGGATCGCAGCCGGCCGCGCACCGTGGTGACCATCTGGTGCATGGTCCGGTAGCTCTCGACCTCCATCAGCTGCGGAACGTGCACCGTCCCGGGTTCGCTGACCCGGCCGAGGTCGTTGCGGATCAGGTCGACGATCATCAGGTTCTCGGCCCGGGTCTTCTCGTCCTCGGCCAGCGCCTTCGCGGCCAGCTGGTCCTGCGCCGGATCCGCGTCCCGCGGCGCCGTCCCCTTGATCGGGCGGCACTCGGCCCACCCGGCGGCGTCCACGGTCAGGAACCGTTCCGGTGACGAGCTCGCCACCGCGAGATCGCCGTACCGGAGGAAGGCGGCGTACGGCGCGGGGTTCGTGGCGCGCTGCCAGCGGAAGAACTCGAACGGGTCGGGCACGGCCGGCAGCCGGACCCGGTTCGTCAGGCAGACCTCGTAGGTCTCGCCGGCCTCGAGCTGGGCCATGCACGCGGCGATACCGGCCAGGTACGTCGACCGGTCCTGCTCGAGATGCGCCTCCAGATCGAGCCTCGCGATCGCCGGGATCTCGACGCTCCCCATCCACCAGTCGGAGGCGGCCGCCTCCGCGCGCTCGAGCCAGTCCTCGCCCGCGCCGGGATCGTCCATCGCGACGAGATAGGTGCGGTCGTTGTCGTGATCGATGACGACGAACCGGTTCGCCCAGATCCAGAGCGCGTCCGGCGTCGGCGACTCGTGCGCGGCCACTCCCCCGGTCAACGCCTTCAACTCGTAGCCGAAGTACCCGACATAGCCACCGCAGAACAGCCCGTCCAGCTCGGCCGGTACGTCGGTCGCCCGGTCGGCCAGCAACCCGTTCAGCTCGGCGAACACGTCACCGTCGGACACGTCCCGTACGACGACCTCCGCCCGCGGACCCAGCGTCGTACCGAGGACTGAGACGCGGCGTACCGCCCGGTCCGTCAGACTGCCGTCGAGCCAGAACGCGACCGGTTCACCGGCCAGCAGCTCGCGGTAGACCGTCTCTCCGTCGAGCGCCCGGTCGACCGTCCGGACGGACCAGCTCAGCGCACCCACAGGCACACGGTACAGACCGCGAGGGTGCTGCGGAGGTGCTGATCAGGACCCGGTCAGGGCGAGCTTGGTGCGCATCGCGGTGATCCGGCGGATCGGGATCGCGACCTCGAGGCCGTCCTTGGACTCGGCGCGGTCCGCGAGCCATCCCGCGGCGGTGTCCCGGCGGACGTCCGGCGTACCGGGAAGGTAGAGCGCGTTCACCAGCCGGCAGGCGTCGTCGCGGCTGTGGATCGTGTACACGTACCGCTCGCGCTGGCTCTCCATCACGTCGAACCCGGCGTGGTGCAGCTGGTCCTTGAGCTCGGTGATCTCGCCCCCGGCCGGGAACTGCGGGGTCGACCGCAATCGGGTGGTCAGCCCGCTCAGGGTGCGGATGTCACCACGGCGCAGCGGTCGCACGGCCGGCACGATCGCGGCCAGTACGCCGCCCCGCCGCAGCACCCGCGCGGCCTCGGCCAGCACGTCGGGCAGCGGCTGCAGCACCATCAGGCCCATCGAGCAGGTGACGACGTCGAAGACCTCGTTCGCGAACGGTAGATGCAGCGCGTCGGCCTGCACCTTCGGCCCCGGCGCACCGGCGAGCTGAGCCGGGTTGTTGTCGACACCCACGACCCACCGGCCGTGCAGCTCGCGGGCGACCGGACCGTTCCCGCAGGCGAGGTCGAGGACCCGGCGGGCCTCCCCGGAGACGGCACGGGTCAGCCAGCGGTACGGCGTATGGTCGCCGGCCACCGCCCTGGACAGCAGGGCTTCGGTGCTGCCCGGAGTCGCGGTGTGGAACTCCCGCAGATACTCCGGCCAGTCGATCGCGTTCTCGGACATTGCGGTCAGACGCTACCTGTTACATACACGCCGTACAGCATCGAGTGCTCTCGGTACGGACTCTTAATGGAGGTTTGAAGTCAGACCCGGCTGACGAAGATGTGGCCGGCCGTCTCGTCGCTGATCACGCCACCGGCCTCGCGGCTGCCGACCAGTACACCTTCGGCGTCCAGGGTCGAGTCGACCTCGCGGCCCGGCAGCGCGCCGGCCTTGCGGAGCACCGCCATCGCGCCGTCGTCGCTCTGCACCGGCTCGGCGATCCGGCGGACCAGCACCCGGACACTCTCGCCGGTGGCCTGGTCGAGCACCTGGTCCAGCGCCTCGACGCCGATCCGGAAGTCCTCGATGCCACTCGCGTGGCCGTCGTTCTGCAGCTCCTCCAGGCCCGGGATCGGGTTCCCGTACGGCGACTCGGTCGGGTTGCCGAGGATCTTGAGCAGCCGCAGCTCGACCGCGTCGCTCATCACGTGCTCCCAGCGGCAGGCCTCCGCGTGCACGTCCTCCCACTCCAGGCCGATCACGTCGACCAGCAGCCGCTCGGCCAGCCGGTGCTTGCGCATCACCCGGGTCGCCTGCTTGCGGCCGACATCGGTGAGCTCCAGGTGCCGGTCGCCCTCCACCTTGATCAATCCGTCGCGCTCCATCCGCGCGACCGTCTGGCTGACCGTCGGCCCGGACTGGTGCAGCCGCTCGGCGATGCGCGCCCGCAGCGGGAGGATGCCTTCTTCCTCCAGCTCGTACACGGTCCGCAAGTACATCTCGGTGGTATCGATCAGCTCGCTCACGACAACCATTCTCACCTATGTAGGCAAGCCTCACCCAATCGCCGTGGGTACTGGCGGAGGATGCGACCTGTGACAGCGGTGATGTGGTTTCGGCGGGATCTGCGACTGGGCGACAACCCGGCGCTGCTCGACGCGGTCGCGGCGGGTGACGGGCGGGTGCTCGGCGTCTTCGTGCTGGACCCCTTGTTGTGGGACCGATCCGGTGATCCGCGGCGAGACCACCTGGCCGCCTCACTGCATCGTCTGTCCGGGTCGATGGGCGGCAGTCTCGTCGTACGGCGGGGTGATCCGGCGGACGTGATCCCGGCGGTCGCCGAGGAGGCCGGCGCGGTCAGCGTGCACGTCAGCGCGGATCACGGTCCCTACGGACGAAGGCGGGACGGAGAAGTTGAAGCTTCATTGAAGTGTCCGCTGGTGGCGACGGGATCGCCGTACGCGGTCGCGCCCGGGCGGATCCTCAACCAGCAGGGCCGGCCCTACCAAGTGTTCACGCCGTACTTCCGGGCGTGGCTCGAGCACGGCTGGCGCAAACCCGTGGACGCACCGGCCGGCGTGGACTGGGTCAAGGCTGACAGCGAGGACCTGCCGGAGGGCAGTGCGGACGGCGCCGGTGAGCAGGCGGCGCTCGAACAGTGGCGCGCGTACCTCGACGACGTCGCCGGGTACGACGACGAGCGGGACCGGCCCGACCTCGACAGCACGTCGCGGATGTCGATCCCGCTCAAGTACGGCGAGATCCACCCGCGGACGATGCTGGCCGACCTGGCCCGCAGGCGCAGCGCCGGCGCGGAGGCCTATCGTCGCGAGCTGGCCTGGCGGGAGTTCTGCGCGGACCTGCTCGCGCGCAACCCGGAGGCGGCCTGGAAGCCGTTGCGGCCGGAGTTCGAGCGGATGCGGTACGACGACCCCGGCGCACTGTTCGACGCGTGGCGGGAAGGCCGGACCGGGTTCCCGCTCGTCGACGCCGGGATGCGGCAGCTCGCCGGGACCGGGTTCATGCACAACCGGGTCCGGATGGTGGTCGCGTCGTTCCTGGTCAAGGACCTTCATGTGCACTGGAAGTTCGGCGCCCGCTGGTTCATGCGGTCGCTGCGTGACGGCGACCTGGCTTCGAACTCGCTGAACTGGCAGTGGGTGGCCGGCTGCGGCGCGGACGCGTCGCCGTACTTCCGGATCTTCAACCCGGTCGGGCAAGGGCTGAAGTTCGACCCCGACGGCGAGTATGTCCGCCGCTGGGTGCCCGAACTGCGGCAGCTCGCCGGCAAGGCGGCCCACGAACCGTGGAAGTACGGCGGTGCCGACGGCTACCCGGACCCGGTGGTCGACCACGCCGAGGCCCGCCGCGATGCCCTCCGCAGGTACGACGCCATCCGCTGATCCATCGCGGCCTTGACCGCGGCTTGGCTCATACCCCTATAGTGCTAGGTAACTAGATGAATGGGGTTACAGATGATCGAGTTTCATCTGGACGGGCGGTCGGGGGTCTCGCCGTACCAGCAGATCGTTCAGCAGGTCCGGAACGCGTTGCGGCTCGGTCTGCTCCGGGAGGGCGACCAGCTGCCGACGGTGAAGGACGTCGTCGCGACGCTGGCGATCAACCCGAACACGGTGCTCAAGGCGTATCGCGAGCTCGAGCACGAAGGCCTGGTGCAGGCCCGGCCGGGGCGCGGCACGTTCGTCACCCGGACCCTGACCGACAACTCGCTGGCCGCGCACGGCCCGCTGCGGCAGGACCTGCGCCGCTGGCTGGCCAAGGCCCGCAAGGCCGGCCTCGACGACGAGAGCATCGAGGCGTTGTTCCTGACAACCTTTCGGACCGCCGCTCAGGAGGACATAGCATGACCGCCGTTCTGCACGCGCAGGGTTTGGGGAAGAAGTACGGGCGCCGGTGGGCGTTGACCGACTGCGATCTGGAAGTTCCGGCCGGCCACGTGGTCGGGCTGGTGGGGCCCAACGGGGCCGGCAAGAGCACGTTGCTCAACATGGCGGTCGGGATGCTGACGCCGACGACGGGGTCGGTCAGCGTGCTGGGGGCGCCGGCCGGGACCCAGCAGGCCAAGGTCGGGTACGTCGCCCAGGACACGCCGACGTACAGCCGGTTGAGCGTCGCCGACCACCTGAAACTCGGCGCGCGGCTCAACCCCGCGTGGGACGAATCCCTTGCCCGGCAACGGATTCAGCACCTCCAGCTCGACCCCAAGCAGCGGTCCGGCAAGCTGTCCGGCGGCCAGCGGGCGCAGCTCGCACTCACCCTCGGCCTGGCCAAGCGTCCCGATCTGCTGGTCCTTGACGAACCGGTCGCCCCGCTCGATCCCTTGGCCCGGCGGGAGTTCCTGCAGGACCTGATGGCGGCGGTCGCCGAGCAGGAGTTGAGCGTCGTGCTGTCGTCGCATCTCGTCTCCGACGTCGAGCGCTCCTGCGACTACCTGATCGTGCTGGTCGGTTCCCGGGTCCAGGTGAGCGGCGAGATCGACACCTTGCTGGCGACGCACTATCGACTGACCGGACCGCGGCGCGACCCGAAGGACCTGCCGCAGGACCAGCACGTGGTGACCGCGAGCCACACCGACCGGCAGTCGACGTACCTGATCCGGACCGACCGGCCGATCCTCGATCCGGCCTGGAACGTCACCCGACTCACGCTCGAGGACCTGGTGCTGGCCTACATGGGCCGCGACGTCCAGCCGGAGCGTCCGATGCTGGAGGTGCAGCGATGATCTGGTTGACCTGGCGGCAGTTCCGCGTCCAGTTCCTGGTGGTTGCGGGGGTGATCCTGGCGGCCGCGATCTTTCTCCTGGCGACCGGGCCGAACCTGCTCGACGACTACCACCGCCTGACCGGCAACTTCATCAGGAACCTCGGCTTCGAGCGCCTCAACCCGCTGCTCTACATCGTCGGCCAGGTGCTGCTGTACGCCGTTCCGCCGGTGATCGGGGCGTTCTGGGGCGCGCCCCTGATCGCCCGCGAACTGGAGACCGGCACCCACCGGCTGGTCTGGAGCCAGAGCATCTCGCGCCGGCGCTGGCTCGCCACCAAGGTCGGGATCACCGGGCTGTCCGCGATCGCGATCACCGGCGTGCTGAGCCTCGCGGTGACCTGGTGGGCCGACCCGATCGACGACGCGATCAACGCCGGCCAGGACTCGAACACCTATCTGCCGCGGATGTTCCCACCGGTCTTCAGCGCCCGCGGCCTGGTCCCGATCGGGTACGCCGCCTTCGCGTTCGCCCTCGGGGTCGCGGTGGGGCTCGCCGTACGCCGTACCCTGGTCGCGCTCGCGGTCACGCTGGCCGCGGTCATCCTGGTGCAGGTCCTCACACCGTCGCTCATCCGGCCACACCTGCTCGCGCCGACCGACCAGTACATCGTCGCGTCCGCGGAGAACATCCGGGGCTTCATGTTGAGCGGCGACACCCAGCCGCCCCAAGTGAAGGCGATCGAGGTGGCGAGCGGGTCCGTCGGTGCCTGGAAGCTGTACGACAAGACCGTCGACAAGAACGGTAAGGCGCTGAGCACGCTGCCGATCTGGGCGATCGAGTGTGAGCCGGGACCTCCGCCAGGGATGTCGCAGCAGCGCGAGACGTCGCCGAAGACGGCCGCATGCTTCCAGCGGCTGGCCGACGAGGGCTACCGCCAGCACATCAAGTACTTCGAGGCGAACCGCTTCTGGGACCTGCAGTGGCGGGAGTTCGGGCTGTTCATGCTGCTGGCGCTGGCCCTGACCGGGTTCAGCTTCTGGCGGATCCAGCGCGACCTGTCCTGACCGCTCGCACGAGCAGGGCCAGCGCGAGGAGTACGGCGGCCACCACCGCGGAGGTCCACGGGAGAGTGACCGCCAGGACGACGCAGCCGATCAGGCCGATCACGTTGACGGCGCGAGGCCATCGACGTTGATCGGCCGGCTGCGTGAACGCGGCGGCGTTCGCGATCGCGTAGTACAGCAGGACGCCGAACGACGAGAAGCCGATCACGCCGCGCAGGTCGGTGGTGAGCACCAGCACACCGACGACCACGGCGAGCGCGACCTCGGCGTGGTGCGGGACCTGGTACCGCGGATGTACGGCGGCCAGCCACGCGGGCAGATCGTGGTTGCGGGCCATCGCGAGGCTCGTCCGGCCGATGCCCGCGATCAGCGCGAGGAGTGCCCCGAGACTGGCCAGGGCCGCGCCGACCCGCACGATCGGTGCCGCCCACGCGGCGCCGACCGCGTCGACCGCGTCGGCCAGTGGTGCCGTGCTGGTCGCCGGATCGAGGACGCGGAGCAGTCCCACGCCGACGACAAGATAGATGCCGATGGCAATCACCACCGCGATGCTGATCGCCCGCGGAATCGTCCGGGCGGGCTCGCGGACCTCCTCGCCCATCGTCGCGATCCGGGCGTACCCGGCGAACGCGAAGAACAACAGTCCGGCCGCCTGCAGAACGCCGTACGGCGAGGTGCCGGCGAGCGACGGGAGGTCACGGTGTGGCCCGCCGGTGTACAGCAGGACCATCACCAGAGCGAGCACCGCGAGAGTGCAGGCGACGATGATCCTGGTCAGCCGGGCGGTTCTGGTCACGCCGCGGTAGTTGACCGCGGCAAGGGCGACTACCGCTCCGAGCGCGAGAAGCCGCTGGAGCCATTCGGTGTCCGGGGCACCGTAGGTGGCGAAGGTCAACGCCATCGCCGCACACGAGGCCGTCTTGCCCGAGACAAAACACCACCCCGCGGCGAACCCCCACCACTCCCCGAGCCGCTCGCGGCCGTACACATACGTCCCGCCCGACACCGGGTAGACGGCCGCCAGTTGCGCCGACGAGACCGCGTTGCAGTAGGCAACCACAGCCGCGATCACCAGCCCGATCAACAGTCCGGCCCCGGCGGCCCGTGCGGCCGGCACCCACACCGCGAACACCCCGGCGCCGACCATCGAGCCCAGCCCGATCACGACGGCGTCGCCGAGTCCCAGCCGGCGGGCCAGCTGAGGTGAGGTCATGGGGCCTCCTCAGTCGCCCGCCGCCATCGCCACGGCGATCTTCCGCTCGGCATCGGCGACGACCTCCTCAGGTGCTTCGGGCAGCAGGTCGGCCCACAGCGGCAGCATCTCCCGCCTGGCCTCGAGCATGCCCAACGGGCGGGGGAAGAACCACACGTGGAAATGGGCCGAGCCGTCGCCCCAACGATAGACGTGCACCCGCGCGATGTCGCCGAGACCCAGAATGGCGCGCTCGATCCGAGCGACCACCGGCCCGTAGCTCGCGGCGACCCGATCGGGCAGATCGGAGAAGGAGTCGTGATGGCCCCGGCTGGCCAGCCAGACCACCCCGGGGATGGTCACACCGGTCGCCCGGCACAGGGCCCAGTCCTCGTTGACCCAGAGCGGCTGTTGGTGCTCGGTCTGCTCGTAGTTCGCCAGCCAGTCGCACAGCCCGCACGGGTCGCCGCCAGGCTCGCCGGGCCTCGGCGGCTCGGGGATCACTCGCGGCTGCGGCTCCAGCCGGGTCAGCGGTTCGGTGTAAGGAAGAGTCATGGCGGGCCTCCAGGAGTGTGTTTCCGTCAGTGAAACATGACCGTTGCAAGAAATGCAACAGGTATGTTTCATCAGAAGGCGACGCCGTGCAGCACCAGGTCGAGCGTCAGCCGGCGCACGCGGGCCCGGGACCAGTGATGGCGCCCGCGCATGTGCACGTAGGTGAGGGCCGCGGACACCATCAGTACTTCGGCCACGTCACTGATCCGGCCGTGCGGACGCAGCGTGCCGTCCGCCTCGCCGTCGCGCAGGAACCGCTCGAACGGATCGAGGAAGGACACCGGGCCGTTGCGCGCCTGCTCCTGGTGGAAGACGAGGTCCGACGACAGCATCAGCGGCAGATGCCGGTCGATGACGTCGAACAGCGCCTCCAGCGCCTTGATCAGACCCTCCCGGCCGGTGCCGGAGCCGGCCAGCACCGGCCACATGGTGTCGCGGTAGTCCTCAGCCAGCGCGTCCAGCAAGGAGTTCAGCAGTGCCTCCACGGTCAGGCCCTGGCGCCACAGTGTGACCCGCGAACGGCCGACCTGCTCGGCTACTCGCTCTAGCGTCACCCCGGACCAGCCGTGCTCGGCCAGAACGGCGATGGTCGCCGCACGCAGCGTCTCGTCCACCGTCACCGCCATCGCGATCGGCTCCTCACCCGGGCCCTTGTGCAACATGGTCGTTGCACTGCACCATGACTCTACCAACCGAGGAGGATGTCGCGTGGACACCAGGACCGAGATCCGGCTGCAGTTCACCGCGCAGGAGCGGGCTGGGCTGATCGCGCTCGCCGATGGGCTGCGTTCGGTGGCCGAGTCCGACCTTTCCGAGGAGGATGCCGTGGTGGCGGCGATCGAGTTCGCGCTCACGCGCCTGATCGAGGACTTCGAGGTGCCGGACCCGCAGGCCCGCGAGCAGGTCCAGCTGGCCCGCGATGAAATGCGCCGGCACTGGGTTCGAGGCAGCGCCTCGCTGGATTAGACGGCCCGGAGCACCGTCAGCAGACGGGCTACCTCCGCGGCGACCGCGTCCCGCGCGGGCCCCAGGTACTTGCGGGTGTCGACCAGCTTCGGGTTGTCGGCCAAGACAGCCCGGACCTGCTCGGTGAACACGTTGTTGAGATGGGTCGCGATGTTGACCTTGGTCATGCCGGACTCGACCGCTCGGGTCAGGTCGGGGTCGGCCACACCGGACGAGCCGTGCAGGACGAGCGGTACGGCGACCGCCGCATGGAGCTCCGCGATGAGGCCGAAGTCCAGGGTGGCGGTGCGCTCGGTCATCGCGTGGGACGAGCCGACCGCGACGGCCAGGGCGTCGACGCCGGTGGCCTCCGCGAACGCGACCGCCTCGTCCGGACGGGTCCGGGCGCCGGGTGCGTGGACGCCGTCCTTGCCGCCGACCTCGCCGATCTCGGCCTCGACGAAGACACCGTGGTCGTGGCAGAACGCCGTCACCTCGCTGGTGGCGGCGACGTTGTCGGCGTACTCGAGTTTCGAGGCGTCGTACATGACCGAGGTGAAGCCGAGGGAGACCGCCTCGGTGACCAGGTCGCGATCCATCGCGTGGTCGAGGTGCACGACCACCGGGACCGTCGCGGCGGCCGCGGCGGCCAGCGTCGCGACACCGATCGGCTTGAGCGCGCCGTGGTACTTCACCGCGTTCTCGCTGATCTGCAGGATGACGGGCGCGCCGGCCCGCTCGGCACCGGCGATCAGCGCGGTCGCGTGCTCCAGCTGGATCACGTTGAACGCACCGACCCCGCGGCCGGCCTTGGCCGCAGCCAGCACCACCTCGGCCCCAGAAACCAACGGCATAGATCCTCCTTAGTTGACCGCGACCTGCGGTTGCCAGCGCCGGTAGGCGGCCAGATCGATGTCGCCGGCCACCGGAGTCAGCACGGCCGCGGCCGACGCGGCGACGGCCGACTTGAGCACCAGGGACCAGTCGGGCTCCGGCGATTCCGCGACGGCCGCCGCGACCACCGCCGTACAGGCGTCGCCGGCACCGGTCGGGTTCCCGCTCACCGTCTCGACCGGAAGCGCCCGCCAGACGCCTTTCTTGCTAGCGGCAACCATTCCGCGGGAGCCGTCGGTGATCACCGCCGCGGTCGCGCCGAGCTCGAGCAGCTGCCGGGCACCGTCCTCGACGGTGGTGTCACCGAGCGCGTCCCGCAGCTCGGCCGCGTTCGACCGCACCACCGCGCCGGCCTTCGCCGCCGCGGTCAGCGCGTCACCACCCGCGTCGATCACGGTCAGTACGTCGTGATGCCGGGCGCGGACCGCGAGCTCGGCGTACGCGTCGGCCGGCAACCCCGGCGGGAGGCTCCCCGAGCAGGCCAGCACGCCCAGCCGGCTCCACGGCATCCGGTCGCCGAACGCGCGCCACTCGTCCGCACTCACCGTCGGCCCGGCCTCGTTGAAGATCGTCGCGTCCCCGTCGGCGCCGTTGACCACGGCAACCGTACGGCGGGTCTCGCCGGCGATCGGGGTCAGCAGCGCGGTCAGCCCGGCGTCGAACAGCTCCTCGGCGACCAGCTCACCGGTGATCCCGCCGACGAAGCCGAAGACCAGCACCTGGTGCCCGAGCGTCGCCGCCACCCGCGCGACGTTCACGCCCTTGCCACCGGCGCGCCGCCGGATGTGCTCGACCCGATGACTCCCACCGACGACGAGGTCGTCGACCTCGTACGTGACGTCCAGTGCGAGGTTGAGAGTGACGGTCCCGATCAGTCCAGCCACGACCCGGCCCGCATCACCTTCTGGACGGCGTACTCGTCGTCCAGCAGCACCAGGTCCGCCCGCTTCCCGACCTCGAGCGAGCCCACGTCGTACCAGCCGAAGGTCTGCGCCGGAGTCGTCGACGCCATCCGCGACGCGTCCACCAGCGACACCCCTGCCTTCACCGCGTTGCGGTAGGCGACGTCCATGGTCAAGGTGCTGCCCGCGATCGAGTGCGTGCCGTGGGCCAGAGTCACCAGGCCCTCCTTGACGTCGACCTCGAGACCGCCGAGCTTGTAGCGGCCGTCCGGCATCCCGGTGGCCTCCATCGCGTCGGTGATCAGCGCGATCCGGTTCACGCCGGCCGCCGCGAGCGCGACCCGGACCACCTGCGGGTCCAGGTGCAGGCCGTCGTTGATCACCTCGAGCAGCAGCCGCCCGTCGTTGATCGCCGCACCGACCGGCCCCGGGTCGCGGTGATGGAACGGCCGCATCCCGTTGAACAGGTGCGTCGCCACGGTCGCGCCGGCGTCGGCCCCGGCGATCATCTGCTCGTACGTCGCATCGGTGTGCCCGAGCGCCGCCACCGCGCCAGCGTCGACCACCTGACGGATCGCCTCCAGGCCGTTCTCCAGCTCCGGCGCGATCGTCACCATCTTGACCGCGTCGCTCAGCACCTTCGCCACGTCGTCCTTCAGCGGCGGCCGCAGCAACGTGGGCTCGTGCGCACCACAGCGCGCCTCGGACAGGAACGGCCCTTCGAGGTGGACGCCGGCGATCACGCCGTCGGCGATCAGCTCCGCCAGGCAGGCCGTCTGCGCGACCAGGTCGTCGAGCGGCGCCGTGACCAGGCTGGCCAGCGTCGTCGTCGTACCGTGCTCGGCGTGGAAGGCCGCGACCTTGCGCGCCTCCTCCGGATCGGTCGTCGAGTACGTCGACCCGCCGCCACCGTGGGTGTGGATGTCGACGAACCCGGGCACCACGGTCACGTTCCCGAGGTCCTCGGGCCGCTTGCCGTCCGCGGGCATCCCGTCCGAGCGGCGGCCGAACGCCCGGATGTCCTCGTCGACCACCTGGATCCAGGCGTTCTCGAGCACGTCGTCCGGCGTGACCAGCCGGCCCACGCGGTAGGTCGTCATTCCGTTGTCCCCTCCTCGTCGGCGGCCACGCGGTCCCAGGCCATCCGGGCAGCGCCGATGAAGCCTGCGTCCTCGCCCAGTACGGCGGCGACGATCTCCGGCTCGCGCTGGAACGTCAGGCGCGCGTGGATCCCCTCGCGCAACGGCTGCAGCAGTGTCTCGCCCGCCCCGACCAGTCCACCACCGATCGCGATCCGCGTCGGCGCGGCCAGAGTGGTGTAGAGGACGAGGGCGTCGACCAGGACCCGCAGCGCGTCGTCCCAGACCTGGGCGGCATCCGGATCACCGGCCGCCAGCAGCTCCAGCACCTCACGCGCACCGTCCACGGTCCGGCCGGTGCGAGCGCCGTACCTGCGGGCCAGGGCGGCCGCGGAGGCGACCGTCTCGAGGCAGCCCCACTGGCCGCACGCGCAGAGCTCGGCGGCGTCGCCGTGGATGAACCTGGTGTGGCCGAGCTCGCCGGCGTAGCCGTCACCGCTGACCAGGGAACCGTCGATCACCATCGCCGCCGCGATCCCGGTGCCGAGCGGGAGGAACATCGAGTTCGTGGTGCCGACCAGGGCGCCCTGGCGGAGCTCGGCGTACCCGCCGCCCCGGACGTCGTGGGCGAGCACGATCGGTACGTCGTTCCCGACGGCGGCGGTGATCTCGGCCAGCACCGGCATCCCGACCCAGGCCAGGTTCTCGGCGCCGACGGTGCCGGTGGCGGCATCGATGACGCCGGGGACGACGACACCGATGGCGCGCACCCGGTGCCCGTCGGCGGTCGCCTTCTGGCCGAGCTCGACGACGGTTTCCAGCAGGGCGTCGAGCACGGCGCGGCCCCCGGCCTCCCGGGGAGTGGGCCTGGTCTCGCGGTGCAGCACGGCACCGTCGGCGGCGACCAGGCCGCACTTCATCCGGGTTCCACCGAGATCGACGGCAACCACGACTTCACAGGGGTCCACGGAGCGCCATTATGCAGCGTTACCCGGCAGTCCGAACATCCGTGAGCAATTCTCGGACAACTCCCGCCGGGCTCTCCGAGCGCTCCGGCCAGACCACTGGCGCCGCTGGTTCAGTTGCTTCCGGAATCCGTGGGCAGGGTGCCACGGGTTTCGGACGCCTCCGGATCAGCCGCGCAGGCCGCGGTCGAAGGCCGCCACCAGGAAGGTGATCAGGTCCTCGGCGAGAGTGCCGGGGTTCTCCGGCGCACTGGCACCGGGTGCGCGCGATAGTGCCTGGGACTGATGCAGGGCCAGCAGGCCCAGCATGTTGACGTACCCGAACGAGACCGCGTCGGGCGTCGCGTGCGGCAGCGCGGCCTGGAGTGCGGCCAGGTAGCGCTTCTCGATGGGATCGGACTCCGCCGCGTACAGCTCGCGGATCCGCTGGCTCGGATCGAAGGCGATCCGGCCGATGAAGCGGGCGACCACGGCACCACGCTCGCCGCGGCGGAGCACCAGCTCCAGACCGGGCTCGATGAACGCCCGGATCAGCTGCTCCTGGGTCGGCAGCCCGTTGGCCTCCAGTTGGTCCAGCCGGCGCCGCCGCTCGGTGTTGACCGGAGCCATCGCCCGCGCGACCGCGGCCCTCAGCAGGGCTTCCTTCGAACCGAAGTGATAGTTGACCGCCGCGATGTTCGCGGCCGCCGCGACCGTGATGGCGCGCAGCGAGGTTCCTTCGTAACCCCCTTCACCGAACCGTTGCTCAGCGACATTGAGCAACCTCTCCCTGGTCGATTCGACCGGTGTCTCCACAGAGTTCTCCTTCCCCCCGGCCACTGCTCGCTCAGGCACCCCACCTGCTCACTCGCCGTAGCCTGCAGTCAGCATAGTTCAAGCGGTCGTTTGAACTGGAGGGCTCAGCTCTGATATCTCCGAGAATTCCTCAGATTTCTCTGAAACAGCTTCTTTCCCACCGTGATCGGAACTCACACCTGTGTATTTCACCCACCAGGGCGCCGGATGCCGGCTGCGCGATCGGCTCCTGGCGGATTCGTCGTTTGCTCACGCTGTGTGCTGATCCGAGCCCTGACCGTGATCGGTTGTCGTTCCGGTCGCCGCTCTGGTTAGGGTCGTGGGCCATGAGTGTGGTTCGGGTTGAACGGCGGTTTCAGGGACCGGAGAGATCGGGGAACGGCGGCTACGTCGCCGGCCTGGTCGGTACGGCGTTGGCTGGGCGGCTCGACGAGGCTTCGGTG
This sequence comes from Kribbella sp. NPDC048837, assembly GCF_055586945.1. Lineage (NCBI taxonomy): Bacteria > Bacillati > Actinomycetota > Actinomycetes > Propionibacteriales > Kribbellaceae > Kribbella > Kribbella sp. NPDC048837. The sequence continues at coordinate 261,373 of NZ_JBVJHF010000004.1, forward strand.
CCACGCGTGACCCTGCGGATGCCGCCCCCGCTCCAGCGGGACCTCGATCTGGCCGCGGACGCCGACGGGGCACGGTTGACCGATGGGGAGGCACTGGTGGCGGACGCGTCGCCGGTCGACAGCGACTTCCTGGCGGACGCGACGATCGACCCGGTGTCGCCGGAGGAGGCTCTGGCCGCGGAGGCGTCGTACCGCGGGCTCCGCAACCACCCGTTCCCGACGTGCTTCGTGTGCGGACCCGCCAACACCGGCGGGTTGCGACTGAAGCCGGGGCCGGTCGGAGACGGGCGTACGGCGTGCACCTGGACGCCGGCCGCGGACCTGGCCAACGGCAACGGACTGGTCGACGACGTCTTCCTGTGGTCCGCGCTGGACTGCCCGGGCGGTTGGGCCATCGACCTGGAGGGCCGGCCGTCGGTCCTCGGGCAGCTGACCGCGCGCATCGACGCACGCCCACCGGTAGGCGAGGCGTGCGTCGCGCTCGGCCGCTACCTCGGCGAGGACGGGCGCAAGACCTTCACCGCCAGCACCCTGTACGACGCCGACGGCCGAGTGCTCGCCCGTGCCCGGCACACCTGGATCACGGTCGACCCGGCGTTGTTCAACTAACGCGTGCGGGCCGCGTGGGCCCGGACCTTCGCGCGGTTCCCGCAGGTCGCCATCGAGCACCAGCGGCGGCGGCCGCGCGGATCGAAGAACAACCACCCGCAGGACGGGCACACCCGGACGTGCGCCCGGGACGGGCCGGTGATCAACTCACCGGCCAGCAGGGCGAGGTGGTCGAGGGGCTTGGCCAGATCCTCCGGCAGCTCCCAGCCGGCGCCCACGTCGGTCGGCACCAGCCGCCGCCGGCCGGACGCCTTCTCGATCACCCGCGCCACCGCCTCCAGGGAGGTCGCCGCGCCGGTCAGGACGTCGTACAGGCCGGCCCGGAACTCCAGGGTCGCGGCGAGCCGCCGGGACGCCTCGGTCGGCTTGGCGGCGGCCTGCTCGATCAGCCGGAAGACGGTGGCCGGCGGCAACAGGCCGCTGTAGGAGTTCCAGATCAGGAACGCCTCGTACGACGTCAGCCACTCGGTCCGGGCCGGGCCACGGGTGGTCCAGTCGGACCGGGTGTTGACGAAGTCGAGCACCGGGTCCGCGCCGATCGGCTTGGGCAGGACGACGCCCTGCACGAGCTCGAGGTGTGACGGCAGCGCGGACATCGGGCTCAGCGGGGCGGCGCGGTGGTCGTGGCCGGCGTGGTCGGCACCGGGATGCTGACGTTGCCGTTCTGCGGGATCACCATGAACTGGATCTTGCCCGACTCGATCGCGGTCTTCAGCAGGTAGCCCTGGGCGCCCAGCATCGCGACCTGCTGCTTGACCGACTGCAGCTCGACGTTCACCTGCTGGTTCTTCTGCTCCTGGGTGGCCTTGGCCAGCTCGGCGCGCTGCTTGGCCTCCAGGCCGTCGATGATGCCCTTGTCCAGCGGCGTCGGCTTCTGGATCGTGAACGACAGCTCGCCACAGTCGTTGCTGCCGTTGTACGACGGTCCGCAGAAGTAGTCACCGCCGACGGCGGCCGGCAGCAGCCGGGTGAACTCCTTGGCCGCCGCGGTCTGGAAGGCGGACTTCTTCGCCTCGTTGTTGTAGAGCTCGGCCCAGGCGTAGTTGGTGGCGACCGCGGCCAGCGCCCGGTCGATCTGCGGCCGGAAGTAGGACTGCAGCATGTCGTTCCAGCCGCTCTCCTCGTAGGCCTCGGTCTTCAGGCCGATCCGCTCGTGGAAGGACTTGATCACGTCCTTGTCCCGGTTCAGGGTGAAGTACACCTGGACCCGGACACCCAGCCGGACGTTGTCCCTGCTGACCACGGTGACCTCGTCGGCCGCGTCGGTGTCGGCACCGTCGCCGCCGATGATGTACGAGCGCTGGTCGATCGGGTAGGTGTACAACGTGTCGCCCGGCCCGATCAGCTTGTTCGTCGAACCGGGCGGGATGATCGACTTGAACTTCTTCGCCTCGACCACGCCGCCGCCGTAGTGCAGGCCGATCCGGTTCGTGTCGGTGCTGGCGAAGTTGAAGATGCTGAACAGCACGATGATCAGGATGACGAGCAGGACCAGGCCGCCGATCACCTTGGCCTTCGTGCCTCCGCCCTTCGCGACGGCCGCCGCGTTCCCCAGTCTTGCCATCAGTCGTCGAGCTCCTTGCGTTCCACCAGTCGCCGGACGTCGGCGAGGGTCAGGTCGGCGGTGACCGCGACGTCACGCGGCACCGACGGATGCGAGGAGAGCGTACGCAAGCCCTGCTCGGCAGCCGCGACCGCCCGTTCCAGCGACCTGACCTCCTGCAGCAGCGCCCGATGCTCGGCGTTGACCGCGGCCAGGGCCCGCTCAGCCTGGGCAGCCCGGCGGTACGACGCCCACGCGAACCACCCGGTTCCGATCAACAGCAGGATGGCCGGCAGCCCGAGTCTGATCATGGCTCCGATTGTCGTTCATCCCTGGGCGAAAACTGGTTGAACGCCGGCCCCGCGGACAGTAAGTTCGCAGTACACGCGAAGGGAGGTGGTCCAACGCATGAATTGCTATCGGACTCGTGAGGTGGCGGCGGGTTGACCGCCAACCACTGAATAAGTGGGACAAGTGGTCGGCCAATCCAACGCCAGCCACCGGGCCCGCGGGCAGTCAGGTCAGTCCGCCTGACCCAGAGTTCGGCCACCCGGTCGTGTCCCTGGAAGCGCCCGCGGGCTTCCCTATGCCTCCGGCGGCGGGCAGTCCAGGCCGAGGGCCTCGCCGATCTCTCGCAGCTGGGCCTCGAAGTACGCGCCGGCATCCGGCAGCACCCAGTGCAGCTGGCCGAAGACCTCCATGCAGATGAGGCCGTAGAGCCTGGTCCAGTACGTCAGCGACAGGTAGATCGCGCCGGGCGGCATGCCCTGGAAGTGCTCGGACTCCTGCGTCAACTGGGCGATCAGCTCCGCCCCGAGCAACTCGTCGGGCGGGTACGGGAACGGCTTCCAGTGCCAGATCTGCGCGACCAGTTCCTTGAAGACCGCGCCGAACCGCATCGCCGCCTGATGGCCGGGAGTCTCGTCGTGATCCACCGCGTCGGGCGTCGGGACCGCCGTACCGAACAGCAGCGCGAACTCGGCCGGATGCGCCAGCCCCCAGTTCCGCAGGCCGTTGGCGAGCAGGTACAGCCGCTCCCCCAGGTCCGGGGCCTCCTCGGTGGTCTGCAACTGCATCAGCGCTGCCGTGAGCTCGTCGTACAGGTCGGCGATCAGGGCGCCGACGAGGGCCTCGTGGCTCGGGAAGTACCGGTAGAGCGCGGGTGGGGTGAGGCCGAGCTCGCGCGCGACCGCGCGGAGGCCGACCGCGCCCGTGCCGCCGCTGACCAGCAACCGGCGAGCGGCCGCCTTGATCTCGGCCAGCGTCGCCGCTCGCCGCCGGTCCCGTCCGGTCCCACCGAGGTCCACGCGAAAACTCTCCCTTGACATGGCTGTAGGGCAGGCGTTTAGAGTTAACACCGTTAACAGTTAACACTGTTAGCTCAGCATCCCGCCGCTCAAATCTACGCCCTGGGGGACAGTTCCGTGTTCGAGACGCTCGGCCACTTCACGTACCGGCGCCGCCGCCTGGTGCTCGCCCTGACCGCGGTCTTCGTCGCCCTCGGGCTGGCCTGGGGCACCGGCGTGTTCGGCTCGCTGGCCAACGGCGGCTTCGACGCGCCGAACACCGAGGCCGCCCGCGCGGTCGCGACCATCGAGCAGAACGTCGGCCGCACCGGCACCGATGTGATCGTGCTCTACCGGAGCTCCTCGCGGACCGTTGCCGACCCGGCCTTCCGGCAGTCCGTCGAGCAGCACCTGTCCACGCTGCCGTCCGCCGAGGTGACCGGCACGAAGACCTACTGGAGCACCAAGTCCCCCGTGTTCGTGTCCAAGGACCAGCACAGCACGTACGCCGTACTCACGCTGGCCGGCGCGGACCAGGAGGAGCGGCTGGCGACGTTCCACCGGATCGCCGACCAGGTCCGGACCGCCCCGGCCGGGCTGGACGCCCAGGTCGGCGGCGAGATCGCGGTGTTCGACGAGGTGAACACGCAGACCGAGCACGACATCGTCCGGGCCGAGACGATCTCGACGCCGATCGTGCTGGTGCTGCTGGTGGTGGTCTTCGGTGGTCTGGTCGCGGCGTCGTTGCCGCTCTTCGTCGGCGCGCTCGCGATCCTCGGCGCCTTCGTGCTGCTGCGCGGCCTGTCCGCGGTCACCGACGTGTCGATCTTCTCGATCAACATCGTCACGATGATCGGGCTCGGGCTGGCGATCGACTACGCGTTGTTCATCGTCACCCGGTTCCGCGAGGAGCTTGCCAAGGGCAACGACGTGGAGGCGGCGCTGACCGCGACGATGGCGACGGCCGGGCGGACGGTCGCGTTCTCCGGGGTCACGGTCGGGGTCGCGATCAGCAGTCTGGTGCTGTTCCCGGTGATGTTCCTGCGCTCGATGGCGTACGGCGGCGCGGCCGCGGTGGCCGTCGCGATGGTCGCGGCGTTGACCGCACTACCGGCGTTGCTCGCGGTGCTCGGCCATCGGGTCAACAGCCTGCGGATCTTCAAGCCCCGTCAGGCCGCCGCCGAGCACGGCGCGTGGTACCGGCTGGCGCACAGCGTGATGCGGCGCCCGGTGCGGTACGTGCTCGTGCTCGTCCCGGTGCTGCTGGTGCTCGGGATTCCCTTCCTGCAGGCGCAGTTGGGCGGGGTCGACCATCGTGCGTTGCCGTCCGGCGCCACCTCGCGGACGGTGACCGAGACCCTGCAGCGCGACTTCGCCGGGGCCGGTGGGTCGGACATCTTCGTGGCGGTGCGGTTCTCCTCGCCGCCGGCCGATCCGGCCGCGGCGCTGACGCCGTACCTGGATTCGCTGCGGCAGATCAACGATGTCGACGACGTCCGGATCGGAGGCTACGAGAACGGTGTCGCCTCGGTGGTCGTGCACACGCACTACACCGGGCAGGAGTTGCCGGCGCGCGACGTCGTACACGGTGTTCGGGCGGTCGCGCCGCCGAGTGGGACCCAGGTCGAGGTCGGTGGTGAGACGGCGGCGGTGATCGACCTGCTCGATGTGCTGAAGGAGCGGGCGCCGTACATGGCCGGGTTCATCGTGCTGGTCACGTTCGTCCTGCTGTTCGTTGCCTTCGGCTCCTTCGTGCTGCCGGCCAAGGCGCTGGTGATGAACGTGCTGTCGCTGTCGGCGGCCTTCGGGGCGATGGTGTGGATCTTCCAGGACGGGCATCTGTCCGGGCTGCTCGACTTCACCCCGGCCGGGTTCCTCGACGCGACCAACCCGGTGCTGCTGTTCGCCGTACTGTTCGGGCTGTCGATGGACTACGAGGTGTTCCTGCTCAGCCGGATCCGGGAGGAGTACGACCGGACCGGCGACAACACGCAGGCGGTCGCGCTCGGGCTGCAGCGGACCGGCGGGATCATCACCAGCGCGGCGTTGCTGCTGATCATCGTGGTGGCGGCGTTCTCCACGTCGGGCATCGTGTTCGTGAAGATGATCGGCGTCGGGCTGGTGATCGCGATCGCGCTGGACGCGACGATCGTCCGGGCGTTGCTGGTGCCGGCGACGATGCGGCTGCTCGGCCGGGCGAACTGGTGGGCGCCGCGTCCACTGGTCCGGTGGTGGGAGCGGTTCGGCTTCCGCGAAGAACCTCAGGGTTGGAGCCGGACCAGTTCCCAGGAGTCCCCGGAGCTCGTCCGCCGGTAGGCGAGGCGGTCGTGCAGGCGGCCGGTGCGGCCCTGCCAGAACTCGAACGCCTGCGGGGCGACCAGGTAGCCGCCCCAGAAGTACGGCGTCGAGATCTCGGTGCCCTCCGGCCACTGCCGCTCGTACGACGCGTACTGCAGGTCGAGCTCCTCGCGGGACTCGACCGGCTGGCTCTGCTGCGAGGCCCACGCGCCGAGCTGTGACCCGCGCGGGCGGCCGGCGAAGTACTCGTCGACCTCGTCGGCCGGGAGCTTGGTGACGGTGCCCTCGACGCGGACCTGCCGCTCCATCGCGTGCCACGGGAACACCAGCGCGCAGTGCGGGTTCGCCGCCAGGTCCTCGGCCTTGCGGGACTGCTGGTTGGTGTAGAACACGAGACCGCGCTCGTCGAGCCGCTTCAGCAACACCGTCCGCGCCGACGGCCGGCCGTCGCTGTCGGCGGTCGCGAGCACCATGGCGTTCGGCTCCGGGAGACCCGCCTCGGTCGCCTGCGTCAGCCAGGCCTGGAACTGCACGAAGGGATCGGAGTCCACTTGACTCTCGAGCAACTCCCCCAGCCCGTACACACGCCGCATCTCCGCAAGATCCACGCACTGAGCCTACTTACCTACTGAGGCTCCGCCACTTGCGCCCGACGGGACTGCGCCGAAACGCCCGCCACAGCCAGGTCCGGGCCAACCACCGCGCGGCCGGCTGCCGGACGACCCGCCGTACCGCCATGCCACCGCTTGGGGGCGCCGCGCGGCTGACTATGGGGGGCGCCTCCGGGCGGCTCCCCGTCGGCAGGTGGCGGTTGACCTCGGCGAGGTGGTGGTCGAACGTGGCGCGCCAGAGGGCCTGGCGGAGGGTTGCTTCGCCCGCGGCCGAGCTCGCACCGGCGACGGACGCCGCCCACAGCGTGGTGAGTGCACGCGGATCGAAGCCCTCGACGTCAGCCAGGAGCGCCTCGATCAGATCGCGGTCCGGCGCATCGGCCAGGCAACGGATCCGGGACGGCGTCCTCCGCGTCGCGACCTGGACAGGCTTGAAGAAGGGGATGTCAGCCCACTCGGGAACGAGGCGGCCGACCAAGCCGCGGTGTAGAGCGTTGTCGACCCGCTGAGACGGGTCGAGCGCGAACGCGGCCCGGACGAACGCAGGAATCAGCAGCGGCGACACCACCCCACTGCGCTCCCCTGTCGTTCCCCCACCGCCGTAGGCGCTCGACCAGGTAGAAGTAGTCGAGCATCGTCGCGTTCTCGATCCCTCCATGGACCGCGTCCCGCAGGACGTGCTCGATCTGCTCGGCGACCGCGGCCCGCGCCGGCCCGGCCGGACCCGCGGTCGGCGTCAGCCGCACCTTCAGTCGATCGTTGAACGCGCGCACCTTGCGCTGCAGCGGCAATGCGTCGAGTTGCAGGACGTCGGCCGGATAAAAGTGGCCGTGGGCAACTTCTCCCCCGGCTCCGCCGATCGCCAGATGATCGACCGAGAGGAGGCTCCTCGGCGGGGTGTGGAACAGATAGCTCGCCGGTCGAAGCCCTTCCGAGTACCGGTGCCACCGGTGCGCCCGATCCACCAGTTCGATCGGCTGCGGCTTGGCCTGCTGCGGCCGCACCGGCTTCCCCGGTGTCTTACGGCTGACGACGTGCTCGACGGCGCCCGGCAGTGCACCCACGAGCGACTCGGCCACCTCCAGCTCACCGGGCACAGCGTCGTAGCTGTTGAGTTTGAGATCCACACCAGCAGCCAGGAACGCCGCAGCCACCACTCTGGAGTCCCGACCACCACTGAGGTCGACCGTCGGTTGTCCGGGCCACAGTCGTCCCACCGACTTCGCCACGTCCTGCAGCGCTTCGGCCGTCTCCTCCACCGTGTCCGGCCTGTCCGTCGACCACACGCTGGCAGTCTCGATCCGGCTGACCGTCCGCTGCCGAAGGCTGCCATCGGCAACGATGTGCGTCGCCCCGGGCACCGCCAGCACACCGTCGTACGGCGTGCTGTCGTCCATGAACCAGCCACACGCCGCAGCGAAGTTCCAGCCCCGCGCGGCCGCCGTCGCGGTCACCCCGGCGAAGAGCAGTGCGGCGACCGGACGGTTGCTCCACACCCACCCGTCGGCCAGTCGCAACTGGAACAGCCGACCGACGCCGATCGAGTCGGTGAACAGCTCCACCCGTTCCTCCGCCGGGTCCAGCACGGCCAGGGTGAACGGCGGCGCCAGTTCGAGGAAGCTGGCCGGAGTACGCCGTACCGCTCGCGCCAGCCGCCCGGGAGCGTCGTACGGCGCTACGTCGCCGATCACCCGCTGATAGCCGAGTGGTGTGTGCAGGCTGGCCACGCGGAGGTCACCGGTGTCGTGCCAGGACGGCCAGAAGCAGTGGCCGTCGTGCCGGTCCCACACGTGCAGCCCGATCGTGCTGCCGTCGTACCCTTGGTGCTTGGCCCGGTGGTCCCAGAGATCGCCGTAGTACGCCTCGACGCGGGCCCGTCCCGCGGCGGCCCGCGCCACGCCGTCGTGCGAGACGGCGTAGGCGATCAGCGTTTCCATGCAGAGCCTGATGCCGGCTCCGCGGGGAAAGTTATCGGGGCGGCTGGCCCGGGTACTGCTGCGGTTGCTGGGGCGGTTGCTGCAGCGGCGGTTGTTGCTGCTGGCCCGGGTATCCGCCCCACTGCTGCGTCGGGTAGTTGGGCGCGTAGCTGCGGTTGTCCTGCAGCTGGCCCTGACCCGGCAGCCCTCTCGCCAGCTTCGCGTCCACGACCCACCGCCGGATGCCGACGAGCAGCAGGATGATGCCGAAGAAGGCCAACGACCCGTCATAGAGCAGGTAGGACCCGGCGAACCGCGATCCTGGCAGCTGGAACGCCTTGGCGAGGTCGAGCGTCTGCCGCACCGGGATCAGGAAGAACGCCAGCCCGACCACGGTCAGCAAGAGACCCGCACCGGTCGTCACACCGGAGCCGATCGCCGGAATCATCATCAGCAGGCCCAGGACCGCCGCGATGGCGGCCAGCAGCGCGAGCCACGGCAGGACGCCCGCGGCGTCGTTCTCGAACACCAGGGTGCGCTGGGTCAGCCGGGACGACACGTACGACGCGCCGGCCACACCGCCGTACCCCGCGATCACACCGACAACGAGCCCGAGGGCGGGAAGGGGCTTGGTGGCCATGCCGTCGAGCGTAGTCCCGCGACCGGTCCACCGCCCCGCCGCCGGGAGTGGCGGCATGCCGAGCTGGTCACAGATCTGTCCGGAGGTTACCGGCGAGAACTATGCTGCCTGGGCGCCCGGTGCGCGGTCATTGGTGGGCCGCGGACCGACCACGAGGACGAGGGAGTCGCATGTCAGATCCGAGGACCGAGGTGCAGCACGGGCTGGAGGGCGTGGTCGCGTTCGACACGCAGATCGCCGAGCCGGACAAGGAAGGTTCGGCGCTGCGCTACCGCGGCGTGGACATCGAGGACCTGGTCGGCCGGGTGCCGTTCGAGAACGTCTGGGGTCTGCTGGTCGACGGTCCGTTCACCCCCGGCCTCCCGCCGGCCGAGCCGTTCCCGCTGCCGGTCCACACCGGCGACGTGCGCGTCGACGTACAGTCCGCGCTGGCGATGCTCGCGCCGGCCTGGGGGCTGCGGCCGCTCTACGACATCGACGACGTCCAGGCCCGGGAGGACCTGTCCCGGGCGGCGGTGATGGCTTTGTCGTACGTCGCCCAGGCGGCTCGTGGCATCGGGCAACCGATGGTGCCGCAACGCGAGGTGGACAAGGCCAAGACGATCACCGAGCGGTTCATGATCCGGTGGCGTGGCGAACCGGATCCCAAGCACGTGAAGGCGGTGGACGCGTACTGGACATCCGCGGCCGAGCACGGCATGAACGCTTCCACGTTCACGGCGCGGGTGATCGCTTCGACCGGTGCCGATGTCGCTGCGGCGTTGTCCGGTGCGGTCGGTGCGATGTCCGGGCCGTTGCATGGTGGGGCGCCCGCGCGGGTGCTGACGATGATCGAGGGCGTCGAGCGCAGTGGTGACGCGCAGGCTTACGTGAAGAGTTTGCTGGACCAGGGTGAGCGGCTGATGGGCTTCGGGCACCGGGTGTATCGGGCGGAAGACCCGCGCGCTCGCGTGCTTCGTCGTACGGCGCGGGAGCTGGCGGCGCCGCGCTACGAAGTCGCGGAGGCGTTGGAGCAGGCTGCGCTGGCAGAGCTGCGCGAGCGGCGGCCGGATCGGGTGCTGGAGACCAATGTGGAGTTCTGGGCGGCGATCGTCCTGGACTTCGCGGAGGTGCCGCCGCCGATGTTCACGTCGATGTTCACCTGTGCACGCACCGCCGGGTGGAGTGCGCACGTCCTCGAGCAGAAGCGCACCGGCCGGCTGATCCGCCCGTCCGCGATCTACTCCGGGCCCAGCACCCGCCCGGCGGACTCGATCGACGGCTGGAACCCGGACTGGGCGTAGTCAGCGCTCTTGGCTGGGTGAGCGGCCGGTGCGTTCCTTGTACTGGCGGCTGAAGTACGGGACGTCTGTGTAGCCGAGGGCGGCAGCGGTCTGGGTGACCGTCATGCCGGTCTCGGTCAGCAGCTCGTGCGCACGGTCGATCCGCGACTGGATCAGGTACTGCGCCGGCGACAGACCGAACTGCGCGACGAACCGCCGGGTGAACTGCGCCCGGGACAACGCCGCCCGGCGGGCCATCTCGGCCACGGTCCAGTCCCGGCCGGGATCCTGCCGCAGCTGCCGGGCGATCTCGTCGACCGCGCTGTCGGTCGCCCGCCGGTCCGGGTTGTGTACGGCGTCCCAGACCAGACCGATCAGGTGCTCGAGGCACAGCTCGGCCTGCCGCCGCCCGAGCGCGTCCTCCCGGCGGTACGACGCGTCGCTCGTCCGCGCGAGAACTCCGAGGAGCTCGCGGTCCATCACCTCACCCCACCGCGGCTCCGGCGCTGCTCCCGGGTCACTGTCGAAATGCATCCCGAAGACCAGCAGCCGCCGGTGTGGATCGTGTGTCGCCTTCGGCGCGTCCCCCGGCCGGAAGACGGCGCAGATCCCGCGGTGCAGCTCCTGACGCTCACCGTCCAGCTCCAACAGGCCACGGCCGTCGAGCACGCACCACAACAGGTGGTCGGACAGTACGCGCGACGTCCACGACCAGCTCGGCTCACACCGCCAGAAGGTCGGCGGCGACAGGAGGTCGAGCGTCAGGGGATGCAACAAAAGTTCAACTCCTCGCGTGAATCCTCCGTGGCCGGAGTCCGGATCCAGCCAGGAGAATTGGGGTACACAGGCAGACTAAGCCAGAGACGCGGGAGTCGTGCATGAGCGTTTCATACAACATCGAGGACCAGTCCGCGGTGTACCGGGACGAGTTCGAGCGGACCGGGTACACGCTGGTGCGCGGGCTGTTCGGCACCGACGAGGCCGACCGGCTGCGGGACCACTACATGGAACTGCGGCACCGCGGAGCCGATCCGCACGACTTCGCCGGCCACAGTGCGACCAGCCGGGATCCCCTCAAGAGATACCCGCGGATGGCGCAGATGCACCGGTGGGACGAGCCGTCCCTGCGCTGGATGATCGACCCGCGCATCGACGAGGTGATGACGGCGCTGCTCGGCAGGTCGCCGTACGCGGTGCAGACGATGATCTACTTCAAGCCGCCGGGCTCCCGCGGCCAGGCGCTGCACCAGGACAACTTCTACCTGAAGGCCGAGCCGGGCACCTGCGTCGCCGCGTGGATGGCGCTCGACCACGTCGACCGCGCGAACGGCTGCCTCGAGGTCGTGCCCGGCAGCCACCGCTGGCCGATCCTGTGCACCGAGAAGGCCGACACCACGGTCAGCTTCACCGACATCACCGTCCCGCTCCCCGACCCGGACGCCGCCGTACCGATCGAGATGGAGCCGGGCGACGTGCTGTTCTTCCACGGCGCCCTGGTGCACGGCAGCAACCCGAACGTCACCACCGACCGCTTCCGGCGCGCCCTGATCGGCCACTACATCCAGGGCGAGGCGGAGAAGGTGGCGCAGTACTACCACCCCGCCCTGCGCATGGACGGCACCGAACTCCCCCTCGACGTAGCCGAAGGCGGCGGCGCCTGCGGCGAATGGACCGACACCCCCGAAGGCCCCGTAGCCCTCCTCACCGGCACCCACCACCTAACCCGCAAACACGAGTAGCCCGCCGCCCACGGCCACGCCGCCACCCGCGGCCGGCGACCACCCCCGGCGCCGGCCGCGGCGAGGTCGGCCGGACGCGGGTGGCGCATGCCGCCGTCCGCGGGAGGACGGCCACGCCTGCGGACGAGCGGCATACGGCGCCGCGGCCCCGGGAGGGCGGGACCGGTGAGCGGTGGTTGGTGAGACCCGCGGGGGTGGGCTGGAACGGGTGTGGGAGGATGGGGTGCGCTGACAGCGTCGTCGGCTTTCTGAACGCAGACGACGAAGGGAAGACGCTGGTGACCAGCGAGATTCTGATTCCTGCAGAGCTCAAGCCCGCCGACGGCCGCTTCGGTGCGGGTCCGTCGAAGGTCCGCCCGGAGGCCGTCGCCGCGCTGGCGACCGAGGGCGCGAAGCTGCTCGGCACCTCCCACCGGCAGGCGCCGGTGAAGAACCTGGTGGCTCGGGTGCAGCAGGGTGTGTCCGACCTGTTCCAGTTGCCGGACGGTTACCAGGTGGTGCTCGGCAACGGCGGATCGACGGCGTTCTGGGACATCGCGACGTTCGGGCTGATCCGGGAGAAGAGCCAGCACCTGAGCTTCGGTGAGTTCTCCTCGAAGTTCGCCAAGGCCGCGCAGCTCGCGCCGCACCTGGGCGAGCCGAGCATCGTGAAGTCCGACCCCGGCACGCGCCCGGTCGCGGTCGCCGAAGCCGGCGTCGACCTGTACGCCTGGCCGCACAACGAGACCTCCACCGGCGTGATGGCCCCGGTCAAGCGGGTCGAGGGCGCCGACGAGGGTGCGCTGGTCGCGATCGACGCCACTTCGGGCGCGGGCGGCCTGCCGGTCGACATCAACGAGGTCGACGTCTACTACTTCGCCCCGCAGAAGTGCTTCGCCTCGGACGGCGGTCTGTGGATCGCGCTGATGAGCCCGGCCGCGCTGGCGCGGGTCGAGGAGATCACCGCGTCCGGCCGGTGGATCCCGGCGTTCCTGGACCTGGCGACCGCGATCGACAACTCGAGCAAGCACCAGACGTACAACACGCCGTCGCTGTCCACACTCTTCCTGATGGCGGAGCAGACCGACTGGATCAACAACCAGGGCGGCCTGGACTGGAGCGTCGGCCGGACCACCGACTCGAGCACCCGGCTGTACACCTGGGCCGAGAAGTCCGACTACGCCACGCCGTACGTCGAGGACCCCGACGCCCGCTCGCTCGTCATCGGCACCGTCGACCTCGACGACGCCATCGACGCCGCCGCCGTCGCCAAGGTCCTCCGCGCCAACGGCATCGTCGACACCGAGCCCTACCGCAAACTAGGCCGCAACCAACTCCGCGTAGCCATGTTCCCCGCCGTCGACCCCGACGACGTCGAGAAGCTGACCCAAGCCATCGACTACGTAGTCGACCGCCTCAAGTAACCCAACCACCAACAGCCGCCGCCCCCTCTCCGGGGACGGCGGCTGTTGTCTGTCCCGGACCGGGAGCTGTTGTCTGTCCCGGGCCAGCAGCTGTTGCCTGTCCCCTGGCATCCCTTGCCGAGGAGCCGGGCTACCGCAGCCATGTGCAGGTAGCTCCCAGACAGCACTTTGCAGGTTGCCTCTAGGTGGACGGTTGGGCGGTGTGAGCCATCTGGCGCCGCACGGTGGCCCAGCACGGGCACGTCGCCCGCCTGCCCGGCGCAGGTGGCCGGCGCGATGGGCGGCGCGCGGTGGGCTGCGCGAGTACCAGCGCGGTCGGCGGGCAGGTGCACGCACCTCGGGTGGTCAGCTCGTGCGGGCGGTGGAGCGGGTGAACCGGCACGGGCAAGGTCTGCGGGTGTCCGGCGCAGGTGGCCAGCGGGGTTGGCGGTGCGAGTACATGCGCGGTGGCGGGGCGAGCACATCACGTGGGCGCGGGTGGCGCGGGTGGCTGCGCGAGTACCGGCGCGGAGGGCGGGCACAGGCACCTCGCGCGGGTGGGGTGGCGGGGCGGGCGAGGTGGTGCGCGCGGGCGGGTGCGAGCGAGGGCCGCGGGTGCGCGGGTAGTGCGGGGTCAGGCGTGGTGGCGGCGGTGGGGGGTGGGTGGGGATTGGCCGGTTAGGCGGGCGTTTTCGGCCATGCGGTCTCGGCGTTCTCGGCGGCCGGGGGGGAAGGTGAGGATGGTGATGAGGAGGGCGAAGAGGGCGGCGCCGATGAGGATCCAGCGGAGGTTGTGGTTCTTGCCGGAGGTGCTGCCGGTTTCGTCGGCGCCGGTGGCGGGTTTGGGGGTCGCGCTGGCGGTGCCGGGTGTGGAGGCGGCTGGTTTGGCGGGGACCTGGAGCTGGTAGACGGCCGAGTTCGGGCCTTCGTTGCCGGCCAGGACGGTGTTGTCGGTCTGGCCCACGGCGATCGACTCGCCTTGGCCGAACGGTACGGCGGCCCGGGCCACCACGGTCGGGGTGTCGCCCCACGCGACCGTCGCGATGTCGACGTACGTGCGGAGGACCACGCGCTGGCCGTCCGGGAGGAACGTGCCGTCGGTGATGACGCCGGAAGGTGCGGGGGCGAGCTTGCTGAGCTCGTTGGTGCCCTCGCGGGAGGGGGCCGGCGGGGCGGCGTAGATGGCGCCGGTGCCCTTCGTCGCCTTCGTGACGATGTAGAGCTGGTTGGTGCCGGGCTCGATCAGGAGGGTCTCGGCGTCGTGCGCCCCGTCCGGATAGGTGAAGTCGAACCGGTGGTACTTGACGTTGTCGTTGTCCTCCAGCGTCTCCGGCTCCGGGATCGTGTAGATCTCGATCATGTCCCGGTTGGCCTTGTTGTCGCCGATGTCCGCGATGTAGATCGTGCCGTCGCGGTCGACCCCGACGGCCTCGACGTCCGTCACGTCCGCCTTGAACCGCAGGACCGCCTTGACCTTGCCAGTGGTGTCGATGGCGAACACCCGGGCGACGTCGCTGGAGTCGTTCACGGTCCAGTAGATGCCCTGGTGCTTCTGGCTCTTCGCGAGGCCCGATGACTCCTGGATCCGCTCGTCCCGGATCGTGAACAGCTTCTTCGCCGCCGGCGTCGGATCCGCCGCGGGCAGCAAACCGGCCGCCTGCGCGGAGTGAGCGGCCGAGGCGGCCGAGGCAGTCGACGTGGTAGCCGCACTGGGCAGGGCGGCACCGGCCAGGGCGATCAGAGTCGCGGCGGTCAGGGCCAACGCAGTCCGGGCCGGGGCGGTCAGGGCCAAGGCCGTCCGGAGCAGGTGCTTCACCGTGTCACCTCGGCGCCGGCAGCGGGCTCGGCCGGTGTGAGGAGAAGCTGGGCCAGGCGGGGTGTGACCTGCCACTCGGTGATCAAAGTCTCGTACTCGGA
The DNA here is from genome assembly GCF_055586945.1 of Kribbella sp. NPDC048837. Classification (NCBI taxonomy): domain Bacteria; kingdom Bacillati; phylum Actinomycetota; class Actinomycetes; order Propionibacteriales; family Kribbellaceae; genus Kribbella; species Kribbella sp. NPDC048837. The sequence goes on from NZ_JBVJHF010000004.1 coordinate 276,576, forward strand.
CTGGAGGTCGGCCGTGGGCTTGGCGCCGGTGCGCGCGGCCCGGAGCAGCAGGTTGCGCGGCGTGTGCTGACTGTCCACGAACTGCACGACCTCCACCCGGTATCCGACCTGTCTCAGGACCGCGGCCCGCAGAGAATCCGTCAGGACGTCGGCGAACCGCTCACGAACGATGCCATACCTCGTCATCAGCGCATAAGGCGCCGGTGGTGTGACGCTCTTGAGCTGCTTTTGGATGTCGTGATGACAGCACGGAGCCGCGAGGACGAGCGGAGCCTCCCAGCCGACCGCCCGCGCGAGGGCGTCGTCGGTCGCCGTGTCGCACGCGTGCAGCGCCAGTACTACGTCCGGTCGTACGTCGAGCTCCGCGGCCTGGATGGTCGCGTCGACGAAGCGCAGGTGCTCCTGCCAGCCGAGCGCCTCGACCACCCGGGTGTTCCGCTTCCGGGCGGCCGGATTGTGGTCGATCCCGGTCATCCGGACGTCGTGACCGGCCGCGGTCAGCAGGTGGTACGCGGCCAGGGTGAGGTAGGCGTTGCCGCAGCCGAGGTCGACCACCTGCAGCGGCCGGCCGGTCGCGATCCGGCCCGCCGCGACCGCCTCGTCCAGAGCCGGCTCGAGCAGCTTGCAGAACTCCTCGATCTGTTTGTACTTCGCCTGCCGTGACGGCTTCACCCGGCCGTGGTGGTCGCTGATGCCCAGCTCGATCAGGAACGGCGCGGCCGGGTCGAGCACGCGCTGTTTCACCCGGTCGTGGCTGGTCTCCTGCTCGCGGCTGTCCTCCTGCCGGTGCAGCAGCTCCTTGCCCTTCTTGGTGTACCGCAGCCGGAGCGTCTCGGCGGTCGTCTCGACGTGCCACGTCCCGTACGGCAGGCCGAGCAGCTCGTCGACGGCCTTCTCGGTCTCCGGCCCGGCGACGTTGCGGGTGTGCGCCTGGCGCTCGTCGTACTCCGTGATCTGCAGGTGGCGGTGACCCTTGAGGTCGACGTACCGCAGCTCGATCCGGACGTACTGCGGCGGCTCGAGACCGCGGCGACGACCGGACGCGAGCGCACGGACGAGGCCGGTCTGGTCCAGCAGCGCCGCGCGGATGACCTCCCACGCGCCCGACTCCCCCGGCGACGCCGAGGCCGGATCGCCGGACGTCACCCGCACATCCGGGGCGGTCCCGCGCGGATCCGACTGCGCCTCTGCCTGCATCGCGCCATTGTCGCCGACCGCTCCAACGGATCACAAAAGGGTCTCGCCCACAGACTGTCGCGGCTCTGGGACTCATTGGAGTTTCTGGTCGTCCGCGAGGAGGCCGAGGCCTCGGAGGCGGGTGGCGATGCCGCCTTCCTGGCGGCCGAGGGTGGCGACCAGCTCGTCCTTGGTGGCGCCCTGGTGGAACATCTCGGCCAGGGTCTGCTCGTCGTCGGTGGTCCAGGGCCGGAAGGCGTTCGGATGGTTCTTGCGGGCGGCCTTGATCTTGCGGGTCATCGAGCGGGGGTCCAGCAGCTCCAGGGAGCGGATCCGGGCCTGGCGGTGCCGGCCGACCTCCTCGCCCTCGCGCCAGAACACCACCGCCCCGTCGTCGAACGTCATCAGGTCGGCGGGGACGTCGCAGTAATCGGCGTCCTCGAGCATCACTCGCAACATGGGTTGGTCTCTCCGTTTCGTGGTCGGACCGGCGCGGCCGGCCCCTGTCTCACCGGAGAAGATGCCGCGATCCACCCTCACCGGAGCGACCGATTCCGGACCTGTGGACAACCGATCGCAGAATCTGTTTGCAAAAACACTTTGCAAACAGTCTTTGCAGTCCTACGATCGGGTGCCATGAGCGACAAGATCGAGCCCGAGGAAGTCACCCAGCAGGGCGTGACCGGTCGCAGCGTCCGGCTGGACCGGCACCTGGTCCGGGCGCTGGCGCACCCGATGCGCAACCGGATGCTCGGCCTGCTGCGCGTCTACGGACCGCAGACGGCCACCACCCTGGCGGGTCGGCTCGGCGTGAACACCGGGGCCACCAGCTACCACCTCCGGCAGCTGGCCGACGCGGGCCTCGTGGTCGAGGACGACAGCCGCGGCAACGCGCGGGACCGCTGGTGGAAGTCGGCGCACCAGGGCACCGAGTTCGACGCGGCCGAGTTGCTGGATCAGGAGCCCGAGCTGGCGCTGGGGTTCCTGCACGGGATCGGGCAGACGTACGCCGAGAACATGTTCGGCTTCATCGACGCGATGCAGACGCTGCCGCCGGAGTGGAAGGAAGCCAGTCTGCTGGCCGACTACATGTTCCATCTGCGGCCGGAGGAGATGGCCGCGATGATGCGCGAGGTCATGGCGGTCTTCGAGAAGTACAAGACCCCCGATCTGACCGCGCCGCTGCCGGACGGCGCCGAGCAGGTCACGGTGCAGATCCAGGCCTACCCACGCGAAACCCGCTGAGTACTGCGAGAAGAGGTGAGGAACGTGGGTGCTGAGACGCGTTACCGTGCGCCGTTGGTGGCGTTTCTGGTCGCGAACGTGGTGTCGATCTGTGGGACCCGGGTCAGTGCGATCGCGATTCCATGGTTCGTCCTGACGACCACGGGATCGCCGGTGAAGACCGGGATCGTGGCGCTGGCGGAGATGGGCCCACTGGTGCTGGTCAAGGCAGTCGGCGGACCGCTGATCGACCGGGTGGGTGCGCGGCGGATCAGCGTCCTCGCGGACACCGCGAGTACGGGCGTAGTTGCTCTCGTCCCGTTGCTGCACACGCTGGACATGCTCACGTTCCCGACCCTTCTCGCACTGGTGGCCATCGCCGGAGCCCTCCGCGGACCAGGCGACGCGGCCAAGGGCACGTTGATTCCCGACATCGCGCGAGCGGCCAAGGTCCCGTTGGAGCGCGTGACCGGGCTGGAGAGTACGACCGAACGCCTGGCCAGCTTCTTCGCCTACGCCCTGGCCGGCGGACTCATCACCCTCGTCGGCACGGTCAACGCCCTCTGGATCGACGCCGCGTCCTTCGGCGTCTGCGCCGTCCTCATCTACCGCTGGATCCCCCGCAACCACGAGAAGAGCGCCAAGACCGAGGACGGGTACGGCGAGCGACTGCTCGAGGGCTGGCGGTTTCTCCGCAAGGACAAGCTGATGATGCCGCTCGTCCTGATGATCGCCGTGACCAATCTCCTCGACGCGGCCATCGGCGCCGTCCTGCTCCCCGTCTGGATCAAGGACCACGGCTTCGGACCAGGACACACCAGTCTGATCCTCACGTCGTTCGGCGTGACCGCAACGCTGTTCGCACTGCTCGCTTCCGCTGTCGGCGAGCGCATCCCGCGCAAGCTGGTCTTCACCCTCGCGTTCCTGATCTGTGGCGCGCCACGCTTCGTGGTGATGGCGTTCGACGCTCCCCTGTGGGCACTGATGGCCGTCTATGCCATCGGCGGAGTCGGAGCGGGCTTCATCAACCCGGTGCTCGGGGCGCTGTTCATCGAGCGGATCCCCCGGCAGATGCTGGGCCGGGTCAACTCGCTGGCCGACGCGGTCTGCTGGACCGGTGTGCCACTCGGCGGCATCGTGGCGGGCGCTGCGATCGCCGGCATCGGCCTGGCGCCCGCACTGCTCGCGGCCGGCGCCGTCTACCTCGTCGCGACGATGTCACCGGTGCTGATCGGCCGCCACGAGCAGTGGAAGGCTACACAGGATCCGACGGATCTTCGGGGAAGGGAGGCAGCGACGGATCCGGTGGCAGCCGCATCGTCTTAGCCCTGTTCGCCTCGGTCGCCTTGCGCCGCATCCGATCGCGCTCGGCCTTCAGCAGGCCGAGCAGCACCAGGTCGAGCAGCATCCCGAACACCGCGGCGAACTGCGTCCCGGCGAACTGGAAGACCTGCGTGACCAGCAGCGACACCAGCACCGCCAGCTCGAACAGCCGGACCGCCCGGGCCCGATTCCCCTTCCGCAGCTGCCATGCACCGCGCGCCGTGAAGCTTGCCGACAGCAAGCTTCCGGCCGCCACCCCGAGCACCGGGAGGTCACTGAGCAGCTCGTTGTCGAACCGGACCCCGGCCGCGATCACCGGCGCACCGATCGCCTGGATGACCAGTACGACGACCGCCACCCGGGGCGCGAGTGGATGAGTGGCCAGCCGGTCGAACCCTCGCTGGATGGCCCGCCACCCGGCGTCGACCGGGGCCGCGAGCTCCACCTCGTCGGCGGGGCAGGCCGCCAGCAGTGCACGGGTCTCGCGGCGGCCGGCCACCTCCGGCGCCACCTGACGGAGCTGCTCCGACGCCTGCGCCAGCCGGCGCCGGGACAACCCGCCGGCCACGCCTTCCACCGCGTGGTCGATCACGTTCGCGAGCTGCTCGCGCGGATCGATCGGCCGCCGCGTGGTGAGGAACCGGGTCGCCAGCACGATCAGCACGAAGACGACGTACACGATCGCCGCGGTCGGTTGGTAGAAGTAGTCGTTGTCCGAGGTGACGAACTTCCCGACCTCGTCGATGAACAGGCCGAAGCCGACGCCGCCGACCAGTGCGGCCGCGGGCCGTACGACGGGACCGACGTACCCGAGCAGCAGGGAGATCGCGACCAGCATCAGCAGGCCGCCGGGGAGCACGTGCGCGATGTGCAGGCCCTTCCCGCCGATCTGCGGGTAGCCGCTCAGGCTGAGGATCAGCCGAGTCACCAGGACCGTCGCCACGCCGGACACCACGAAGGTGGTCAGGTGCTCCGCCGACCGCACGTTGCGGACCAGACCGGCCCGCATCAGGTATGAGGACCGCGCACTGGAGCTCATGCGCCAGAACCTTAGCGGGGACCACGGTTTCACGCTTATGAATACGAATCCACTCCGCTCTTGCGCATCGCCCGGAGGCGTCCTACTCTCTCGCGTAGTGGAACACCACTTCCACCAAGTGAGAACTCACGCCACCGGCCGGAGCACTTCCAGACACCCCATCTGAAGGCTTCGGCCGATTTTCCAGCGCGTTTCTACATCGGTGAAGAAGGCTCCTGAGAGGAGGCCACCATGAGCATGAGAACCGACATCTCTGCTCCGGCCGGCCGCGAACGGACCGACATCCCGGCCGGCAGCACGCCACCAGCACGGCCCAGACCCCGCAGGCGACGTGACCGGGTCGCCTATCTCTTCCTCGCCCCGTGGTTCGTGGGCCTGCTGCTGCTCACGGCCGGGCCCCTGCTCGGGTCGCTGTATCTGTCGTTCACCAAGTTCAACCTGCTGCAGCCGCCCGTCTGGAACGGCTTCGGCAACTACGTGAAGATGTTCACCGACGACCCGCGCTACCTGCAGTCGTTGAAGGTCACCTTCATCTACGTCGCCCTGACAGTCCCCCTGCAGCTGGGATTCGCACTGGCGGTCGCCGTCATGCTGAACCGCCCGCTGCGCGGGATGGCGTGGTACCGGTCGATCTACTACATCCCCTCGCTGCTCGGCGGCAGCGTCGCGATCGCGGTGATCTGGGGTCAGCTGTTCGACGACGACGGCGTCCTGAACGCCTTCCTCGCGTTCTTCGGCGTGGCCGGCCGCAGCTGGATCTCCAACCCCGACACGGCGCTCTACACGCTGGTACTGCTGAACATCTGGCAGTTCGGCTCGCCGATGGTGATCTTCCTGGCCGGGCTCAAACAGATCCCGCAGGAGCTGTACGACGCGGCGTCGGTGGACGGCGCGAGCGCCTGGCGACGGTTCTGGTCGGTCACCGTGCCGCTGCTGACGCCGATCATCTTCTTCAACGTGGTGCTGCAGATCATCCAGGCGTTCCAGGCCTTCACCCCGGCGTACGTCGTGAGCGGTGGCAGCGGCGGCCCGTCGGACTCCACGTTGTTCTACACGCTTTACCTGTACCAGCAGGGTTTCACGAACCTGAACATGGGCTACGCCTCGGCGATGGCCTGGGCGCTGCTGCTGATCATCGCCACCTTCACGCTGATCAACTTCGGGCTCGCCCGCCGCTGGGTCTACTACGAGGACCGCTGATGACGACTCTCCAGCACGCTCCCGCGGGCCGCCGGCGCGGACGGAGGTGGCTGACCCACCTCGCGTTGACCGCCGGAACCCTGGTGATGGTCTATCCGCTGCTCTGGATGGTCGGCGGATCCTTCAAGGACGAGAAGGACATCTTCTCCCAGCTCAATCCGTTCCCCAGTTCGCTGGATCCCCGCAACTACATCGCCGGCTGGACCGCGACCGATCCCACTTTCACCCGGTTCTACTTCAACTCGCTGCTGATCGCGGTACTCGCGGTGGCCGGCAACGTGATCGCCTGCACGCTGACGGCGTACGCGTTCGCCCGGCTGGAGTTCCGCGGCAAGAAGGTGTTCTTCGGCATCATGCTCGGCTCGATCATGCTGCCGGCGCACGCGCTGCTGATCCCGCAGTACGTGCTGTTCTTCCACCTCGGTTGGGTGAACACCTATCTCCCACTGGTGGTGCCGAAGTTCCTGGCCACCGACGCGTTCTTCATCTTCCTGATGGTCCAGTTCATCCGGACGATCCCGCGCACGCTGGACGAGGCCGCGATGATCGACGGCTGCGGCAAGGTCCGGATCTTCAGCCGGATCATCCTGCCGCTGACCGGGCCGGTGCTGATCACCACGATGATCTTCACCTTCATCTGGACCTACAACGACTTCTTCTCCCAGCTGATCTACCTGTCCTATCCCAGCAGCGAGACCGTCCCGGTCGCCCTGCGCCGGTTCGTCGACGCGACCGGCGACTCGTCGTACGGCCAACTGCTGGCCATGTCGGTGCTGTCGCTGGTGCCGACCTTCATCGTCTTCCTTCTCGCCCAGCGCCGGATCGTCGAGGGCATCGCCACGACCGGCCTGAAGGGCTAGCCCGAAAGGACCCCGTCATGACCACACCGCTCAGCCGTCGGCGCTTCCTGCAGGCCGGACTCGCGGCCGGCGTTCTCGCACCGTTGCTGTCGGCCTGCAACCTCGACCCCGCGGCCAAGGAGGCGAAGGGATCGGTCCGGTTCAGCAGCTACGGCGACCCGACCAAGCTCGCTCTGCGCGGCAAGCTCGCGGACCAGTACACCTCGAGCCATCCGGACGTGAAGATGGTCTTCGAGGGCACCGCGACCGCGGAGTACTGGGACAAGCTGGCCACCCAGATGGCCGGCGGCAACGCCCCCGACGTGATCAACATCGACGCCCCGCGGATCGGCCAGTACGGCGCGGCCGGAGCGCTGCAGTCCCTGCAGAAGTACATCCCGGACACCATCGACACCAAGCCGATCGACCAGAACCTGCTCGTCCAGGGCCAGCTGAAGGGCGAACAGTTCGGCATCCCGGTCGCGATGAGCACCTTCAGCATGGGGTACGACGTGACCGTGCTCGACCAGCTCGGCCTGGAGCACCCGAAGGAGACGTGGACCTGGTCCGACTTCGCGACCCTGGCCAACGAGATCCGGCAGAAGTCCGGCAAGAAGGTCTACGGCGCGGAGGACCCCAGTGGGGACACGGCGTCGTTGCAGATCTTCCTGCGCGGCAAGGGTGAGGACCTGTACAAGGACGGCAGTCTCGCCTTGACCGATGCCTCGCTGACCGAGTGGTTCGAGTACTGGGCCGCACTGCGGGCCACCGGCGGCACGATCCCCGCCGACATCGCGGCGCAGTCCGAGTACGGCGATTGGCCGAACGGTCCGCTGGTCAAGAAGCAGGCGGCCCTCGCGCACATCCAGACGCCCAACCTCAAGGGCGGTTTCCAGGATCTCACCGACCACACCATCGCCATCACTCTGCCGCCGCGGAGCACGAAGGACGGCAAGTGCGGGACCTTCCCGGCACCGAGCAGCTTCCTGTCGCTGAACGCCAAGAGCCAGCGCGCGGACGACGGTGCCGCGTTCATCAACTGGTTCGCCAACGGCGCGGAGGCCGCGAAGACCTTGCGGCTGATCAGTGGACCGCCTGCGTCCGCCGCGGGCCGGGATGTGCTGGTGAAGGGCAGTGACCTCTCGGCGAGCGAGAAGCAGGTGCTGGCCTACACCGACCTGGCGCTGAAGAATTCCTCCCCGCCGCCGCAGGCCAGCCCGGCCGCCTCGACCGCCGTCGCTGACCTGTTGCTGAAGACCAGCCAGGACATCGCGTTCAAGAAGATCTCGATCAAGCAGGGCGTCGCGAAGTTCATCGCCGACGCCGGCAAGACCCTAGACGGCAAGTGATTGGAGTCCCATGTCTGAGACCACCGGCCGCGTCGCCACCTGGGCGACGGAGCAACTCGTCCAAGCCCTGGCAGCGAAGGGGATCACCGATCCGCCGGTGATCCGGCTGGCCACCCCGGACGAGGTTCCCGCCGCGGACCTACCCGCCGTACCCGAGTCGTACGCCGTCCTCCGCGACGGTGACGAGATCGTTGTCGTCAGCAACGATGAGATCGGCCTCCGGTGCGGGCTCCTCGAGCTCGCCGACCGGGTCGCGGCCGGCCAGGACCTCGCCGGTACGACGCCCTTCGCCGAGCAGCCGGCCGTCCCGGTCCGCGGCGTGGTGCGGTCGTTCTCCAGCGTGGACGAGGACACGTCCTGGTTCCACGACCAGCAGTTCTGGACCGACTACCTGACCTGGCTGGCCGCGTCCCGGTTCAACCGGTTTCACCTCGCGCTCGGCATGCAGTACAACTACGGCGCCGACCGGCACGGTGCCACCGACAACTACCTGTGCTTCGCGTATCCGTTCCTGTTCGACGTGGACGGCTACGACGTGCGGGCCGAGGGAGTCGGAGCGGAGGAGCAGAAGCGCAACCTGGAGACGCTGCGCTTCATCGCCGCCGAGAGCAAGCGCCGGGGACTGAAGTTCCAGCTCGGCCTGTGGAACCACGCGTACGACTACGGCCGGGACTCGGTCCACCGCTACCCGATCACCGGCATCGGCGCGGACAACCATGCGGCGTACTGCAAGGCCGGTATCGCCAAGCTGCTCGACGAGTGTCCCGACATCGACGGGCTCACGTTCCGGGTGCACTACGAGGGCGGCATCGCCGACCATCAGCACGAGATCTTCTGGCGGGCGGTCTTCGAGGGCGCGAACTCGGCCGGCCGGCCGCTGGAGATCGACATGCACGCCAAGGGCGTCGACCAGGCCCTGCTCGACGCCGTCGACCTGCCGAACCTGTCACCGGTGCTGTCCGCGAAGTACTGGGCCGAGCACGTCGGGCTGCCGTACCACCAGGCCTCGATCCGGACCCGGGAGGCGGCCAAGCCGATCCCGGCCGGCCACGAGATGAAGGGCATCACCGAGTTTTCCCGCCGGTTCACCCGCTACGGGTACGGCGACTTCCTGCGCGAGGATCGGTCCGTCGACCTGATGTTCCGGGTCTGGCCGGGGACGCAGAAGCTCCTCGCGTGGGGCGATCCCGCGATCGCCGCCGGCTACGGGCGGTTGTCGACGTTCGGTGGATCCCGTGGTGTCGACCTGTGCGAACCCCTGTTCTTCAAGGGACGCAAGGGCAGCGGCGAGCCGGGCGGGCGCGACCCGTACGTCCGCGACGACCTCCGGCTGCCGGGCAACCGGGAGTGGACCAAGTACCGGTACGGCTACCTGTTGTGGGGACGGCTGCTCTACAACCCCGACGCCGAGCCCGAGACGTGGCGTCGCCACCTCCGGTCGACGTACGGCGAGGCTGCGGCGGCCGTGGAGGACGCGCTGAGCCCGCTCAGCCGGATCCTCCCGCTGGTGACCGTGGTCCACGGTGTCGGCGGATCGAACAACGGCTACTGGCCGGAGGTGTACCTCAACCTCCCGATCTCGTCGCGGGTGCACTCGGACCACTACGCCGGCGACACCGACGCCCCGGCGAACTGGGGTGGCGTCAGCCCGTTCGACCCGACGACCTTCTACGGCATCGACGAGTACGTCGCGGCGCTGGCCGGCGGCACGCTCTCGGCGAAGTACACGCCGCTGGAGGTGGCCTCGTGGATCGAGCAACTGGTGGCCGACGGACAGCAGGCCCTCGAACGCGTCCAGGAGACCGCGGACCAGTCGGACGCGCAGGTGCAGCGGGTCATCATCGACCTGGAGATCCTGGTCAGGATGGGCCGGTTCTTCGCCGGGAAGTTCCGGGCCGCGGTCGACTACTCGAACTATCGGACCACCAAGGACGTCAGTGCGCTGGAGTCGGCTCTGCAACACGCCCGGGCCGCACGGGACGCGTACGCCGAGATCCCGGGCATCGTCGACGGCGTCTACCAGCGGGACCTGCGGTTCGGGATCGAGTCCTCCGAGCACGGCCACTGGGCGGATCGGATCCCGGACATGGACGCCGACCTGGCAGCTCTCGCCGAGGAGCTGCAGGAGGCGGCCGGCACGCAATCGGCAGCCGCGTTGCCCACGGCACCAGCGCGGCCGGCGACGCCTGGAGTGGACCACACCGTGCCGGAGAGCTTCGAGCGAGGCGAACCGGTGACACTGTCGCTGGACGTGGTGGACCCGGCCGTTGTCGGCGCCACGCTGCACTACCGGCACGTGGACCAGTCAGAGTCCTGGCAGCAGGTCCCGATGGAACTGTCCGGGCAGACCCTGTCCGGAACGATCGACGGTGACTACACGGCGTCGACGTACCCGCTGATGTACTTCTTCAGCGTGCTGCACCGGGACGGCGGGCGAGCGCTCCACCCCGGACTGGCCGCCGACCTCTCCAACCAGCCGTACGTCGTCCTGGGATCCGCGACCGTCAGCGGATGATCGCCGCGATCACCACGATCGCGACGAGCGCCGCCAGGACGACGGAGGTGACGAGTCGACGGGTGCGGGGGTCCACTGGCTCAGGCTAGTGGACCCCCGTCCGGGAGGCTCACACCAGTGGGGGTAGTTGCCGACCGGGACGCCGAGTGAATCGGCCCGCTGCTTGATCTCCCGCAGCCGGGCTCCGGCTCGCAGATGCAGTCCCGCAGTGCGCTCTAGGCCGACCGCGCCGCCGGATCAGCCGCCGCCACTCCCGGATGGCCGGCCTCGGAGTGAGCCCGGAGGTGCCGCACCTGGACCCGGGAGATCAGCGACGGCTGACGGGCGTACTCGAGCAGCGTGCCGATCAGCTCCGGTGATCGAGTCGAACGTGCTGGTGACCAGCGCGAGCGCCCGCGGCGGTGCTGCCTCCTGGTTGCCCTCACCGACACCACTCGGCTGGAGTGCCGGTGCCGTCCAGGGCAGGCTCCCCCCTCTCGCCGTACGCGGTGCAGGACCACCTCAAGCGATCTTCGAGAAGGTCGGTGTCTCCGGTCGGCGGGAGTTGTCGTCGCGGATGTTCGACCACCACGCCGGCCGCGTTGGCCAGGAGGTCGACGCGGGCGGGTGGCTCAGCGCAGGCTGACCAGCGGTTCGGGGCGGTGGACGCCGCGCGGGCGGTAGCCGAGGGCGTCCGAGGTTCCGAGGTAGTCGGAGAGCAGCCAGATGATGGCCAGCCACATCTCGGTGCCTTGCAGGCCGGGGATCGCGCGATCGTCGGTGCCGTCCGGGGCGAACGCGAAACCGGCGCCGTCGACCCAGCGATCGAGGATCCTCGTGAGCTGGTCCTCTGCCCAGCGCTCGCCGTCCTGGAGGCCGTGGCTGGTCTGCTTGCGGGCGAGCCAGAGCGGGTGGATCACATCGAGGACGTTGCAGGAGTTGTAGTTGTCACCGCTGAACATCCGGCGGTCGTTGCTGTGGGCAAGGACCGTCGTGACGGCCTGCTCCGGGTAGGGCAGCGGCAGGCCGAACTGGGCGTAGGTGCCGCGGGTCAGCCGGTAGAAGCCGTTCACCACCTGCAGCCAGCCGTCGTCGGGATGCGGATGGCCCCAGGCGCCGCTGACCGGGTCGGCCGCGATGGTGAGCCAGCCCATCAGGGTCTCGATCGGGCCGGATTCCTTGTGGTCGTGGAGATTCCGGGCGATGGCGGTGCCGAGGCCGTCGATGCTGGAACCGGCCGACCAGGCATTCCTTGCCCAGGGCAAATTGTCGAGCTGGTCCGGGGTGAAGTCGGTGCGGATCGGGTGCTCGAAGCTGCTGTCCAGGACCTGGAGGGCGTAGCCGACGCAGAGGATGTGGTAGCTCGCGGGGCCTTCCAGGACGGCGAGTTTCTCGTCCGACGGGAGGTCGAGGCCGGCGTCGGAGAGGTCTCCGGGTGAGACCAGTCCGGTGTCCCGGTCCTGACGGGCGCGGAGGCGGCGGACGAGGTCGTCTCGGGTGTGACCGGCCGGGGTACGGCGCAGCAGGAGGTCGGCGATCTCGACGGCGTCGCACCACGGCCGGACCGCCGGCACGTGATCCAGCCCGGGCCGGTCGACGAAGCGCTCGCCGTCCCAGCACCTCGCGAGTACGTCGTCGACCTGATCACGAGCCTTGGCGGCAAAGGCAGTCAACCGCTCCGGCAGCCCGGCCCCGGCGGCCGGCCGGCTAACGCCGGCCGAGCCGGCGGAGGAGGTGGCCGGGGCTGCGGAGGAGGTGGCCGGGGTGGCTGAGGACGTGGCCGGGGCTGCGGAGGAGGTGGCCGGGGTGGCTGAGGACGTGGCCGGGGCTGCGGAGGAGGTGGCCGGGATGGCTGAGGACGTGGCCGGGGCTGCGGAGGAGGTGGCCGGGGTGGCTGAGGAGGCGGCCGGGGCGGCGGAGGTCGGGGAGGCGGTGGGCGCCGGTTCGCCGACTTCGCGGGAGCGCAGTACGCGCGCGGGATTGCCGGCGGCGATGGTGTTGGCGGGGATGTCTTTGGTGACGATGGCGCCGGCGCCGATGATGGTGTGGGGGCCGATGGTGACGCCGTCGAGGATGGTGACGTTGGAGCCGATCCAGACGTCGTCGGCGATCGTGATGCCGAGCGCGGTGTGGGGTTGTTTGAAGATCGGCTCCCCGGGCTCGGTGCCGTGGTTGAAGGCGAGCAGCGACGTGTGCGCGCCGATCCGCACCCCGTCGCCGATCGTGATCCGGCCGCGGACGGTGGTGAACGGGTTGATGGTCGAGTCGGACCCGAGCACGATCTGCCCGGTCACGTACGCGTGCGCCGCGATGTACGAGCGCTCCCCCATCCGGAGCTCGTCGCAGTACACGGCGGCCGACTCCGCGACGTACACGTCGGCGGCGAGCCCGACCGACCCTCCGAGCTTCGCCTGCCGCTCGGCCTGCCGCGCACGCTCCTCCTCCGACGCCTTCCGCGCGTACTCCCAGGGCAGGAAATCCAGCCGCAACGGCTCTTCAGAGGTCATGGGAAAACGCTATCCAAAACTCGCCGCACCCGCTAGCCCCACGCACCCGCTGCTAATCTCCCGTCTGTGCGGGGTAGCAAGCAACCATGACGACATCCGGGTCCCTGGCCGGCGGTGAGGGCGCTGACGACGGTTCGGCGAGCACCAGTGGGCGCCGCAGTCACCGAGTCACGATCAGCGATCTCGCGCGCCGTCTGGACATCTCCAAGGCCTCGGTCTCGTACGCCCTGAACGGCCGGGCCGGCGTCAGCGAGGAGACCCGGCGACGCGTCCTCGACCTCGCCGAGGAGCTGGGCTTCCACCCGAACTCGGCCGCCGTCGCACTCTCGGCCAGCCGAACCCGGACGATCGGCATCGTGATCGCCCGCGACCCGGCGCTGATCTCGACCGAGGCGTTCTACATGCGCACCCTGGTCGGCATCGAGCAGTACCTGAACGAGGTCGACTCCTCGCTCCTGCTCCGGCTGACGGGCGAGCACGGCGAGGATCTCGACGTACTGCGGCGCTGGTCCCGGCAGGGGCGCGTCGACGGGTTCATCCTGTTCGACGAGCACGACGACGACCCGCGGATCCCGACGCTCAAGGACCTCGGGGTGCCGTGTGTGGTGGTGAGCTCGAACGATCCCGACGACGCGGTCGGCCGGCTGATCAGCTCGCCGGAGGAGACCGTCACGCTGCTGCTCGACCACCTGGTCGAGCTCGGCCATCGCGACATCGCGCACATCAGCGGGCCGTTCACGTTCGTCCACGAGCAGCTGCGGGTGCGGATGCTGCGCGAGCACGCCGACCGGCACGGCATCAGGGTCCGCCACATCGAGGGCAGCTACCGGTACGACGACGGCGCGGAACTCACCCGCCAACTCCTGACCGGGCCGAACCCGCCGACCGCGATCGTGCTCGGCAACGACCTGATGGCGGTCGCCGCGCTCCGGGTCGCGATGGACCTCGGTACGGCGGTGCCCGGCGAGGTCTCGATCGTCGCCTGGGACGACTCGCCCCTGTGCGAGCTGGCCCGCCCCGGGATCACCGCCGTCGACCAGAAGACGATGGAACGCGGCCGCGCCGCCGCCGACCTCCTGCTCCGCATCGCCGCGGGCGAAACCGACCTGCACGAGCAGGCCCCGGCCGGAGAACTCCGCCCCCGCGACTCCTCCGGCCCCGCACCCGCCTGACATTGGGGGGGATACCCCCTCGAAGGCAGCCTTCTCCCCTGGTGTGGGAGGGGAGAGCCCACATCGCGAGCGGATATCACCTCGCAGGGCTGGTGAACCGGTTCGGGTGGCCCCAGTTCAAGACTCTGTGAAATCGGATGATTCCGGAGTGTGTCGGATTGCGCTTACCAAAGGCCCGCGAGAGGTTGGATGAGTCACGAGGCAGTAACGAACTACCGCCAACTGAACCGGTTAGGGTTTCGAAACTTAACCGGTTAGGCCACTATGGGGCCGATCCGCCTCCGCAGCTCCGCGGGGGCTCGACGGGACGAGGGAGTCCGACGTGAGACTGCGTTCGCTTGTAGCCGCGGCAGCGGCGACCGCCCTGGGAATCAGCCTGGCCGCCTGCGGAGGCAGCGGCGACTCGGGCGATTCCTCCGGCGGCAGCTCCGGTGACCAGACGCTGACCTACTGGGCCAGCAACCAGGGCACCAGCCTGGACAACGACAAGGAGGTGCTGACCCCGGTCCTGCAGAAGTTCACCCAGGAGACCGGCATCAAGGTCAACCTCGAGGTGATCGGCTGGAACGACCTGCAGACCCGGATCCAGACCGCGACGACGTCCGGTCAGGGTCCGGACGTGGTCAACATCGGCAACACCTGGGCGGCCTCGCTGCAGGCCACCGACGCGTTCCTGCCGTTCGACGGCGACGCGATGACCGCGATCGGCGGGAAGGACAAGTTCGTGCCGACGGCCCTGGCGACCGGCGGCAAGGAGGGCACCGACCCGACCTCGGTCCCGCTCTACGGTCTGGCCTACGGCCTGTACTACAACAAGGCGATGTTCGCCGCGGCCGGCCTGCAGCCGCCGAAGACCTGGGAAGAGATGGTCACCGACGCGCAGAAGCTGACCGACCCCGCGAAGAAGCAGTGGGGCATGGCGCTGGCGGCGGGCAGCTACACCGAGAACGTGCACTTCGCGTTCATCAACGCCGCGCAGAACGGCGCGGACTGGTTCGACAAGGACGGCAAGCCGACCTTCACCGGTGACGGCAACGTCCAGGGCGTGCTGCGGTACCTCGACCTGATGCAGAAGGACAAGGTCGCGAACCCGTCCAACGCGCAGTACGACAACGGCACCAAGTCGGTGAACGACTTCGCGACGAAGAAGGTCGCGATGGTGATCAACCAGAACAACGCCGACTCCTCGATCGTCGCCAACGGCATGAAGGCCGGCGAGTACGGCGTCGTGCCGTTCCCCGCCCCGCAGGGTGCGGCCGCCCCGGTCGCCAGCCACGTGGCCGGGATCAACCTGTCGATCTTCAAGAACACCAAGCACAAGGACGCGGCGCTGAAGTTCGTCAAGTACATGACGGACGCGACCACCCAGACCACGCTGGGCAAGCCGTTCTCCTCGCTGCCGGTGCTGAAGGACGCCAAGCCGGTGTTCACCACCGACGCGGCCGAGGCGGCCACCTTCCAGGACGTCTACAACACCAAGTCCAAGCCGCTGCCGCTGGTGCCGGCCGAGGACCAGTTCGAGAGCACCGTCGGCAAGGCGATGAACGCCATGTTCGCCAAGATCGCCACCGGCGGAACGGTGACGGCCGATGACGTGAAGGCGGCCCTGAAGACCGCCGAGGACCAGGTCGCCGCGAGCAGCTGACGCGGTCCAGGTGGCCCGGGCGCACCCGCGT
This sequence comes from Kribbella sp. NPDC048837, assembly GCF_055586945.1. Taxonomy (NCBI): domain Bacteria; kingdom Bacillati; phylum Actinomycetota; class Actinomycetes; order Propionibacteriales; family Kribbellaceae; genus Kribbella; species Kribbella sp. NPDC048837. Next base: position 292,575 of record NZ_JBVJHF010000004.1, read on the forward strand.
CCGGGCCATCGATCACGTCAGCCGACCCTCTCGATCGAAGGAAGGGAGGCGACCTCCAGGATGTCCGTCGCCACACCCGAAGCGGCACCGGCGACCGCGGCCGAGCCCGCCACGAAAGCCAAGCGCGGTCCCGAACACCGGCCCGGCCTGAGCCGGTGGCTGCCGTACGCACTACTGGCTCCGGCGGTGCTGCTCGAACTGTTCATCCACATCATCCCGATGGTCGTCGGGATCTGGATGAGTTTCGTCAAGCTGACCAAGTTCTTCATCGCGAACTGGTCGGCCGCGCCGTGGGCCGGCTTCGCGAACTACAAGGTCGCGCTCGACTTCAACAACGCCGTCGGTGAAGGGCTGCTGAAGTCGTTCGGCGTCACCGTCGCCTTCTCGCTCATCACCGTGGCCCTGTCGTGGGCCCTCGGGATGGCCGCGGCGGTTGCGCTGCAACCGCCGTTCCGCGGCCGGAGCGTGCTCCGCACGTTGTTCCTGGTGCCTTACGCACTGCCGGCGTACGCCGGGATCCTGACCTGGAACTTCATGCTCCAGCGCGACACCGGCGCGGTGAACCACGTCCTCGAGCAGTTGCACCTCACCGACGGCGGCACGTTCTGGCTGATCGGCGGGAACGCGCTGGTCTCGCTGATCACGGTCGCGACCTGGAAGCTCTGGACGTTCGCGTTCCTCACGCTGATGGCCGGGTTGCAGAGCATCCCGCGCGACATCTACGAGGCCGCGTCGGTGGACGGCGCCGGCAACCTGCGGCAGTGGCGCAACATCACGCTGCCCTCGCTGCGGCCGGTCAACCTGGTGCTCGTGCTGGTCCTGTTCCTGTGGACGTTCAGCGACTTCAACACGCCGTACGTGCTGTTCGGTACGGCGCAGCCGCCGGCCGGCGACCTGATCACGTTCCACATCTACAACGCGTCGTTCCTGACCTGGAACTTCGGCACCGGGGCGGCGATGTCCGTGCTGCTGCTGATCTTCCTGATGATCGTCACCGGCACGTATCTGCTGGTCACCGGAAGGAGGTCCCGTCGTGGGTGAGACCAAGGGCTTCAAGATCTACCGCGGTGTCGTGCTGGTCGTGCTCGGCGCGTTCGTACTGATCCCGCTGTACGTGATGGCGACCTCGGCGCTCAAGCCGCTGAAGGACGTGCAGGGCGCGTTCACCTGGTGGCCGTCGAACCTGACGCTCGCCCCGTTCGTGGACATGTGGAAGACGGTGCCGCTGGCCCGGTACTTCGTGAACAGCACGATCGTCTCGGTGGTCGCGACGGTGTTCTCGGTCGCGATCGCGATCCTGGCGGCGTTCGCGGTGTCGCGGTTCCGGTTCCGGGGCCGGACGGTGTTCACCACCACGGTGCTGTCGACGCAGATGTTCCCGGGCGTGCTGTTCCTGCTGCCGCTGTTCCTGATCTTCGTGAACATCAACAACCAGTTCGGGATCCAGCTCGTCGGGACCCGGCTCGGGCTGATCATCACCTACCTGACGTTCAGCCTGCCGTTCTCGATCTGGATGCTGGCCGGGTACTTCGACAGCATTCCGCGCGAACTGGACGAGGCAGCGCTGGTGGATGGTTGCGGCCCGCTGGGCGCGCTCTGGCGGGTGGTGCTTCCGGCTGCGCGGCCCGGTGTGATCGCGGTCGCGATCTACTCGTTCATGACCGCGTGGGGCGAGGTGCTGTTCGCCTCGGTGATGACGACCGAAGCCAACCGCACGCTGTCCGTCGGACTGCGCCAGTACTCGACGCAGACAAACATTTATTGGAACCAGATCATGGCCGCGGCCCTGGTCGTCAGCATCCCCGTCGTGATCGGTTTCCTCCTGGCCCAGCGCCATTTCGTCGCCGGTGTGACGGCGGGCGCCGTCAAATAGCAGTCGCGCAGCCCGTGGACCGTCGGGACGCACGCGCGCAGACTCGGGAGTGAAGGGGAGGTCGTAACACCCGGGGAGGGGACATGTTCCGACGTTTGACGGTCATTGGCACAGCACTGATCACCGGGGTGAGTCTTGTCGCCCTGCCGGTCGTCCCGGCAGGCGCACAAGGCACTCCGTGGCGGGTGATCGCGTCCGGCCTCGACAACCCGCGCGGCCTGGGATTCGCTCCGAACGGCACGCTCTACGTCGCTGAGGCGGGTGTGGGCGGAGCCGGGCCTTGCATCCCGCATCCGCTCGGGCAGATCTGCTACGGCGCCACCGGGGCGGTCACCCAGGTGAAGCGCGGACACCAGACGCGGGTGCTCACCGGGCTCCCGTCCTTTGCGCTGCAAGGTACGGAGGAGGTGTTCGGACCGTCCGACGTGGGGCTGAACGGCGCCGGCAACCTGTACGTCACGCTCGGCCTCGGTGACGACCCGGGTCTGCGGAGCCAGCTGCCGCCGAACGGACAGCTCGCCGGGACGCTGATTCGCGCGAAGTCCAAGGGAACCTTCAAGGTCGTGGCGGACATCGGCGCGTACGAGCTGTCCGCGAACCCGGACGGCGGCCTCCCGGACACCAACCCACAGGGCCTGCTGCTGACGAAGAGTGGTCAGGTCGTCGCGGACGCCGGCGGGAACTCCTTGCTGGGCATCTCGCACGGAAAGATCTCCACGCTCGCCGTGTTCCCGCCGCGGCTGGTGCCGAACCCGGCCCCGGGCGGCCCTGACATCCCGATGCAGGCGGTGCCGACGACGGTGACCCGCGGCCCGGACGGCGCCCTGTACGTCGGCCAGCTCACCGGCTTCCCGTTCCCGGTCGGTGGCGCGAACGTCTACCGGATCGGGCGGAACGGACAGCCCAGGGTGGTGGCCGGTGGATTCACCAACATCATCGACATCGCCTTCGGCCCGGACAAGTCGCTCTACGTCCTGGAGATCGCGCACAACGGCCTGCTGTCCGGTGACCCGACAGGTGCACTCATCCGGGTCGGCAAGCACGGCAAGCGGACGGTGATCGCGAGTACGGGCCTGACGATGCCGACCGGACTGGCGATCAGGGACGGCAAGGCGTACGTCTCCAACTGCGGTGTCTGCGCCGACGTCGGCCAGGTCGTCGCGATCCCGCTGCACTGACCGAGACATGCAGCGAGCCCGGCACCGGGTCGGGTGCCGGGCTCGTGAGCATGCTCAGGCGAAGAGCTTCTCGCCCCAGTAGGAGCCGGGGGTGACGCCGGGTGGGCAGGCGAAGACCCCGGAGCCGACGTGGTGGATGTACTCGTTCATCGTGTCGCTGCGGGCCAGCTGGTTCTGGATCGGGATGAACTGCTTGCGCGGATCACGCTGGTACGCAAGGAAGAACAGCCCGGCGTCGAGCCGGCCGAGACCGTCGGAGCCGTCGACGAAGTTGTAGCCGCGCCGGAGCAGCTCGGCACCGTTGTTGAACTGCGGGTGCGCGAGCCGGACGTGCGAGTCCAGCGGGACCTTCACCTCGCCGTCGGAGTTCTTCGCGGTGAAGTCGATCGCGTCGAACTCGTCGGCCTTGCCCAGGGGTGCGCCGGTGCCCTTGCCCCGGCCGATGATCGTCTCCTGCTCGCCGAGCGACGTCCGGTCCCAGATCTCGATGTTCATCCGGATCCGCCGCGACACCAGGTAGGAGCCGCCGGTCATCCAGTCCGAGCCGTCCTCGGGCTGCACCCAGACCTGCTGCTCGAGCTTGTCCGCTTCCTCGAGCTTCAGGTTGTTCGTGCCGTCCTTGAAGCCGAACAGGTTCCGCGGCGTGGTCTGCGCCCGCGACGTCGACGACGTCCGGCCGAAGCCGAGCTGGGAGTAGCGGACCGCGACCCGGCCGAAGCCGATCCGGGCCAGGTTGCGGATCGCGTGCACCGCGACCTGGGGGTCGTCCGAGCAGGCCTGTACGGCGATGTCGCCGCCGGACCGTGACGGGTCCAGGTCGTCGCCGATGAAGTGCGGCAGGTCGACCAAGGCCTTCGGGCGCTTCGCAGCCAGTCCGAACCGCTTGTCGAACAGCGACGGGCCGAACCCGACCGTCACGGTCAGCCGGGCCGGCGGCAGACCGACCGCCTCGCCGGTGTCCTCCGGCGGGGCCTCGCCCGGTCCGTTCACCGCGCCGTACTGACCGATGTCGCGGCCGGCGGTGAGCAGCGCGGCCGCGGCGGTCCACTCCTTCAGCAGGGCGATCAGGTCGTCCCGCTTCGTCGTGGTGACGTCGAACGCCGCGAAGTGCAACCGGTCCTGGACCGCGGTGACGATCCCGGCCTGGTGCGGTCCGTGGAACTCGACCGGGCCTGTGTTGTCCGCGGCCTGCGACGGCTCACTGGACAACACCGAGTGGGCGGCATAGCCCGCGACGCCGGTCGCGACGGCGGCTCCGGCCGCGCCGAACAGGCCGCGGCGAGACAGGCCCCGCCGGGCCGGCGGCTGCGTCGGGTCAGGAGTAGCTGTGTTGTCGGTCATTTCTTCGCAATCACTCCGGCAACCTGGCTGACCGGCTCGGCCAGCCCGTCGACGACCTGGCTGAGCTGCTTCTTCTCCGTCTCGCTGACCACGTACGGCTTGAAGCCGTCACCGACGCGGTACTTGTCGACCGCCGCGAAGACCGCCTTGAAGTTGGCGTCCAGCGCGGCGACGAGCGCGGCGTCGCGCGCCTGCAGGGCCGGCCGCAGCGCCTGGATCGCGGCCTGCGAGCCCTCGACGTTGGCCTGGAAGTCCCACAGGTCGGTGTGCGAGTAGCGGTCCTCCTCACCGGTGATCTTGCCGGTCGCGACCTCGTCCAGCAGTTCCTTCGCACCGTTCGCGAGCTGCAGCGGGTTGAGCTTGACGACCTTGGCCTTCGCCACCACCGTCTTCACGTCGACCAGCAGCTGGTCGGCGTACTTCTCCATGCCCTTGGTGGTGTTGGAGACCCAGAGCGCCTGCTCGATCCGGTGGTACCCGGTCCACTCGGTGCCGGGCTCGACGTCGTTGACCCGGGCGTCGATCTTCGGGTCGAGGTCGCCGAACGACTCCGCGACCGGCTCGATCCGCTCCCAGTACGTGCGCGAGACCGGGAAGAGCTCCTTGGCCTTGGCCACGTCGCCGGCCTTGACCGCGGTGACGAACTCGGTGGTCTTCTGCTCCAGCGCGACGGCCTGCGAGTTCACGTACCGCTGGTAGCTCTCGGTGGCCTGCTTGAGCAGGGTGTCCTCGTCGACCTGCGCCGGCGCGTCACCGGTGACGGTGAGGTCGCCGCGGATGCCGTCGCCGACCATGCCCGGCTTGCAGACCGCCTGGTACTTGCCGGTCGGCAGCTCCACGATCAGGTCGCGCTTCAGGCCGGGGCCGATGTTCTCGACCTCACCCATCACCCGGTCGCCCTCGGCGTACACGTAGAACTCGGTGACCTTGCTGCCGCCGTTGGAGACGGAGAAGGTGCTGGTGCCCGACTTGACGTCGCGGCGGCTGAGCGAACAGTCGGAGTCGGTCGCCTTGACGGTGACCGGGCCGGTGCCGTCGTCGGCCGATGCGGCCGGCTTGTCGTCGGCGCAGGCCGTCAGCGTGGCGAGGCCGAGGACTACACCGAGTACCGAGACCCGGCGGACCGTGGACGTGAGCATGATTCTCCTGGACGGGTGAGGGGTGGATCAGGCCGCTTCTTCGGCGGTCTTGGCCGGGACGGCGGGTGGCGTGGTGGTCTTGACCGGGCGGAAGTAGAGCACCATCACGGGGACGAGATAGACGACCCAGGCGGTCGCCTCGACGACGGTCGGCGCCGGGTTGAAGTTGAAGATGCCCTTGAGCAGCACGCCGTACCAGCTGTCCGGCGGAATGACGTGCGAGATGTCGAAGGCGAGGTTCTGCAGGCCGGGGATGATGTTGGCCTCCTGCAGGTCGTGGAAGCCGTAGGCGAAGATGCCGGCCGCGACCAGGATCAGCACCGCGCCGGTCCACTTGAAGAACACGGCCAGGTTGATCCTGACCGCGCCCCGGTAGATCGCGACGCCGAGCAGCACCGAGGTGGCCAGGCCGAGCAGGACGCCGACGAACGGTACGGCGGTGGTCGCGGTGGCGGCCGACGCGTACACGATGAACGCGGTCTCGATGCTCTCCCGGAACACCGCCAGGAAGGCCAGGATGACGACCGCCCGGGAACCGATCTCGAGCGCCTGGCCCATCCGCTCGCGCAGCTCCCTGGCGATGCTGCGCGACGCCTTGCGCATCCAGAAGATCATCCAGGTGACGAAGCCGACCGCGAGGATCGACATCACCCCGCCGATGGTCTCCTGGGCGGTGAAGGAGCGGGCGGTCAGCGCGGTGACGAACTGCAGCAGCCCCCATGCGGCGGCCGCCACGGCCAGCGCCGCGCCGACTCCGATCCAGACCAGTTTGAGCCGATCACGATGCCCGGACTTGACCAGGAAGGTGGCGAGGATGCTGACCACCAGCGAGGCCTCGAGTCCTTCGCGGAGTCCGATCAGGTAGTTCGCGAGCATGGCGGGACTCTCTCATGACTTTAGGTACGGCTAACCTTCCTGAGGTTAACCTAAGAAGTCATATTCGCCCACTGTGGCGTACGCCGCACTGTGTCCCGGCCCCTCACCGAGCCGGGACTCGATCAGTTGCAGGCTTCCAGCGGTCCAGACCGGTCCGTCGTACGTGTCGAAGACCCTGACCCACCGGGTCGCGTCGACCGGCCGCCGCAACCGGGCCAGGGTGACATGCGGGGTGAACTTCCGTCCCTCCACCGGGACGCCGGCGCGGCTCGCGGCCGCCCGGGTCGTCATCGCCAGGTGCTTGAGTGACTCGGTCTCGTCGCGGACCCCGGCGTACAGGACACGGGCCTCGGGCACGCCCGGGAACGCACCGGCTCCGGTCAGTTGCAGCTCGAACGGCGCCTGCCGTTTCGCGGCCCGCTCGAGCCGCTCCCCCAGTTCGTCGCTCTTCCAGTCCGGCACCTCGCCCAGGAACGCCAGCGTGATGTGCCAGTGCTCGTCCGCGGCCCACCGGATGTCGTCATCCGGATGCTCCCGCCGCGGCTCCACGAACTCGCTCAGATCCTCCACAACCTCGATGGGTGGCACCACGGCCACGAACAATCGCATCCCGAAATGCTATCGGTGGTGGAAACTCGTTATTCATGGAAGAGGTGAAGCTGCCGTCGCCGTGTGTCGTGGTGCTGGTGGGGCCCGGGGCGTCGGGGAAGTCGACGTGGGCGGCGGAGCGGTTCGGGCCGGAGCTGATCGTGTCGAGCGATCGGCTGCGGGCGCTCGTCGGGGCCGGAGAGGACGACATCACGGCCAGTACGGACGCGTTCGCGTTGCTGGAAGAGGTGGTCCGGCAACGAATCGGCCGGCGCCTGACGACGGTCATCGACACGCTCGGGCTGGATCGGGACCGGCGGTTGCGATGGCTCGGACTGGCGCGCGACGCCGGAATGCCTTGTGTGGCAGTCGGTTTCGACACTCCGGCCGCCGAGTGCCGGCGGCGGAATCGGTCACGATCGAAGCGGATCCCGGCCGACGTGCTCACCGCGCAGCTGCGTTCGTGGAACGTGGCGAAGAAGGAGTTGCCGGAGGAGGGGTACGACGATGTGCTGCAGCCGACCGCGCTGCGCGTCGTACCCTCGGCCTTCGTCGAGTCCGGGGCGGCGGCCGCCAGACAGTCGGAGGCGCCGACGGGTTTGCGGTTCGGACTGCAGTTGAGCAGCTACACGCACAAGGCCGGCCGGACCGGGACGGCGGCGTGGATCCGCGAGGTGGCTACCAAGGCTGAGGCGGTGGGGTTCGACGCGATCTACGTGATGGATCACTTCCGGCAGATCCCGCAGGTTGGGCGGGCGTGGGACGACTTCCTGGAGAGCTGGACGACGCTGGGCTACCTGGCCGCGTGTACGACGCGGGTGCGGCTGGGGACCCTGGTCTCTGGAATCACCTACCGGAACGTCGCTCATCTGGGGAAGATCGCGGCGACGCTCGATGTACTGAGTGGCGGGCGCGCCGTTTGTGGAGTTGGGCTCGCGTGGTTCGAGGCCGAGCACAAGGCGTACGGCTGGCCGTTCCCACCGGTCGGCGAACGCTATGCCTTGCTCGAGGACGCGCTGCAGTTGCTGCCGGTTCTCTGGGGACCGGGCAACAAACCGTTCCACGGCAAGGTGCTCGACGTACCGGACACCACCTGTTATCCGCGACCTTTGCAGGAGCACCTGCCGGTCCTGGTCGGCGGCAGCGGTCCGCGGACCTTGCGCCTTGCCGCCCGCTACGCCGATGCGGTCAACGTCTTCGGTGATGTCGCTCAGGTCCGCAAACTGGCGGGCTACGTGTCCGGAGAGGTCGAGCTCACGCATCTGTCCACAACTCTTGTGGGTAAGGATTCTCGCGAGCTCGAGGCATTGGTGAACGGTCTGCGCCCGCGCAACCTGAACCCGGCCAAGTACGCCGCGTCCGTCAACGCGGGCACGGTCGACGACCAGATCGGCCGCTTCCGCGAACTCTCCGAGGCCGGGGTCGCCGAGGTGATGATCAGCCTCCCCGACCTCGACACCCTGGACGCGGTCGGCGACGTGATCTCAGCCTTCCGGGTCTAGTTTGATCTTGAGCAGGGCGTTCTCGATCAGTTCGGACAGGGCCGGGTGGATCCAGTACTGGTTGCGGGCCATCGAGTAGGCGTCGAGGCCGAAGCTCATCGCCTGGATGACGGGCTGGATCACCGCGGACGCCTGCGGTCCGATGATGTGGCAGCCGATGATCTGCGCGGTCGTCGGGTCGGCCAGGATCTTGGCGAAGCCGGTGGTGTCCTCCATCGCCCAGCCGTACGCGATGTCGCCGTACTGCTCGACGCCAACCACATAAGGGATTCCGCGGTCGCGGGCCTCCTGCTCGGTGAGGCCGACCGCGGCGATCTGCGGTGAGCTGAAGACGGCGTGCGGGACGAACCGGTGGTCGGCCTTGACCCGGTCGGTGGGGTTGAGCAGGTTGTGCTTCACCACCCGGGCCTCGTGGTTCGCGACGTGCTTCAACTGGTGCGGAGTGGTCACGTCCCCGAGCGCGTAGATACCGTCGACCGTGGTCTGCTGGTACTCGTCGACCACCACGCGGCCCTCGCGATCGACCTCGACGCCGGTCGCGTCCAGGTTGAGTACGTCGGAGTTCGGCGTCCGGCCGACGGCGACCAGGAGCTCGTCGACGACGATCTCGTCGGCGCCGTCCGGGTCCAGCGTCTTGATCAGGATCGACCCGTCGGCCTGCCGCGCGACGTGGATCGTCTCGTGGTTGAGGCGGACGTCGTACTTGCCGCGGGCGATCTCGGTGAAGCGCTCGGCCACGTCCGCGTCCTCGTGCCGCAGCAGCAGCTTCGAGCGCGCGATCAGCGTGACGTCGGCGCCGTACGACGAGAACACGTGGGCGAACTCCGCGGCCACGAAACCGCTGCCGATGATGCCGAGCCGGCGCGGGAGCTGCTCGAGCCGCATGATCGTGTTCGAGGTGTGGTAGCCGACGTCCTCGAGACCGGGGATGGACGGCACGATCGGCCGGCTGCCGGCGGCCAGCACGAACCGGTCCGCGCTGAACACGCTCGTCGTCCCGTCCTTGTTGTCGACGGTCAGCTCCTTGACGCCGGTGAACCGGCCGGTGCCGTCGTACACGGTGACGTTGGCGTTGTCGGGGTGGTGGTGCCGGTACTCCGACCCACTGGCGGCGATCGGGTCGATCCGGCCGAAGATCCGGTCCCGGACCTCCGGCCAGCGGACGCCGAGCAGCTGCTCGTCGACGCCGTACCGGGAAGTCGCCGACGGCGTGGCGGCCAGGTCGGCGGTGTGCACGAACATCTTGGTCGGGATGCAGCCGACGTTCAGGCAGGTGCCGCCGAACGTGCCGCGCTCGACGATCGCCACCTTCCAGTCGGCGAACCGGTGGTTCACGATCGTGTTCCCGGAACCAGTCCCGATGATGACGAGATCGTAATGAGTCACACCCCATTGTGGCGGTGATGTGCAAGTTTCCTGCGGTGAGGGGAGAAAAGCAGAAGGAAGGGGAGGAGGGTTGTGGCGGTGATGTGCAAGCCCTCTGCCGGTGACCCGGCTCAGCGGGGATGATGGGCAGAGTGGCGGTGGGTGAGCTGAAGAGCACGAACGGGACGATCGGCTGGGACGGGATCGGCACGCTCCGGGTGCGGTACGACGGAGCGCGCGAGGGGCTCGGCAAGCTGAGCAGTTCGTTGCGGACCCGGCTCGGTGAGCGGGTCGTACCGGTCGAGGCCCTGAAAAGCGTCGAGGTGAGCGCGGACCCTCCGCTGCTCCGGCTGGTGTTGCGTGAGCACGCCGACCCGCTGCAGTCGATCTCCGGTGGCTACTTCGACGCACTGATCGCGCCGTACGACTTCCCGGTCACCGATCTGGCGCTCGCGGAGCAACTGGCGATCGACATCCGCTCGATGCTCGTCCGGCGTGATGTGCCGGCGACACCCGCCGTACGGTGGCTGGTCGCTCCACCGACGGCACCGGACCGGCTCGAGGGACACGACGCGACGGTGTCGGTGGAGACAGGGCAGCTGGTGTTCGCGTACAAGCGGACGGCGCGGCGGAAGAAGCGAGCCGGCGGCAACCCGTGGTCGGTGCCGCTGGGCGACATCATCGACGTCGAGTGGACCCCGAACCAGCGCCGCCTCGGCATCGGCGGCTTCCTCCGGATCACCACGGCCCGGACGCCGCTCGAGCGCCCGAAGCCGCGGCACGACCCGGCCGCGATGATGACCGAACGCCGGACCGACGTCGACGCGCTGTTCTTCGCGGCGCGCCTGATGACCCGGATCCGGCCCTAAGCCACCTGCGGACCCACGTCCTTCGCCGCGGGCCTGCTCCCGGCTTCTTGCGGAGCGGCGTCGTGCGGAGCGGCATCGACCACGGCCTTCTCGCCGAGGAGCTCGGTCTGCGGGAGCACCTCGAGGCGCGGGCGCGGCAGCAGCCGCGGCCGGATCGCCAGGCCGCGCCGGCGGGAGAAGTACAGGACGGATCCGATGGTGCCGAGCACGGTCATGCCACCGCCGACGATCAGCGAGTACCGGGGGCCGAACTCCTGGCCGACCCAGCCGATGAACGGCGACCCGATCGGCGTACCGCCCATCAGGACCGTCATGTAGAGCGCCATCACCCGGCCGCGCATGGTCGGGTCGATGCTCAGCTGCATGGTCGCGTTCGCCGAGGTCAGCATGGTCAGCGAGGCCAGCCCGACCAGCGGCAGGACCACCGCGAAGGTCAGGTACGTCGGCATCACGGCGCTGACGATCTCGAACACACCGAACGCCAGGGCCGCGCCGATCACCAGCCGGCTGCGGATCCGGACCCGCCGGGCCGCCAGCAGCGCACCGGCCAGCGAGCCGATCGCGAGCACCGAGCCGAGGATGCCGTACTCCCCCGCGCCCTTGTGGAACGCCTGGGTCGCCATCAGCGCCGAGGTCAACTGGAAGTTCAGGCCGAAGGTGCCCGCGAAGAACACCGCGACCATCACCATCATCAGGTCCGGCCGGCGCCACAGGTAGCGCATGCCGTCGCGGATCATGCCCTTGTCGCGGGCCGCGGGCTTGGGGGTGTGCAGCTCGGAGACGCGCATCAGCCGCAGCGACAGGATCACGGCGGCGTAGGTGAACCCGTTGATCAGGATCACCGGGCCGGTGCCGATCCAGTTGATCAGCAGACCGGCCAGCGCCGGACCGAGCAAGCGGGCCGCGTTGAAGGACGCCGAGTTCAGACCGACCGCGTTGGAGAGCTCTTCGCGACCGACCATCTCGACCACGAAGGCCTGCCGGGTCGGGGCGTCGAAGGCGGTGCCGAGGCCGAACAGCAGGGCCAGCAGGTAGACGTGCCAGGGCTGGACCACTCCGGCGATCGTCAGACCACCGAGAACCAGGGCGACGGTGGCCATCGCGATCTGGGTGCAGGTCAGCACCTGCCGCTTCGGGAAGCGGTCGGCGACCAGGCCGGCGTACGGGCCGAACAGGAGGGCCGGCAGGAACTGGAGTCCGGTGACGATGCCGAGCGCCGTACCGGAATGCGTCAGCTCGAGGACCAGCCAGTCCTGGGCGACGCGCTGCATCCAGGTGCCGACGTTCGAGACGATCGCACCGGAAGCGTAGAGACGGAAGTTACGGACCTTGAACGCGCGGAAGGTGGGGCTCACTGGGCCGCCAGGCGTTCGAGAACAGGGGCTGCTTTGCGCAGGATGTCGCGCTCCTCGGGAGTCAGTGCCTTGAGTTTCGTCTGCAGCCACTCGTCGCGGCGCCGGCGGTTGGCCAGGATCAGCTCGTCCGCGTGCGGGGTCAGCTCGACCATGATCTGGCGCTTGTCGGTCGGGTGCGGGCGGCGGACCACCAGGCCCGCCTCCTCCATCGCGGTCACGATCCGCGTCATCGACGGCGGCTTGACCTGCTCGTGGGCGGCCAGCTCGCCGATCGTCATGGCCGCGTGCTTGGACAACGCGCCGAGCACGCTGAGCTGGTTGGCGGTGAGGTCGTGACCCGGCTCGCGCTGCCGCCGGATCTGCCGGGACAACCGCAAGGTGGACGACCTCAGGGCACTCGCCAGCCCGACGTCACTCTTCACCTGCTGTGCTACGACTTCGGGCATATCGTTACCTTAACTCATTACCTTTGCTAACGAAAACGAGTAACCGGTCCGTGGTATTCCCGGTCGGTGGCTGGCCGCGCCCGGCCCCGGCCGACTAGGGTCGCCGCCATGGGGACGAGTGCTGAGCTCGAGCGCTACGAGCAGCGGTTCCGGCGGGCGGGCCTGCCGTTGTTCATCGAGGACTTCTCGCCGACGCACGACATCTTCACCCGGGCCACACCACTGCTCGTGCTGGTATTCCTGGCCGAGATGATCGGCGCGACCTCGCTGGACTGGACCTGGTGGCAGAACCTGCTGGCCGCGGTGGCCGCCCTGATCGTGCTGGTCGGCGCCTTCGGGGCGCTGAACAAGCTGCGGGGCCGGCCGTTCTGGTCGCTCCCGACCCGGTTCGGCATCCCCGAGCTGGCGGTCTTCGTGCTGGTTCCGGCGCTGTTCCCGCTGGTCACCCAGGGCCAGGTCCGGCAGTTCCTCGGGATTGCCTTCGGCAACCTCCTGCTGCTCGGCGCCGTGTACGTCGTCGTCGGGTACGGCCTGATCGCGACGACGTACTGGGGTCTGCGCCGGCTGGCCGGCGAGCTGGCCAACTCGGTCGCCAGCCTGGTCCGGGCGCTGCCGTTGCTGCTGGTGTTCTCACTGGTGCTGTTCGTGAACACCGAGATGTGGCAGGTGTTCGCTGGCATGCCGGTCGCGTTCATCGTCTTCGCGATCATCGCGTTCACGGTGCTGAGCACGCTGTTCCTACTGATCCGGCTGCCCCGCGAGGTGGACGAGATCGAGCGCGACGCCGGGTCCGGGCCGCCGCTGCGCCGGATCCAGCGCCTCAACCTCAGCATCAGCCTGGTGATCCGGCAATGGATGCAGGTGCTCGTGGTGAGCGCCGGTGTCGGGCTGTTCTTCGTTGCCTTCGGCATGCTCGCGATCAGCGAGCACATCTACGAGCAGTGGGGTGTCGAGCCCGGGGCCTGGTCGTACGACATCACGCTGCAGGACCACCAGCTCCTGATCAGCGCGTCACTGGTGAAGGTTGCCGTCGGCATCGCCAACTTCACCGGGCTGTACTACTCGATCGCGCTGCTCACCGATTCGACGTACCGGACCGAGTTCCTGGACAACGTCAGTGCGGAACTGCGTGATCTCTTCACCGCCAGAGCGGCGTACCTCGAGCTTCGTCAGGTGAGCCAGTCGCTGAGCGGGCCGATCGCGAAGTAGACCACGAACAGGGCCGCCACCACCCACATCAGCGGGTGGATCTGGCGGGACTTGCCGCGGACGGTCTTCAGGACGACGTACGCCACGAAGCCGGCGCCGATCCCGGCCGAGATCGAGTACGTGAACGGCATCAGGATGATCGTCAGGAACGCCGGGAACGCGACCTCGAGATCGTCGAAGTCGATCCCCTTCACCTGCGTCATCATCAGGAACCCGACCAGGATCAGCGCCGGCGTCGCCGCCTCGTACGGCACCAGCGTGACCAGCGGCGCGACCACCATCGAGATCAGGAAGCAGATCCCGGTCACCACACTCGCCAGCCCGGTCCGGGCCCCTTCACCGACACCCGACGCCGACTCGATGTACGACGTGTTGCTCGAGACCGACGCGGCACCACCGGCGGCGGCCGCGACCGAGTCGACGATCAGGATGCGCTGCGCGTTCGGCGGGTTGCCGTCCTTGTCGAGCAGGCCCGCCTCGGCACCGATCGCGGTCATAGTGCCCATCGTGTCGAAGAAGTCGGCCAGCATCAGCGTGAAGACCAGCAGCAGCGCCGACACCACGCCGATCCGCTCGAACGAGCCGAACAGGCTGAACTCGCCGATCGTGTCCAGGTTCGGCTTGGTGAACCAGTCGTCCGGCAGCTTCGGCACGCTCAGGCCCCAGCCGCCGGGGTTGTCCGCGGTCCGGGCGCCGATGTTCGCGATCGCCTCGATGAGGATCGCCAGCACGGTGGAGGCCAGGATGCCGATCAGGATCGCGCCTTTCACCTTCCGCGCGTACAGCGTGACGATCAGGAACAGGCCGACCACGAACACCAGCACCGGCCAGCCGTGAAGGTTGCCGCCGACACCGAGCTCCACCGGCGGGCCGCCGGGCGCGGCCGGACGCCGGACGAAGCCCGCGTCGACGAAGCCGATGAACGCGATGAACAGGCCGATGCCCACACTGATCGCGATCTTCAGCTGCAGCGGCACCGCCTCGAAGACCGCCTTGCGGAACCCGGTCAGCACCAGGACCAGGATGATCAGGCCCTCCAGCACCACCAGACCCATCGCGTCGGCCCAGGTCATCTTGGTCGCGACCGAGAACGCTATGAACGCGTTCAGGCCGAGGCCGGTCGCCAGCGCGAGCGGGAAGTTCGCGACCACGCCCATCAGGATCGTGACCACCCCGGCCACCAGCGCGGTTGCGACCGCGACCTTCGCGATCGACGCGGCCGGGTCGGTGCCGCCACCGACGAACTGGCCGGTGCCGTCCTTGACGGTGCCGATGATGAGAGGGTTCAGCACGACGATGTAGGCCATCGTGAAGAACGTCACCAGCCCACCACGGATCTCCCGGCTGACGGTGGATCCACGGTCACTGATCTTGAAGAACGAGTCGAGAACGGTCGATCCGGAGCGGGCCGTCGTGGCCTGGGGCGAGCTCATGACCGCATCGTGCCAGGTCCTCCCGGCTGGTTGCGAGCACTAACCTCAAGCTGTTATCTGCACGCAGGCTAAGGTTGGGGTTGTGACGGAGGAGCAGGGGGCGCCGAAGAAGCGCAACGACCCGACGAGTCAGCTCGCCCGCGGCGAACTGGTCCACGCCGAGGTGAAGCCGCTCGACCTGTCCGGCATCCCCAGCGTGATCGTCGGCATCATCGCCTGGGCCATCGCGTTCGTCGTCCTCCTCATCTTCCGCGACCAGCTCAAGGAAGAAGGCCTCGAGTGGTGGCTCTGGGTCACCGTCGCCGGCTTCGGCCTCGGCCTGATCGGCCTCTGGTACTGCCGCCGCCGCTGGGCCGCCATCCAAGCCGGCCACCGCCCAGAAACCGAAGACTGACAAAGGCCCGGGTCAGCCGAGTCGTGCAGGCAGGCTCCCGGCCCGATCACCGAGTCGTGGGTAGGCAGCGTGGATTGCTCGCGAGCTAGGCGAAATCCGCGAATGGGTGCGGTCGCCTGGTGGAGGTGGTCAGGACTGGGTGATCTCGTCGTCTGTGGCTTCGACTTCAGTTTGGACTGCGTCGAGCTCGGCTAGTTCTTCGACGTCGGGTTGGTCGGCGCCGGCTTCGGTGAGTTCCTCGGCAGCAGCGGCGGTGACGGCGACCTCGGGTTCGACGGCGTCGGCTTCGAGGGTGTCCGTGGACGGCGCGTGGGGGAGGTCGAGGGTGTCGTAGCTGGTGGTGTCGAAGGCGTGTTCGGGGGTGGGCTGGTCGGGGAGGTCGATGACGGCGTCGGAGTGGGCTCCGCAGCCGTAGTCGTAGGCAACGACGCGACCCTCACCGGGCGCCATCTCGTTGGTGCACGCCCCGAAGGCTTGGCCGAGGCTGTCGGCCAGGCGGATCCAGTAGCCACACGAGTGGCACTTGTAGGGCACGGCCTGGGCGATCGCGGACGCCGGCCCGAAATCCCCGCCGTACCAGCGTTCCGCCGCGTCCTCCCGCCCGTACGGCGAAAGCACGCGCTCGCGACCCAGTCCGAGCTCCTCGACGACGGCCAGTACGTCCTCGGGGGCGCCGGTGTCCGTGAAGCCCGGCTCGAGGCGCGGGTCGTCCGGGTGGGTCGGGAACAGGTCGCCGGGGCGCAGGTCGCCGGGCTGAACCCGGTCCGACCACGGCACCCACTCCGGGGCGACGATCGCCTCGCCGCCGGGCAGCATGACGACCTCGTTGACGGTGACCGTCTTCGCGCGGGAGGCGCGGGTCAGCGTGACCGCCCACCGCCAGCCGCGATACCCGGGATGCGTGGAGGCGAAGTAATGGGTGACGAGGCGCTCGCCCTCGACCAGGTGCCCGAGGTGCTCCCCGACCTGCGCGGCGCCGGCCTCGGCGATGGCGGCCTCACGCGCCGGCTCGACGGCCGCGACACAGACGGCGTCGGCCTTGGCACGCACCAGTTCCGGAGTTCTGACGGGAGTCACAGTCGCCCATTCTCGCACGGGCGTGGTAGTGGTCCGAACGGGCCGTCCACAGCCCACTGTCCACAGGTCGAGCGCGCGGTGACTGCGGTCTGTCCCCGGTACGAGGCAGGATGGTTCCATGCACACTCCGGACCCCGCCGACCCGAAGGCGACGCCCGGCGGCAAGCCCGCCGGCGCGCAGCCTGCCGGGGATCGCGCTGCGGGTGCGCCGAAGTCTGCCGGCGAGCGGTTGAGTGATGCCCGCGAGAAGTTGGGCAGCGCCAGCAAGAAGGTGGGCCACGCGTCGAAGGTCGGCGCGGGCGGTGTCGCGACCGCCTCGAAGAAGACAGCCGCGGTCAGCAGCAAGGTCGGACGGGCCACCGGGCGGCGGATCCGCGGGCTGACGGGTGCGCAAGGCGCCAGGGAGTCGGGGCTGTCCCGGCTGATCGAGCTGGGCGCGGTGAACGCCGCTGGTGACACCGCCTTCGCCGTCTCGCTGGCCGGGACGGTTTTCTTCACCGTGCCGAGCGACCAGGCCCGCGACCGGGTGGCGTTGTTCCTCGTGCTGACGATGGCGCCGTTCGCGTTGATGGCGCCGCTGATCGGCCCGATCCTGGACCGGTTCCGGCACGGCCGACGGTGGGCGATCGGGGCCACGCTCGGGCTGCGCGGGTTCCTGGTGTGGAGCCTGGCCGCGTCCATCTCCGGCAACACGTCCGCCTGGTTGTATCCGGCTGCCCTCGGCTGCCTCGTCGCCTCCAAGGCGTACGGCGTCACCCGGGCGTCCGCCGTACCGCGGCTGTTGCCCAAGGAGATCACGCTCGTCACGGCCAACTCGCGGATCTCGTTGGCCGGTGTTGCCGGCGCGACGATCGGCGCGGGAATCGCGGCCGCGTTCGCCGCGATCGGGCCACAGTGGTCGCTGCGCTGGGCGGCGGTGGTCTACACGATCGGCCTCATCCTCGCGATCCGGCTGCCGAGCGCGGTCGACTCCCCGAACGACGAGGAGATCACCGGTACGGCGGGACGCGACGCGAGACGGCGCGCGATCACGGCGGCGGTGGCGCGCGGGATCCGGTGCAATCTCGGGCTGCGGTTCGTGTCCGGGTTCCTGACCATGTATCTGGCGTTCCTGCTCCGGGACAGCCCGATCAGTGGGGTCGACGGCGCCCTGGCGGCCGGTGCGGTGGTCGCAGCGGCCGGTATCGGCAACAGTCTCGGCACTGTGCTCGGATCCTTGCTCAAGGCCCGAAAACCCGAGACGGTCGTGCTGGTCGTGCTGTTCGCGGACGTGGCGGTCGCGGTCGGGGTGGCGGTGTTCTACGGCTTCGCGGTGCTGATCGCGCTCGGCTTCGTCGCGGGCCTGTGCAGTTCGCTCGGCAAGCTGTCCCTGGACGCGATGATCCAGCGCGACGTACCGGAAACCGTACGTACGTCGGTCTTCGCGCGCTCGGAGACCGTGCTCCAACTCGCGTGGGTGATCGGCGGCGGTTTCGGGATCATCTTGCCGCTCATCCCCCGGCTGGGCTTCGGCTTCCTTGCTGCGGTGCTGCTCGTGGTCGTGTTCTTCGTGATCCGGATGCGCCCGTCCCGTCAGCCTGCCGCCGGCCCCCTCAAGCCCGGCGGCGTCGGCGGCCCGCGCTCCGGTGCACCCCACCACCACTCCCACGACACCCCGGCTCCCCGCCCCGAGAGCACAACCCGCACCATCCTCACCACCAGCGTCGCCGAACAACGCGCCAACCGCTCCCAACGCGCAACCTCCCACGACGAACCCACCATCGAGTGGAAGGTGGACGACGAGGACCCAGACGATGCGTCCCGGCAGGAGCCGCGAGGCACGTCCGCCGCGCGGCGGGACGGCTCGCCGCGTCGGGACGGTTCGGCTTCGCAAGAGCCGCCTCGGGGTCGGGCGCCGCAGGAACCACGACCGGGTGAGCCGGCCCCGGAGAACCCGCGGCGGGGCCCGGCGCCAGAGCCGCAGCCGGGCAGTTCGGCGACGCCGCAGGCGCGGCGGGGCTCGGCTGCACACGACCCGCGGGGCGGTTCGGCCAAGGAGGAGCCGCGGGGTGGTTCAGGTGCGCCGCGGGGTGGTGGGTCGGGCGGTTCGCGGCCGGATCAGCCGGTTGGACGGTGGTGGAGTGGGCAGCCGGAGGACGACGCCGACGACACCCTCGAGGACCGCACCCCGTGGTCCGAAGAGCCCACCGTCGAGCGTGAGCGCGAACGGGGACTGTTCCGGCGACGGCCGGGTGGGGACAGCTCCCGCCGCCCGCCGCGCTGAGAACACAGTCGCCCCCGGACCTGAGGCGCTCACCAACCACGCGTCACCCGGCCAGACCACCCTCGGCCGGACGACGCTCGACCGGACCACGCTCGACCGGACCACGCTCGGCCGGACCACGCTCGACTGGAGCACGCTCGACTGGAGCAGAGCAGCCGGTGGGGGTGGTGGAGTGGGCAGCCGGAGGACGCTCAGACCGTCTCGGGCGATGGCCGAGCACGGGCTTGTTGAGTGACCCGGGTCCGCGCTGAGTGACCCAGGTCCGCCGTGCCCGCGGCTGCACCTGGGACGCCGCCGGGGCGAGTCATCGTCCGGACCTGCGGCCTCGGTCTGAGACGCCACCGGGCTGGACGGCCACCTCGACCGGCCCGGGTACTCCTCCGATCCGAGAAGCCGTTCGGCACTCCGGAAGACCTCTGGGGCCTTCAGACAGGTTGTGCCGTGTCTGAAGGCCCCAGGTGTATCCGAACGAGGTGAGAGGTCAGGTGGTCAGCTGGAGCGGGTCGGTGGAGGTGAGGGTGAGGCCGTCGGCACGGGCGTCGGCGGAGGTGGTGGCGTCCGCGGAGGCGGTCGCGTCTGTAGAGGTCGAGGCGTCGGCGGAGGCGGCGTCGTCCGTGGTCGAGGCGACCGCGGAGGTAGTCGCGTCCGTCGAGGTCGAGGCGACCGCGGAGGTAGTCGCGTCCGTGGAGGTCGGGGTGTTCGCGGAGGTGGGCGCGTGCGTGGAGGTCGAGGCGTCCGTGGAAGCGGTGGGGTCCGTGGGGGCGTCTGTGGGGGTGGGGTGTGGGGGTCGCGGGGTGGTGCCTCGGAGGGTGAGGGTGGCGGCGATTGCGGTGGTGAGGAGGAGTAGGGAGCCGACTACGGCTACCACGTTCATGCTGTGGGTGAAGGCGTGGCGGGCGGTGGTGAGGATGGGGTCGGCCAGTTGGGTGGGGAGGTGGGTGGCTGCGGCGGTGGCGGCGGGGAGGCCTTCGCGGACGGGGGTTGCGACGTCGGACGGGAGGTCGGCGGGGAGGTCGGCTCGGTAGGCGGCGGTGCCGATGGAGCCCAGGATGGCGATGCCGAGGGCGCCGCCGAATTCGGCGCAGGTTTCCATGACCGCGGAGGCTGAGCCGGCGCGTTCGGGGACGACGGAGCCGACGACTGCCTCGGTGACCAGGGACATCACCATGACGAGGCCGGCCGCGAGCAGACCGGCGCCGGTCAGCGGGACCGCCAGCGACGAATCCGCGTGCACCTGGGTCAGTACGCCGTACCCGCTGGCAGCCAGGACGAACGCGCCGCCGATGACATAAGCGCGGTCCATCTTCCCCGCGAGCACCGTCGCGAGCGGTGCGGCACCACCGACGAGGACGGACGGCGCGAGCGACCACAGCGCCGCCTTGAACGGGCTCAGGCCGTGGACGAGCTGCAGGTACTGGGTCAGGAAGACCGCGTTGCCGACCAGCGCCAGCGTGCCGACCGTGTTGGCCGCGAGCGAACCGCTGAACGCGCGGTTGCGGAACATCGACAGGTCGAGCATCGGGTACGCCGCGGTCCGCTGCCGCTGGACGAACAGCACCCCGAAGACCAGCCCGGCCACGATCGACACCACCGGCAGCGCGGACACACCATGCGCCGCGAGTTCCTTGATCCCCCAGATCACCGGCAGTACGGCGGCCAACGACAACACGGACCCGATCAGGTCGAAGCGCCCGGCCCGAGGTGTCTTGAACTCCGGCAGCAGCAGCGGCGCCAGGATCAGCAGCAGCACCATCGCCGGGGTGTTGATCAGGAACACCGAACCCCACCAGAAGTGCTCCAGCAGGAACCCGCCGAGCACCGGACCAAGCGTGATCCCGCCCATCATCACCGCGCTCCAGAACGCGATCGCCTTCGACCGCTGGGCCGGGTCGTGGAACATGTTCCGGATCAGCGCCAGCGTCGACGGCATCAGGGTCGCGCCGCCGATGCCGAGCACCGCGCGGGCCGCGATCAGCTGCTCCGGGCTCTGCGCGTACGCCGCCGCGACCGACGCCAGCCCGAACCCGACCGCGCCGAGCACGAGCAGCCGGCGCCGCCCGATCCGGTCGCCGAGCGAACCCATCGTGATCAGCAGCCCGGCCAGCACGAACCCGTAGATGTCGAAGATCCACAGCTGCTCGGTCGCCGACACGCCGAGGTCCGCGCTGATGAACGGGACCGCGAAGTACAGCACCGAGACGTCCATCGAGACCAGCAGCAGCGGCAGTGCGAGCACGCCGAGCGCGATCCACTCCTTGCGTCCCGCCCGTTCCGTCGTACCCATGACACCCCTCCGGAATTATCTGTCTACGCCGCACACTGTGTGCGCCATACACAGACCATACACAAGACTGTCTATGGTGTAAACAGATAGAGTGAGGGGCATGGACGAGACGGAACTGCCGCGGGTGCTTCAGCAGTTGTGGGGGATCGAGGGACGCCAGCGGCCGGGGCCGAAGCCGGCGTTCCACATCAGCGACATCGGGCGGGCGGCGATCAGGCTGGCCGACGCCGGCGGGCTGGCCGCGGTCTCGATGAGCAAGGTGGCGGCCGAGCTCGGCTTCACCACGATGTCGCTCTACCGGTACGTCGACGCCAAGGACGACCTGTACGTCGTGATGCTCGACCACGCGTTCGGCGCGCCACCGGACCTGGACGCGCACACCGGCTGGCGGGACCGGATCACCGCGTGGGCCGAGGCGTTCCGCGACGGGTTGCGGCAGCACCCGTGGATCCTGCAGATCCCGGTGTTCGAGCCACCGCTGTCACCGAACCAGCTGGCCTGGATGGAGTCGGCACTGCAGGCGTTCGACGGTACGCCGCTGTCGCCGCAGGACCGGTTGTCGTCGATGCTGCTGGTGAACATCTACGTCCGGGGTACGGCGCAGCTCACCGCGCACATGGACACCGAGCCGGACGCGGCCCGCGAGGCCGACCTGCGCTACACCCGGCGACTCGCGATGCTCGCCACCCCGGACCGTTTCCCGGGGATCGCGGCCACGCTCGAGCAACCACCGCCGGAGGGCTACGCCGGCGACTTCGACGCCGCCGAGTTCAGCTTCGGCCTGGACACCGTCCTCGACGGCATCCAGGCGCTGATCGACCGACGGGCTTAGATGTCCAGCTTGTCGGCGACGCCGCGCAGCACGGTGGCGACCTGGCGGGCGGCCTTGTTGTCGGGGTGGCGGCCGCGGCGGTAGCCCTCGCCGAGGTTGTCGAGGAGCTTGATCAGGTCCTCGATGACGAGCTGCATCTCCTCCGGCTTCGGCCGCATCGCCTTGGCCACCGACGGCGGCGGGTCGATCAGCCGGACCTGCAGGGCCTGCTCACCCTTGCGTCCCTCGACGACACCGAACTCGACCTTCTGGCCCGGCTTGAGGTTGGTCACTCCCGCGGGCAGCGCCTCGGCGCGGACGTAGACGTCCCCGCCCTCCTCCTTGCTGAGGAAGCCGAACCCCTTGTCGGAGTCGTACCACTTCACCTTGCCAACGGGCACGGGAACCTCTTCAGTCGTCAATCGTCGGAACAAGCTCGGGCAGGCGGCCCGACCGGGAACCCAGCGTACGTGAACCGGCGCCGCTGCGCCTCCGGGAAACTACCTGAACCCGCAGGCTTCCCGCATCCGATCGGCCTGACACCTCATCGGTACTTGTCCGGGTCCTTCAACCGTTCGTTCATCGAGCCGGACCGGAAGCCGCGCGGGTCGAGCCTGGCGGCCGGGAAACCTTCGGCCATGACCGCATCGACGAGGGCCTGGTGGTCCACCTGGTCGAGCAGGTGCTGGTCGATCTCGATACTCGCCGTCTCGCCGACGTCACGGACGCGGACGTTCTCGACGCCGTACGCCGTGAGCCGCGAGCGGACCGCCTGTTCGGCGCGGTCGACCCGGGCCAGCAGGTTCGGCGTGATCCGGATGCCGTACGCGATCCGGCTGGACAGGCACGCGGCGGCCGGCTTGTCCGAGGTCTCGAGTCCCCAGCTGCGCGACGCCGTACGGATCTGGGCCTTGGTCAGTCGCGCGTCCTTCAGCGGCGTGAGCGCACCGCGCTCGAACGCGGCCCGGATCCCCGG
Organism: Kribbella sp. NPDC048837; assembly: GCF_055586945.1. NCBI lineage: Bacteria > Bacillati > Actinomycetota > Actinomycetes > Propionibacteriales > Kribbellaceae > Kribbella > Kribbella sp. NPDC048837. Next base: position 315,554 of record NZ_JBVJHF010000004.1, read on the forward strand.
CCGGAACCCGGCGATCGCGTCGTCGGCGTTGGTCCCGGTCGCGATCGCGGTGATGCCGAACTCGTCCGCGATCGGCTGCAGCGTCTCCACCAGCTCGGCCTTGCAGAAGTAGCACCGGTCCCCCGCGTTGGCCTGGTACCCCTCGCGGTCCATCTCGTGCGTGTGCGGGGTGACGTGCCGTACGCCGAGACCGTCGGCGAACCGCGCGGCCGGCTCCAGCTCCGCCACCGGAAGACTCGGCGACACAGCGGTCGCCGCGACGACGTTGGCCGGACCGATCGCCCGGGCCGCGGCCGCGAGCAGGAAGGCCGAGTCGGCGCCGCCACTGAAGGCGACGACCATCTTGTCGTAGCTCGACAGCCGTCGCATCAACGCTTCCAGGCGCTGCTCGAGCACGTACTCGTCCAGCCAGGCCGGGAACTCGGTCAAGTCGTTCAGCACGACGTCGGCGCCGTACGCACGCAACTCGTCGGCCGTGAACGGGCCGGTCGCGACCGATACCGCTACCGCACCGGCCGCGTGGGCGCCGTCGATGTCGGCGGTGTGATCGCCGACGTAGATCGTGGCCTGGTGCTCGCGGAGCGCCGTACCCTTCTCGGCTCCGTGCAGGTCGCCGACCGGCTCGTCGACATCGAGGCCGAGGTGTTCGAGGTGCAGCCGCACCGACGGGGTGTACTTCGCCGACACGACCATCGTCCGCCCGCGCAGCGCCCGGATCGCGGCCAGCGACTCGGCCACGCCCCGCATCGGCAGGCTGCCGGTGATCGCGTGCGACGGGTAGTGCTCGCGGTACCGCGCGACCATCGCGTCGACCTGCTCCGGCGGGAACCAGTTCGCCATCTCCCAGGTCAGCGGCGGCCCGAGCCGGCTCACCACCAGGTCGGTGTCGATCGCTACGCCGGTCTCCGCGGCGAGCAGGTCCCAGACGGCCTGGATCCCCGGCCGGGAGTCGATCAGCGTCATGTCCAGGTCGAACCCGACCACGAGTTCCGGCACATCGGCGGTGGCGGGGGCGGGCTGGATCGCGGCGGTTGACACGTCCCCAACCCTACGTCGTCCGCCCGCCCACCCGGCCCCGCATCCCGAAACCGATGCGGCGCACCTCTCCGCGCTTGACATTTGAGGACACTGTGTCCGACCACTTGACATCGGAAGGGATTTTGTCAACCCTCGTCGTCATGGACTCGTTCGCCGACCGGACCAAGCGCCGCCTGCGCGACGAGCTGATGGACGCCGCGTACGACGCGATCGTGGCCGGCGGGTACGACGGCCTCCGGATGGCCGGCGTGGCCCACCGGACCGGCGTCTCCCGGCAGACCGTCTACAACGAGTTCGGCGACAAGTGGGGCGTGCTCGAGGCGGTCGCGGCCCGCGAGACCGAACGGTTCCTGCTGGACGTCAACGCCGCTCTCGCCGAGCAGTCCGATCCGATCGACGGCTTGCGGGCCGCGGTCGAGCGGGCGCTCACGCTGGCCGGGGAGAACCCGCTGGTGAAGGCGGCGCTGAGCCGGCCGGGATCGGACCAGGCCAGTCAGGTGCTGACCACACGGGGGCAGCAGGTGCTGGAACTGGCCCACCTCCGACTGGATGCTCATGTCAGGGAGCACTGGCCGGAGGTCCCCGCAGAGGACGCGACCAGCTGCGTCGACGTCGCCTTGCGCGTCGTCATCAGCCACATCGTCACGCCCGGCCCTCCCCCGGCGGCGGTGGCCGAGCAGCTGGCTCGCGTCCTCTCACCTTTCCTCACCGAAAGCAGGAGGCAGCATGCCGAATCCCCTTCACCGGCAGGGTTTTAACTCGCTGCGGTCCGGCGGGTTCAACTGGGACGCGCTGCCACTGCGCCTGTTCGACAAGGGCAACCGGAAGTTCTGGAACCCGCGGGACATCGACTTCGGTCAGGACGCCAAGGACTGGCAGGAGCTCAGCGACAACGACAAGGACAACGCGTTGATGCTGTGCTCGCAGTTCATCGCCGGTGAGGAGGCGGTGACCGAGGACCTGCAGCCGTTCCTGCAGGCGATGGCGACCGAGGGCCGGTTCGGCGACGAGATGTACCTGACCCAGTTCTGTTTCGAGGAGGCCAAGCACACCGCAGTCTTCCGGCTCTGGCTGGACGCGGTCGGCGTCACCGAGGACCTGCACCGGTACGTCGAGAACAACCCGGGCTACCGCGCGATCTTCTACGAGGCCCTGCCGGTCGCCCTCAAGTCGCTGGCCGACGACCCGTCGCCGGCGAACCAGGTCCGGGCGTCGGTGACCTACAACCACGTGGTGGAAGGGACTCTGGCTCTCACCGGCTACCACGCGTGGAACCTGCTCTGTACCGCGCGCGGCGTCCTGCCCGGCATGCAGGAACTCATCCGCCGGATCGGCGACGACGAGCGCCGGCACATGGCTTGGGGCACATTCACCTGCCGCCGGCACGTCGCCGCCGACGAGACCAACTGGAAGGTCGTCACCGACACGATGGAGGAGCTGCTGCCGCACGCACTCGTCCAGATCCAGTGGGCCCTCGACAACTCCCCCGAGCTTCCGCCGGAGATCAACCCGACCGCCTTGATGACGTACGCCGGTGACCGCGCGACCCGGCGCCTCGGCGCGATCGAGTCCGCGGTCGGCGCGGATGTCGCCGGCATCGACCTCGACTACTCCCCGGAGAAGCTCGAGGACGAGTTCGGCGACGAGGACTCAGCCGCGCTGGCGGCGGTGCGTTAGCACGACCACGAGGGCGGCGGTGGCCAGGACTGCCGGTAGCCAGGTGACGGTCGTCGTACCGGCGTGGTCGGCGACCTGACCGCCGGCGAAGGCACCCAGTGCGATGGATCCGTTGTAGACCCCCACCAACACAGCGGACGACGCTTCGGGCGCACTGGGTGCCGCGGCATGTCCCCACGCCTGGGTGCTCACACTCGTTCCGCCGTACGCGAGGCCCCAGATCATCAGCAGGACAAGGGATCCGGCGAGGGTGGTGCCGGCGAAGGGCATCGCGACGGTGGCGACGGCGATGCCGGCCGCGATGAAGGTCAGGGCGCGGGTGGGGCGGAGTGCGCCGGTGAGGAAGTTGCCGAGGACACCGGCTACGCCGTACGCGAGCAGGAGTGTGCCGATCAGGGCGGGAGTGATGCCGGCCGACTTCTCCAGCAGCGGACGGACGTAGGTGTACGCCGAGAAGTGGCCGGTGACAACAAGTCCGACAAGGAGCAGCCCTACGCGGACCTGCTTGATCCGCAGGACCGCCACGACATCGCGCAGGTGGACAACCTTCTCGGCCAGCAGCGGTGGAAGGATCCGCCCGAGAGCGGCAGCCAACGCGATCGAGAGCAGGCCGACGGCGGCGAAGGCCGTGCGCCAGCCGACCAGTTCGCCGACGTACGCACCGGCCGGAATGCCAAGCACAGAAGCGATTCCGATGCCACTGAAGATCAGTGAGGTCGCCGGCCCGGCCGCGTGCGGCGGGACGATCCGTGGCGCGAGACCGACGGTGAGCAGCCAGACACCACCCAGCGAGATCCCCATCAGCACCCGCGCGATCATCAGCACCGTGAAGGTCGGCGCCACGCCGGCGAGCAGCCCGGCCACACCCAGCAAGGTCATCAGGGCGACCAGGACGATGCGGCGGTCGAGTTTGCCCAACAGCAGTGGGAGGACGGGCGCGGCGAGCGCGGACACCACGCCGGTGACGGTCAGAGTGAGACCCGCGGTGCCTTCGGTCACCTGCAGGCCGGTGCTCATCGGGGTGAGCAGGCCGACCGGCATCAGCTCGGCCGTCACCACGGTGAACACGGTCGCCGCCATCGTCACCGAGGCGGCCCAGCCACGGGTGTCGGTCGCCACCTGGTCGGCCCAGATCGTCGTCATACGTCAAGACTTCGGCAGCCGGGGATGCGGAACAACGGCGATGTGGTCATGCTTGGATTAGCTGAGCTAATCGATCGGAGGTCCGCCGTGGCGCTCGAGATCCGCGAGCTGGAGTGCTTCCTGGTCCTGTCCGAGGAACTGCACTTCGGGCGTACGGCGGAGCGGCTCTACCTCTCGCAGAGCCGGGTCAGCCAGCTGCTGCAGTCGCTGGAGCGACGGATCGGCGGGCCACTGTTCGAGCGGACGAGCCGCCGGGTCGCGCTGACCCCGCTGGGCAAGGAGTTCCTCACCTCGCTGCGTCCGGCGTACACGGCGCTGGAGCGGGTGGTCGAGAACGCCCGCGAGTACGCGAACTGTGTCAAGGGCAAGCTGCAGCTCGGCTTCCAGGGCTCGGCGAACGACATGATCCTGGCCGCGGTCTCGACCTTCCAGTCCCACAACCCGAACTGCCTGATCGGCGTCTCCGAACTCCCGCTGAACGACCCCTTCAGCGCGCTCCGGCGGGGTGACGTCGACGCCGCCGTCGTCCTGCTGCCGGTCGCCGAGGACGACCTGATCCTCGGCCCGGTGTTCTCCCGCCAGCCACAGACCCTCACCGTTTCCACGCGACACCACCTGGCTGATCGCGACTCCCTCGACATCGAGGACCTGGCCGGCGAGACCCTGATCGCGGTCGCCGGACCAGCACCCGGTTACTGGCGTCAGGCCCAAGCACCATCGCAAACCCCGACGGGCGCGCTGATCCATCGCGGCCCGTCGGTCCACACCCTTCAGGAAGGTCTGTCGCTGATCGCCGCCGACCGCGGCGGCATGCTGCTGTGCCGCGCCAGCGCCGACCAGAATCGCCGCACCGACATCGTCAACATCCCGCTCACCGGCGTCCCCGAGTCCGCCCTCGGCCTGGTCTGGCGCCGCGGCGAGGAAACCCCGGCCTTGACGGCCTTCGCCCAGTACCTCAACTGAGGCCGAGCAGTTCCACGGACTTCTCGCGCATCTCGATCTTGCGGATCTTGCCGGTCACCGTCATCGGGAAGTCGTCGACGAGGACGACGTACTTCGGGATCTTGAAATGGGCCAGCCGGCCGGTGGCGAAGGCTTTGACGGCGTCCGCGTCGACGGGGTCGGCGCCGGGCTTGAGCTTGATCCAGGCGCAGAGTTCCTCGCCGTACTTCGGATCCGGGACGCCGATCACCTGGACGTCGGCGATCGACGGGTGGGTGTAGAGGAACTCCTCGATCTCGCGCGGGTACACGTTCTCGCCGCCGCGGATGACCATGTCCTTGATCCGGCCGACGATGTTCACGTACCCGTCGTCGCGCATGGTCGCGAGATCGCCGGTGTGCATCCAGCGGGCCTGGTCGATCGCCTCCGCGGTCTTCTCCGGCTCGTCCCAGTAGCCGAGCATCACGGAGTACCCGCGGGTGCACAGCTCACCCGGCTCACCCCGGCCGACGACGAGCCCGGTCGCGGGGTCGACCAGCTTCACCTCGACGTGCGGCATCACCCGGCCGACGGTCGACGTACGCCGGTCCAGGTCGTCGTCGCGACGGGTCTGCGTCGACACCGGCGACGTCTCGGTCATGCCGTAGCAGATCGCCACCTCGGCCATGTGCATGTCGGCGACACAGCGCTTCATCACCTCGACCGGGCACGGCGATCCGGCCATCACCCCGGTCCGCAGACTGGTGAGGTCGTACTCGGCGAAGTCCGGCAGCCCGAGCTCGGCGATGAACATCGTCGGTACGCCGTACAGCGCCGTGCACCGCTCGTCCTGCACGGCCCGCAACGTCGCGGCCGGGTCGAAGGCCGGGCCGGGGATCACCATGCACGCGCCGTGGGTGGTGCAGCCGAGGTTCCCCATCACCATCCCGAAGCAGTGGTAGAAGGGCACTGGTATGCACAGCCGGTCCTCGGCGGTGAACGCGATCGTCTCGGTGACGAAGAAGCCGTTGTTGAGGATGTTGTGGTGGCTGAGCGTCGCGCCCTTCGGGAAGCCCGTGGTGCCGCTGGTGTACTGGATGTTGATCGGGTCGTCGAAGGCCAGCTCGCCTTCCCTGGCGTGCAGTTCGTCCTCGCTGACGCGGCCGGCGGAGTCCCGGAGCTCGTCCCAGTCGCCCGTGCCGAGGTAGACCGTCTCGATCAGCGCCGGGCAGCCCGGCCGGACCTCGTCGACCATCGCCCGGTAGTCACTGGTCTTGAACTCGGTCGCCGAGACCAGCAGCCGGACGCCGGACTGGTTCAGCGCGAAGGCCAGTTCATGGGTGCGGTACGCCGGGTTGATGTTCACCAGGATCGCGCCGATCATCGCGGTCGCGTACTGCGTGATCGTCCACTCGGCCCGGTTCGGCGCCCAGATGCCGACCCGGTCACCCTTCGCGATCCCCCGCGCCAGCAGTCCTCGCGCGACCAGGTCCACCTCGGCGCCGAACTCGTCGTACGTCCAGCGCCTTCCGGTCTGGACCTCCACCAGCGCGTCGCGATCGCCGTACTCGCGGATCGTCCGTCTCAGGTTGGCCCCGATCGTCTCGCCCAGCAAGGGAACCTCGGACACCCCGGATGCGTACGACGGCAGGCTCATGGTTGTCATCGTCACCTTCGTCAGATGCACCTGCAAGTGCACGCGCGGCAGGAAACAAGGGGTGGACGGCAAGCAATGTCCTTACCAACTCTCCGTCACGGCCGTCGCGGAGCGTGGTTGGACCGTTACAGTGGTATGGAGAGGTGTGAGGCGATGGGCCGATCCGTTGATGGTCACGGCCGCAGCGACCGTCCGCCCGGGCGAACCGCCGAGGCGGCACAGCGGACCGCTGCGGTGCAGGAGCGCGTCCGGGTCCTGGGCACCGTGCTGGCCGACGCGCTGGCGATCGATGTCCACGGCACCGATCTGCGGACGCTCAAACGCGCACCCCGCCGGGCCCCACCGACCGTGTCGCCGACCGATCTCCAAGCGCATCCCGGACCGATCTGGGATGCGTTCGTGCCCCACCCGCCCGGACGGCTCCGCTGGTGGGGCGCCGAACGGCGGTTCGCGCGGCGACTCGCCGCTGCGGAGGACCGGTTCGCCGAGGCAATCGAGCGGCACCGGGCGGCCGAGGAGAACCGCCGGGACCGGGTGGCCCGGGCGCTGCGGGACCAGGTCGAGCAACAGCGCCGGCTCGACGAGGCGACCGCGGACCAGCACGCGCGGATCGACGCGTACGAACGCGCGGTGCAGAGCCGTGATCGCGACGCGGTGACGCGGTACTTCCAGAAAGCGTTGGCCCGGGTGGCGGAGCCGCTCGACTTCCCGCGCCGCCGACGGGTCGGGTACGTGCCCGAGTCGACGTTGCTCGCGCTCGAGTGGGACCTTCCGGACGTGAGCGTCGTACCCGTGGAAGCGTCGTACCGGTATGACCGTTCGGTCGACGCTGTGCTGGCGGTGCCGCGGGAGCCGGTGGAGCTACGGCGGCTCTATCAGCAGTTGGTGGCTCAGTTGGCGTTGCGGGCGTTGCATCTGGTCTTCGGCAGCGATCGGTACGGCGTAGTCGACACGGTGGTGTTCAACGGGATGGTCGAGTCAGTGGACCTGACGACCGGGCAGCCCGTGCGGCCGTGTCTGATCACGTTGCGGGCGACACGGGAGCAGTTCCAGGCGCTCGTACTGGATCAGCTCGATCCGGTCGCGTGTGTGCGGCACTACTTCGCTGCGGAGGTGTCGCGGCACCCGGAGGAACTGCAGCCGGTGGAGCCGGTGCTGGAGTTCGACCTGGCGGATCCGCGCACGATCGAGGCCGTCGACGTGATCAGCGAGATCGACAGGCGGCCGAACCTGCTGGAGCTGAGCCCCGAGTCCTTCGAGCACCTGGTCCACAACCTGCTGACCCGGATGGGCCTGGAGACCCGCCTGTTCCGCCGCGGCGCCGACGGCGGGATCGACTGCGTGGCCTACGACCCACGCCCGATCACCGGCGGCAAGTTCGTCGTCCAGGCCAAGCTCTGGACCCGCACCGTCCCGCCGTCCGCCGTCCGCGACCTCTTCGGCACCGTCCTCGACGCCGGCGCCACCAAAGGCATCCTCATCACCACCTCAGGCTTCGGCCCCACCAGCTACCAGTTCGCCACCGGCAAACCCCTCCAACTCATCGATGGCACCGCCCTCCTTTCCCTCTGCCACCTCCACAACATCCCCGCCCGCATCATCCCCCGCGCCAGCTGAGCTGGTGCATGTACCGACGGACGGGTAGTGGTCGGCCAGGTGCGCGCCAGCGGTTGGTGGCCACGCGTGGCGGGGGTGAGTGTCGCGGACCACTACCCGTTCATCGGTACGGAGTCAGCTGAGGGGAGCTTCGTAAATCTGGAGTTCGGTGCCCTGGGGGTCTTCGCCGTCGTCGGGGGCGGTGAAGAGGCGGAGTTTGGTGGGGGTGGTTTCGAGGGCTACCGGGTTGCGGGTGGCGTTGTGGTTGGTGGTGGGTGAGAAGGCGGGGAAGGGGATCTCGTGGAGGATGCGGTTGGTCTTGAGGTCGAGGAGGGCCAGGCCGCCCAGGTCGTAGGTGCTGCCCTTGGGGCCGGGGAGGGTGGTGACGCCGCCACAGAGTTGTTTGCCGCGGGAGACGTAGTCGCAGTCCTGGTAGTCGAGGATGTGGGACTCGTTGGCGGTGGCATCGAGCTGGCGGCCGGTGGGGGTCCAGTTGTAGAGGGTGCGGGAGCCCCAGCTGACTCCGTGGACCTGGCCGGTGGTGCGGTCGCGGACCACTCCCCCGACGTGGTCCTTCACCCGGAAGCGCTCAGTCACGCGGTAGGTCTTCGGGTCGACGGTGTACACGATCGCCCGCGAGTTCGGCCGGTACTCGGCGGCCGGGACCCACACGTTCTGCCCGTCGTAGTCGATCCCGCCCGGGTGGTACGCCGTACCCTCGCCGAGCCGGATGTCGTTCTTCAGATTCCCCTGCCGGTCCAGCACGAACAGGTGCCCGATCCCCTTGCCCGGACTGCGGTCGTACCCGTCCACCGGCACCGGGGACTTCACCGGTGCCTCCAGCACCTCCACGCTGGACAGGAAGATCAGATCCCCCACCAGCGCGAACCCCTGCGGGTGGTACGTCGGGAACCGCAACGGGATCCGGTCCACCAAGGACCACGACGTACTCCGCGTGGTCGCCTCGAAGGCCCGGGCCACACCGGAGTCCTTCCCGGTGGCATCGGCCGTCGTCAGGCCGGTGAGTAGGACACCGGCGAGAGCGGTGGCGAGGACGAGTCGGCTGCGCATCAGAATCTCCTTGGGCGTGAAGTTGATGTGCAGTGTGCGATACCCGGATGACCCCCAGACCGACACCAGGTGATGTCAAACTGACCGCTATGGAGACAGGGGTGCGGGTTGTCGGGTCGGGGCAGGTCAGTGCGGCGCCTGATGTGTTGCGGGTGTCGTTGAGCGTCGAGCATGTCGCGCCGGACGTGGCCGCGGCGGTGGCGCAGGTGGGTCAGCGCTCGGACGCGGCGCTCGCGGCGCTGCGGGAGCAGGGCGTCGAGGACTCCGCGCTCGCGACCACCTCGGTGAACGTCTACCAGGAGTACCGGGAGCCGGGGACGGCCGCGGCCTATCGCGCGTCGCACTCGATCACCGTGACGACGAAGGACCTGACCGGGTTCGGCCGGCTGCTCTCCGCGGCGGTGGATGCCGTCGGCAACAGCCTTGGCCTGCAGGGACTCCAGTTCGACGTGGAGGACAAGGAACCGCTGCTCGTCCGGGCCCGCGAGCTGGCGTTCGCGCAGGCCCGCGCCAAGGCGGGCGAACTCGCGGCGCTGGCCGGCTACTCGCTCGGCTCGGTCACCTCGATCTCCGAGAGCTACAGCCACGCCCCGATCCGGGGGTGGGTCGAGCAGTCCGCGAAGGCCTTCGACTCCGCCGTCACCATCGTGCCCGGCGACCACACCGTCGAGGTTTCCCTGGAGGTCCAGTTCTCCTGGGCGTGACGGTGTAACGCCTGTCTCAAAACCAGAACAGGGGTTGCGTTGCCGTTCGCGTCATGGAGACTGCTTTCCATGTACGCACCGGCGCCCCTGCGGCGGCAACTGAATCGGTCCGGGCTCTTGTTGCTCGGGCCGGCGTTCGTCGCGGCCGTCGCCTATGTGGACCCGGGAAACTTCGCGACCAACATCGCCGCGGGTGCGACGTACGGGTACCTGCTGTGCTGGGTGGTCGTCGGGGCGAACCTGATGGCCGTGCTGGTGCAGTATCTGGCCGCCAAGGCGAGTATCGCGACCGGGCGGACGCTGCCGCAGCTGTGCCGTGACCACTTCCGCCGGTCCACGTCGACGGGGTTGTGGGCGCAGGCCGAGGTGGTGGCGATCGCGACCGACCTGGCCGAGGTGGTCGGTGGCGCGATCGCGCTGAACCTGCTGTTCGGGATCCCGCTGCTGCTCGGCGGTGCGATCACCGGCGCGGTGTCGTTCGGGTTGCTGATCTATCAGTCCAAGCGCGGGCAGCGGCCGTTCGAGGCGGCGATCATCGGGCTGCTCGCGGTCGTCCTGGTCGGGTTCGTGGTGTCGACCGTCAAGTCCGAGCCGTCCGCGGCCGGTGTGATCGGCGGTCTGGTGCCGCGGCTGGACGGGACCGAGTCGCTGGTGCTGGCGGCCGGCATGCTCGGCGCGACCGTGATGCCGCACGCGATCTGGCTGCACGGCGCGCTGGTCACCGACCGGCACTGGAAGTCCATCCGCACCGACAAGGGCAAGTCCCGGATCCTGCGCGCCACCCGGATGGATGTGGCCGTCGCGATGGCCCTGGCCGGCGCGGTCAACCTGGCGATGGTCGTGCTCGCCGCGGCCGCGCTGAACGGCACCGGCGCCGATTCACTGGACGCCGCGCACGCCGCGATCGGTGACCGGCTCGGCCAGCTCCCCGCGCTGCTGTTCGCGCTCGCCCTGCTGGCCAGCGGGTTCGCGTCGTCCTCGGTCGGGACGTACGCCGGATCCGTCATCCTGGAAGGGTTCTGGCACCGGCACGTCCCGCTGGCGGTCCGCCGGCTGATCACGCTGCTGCCGGCGCTGCTCATCCTCGCGATCGGCATCGACCCGAGCCGGGCGCTGGTGGTCTCCCAGGTCGTGCTGAGTTTCGGCATCCCGTGCGCCCTGTGGCCGTTGGTCCGATTGACCGCGTCCCGGCGCGTCATGGGCGACCTTGTCAACCGCCGGGCGACTACTCTCACCGCATGCCTGGTTGCCACCGCCGTCACGGCGCTCAACGTCGTACTGATCGTGCTGACCTTGCGGGGATGACGTGACCCGGGTGTTCGCCGTGAGCGACATCCACGGCCACCCGGAGAAACTCGAGGCGTCCCTGCGGGAGGCGGGACTGATCGATGCCGAGGGCACCTGGTCCGGCGGGGACGACCGGCTCTGGTTCCTCGGCGACTTCTTCGACCGCGGCCCGGACGGGATCGGCGTGCTGCGGTTCGTCCGGCAGCTGATCGGGCAGGCACCGGACGGCGCCATCACCGTGCTGCTCGGCAACCACGAGATCCTCGCCCTGGGGATGCGGAAGTTCGGCGGTACGTTCGTCCCGCACGACGGCCTCAGCTCCCGCAGCTTCGAGCGGTCCTGGGCCCTGAACGGCGGTCAGGACCGGGACCAGGAACTGCTCACCGACGACGACGTCGCCTGGCTCCTCGACCGGCCGATGCTCGGGCTGGACGCCGGGCACCTGCTGATGCACTCCGACACGGCGGAGTACGTCGAGTGGGGTGACACGATCGACCAGATCAACGCCACCGCGCGGACCGAGCTGCACTCCGACGACATCGAGGTGTGGTGGGAGATCTGGCGCCGGATGACGTCGCGGTACGCGTTCCGCGGCGCGAGCGGACCGGAGGTGGCCCGCATCATCCTGCACCACCTCGGCGGTCACCGGATCGTGCACGGCCACAGCATCGTCGCCGACCAGCTCGGCATCGACCCGGAGTTCCTCACCGGCCCGCACCTGTACGCCGACGGCCTGGCGCTCGGCATCGACGGCGGCGTCTTCGACGGCGGCCCCTGCCTGGTGGTCGAGCTCGAGGACCTCACCGCGGACTGACCACCAGGCCCATGCCGGCTACTTGTCGGCGGTGAGCGTTCCGCCGACGGCCCAGCTCTCGGGCGGGGTCTCCTGGATCCACACCTGCACGCTCTCGGCCGGTACGCCGAGGCTGTCGACGAACGCGTCGGTGATCCGCTGGACCAGCTCACGCTTGAGCTCCGGGGTCCGCGGGCCTTGCAGAACGGTGACGACGGGCATCGGATCTTCCTCTCTCCGTGGGGTTTTGCCGTCCCCATTCCAGTCGCGGGCGTGCCCGCGAACGAGACACAGATCCGATCCGCAGCTATCACTCGAACTGATCGGACGCCGTCCGGCAGGCATCGAGCAATACGCCGAGGTCGCCGCCGACCGTGGTCCCGGCCGGGACGGCGAGGCTCGTGGTCAGTGCGAGCCGCGGCCGCGGCCGGCGGAAGACCACGCGGCCCTCCCGGAGCAGTTGGGCGTGCGACTCGTAGATCACGGTCCAGCTGGGCGACCCGGCGCCGATCGCGGCGTGGGTGTCCTGCAGGCTGTTCGAGCGCGGCCCGAGCACGGGTTCGAACCCCTCCGCCGCGCAGGCGGACATGAGCAGGTCGACGAGCGGCGGGTTGTTCCGTCGTGAGGTGATCCGCAGCGGCAACGCCCTCAGTTCCTGCAGCGACACCTCGCCGGCCGGCGCCACGGCTGCGGGCAACGCGATCAGCAGCGCGTCCTGCCAGAGCGGGATGAATTCCAGACCGGCAGCCTCATCCAGTCCGCGGACGAAGGCGGCGTCCAGCTGGCCGCCCCGGACCCGGTCCAGCCGCGCGCGGGTCGACGTACTGACCAGCTCGACCTGCACACCTTTGGCGGCGAGCTCGGCGACCACCGTCTCCAGCCGTTCACCGAGCCCGGTGCTGGTGCCGAGGCGCAAGGCTTGACCGGGCAGGCCGATCGCGGCGGCGCGGGCCTGGTCGACCGACACGAGCACCGCGCGAGCGGCCGGCAGGAAGCGCTGACCGGCCTCGGTCAGCCGGATCGCCCGGGCCGAGCGGTCGAACAGCAGCACGCCCAGCTCACGCTCCAGCCGCGCGATCTGCTGACTCACCCCCGGCTGACCCATCCCGAGCTGCTCGGCGGCTCGCCCGAAGTTGAGGACCTCCGCGACCGTCACGAAGTACTGGATCTGCCGCAGCTCCATGCCACGATCATCGCGGATTCGGGGAATGGGTCCGGGGCGGGGCGGGTTGTCGGAAGGTATGGCGGACAAGACTGTGAAGATTCCCGGGCCGGACCACCCGATCACCGTGGGAAAGAATCCCGACCGGGTCGTGGTGAAGGTCGGTGACCAGGTGATCGCGGACACCCGCGAGGCGCTGTCGCTGCAGGAGGCGAGCTACCCCGCGGTGCAGTACATCCCGCGCAAGGACGTCGACCTCACGCTGCTCGAGCGCACCGAGCACCAGACCTACTGCCCGTACAAGGGCGACGCGTCGTACTACAGCGTCCTCCCCGCCGGGGCAGACGGGGTGAACGCGGTGTGGACCTACGAGCAGCCGTACGACGCGGTCGCGGATATCCGCGAGCACGTGGCGTTCTACCCGGACAAGGTCTCGATCGAGATCATCGCCGACTGAGGAACTCGGTCAGCACCGGCGCCAGAACCTCCGGCGGTACGACGTGATCCTGGTCGGCGAGCTCGGCCAGCTCGGCGGCCGGCAGTTCCTGGACGGCGCGATGGGCCGCGTCGACCATGAACGGCGGTGACGCGGTCCCGGCGACGACCAGCGTGTCCCGCTTGATCGTGCGGAGCAGGTCGACCGGGGTCCGTCCGCCGGGCGCGCCGTGACCCATCACGGCGAAGTCGTACGCGAGCGTCGGCGCGAGATCCGCTACGCCCGGAACCGCCGCCGTCTCGACCGCCGCCGCCTGCGGCATGCCCGCCATCATCAGGAACAGCTCGACCGCCTCCTGCCGGCGGTCCTCGCCGAGCAGCTCGAGCACCTGCCCGCCGTCCTCGTCCGAGTCGACGTCGTCCGGCCCGTACGGCGGCTCGTGCAGCACGACCTTGGTGAACGGCAGCCCGGTGCTCGCCGCGATCGCCGCCAGCCCGGCGCCGGACGAGTGCCCGTAGATGGCCGCCGTACCGCCGACCGCGGTGAGCAGCGCCCCGATGTCGTCCACCTCGCGCTGCACGGAGTACGACGTACTGTCGCCGGAGTCACCGCGGCCGCGCCGGTCGTAGGTCACCACGTCGAAGTCGCGGGCCAGTTCGCCGGCCAGTGGCCGGAGCGCGTGCCGGTCGCACAGTGCGCCGGCGACCAGGATCACCCGCGGACCGCTCCCGAGCCGCTCGTAGGCGATCGTCGTACCGTCGGCCGAGCTGACCTTCTCCATGTCCGTCCTCCACATCGTCGGGTGATGCAGGGACGTCGGAGCCGAGGAGCGAACTTCGACATAATCCCTGGCGCGGACCCCGCCGGGGTGATTACATGCGTCGCGATGATCAGCAGAGTCGACGACTACCTCCACGCGGTCCCGCTGTCCGGCTCGGTTCCCGAGCAGGTCGGGCCGTTCACCCTCTTCCGCAGTACGACGGTCTGGCCGTACTACGCCCGCCCGACGCCGGGCTCGGGCGCGACGATCGAGCCGGCCGATGTCGAGGTTGTGCGCGCCCGCTGCGCCGAGCTCGGGATCCCGCTGAGCTTCGAGTGGGTCGTCCAGACCTGTCCGTCGCTGGGACCGGCGGCGGCCGCGGCCGGACTGACCGTGGTCGAGCATCCGCTGCTCGTGCTCGAGCCGAAGGACTTCCGCCCGGCGAAGGCGGATGCGCGCTGCGAGATCCTGCCCGCCGAGGAGGCCGTGCTCCGGCAGGCCCGGGCGGTCGCGGGGCTCGCGTTCGGCGACCCGGGCACGGCGGTGGGCGTGGCCGGACCGGCCGAGCGTGACGCCAAGGCGGCCGGGGTGGCGGACGACATGATCGCCGCGGTGCTGGACCGTGTACTCAGAGGCGTGACCGTGGGCGCGGGTGCGTTCACCGACGAGGGCATGGTCGCCAGCGGGCAGCACCAGCCCGTCGGGTCCGCCACCGAGATCGTCGGCGTCGGTACGCTGCCGTCCATGCGACGCAAGGGCCTGGGTGCGGCCGTCACGTCCGTTCTGGTCGAGCATGCCTTCGCGACCGGGGTCGACCTCGTCCTGCTCTCGGCGGAGTCGGCGGCGGTCGCGGCCATCTACGAGCGCGTCGGCTTCCACCGGATCGGGAGCGCCGGGGCAGCGGAGTGACGGGCAGTCCGAGCTCCCGCCTCGTCGTACTGCGCGGCAACTCCGGCTCCGGCAAGTCCACGACCGCCCGCCTCCTCCGGGAACGCCTCGGCCGCGGCACGGCCTTCTGGACGGTGTCGAGCAGGTGGTGATCGGGCCGGAGAGCGCGCAGGGGGAGACGATCGCGCGGATCCTGGACGATCTGGGGGAACGGTTGGTGGTCATTGGGGATCGGGCCGTACCGTTGGAGGGATGAGCACAACCGAGCGGAACCGCCCACGTACCCTCGCCGAGGCGTTGCGTACCTGGGACGACGCCGCGCTCGGTCACCTGCTCCAGCGCCGCCCGGACCTGGCGATCCCGATCCCCGCGGACACCGGCCAACTGGCGGCGCGGGCGACGACGAACGCCTCCGCGGCGCGCGCGATCAACCGGCTGGACGAGTTTGGCGTGGACCTGCTCGAGGCGCTGTCCGCACTGCCGGAGCCGGTGGACCTGGCTGCCTTGGCCGCTGGAGTGGATCAACCGGTCGACGTGGTCCGGCCCAGGGTGACCGAGTTGCTGGATCTGGCGCTGGTCTGGGGTTCCGAGGACGATCTGCGGCCGATCCGCGCGGTTCACGAGCTGCTCGGGCCCACGCCGGCCGGGCTCGGTCCCGTCACCACCAGGCACTTCGGTGATCTGGACAAGCTGATCGAGGACGCCGGCCCGGATGCGCGTGAGGTGCTCGACAAGCTGACCTGGGGACCGCCGACCGGGTCGGTGGAGAAGGCCGAGCGGCCGGTGACGATCGCCTCCGCCCGGACCCCCGTGGAGCGGTTGCTCGCGCGCGGCCTCGTCGTACCCAAGGATGCGAACACCGTGGTCCTGCCGCGGCAGATCGGGCTGCACCTGCGGGGCGGGCGGGTGCTGGCGTCGACCCGGCCGGTGCCACCGCCGTTGGACGGGAAGCAGGTGTCGGCCGCGATCGCCGACCGGGCCGCGGCCGGGGCCGCGCTGGACCTGGTGCGGCTCGTCGATCGTGCGATGGAGCAGCTCGGCGCCGAGCCGCCGCCAGTGCTGCGCACGGGTGGCATTGGTGTGCGTGACCTGCGCAGTCTGGCCGGCAAGGTCGGTGCGGAGGAGCAAACCGCCGGTGCGGTTCTGGAGATCGCGTACGCCGCTGGACTCGTGGCGGCCGTGGAAGTCGGGACCAGCGAGCTGTGGCTGCCGACCAGCGCGTACGACGACTGGTTGGAGCTTGACCTCGCGCATCGATGGGCCCAGCTGGTCACGGCCTGGTTCGGTGGGATGCGGGCGATCGGACTGATCGGCAGACGCGACAGTGGTGGCGCGACCGCGGCTGCGCGTGAGCGGCTGATCAACGCGCTCGCCCCGGATCTGGAGCGGTTGCTCGCGCCAGAGGTCCGAGTGCTGACTCTGCAGGCGCTCGCCGAGGCCGGCACGGGTACGGCGCCTGCCACGGAGTCGGTGGTCACCTGGGTCGCGTGGCATCGGCCGCGGCGTGGTGGGCAGTTCCGCGACGATTTGGTCGAGTGGACGGTCACCGAGGCCGCACTGCTCGGTCTGACCGGACTGGGTGCGTTCGCGGCGCACGCGCGGCCCCTGCTGGAGCCGGAGCCGACGGCCGACGAGTTGGCCGAGGCGATCAGCGCGCTGGTCCCGGAGCCTGTCTCTGAGGTGCTGTTGCAGGCCGACCTGACCGCGGTGGCTCCCGGTCCGCTGGTGCGCGCTGTGCAGGACGACCTGTCCGCGATGGCCGATGTGGAGTCACACGGTGGCGCGGCGGTCTATCGGTTCAGCGAGAGCTCGGTGCGGCGTGCGTTCGACCTCGGGCGGACCGCTGATCAGCTGCACGAGTGGCTGGCCGAGCACTCGCGCACACCGGTCCCACAGCCGCTCACCTACCTGATCGATGACGTTGCGCGGCGGCACGGCGTACTCCGGATGGGTACGGCGTCGACGTACCTGCGCTGTGATGACGAGGACGTGCTCACGCAGTTGCTGAGCTCGAACCTGCCCGGTGTCCGCTTCCGCCGGCTGGCGCCGACCGTGGTCGTGTCACCGTCGCCTCCCGACATGGTGCTGAGCCGGCTGCGGGAGGCGGGGCTGTCGCCGCTGGCGGAGACGTTCGACGGCGTCGTCCACGTCACCGGTGCGGCAGCCCGGCGAGGTGAGGCGCCCCGGCGTCGTACCAGCCGGGACTTCGTCGACAACCCGGTCGACCTCACCGACGACCAGGTGAAGGCCGTGATCGAGAAGGTCCGCGCCGGCGACCGCATCGCCGCCGACCGTCCCGCCGACGAGGGGCTCATCGAGCCGGCCGCGCCCGCCGAGACCATCGCGATCCTGAGCAACGCCGCCGAGTCCCACAGCCGCACCTGGATCTCGTACGTCGACCACAACGGCATCGCCTCCGAGCGCGTGGTCGAACCGGTCCGGGTCGCCGACGGCTGGCTCACCGCCTACGAGGACGCCACCGACCAGCCCCGCACCTACGCCCTGCACCGCATCTCCACCGCACGGCCGGTCCTTTGACCCCCTGAGGCACAATGGAAGGTCGGGGCGACGATGGGAGCTGTAGGTGACGGACGGGCCTTTGATCGTTCAGTCGGACAAGACACTCTTGCTCGAGACTGCACATCCGGACGCGAACGACTGCCGAAAGGCGATTGCGCCCTTCGCTGAGCTGGAGCGGGCGCCGGAGCACGTGCACACCTACCGGCTGACGCCGCTCGGGCTGTGGAACGCGCGGGCGGCCGGGCACGACGCCGAGCAGGTGATCGACGTCCTGCTGCGGTACAGCCGCTACCCGGTGCCGCACTCGCTGCTGGTCGACATCGCCGAGACGCTGGACCGCTACGGGCGGCTGCGACTCGAGAAGCACCCACAGCACGGCCTGGTGCTCGTCACCACCGACCGGCCGGTGCTGGAGGAGGTGCTGCGCAGCGCGAAGGTGAAGCCGATGCTCGGCGCGCGTATCGACGACGACACCGTGCTGGTGCACCCGTCGGAGCGCGGTCACCTCAAGCAGACGCTGCTGAAGCTCGGCTGGCCCGCCGAGGACCTGGCCGGGTACGTCGACGGCGAGACGCACAAGATCGAGCTGGTTCGGAACGGCTGGGACATGCGCCCGTACCAGCAGCAGGCGGTGGACTCGTTCTGGCACGGCGGCTCGGGCGTCGTCGTACTGCCCTGTGGTGCCGGCAAGACGATCGTCGGCGCGGCGGCGATGGCGCAGGCCTCCGCGACCACGCTGATCCTGGTCACGAACACGGTGTCCGCGCGGCAGTGGAAGGACGAGCTGCTCAGGCGCACCAGCCTGACCGAGGAGGAGATCGGCGAGTACTCCGGTGCCCGCAAGGAGATCCGGCCCGTGACGATCGCGACGTACCAGGTGATGACCACGCGCCGGAAGGGCGTGTACTCGCACCTGGAGCTGTTCGACGCCCGCGACTGGGGCCTGATCGTGTACGACGAGGTGCACCTGCTGCCGGCGCCGATCTTCCGGATGACCGCGGACCTGCAGACCCGGCGGCGGATCGGCCTGACCGCGACGCTGGTCCGCGAGGACGGCCGCGAGGGCGACGTGTTCTCGCTGATCGGCCCGAAGCGGTACGACGCACCGTGGAAGGACATCGAGGCGCAGGGCTGGATCGCGCCGGCCGACTGCATCGAGGTCCGGGTGGACCTGGAGCAGAGCGAGCGGTTCGTGTACGCGACCGCCGAGCCCGAGGACCGCTACCGGCTGGCCGCGTCGACGCCGGCGAAGTCCCGGCTGGTACGGCAGATCGCCGAGCATCACGCGGACGAGCCGCTGCTCGTCATCGGTCAGTACATCGACCAGCTGGACGAGCTCGCGGAGCGGCTGGAGTGCCCGGTGATCAAGGGCGAGACCACGGTCCGCGAGCGCCAGCGCCTGTTCGACGCGTTCCGCAAGGGCGAGATCACCCGGCTGGTGGTCAGTAAGGTCGCGAACTTCTCCATCGACCTGCCCGAGGCGTCCGTCGCGATCCAGGTCTCCGGCACCTTCGGCTCCCGCCAGGAAGAGGCCCAGCGCCTCGGCCGCGTCCTCCGCCCCAAGGGCGACGGCCGCACGGCGAGGTTCTACTCGATCGTCGCCCGCGACACCGTCGACGCCGAGTTCGCCGCCCACCGGCAGCGCTTTCTGGCCGAGCAAGGTTATGCCTACACGATCGTCGACGCGGAGAACCTATTCGCCTAGGCGGGTGTGGATGCCGTTGAAGTGTTTCTTCATCGAGCGGGCGAAGGAGTCGGGGTCGCCGGAGCCCAGGGCGACCAGGAGGTCGCGGTGCCAGGCGGCGGCGTCGGCGGGTGAGTAGCGGGCACCGGGGAGGCGGGCGTCGACCTGGGCGAACGTCCGCCAGAAGACGCTGAGCAGGTCGATCACCAGCGCGTTGCCCAGTGGCTCGTACAGCGCCTGGTGGAAGGCCCAGTCCTCGTCGGGGAAGTACTCGCCGGCGGCCGCCTTGGCCTCCATCCGCTGGACGATCGGCTCGAGGTCGTCGTACCCGTGGGAACTGAAGTAGGCGACGACGTCGTCGGCCAGGCCGACTTCGATGGCCTGGCGGACCTCCAGGACGTTCTGCACGTCACGGAGGTCGCCGGCCATCGACTGCGACATCCGGAAGGCGAGCCCGTCCTCCAGCGACTGCAGCGAGACCTCGCCGACGTACGTCCCGTATCCGTGCCGGATCTCGATGATCCCGACCGCCTGCAGGGCCTTCATCGCCTCCCGCAACGGGTGCCGCCCGACGCCGAGCTGCGCCATCAGCTCCTGCTCGTTGGGCAGCGGATCACCCGCCTTCAGCCCGCGCTCCAGGATGTACGACTTCATCTGGTCGCGGATGAAGGACTGATTCCCCGCCGCACCTCGTGCCCGGCCGAGCCCACCCGTTGTCACGCCGGTCCCTCCTTCGGAATAGGACCCGTCAGTGTAATCCTGCGCGGTCCAGCAGCGGGCGGATCGCGGCGATCTCGGTGTCGTCCAAGGGAATGCACGGGTACGCCGTGACCGGACAGTCGATCACACCGAGCAGGTGCAGCCCCGCCTTGAACGCACCCAGGGCCGCCGACGAAGCGCCCATCCGCGACCGGTCCGCCACAGTGATGATCTCGAACAACCGGAACAACCGGTCCTGCTCCGCCCGGGCCGCCGCCGCGTCCCCCGCGGAGGC
The DNA here is from genome assembly GCF_055586945.1 of Kribbella sp. NPDC048837. NCBI lineage: Bacteria > Bacillati > Actinomycetota > Actinomycetes > Propionibacteriales > Kribbellaceae > Kribbella > Kribbella sp. NPDC048837. Next base: position 335,885 of record NZ_JBVJHF010000004.1, read on the forward strand.
CGCGTCGAACAACCGCACGTACCCGGCCGGATCCACGTTCCCCAACCCCGGCACGACGCCATCCACGCCGAAAGCCAGCGCGGAATCGACGGTCACCTCGGACCCGGTCATGATCGCGAACCCGTCCAACGCCGCATCCCGGCGCGAGAGCACCAACTGACGCAGCGATGTCTCCTGACCGCTGGAGTCCTTCACCCCGGCGATCACGCCCTGCTGCCCGAGCGAGATCATCAGCGACGCCGGCAGCTTGGTCCCCGCTCGCGACGGGATGTCATAGGCATAGAGCCGCGTATCCCCGGCCAGTGAAGCCAGCCGGGTGAAGTGCCGCTCGATCTCCGCCGGATGCGTGGCGGCATAGAACGGCGCGGTCGCGACCAGACCGTCGACGCCGGCCTTCAACGCAGCCGACACGTGCGCACTGACGCGGGCGGTCGACGTGTCGATCACACCGGCCAGCACCGGCACCTGCCCCGACACCTCCGCCACAGTCGTCTCCAGCACGACCTGCCGCTGTTCGTCGGTCAGGAACGTGCCTTCGCCGGAGGTGCCGAGCACGAACACCCCGTCCACACCCCCGGTCAGCTGGTACTGGATCAACCGGGCCAGCGATGCGGTGTCGACGTCGTACTCGGGGGTGAGCGGCGTGACCAGCGGCGGTACGACGCCGGTCAACTGGGCGGGGTCGGTCAAGGGGTCTCCCAACGTCAGAGGGCGAATGTGGCGAAGCGCAGGGTCGCGAACGAGGACGTCTCACCGGCCTCGTAGAAGATGCCGACCGAGCCGTCAGGCAGCAGCACCAGATCGGAGTAGCCGGCCATGCCGGGATGCACGACCAGGGCGGGCTTCCACGTCTGACCGGAGTCCGCACTCACGAAGACGGTCAGCTCACGGCGGCTCGTCGGGTTCACCGGAGTCGACAGCAGCAGCCGTCCGTCGGGCAGGGCGAGCACGCTGCCCTGGATCCCGGGCGCGGTGATCTCCGGGATCCCGGCGTACGGCGCATCGAGGGTCAGACCGCCGTCGGACGACCACGCGTGCACCCGCGCCGGTCCGGTGCCCTGATGGTTGCGGGCGTTGAAGTACAACCGCCCGTCGGGCAGCTCGGCCACGGCCGTCTCGTTCGCGTTGATCTCGGCGCCGTCGTTGCGATCGACGAAGCCGATCGACCACGTGATCCCGCCGTCGTCACTGACGATGCAGTGCCCGCCGTTCAGCCGGATCAGGTCGTCAACGGGCTCGGACGGCACGAACGAATGATTGGCCGGAACGACGATTCGCCCACTGGTCAACGCGATCCCGTGACACGGCCCGGTCGCGTACCAGCCCCAGTCGGCCCCCTTGACCTGCGCGGTGATCTCCACCGTCGGGCTCCAGGTTGCCCCGTCGTCGGCGGACCGCTGCACGAACACACGCCGGCCGGACTCCGGATCGGTGCCGCGGGCAACCGACATCTCCACCGCATCCGCGCCGTTCTGCACGGTCACCAGCACGATGTCGCCGCTGGCCGGGTCGATCACCGGCACCGGGTTGCCACACGTCTTCCCCGGCACGGCCGACACCACCTGCAGCGGCAGCCAGGTCCGTCCGGCGTCGGGCGAGCGCCGCAGCACGACCTCGATCTCGCCGGCGTCACCGGATCCGTGCAGCCGTCCCTCGCAGAAGGCGAGCACCAGCTCGCCCCGCGCCAGCACGGACGGGATCCGGAACGTGTGACAGCCGCTCCCGGCCGGATCGAACACCGGTCCGGCGATTTCCACCGCGCCGACTCTTGATGACATAGGACGTACTATGTCATGGTGTGGGCCTCCGATGGAAGTGAGGCCTCATGCCAGTCAGCAGAAGAACATTCCTCGGCGGCGGCCTGGCCGCCGCCGCTGTCGCGGTCACGGGTACGCCGCTGCTGGCGGGGTGTGCTTCGGACAAGAAGACCGCGGCCGCGGCGAACGCGGCCGTGAAGCTGCCGACGTACACGAAGTACGGCGAGATCAAGCCCGACCTGCCCGGCAGCGACGTGGTGCTGGACGGGTTCCTCAGATACCCGGCCAACCCGGTGAAGGCGATCACCGACGTGCCCGGCGACGGCAAGCCGATCACGTTCCTGACCAACATCCCCGGCGCGATCCCGCCGGCCATGGACAAGAACCAGTTCTGGCAGGCGCTGAACCAGCGGCTCGGTTCCGAGCTGCAGATCAGCATGGCGTCCAACGACGAGTACAAGGACAAGTTCGCCACCCGGATCGCCGGCGGCGACCTGCCGGACATCCTGAACATCCCGACCGACACCGCGCAGATCCCGGGCCTGGTGAAGGCCAAGTGCATGGACCTGAGCGAGCACCTGTCCGGTGACGCGGTGAGCAAGTACCCGTTCCTGGCCAACATCCCGGCCGAGTACTGGAAGGGCTGCGTCTTCAACGGCGCGATCTACGGCGTACCGGTGCCGCGCGGGATGTCGCGGACCTCACTGGCGCTGTACCGCGAGGACCTGCTGGCGGCCAAGGGGATCAAGAACCCGGCGCCGAAGAACTTCGAGGAGTTCTTCGACCTGGCCAAGGAGATGACCGCGGCCAAGCAGAACAAGTGGGCCTGGACCCGGGTGCCGACCTCGGCCATCCGGCAGATGCTCGGCCTGCCGAACGTCTGGAAGGAAGAGGGCGGCAAGTTCACCTCGGTCTACGAGCACGAGGCGAACGCCGACGCGCTCGAAGCGGCCCGCAAGATGGTCGCCGCCGGCGTGATCAACCCGGACGCGTTCAACGACAAGGCCAGCGCCCGCAAGCAGTGGTTCAACGGCGGCATCGCGGCGTTCGACTACGACAGCTTCGTCGCCTGGAACCAGTACTACTCCGACAACACCGCCGGCGACGCGTTCGCGGTGAACATGCTCGACGTCCCGGGCTTCGACGGCGGCGAGGGCAAGCCCTGGATGGGCTCGGCGCTGAACAACGTGACCGCGTTCAGCAAGGACAGCAAGCACTCGGCCGAGACGCTGCTGAAGATCGCGAACTGGATGGCCGCGCCGTTCGGCACCGAGGAGTACATGTTCCGCAAGTACGGCGTGGCCGGCCGGCACTACACCTTGCAGGGCACGGATCCGGTGCCGACCAAGGTCGGAGTCGTGGAGACCGGCATCGGCCTGCAGTACATCAGCGACAGCACGCTGGCGCTGTACTGGGCCGGCAAGCCCGACGTACCGCAGAAGCAGTACGCGATCCAGCAGAAGATCGCGGACCGGCTCGTGTACGACGCGTCGTACGGGCTGTACTCCGACACCCTGTCGAAGAAGCAGGCACAGCTCACGAAGACCATGAACGACCTGGAGAGCCAGATCGTGCAGGGCAAGAAGCCGGTCTCGGACTGGGCCGCGGGCGTGCAGACCTGGAAGTCGTCCGGTGGCGACAAGATCCGCACCGAGCTCGAGCAGGCTCTCACAGCCACGGCAGGGAAGTAGATGCTGCAACGAACCAGGACGCGACCGCGGCAGCAGCTGAGCCTCGGCCGGCGGCTGCTGCGGGACCGGGTGCTGCTGCTGTTCGCGCTGCCCGGGACGGCGCTGATCATCGCGTTCCACTACGTGCCGTTGCTCGGCAACGTGATCGCGTTCAAGGACTACCAGCCGTTCCTCGGGATCGGCGGCAGCGACTGGTCCGGCTGGGCGAACTTCAGCGTGATCTTCAACGGCGACCCGACGTTCCTGCGGGCCCTGAAGAACACGCTGATCCTGACCAGCCTGCAGTCGGTGTTCGTGTTCCCGGCGCCGATCCTGCTCGCCCTGCTGCTGAACTCACTGTTCTCCGAGCGGATCAAGCGGATCGCGCAGAGCATCCTCTACCTGCCGCACTTCATGTCCTGGGTGATCGTGGTCGCGCTGTTCCAGCAGATGCTCGGCGGCAGCGGGTTGCTGAACAACTACCTGCGGTCGCACGACCTGGCCACGATCGACATCATCGGGAACTCGGAGCTGTTCCACGTCCTGCTGACCTCGCAGATCATCTGGAAGGACACCGGCTGGGCGACGATCCTGTTCCTGGCCGCGCTCTCCCAGATCGACTCGCAGCTGTACGAGGCGGCCAGCGTGGACGGCGCGAGCCGGATGAAACAGCTGTGGCACGTCACGCTGCCGGGCCTGCGCGGGATCATCATCCTGCTGTTCATCCTGCGGCTCGGCGACTCGCTGACCGTCGGCTTCGAGCAGATCATCCTGCAGCAGCAAGCCGTCGGCCGGGACGTCAGTGAGGTGCTGGACACCTACGTCTACAACAACGGCGTCCTCGGCGGCGCCTGGGGCGTCGCCGCCGCCGTCGGCCTGGTGAAGGGGATCGTCGGCGTCGTCCTCGTCCTCACCGCGAACAAGGTCGCCCACATCTTCGGCGAGCAAGGGGTGTACAACCGATGACGCAGGCAGTCGTGTCGCGCCGGGTCGCGCCGCGGAAGATCGTGCAGGGCGTGCCGATGCCCTCCTGGCCGATGCGGGTCTTCAAGGGCGTGGTCCTGCTGGTGTTCTGCGCGGTGGTGATCATCCCGTTCGTCGGGGTGATCTCGACCAGCGTCGCGCCGAACAAGCAGATCAACGAGTCGGGCGGACTCGTGCTGCTCCCGAAGTCGGTCGACTTCGCGGCGTACGAGTCGCTGTTCGCCGGCGGGGTGGTGACCAGGGCGCTGTTCGTCAGCATCTTCGTCACGATCGTCGGCACGGTGCTGAGCCTGACCGTGTCCTGCCTGCTCGCGTACGCGTTGTCCCGGCCCGGGTTCACGGCCGGGCGGCCGATCCTGCTGGTGGTCCTGTTCAGCATGCTGTTCTCCCCCGGCATCATCCCGACGTACCTGACCGTCAAGGGGGTCGGGCTGCTGGACAGCATCTGGGCGCTGATCGTGCCGACGATGGTGAGCGCGTTCAACGTCGTCGTCCTGCGGGCGTTCTTCATGAACCTGCCGAACGAGATCACCGAGAGCGCCCGGATCGACGGCGCGGGTGAGCTGAAGACGTTCTGCTACATCGTGCTGCCGCTGTCCAAGGCGGTGCTCTCGGTGATCGGCCTGTTCTACGCGGTCGCGTACTGGAACGCTTTCTTCTCCGCGCTGCTGTACCTCAACGACTCCAAGCTGTGGCCGTTGCAACTGGTTTTGCGCACGTACGTCATCAACGACACCCAGCTCGGCAGCGCCGAGCTCGGCACCGAGCTGCTGCCGCCGCAGGCGTCGATCCAGATGGCGATCCTGGTCGTCTCGATCGTGCCGATCCTGCTGGTCTACCCGTTCCTCCAGCGGCACTTCGCCAAGGGGGTGCTCACCGGCGCCGTCAAGGGCTAGGCCTCGGACTTGTCGCAGCGGCGTGACGGTCGCGTCACGACCCGTGGTCCCCGAGCGTGACCAGGGGTTGCCCAGGGCAACGCCAGGGTTGCGCCTGGGCAAATCCTGAGGGTCCGGCAGGTACCGTCGAGGAGTATGGGGATCGAGGCGCTGGAGCGGGTGGGGCAAGGTGGGACAGAGCAGGGACAGCGGGGGGCGCAGACCTTCTGGCGGGTGGTCCGGGAAGCAGTCCTGTTGGCCACCCTCTTCTTGGTCTACAGTGCGGGCCGGCAGATCGCCGCGCGACATACCGGCTCCGCGTTCGACCATGCCCACGAGGTGCTGGCCGTCCAGAACTGGCTGCACCTGCCGAACGAGGCGTCGATCCAGCATTGGGCGCTGAAGTTCCCGCATCTGGTCGAGGGGGCGAACCTCTACTACGCCAGCGTGCACGCTCCGCTGACGGCGGCGGTGCTGCTCTGGCTGAGCATCTGGCGACCGAAGGCGTACCCGCACGTGCGGTGGACGATGGTGTCGGTGACCGGACTGGCACTGATCGGGCACATCGCCTTCCCGCTGGCGCCGCCGCGGATGATGCCCGGGTTCGTCGACACCGGCCTGCGGTTCGGCCAGTCGGTCTACGGTCCGGACCACTCCGGCGGACCGGTCAACCAGTTCGCCGCGATGCCGAGCCTGCACGTCGGTTGGGCGGCGCTGATCGCGCTGTCGATGATCCTGATCACCCGGTCGAAGTGGCGCTGGCTCTGGCTGGCGCACCCGATCATCACCTTCGCCGTGGTCGTGGTGACCGCGAACCACTACTGGCTGGACGGCATCGTCGTACTGATCCTGCTGGCGGTCAGCCTGCCGCTGCTACTGCGGCCCGGGCTGCACGACGACCGGCCACGCACCCGTAATTCGGTTTCCACCCGGCGGGTGCTCAAGTAACGTGGCTGGGCTTCCCCCACCCTTGCCGGAGGTTTCCGCATGCCCCCCGATACGTCCGACACCCTCCAGGCCGAGAAGGACTACCTGAAGACCTCGCGCGCCGCGCTGGCGGTGATGCGGGAGAAGACCGGCGCCCTCGAGGTGCACAGCGCGGACCGGGTCAACCAGGAGTACCTGCAGGCCGCCATCTGGCGGCGGATGAAGGAGCTCGAGGACGACCCGGACGTGCCGCTGTTCTTCGGCCGGCTGGACTACCTCGAGCCCACCGAGGAGACCTTCCACATCGGTCGCCGGCACGTGAACGACGAGCTCGGCGAGCCGCTGGTGGTGGACTGGCGAGCAGACATCTCGGTGCCGTTCTACCGGGCCAGCCGGACCGAGCCGATGGGTGTCGGGGTACGCCGGCGGTTCGGCTTCACGCATGGCGACATGACGGCCTTCGAGGACGAGGACCTGACCTCGAGCGCGCCGGCCGACGAGCACAGCGACATCCTGGACGCGGAGATCGAGCGACCGCGGTCCGGCCCGATGCGCGACATCGTGGCGACCATCCAGCCGGAGCAGGACGTGATCGTCCGGGCCGGCGTCGACGACACCATCTGCGTGCAGGGGGCGCCGGGGACCGGGAAGACCGCGGTGGGTCTGCACAGGGCGGCGTACCTGCTCTATGCGTACCGCGACCAGCTCAGCCGGGCCGGAGTGCTCGTGGTCGGGCCGAACGCGAGCTTCCTGCGCTACATCGGCGACGTGCTGCCCGCACTGGGTGAGATCGAGGCGAAGCAGACCACGGTCGAAGAGCTCGTCGCCCGGGTGCGGGTCGCGGGACCGGGTCCCGCGGCGGTCGACGTACTCAAGGGCGACGCGCGGATGGCCGAGGTGCTGCACCGGGCGGTGTGGTCGCAGGTGCAACTGCCGAAGGAGGCGCTGGTCGTACCGCGCGGCGCCCATCGCTGGCGGGTGGCGGCGTACCAGGCGGAAGAGCTGGTCAACGAGCTCCGGACCCGCGGAGTCCGGTACGGCGCCGGCCGGGCGATGCTGCCGCAGCGGCTGGCCCATGCCGTCCTCCTGCGGATGGAGGCGGCGGGCGACTCCCCGGACGACCGGGTGCAGGACTCGGTCGCGCGGAGCCGACCGGTCAAGCAGTACGCCGAAGCCCTCTGGCCGGCCATCGACCCAGCGAAGCTGCTGTTCCGCCTCTTCACCGACCCGGAGCTCCTGGCCGAGCACGCCGACGGCATCCTGACGCCCGAGGAGCAGGCGATGCTCACCTGGGAGAAGGCACCCCGCTCGGCCGGTGCGGCGAAGTGGTCCGTCGCGGATGCCACTCTGATCGACGAGATCGCCGATCTGGTCGACCGTACGCCGTCACTCGGTCACGTGGTGCTGGACGAGGCGCAGGACCTGTCGGCGATGCAGCTCCGCGCAGTCGGCCGACGCTGCTCGACCGGCTCAATGACTGTGCTCGGCGACATCGCCCAGGGCACCACTCCGTGGGCCACACCGTCATGGGACGAAGCCCTGAAGCACCTGGGCAAGTCCGGCGCTCACACCGAGGAGCTGACCGCGGGCTTCCGCGTCCCCGGCCAGGTGATCGAGTACGCCGCCCTCCTGCTGCCCTCGATCGCGCCACACCTCACCCCGCCCACCGCCGTACGACGAGCGCGCGGTGAGCTCACCATCTCCCGGGTGCCGGACAGCCTGGCCGCCGCGGTCACGACCGCCGACGAGGTGTCGGCCCGACTCGGCTCGATCGGCCTGATCGTCCCGGACGCGCTCGTGTCCGCGACCCGGAAGGCCCTGCAGGACAAGGGCATCGTCTTCTCCGTCCTGGGCGACGAGGACGACGTCGACGCGCATCTGGATGTCGTCCCTGCCTCGTTGGCGAAGGGCCTCGAGTTCGACCACGTGGTCCTCGTGGAACCGGCCGGGATCGTGGCCGGCGAGGCCGACGAGCGGACCGGCCTCCGCCGCCTCTACGTCTGCCTCACGCGTGCCGTCACCTCACTGGCGGTCCTGCACAGCGAGGACCTCCCCCAAGTACTAGAAGCCGCGCGACCCGCCTGACCGGCGCGAAGAGCGCCGGGAACTGCCGCTGGTCGACCAGCCGTCGCTGTCCGCCTGCGCTATCTGCGGTTCGCTTCAGTCGGCGGCGGCGGTGAGGTAGATGTCCTCTTCGCGCTCGAGTTCCTCGACGCGCTGCAGGGCCGAGTCACGCCAGAGCACGTACAGCAGGCCGAGCACCGTCAGCGACAGCACGGCGGCCAGCAGCGGCAGATAGCCGACACCGATCGTCTGGATGACCAGACCGCCGACCACAGCGGACAGTCCGGCGCCCAGGTAGATCGCGGAGGCGTTGAGCGAGATTAGCAGACCACCACCGAGCTCCAGCAGCAGGTTCTGGATCGGTGGGTTGAAGGCCCAGGTGAACATGCCCCAGACGAACAGAGCCGCACCCGCGCCGACCTCAGTGCTCGCTGTGATGTCCAGAGTGCTGACAACAGCGGTGATTCCGATCAGCAACACCAGGAGCGTGCGCAGACTGCCGAACCGGTCGGTCGCGCGTCCTCCGACGAGGTTGCCCAGCACCGCGCCCACGCCGTACAGGAGAAGCAGCAGGCCGGCCGCGTTGCCGGACAGTCCGGCCGTGTGCTTCAGCAGCGGCACGATGTAGATGTAAACGCTGAACGCGCCGAGCACTGCGAGGACTGTCATCGCGAGCACGATCTGTACCCGCCGATCGGTCACACCGGCGAACCGCTCACGCAGTCCGACCACCGGAGGCGCGTCCACCTTCGGGAGCGCGGCACGCTCGACGATGGCGACCAGTACGGCGATCACTGTGATCAGCGCGAAGACACCCTTGTAGCCGAGCGTCGGACCGAGCAGGCTCCCGGCCGGTACGCCGAGCACGAGAGCGAAGGTCAGTCCGCCGAAGACGATGGCGACCGCTCTGCCGCGTTCCTCCGGTCGCATCAGGCCGGTGGCGAACAGCGTGGCCGCCGGCGTGTAGACGGCGGCACCGAAGGCGGCCACCACCCGGCCGACGAGCAGCACCGGGTAGTTGGTGGCGACCGCGGCGATCAGGTTGCCCAGCGCGGCCAGGACGAGCGCGGCGATCAGGAGCGTACGGCGCTCCCACCGGCCGGTCAGCGTGGACAGGATCGGCGCACCGATGGCGTACGACAGGGAGAACGCGGTGGCGAGCTGACCCGCGGCCGTCAGCGAGACATGGAGCTCGGAGCTGACGTCGGGCAGCACACCGGACACGACGTACGCGCTGGTGCCGACCGCGAACGCACCGGCGCCGAGCAGGTAGATCCGTGCGGACATCGAGGACCTTCCGGACGAGTTCGAGTAGTTCGACGCTGATCGTACTACGAAGATCATCGAACTTCGACCGATATCGTATTATTGAGATATGACCAGCAAGGAACTCCCCCAGCCCGCGCGCGACGAGATCCAGGTCGCGACGGTGCTCCAGGCTCTCGGTGAGCCGGTGCGGCTGCAGATCGTCCGCGCGCTCGCCGACGCGCCCGAGGGCATCGCCTGCGGCGACATCGAGCTCCCGGTCACCGCGTCCACCCGGGCCCACCACCTGCGCATCCTGCGCGAGGCCGGCGTCCTGACCACCCACACCGAAGGCACCCGGCGGATCAGCAAGCTCCGCCGCACCGACCTCGAGGACCTCTACCCCGGCCTGCTCACCGGCATCCTCACCGCCCGTCAGTGACGGCCCGCACACGCCGGGTGAACCCGCACCGCAACCGCAAGCTCCCGGTCGGTTGATCGAGCGGTGGTTGTAGGGGTGCGACTGGCAAACTGTGGCAGTGGTCGAGCTTCGTGCGCGGTGGGACGAGCTGGTGCCCGGCTCGGACTCGCTGGCCGACGAGCTGGTCGCCAGGTACGTCGAGCGAACCCGGCGGGCCTACCGGGACCACTACCTCGACGTCGTACTGACCGCCCTGGACTCGCTCATCCAGCTCTCCACCGACCCGACCTCGGTCCGGCTGGCAGCCTGGTTCCACCGGGCGGTGCACGAACCCGGCGGGACTCCGGCCGAGGACGCTGAGACCTCCGCCCGGCTGGCCGAGGAGCTCCTCCCGCGGTACGGCGTACCCCCGATCCGGATCGCCGAGGTCGCCCGCCTGATCCGCCTCACCGGCGACCTGGCCGCTCCCCCGCCGGACTCCTACGCACCACCGCGCCGCGACGCGAACGGCGATGTACTGCTCGATGCCGTCAACGCCATCCTCGCTGCCGACCCCAGCCGGTACGCCGTCCACACCGCCGAGGTACGCCGGGACGCGGGCGACCGCAAGGCCGCCCTCGAGCAGCGGTACGACGAGGTCCGCGAACTGCTCGACGGCCACCTCTACCGCACCCAACTGGCCCGGCAACGGCTCGGTCCGGTCGCCCGCGTCAACCTGGAGTCCGAGCTCGCCGGACTGGACAGCCAACTGCCCGCACCTTGGCGTGGCTGGCAGCAAGCCGGACTGACCGCCGTCGCCACGTTCAGCGCGATCGCCTCCGCCGTGGTCGCGATCGCAGCGTCCGGCGCGTCATGGCAGGTCCCGACGCCCGAGAGCGAAGTCGGTTGGCCTCCCGTCGTCCTGGCGGCCGTCGCGTTCTTCAGCGCACCACTGCTGTTCCGCTGCGCCCGCAGCGCCAGCCAGCGCTCTCGGCTCATCGCCGGCGCAGTGGTCGCGATCGCCGTCACCGGACTGCTCGTGGCCTGGGCACAGGTGCCGAGGACCAACCCGGCCATCGGTGTGGGCCTGCGAGTGCCGCTACTGATCTCCGCCCTGCTGCTCCTGCTCGTGGCCGGCCTCGCGGCACTGGTCGCATCCCTCCTGCGCACGAGAACAGCCCGCTTCCTCCCAGCCCGCAACCTCGGTCAGCAGCTCGCCTGGCTCGCAGTGCCGGCAGCGATCGCACTGATCCTGCTGCTGATCGTGCAGCCCTTGTCCCGCAACTACGTGCTGAGTTCCAACGAGCGAGTGGAAGGCACACCGAACGAGCCGGGCAAGGCGTCTCCCTCGATCCTCGACGGCTCGGTCGCGTGGGTCAGCAAGTCGCTGCCCGGCGCCGGTGCCGAGGGCGCGATCGGCACCAGGTACGGCGTCGCCATCTCGCGGCAGAGTGGCGAGGTCGAGATGCTGGACGCCGCCACCGGCGAGCTGCGCTGGCGCTACAGCCGCTCCGACTCCGACGAACAGCCGAACATCGTGGCCACCGGAAACGGCAACTACGTGCTGGCCGAGTTCGCCGACGTCGGTTACCTGCTGCTCGACGCCAAGACCGGTCAGCGCAAGGCGGCCTGGCCCGGCCGGACCCGTGACCACCTCATCCAGCAGGCCGAGCCACTGCTGACCGCCGAGCCTTCGTCCAGCGGCTCAGGCAAGCTGCACGGCGTCGACCCGGACGGCCATGAGCGGTGGACGTTCGAGCCGGGCGACTGCACGGATGTCGGCGCGGTCGCGACCGCCGAGACTGTGGTCGCGTTCCTGGGCCACAGCTGCAACGACAAACCCGACGAGATGACCGCACTGGATCTGCAGACCGGGAGGCAGCTCTGGACCAAGACATCCGCCGACACCTACCGGCGACCGGTCGTCGTGGGTGGACTGGTCGTAGTGGCCGAGCCTGGCGGCGACTCCGACGTACCCGTCGCTCTGACTGCTATCGAGCCGCGGACCGGTGACATCCGCTGGCGCTGGCCGGTACCGCGGACCTGGGCGTGCCGGACGCTGCTCAACGCGGCGGGCAAGTACCTGATCATCGTGGACTGCCCCGGACCGAGCAGCCTGGAGAACCGCCGGACCGTGGTCACGGCCGTCGACGCCAACACCGGCCTGACCGATTGGCAGGCGACCGCACCGGTCAGTCCGCGCGTCAAGGTCACCGTCACCGCAGACGGCCGGGTGATCTCCCTCGGCCGCGGCGCATCCGGCTGCGTCGCCAATGTGATCGGCCGCACCGGCTTCCGTCAGGTCCCGCTGCCTACCGGCATCTCCTGCGGCCGCGACCCCCGCGCCATCGGCAACCTCGTCCTCACCTCAGGCCCCGACACCGTCATCGCCCTGCGCTGATCTGCTCCTCGGCCGACGCGAGCAGCTCGACGATCCGGGTGCCGAAGGCGACGTCCACCGGGTGGGGCTCGCCTGAGTCGGCTGCCGCGACCAGTTCCTCGGCGGCGAGTTGCATCGCCTCGACCGCGGACGTCTCGCTGTCAGGCAGGAGCGCCGTACCCGTCTCTCCCCAGACGCCGGTCTCGAAGTGGCTGCCGGCCGGCGGAGCGGACAGTGTGATGCTGGCGGTGCTGGTGGCACCGGACTCGTGGTTGAGGACCAGGTGGACCAGACCGTCGGCACCGCCGACGGCGGTCAGGTCGGCGATCGGGCCGAGCATCGCGGTCAGGTTGGACAGGGCGTGCGGGCCGACGTCCCAGATGGCACCGCGCGGCTCGCGTCGCCAGGGTGAGTCGACGAGCAGCTTGCCCGGTTCGTCGAGGGCGGCGAGCATCCGGGCCCAGCCGCCTTTCCAGCCTCCGCGGGCCTGGAGCTCCGCGAAGAACGTCCGCAGCGCCGGCTGGAACCGGCCGGTCAAGAACACCACCGACGCGATGCCCTCGTCCGCGGCCTCGTCGGCCAGGGCCCGGGCGTCGTCGAGCGAGTCCGCGACCGGCTTGTCGAGGAGCAGATGCTTGCCGATCGCGGCAGCCTCCAGCGCCATCGACGCCTGCACCTTCGGCGGTACGGCGAACGCGACCGCCTCGACCGACTCGAGTAACTCCGCGTAGTCGTCATACGGCGTGACGCCGAGCTCGCCCGCGATCGCGGCGGTGGTGTCCGGATGCCGGCCCCAGACCCCCACCAGCTCCACCCCGGAGGCGGCCGTCAGGCCCGGTCCGTGCGTCCGGCGCGCCCACGGACCGGTGCCGACCAAACCGAACCGCATCTCTTCTCCGATCCGCCGCAGATGTGATCTGCACCGCAATTCCAGTGCTGCAATTCGATGCCTGACGCACCCATCGAAGCGGCAAGGTGACGAGCCGATATCGCTTTGGCCACGACCCTATCCGGGAACCCCGGATCGGTCGTGGCGGGCTCCCACGGGGTGCGAGACTCCCAGCCATGGACCTGCGCGACCAGTGGAATCGCCTGCTGCCGCACGCGCAGCCGTTGGGCGAGGACCTGCTGGCTCGTTACGCAGAGCAACATCGCCACTATCACGATCAGCGGCACCTGACCGAGGTGCTGCGGACCGTCGACGAGCTGGCCGATTCCGCCGACGACCCGGACACGGTGCGGCTGGCGGCGTGGTTCCACGACGCCATCTACGACCCGCAGGCCGACCCCGGCGAGAACGAGGAGGTCTCGGCCCAGCTGGCCGAGCTCGAGCTGGCGGCGTACGGCGTCGAGGCCGAGCGGGTCGAGGAGGTCGGCCGCCTGGTCCGGCTGACCGCCAAGCACGACTGCGAGCCGGACGACCGCAACGGCGCGGTCCTGTGTGACGCCGACCTGCGGATCCTGAGCCTGGCCCCGGAGCGGTACGACGAGTACTCCGCCGGCATCCGGCAGGAGTACGCGCACATCGCCGACCGGGACTTCGCCCGCGGCCGGATCTCGTTCCTCCAGGGCCTGGCCGAGACCCGGCTGTTCGCGACCGAGCGCGGTCATGACGAGTGGGAACAGGCGGCCCGGGAGAACATCACCCGGGAGGTCGAGTCCTGGGGCCCTAAGGCGGCCCGGCCGATCGGCGGGCTGATCCCGATCGTCTACTTCGGTGCTGCCCTCGGCGCGGTCGTCGCAGCCTCGGTCCTGTTCGGCCGTGGCCTCGGCGCGGCCGCCAAGTGGCCCGCCAACCCGGACGAGGTCAGCGGCTTCCCGGTCTGGGCACCGATCGCGGGTACGGCGCTGTCGGCCGCCCTGGCGTGCGCGTGGTTCCGGCGCGCTGAGCGGCGACTGGTCACCATCCCGGCGGTGGTGTTCGCAGTGGTCGGCCTGGTCGCCGTCGGCTTCTGCTGGTGGCGCTGGCCCGCCGCGCAGCCCGGTGCGGCCATGTCCGAGCGCTGGCCGTACCTGATGCTCGCGTCGGTCGCTCTGGTGCTGGCCGGCGCACTCCTGGCGTTGGCGAGACGGCTCCGGCTCGCACCGCCATACGCGCAGGCTCCGCCGCGGCTGCTGGGTGTCGGCGCCACTGTGGTCTGCGGGGCGCTGCTGGCGTGGGTCGTGGTGTCGGCCGGCGAGCCGTTCGTGCAGGCCCGGCTGGAGACCGCCAACACCGTCAGTACGACGACCACCATCGAACCCAACCAACTCCCGGTGCAGCTCGACGGGACGCTCGCCTGGAGCCGCGAAGTGCCCGCGACGGGCGCCATCGCCGGTACGGCGGGCGGAGTGGCCGAACTGCGCTCGGACGGCGTGGTCATGTCCGACGCGACCACCGGCCAGATCCGGTGGCGGTACTCGCGGGCCGACGTACAGGACGCCGCGTCCAGTGGTTCCAAGGGTCTCCTGGTCTCCGCCGATGGCCGGACCGTCGCGGCACACCTTCCGAACGCCGACTACCGCGAACCCGCGGGCGTCGACCTGCCGACGTACGCCGTACTGGATGCGGTGACCGGCAAGGTGCTGACCGAGGTCCACACCGACGGAACCGCACTGGCCGTCGACCAGAACCAACTGCTCGTCGCGGAGGACAACTACGTCGTGGCGCACGGCGTGAGCAGTCCGACCCACTGGCGGACCCAACTGCGCTGCAACGTGACCCAGGGCGAGCTGATGGGCGACCAGGCGGTCGTCGTCGATGCGTGTGGTGGCAACGGCGCCGTCGTTCGCGGTCTGGACCTCAAGACCGGCGACCAGCGCTGGGAGGCCGACCTGGGGAGCCAGTTCGACCTGAGTGCCGAGCTGGATCCGACCACGTGGGTCGGCGATCTAGTCGCCGTACCCGACACCCGTGAGGTGTCCGGGCTGATCTGGACCGGCGCTGCAGGTGGAACGCTCTACCAGTGGTCCGTCGACGTCGGCGAGGGCCGCCTCCTCTGGACGACCCCGGTGCCCGGCACACCGCGGCCCCGGCTCGGGTCCTCGTCGTGCGACGCACAGCTCGCCGCCACCCACGCCTCACTCGTCCTGATCACCTGCCGGAACACCACCGACCCCGGGCAGCCGCAGACGTATGACGTGTCCGCGCTGAGCCCCGCGGACGGCACACCGCAGTGGCACCACCTGCTCGAGGTGCCACCGATGCTGCAGCAGCCGGAGTACCCGCGGGACGGGTTCAGCATGTTGCCGGACGGGCGAGTGGTCACGCTGATGCCGCAGCGGAACGGCAGCTGCTCACCGGTGATGATCGGCACCACCGGCGTCCAGCCGCGCCCGATCCTGGCCGGCCCGACCGCGACATCGGTGGCCGCGTCCGAGGAAGTCACCTGCAACAAGCCGGCCGTCACCGTCGCCGGCGCCCGCCCGATCTTCTCCGACGGCTCCAGGCTCTTCGCCTTGAACTGAGGCCCGGGAATTTCTGTTGCTCCGGGCAGCGTTCCTACCTACCGTGATCCGCATGTTCCGCGTGGTTTTCGAGTCCGACCTGTCAGGCACCGGCCTGACGGGCGCTCCCACGTGGGCTGCGTCAGTCGATTCAGCCGTTCTCACCGGCGCGCGAATCCGACCCTCCTCCTGCTGATCAGGACCCGCGGAGGAGGGTGGCCCGCACCGGCCCCCTCCGCGCGGTGACAGCGCCGCGGAAGGCTTGCCGGAGGGTCCTGGCTCTCGCGAATCTTCTGACCAGCAAAGGAAAACTCATGGCCAAGAGCCAGTTCGTGCGGACCAAGCCGCACCTCAACATCGGGACGATGGGTCACGTCGACCACGGCAAGACCACCCTCACGGCGGCGATCACCAAGGTGCTCGCCGAGCGCGACCCGGGCGTCAACCGGTTCGTCGCGTTCGACGGCATCGACCGGGCGCCGGAGGAGGTCGCGCGCGGGATCACCATCAACATCTCGCACGTCGAGTACGAGACCGCGACCCGGCACTACGCGCACGTCGACATGCCCGGGCACGCCGACTACGTGAAGAACATGATCACCGGCGCCGCCCAGGTGGACGCCGCGATCCTGGTCGTCTCCGCCCAGGACGGCGCCATGCCGCAGACGCGGGAGCACGTGCTGCTCGCGCGCCGGGTGGGCGTGCCGTACCTGGTGGTCGCGCTGAACAAGGCGGACACCGTCGACGACCCCGAGCTGCTCGACCTGGTCGAACTGGAGGTCCGTGAGCTCCTGTCGGAGTACGGCTTCCCGGGCGACGACGTACCGGTCGTGCGCGTCTCCGGCCTGAAGGCGCTGGAGGGCGACCCGAAGTGGACCGCCGCGATCGGCGAACTGCTGGACGCGGTCGACTCCTACGTGCCGGTGCCGGACCGCGTGCTCGGCGAGCCGTTCCTGATGCCGATCGAGAACGTGCTCACCATCAGCGGCCGCGGCACGGTGGTCACCGGTGCGGTCGAGCGCGGTTCGCTGAAGCTCGGCGACGCGGTCGAGGTGGTCGGGCTCGGTCCGACGGTCACCAGTACGGCGATCGGGATGGAGACGTTCGGCAAGACGCTGGAGTCCGCGGAGGCGGGCGACAACGCGGCGGTGCTGCTGCGTGGAGTGAAGCGCGACGAGGTCCGTCGCGGCCAGGTGGTGGCGTTGCCGGGCAGTGTGCGGCCGCACCGGAAGTTCCGGGCGACCCTGCACGCGCTCTCGACGGCCGAGGGTGGTCGGCACACGCCGTTCGCCGCCGACTACCGCCCGCAGTTCTACTTCCGTACGACGGACGTCTCCGGTGGCATCGACCTGGGTGAGATCACCCTGGTGATGCCCGGCGACACCATCGACCTCGGCGTAGAGCTGGAGAAGCCGGTCGCCATGAACGTCGGCCTCGGCTTCGCCGTCCGCGAAGGCGGCCACACCGTCGCCGCCGGCACAGTCACCGAGCTCCTCGACTGACCCAACGGCCCTCAACCTCACTCGGTTGGGGGCCGTTGCCCTTTCCGGTGACGCAACCCGGAAGCGGTCAGCCGACGAACGATCTCCCGGCTGGACACCGGGACCGCGCCGGCGGCGATCAGGTCGTCGTAGCGATCGCTGGGGACGTCGTAGTGGTCGCGGTCGAAGCCGCGGGCGGGAATGCCGGCGGCCTTGGCGAAGGTGTGCAGCTCTTCGTACGACTCGTCGCTGACCAGGTGGGACCAGAGTCTGTCCCACGCGGGCCAGGCCGGTGGGTCGATGAGGATCATTCGCGCGCGTCCTGGGCGTCGAGCAGGTTCCGCCAGGCACGGACGAAGCGCGAGTTCACGTAGGCCTTGGTCCACGAGCCGTCCTGGCGGACCGACGAGCCGACGTGGAAACGCCGTACGCCGCTCTGGTACAGCCACGGGACGTGCTCCGGCTGCAGTCCGCCGCCGGCCATCATCACACTCGCGACCGCGGGGTCCTCCTTGGCCAGCTTGCACAGATCGTCCAGCCCGTGCCCGACTCCGATCGACGACCCGGCCGTCAGCACGCAGTCCAGTCCGGGCAGCGACCGCAGCGCGCGCCACGCCGACGCCTGCTCGAGTACGGCGTCGATCGCGCGGTGGAAGGTCCACGGCGTACCGGCGAAGGTGCTGACCAGCGCACCCACCGACTCCACGTCCACCACGTTGTCGGGAGTCAGGAACCCCAGCACGAATCCGTCCGCGCCGGCGGAGAGATACGACTGCGCCATCGCGGTCAGCCGGTTCAGCTCGGCGCCGTTGAGCGTGAAGGAGTCGGTCAGCCGCAGCATCACCCGCAGCGGGAGATCGGTCGACCGCCGGATCGCACTGACCGTCGACACCGACGGCGACAACCCGTCCGCCTCCATCGACGCACACAGCTCCAGCCGGTCCGCCCCACCCTCCTGCGCCGCCTCGGCATCCGCCGGATGCAGCGCGATCACCTCCAGCAACGAAGCCATACCCGTCATCATCTCGCACCGCCGGTCAGACCCGGCGGAAATAGGTGTTGCACTCTCCGAGGGTCTTCTGTATCGTTTTTCTAGATCGATTTAGAAGAACGATACAGAAGGGCGGCGTGAGATGGCGGGAGTGACCTTGAAGACCGTGGCGAAGGCCGTCGGAGTCTCACCGTCGACCGTCTCCAACGCCTACAACAAACCCGACCAGCTGTCCGCCGCCCTGCGCGAGCGGATCCTGAGCACCGCCCAGGAGCTCGGGTACGCCGGACCGGACGCCTCCGCCCGCGCGCTGCGCAGCGGCAAGGCCGGTGCGGTCGGGGTGCTGTTCACCGACAAGTTGGCCTACGCCTTCTCGGACCCCTACGCGGTCGGTTTCCTGGCCGGCCTGGCCGAGGTCGCCGAGGAGTTCGCCACCAGCCTGCTGCTGATGCCACTCAGCTCGACCGATATCACCGGCGGCAGCAACGCCGTCCAGCAGGCGGCCATCGACGCGGCCGCGATCTTCTGCGTCCCGGGTGGTCACCCGGCGCTGGAGATCCTCGCGAACCGCGGCATCCCGGCGGTCTCCACCGACCGCGGCGACCACCCGGACCTGTCCTGGGTCGCCATCGACGAGGTGGAGGCGGCGGCACAGCTGGGCGAGCACCTGGCCCGGCTCGGTCACCGCGAGATCGTCGTCCTGGTCGACAACGCCGAGGCGGCCGGCGGCCGTCCGGTGGAGCTGAGCCTGGACGAGGTCGGCTACACCGACTGCGAGCTGCGGATCCAGGGCCTGCAGAAGTCGATGCCGGACGCCCGGCTGCGGATCGTCTCCGGCGGGCACAACGCCTTCACCTCCGGGGTCGCCGGGGCCGAGTGGGTGCTCGACTCGCAGGACCGGCCGACCGCGATCGTCGGGCTGAGCGATGTCCAGGCACTCGGCGTGATGGAAGCGATGAAGGTGCGCGGACTGGTCCCCGGACGGGACCTGACCGTGGCCGGCTTCGACGACATCCCGGCGGCCGGACCGGCCGGACTGACCACGGTCCACCAGCCGATCAAGGACAAGGGCCGCGCGGTCGGCCGGATCCTGCTCGACCCGTCCACCACGGAGCGCCAGCTTCTGATGCCCACCGAGCTGGTCGTCCGCGCCAGTAGCGGACCCGCACCGAAACTCTGACAACCACACAACACACCCAGGACCCACTCGGGTTCCCGGGTTGATACCGCACAACCTCCGACGGCCGCCCGGCCGCCGGCTGACCCACCACGCTCTCAGAAGGGAGCACACCATGACGTACTTCATCGCCGGCAACACCGCAGTCGAGAACGCTCGGGCCCTGTCGCAGTCGGCGCTCCCGAACGCTCCCCAGCAGCCGTACGAGGAGCCGGCCCCGCGCCGCACGCTCACGGTCCGCACCCGGCTCAGCGCCGTACTGCGCACCGCCGCCGAGCGCGAGCTCCGCCTGGCCGACCGCCTCGACCCGGCACCCACGTGCCCGTCGCCGGCAAGCTGACCGCACCACCACAAACCCCACGTCTCCTGCGAGGCGTGGGGTTTTGTCGGTTCGATCTGGCACCCTGAAGGGCGATGAGTGAGCCTGGGGTGTTGCTGACCGCCCGAGCCATGGTGCTGCACGACCTGGCCGCGCGGGGATTCGACGATGCCGTGATGGTGTCGCTGCTCGAGGACGCGGTGGCCGGGCGGCAGTGGTGGCTGGACCAGTGGCCGGACGGCGCGGAGCACATCGCCGGACTGGTCGCCCAGGACGTCCAGGACCGCCTGGTCGACTCCGGGGTCCGTTGGCCGCGCTGCACCGCCTGCGACGACCTGCACGACCACGAGCTGCGGATCGAGCCGGAGCTCGGCCCCGACCCGCACTGGGTCTGCGAGCGCGCCGGGATCGACGTAGCGCCCCTCGGCCACCTCACCTGACACCACGCGAGCCTGACATCACCCGAGCCTGACATCACCCGGGCCTGACACCAGGCGAACCTCCGCCGGACCGCACCGACCCTGGTTCCGCACGTCCGGGCGATACCTGATTGTCCTACATGTAGCAAGACTACTATTGTCTGTCTACATGAACCTGCTGCCCGCCCTCAGACTGGTCGCCGGCCTGCACGCCGTCGCGATCTGCCTGCAGCCGATCCTCGCGGGCGTCTACCTGAACGGCTCCGGTCCCGCGATGCGGCTGCACGAGCCGATCGGCCTGGCGCTCACCGTCGCCGGCCTCCTCCAGTTGCTCATAGCAACGATCTGGTGGCGGTCCGGCGGCCGGCTGCTCGCACCGGCGGTGACCCTGCTCATCACGCTGGGCGAGGGCCTCCAGGTCGCGATGGGATACAGCCGCCAGCTGGCGATCCACATCCCGCTCGGCATCGCGCTCGTGGCGGCCGCGGTCGCCTTCGCGCTCTGGACCGCCCGCCAGCAAGCGGCGGTGACGGTATGACGACCACCGTCGCCCCGGTCGAAACGAAGGTACGCCGTCCGCGCGCCAGCCTGTGGGCACTCCGGATCACCCTCCTGTTGCACGCCGCCCTCGTCGGGGCGCAGCCGATCCTGGCCGGGTACTTCCTGTCCGGCAACGTCGACGCGATGAACATCCACGGCCCGATCGGGTCGACGGTCTGGATGGTCGCGATGATCCAGTTCGTCGTCGCGACGATCTACTGGCTCGGCGGCGGTGGTCGCGGCTGGCCGGCCCTCCTCACCGCGGTGTTGTTCGTCGCCGAGTTCGTCCAGCTCACCTTCGGCTACCTGCAGAACTTCGCCCTCCACGTCCCGCTCGGAACCGCGATCGTCATCACCGTCATCTGGATGGCCGTCTGGTCGTTCCGTCCCACCGCACGCCTGAGCCGCCGGGAGGCGAAGCGATGACCCTGTCCCGCCGCGGATTCCTGGCCGTTGGTGCCGCCCTCACCCTGACCAGTTGCGGAAGTGAGGCCAAGCCCGCCCAAGCTGGTGAACTCCTTCGCAGCAAGGCACCACTGCCAGAGCCGTTCAAGGTGCCGCTGCCCATCCCACCGGTGAAGAAGCCGGTCCGCACTGACGCGACCACCGACTACTACCGCGTCGTCCAACGCAAGGCGCGCCTGGAGATCCTCCCCGGCCTCAAGACCGAGGTGATGGGGTACGACGGCCTCCTGCCAGGACCCACGTTCGACGTACGGAGTGGGCGGACCACTGTGATCGAGCAGGTCAACGAGCTCGACTCGTCGACGGTCGTCCATCTGCACGGCGGTCACACACCGGCCTCGAGCGACGGCTGGCCGCTGGACCTCCTGATGCCACCGAGTGGAAGCCACGCCGGCCACCACGCGATGCCCGGGGGTGACGTGAAGACGGGCAGCCGCACGTACACGTACCCGAATGCCCAGCGGGCCGCCATGCTCTGGTACCACGACCACACGATGGATTACACCGCTCCACAGGTCTATCGAGGACTGTTCGGCGTACACCTCGTCCGGGACGACGAGGAGGACCGTTTGCCCTTGCCTGCGGGCGATCGGGAGATCCCGCTCGTGATCGCGGACCGTGCGTTCGACGAGAACGGCGCGTTCCTCTACCCGGTGGCCAAGGACGGCATCGGCGTCGAGCCGCAGTACATGGAAGGCGTCATCGGCGACGTGACGCTGGTGAACGGTGCGCCGTGGCCGGTGCACGAGGTCGACGCGGTCCGCTACCGGTTGCGGATCCTCAACGCGAGCAACGCCCGCCGCTACGAGCTCGCCCTCGACAAGGGTCCGGCGAAGTTCGTCCAGATCGGCAGCGATGGCGGACTACTGGACGCACCGGTCGAGCACGACACCTTGGTGATCGCGCCGGCCGAGCGCTTCGACGTGATCGTGGACTTCTCCCAGTACCAGCCCGGCGACGAGGTCACGCTCGTCAACAAGCTGGACGGCAACGCGAATGTCCTGCGTTTCAAGGTCGCCCGCAAGGCCGCCGACGAGAGCAGCATCCCGGCCAGGCTCTCGTCGTACGCCGTACTCCCCAAGCCGGCCGGTGTCGTCCGGCGGAAGTGGCGGTTCCGCCGGGGCGACGCGGGCGGGCACAAGGGGTGGACGATCAACGGCAAGCCGTTCGACCCGGCCGTGATGCAGGCACAGGTGAAGCTGGATCAGTTCGAGATCTGGTCGTTCGTCACCGATGTCCACCACCCCGTGCACGTCCACCTCGCGCCGTTCCAGGTGCTCGGCCGCGGCGGCGGCAAGCCCGGCCGGTACGACGCCGGCTGGAAGGACACCGTCGACGTCCGGCCGGCCGAGGTCGTCGACGTCCTGGTCAGATTCACCGCCCACAAGGGGAAATACCTCATCCACTGCCACAACCTCGAGCACGAGGACATGGCGATGATGGCGGCCTTCGAGACGATCTAGCGGACGCCTCGGGCCAGCGCCTCGGCGGCCTTGGCGCGCAGCGCGACCCGGTCGACGCCGGCGACCTCGAGGGCGCGGGCGACCCGGCCGCGCTCGGTGTCGAGCAGGCCGACCAGGATCCGGGTCGGGCCGATCCGGCCGGCGCCGATCTTCGGCGGCGCGTCCATCGCGCGCTTGAGCAGCAGCTTGGTCGACTCGCCGATGTGCGGGTCGCGGTGCTCGTCAGCCGTTGCCATCGGCAACACTCCGATCCTGACCGCGATCCCGGCGACGGCCAGGCTGTGCTCCCACTCGCGGGTCAGCGCGGCCCGGATCGCCTCCTCGGTCAGCCCGGCCTCGGCCAGCATCCGCGCCGCGGACGTGGTCCCGCTCGCGGCCAGCGCGAGCAGCACGTGCTCGGCCTCGATCGTCCGGGATCCGTCCCGGCGGGCCTCCTCGCGCGCGCCGCGGACCAGCAGCGCGCGGACGTCCTTCGCAGATTGGGACAGCTCATCGCGTCCGGGCGCATCCGACGGCATCAACGCCTCCTCAGGGCGACGCCGGCGGCGAGCAGCCGCCGGGCGTGTTTCTTGTGCACGGCCTGCCGGGTGACCCCCAGCACCTCGGCCACCTCGGACCAGCTCCAGCCGGCCCGCATCGCCTGCTCCACCTGGCTGTCCTCCAGCCGGTCGGCCAGCCGGCGCAACGCGACCACCGCGGCCAGGCCGGCCGCGGGGTCCTCGGGATCCACCAACTCGGTCATGTAAGCAACCTAGGTTGACAACACTCGCCTGTCAACCGAAGTTGCTAAAACCACCCTCTTGACACCAGCTGCCGCCTCTTCCTATATTCAACACATCGGTTGATCAAGGGAATGGTTGATAAAGATGTCAGTTGACGACGACCAGCTCGATCGGGCCTTCACCGCACTCGGTGACCCGGTCCGGCGGGCGATGATCGCGCGACTGTCCCGCGGGCCGGCCACCGTGAACGAACTGGCCGAGCCGTTCCCGATCACCAAGCAGGCGGTGTCGCGGCACATCCAGGTGCTCGAGGCCGCCGGGCTGATCACCCGGACCAGGGACGGGCAACGCCGTCCCTGTCACCTGGTGCCGGCCGCCCTGGAAGCACTGACGAGCTGGATCGACGAGTACCGGCTCGAGACCGAACGCCGCTTCCGCCGGATGGAAGCAGTGCTGAAGGGCATGCACGAGGAAGAGACGAAGACCACGAAGTGAGGGAGAAGGAACCATGAGCGGCACCACCATCAACACCCCCGCCGGCACCCCGTTCGTCGAGGTGACCCGCGAGTTCGACGCCACCCCGGCGCAGCTGTTCCGGATCGTCACCGACAAGGATCTGGTCGTGCAGTGGCTCGGCCCGCGCGACCTCGACGCGACGGTCGAGAAGTACGACGTCCGCCCCGGCGGGACGTACCGCTACATCCACAAGGACGAATCCGGGGAGTACGCCTTCCGCGGCGTCTTCCACACCGTGGAGCAGGACAAGCTGATCATCCAGACCTTCGAGTGGGAAGGCGCGCCCGGCGAGGTCTGCCTGGAGAAGATGACGCTCGAGCCGACCGAGAAGGGCGTCCGCCTGCACCAGCAGTCGGTGTTCCCGTCGGTGGAGAGCCGCGACCAGTCGATCGAGTACGGCATGGCGAACGGCATCAACGACTCGATGGACCGCCTGGCCGAGCTGCTCGCCAAGGAGAGCTGACATGGGTCAGGTCGTCATCGACATCTCGGTGTCGCTGGACGGTTACGTCACCGGGCCCGACGCGGGTATCGACAACGGGCTCGGTGACGGCGGCGAGGCCTTGCACGACTGGGTCTTCCACGGCACCGACGCGGACCGCGCCGTACTCGACTCCGCCTTCGAGGCGACCGGCGCGGTCCTCCAGGGCCGGAACCTGTTCGACGTCATCGACGCACCCGGCGGCTGGAACGAGGAGATGGGGTACGGCGCCAAGCCGACCGGGGAGGTGAACCCGCCGGTCTTCGTGGTCACCCACTCGCCACCGGAGAAGACCCGGCTGGGCGATCGATTCCGGTTCGCGGGCACCGTCGAGGAGGCCGTCGAGCGGGCCCGGACCGCCGCCGGCGACAAGGACGTCTACGTGATGGGCGGTGGGCAGGTCTGTCACGAGGTGCTCGCCGCCGGGCTGGCCGATGTCCTGCGGTTGCATGTGGCAACCGTCGTACTGGGTGACGGGACCCGGCTGTTCCCGGCGACCGCCGCACCGGCTGTCGGGGTGGAGCTGGTCGAGTGCGTCTCGACGCCGTCCGCGCAGCACCTCACCTACCGCGTCGTGAAGGAGAAGTAGCCATGGGCAACGTCATCGCGACTGCTGTGGTGTCGCTCGACGGGTTCGTCGCCGACACCGACGACGGGGTCGGTCCGCTGTTCGACTGGTACTACAACGGACTGGTCGAGAGGTACGGAACGGACCGGAGCCGGCCGTTCCACCTGAGCCCGGCCAGCGCGGCCTACATCGATTCGACCTGGCCGAATGTTCGGTCGTGCGTGATCGGGCGGCGCTTGTTCGACATCACCAACGGCTGGAACGGCGTCCCCGCGGTCGGCGAGCACGTCTTCGTCGTCACTCACGAGCCCCCGACGGACTGGCCGTTCCCCGACGCGCCGTTCACCTTCGTCGACGGCATCGAGGCGGCGATCGCCCAGGCCAAGGAGTACGCCGGTGAGCACGACGTCTCGGTCACCGGCGGCAACCTGACCGGCCAGGCCCTGGCCGCCGGTCTGGTCGACGAGATCGCGTACAACCTGGTCCCGGTCGTGTTCGGCACCGGAATCCGCTTCTTCGGCGACTATGTCGGCGAGCAGATCCTGCTGGACGACCCGAAGGTGATCGAGGGTGACCGCGTCACCCACCTGCACTACCGCGTGAGCAAGGGATGAGCCGCGACCACGGTCCGGGACCCGGGCGCCACCTCGGTGAAGCCCGCGTCCTGGACCACGGGTAGGCCGCTGGCCAGCAACTCCGTCCACCGCGCCGGAGTCGCCGTACGGACGGCCAGCGCGAAGTCCGCCGCAGCCCATTCCTTGCGCGCCTCGGCCGACAACTCCCACCAGGCGAGCTGCGCCGCATGACCGCACTGCGCCATCGCCTTACCGCTCGACATCTCCAGCCCCGGGTTCAACCACAGCGCCGGTACGCCGGGCTCCAGCGCCGGAAGCTCCTCGGGATCCTCGAAGTCCGTGCCACTCACCTGCAGATTGGCGAGCTCCGCGGGGACGGCATCGACCGGCGTCGGCGGGAACACCCGCACCTGTGCGGTCACCCCGGTCATCGTGATACCCGGCACCGCCTCGGCCCGGCGCCACTCGATGCCGCGAGCACGTTTCACGATCTTGCGGATCCGGTCGTCCTGCCAGGCGTGCATCGCCCCGGCCCACTCCCCCGCATCCGCCGACCGCTCGTCGGCCAGGATCGCCAGCACCGCCCGCGCCGCCGTCTCCAACGCATCCGTCTGCGCCGGCCGCGCGTTCTTCTCGACTCGCACGACGAGGGTGAGCACCTGTTCCACGCTGCGAGTCTGCCAGGGCGGTAAGTTGAGCCCATGCAGCAGTACCTGGATCTTCTACGGCACGTGCTGGACAACGGGGTGCGGAAGGGCGACCGGACCGGGACCGGCACGCTGAGCGTGTTCGGCCACCAGTCGCGCTACGACCTCCGCGACGGTTTCCCGGCGGTGACGACCAAGAAGCTGCATCTGCGGTCGGTGATCGGCGAGCTGATCTGGTTCCTCAGCGGCTCGACGAACATCAAGTGGCTGCACGAGAACAACATCTCGATCTGGGACGAGTGGGCCGACGCGGACGGCGAGCTCGGGCCGGTGTACGGCTACCAGTGGCGGTCCTGGCCGACGCCGGACGGACGGCACGTGGACCAGATCGCCGGCGTGATCGAGTCGATCAAGAACAACCCGGACTCCCGCCGGCACATCGTGAACGCGTGGAACGTCGCGGACGTGGACAGCATGGCGTTGCCGCCCTGTCACACCATGTTCCAGTTCTACGTCGCCGACGGCCGGCTGTCCTGCCAGCTGTACCAGCGGTCCGCCGACATCTTCCTCGGGGTCCCGTTCAACATCGCGTCGTACGCGCTGCTGACCCACATGGTCGCGCAGCAGACCGGGCTCGAGGCCGGCGACTTCGTGCACACGCTCGGCGACGCCCACCTGTACCTGAACCACCTCGACCAGGCCCGTCTGCAGCTCACCCGCGAGCCCCGGCCGCTGCCGAGGCTCGAGCTGGCGAAGCGCGACTCGATCGACGGCTACGAGATCGCGGACGTCGAGCTGGTCGGATACGACCCGCACCCCGGGATCAAGGCGCCCATCGCGGTATGAGCGTCATCCTGATCGCCGCGGTCGGCCGCAACGGTGTGATCGGGCGGGACAACGACCTGCCCTGGCGGATCCGCGAGGACCTGCAGCACTTCAAGCAGCTCACTCTCGGTCACACCCTGGTGATGGGCCGCAAGACCTACGACTCGATCGGCCGCCCGCTGCCAGGCCGCCGGACCGTCGTCGTCACCCGCCAACCGGACTGGTGCGCCGACGGCGTCGAGGTCGTCCACACCCTCGAAGAAGCACTCAAGTACGACAGCGACCTCTACATAGCCGGCGGCGGCGAGATCTACCGCCAGGCCCTCCCGTACGCCGACCGCCTCGAACTCACCGAGGTCGACCAGTCCCCCGACGGCGACGTCACCTTCCCCTCCCTCGACCACGCAGCCTGGACCGAAACCGCCCGCGAGCCCCACGACGGCTTCTCGTTCGTCAGCTACCGCCGCAGCTAACAACGAGTAGCTAACGACCTGACCAGGAAGACCGGGAACCGCGTAGATTGTGTGCGCGTCACGGAGGTGACAGTGCGCGGGCGAGGGGACGCCTCGCGGAGGCCACCGGAGGGGAACGACGATGACCGAAGCAGACAACACAGCAGGTGCGGCCGCCCAGCCCGCGGCCGCGCAGCCCGCGGTGGCGCCGTTGCAGCCGCCGACGGCCACGGCTCCGGGACTGATACTGACCGCTCCGCCGCCGTCACAGCCGGTTGCGGCGACGGCCGCTCCGAGTCTGGCGCCTGCCGTGGACGCGGCGGCCCTGCCCGGGCTGGACGCGAAGGTCGACACCTTCCTGTCCGCGTTGATGACCGCGGAGCCCCGGTCCCCGGAGTTCGCCGCCAAGGCGAGTGACGTCCGGAGCATGGGCGACGTCGACATCCGCGCTGCCGCGGACAGCTCGAACCGGCTGCTCAAGGCGCCGGTCCGGGCGCTGCAGGAAGGCGGCCTGTCCGAGGGGTCGACCGTCGGCAAGACGCTGCTCGACCTTCGCCGTACCGTCGAGGACCTCGACCCGAAGGAAGCCGCCGGGCCGAAGAAGCTGCTCGGAATGATCCCGTTCGGGAACAAGATCGAGGACTACTTCCGCAAGTACCAGAGCGCGCAGAGTCACCTCGACGGCATCCTGCACGCGCTGCGCAACGGCCAGGACGAGCTCGGCAAGGACAACGCCGCGCTGAACCTGGAGAAGCAGAACCTCTGGGACGCGATGACCCGGCTGAACCAGTACGTGTACGTCGCCGAGCGGCTCGACTCGCGACTGTCCGCGGCGATCGCCGAACTGGAGGCGACCGACCCGGACAAGGCGAAGGCGTTCCGCGAGGACGTGCTGTTCTACGTCCGGCAGAAGCACCAGGACCTGCTCACCCAGCTGGCCGTGTCGATCCAGAACTACCTGGCCATCGACATCGTGATCAAGAACAACATCGAGCTGATCAAGGGCGTCGACCGCGCGTCGACCACCACGGTCTCGGCGCTCCGTACGGCGGTCATCGTCGCGCAGGCCCTGAGCAACCAGAAGCTGGTGCTGGACCAGATCAGCGCGCTGAACACGACCACCAGCGGGATGATCGAGCGCACCTCGCAGATGCTGCGGGACAACTCGGTGGCGATCCAGCAGCAGGCCGCGTCGGCGACGATCGGGCTGCCGCAGCTGCAGGCCGCGTTCGCGAACATCTACGCGACCATGGACGCGATCGACACGTTCAAGGTCGAGGCGCTCGACAACATGGCCGCCACCATCGGCACGCTGGAGACCGAGGTGACCAAGTCCCGCAGCTACCTGGACCGGGTCGCCCAGCAGGACCAGCGGGTCGTCCACGGCAGCCTCGACCTCGACCTCGGTCGCTGAAGCAGAAGTCAACTGGGGGACAGGGAACTGCATGACACTCGGTGACTTCTTGGCGCGGCTGACCGGCCGCAAGCAGGAGCCCGAGCCTGCCCCGTATCCCCGCGCTCCGACGAACGACGACCTGCTCGCGGCGCTGGTCCGCGTCGAGCAGTTGGTCGCGGACGGCGCCGTACCGGCCGTGGTCGCGTCCCGGGTCAACCGGGTGGTCCGGACCGTGCGCGAGACGATCCCACGGCTCGGGAACCTCGGCGGCAGCGCCCAGGCGTACTCCGTGATGGCGACGGCGACCGACTACCTGCCGGAGGCGATCGGCGGCTACCTGCGACTGCCCCGGCAGTGGGCGGACACGCGGCCGGTGGACCGGGGCAAGACGTCGCTGATGATCCTGATCGATCAGTTGGACCTCCTGGCCGCGACGATGGACAAGGTGTTCGACGCGGTGAACCGGGCCGACGCGGCGGCGCTGATCGCCCACGGCCGGTTCCTGCAAGAGAAGTTCGGCACCGGCTCCACCGGCGGAGGCCTGGCGCTGGGCCCGACACAGTCGACGCCACCACCGGACACCGGACCACTGCAACCACCAGCTGGACGAGGAGGGGCATGAGCGGCCAGGGGGGCAAGTCACTCCAGCAAGCAGTGTCAGAGCTGCTTGCGGTAGCCGCTCGTGCGGGG
This sequence comes from Kribbella sp. NPDC048837, assembly GCF_055586945.1. Classification (NCBI taxonomy): domain Bacteria; kingdom Bacillati; phylum Actinomycetota; class Actinomycetes; order Propionibacteriales; family Kribbellaceae; genus Kribbella; species Kribbella sp. NPDC048837. The sequence goes on from NZ_JBVJHF010000004.1 coordinate 365,340, forward strand.
ATCGCCGAGGAGACCGCCAAGGCGGAGGGGCTTTCGCTGGCCGCGGCGTTGGCGGAGTCCGCTTCGGGTGCTCCCGCGGACTGGGCCAAGGCCAGCCCCGGTGCGACCACACAGGACTTCTTCGACGCCGCCGTACGAGGTCGTCGCTGGCGAGGCGCGCCGACGGCGGTGCTGAGCGAGCTGGTCGCCGCGGGCTCCGCCGAGAAGACCGCATATGCGGAGGCGCTCGCCGAAGTGGCTTCGGCGGCCTGCACCCTCGGTGAGCCGACCATGCGGGTTGTCGGGAATGCATCTGTGGCTGCGGCCGCGCAACTGCAGGCTGCGGGCGCCCGGCCGCTGCAGGTCGGTACGACGCCGGCAGTCCAGAGCACTCCGCAGGCTCCGGTTGAGGAGAAGCCTGAAGAGCCGGCCAAGACGGTGGAAGAGTTGCTGGCCGAGCTGGACGAGCTGACCGGGCTGGCTCGGGTGAAGCGGGAAGTGCACCGGCAGGTCGCCGTACTGCGGGTGGAGAAGCTGCGGACCGAGGCCGGGTTGAAGAGCCCGACAATCACACGGCACCTGGTGTTCGTGGGGAATCCGGGCACCGGCAAGACCACGGTGGCGCGGCTGGTGAGCGGGATCTACAAGGCGCTCGGGCTGCTGTCGAAAGGACAGCTCGTCGAGGTCGACCGGTCCGAACTGGTCGCCGGGTATCTCGGCCAGACCGCGACGAAGACCGCCGACGTGGTCGCGTCCGCGGCCGGCGGGGTGCTGTTCATCGACGAGGCGTACAGCCTGACCGCGGGCGACAACGGCGCCGACCAGTACGGGCGGGAAGCGGTCGACACCCTGGTCAAGGAGATGGAGGACCGGCGCGACGACCTGGTCGTGATCGTTGCCGGGTACCCCGAGCCGATGGAAGCGTTCATCGCGGCGAACCCGGGACTGGCCAGCCGGTTCCGGACCACGATCGGGTTCGAGAACTACACCGACGACGAGCTGACCGACATCCTCACCGGCCTCGCGGACGCCGCCGACTACGAGTTCGTCCCCGAGGCTCTGGACAGGTTCCGGGAGATTCTCGCGGCGACGCCCCGGGATCGCTCCTTCGGCAACGGGCGGTTCGCCCGCAACGTGCTGGAGGCGGCGATCGGCCGGCAGGCCTGGCGGCTTCGCGACGTCACGGCACCCACCACCGAGCAACTGCGTCAGATCCTCGCGACCGACCTCAGCGACGAAGAAGACCAGTCCGAGCAAGGAGACGAGGCGTGACCCAAACCCAGAGTGCGCCGCCCGCGACCTGGTCGCCACCGGCGCAGCAACCGAGCAGCACCACCGCGCAGCCGCCCAGCGCCCGGAGGCCTACCCCTCGGCGCGCGGTCGCCGCGTGGTTCGAGGGCACACCGGGCCGGATGCGCGCCTTCCTGATCCTCGCCGCGGCGATGTGCGTGGTCTTCGGCCTGGCCGCCGCCCAGGGCTTCCGTCAGTCCGACGGGGCCCTCGACCGCGCGGAGGCCAACACCGCCCAACTGGTCCGGATCCAGGCGATCCACACCAATCTGGTCAGCGCGAACGCGGACGCGACGAACGCCTTCCTGGTCGGTGGTCTCGAGCCGCCGGCGCAGCGACAGCACTTCGTCGACTCGATGGCCAACGCCGCCGCGCTGATCACGGAGGCCGCCACCGCCCAGCCGGCCGACCAGCAGGCGCTGGGTGCACTCAACCAGACCTTGATCACGTACGACGGCCTGATCGAGCAGGCCCGCGCGAACAACCGGCAGGGCCTCCCGATCGGATCGCAGTACCTGAAGAACGCGAACGCCGTACTGCAGAACGACTCGCTCCCGCTGGTGAAGGCGCTGGTGCAGGCCAACGAGGAGCGGGTCGACACCGAGTTCGACGGGGTCGGACTGGGCACGATCTGGGTTCTCGTGAGCGGCGTGCTGGCCCTCGTCGTACTGGTGATCACGCTGCGCTGGCTGGCCCGCCGCACCCACCGCTACATCAACGTTCCGATCGCGGCCGGCGCCTTGCTCGTCCTGCTCACCACGATCGTCGGCGGAGTCGCGCTCTCCAACGCGGCCAGTGACGCATCCAACACCGGCGATGACGCCTACGCGAAGACCTTGGCGTTGTCGCGGGCCCGGATCGCGGCGTACGACGCCAGGTCGAACGAGAGCCTCACCTTGATCGCGCGCGGCTCGGGCGACGCCTTCGACAAGGCCTACAACGACGCCGCCGCGGTGGTCGACGACCAACTGAGCAAGGGCTCGGGGACGACGGACGGCCTGCAGGGCCTGTGGTCCGCGTACAAGGACGTCCACGGCGAGGTCCGCAAAGCTGACACCGGTGGCGACTGGGACGGCGCGGTGGCCTTGGCCGTCGGCAGCGAAGAGAACAAGAACGACTCCGTCGACACGTTCAGCGCGTTCGACAAGAGCTCGGCCGAACAGCTGCAGACCACGAGCGAAGCGGTCAGCAACGAGCTGACCGACGCCCGCGACGGCCTCCCGCCGATCGGCTGGCTCGGCCTCCCGATCGGCATTGTCGCCGCGCTCCTGGTGGCCTGGGGCATGTCACAGCGACTGGGGGAATACCGATGAAGAAGCTCATCCCGATCGCCGTCACCGCCGCGCTCCTGCTGACCGCCTGCGGATCCGGCAACTACGCCGCGACCGAGATCCCCGCGAAGCCGCAGCCGACCGTGACCTCGGCGGCACCGCCGGCCGCGCAGCCCAACTGCGGGAACCCGTTGGCGTCGTACGCTCCGGAGGGGCCGCTGCCTACTCCCGGGGTGATGCCGGCCGGCACCACCATGGACAAGATCAAGCAGCGCGGGCGGCTGATCGCCGGGGTCTCCGCGGACAGCTTCAACCTCGGGGCGCGGGACCCGATCACCGGCCAGATCCGGGGCTTCGACATCGACATGGTCAAGGCCGTCGCGACGGCGATCTTCGGCACCGACAAGGGTCACCTCGAGCTGCGGGTGATCTCCAGCCCGCAGCGGATCCCCACCCTGCAGGCCGGCTCGGTCGACATCGTCGCCCGGAACATGACGATCAACTGCGCCCGGTGGCAGCAGATCGCCTTCTCCGCCGAGTACTACCGGTCCGGCCAGAAGACACTGGTGCAGAGCGACTCGACGGCGAAGACGGTGGCCGATCTGTCCGGCCAGACGATCTGCGCCCCGGCCGGGTCGACCAGCCTGGACAACCTGAGGAAGGCGAACCCGGCGGTCAAGCCGATCACGGCCGACACCGACACCGGCTGCCTGGTGCTGTTCCAGCAGGGCAAGGCGGACGGCATCAGCGGTGACGACACGGTGCTGGCCGGCGATGTCGCCCAGGACCCGTACGCGAAGGTGCTCGACCAGAGGTTCAGCGAGGAGCCGTACGGCCTGGGGATCCCGAAGGCGAACGTGGATTTCGTGAGGTTCGTCAACGGCGTGCTCGCGCAGATGAAGGCAGACGGCCGCTGGATGACGTCGTACAACACATGGCTCAAGCCTGCGCTGGGTGAGCTGAAGGCTCCGCCGACACCTGTGTACGGCCGGTGAAGCCATGACTGTTCGTACGCCGACGGCGAGTGCGCCGGCGCCGCCGGGGCGGATGGGGAGCAGCGTTCCGGCGACCGAGCTGCTGCCGTTCCTCGATGCGTTGGGGACGTGGCGGGATCGGCGGAAGGCTGAGCTCGACGAGTTGGACCAGGCCGCTCTGCACGCGCCGGACGCGGACGCGTTGAGTGCGGACGTCGTACTCAGCATGGCGGTGTGGAAGGCCGTCTCGGATCGGTACGAGTTGATCCTGGTGACCTGGGACTCCGGGCGGGTCGGGGTGAAGGAGACCGAGCAGATCTCGACGCTGATCTGGGGCGGTCTGGACACCGGCGGCGCCGGCGGGTCGCTCGCGGTTTCGTTGCCTGAGGCATGCAAGTTGTCGGATGCGCTCGCGTCGAGCCTGCGGGCCAAGCTGGCGCTGGAGCCCGGCGACGCCGATCTCGCCGCCCACCTGCGCCAGCTCCGCGCCCAGGTCGAGCGGATCAGCGACCTGGTCAAGCAGGAGCCGGCCACCGTCCGGAACGCTGCGCTCGCCGAGCACCACGATCTCGACCGCCGGGTCACCGACCTGGCCGAGCGCAACAAGCGCGGTGCGGACATCGGCGGGCTGATCGGTCCGCTCGAGATCGACGCGGCGCGGACCGAGCGCGACTTGATCGTCGGCGCCGCGACCCGCAAGGAGCGCGCGGCCGATGTCGCCCGGGCACGCACTCTGCGCGGTGATCTGGAAGCTCAGGGCACCGCGGTCCGCGCCCTCGCCGACAAGGCGGTCGCCGCGGTCACACCGGCCCCGCGACTCGCCGTACCCGACGTGACCGCACTCGGCCCGGTGCCGAACACCCCGGCCGAACTGGAGAAGTACCTGACCCGCCTGGACGCCGTCCGGCGGGCGCTCGGTCAGGCGCAGGCGGCGTACGGCGCCGCCCTCGAACGCCGCGACGAGCTGGCCGCCCGGCTGGACGCGTACCAGGTGAAGGGGAGCAGTGTTGCCCCCGGCAACGAAGATCTCGCGGAGCTGTACCGGCGCGGCCGCCAGGTGCTCGCGGCGGAGCCGGTCGACACGCTCCGGCTCGGTGCACTCGTGACGGCGTACCAGGCCTACCTGGAAGCCACAGGAGGGACGAAATGACGACCACCGCCTGCACCCAACCCGGCTGCACGGGCACGATCCTGGACGGGTACTGCGACGTCTGCGGATCCCCCGCGGCGGCCGCAGCACCAGCCGCATCGGCTGCCCCGTCGAGCGGCGCCTGCAACCAGCCCGGCTGCACCGGCACGTTCGTCGACGGGTACTGCGACGTCTGCGGATCCCCCGCGCCCGACGGCACCACGAGCCCGTCGGCCGTGTCCGGCGCCCCGGCCGTGACCACCAGCGACCCCGACCCGATCAGTACGCCGTCGACCGTGTCCCGCGCGTCCAACCGGCTCGCGTCGACCCCCCTCGGCTCGGCCCGGGCCGCCCAGGCCGGATCGAAGCTGACCCGCAAGCTCGGTACGTCGTCCACCCGGCTGCGCGGAGCCCGGCTCGGTGCCGGTCTGACGCACGTACCGACGATCCCCGCGATCGACGCCAGCAAAGCGATCCTGGCCAACCCGATGGTCCCCGAGGACCGCCGGAACTGCCCGAACTGCGGCAACCCGGTCGGCCGCTCCCGCGGTGGTGAGCCGGGCCGGACCGAGGGCTTCTGCCCGAAGTGCCGCAGCCGGTTCTCGTTCTCGCCCAAGCTGCACGCGGGCGACCTGGTCGGCGGGCAGTACCAGGTGGCGGGCTGCCTGGCGCACGGCGGTTTCGGCTGGATCTACCTGGCCCGGGACAAGAACGTGTCCGACCGGTGGGTGGTGCTGAAGGGCCTGCTGAACTCCGAGGACCCGGACGCCGTCGCGGCCGCGATCGCCGAGCAGCAGTTCCTGGCCCGGGTCGAGCATCCGCTGATCGTCGAGATCTACAACTTCGTCACCCACGACGGCGCCGGCTACATCGTGATGGAGTACGTCGGCGGCACCTCGCTGAAGACGTTGCTCAAGCAACGGATGGCCGCCAACAACGGGCAGTACGACGCGCTGCCGATCGACCAGGCGATCGCCTACCTGCTGGAGATCCTGCCGGCCTTCTCCTACCTGCACGACCTCGGCCTGGTGTACTGCGACTTCAAGCCGGACAACATCATCCAGGTCGGTGACGCGGTCAAGCTGATCGACCTCGGCGGTGTCCGGCGGATCGACGACCTGGACTCCGCGATCTACGGCACGGTCGGCTTCCAAGCGCCCGAGGTCGCCGAGGTCGGCCCGTCGATCGCCTCCGACATCTACACGCTCGGCCGGACACTCTGCGTGCTCGCGATGGAGTTCCGCGGCTACCAGTCGCGGTACGTCGACTCGCTGCCGCCGGTGAACGAAGTACCGCTGTTCCAGAAGTACGACTCGGTCTACCGCCTGCTGACCAAGGCCTGCGCGAAGGACCCGGCGGACCGATTCCAGACCGCGGACGAGTTCCGCGTGCAGCTTCTCGGCGTACTGCGTGAGGTCGTCGCGGAGAAGCAGGGCACCAAGGCGGCCCAGCACTCCGCGTCGTCGCTGCTGTTCGGTACGCCGGGTGACAAGGCGTCCGGCCTGGGTGACACGACCGGACCGTGGCAGCAGCTGCCTTCCCTCGCGCCGGACGACAGCGACAAGATGGCGGGCTGGCTGAAGTCCGTCAGCGTGCCGGACCCCGCCAAGCGGCTCGAGTTGCTGGTCGACGCGCCGGAGCAGTCCCCGCAGACCCTGCTGGAGGTCGCGGAGGCCGCGCTCGAGGTGGGCGAGTTCCGCTACGAGATGGTCGACACCGCGGTGGCCGACCTGCTGGCCGCGGACCCGTGGGAGTGGCGGGCCGTCTGGATGGCCGGCCTGGTCGCGCTGGCCCGTGGCGACTCGGCTGCCGCTCAGTCCGCCTTCAACGCCGTCTACGGCCAGGTCCCGGGTGAGCTGGCGCCGAAGCTCGCGCTGGGGATCGCCTGTGAGCTCAGCGGTGAGTACGACGTTGCCGAGGGCCTCTACCTGACCTGCGCCCGGACCGACGCCAACTACATCGCCCCCTCGGCCTTCGGTCTGGCCGCGATCCGCACGCAGCGCAACGACCTCGACGGTGCGCTCGCCGCACTCGACCTGGTACCGCGCACCAGCGGCTCGTACGTGCGGGCTCGTCGCCAGCGAGCCGGACTCCTGGCAGGATCGGGCCGTGGCCTTCCCGCGCTCGCCCAGGCGATGGACAGCATCGAGACGCTGACCATCGACCCGGTCGACCGGGCCCATCTGGCCGCGGACGTGTTCCGGACCGCGCTGGCCGAGGTCCAGCAGTCCGGTCCGCAGAAGGAGCTGCGGATCGACGGCCGGGAGGCCACCGAGCCGGCCCTGCGGGACGGGCTCGAGGCCACCTACCGGCAACTGGCCGACCAGGCCGGGAGCCGGCCGGAACGGATCGCCCTGGTCGACCAGGCCAACGAGGTTCGAGGATGGACGTTGCGATGACGAGTACGACCCAGACGGTCTGCCCCAGCTGCGGTGGGCCGGTGTCCGAGGCCGATCGCTTCTGCGAGGCCTGCGGCGCCGAGCTCAACCCGGGGACCACCGCGCCCAGCACGCCCGCCTTGGACACGGACACCGAGCCGACGGTCGAGATCAACACCGGCTCCGCTCCGGTGCCAGGCCCGTGCCAGTCCTGTGGCGGTGTGATCGGTGCGGAGGGCTACTGCGAGACGTGCGGCACCAAGGCCGCCAAGGTCCGCGATCACTTCAGCGAGCAGCCGTCGCCGTGGGTGGCCGGGGTCTGCGACCGAGGCATCCGGCACAGCCGCAACGAGGACGCCATGGCGATCGCCGCGGACCCTGAGCCGGGCAGCCGGGCGCTACTGGTCGTCTGCGACGGCGTCAGCTCGTCACTCGACTCGGATGTCGCCTCGCTGGCCGCGGCCCGCGCAGCTCGCGACGTACTGACTGCGGGCCACGCGCAGGGCATGGGCACCGAGTCGTCCCGGAGCAGTGCGATCGTGGCCCGGCTCAAGGCGGCGGCCGATGCGGCCAATGAGGCTGTCATCGACAACACGAGTCCGGACAGCCCGAACCCGGCATCGTGCACGTTCGTGGCGGCGGTCCTCGAGGACGGCCTGCTGGTGGCGGGCAACGTCGGGGACAGTCGCGCGTACTGGTTCCCGGACGAAGCCGAGGCCGTCGCGCTCACCGTGGACGACTCCTGGGCCGCGGAGCTGATCGCGACCGGCATCTCGCGCGCCGAGGCGGAGTCCGGTCCGCACGCGCACGCGATCACCCGCTGGCTCGGCAAGGACGCTCCGGAACACACCCCTCGGACGACAACGGTCCACGTGACCGGCCCGGGCTGGGTCGTGGTCTGCTCCGACGGCCTGTGGAACTACTGCTCCGAGGCGGCACCGCTGGCCGACCTCGTACGTCAGACCGCTGCGGCGAACGGTGGCGAGCCCGAAGCCACCGCGTCCGCCCTGGTCGACTGGGCCAACGCCCAGGGCGGTCAGGACAACATCACCGTCGCGCTCGCACGCGTCTAAAGGGAAGGGACCCGAGATGGCCGAGTTCTCCGCCACCGTCTACCAGAACGAGTTCCTGCCCGACGGCGGAACCGATGTGCACGCCATCGTCACGGTGAACTGCGTCGGCGCCGGCGCGGCCGGCCAGTCCGGCAGCGGTGACGCGGGCGAGATCATCATCGTCGACACCTCCGGCTCGATGGGCCGCGAGGGTGTCCAGGCCGCCGCGTTCGCCGCGCAGACCGCGCTCGACCAGATCCTCGACGGGGTCTGGTTCGCGGTGATCTCCGGCAACGACCGGGCCCAGCTGGCGTTCCCGCCGTCGCCGGAGCCGGTGATGGTGAGGATGGACCAGTTCACCCGGCAGGCCGCCAAGGACGCGGTGTCCCGCTTCTACGCCGACGGCGGCACCGCGATGGGCACCTGGCTGCGGCTCGCGTCGCGGGTGTTCGCGACCGTGCCGTCGCTGACCCAGAAGCACGCGATCCTGCTGACCGACGGCGAGAACCAGCACGAGACGCCCGAGGTGCTGACCCAGACCATCCAGGCCGTCACCGGCCAGTTCCAGTGCGACTGCCGCGGAGTCGGTGTGGCCTGGCAGGTCGACGAGGTACGGCGGATCGCCCAAGCACTCCTCGGCACAGTCGACATCATCCCGGCGCCGGACCAGCTGGCGGCCGAGTTCTCCAAGCTGATCCGGAACGCGATGAGCCGCGGTGTCGCGCAGGCCGACCTCCGGGTCTGGGCGCCGCAGGGTGCCGAGGTGCTGTTCGTCCGCCAGGTCGCGCCGACGGTCGAGGACCTGACCACTCGCCGTACGGAGATCAACGCGCTGACCGGCTCGTACCCGACCGGCTCGTGGGGTGACGAGTCCCGCGACTATCACGTGGCGATCCGCCTGGCTGCCAAGGGCGTCGGGCAGGAGCAGCTCGCCGCCCGGGTGCAGCTGGTGCTCGGCGCCGACGTGGTCGCGCAGGGCCTGGTCAAGGCGCTGTGGTCCGCCGACGAGGCGCTGACCACCCGGATCAGCCCGGAGGTCGCGCACTACACCGGGCAGACCGAGCTGGCCGAGGCGATCCAGGAAGGCCTGGCCGCGAAGGCCGCGGGCGACACCGCGACGGCCACCACGAAGCTCGGCCGCGCGGTCCAGCTCGCCGCCCAGACCGGCAACGAGGAGGCCACCACCCGGCTGCGCAAGGTCGTCGACATCGACGATCAGGAAGCGGGTACGGTGCGGCTCAAGCGGACGGTCGAGAAAGCCGACGAGATGGCACTCGACACGGCCTCCACCAAGACCACCCGGGTGAAGAAATGACGACAGTCAGCTGTCCGAGCGGGCACCCGTCCGTCTCGACCGACTACTGCGACGTCTGCGGGCTGCCGATCGGCGCCGCGGCGGGTGCGCCGGCCGCCGCGCAGACGCCGGCCCCGGCCGTCGCGGAGCCGGCTCCGGCACCGGCACCCGCGGCCCAGACGTGCCCGAACTGCTCGGAGCCGGCGGCCACCGACGCCCTCTTCTGTGAGAACTGCGGCTACGACTTCACCACCGGCACCATGCCGCGGGCGGCCTCGTCCCTCGACCTGTCCACCCCGCCGCCGGTGCCGCCGGCGCCCACCGCGGTCGCCGACTGGGTGGTCGAACGCTGGGTCGACCCGGACTGGTACGCCGTTCAGCAGAGCGACGACCCGTGTCCGTCGCCGGGCCTGCCGGTGGTGATCCCCCTGGTCGAGAAGAGCGTGCTGATCGGGCGCCCGTCCCGCAGCCGCAACATCTCCCCCGAGATCGACTGCGGCGACGACACCGGCGTGAGCCGGCGCCAGGCGCAGCTCACCACGGACGGCCAGCGCTGGTGGGTCGAGGACCTGCAGTCCTCCAACGGCACGTACGTCGCACCCGCCGCCGGCCCGCTCCCCGAGGACCCGATCGTCCCGGGCCAGCGCCAGGAACTGGACCCGGACGACCGGGTGTACGTCGGCGCCTGGACCCGCCTCGTCGTCCGCAAGGCCACCCCGGAAGAACAAGCAGGCCAGGCCTGAGCCAGCCGGGGCCGGCTCCGAGCCGCTGCGGGCCGGCCAGCCGGGTCAGGGGACGAGCACGAGTTTGCCGCGGACGCCTCCGGCCTGCAGCAGGTCGAGGGCGTCCGCCGCGTCCGTCAACGCGAACGTCTTGGCCACCGTCGCTGTCAGCCGACCGGCCTCCGCGGCCCGCGCGATGCCGTCCAACGCCCGACCGTCGGGCTCGGCACGAACGATCCTCGGCTCGATCCCCCGGTCGGGAGTGAACTGACCACCCGGCACCCAGAACTCCGGCACGGTCGTCACGTAGCTCCCACCGTCCCGCACCGCCGCGAACGCCGCACGAGCGCGCGCTCCGCCGACGACATCGAGGGCGGCATCGGCCGAGCCCGGCGCCGGCTCTTCACCCCGGTCCTGCGCGCGAACGGTGATCCCACGAGCGACCGCCAGCTCAACCGCGAACCGGCCCACCGCACCCCGCGGTCCGTTGACCAGCAGCGTGCTGCCCGGGGCGAGATCGAAGAGGTCCAGCGCCTGCTGGGCGGTCAGCCCGGCGAGCGGCAGCGTAGCCGCCTCGGTCCAGTCGAGATTCGCCGGCGCCGCGGCCACCTGAGCCGCGGGCAACGTCACGTACTCGGCGAACCCACCGACCTGCGTCCGCGAGTGCCCGGTGCTCGCGATCACCGCCGCCCCGGCCGCCCAGTCGCCGCCCTCGACCACGCCGGCCACGTCGTACCCCGGTACGAGCGGCAACCGGAGCTCGTCGTACCAGCGGTAGTTGCCGGCCAGCATGCCGAGGTCGGCGGGGTTGACCGCCGCGGCCATCACCTTGATCAGGACCTCGCCGTCAGCGGGTTCCTTCACCGGCAGGGTGTGCGGCCGCAGAGCTGCTCCGGGGCCGACCCGATCGGTTGCCATCGCGCGCATCGTCGTCATGATCCCGACCGTAGGCAGCCTCGCGGCCGTCGTCGTTGATCGAGATCAATCGCCGGCGGATCCGGCTGAGCGCCTCCGGCGTGATCCCGACGTACGACGCGATCTGGCGCTGCGTGAGCCGGGCCGCGAGGTCACCGTGCCCGTCGAGGAACAGCCGGTAGCGCGCGGTCGCGTCCGCGAGCAGCAGCTCGGTCTGCCGTTGTTCGACGCGCAGGTAGAGCGCCTCGGTCAGCCGGGCGACGAGCTGCTGCCAGCCCGGGCTCGCCGCGACCATCGCGTCGTACGCCGAGCGCGGGGCGACCATCAGCTCGGCCGGCTCGAGCGCCTCGATCGTCACCTGGGAGGTCTCGCGCCGCAGCGCAGCACTGTAGGCACACACCAGCTCGCCCTCGGCACGGAACGCGAGCGTGCGCTCGGTCCCGGCGGCGTCGGACCGGTAGAGCCGGAAGAGGCCGCGCTCGACGAACCCGACGCGGTCCGGCCGGTCGCCGGCCCGAACCAGCAACTCGCCGCGCTCGACCCGGGCCGGGCGGAACAGCCCACGACCGCGGTCCGCGTCGGCCGCCGGAAGCTGGGCCAGGAAGCGGTCGAAGTGACTGGTCACCCGACCATTGTCCCGCTCGGATTCGTTCTCTATTGCGGAAGGAAGCTCGCCGCAATCGCTCCTAGCCTGAAGGTATGACGACGAACACGGACATCAGGCCCTTCCGGATCGAGATCCCGCAGGCGGAGGTGGACGACCTCAAGGCCCGGCTGGCCGGTGCGCGCTGGCCGGCCACACCCGCCGTGGACGACTGGAGCCGCGGCGTTCCGGTCTCCTACCTGCGCGACCTCGCCGGGTACTGGGCCGACGGCTACGACTGGCGGGCCGCCGAGGCCGCGCTCAACGAGATCCCGCAGTTCATCACCGAGATCAACGGTCAGCGGATCCACTTCTTCCACCAGCGGTCGGCGTCGCCGGATGCCCTGCCGCTGATCCTGACGCACGGCTGGCCGGGCTCCCCGGTGGAGTTCCAGCAGATGATCGGCCGGCTCACGGACCCGGAGGCGTACGGCGGAGACGCGGCCGACGCGTTCCACGTCGTCGTACCGTCGCTGCCCGGGTACGGGTTCTCCACGCCGCTCGGGCCGGGTGGGTTCAACCTGTTCGGGGTGGCGCAGATGTGGGCCGAGCTGATGAGCCGGCTCGGGTACGAGCGGTATGCCGCGCACGGGACGGACGCGGGGTCGGGCGTCGCCGGGATGCTGCCGATGGTGGATCCGGCGCACGTGGTCGGCGTACATCTGGCCGGGGTTAGTGCGGGAGCGCCGTTCGGCGACCCGATTCCGCTGGAGGGGTTGCCGGAGTCGGACCGAGCCCGGGCGGAGCGGTTCAACAAGTCGCTCGATGACGCCTATGGGTACTTCTTCCTGCAGGCGACCCGGCCGCAGACGCTGGCGTACTCACTCAACGACTCGGCGATCGGGCAGCTGGCCTGGATCGTGGAGAAGTTCGCCGAGTGGACCGACCCGATCCACAAGCTGCCCGAGGAAGCGGTCGACCGCGACCAGCTGCTCACCAACGTCAGCCTCTACTGGTTCACCGGCTCCGGTGCCTCGACGGCTCACTCGGTGTACGACGGCGTCCAGGCCTGGAAGGCGATGCTCGCGCACCAGGACTCGGGCGGCTGGGGAGGGCAGGAAGTGAGTGGACCTCCGACCGGTGTGGCGGTCTTCGGCGCCGAGACCGCGATCCGCAGCCTCGCGGATCCGGCCGGAAAGATGAGCCACTGGACCGAGTACGAGCGCGGCGGGCACTTCGCCGCGATGGAGGTACCGGACCTGCTCGCCGGCGACCTGCGTACCTTCTTCAAGCAACTGCGTTAGCAGGCGTCAGTTGCCGGGCTGGGGCTCATGCGTCCAGCTCGGCGACGGCTTGAAGCAGAGCCATTCGATCACGGTCGACCCGACCACGATCGGGACCGCCCACGCCCACGGCTGATGCGGCAGGCTGACGATCGCGATCGCTGTCCACAAAGCGATCCAGCCCCCGCCGTACCCTCGGAGCACACCGCGGTACCAGAGGCCGCCGGGCGCCTCGGCGGCCCGCTGGCCGAGATACACGAACAGGTACGACGCAATGGTGATCGGCCAGAAGTACCACAGCCGGCCCCAGTCGTACGGGACCATCACGAGCGCGGTCAGGCAGACCAGCGCGATCGCCCAGTGGTACACCTCGCCGGCCCAGTTGAGTCCGCGCCGGCGCAAGGTGAGGACGATCGCCAACGGGCCGAACAGCACCGCGAGTACTCCTGCGACCACGTGCAGGATCAGCGCGATGTCACGCATCGCCTGGCCTCCCCCGCTCCCCCGCTCCCCCCGGAGCTCTCTGACATGTCACGGAGCATAGGGGCCGGAGCGGCTGGCGTCTCCCCCTCGGCACGCCGTGTCGGCACGCCGGGGGAAGACGCTCAGCTCTCCGTTCAGTTCTCCGCTCAGTCCTCCGGGAAGGACAGCACCCGGCGGACCGCGAAGTTCCGATACCCCTGGCGCTCGAAGCTCTTGGCCATCGGCACGTTGCCGAAGTCAGTGTCGGCCCTGATCTGCTCGGCGCCGGTCTCCGCGAGCTGATGGGTAATCTCGGCCAGCAGGTCGTCGATGTAGCGGTGTCCGCGATGCTCGGGCAGCACACCGAGGTATCCGACCACCGGACCGCCGGCGTTGGCCGACGGGACTTCGAACCCGATCAGCTTCCCGTCGGCGTCGTACGCGAGCCGCCACCAGGCCCGGTCGCCCGGCATCGACTTGTACATCTCCAGCTCCTCGCGGGCCGCGCCCTCGACGCCGAGCCGCGCGATCTCTCGCGCGGTGGCGGCGTCCAGGCTGCCCTCGCTGACCCGGCTGAACACGTCCACGAACGCCTCGTCGTCGGCCGGCTCGAACCGCAGCCGGGTGGACCGCGGCGGGAGTCCGTACGCCGGCTTCCACTCGTACCGCAGCCGGTCGGTGATCTGGGTCAGCCCGGCCGCGGCGGTCGCCTGCCGGCGCGGCTCGAGCGCGGCGACCACGTCCGGCTTGTCCTGCCAGTCGCTGTCCAGGAAGAAGTGGTACTCCGGCGGCTCGGCATCGGCCGGACGGGACGCGACGGTGTGCTCGATGAGCGCCGTCCAGACCGGGACCGGGTCGCCGTCGCCGGCGTAGTACAGGCCGTCGATGCTGAACGGGTGGTCCTCGCCGGGCGCGCCCCACCAGATGGCGAGGGCCTGGATCGTGCCGTCCTCCTCGACGACCCAGGTCCAGTCGTCGCGGTAGTAGCCCTCGTCGACGTACTGGCGGTAGCGGTCGAGCGTGACGGTGTTGACCGACTGCTGCTCGATCAGGGAAAGGATGGTGCCGAGGTCGGCCTCGACGGTGGTGCGGATGCTCACGAATCCTCCAACAGGAGGCGCGGCGGCTCCGCTCAGTGCGAGCTGTGCGAGCGGACCGGTCGCGCCGGGAAACAAGTCAGTGTGTTCATCGGTCGCTCCTTCCGCTCCGGATCGTTCTCGCCGGGTCAGACTCTAGGGCCCGGCCGGGGTCATAGTCCAACCGTATTCACACCTGGGATGTACCGGCGTCGCCCCCACCGGGAAGCCCATGAGAAGCTCGCAAGGTAACGTCGTCGGCACGTTGAGTGACCATCCCGCCCCGGACGGAAGGACTCATTCACAATGTCGATGCTCCGCAGGGCCGTGATTGGCCTGCTCGTTTCCGGCATCCTTGTCGGCGGCTCGCCTTCACCGGGGCTGGCCGTCGCGACCGGCAATCCGCTCGCGCAGACCAGTGGCCTCTACGTCGATCCGGATTCCACTCCCGCGCTGTACGTGAAGGCGCATCCGGGCGAGACGGAGATCAAGGCGAAGATCGCGGACCAGCCCGGAGCTCGGTGGTTCGGCGCCTGGAGTGGTGACATCACGAAGGCGGTCGCGGCGTACACGAGCGCTGCCGACCAGGCCGGCAAGTTGCCGATCCTGGTCGCGTACAACATCCCGGGCCGCGACTGCGGTGGTCATTCCGGTGGTGGTGCCGGGTCGCCGGCGGCGTACCGGGACTGGATCGCGGCGTTCGCCGCGGGGATCGGCAGCCGGCCGGCGATCGTGGTGATCGAGCCGGACGCGCTCGCGCAGCTCGACTGCCTGCCCGAGAACGAGCGCCCGACGCGGATCGCGCTGCTCAAGTACGCCGCCAACCAGTTCGCGCTGCGGAACCGGAACACCTGGGCCTACATGGACGGCGGGAACGCGACCTGGATCGAGGCGAAGGAGATGGCGCGGCGGCTGCGGCTGGTCGACGTCGGGAAGCTGCGAGGGTTCGCGCTGAACACGTCGAACTTCTACACGACCGAGCAGTCGGTCGCGAAGGGCGTCGCGATCAGGGCCGCGCTGCGTGGGGCCGGGCAGTTCGTCATCGACACCAGCCGGAACGGGAACGGCTCGACCAACCAGTGGTGCAACCCACCCGGCCGCAAGCTCGGCGTCCCCACCCAGGTCGCGAGCGCCCCCTCCCAGACCGCCGGCCTCGACCTCGTCGCGTGGCTCAAAGTCCCCGGCGACTCCGACGGCCCCTGCGGCCTAGCCCCGCAAACCCCCGCCGGCACCTTCTCCCCGACCCTAGCCAACCACCTCATCACCGGCACCTAACCAACAGAAAGCGACCTGGGCTCCCCCACGACCACCTCCGTCCTGTCGGACCCTCCCCACCACAACTCCCCACAGACAACAGAAAAGCGGTCCCGGGCCTGAGCCCGGGACCGCTTTGTCCTGCTGTGCTGTCGGACCTCAGATCAGAAGTCCATGCCGCCCATGTCGGGCGCGCCACCCGGAGCGGCCGAAGCCTTCTCCGGCTTGTCGGCGATGACGGCCTCGGTGGTGAGGAACAGCGCCGCGATGGACGCCGCGTTCTGCAGCGCCGAGCGGGTCACCTTGGCCGGGTCGATGATGCCGGTGGCGATCAGGTCGACGTACTCACCGGTCGCGGCGTTCAGACCGTGACCCGGCTCGAGGTTGCGAACCTTCTCCACCACGACGCCACCCTCGAGGCCGGCGTTCACGGCGATCTGCTTCAACGGCGCCTCGACCGCGGACCGCACGATCGCGGCACCCGTGGCCTCGTCACCCTCGAGGTCCAGCTTCTCGAACGCCAGCACGCTCGCCTGCAGCAGAGCCACGCCACCACCGGCGACGATGCCCTCCTCGACGGCCGCCTTCGCGTTGCGAACGGCGTCCTCGATGCGGTGCTTGCGCTCCTTCAGCTCGACCTCGGTGGCCGCGCCGACCTTGATCACCGCAACGCCACCGGCCAGCTTGGCCAGCCGCTCCTGCAGCTTCTCGCGGTCGTAGTCGGAGTCCGACTTCTCGATCTCGGCGCGGATCTGGTTCACCCGGCCGGAGATCTGGTCCGCGTCGCCCTCGCCCTCGACGATGGTCGTCTCGTCCTTGGTGACGACGATCTTGCGGGCCTGGCCGAGCAGCTCCAGGTCGACGGTGTCGAGCTTGAGGCCGACCTCCTCGGAGATCACCTCGCCGCCGGTGAGGACGGCGATGTCGACCAGCATGGCCTTGCGGCGGTCACCGAAGCCCGGCGCCTTGACGGCGACGGCCTTGAAGGTGCCCTTGATCTTGTTGACGACCAGGGTCGCCAGCGCCTCGCCCTCGATGTCCTCGGCGATGATGGCCAGCGGCTTGCCGGTCTGCATGACCTTCTCCAGCACCGGGACCAGGTCCTTGATGCTCGAGATCTTGCTGTTGACGATCAGGATGTACGGGTCGTCGAGGACCGCTTCCATCCGCTCGGTGTCGGTCACGAAGTACGGCGAGATGTAGCCCTTGTCGAAGCGCATACCCTCGGTGAGCTCGAGCTCGAGGCCGAAGGTGTTGCTCTCCTCGACGGTGATGACGCCTTCCTTGCCGACCTTGTCCATCGCCTCGGCGATGATCTGGCCGACCTGGTTGTCGGCGGCCGAGATCGAGGCGGTCGCAGCGATCTGCTCCCGGGTCTCGACCGGCTTGGCCAGCGCCAGCAGCTGCTCGCTGACCGCCTCGGTCGCCTTCTCGATGCCCTTCTTCAGGCTCATCGGGTTGGCGCCGGCCGCGACGTTGCGCAGACCCTCGCGGACGAGAGCCTGGGCCAGCACGGTGGCGGTGGTGGTGCCGTCACCCGCGACGTCGTCGGTCTTCTTGGCAACTTCCTTGACGAGCTCGGCCCCGATCTTCTCGTACGGGTCCTCGAGCTCGATCTCCTTGGCGATGGAGACACCGTCGTTGGTGATCGTGGGGGCGCCCCACTTCTTCTCCAGGACGACGTTGCGGCCCTTCGGGCCAAGCGTCACCTTGACGGCATCGGCGAGGGTGTTCATCCCCCGCTCGAGGCCACGGCGCGCCTCTTCGTTGAAAGAAATCAGCTTGGGCATTCTCCGCGAGTCCTCCCGCGTCGAGTCTTTGTGGTTCAGCCGGCCGGGATGCCCGCGACGGACGGCGCCGGCGCCGCGACGGTCACGTCCCGCCACGTCTCCGGCACCTCATCGAGGCCGTCTTCTGTCACACCCGCGGGCAGGGAGTCTTATCACTCTCACCCTTGGAGTGCTAACCAAGTATTAGCACTCGCCCCAAGCGAGTGCAAGCCAGCTCCCCGCTACGGTGAACCCATGGTGACGCTGCGCGAGGCCGGCCCGGACACCTGGGCGGACGTGGCCGCGGTCATGGGCGAACGCGGTGATCCGGCCCGCTGCCTGTGCCAGTACTTCCGCCTCCGGGGCCGCGCCTGGTCCGACGCTACCCCCGCGAGCAACCGGGACGCGCTGCGCGCCCAGGTGTGCGAGAGCAAGCGTCCGCCCGGTGTTCTGGCGTACGACGGGACCACGCCGGTCGGCTGGTGCGCGATAGGGCCGCGTACGTCGTACCCACGGGTGGTCGCGTCGCCGAACTGGCGTACCGACCACCCGGACTCGTGGGTGATCACGTGCTTCGTCGTACCGGTCGGCCGGCGGCGCAAGGGGGTTGCGGGTGAGCTGGCCGCGGGAGCCATCGACCTGGCGCGCACGTACGGCGCTCCGGCCGTTGAGGGGTGTGCTGTCGACACGGCGCTCGCCGGACGCACTCCGTCAGCCGACCTCTACCGCGGTCCGCTGTCCGTGTTTCTGGACGCCGGGTTCAAGGAGGTCAGCCGCACCAGCCCTCAGTGGGTCCTGGTGCGGCTCGTCCTCGACTAGAGCTGGGCGATGACTAGAGCTGGGCTATCAGGTACTTCGGGGCGGTCAGGCGCCACGCTTCGGTGACCAGCTCGCGGAGCTCCTGGTCGTCGGCCGCGACGATGTCCACGGCGACCCAGGCGAACCGGCCGCCCGCCCAGGACGGCGAGTACACCTCCGGGTCCTCGGCGACCAGGGCCTCCTGCTCCTCGCGCAGCGCCTTCAGCTGCAGCCTGGTCTCGTCCTCCGACATATAGGCGAAGCTCTTGTTCTTCACCTTGAAGACCGGCTGCCCCGCCCAGCCCTCATGCTCCTCCACGCCCGGCAGCCCCAACACGACCTTCTGCAGCACGTCGACGTCCATCCCCCGACGGTATGCGGCCGCACCGACAGTTCAGGGCCCGGCGACGGTGACGGTCACGGTCGCCCCGGGGGCCAGCATCGTGCCGGGAGGCGGTGTGGCCGTGAGGATCGTTCCAGTCGGGTCGCCGGGCGACTTCCTGGTCCGGATCACCGGCTTCAACCCGGCCTGCTTGAGCAGGGGGGCGTAGTCCGCCGCGGTGGGTTGCCGCCCGTCAAGGTCGATCGCGCGGTACCCCGGTACGCCGACCAGGTCCGGCACGACCACGATGCGGTCGAGCATGCGATCGACTTCCCCGGCGTTCGTCGACGACTGAGCCCAGAACCACACGTCCAGCGACGGGATGAACACGGCGCCGGAGCAAATCGTCACCTGGCCGAGGATGCCCTCGACCTGGCCGAGGTTGCCCTCGTCCGGGCACGTCGTCCGCTGACGCTCGGCCCGCACGCCGTCGATCTCGAGGGTCTCGTCGGCGTGGAAGTCGAAGATCCGCGGTACACCGCGGCCCAGTTCCAGGCTCTCGACCCCGGCGGGGCGAGGCATGCCGCACAGCGTTACCGCACCGACGTCGATGAGAACGGTGTCCTTGTTGGGCGTCACACAGGTCAACTGATTGGTGCCCCACTCCTTCGGCACCGCGATCGCCGCGTGACCGAGGCCGACCAACCGCATCCCCGCAGGCAGCGGCGTGGTGGTGGCGACCGGCGGAGTCGGGTCACCGGGGCGCTGTGTAGCGAGCAGTGTGGTCGCACCGATGACCGCAGCCACAGCCACCGCACTGGTAGCCGACCACGCCACGGTCCGGCGGCGCCGTCGGCGGGCGGCGCCCGCACGCAGGGCGTCCAGGGGCGGCGATCCGACGGCTGTCTGTGCGCCGGTGCGCTCGAGGAGCTCGGTCAGCTTCGATTCGATCATCGTGTCTCTCGCAGTTCTGCCAGGTCCGGGTCCTGCGCCAGGGCCTTCACGGCCCGGGACAGCCGGCTCTTCACCGTGCCGGCGGCGACGCCCAGCACGGACGCCATCTGCTGCTCACTCAGGTGTGCGTAGTAGCGCAGTACGACGGCAGCCCGCTGGTCGGTCGGCAACCGGTCGAGGGCCCGCATCACCACGTCGGCGTCGTCGATCCCGGTCGTCTGATCGAGACCGGCGGACTCGGGAAGGTTCGCCGACGGTCTCTCCCCGTGCCAGCGGCGGCGCCGGGAAGAGAGGAAGCTGTTGATCAGGACCCGGTGCACGTACGCATCGCGATCGTCGGCCGCCCGTACCTTGTTCCACTTCACCAAACACCGCTCCAGGGCGGTCTGGACGAGGTCCTCGGCTTCCGGGTGGTTGCACCCCAGGAGCACGGCGGAGCGCACCAGAGTGGGCCACCGCGCCGCCACGTATTCGCTGAAGTCGTCCATCCGTCACCCGCCCTTCACCCCTACAGACAGGCTGACCGCGCACTCGGGTTCCACGAAAGTCGTCAGGGGACAGCATCAGGGTCCCAGGGGTCGGATCAGGGGTGGGTCGGTACCGATCCTGATGTGGCGGAGGGGTCCCAGGCGGGACAGTTGACCCATGACGAACTCCAACGCACCGTTCTCGAACCTCTCCGGCAAGGTCCTCCGTCGGTCCCGCGACCAGCGCATGCTCTCCGGTGTCTCCGGCGGTATCGCGGAGTACTTCAACATCGACGTCACCCTGGTCCGCCTCGGCATCGTCGGCCTGACTCTGATCACTGGTGGTACCGCGCTGCTCGGCTACGCGGTGGCCTGGATCGTGATCCCCGAGTCCGACGGCAAGGCGGTCTGGCAGAACGTCCAGCAGTCGGTGAACCAGCAGAACAACCACAGCCCCGAGGCGGACATCGCCTCCCGGATCTACGACGACACCAACAGCAACAACAAGCCCCCGGCGGCATGATCCGTCCTGCGCCCTGCCCGGGCGCAGTATCCGACCGCTCCGCGGCGGGGTGACGACATCTGGTCGTCACCCCGCCGCGTTCACACGTTCAAGGCTGGTTTGCGGAGTGCGGCGACGGCCTGGTCGGGGTGGTCGGAGAACATGCCCTGGACGCCCAGCGCGGCGAAGCGGGTCAGTTCGGTGGGGAAGTCCGTGGCCGTGGGCAGGAAGCGCCGCTCGGCGCGGAAGGTCCAGAGCTGGACCGCCAGACCGGCCCGGTGGGCCTGGTCGACCAGACGGGTCGGCTCCCCCAGCGCCCCACTGGCGGTCCGCGGGATCACCAGGTCCTTGTGCGGAGCCAGAACCTGCGCGTACGTCGCGATCTCGCGCAACCCGGCCGGCTCGATCAGATCGGCGTACGTACGACCGTCACCGGTGCGGAGGAAGTCGTTCGGAGCGCTCTCCGCGTCCACCAGTTGCACCAGCGGCACTCTGGTCATCACCGCCAGCCGGCGCAGGCTGCTCGGCTCGAACGACTGCACCATGATCTCGTCGTCCCGCAGCCCCAGGGCCAGGATCCGCTCGGTCAGCAGCTCCTCCAGCGGCAGTCCGAGCCGCCGGAAATACGCCGGGTGCTTGATCTCCGGGATGACGCCGATCGGCCGCCCGAGCCGGAGCGACTCCCGCCGGGCGAGTGCCACCACGTCGTCGAACGTGGGGATCTCCTCGAGGCCGTCGTACGCCGTGTTGCCCGAACGCAGCCCGGGCATCCGCTCGACCGCCCGTAGGGTGCGCAGTTCCGCGTAGGTGAAGTCCTCGACGAACCAGCCGCTGACCGCGGTGCCGTCGACGATCTTGGTGATCTTGCGGTCCGCGAAGACCGGGTGCGCCGCGACGTCCGTCGTACCGGAGATCTCGTTCTCGTGCCGGCAGACCAGGACGCCGTCGAGCGTGGCGACCAGGTCGGGCTCCAGATAGTCGGCCCCTTGGGCCGCGGCCAGGCGGTAGGCCGCCGGCGTGTGTTCCGGGCGGTAGCCACTCGCTCCCCGATGCGCGATCACCAGCATGGTTCCAGGACAGGGGCCGGACATTGCCCACCGGGAACTCGTTGCCCAACGCAAGGTGAAGGTCTACCGACCGTCACCGGAGCCGGTAATTCGCATGCGGAGTGCCGGTGGCCGCACCTAGCCTGGGAAGGCTATGAGACAACTTCCCGTCGCCGATCCCGGCGTTCCCGATCACCGTTCGCCGGCCCGCTATCTGTGGTGGGTGGCGCGGCGGCAGACGCCTACGCTCGCCGGCGGGATGACGTTCGGCATCCTCTGGATGGCCGCGCAGGCGTTCATCCCGGCGATCCTCGGGCTGGCGATCGACCAGGGCATCGCGGCGAAGGACGGGAAGGCGCTGCTGCAGTGGACCGCCGCGCTGTTCGCGGTCGGCGTGGTGCAGGCGCTGGCCGGCATCATGCGGCACCGGTTCGCGGTGACCAACTGGCTGACCGCGGCGTACCGCACGGTCCAGGTCGTCACCCGGAAGTCGGCCGACCTCGGCGCCACGCTGCCCAAGCACCTGGCCACCGGCGAGGTGGTCAGCGTGGGCGCCGGCGACCTGTCCTACATCGGCAACCTGATGGAGATCTCGGCCCGGTTCACCGGTGCGATCGTCGCGTTCGTCGTGGTCGCGGTGATCCTGCTCTCCCAGTCGACCACGCTCGGCCTGGTAGTGCTGATCGGCGTGCCCGTGATGCTGTTGGCCCTCGGCCCGATGCTGCGCCCGCTGCACAAGCGGCAGTCCGCGCAGCGCGAGTCGGTCGGCGAGCTGAACTCGCTCGGCTCCGACATCGTCGCCGGTCTGCGGGTGCTGCGCGGAATCGGCGGCGAGGAGTCCTTCTCCCGGCGCTACCGCAGTGAGTCGCAGCAGGTCCGGCAGGCGGGTGTCCGCGTCGCGGGGATCCAGTCCGTGCTCGACGCGGCGCAGGTGCTGCTGCCCGGCATCTTCGTGGTGCTGGTGGTCGGCCTCGGCGCGCACTTCGCGCTGCGCGGTGACCTCAGCGCGGGCTCACTGGTCGCCTTCTACGGCTATGCGACGTTCCTGGTGCTGCCGCTCCGCACTGCCACCGAGTTCGCCAACCAGCTGATGCGCGGTCTGGTCGCGGCGGGCCGAGTGATCCGCGTGCTGGCGTTGGAGCCCGACATCACCGAGCCGATCACCGCGGTCCGCCTGCCGGAGCGCGGCGACCTGGTCGATCCGGTCTCCGGCATTCGTGCGCGCGACGGTCTGCTCACCGCGATCGTCTCCGCCGAGCCGGACAGCTACGCCGAGCTGGCCGACCGCCTGGGTCGGTACGACGACCTGAGCGAAGTGCGGTACGGCGGAGTGACGCTGGCCAGCGCGACCCGTGCGGACATCCGCGAGCGGATCCTGGTGAGCGACACCGGCTCACAGCTGTTCACCGGAACCCTGCGGTCCGAGCTCGACCCGGACGGCCGTCGTACCGATGACGAAGTGATGGCCGCGATGCGTACGGCGTCGGCCGAGGACGTGCTGGTCGCGTTGACCGACGGGCTCGACTCCGAGGTCGAGGAGAAGGGCCGGTCGTTCTCCGGTGGCCAACGGCAGCGGCTGGTGCTCGTGCGGGCGCTGCTCGCCGACCCGTCCGTGCTCGTGCTGGTCGAGCCGACGTCGGCGGTCGACGCACACACCGAGGCGCGGATCGCGGACCGGCTGCGCGAGCACCGGTCCGGCCGGAGCACTGTCGTCCTGACCGCGAGCCCGCTGCTGCTGGACCGCGTCGACGAGGTCATCTTCGTCGCCGCCGGCCGTGTCGTTGCCTCGGGCAATCACCGTGCGTTGCTCGAGACCGATCCGCGCTACCGCCGGACCGTCACCCGTGAGACCGAAGCCGAGGAGGTGCTGAGATGAGGCAGATCCTGCCCGTGGCCGGGCCGACCGAGATCCGCCGGCACGCGCGGCGGCTGGCCCGTCGGCACCCGCGGACGCTGTTCGTCGCGCTGCTGCTGCACGCGCTCGCGGCGGTCACCGGCCTCGCCGCGCCGCGGCTGATCGGTGGCCTGGTCGAGGACGTCCAGAACGGGACGACCGCGGCCAAGGTCAACCAGGTGATCGTCGTGATCGCGGTGTTCGTCGTGGCGCAGTCGCTGCTGACCCGCTGGGCCCGGTTCAAGTCGTTCGCGCTCGGCGAGCAGGTGCTGGCCGAGCTGCGCGAGGACTTCGTCGACAACGCGCTCGCGTTGCCGATCGGCACGGTCGAGCGGGCCGGCACGGGCGACCTCCTGTCCCGGACCTCGCGGGACGTCGACACCCTCTCGCGGACGGTGCGGTTCGCCGTACCGGAGACCATCATCGCGTTCGTCACGGTGCTGTTCACGGTCGTGGCGACGGTGCTGGTCGGCGTCTGGGTGCTCGTGCCGCTGGTCGCGATGGTGCCGGTGCTCTGGCTGAGCACGAAGTGGTATCTGCGCCGCGCCAAGGACGGGTACCTGCGGGAGAACGCGGCGTACGCCCAGATGACCAGCTCGCTGGCCGAGACGGTCGAGGGCGCGCGGACGGTCGAGGCCCTCCGGCGGTACGACGACCGCGTCCGCCAGGGCGATGCGGACATCCGCGGCTCGTACCTCGCCGAGCGGTACACGTTGTTCCTGCGGACGGTGTGGTTCCCGGTCGTCGAGGTCGGGTATCTGGTGCCGGTCGTCGGGACGCTGCTGTTCGGTGGCTGGCTGCACCTCGGCGCGCATGTCTCGCTCGGCGCGGTCACGGCCGGCGTGCTGTACGTCAACCAGCTGATCGATCCGGTCGACCGGTTGATCTCCTGGATGGACGAGCTGCAGTCGGGTGGTGCCGCGTTCGCACGGCTGCTCGGGATCAGCGACGTACCGGACGACCGGACGCCGTCGGGCCGTTCACCGGCCGGCGAGCTGGTCGAGGCGCGCGACGTACGGTTCTCGTACGTCGACGGCCGCGACGTACTGCATGGCGTGGATCTGACCATCCAGCCCGGTGAGCGGATCGCGATGGTGGGTCCGTCCGGGGCCGGGAAGTCGACGCTGGGCCGGTTGGTCGCGGGGATCCATCCGCCGCGGACCGGTTCGGTCACGGTCGGCGGGGTCGGGATGACCGAGTTGCCGCTGGACGAGCTGCGCAAGCAGGTCGCGCTGGTGACGCAGGAGCATCACGTCTTCGTCGGGACGTTGCGGGACAACCTGTCGATGGCGCGGCCCTCGGCCTCGGACGACGAGTTGCTCTCGGCACTCGAGGCGGTGGACGCGCGGGAGTGGGCGGAGGCCCTGCCGGACGGGTTGGACACTCGTGTCGGGTCCGGTCAGCTGGCGCTGACGCCGGCGCAGGCGCAGCAACTGGCGCTGGCGCGGCTGGTCCTGGCGGATCCGCACACGCTGGTGCTGGACGAGGCGACCTCGTTGATCGACCCGCGCGCGGCTCGGCACATGGAGCGATCGTTGGCGGCCGTGCTGGACGGGCGGACCGTGATCGCGATCGCGCACCGGCTCTACACGGCTCATGATGCGGATCGAGTCGCGGTGGTCGAGGACGGGCGGATCTCGGAGCTGGGGAGTCATGACGAGCTGGTCGCTCGGCAGGGTTCGTACGCCGCATTGTGGAACTCCTGGCACGGCTGACAGAAACGCCCCCACCCGCCTGGGTGGGGGCGTTTCTACCGTTTGCGCAGTACGAGGACTGCTGAGTCGACATGCGGAGGCGGGGTGAAAGCCTTGCGGGGAAGGCGAATCCCGATCGAGGAGTCGTAGTGCCGGAACCACCGGTTCGCCCCCGGTGCGTCACCGCGAGCCCACCGATTCGCCACCTGCCGCTGCAGCACCAGATCCGCCGACACCAGGCGTGAACCCGGTGCCAGCAAGCGCTTCAGCAGTGCGGTGGAGACGTTGTACGGCGGACTCGACACCACCCGGAACGGCCGGGCCGGCAACCGCAGATCCGCGGCATCGGCACGGACCACCGTCACCGGCGCGTCCGCGAACCTCCGACGCAACCGGTCGGCCCGCTGTGGGTGGAGTTCGACGGCGACCACCTGGGCACCGGCCTGGACGAGCGGTGCGGTCAGCGCACCGAGTCCGGCCCCGACGTCGAGGACGAGTTCACCGGGTCTGACCCCGGCCGCGTCCACGACCCGTTGGGCCCAGCGACTATCGAGCGGATGCCATCCCCAGGCACCCCTCGCCTGCCCGGAGCCGGGCACGACGGACCATCACGAAGTACGTAATCATGCGGCGACCCTAGACCGCATTGCTGCTTTGGCTCAAAGCATTTTCCTGGTCACAACGCCGTCGGCGTCGCTCCGAGTGCTCCGACGGTCTCGGCCGTACGACTCTGTGCCAACTCGAGCCGGCTCCGCTTCGCCACCGAGTCGCCCTTCGCGAGCTCACGCCGTACGTCGAGGACGCGGACCGGCAACACGTCCGTCATCAGGAGCGGCGCGTACCCGGCCTGCTCGGTGGTCCAGCGGTCGCCGTCGCGGGCGAACGTGAAGCGGGTCAGGAGGCCCTCGGCCTTGATGCTGTTGGGCTCGCGGTGGGCGGCGACCAGGTTGCCGAGACCATAGGCGACCCACTTCCCGTTGATCTGCTCCATCGGCTGCACGACGTGCGCGTGATTACCGATCACCAGGTCGATGTTGCTGTCGGCAAGCAGTTGTGGCGCGAGCTCGCGTTGCTGGTCGTTGAGCTTCGAGGAGTACTCCGTACCCCAGTGGCAGCTGACCACGACGATCTCCGCACCCTGCTCACGGGCCTCCTTCGCCTTCCGGCTGATCGTGGCCGCGTCCAGCTCGGCGGCGCGCCAAGTCTGGCCGTTCGGGTACGGCAGCCCGTTGAAGCCGAACGTGAACGACAGCGACGCGACGTTCACACCTTGGACGTCCACGATGGTCGGCGTCTCCGCCTCGGTCCTCGAACGCGCCGTTCCCGCGTGCCGGAGGCCAACCTTGTCCAGGGTGTTCAGCGTCCGATCGACACCGGCCGCGCCGCCGTCGAAGCTGTGATTGCTGGCCGTGGTGCAGAGGTCGTAGCCGGTCTGCTTCAGGGCGGCGGCGATCTGCGGCGGACCTTGGAAGAGCGGGTAGCCGTGGTACGGGCCGCCTTGCGGGGCGAGCGGCGTCTCCAGGTGCGCGATCGCGAGATCGGCGTCCTGGACCAGCGGTTTCACGCTCTTCATCAGCGGCGCGAAGTCCCAGGCGCCGCCCCTGCCGTCGCGTTTGGCGGTCGTCCAGAGGCGCTCGTGCAACAGCACGTCGCCGGTTGCCACCACCGTGATGCGGTCGGGCCGATTCGCCTTACCTGCTTGGGATCCGGCGCTTCCGTTCTCGCCAGCCTGACCTGGCTGACCAGGCTTTTCGCCACTGCCGGTGTCCGCTGCTGTGTCCGCGATACACCCAGCTGTCGCCAGTACTCCGGCTCCGACAAGCAGTCCCCCGAGCACCGTACGTCGTCGTACCGCCATCCCAGTCCCCCAAGCCTTAACCCCAGTTGCTCAGGAGACGCCGGGACGCCGCATTTAGTTGGCCTTCAGAGAGAGGGTGTCGGCGATCTGCGCGAGTACCTTCGAAGCCACGCCGTACAGGTGACTCAGGCGATCAGGCCGGAGCTGTCCGGCGGAGCGTCGGCGGCGTGGTTGTCATGGCAGGCGGCGACCAAGGTGTCCAGCGAGAGATTCAGCGTGGCGGCGACGGCGGCAACGGTGAACAGCGCCGGCGTGGGGATGCGGCCGGTCTCGATCTTGCGCAAGGTGTCGACGGAGACCCCGCAGGCGGCCGCGACGTCCACCATGCTGCGCTCACCCCGGGCCTCGCGGAGCAGGCGACCGAGGTGACGACCGCGTTCGCGATCCCAGCTGGAAAGAGGTGGTCGGACCATAGGCGTGATAATAGTACCGGTATAACTATCCCGTGAAGTTGAGGAAGCAGCCCATGGTCGAGCTGAAGACGCCGGCAGAGATCGAACAGATGCGCGCCGCCGGCCGCGTCGTCGCCAACGCCCTCGCGGCCGTGAAGAAGGAAGCCGCGGTCGGCGTCTCCCTCCGCGAGCTCGACGAGGTCGCTCGCGACGTACTCCGTTCGGCCGGCGCGGAGTCCTTGTTCGAGGGCTACCAGCCCGGCTTCGCGACGATCCCGTTCACCGGCGTCATCTGCACCTCGGTCAATGACGCCGTACTGCACGGCCTCCCGACCGACCTCGAACTCCAGGACGGCGACCTGCTCAACGTCGACTGCGGCGCCTCGGTCGACGGCTGGTGCGCGGACGCCGCCACCAGCTTCTGCGTCGGTACGCCGCGCCCCGAAGACCTCGAACTCATCGCCACCACCGAACAGGCCCTCGCCGCCGGCATCGCAGCCGCCGTCGACGGGAACCGCCTCGGCGACATCGGCGCCGCCATCGGCCGCATCGGCCACGCCGCCAACCTCGGCACCAACCTCGACTTCGGCGGCCACGGCATCGGCCGCCGCATGCACGAAGACCCCCACGTCCCCAACGGCAGCCGCCCCGGCCGAGGCCTCAAGCTCCGCGCCGGCCACGTCTTCGCCATCGAACCCTGGTTCTGGTCCGCCCCCGGCACCACCTACCTCATCGACGAAGACGGCTGGACCCTCCGCTCCGCCAACCACTCCCGAGGCGCCCACGCCGAACACACCGTAGCCATCACCCCGAACGGCCCCGAAATCCTCACCCTCCCGTAACTCGGCCACCCCACGCGCCCGCTACGCGCGCTCCTACGTCGCGTGCTACGCCGGTCGCTCCCACCCACCCATTAGCACGCGGCTACCGCCGCTTCCTCAACTGCACTGCGTTCCGGCACTGTCGATCCGTCAGGACGACCCCAGTGCCTACGACTCCTGCACGAGCTACCGCGGCCCGCTCGACCGCAAGTGTTCCCGCCAACCGCCGACACACCACGCCGCCGTTAGCCCGCTCCTACATCACGTGCACGCGGCTTGCGGCACTCGCAGGCCATCGCGCCGCTAGCCACACTCACCCGCAGCTGCGCATTGGATGCAGCGCAGACAGACCGACCATCCGACTGCGCCCTAGACGATCGCATGGAGCCGAGGAGGACGCACATCACCTCACGACGCTCTGTCCGACCGCTCGCGCAAGGGCGGCCAGCCAGACCAACCCATAGGACGTGGCGGCTGTCGGATCGGCAACCAGTGAGTTGAGGTTGTCCAGGCATTCCGTGAGCTGACCAACCGTCAGGTCCGACGGTTCATGCAACACGTCGTAGAGCTGCTCAGGTGCAATCGTCCAGTAGTAGTCCTTCTCAACCGAGACGAACTCCCCTTCAAGCTCCTCCACATGCTCCAGCAAGATCTCCGCCGCCTGCTTGAGCACCGCGATCGGAACGCGAATCTGTTCAACCACTTGCCACCCTCCAAGTCGACGTGCAGCAACCACCCGCAAGTTGGCAGTTAGGAAACCCGGACATCCGCCGGCGAGGGCCAACCCGTGGGTGCCGCGTCGGTGAACCATGCTTGTTCCAGCCCGATCAGCCGCCCACTTCGAATCCACAGGAGCAACTCGCCGACCAGATCGTTCTCGGCGTACACGAGGGCCCGCGTAGGCGTAGGACCATCGCCGAGCTCGACCGACTGCTCGTCGGCTGGCACGTGCAGATCGATCATCATTCCGGAGGAGCGAACGACCGTCGCAGCCTGCGCTTGCCGCACGAGCGTCTCGGAGACGGCACCAAGAGGTTGGGTCAGATGGGCAACGAGCGACACGAGTTCTCTCGACAGCCGATCGCCGGCATCGGCCTGGTTCATGGAGTAAACGCCGTCCCGATCCGAGGGGCCAGAGCATCCTTGTTCGGACTGACCTTACCTACCCAGGCAATGCCGAACAGCGGTCGAGTCTGCAGTCATGGCGCCGGGGCGGCGGTGCAACGCTTATCGGTTCGGCGGCGGCCGTTACGCCCAGTCCCCCACGAAGAGGAACTCCACCTGGCGCTGTGCGCGGTTCTCCGCGAGGCCGACTCCCTCGGTCAGGGAGACCGGATTGTGTACGCACCTCACGAAGGCATGAAGGTTCTTCTGCATCAACCGATCGGATCCCTCGATCACCACTGCTACCGGCGGATACCACGACTCCGTGAGCAGGTTCCAGAGCCGGTCACCGAAGGCGGCCCAGGAACCCGCGCCAAGAGCCGAGAACCCTAGGAGCCCAGTCAATTCAATGAGCAGGCGCTCCTCGAGATCACCGTCCTCAGGAGCTCGCGCAGTGACTACCCGGAAGCCGAGGCTCTCAAGGCCCAGCAGTGTCGCTTCCAGATCCCTGGTCTCCAGAAAGTACGGCCCCGTTGTGAGCCAAGGCAGACGGGCTTCAACATCCACCCACTCCGCCCAGTCCCGCGATCTACGAGCATCCACAATGCGGTCCTCTGATCTGGGTCGAACCGTCGTTTTCGTGCCCGGAGTATGACACCTCGCCCCGCCCCTCCAAGCATCAACCGACCGCCTGCGCCGGCGTGCATTTCCTGAGTCGCAGGCTCACCTGAAGACGCTCCCCGGATCGGCTGCGAACGAGTCGTGGTGCGCTCTCCGGTCACGCGTTGATCGATCGGGATGCATGGCTCGCCCCAGACGGCGAGGCTCGCCACTTCGCGCAGCGCGTGCGGGGCATCGGAGAGGACTTCACTGCCGCGTTGGACGGACCGTTGCACGGCTAGAAGAGGGGTTGTTGGGTTGGGGGTGGTTTTGGGGTGGGGGGTTTGGGGGGCGGGTGGAAGCGGCGGGTCGTGGGGTTGGGTTCGCCCCAGCCGGTGGCGGAGTCGGAGGTGGAGTTGGGGCCGGGGGCGTCAACTATGCCGCGGGGTTGGGTGAGGGTACGGCCGGGCTGGGTAGGGCTGTGGGGGAGGGGGTCGGGTCTGTGGGAGGAGGTTCGGGCGAAGCCGTGTTTGTGTAGGAGGGGGCGGACTTTTTGTTCGAAGGCGGATCGGTAGCTGGGGGCGGCGTAGGCATTGTGGGCGTAGAGGGATTCGTAGCGGGGGACCAGGTGCGGGTGGGTTTGGGCCAGCCAGGTCATGAACCAGTCTTTGACGCCGGGGCGGAGGTGGAGGACGAGGGTGGTTACTCCGGTGGCGCCGGCGGCGGCCAGGTCGGCGAAGAGGTGGTCCAGTTGGTCGGTGGAGTCGGTGAGCCAGGGGAGGACGGGGGCGACCATGACGCCGCAGGGGAGGCCGGCTTCGCGGATGGCGCGGATCAGGTCCAGGCGGCCGCGGACGGAGGGGACGCCGGGTTCTACCTGGCGGCGGAGTTCCTCGTCGCCCAGGGCCAGGGAGATGCCTATGCCTACGGGGATCTGCTCGGCGGCCGCGGCCAGCAAACCGAGGTCCCGGCGGAGGAGGGTGCCCTTGGTGAGGATGGAGAGGGGCGTGCCGGACTCGGCGAGGGCGGAGATGATGCCGGGCATCAGGCGGTAGCGACCCTCGGCGCGCTGGTAGGGGTCGGTGTTGGTGCCTAGGGCAACTTGTTCGTGGGACCAGGACGGGCGGGCGAGTTCGCGGCGGAGGACCTCGGCGACGTTGGTCTTCACGACGATCTGCTGGTCGAAGTCGGCGCCCTGGTCGAGCTCGAGGTACTTGTGGCTGGGGCGGGCGAAGCAGTAGCGGCAGGCGTGGGTGCAGCCGCGGTACGGATTGATGGTCCAGTTGAAGGGCAGCGACGTACCGGGCACTGAGTTCAGCGCGGAGCGGGCGAGCACCTCATGGAAGGTGATGCCCTGGAACTCCGGTGTGGTCACCGATCGCACCAGGCCCGCGATCGACCCCAGCCCGGGCAACGTCCCCGGGGTCTCCACGTCGAGTTGCTGGCCGGCCCACCTCATGCACTACAGTCGAACACATGTTCGCCAGCCATTCAAGCCGGAGCCTCAACGGAAGGCCGCAGCGTTCGCGACCGCCCATTCGCGATACGTCACCCCAGGACGCCCGGTCAGCAAGGGCACCGTCGGCTCGGGCTTCATCGGGTACTCCGCCATCATCCGGAAGCCGTCCAGCAACCATTGGGCCACCTCGAGCCCGACCGAAGGCGCGAGCCGATCCAGATACTCCCCCGGCGTCAGCTCCTCGAACTTCACCTCCCGCCCGATCGCCGCCGCGATGGACGCGACCTGCTCCGGCGGCGTGAGCCCCTCCGGCCCACTCATGGTCAACTTCTCACCGCCGTAGTCCGAGGACAGCAGTACGACGCGCGCCACCGCCGCGATGTCCCCGAGGTCGATCGGCGTCTGCACGGCCCCGGCGTACGGCGCTCGTACGACACCCTCCGCCTTGATCGAGGGCGCCCAGTCCAGCGTGTTGTTCATGAACTGCCCCGGCCGCAGGAACGTCCAGTCGAACCCGCCCGCCTCGATCGCCCGCTCGATCCGGTAGTAGTGCCACGTCGACGGATCCCCCTGCGCCTCGTAGTCGGCCGGCTCCCCCGACAGTACGACGACCCGCCGTACGCCGGCCTCCTGCGCGCACCGGACGAAGTCGTCCACGGACGCCGGAAGTGGCGCGAGGTACACCGTGTCGACGCCGGCCAGCGCGGCAGGCAACGTCGCCGGCTTCCCCAGATACCCCCGGGCAACCTCGACCCCCTCAGGCAACGCCGCCCGCACCGGGTTGTTCGTCAACGCCCGCACCGGCGCGCCCGCCGCCACCAGCTCGTCCACCAGCAGCCGCCCCACACTCCCGGTCGCCCCGGTCACCAGGATCGTCATGCGGTTCTCCCGTCGACATCAATTCTCGTAGGCTATACGAGAATTCGAGCTGGCGCCTATGGTTGGCCTGTGATCATGCGGCGGAGTGGTGAAGGGCAGCCGGAGCGGACGCTGGCACTGCTGTGGCGCAATCACCGCAAGCCGACAGACCCTGACGACACCAGCGAACAGCCCAGCCCGCCCGCCGAGCGCCGGCGCGGTGCGGGCCGGCGGCCCTCGCTGGACGTCGACGGCGTGGTGCTGGCGGCGATCCGGCTGGCCGACGAGCAAGGGCTGACGGCAGCCTCGATGGGCGGGGTCGCCAAGGAGCTAGGTGTCGGGACCATGACGCTCTACACCTACGTGCCGTCCAAAGAGGAGCTTCTCGACCTCATGGTCGACCAGGTGCTCGGTGAACGCGACCTGCCCGCTCCAGGTGAGCCAAGGCCGGGCGACTGGCGCGAGCAGGTGGAGATCTACTCCGTGCAGACCCGCGCGATGTTCCACCGGCACCCCTGGTTGAGTCAGGTGTCCACGGTCCGTCCGCCGGTCGGCCCCGGCATGCTGGCCGCCCGCGAGTACCTGCTGTCCGCACTCCTCCACACCGGCCTCAGCCCGTCCGACACCAACACGGCGGCGCTCGCGATCACGACGTACGTCGACTCCGCCGCCGGCCTGGAAGCGGAGAGCGAACTGATCGAGCGCGCCACCGGTCAGAGCAACGACGCCTGGTGGTACGAGCGCAGCGAGCTGTGGGAGACGTACTTCGACGTCGAAAGACATCCCGCGATGACGACGATCTGGAACGCGAACGGCTACCAGTCGAGCACCCGCGAGGCCGCCGCCGACTCCTACCGCTACGGCCTCGACCGCCTCCTCGACGGCATCGAGCACACCGCCCGCGAACGCCTATAGATCAAGGGAGATCCACGCCGGATCGTGATCCGTCCCGTCCCGGGCGAGCTTCTTCCGCCGGCCGATGAACGCCCCCTGCAGCCGCGGCGCCAACGCCTTCGACAGCCAGATCTGGTCGATCAGATCGAACGATCGCGGCTGCCCGGACGCCTTGAACGTCGACGTCCACGCCGGACTCGCCGGCAACGCGACCGTCGTCTTGACCATGCCCACCTCGGTCGGCGACGTCAGCGCACTGATCAGCCCGGACTGCGCATACGCCACCAGCGCAGGCGAATCAGGTGTGTCGTTCATGTCCCCACACAGCAGGAACCGCTGCCGAGTGCTCGTCCGCGAGGCGATGATCCGCACGATCGTCTCCGCCTGCCGCGTCCGCAGCAGCTGTGCCGCCGCCGCGGCCGCCACCGGGTCCGGCACGGTGAAGTCGACGAACTTCGACTTCAGGTGCGTGCCGAACACGGTCAGCACCTTCCGCCCGCGCGCGTCCAGGACCTCCACCTCGACCAGGTCGCGGGAGAAGATCGGCCGGTCGGGTACGTCGGGATGGAAGACCCGCTGGTAGCTCGTCACCCCGCCGAGCGGCCGCCGGGACAGGATGCCGATGTCGATGAACCGGGTCGAGTCGTTGCCGTCGATCACCATCACGTTCGGGTAGCTGCCGTTCAGGTGCTCGCGGTTGAACTCGCGCAGGACGTCGACGTTCTCGATCTCCTGCACCACCCAGACGTCGACGTCGGCGGCGAGCAGCCGCTCGGCCACCCGGTTGGTGTCCTCCGGCTTCTTCGCGACCAGTAGCTTCCCGTGCCCGTCGAGCTGCAGCCGGCGCCGGTGCTCGTCGTCGAAGGTGTACGTCGCCGGCACCGAACTGGTCCCGCTCGCGAGCACGTCGAGCGCGCCCTCGAAGTTCCACCGGTCGAACAGATTGTTCAGATTGAAGGTCCCCACCGTCAGCGTCATCGCGTCCTCCCCAAGACCTTCCCAAAGTAGCGCCGGACGCCACCCGCCGTCACCAACTCGGAGCGAACAGTTGCCGACAACTCCTTTCGGCGTTGCCCGAAAGGCGGCCGGCCCCCTTCGGGCGGGCCCGAAACCCCCGGCGGGCGGAGCTCGCGTCGACCGAAGCTGAGGGCAGCGCCCCACCAGGGGGCAGCAGATCAAGGGGAGATCATGCGAAAGATCATCAAGGCCATCGTCGGCGCCGGCCTTGCCACCGGCGCGTTGGCGATGGCGACCGTGACGGCGCCGGCCGCGCAGGCCGGCGAGGCCGCCACACCCATGAAGGTCACCGGCGGCACCTACCAGGGCTGCCCGTACGGCGCGGTCTGCATCTACCCG
Source organism: Kribbella sp. NPDC048837 (assembly GCF_055586945.1). NCBI lineage: Bacteria > Bacillati > Actinomycetota > Actinomycetes > Propionibacteriales > Kribbellaceae > Kribbella > Kribbella sp. NPDC048837. The sequence continues at coordinate 399,790 of NZ_JBVJHF010000004.1, forward strand.
CGCGACACCGGCTGGAACAACGGGCACCCGTCGGACATCTACTGGAGCTACGGGGTGCACAAGCTGGTCAACCAGGTCGGCGTGCACATGGTCTTCAACAACCAGTACGGCGGCGCGAGCGCCTACCTGTGCAAGACCTACAGCGGCACGGACTGCCCGTGGTACTACCCGGAGTACACGGCCAACAACTACGACCTGACCCCGATCAACTCGATCAAGCTGGTCGCGGGCTGATCGATCCCTTCCCCGGGCGCCGGACACCGCGATGCCGTAGGTTGTTCCGGCGCCATGGGGAAGGGGAATCGGTGAGTGAGAACTTCCAGGTCGATCTGCACGGGATCGTCGACCTGCTGAGCAACCATCTGTACAGCAGCCCGCGGGTGTACCTGCGCGAGCTGCTGCAGAACGCCGTCGACGCGATCACCGCGCGCCGGGCCACCGACCCCGGGGCGCCGCAGCGGATCGACGTACGGACGGCCGACGACGTACTGAGCATCTCCGACACCGGCATCGGCCTCACGCCGGACGAGGTTCGCGAGCTGTTGGCAACGATCGGCCGCAGCTCGAAGCGGGACGAGATCGGCTTCGCCCGGACCGAGTTCCTCGGCCAGTTCGGTATCGGGCTGCTGTCGGCCTTCATGGTCGCGGACGAGATCGAGGTCTTCACCCAACCGGCGGGCGGCCCGGCCACCCACTGGATCGGTACGGCGGACGGCCGCTACACGATCGCCACCACGGCGGACCGGTCCGAGCCGGGTACGACGGTCACCCTCAAGGCGCGACGCGGTGCCGAGCAGTGGTACAAGAAGGCCACCGTCGTCGAGCTGATCCGTCTGTTCGGCGCACTGCTGCCGATCGAGATCCGCGTCGACGGTGAGCCGGTCACCGACGGCACGGCGCCCTGGGAAGGCAGCCGGGCCGACCTCCTCGGCTATGCGCAGGACAAGCTCGGGTTCACACCGTTCGACGTGATCCACCTGAACAATCCGGCGGCCGGGCTGACCGGTGTCGCGTTCGTCCTGCCGTTCGCCGCCAACCCGGCCGAGCGGCCGACGCATCGCGTGTATCTGAAGCGGATGCTGCTCGCCGAGAACGTCGAAGGACTCCTGCCCGACTGGGCGTTCTTCGTCCGCGCGGTCATCGACACGTCCGAGCTGCGGCCGACCGCGAGCCGTGAGGCACTCTTCGACGACGGCAACCTCGAAGCCACTCGGGAGGCGTTGGGTGCGCAACTGCGCGGCTGGCTGGTCCGCCTCGGCAACACGGACCCCGCCAAGCTGGACCGGTTCCTCGGCATCCACCAGCTCGGGGTGAAGGCACTCGCACTGCATGACGACGACATGCTGCGGCTGGCCCACCGCTGGCTGCGTTTCGAGACCAACCACGGCCGGATGACGACCGCCGAGCTCCAGGAGCGCAGCGGTGAGATCCGGTACGTCGCCACGGTCGAGGAGTTCCGTCAGCTGGCAGCAGTGGCGGCCGCGCAGCAGATCACTGTGGTGAACGGCGGCTACACCTACGACAGCGAGCTTCTCGAGCGTCTGCCGGAGGTCGTACCGGATCTGGTCATCACCCGGTTCGATCCGACCGAGCTGAGCACCAACTTCGACAGTCTGGACCCGGACACCGAGCTACGGCTGCGCCCGTTCGTCCAGCTCGCCCAGGACGCGCTCGACTCGGTCGGCTGCGAGGTGGTGGTCCGGGCGTTCGAGCCGGCCGGGCTGCCCGCGCTCTACCTCGTGGACCGGTCCGCGCAGTTCGCCAGTGAGCTCAGAGCCACCAAGGACCGTGCGGACGCGCTCTGGTCCGAAGTGCTCGGTGCACTCGACACCCACGACGACAGCCGTCCGCAGCTGGTCCTGAACTACCGCAGTCCCCTGGTACGGCGGATGGCGTCCCTGGACGACCGCGAGCTCACACAGCTCGCGGTGGAAGGCCTGTACGGACATGCGCTGATGCTCGGCTACCACCCGATCAGTCCGGCGGACTCCGCACTGGTGAACCGTTCTTTCCTTGGTCTGCTGGATCAGGCCGTTCCGACGCAGGAGGACCCGACCCGATGAACCAGGAACTGATCGACCGGCTGCAGCGGGCGGAGAGTGCGCCGTACGGGAAAGCACGGTCCGCTCTGCTGGAGGACGTCGTACGGCGCGCCGATGCGGCTGGTGAGGACGACCTGGCGTTCTACAGCCGGCTGTCGCTCGTGACGGCGTATGTGATGGGTGGCGAGCCGCGGAAGTCGCTGGTGCCGTTCGCGCGGTGTGTGGCGGACTGGGACGCGGCGCCCGATCGCTACCGGGACTACGCGCACACCTTCCACTGGTGCTTCAAGTACGCGCCGAGCACGTTGAGCAAGTTCCCGGAGGTGCCGCTGGAACGTGCATACGCCGTACTGGACGACATGGAGCGGCGGTGGCGGCTGAGTGGTCACAGCATGCACGCCGTTCACCAGCACCGGTGGCTGGTCGCGCACCACATCGGTGACGCGGAGACGGCGGCCGAGCAGTTCCGGCTGTGGTCGACCGCGCCGCGCGACCACCTGTCGGACTGTGTCGGCTGCGACCCGACGTCGAAGGTGCACCACCTGACCAGCGTCGGACGTACGGCGGACGCCGTCGCGCTGGCGGTGAGTGTGCTGGACGGGCAGCTGACCTGCGCGGAGCAGCCGCAGCAGATGCTGACCGCGCTGCTCCCGGCGTATGTTGCCGAGGGCATGTATTCCGAGGCGGTGGACGCGCACCGGAAGGCGTACCGGCTGCTGCGGGCGCGGGTCGGCGAGCTGGGCGAGCACGCGGACCACGTGGTGTTCCTGGCCCGGACCGGTAACGAGCTCAAGGCCGTCGAGCTGATCGAGCGGCACGCTGCCGAGCTGGCCGATCCGCCGTCGCCGTACGCGGAGATGGTGTTCGCGGCGGGCGCGTCGCTCGCACTCAGCCGGGTCGATGGTGGGTTGATGATCCGGCAGCCGGGCGAGTCGGTGCCGGCGGCTGAGTTGGCCGAGCGGTTGGCTGCGCGCTCGCTGGAGTTGGCGGCGCAGTTCGACGCGCGGAACGGGACGAAGCATCGCAGCGACGTCATCCGGGCGACGCTGACCGCCGAGCCGTGGGTGGAGTACCTGCCACTGTCGGAGACGGCCCGGCGAGCCCAGTTGCGTCAGCAAGTGCGCACCGAGGTTGCCGAGGAACTCCCGCCGGCCAGCGGGCGTGGATGGTTGGATCGGGCCGAGGATGCCTGGCAGGGTGCGCGTCCGGAGGTGGCGATCGCGGCCTGGCAGTCGTTCGAGCAGGAGGTCCCTGAGACCGAGTGGACTTCCCTCGACCGGGCCCGTGTGCTCGACGGCCGCGGTCTGGTCGCGCAGGACCAGCCCGAGGTCGCACTGGAGGCGTGGCGCGAGGCACTGGCTCTGTACGCCGAGCTCGGCGAAGAGGTCCGGGTACTCCGCGACCGCGGCCGTATCGGTCGGATGCTGTGCTCGCTGGGCCAGGTCGACGAGGGCCTGGCGACCGGGGAGGAGCCATTGCGCCGGCTGGTCGAGAACGACGATCCACACCGCCGCGGTGGGTGGCAGGAGTCGCTCGCGACCATGTACGCGCAGGCCGGCCGGTTCGACGACGCCGTACGTGAGCTAACTGCGATGCTGGCGCGCACTGACATCGACAACGAGCTCAGGGCGAGCGGTGCGATCCTGCAGGGCAATCTGCTGGCTCAGCTCGGTCGGATGGAGGAGGCGGAGCAGGCCGCGACCCTTGGCGTGAGTACGGCGTACGACCTGCCGCGATCGTTCGCCCACCGGCAGCGTGGACGGATCCGGCTCGAGCTGGACCGGCCCGCGGAGGCAGCCGAGGACCTGGCCGAGGCGGTCGCGCTGGCCGTGGGGACGCCCGGTCTGGAAGTGCATGTGGCGCTGTGTCAGTTGGACCTGGCCCGCGCGTACTTGCTGACCGGACGGCCGTTGGAGGCTGCGGAAACGGGTGAGGAGGCGTTGCCGGCACTCACTGGTGAGGCTGAGCTGGCCGATGCGCGCGGCGTACTGATCGATGCTTACAAGGCTCTGGGCGAGTTGGAGTCCGCACTGACCAAGCTGCGCGAGTTGCAGGCGTCGGCGCCCGCTGACGTGCATCCGGGCTGGCTGGCGATGGTCCGGCAGGACGAGGGTCTGCTGCTCGAGAAGCTCGACCGGGACGACGAGGCGGTCGAGGTGTTCCTGAGTGCAGCGTCGTACTGCGCTGCCGCGGGGCAGCCGATCGACCAGGTGCAAGCACTCCGCCTGGCGGCCCAGTCCGCCCGCTACACCGGCGACTTCGCCCGGGCCGTCGAGTTGGCCGAGAGCGCCCGTCCGATCCTGGACACGCTGCCGTCAGCCGAGCAGCCCGTCATCTTCCAGACCGCCGGCATCCACTGGGATCTGGCCATGATCGCCCTCCACCAGGGAGACGCGGCCACGGCCGTACAGCAGGCAACCCAAGCCGCCGACCACTACGAACGCGGCGGCTACGAAGACCAGCACCTCAACGCCCGCCTCCTCATCGCGGAACACGGCCCCGACGAGAAGTACCTCGAACAGCTCTTCCCCACCCTCACCGAGCGCACCGAACCCTGGTACCGCGCAGGCTGGCTCCTGGTAGACCGCCTCCACACCCAAGGCCGCCCCCAGGAAGCCACCACCCTGGAGGCCAAGCTCAGCGAGTGATCACTCCCACTCGATGGTGCCCGGGGGCTTGCTGGTGATGTCGACGGTGACTCGGTTGATCTCGTCGACCTCGTTGGTGATACGGGTGGAGATGCGTTCGAGCACCTCGTACGGGAGGCGGGCCCAGTCGGCGGTCATGGCGTCCTCGCTGGTGACAGGGCGCAGGACGACGGGGTGGCCGTACGTACGGCCGTCGCCCTGGACGCCGACCGAGCGGACGTCGGCGAGCAGGACCACCGGGAACTGCCAGATGTCGCGGTCCAGGCCGGCCGCGGTCAGCTCGGTGCGGGCGATCAGGTCCGCGGCGCGGAGGATGTCCAGCCGCTCACGCGTCACCTCACCGATGATCCGGATGCTCAGACCAGGCCCGGGGAACGGGTGCCGGTAGACCAGCGTCTCGGGCAGGCCGAGCGCGATGCCGAGCTCACGGACCTCGTCCTTGAACAGCGTGCGCAGCGGCTCGATCAGCGAGAACTGCAGGTCGTCTGGCAGACCGCCGACATTGTGGTGCGACTTGATGTTCGCCGCGCCGGTGCCGCCGCCGGACTCGACGACGTCCGGGTAGAGCGTGCCCTGGACCAGGAACTCGATGTGCCGGTCCGCGTCGAGCTTGCGGGCGGTCGCCTCGAAGGTGCGGATGAACTCGCGACCGACGATCTTGCGCTTCTGCTCCGGGTCCGTCACGCCGGCCAGTGCGCCGAGGAACTGGTCCTCCGCGTCGACGACCTCCAGCCGGGTCCCGGTCGCGGCGACGAAGTCCTTCTCGATCTGGTCGGACTCCCCGGCGCGCTGCAAGCCGTGGTCGACGTACACACAGGTGAGCTGGTCACCGATCGCCTTGCTCACCAGGGCTGCGGCCACCGCGGAGTCCACACCGCCGGACAGCGCGCACAGGACCTGCTTGTCGCCGACCTGCTGCCGGATCAGCTCGACCTGCTCGTCGACCACGTTGGTCGTCGTCCAGTCGCCCGTACAGCCGGCGATGTCGTAGAGGAAGTGCTCGAGCACCGCCTGCCCGGCCTGCGAGTGCAGGACCTCAGGGTGCCACTGCACGCCGGCCAGTTGCCGGTCCAGATCCTCGAACGCTGCCACCGGCGCGCCCTCGGACCCCGCGAGTACGGCGAAGCCGGCCGGCGGCGCGTGCACCGCGTCACCGTGCGACATCCACACGTTGAGGTCCTCGGGAATGCCGGCCAGCAGCGTGCCCGGCTCACTCACCGTCACCGGCGTCCGCCCGAACTCCCGCAGGCCGGTCCGCCGGACCTCGCCGCCGAGCGTCTGCGCCATCGCCTGGAACCCGTAGCAGATCCCGAACGCCGGTACGCCGGCGTCGAACAGCGCCGACTCCACCCGTGGCGCGCCCTCGGCGTACACCGACTGGGGGCCGCCGGACAGGATGATCGCCTTCGGCTGCCGCGCCAGCATCTCCGCGACCGGCATCGAGTGCGGCACGATCTCGGAGTACACCTTGGCCTCGCGGACCCGGCGGGCGATCAGCTGCGCATACTGCGCGCCGAAGTCGACGACCAGAACCAACTCATGCTGTGCAGTTTCCCGGCTCACCTTGCAAAGCCTATCGGTGCAGGTCAGCGGGGCTGTAATCCGCCGGTCCCCGGCTCACCGGCACCGGGTCGTTGGTGATCTCGAGGCCCGGGAAGCGGCGGCGCATGGCGGCTTCGTGGCGGGCGGCCGAGGCCGCGTCGCCGATGTAGTCCGCGATCGGGTGCCGGCCGAACCACAGCCGCACCCGGCGGCGAGGTGGGAAGCTCACCCGGCCGAAGCTAGCGCGGCCGGTTGTCCGCAGTGTTACTCCGCGTTACGAACGGAAGTCACCTTCAGCCGCTTGGGCGCCCGGAACGAGAGCAGGTCGATCATCAGCGGCTCCTCCACCAGCCGTACGGCGCTGAGCAGATCGGCCGCACACTCGAGCGCCACGCGCGCCTCCAGCCGAGCCAGCCCGGCCCCGAGACACCGATGAATCCCCACCCCGAACGCCAGATCCGCCGGCCCACCATGCCCCGTCAGCCCGAGAAGAACAGGAGCATCGGCAGGCAACTCAACACCACCGATGACCGCAGGCCCGGCGGTAACCCGCCGCCAAGTCGGCACCGACGAAGCCTCGCGCAATACGTCCTCGACAACCTCTGCAGGTTCAAAGGTCCGGCCCAGCGTGCGGTGGAAGGCTGTGGAGATGAGTTGGGTGGTGGTCTCCTGGCCGGCGATCAGGAGGAAGTAGCCGACGGCACAGACCTCCTCGTCGGTGAGGCCCAGTCCGACGAGCACCCCGAACAGGTCGTCACCGGGCGCTTTCCGGGCGGCCGTCGTACGCGATCTCAGCCACGCATAGAACTCCGCCGCACTATGCGCGAGCTCCAACTGCCGGTCCTCGTCCGGCCATCCCCAGAACAGCTCCAGCGACTCCAGGCTCCACGCCTTCAACGCCGGTACGTCGACCTCCGGCAACCCCAGCATCTCGAGTACGACGAGCGCCGGCGGCTCGGCCGCGATCGCCTGAACCAGGTCGACCTGTCCGTCACGCTCCAACGCCGTAATCGCCGCGTCCACCCGCGCGGACGTCAGCGAGCGCGCCAGCGGCTCCACCGCCGCCACCCGCGCCGGACTGAAGAACCGTGCCACCGCCGCGCGGATCGGCCGGTGCGACTCCCCCGCGTTGTTCGCCAGCGTCGGCGGCAACGCGAACCCCACCCCCGACAACACCCGCAACGCCTTCACCGACAACGGCGTATGCGCCAGTACGGCGTTGTCCGGCCGGAACGTCCCCGGATCCAGCAGCACCTCCCGCGCCAACGCCGGGTCGTCGACAACCCAGTACCCGAGCTCCTCGTCGTACCGCGCCGGGCACCCCGTCATCCGAACCAACCAGGCGCCGCACTCGTGAACGCCTCCCGGCCAAGCCGCCCCGCATCAGCCGGAATCCGCCCGATCACCGGCACCCCGGTCACCGCCGGCAGATCCTCGAGATTGCACTCCTCAGCCAGATCAGGCTCCACCGGCCACGACCCGATGACGAGTCCGTCGATCGGCAGCCCTCGCGCCCGAAGCGCCTCGACCGTCAACCTGGCATGATTAAGCGTCCCGAGCCCAGCCCGCACCACCACAACAAACCCGAACGGCGTGGTCAGGTGCCTGGCCAGGTCCGCGATGTCATTGCCCTCAGCATCCAGTCCGACGAGCAGTCCCCCGGCCCCCTCGACGAGAACGGTGTCGTACCTGGAAGCCAGATCGTCGATGAACTTGGCGTGCTCCTCGACGCTCGGCAGGGGAACCCCCTCACGCCGAGCGGCCGTGGTCGGCGCCAACGGATCCCGAAGCCGAACCCCTTCGTGCGACGCGGTGAGTCCGGTCAGCCGCTCGACATCCGCGAGGTCGCCAGGCTCGTCGGCCAGCACACCAGTCTGAGCCGGCTTCACGACAGCAACTGCTCCACCCCGGACGGCGAGAGCCGCTGTGGTGATGGTCTTGCCCACGCCGGTGTCAGTGCCGGTGATGAGGGTGATCATGAGACCTCGGCGATCGCGTGCGGGATGACGATGCAGGCTCGGTCCAGGTCGGCGGCCGACAGGCCGGCGTGGGCGGTGAGGCGGAGGCGGGAGGTGCCGTCGGGGGTTGAGGGTGGGCGGAAGCTGCCTACGCGGATGCCGGCCGACAGGCACAACTCCGCGGCGCGGACGGTCTCGCGGGGGCCGGGCATCGGGATGGAGACGACGGGGCCGGCCGGGGTGGGGACGTTGCAGGCGGTGGACAGGCGGGCAGTGGCGGCGTGGATGGCGGCGGCGCGGTCGGATTCGGCCTTCAGCACCCGCAGGGCGGCCAGGGCGGCGGCGCAGGAGGCGGGGGTGAGGCCGGTGTCGTAGATGAAGGGGCGGGAGCGGTTGATGAGGTGGTTCCTCAACACCGGCGGGCCGAGGACGACGCCGCCCTGGGAGGCCATTGCCTTGGACAACGTCATGGTGACGATGACGTGGTCGAGGCCGGCGAGGCCCGCGGCGTGGACGGAGCCGTGACCGGCGCCGGTGACGCCAAGGCCGTGGGCCTCGTCGACCAGGAGTACGGCGTTGTGCTCGGCGGCCGTGGCGGCGAGGGCGGCCAACGGGGCCTCGTCGCTGAGGACGCTGAAGACGGACTCGGTCAGCACCAGCGCGTACGGTTCGTTGCGTTCGGCAAGCACCTTGGTGACCGCGTCGACGTCGTTGTGGGGAACGACCTCGACCCGTGACCGGGACAACCGGCAGGCGTCCACCAGCGACGCGTGGACGTGGTCGTCGGAGACCAGCAGCGTGCCCGGCCCGCCGAGCGCCGTGACCACGCCGAGGTTCGCGAGATAGCCGGACGAGAACACCAGCGCCGATTCCTGGCCCACATAAGCAGCGAGCGCCGTCTCCAGCTCCTCGTGCAGCGCGGTCGTACCCGTGACCAGCCGGGAGGCCGTCGAGCTCGTCCCCCACACACGGGCAGCGTCAGCGGCGGCCTCGATCACGCGGGGATCGGTGGACAGGCCGAGATAGTCGTTGCCCGCAAGGTCGATCAGGTCCTCGCCGGCAGCCCGGGCGCGCAGCCGGCGGGTCAGCCCGCGGGACTCCAGCGCCGCGGCCTTCGGGGCGAGCCAGTCCTCGAGCATCAGCCGGCCTCCTCCACCGCACCCGTGATCGCCGCCGCGATGGTGGCGACCTCGTCATCGGTGCACACGTACGGCGGCATCGTGTAGACCAGATCGCGGAACGGCCGCACCCACACCCCGCGCCGCAGCGCCGCCTCGGTCAGCCGCGGCAGATCCACCGGCCCACCGAGTTGTACGACGCCCACCGCGCCGAGCACCCGCACATCCTTGACGGCGGGCAACGACGTCGCGGGAGCCAGCCCCGCCGACAATCCGGCCGAGATCTGGGCAACCCGGGACGACCAGTCCTGTGAGAGCAACAGATCGATCGACGCGAGCGCGACCGTGCACGCCAACGGATTCGCCATGAACGTCGGCCCGTGCATCAGCGCGCCCCCCGGCCCATCAGAGACCGTCTGCGCGACGTCCGCCGTACACAGCATGGCGGCCAGCGTCAGATAACCGCCGGTCAAAGCCTTGCCGACGCAGAGGATGTCCGGGTCGACGCCCGCGTGCTCGGAGGCGAAGAGCGTGCCGGTCCGGCCGAAGCCGGTGGCGATCTCGTCCAGGATCAGCAGGAATCCGTGCCGGTCCGCGAGCTCGCGCAGGATCCGGAGGCAGGCCGGGCTGTACGGATACATACCGCCCGCACCCTGCAGGATCGGCTCGACGATGACGGCGGCGATCTCGCCCGCATGCCGCTCGGCAAGGTCGGTCACGGCCGCAGCCCAGGCCTGCAGCTCCGGATCACCTTCCGGCCGGTCGAACCCAGCCGGCGGCTGCGGTCCGAACACCTGCTCCTTCAGGGCTCCGGTGAACAGCGAATGCATCCCGTTCACGGGGTCGCACACACTCATCGGCGCGAACGTGTCGCCGTGGTACCCGCCGCGGACGGTCAGCATCCGGGTCCGCCCATTGTTGCCACGGGCAACTTGGTACTGGAGCGCGAGCTTGATCGCGACCTCGACCGAGACCGAGCCGGAGTCACAGAAGAACACGTGCCGCAGCGGATCCGGCGTGATCTCCACCAGCCGCTCGGCCAGCCGGATGGCCGGTTCGTGGGTCAGCCCACCGAACATCACGTGGCTGAAGTCGTCCACCTGGCTCTTCACCGCCGCGTCCAGCACCGGGTTGCGGTAGCCGTGGATCATGCACCACCACGACGCCATCGCGTCGATCGCCTCGACCACGCCGCCGGCCCCGTCGTCCAACTGCAGCCGAACGCCGGACGCACCGCGCACGAGCCGCACCGGCGAGGGCTCGGTCAGCGAGGAGTACGGGTGCCAGAGCAGCTCCGAATCCCGCTGTAGCCGTGCATTGACCGACTGTGACACCGTGTCCGCCTCCATCCTGAGGAGCCACCACGGTAATAGCTGCGGCCCGCACCCGGGGGCACGGGTGGCGGAGATCTCCTAAAGCTGGGTGCCGGCGGTTGCTATGTGCAACGTGACTGCGTCGGGGTGCAGTCGTGGGCGGGCCATGGCGGTCACCGTCTTGGCGCCGTCGAGTGACTCGTCCCGGATCCATTGCACCGGTGCGGCGAGGCCGATCCGCCCGACGTGCGAGGCGGTCTCGAGGAAGTGCCGCGACTCCACCACGGTCCACGGGCGGTCCCGCTCCCAGGTGATCGCCTCGACCGACCGGGCGGGCTGCTGCCACTCGCCGTCGGCGTCGCGCTGGTTGCCGTAGATCAGCTGCCCGTCCGGACGCAGTACGGCGATCCGGTCGGCCCAGCCCTCCTGGTCGACCAGCTCGGCGGCTCGCAGGACCCCGGCGTACCCGGCGTCGTGGACGCTCTGCATCGCGAGCCGGCCGAAGCCGAAGTTCTCCAGGGCGCGCATGTGCCGCTCGAGTACGCCGAACCGGCTGAGTGCCTCGTGCATCGCGAGGATCGCGACCTCGACCTGGAAGCCCGCCTCCTTGAACCGTCGCGCGGAGGCGGCGAACTCCTCAGGGTCGATGAGCTCGGTCTCGAGGATCGCGTCGTACCGCTCCCGGATCACCACGTCCTCGGCCAGTGCGAGCCAGCGGCGGCCGTCGGCCTCGACGTACCGGCCGGCGGTAGTCGGTACGTCGGTGATGGGTTCGTGGAACCGTGGGTGGTACGGCTCGTAGGCGGTGGCGCTCAGCACGACCGGACGGCCGCGGCGACGCAGGACCGCCTTGACCATCGCGGTGATCGTGGCCTTGCCGTCGCCCGGCTGACCGCCGACGAACACCACGACCGGCTGCTCCTGCGGTACGCCGGTCAGCTGGTCGGGCACGATCCGGTCGCGGAAGATCCGCCCGCTCTCCGCCTCGTCCAGCAGGTAGCGGTCGTCGTCCCCGGCCGGTCCGGTCCCCCACACGTCGGTCACCCTCGCCCCAGCACCTCGTCGTCCCCGCCCACCTGATCGTCGTCGTCGACGTCCCCGGCCTCGTCGAAGTCGTCGCCCTCGCCGGCGTCGTCCGCCTCGTCGAGATCGTCCTCGTCATCGGATTCGTCGTCGTCCTCGTCGGGGTCCTCGATGCTGAGGAGGTCGTCGGCGTCGGCGCGGATGCGCTTGATCGCGCGCGTGTCCAGCGGAGTGAGCTCCTGCCCGCGCGCCACCCACGCCTGCTGGTCAGCCCGCCAGCCGGCGATCGCCGCGGCATCCGGCGAGGCGGCGGACTCCTCTGCCGCGATCAGCTGGGTGTAGTAGCCGATCGCCTGCCGGACACCTTCCTGCGCGGTCTCGTACGCGATCGCCTTCGGCACCGTCCAGGTCGCCGTACCGAGCTCGGCCAGCACGTTGACGGCGGCGACGTTGACCACACCCGGACTGTATCCGAACAGCCGGGTCACGACCGAACCGCGGGCACACGTTGCTGAACACCGGATGAACCCCGGCCGTTGGTACGTTTCCGGCGATCCGGACAGCGAGGGAACCGGCCGCCGGGCGGCAACGTCTGCTTGAACGCAACGGATGACGACCAGCCGCGAACGGCTCTGACCGACAAGGAATCACATGGCGTTTGGCAAGAAGAAGGACGACCAGCAGCAGGCGGCCGAGGGTCACCGCAGCGGCGCCCGCCCGTCGACCCAGGGCAAGCACGAGCGCGGCGACACGCGGCGCGGCCGGGACGCGGGTGGCGAGAAGGGTGACGCGCGCCGTCGCGGCAACCCGAACAAGCGCGGCAACGGTCAGGGGCGCTGACATGGGTCTGTTCGGTCGGTCCAGCAGCAGCGGTGGTGACAAGGACAAGGACAAGCAGGAGCCGGCCAAGGGCCACGACAAGAACGCCCGGCCGTCGACCCAGGGCAAGCACGAGCGCGGTGATGCGCGCCGTGGCCGCGACAAGGGTGGCGAGAAGGGCGACGCCCGCCGTCGCGGCAACCCGAACAAGCGCGGCAACCAGGGCAAAGGCAAGGGGAAGGGCAAGGGTTAGTCGTTGACCCGGCTCAGCGGCGCGGGCTGCGTTTTCCCTGCCTGGGTTGGTTGTTACGACCTGAGCGGCGAGGACGCTGCCCGCCCGCGCCCTGCTTTCCAGAAGAAGAAGCCTGCTTGCCAGAAGCGACGGGACCGGCTTCCAGAGCGGCCTTGACCGCGGTGAACGCGTCGGCCGCACCACGCACCAGCCGCACGCCGGTGAGCTTCGGAATCGCCGACCGCTGGCGACGGGTGTGCACCCGGATGCGCTCGACCACCCGCTCGCGGACCTCGGCCAGGTCCGCCTCCCCCAGGCTGTCGACGGGCTTGCCGCGGTCCAGCGCGACGTCGAACCACTCGGTGTACCCGTGCGTGTGGACGACCTGGTTCGGTGACTTCTGACCCAGCCGGCGGTACTGCGCGAGGACGTCGTACCGCTCGTCGAGACCGAGCACCTCGTCCCGCAGCCCGCGGCTGACCTGGCTGTCGTACGTCGCCGCCACCCGGCGGTCGATGTCCGCGGCCGGGCGGTCCACCCCGAGCACGACCTGCCGGGCCGCGACCGTCGGACCGCCCCGGCCGGGATCGTTGCCCATGGCATGCGCCAGCGCGTTCACGATCGCGTCGTAGTTGTTGGCGTGGATCTTCCCGGCCGCCTTCGGGTCGAGCCGGCCGAGGACGGCGTACGCGTCCTCGGCCATGCTGCGCGGGAAGTCACGACGGATCGCGTTCCGCGCCTCGGCGACCGCGTCCACCTCCCAGCCCTCGAGCAGCGAGCGGACGTAGACGCTCGTACCGCCGACCACCACCGGGACGCCGCCGGACGCCCAGCACGCGTCCATGTGCTGCCGCGCTTCGGCGACGAACGTCTCCAGCTCCAGCTTCCGCACCGGCTCGGTGACGTCGATCATCGTGTGCGGGATGCCGCGCATCTCCTCGGGCGTGGTCTTGCTGGTGCCGATGTCCATGTACCGGTACACCTGGCGCGAGTCGGCGGACACGACCATCGGTTCGAGACCGAGCTCGTCCCGGATCCGCAGGCAGAGGTCGATCGACACCCCGGTCTTCCCGGCCGAGGTCGGTCCGTAGAGAGCGACCAGCAGGCGTGGCGCGGAGTCGGGCATGCCTCAACCCTAGTCGAGGTCAGTACGACGCCAGTTCACCGTGAACCGAGCACCGGGCCGTCCACCCCATCGGGTGGACCTGGACGACCATCCGCCGGCGGCACTCGGCGCAGTACCGCGGTGGCTCCAGTGACAGAGCCCGACGGCAGTCCTCGTGACTGCCGTCGGCGAGTTCACGGCCGCAATGGCCGCAGTAGATCTCGGTCACAGGGTCTTCTGGAGTTCTTTGACCGGCATCTTGAGCTCGGCCAGCAGGTCGAGGTCCGCGGTCGCCGGCCGCCCCAGCGTGGTGAGGTAGTTGCCGACGATGACCGCGTTGATCCCGCCGAGCAGACCCTCGCGGGTGCCCAGGTCGCCCAGGGTCAGCTCCCGGCCGCCGGCGTACCGCAGGACCGTGCGCGGCATCGCGAGCCGGAACGCGGCGATGGTCCGCAGCGCGTCCTTGCCGTCCATGATCTCCAGGTCGCCGAACGGCGTACCGGGGCGTGGGTTCAGGAAGTTCAGCGGGACCTCGTGCGGGCCGAGCTCGGCCAGTTGCGCGGCCAGCTCGGCGCGCTGCTCCAGGGACTCGCCCATCCCGACGAGACCGCCGCAGCACAGCTCCATCCCGGACTCGCGCACCATCAGGCAGGTCTCCCAGCGCTCCTCGAAGGAGTGCGTGGTGACGACGTCGCCGAAGTACGAGCGCGCGGACTCGAGGTTGTGGTTGTAGCGGTGCACCCCCATCGCCTTCAGCTCGTCGACCTGCTCCTGGGTGAGCATGCCGAGCGAGCAGGCGATGTTGATGTCGACCTCGGCGTTGATCGCCTCGATGCCGGCCTTCACCTGGGACATCAGCCGCTCGTCCGGACCACGGACGGCGGCGACGATGCAGAACTCGGTCGCACCGGTCTTCGCGGTCTCCTTGGCCGCCTCGACCAGCTCGGGGATGTTCAGCCAGACCGACCGGACCGGCGAGGTGAACTGACCGGACTGGGAGCAGAAGTGGCAGTCCTCGGGGCAGCCGCCGGTCTTGAGCGAGATGATCCCCTCGACCTCGACCTCCTCGCCGCACCACTTGACCCGCACCTCGTGCGCGAGCGCGAGCAACTCCGGCAGCTGGTCGTCGGGTGAGCGGAGAACCTCGACCAGCTGCTCCTGGCTCAGGCCGACGCCCTGCTCCAGAACCTGCTCACGTGCCACGTCCAGGATGTCGCTCATGGTTCTCCTGCCTCATCGAACGGTCGGCTCACACTAGGACAGCCGCGCCCGGGACGGCTGCGGCGGGCGTCACGTGGAACATCTGCGGGTGACCTGCTCCAGCGACTCTCCGCGACCCCGGAGAAAAGTTTGTGGATTTTCTCCGGAACCTCGTAACCCCCCGTAGATGGGCTCGTTGATGTGTGCAGAGGCGGTTACCGCAGGGAAGACCGCCACCCGGTTACTTGGAGCGACGAATAGCTGATCATTACGATCAGCACGCAGAGTGGTCACAACCACTCGCAAGGACTCGAAACTCCGGAAATCGGATGTAAGGTAGTGACCAAGAGCTCGGGTCGCCAGCTGTGGTTGGTGACCCGATCCCAAAGCGCCGGGCGCCTCACCCCGGCTTGAGTGGGTCCCTCGGGAAACGATTTGGGCGGAAACGTTCCCGAGGGACCTGCTCCCTTTTTCGGCACTTTTAGAAATGCCTCGCAAACCTCAGCAGCCACCCGGGCGCTGAGGTTTTTTCATTTCCCCGGACGACCTCGAGAAGTATTGTCGTTACGTTACGGCTTCGTCACAGACTGTTTCGGGATGATCGGCAGCCGCAAGGCACCGGGCGCATCCGCCGGGACCACGGGATGGGCCGGCTTGACCGGCTGGGTCCGCTGGTACGGCGATCCGACCGCCGGACGGGCGTCGTTCTCCCCTTTGTTCGGCCAGAACGAGAGCGCCCGCTCGGCCTGGGCGGTGATCGTCAGCGACGGGTTGACGCCGAGATTCGCCGAGATCGTGGAGCCGTCGACGATGTGCAGGCCGTCGTACCCGTAGACGCGGTGGTACGGGTCGACCACGCCGGTCTCGGGTGAGTCGCCGATCGCGCAGCCGCCGATGAAGTGCGCCGTCATCGGCACGTTGAACGGCTCCCCGATGGTCCCGCCCGGGGTCCCGTTCATCAGCTTGGCCATCCGCCGGACCACCTGGTTGGCGACCGGGATCCACGACGGGTTCGGCGCGCCGTGGCCCTGCTTCGAGGTCAGCCGCCACCGGCCGAGCCGGTCCCGCTTGCCGAACGTGGTGATCGAGTTGTCCGCGGTCTGCATCACCAGCGCGATCACGGTCCGCTCGGACCAGTGCTTCAGGTCGTACAGCCGGCGGATGTTCTTCCGCTGCACGCCGAGCTCACGCAACCAGGTCCGCCAGCGCGGCTTGTCCCCGTCGCCGTCGGTCAGCACGGTCTGCAGCAGCGACATCGCGTTGCTGCCCTTGCCGTACCGGACCGGCTCGATGTGGGTGATGTCGTCGGGGTGGAACGACGACGTGATCGCGACCCCACGGCTGTAGTCGACATCGCGGTCGCGCGAGATCGCGCCCAGCAGCGACTCCGAGTTGGTCCGGGTCAGAACGCCGAGCCGGTCGGACAGCCGGGGCAGCTTGCCCTCGTCCCGGAGCCGGTGCAGGAGTTTCGCCGTACCCAGGGCCGAGGCGGCGAAGACGACCTGGCGGGCGGTGAACCGGCGGGTGCTCTTGCGGTTCGACGTACGCCGGGTGTCCACGGCGTACCCGCCGTCCGCCAAGGGCTCGACCGAGGTGACCGTGGTCATCGAGTAGACCTCGGCACCGGCCTTCTCGGCCAGGTAGAGGTAGTTCTTGGTCAGCGTGTTCTTCGCGTTGTGCCGGCAACCGGTCATGCACTCGCCGCAGTCGATGCAGCCGGTCCGCCGGGGGCCGGCGCCGCCGAAGTACGGATCGTCGACCTCGACACCGGGCTCGCCGAAGAAGACGCCGACCGGGGTCGGGTGGAACGTCTCCCCCACGCCCATGTCGTCGGCGACCTGCTTCATCACCTGGTCCGCCGGCGTGAAGTGCGGGTAGGTCGTGACGCCGAGCATCCGCTTCGCCTGGTCGTAGTACGGCGCGAGCTCGTCCTTCCAGTCGGTGATGTGCGCCCACTGGCGGTCGGTGTAGAACGCGGGCAGCGGCTCGTAGAGCGTGTTCGCGTAGACCAGGCTGCCACCGCCCACACCGGCGCCGGACAGGATGATCACGTCGCGCAGCGCGCTGATCCGCTGGATGCCGTACCAACCGAGCTTCGGGGCGAACAGAAACCGCTTGGTGTCCCACGAGTTCTTCGCGAACCCGGCGTCGTCGAACCGCGCGCCGGCTTCGAGGACCGCGACGTTGTAACCCTTCTCGGTCAGCCGCAACGCGCTGACACTGCCACCGAACCCGGACCCGACGATCACCACGTCGTAGTCGTAGGTCATGGACGGCCCAGCTTCTTGAGGATCCGCAGTGCGCCGGTCATCAGCTCGGCGTACGTCTGGTCGGACAGACCGTGCGAGGCCGCGATCGGGAGCACGCGTTGGGTGGCGACCGTCTGCGGATCGACGTACCGTCGGATGCCCTCGGCACCCTGCCGGCGGCCGAGGCCGGACGCACGCATTCCACCCATCGGGGTGTCGATCGAGCCGAAGCTCGCGGCGTAGCCCTCGTTCACGTTGACCGAGCCGGCCACCAGTTGGGCCGCGACCGCACGACCACGTCGGCCGTCGCGGGTCCAGACGCTCGCGTTCAGCCCGTACTCGCCCTCGTTGGCGCGCTGGATCGCCTCGGACTCGTCGGAGAAGCGGTAGATCGAGACGACCGGCCCGAAGGTCTCGTTGTCGAAGCACTCCATCGCCGGCGTCACCCCGGACAGTACGGTCGGCTCGTAGAAGAGCGGACCGATATCCGGCCGGGCCTTGCCGCCGACCAGCACCGTAGCGCCCTGCGCGCGGGCGTCGTCGACATGCCGGGTCACGGTCTCCAGCTGCGCCTTCGAGATCAGCGACCCCATGTCCACGTCCCAGCCGGTCCCCGCGGACAGCCGGATCTTCTTCACCCGGTCCACGAACGCCGTGACGAACGCGTCGTACACCTGGTCGGCGACGTACAACCGCTCCATCGAGACGCACAACTGGCCGGCGCTCGCGAAGCACGCGCGTACGGCGCCTTCCGCCGCGCGCTGGACGTCCGCGTCGCGCAGCACGAGCATCGGGTTCTTGCCGCCGAGCTCGAGGCTGCAGCCGATCAGCCGCTCACCGGCCTGCTGCGCGACGAGCCGCCCGGTCCTGGTCGAGCCGGTGAAGCAGATGTAGTCGGCGTTCTGGATCAGCTCGCCGCCGACGGTCGGGCCGTCGCCGTTCACCGCCTGCCAGGCGTCCCGCGGCAGACCCGCCTCGTACAGCAGCTCGATCGCCCGGAGCGCGGTCAGCGGCGTCTGGCTGTCGGGCTTGTGCACGACCGTGTTGCCGGCCATCACCGCGGGCAGGCCATCGGCCATCGCCATGCTGAGCGGGTAGTTCCACGGCGAGATCACGCCGACGACACCCTTGGGCACGAACCGCTGCTCGGCCCGGGTCAGGATCGGGAACATGCCCAGCTTCCGCTGCGGCTCGAGCAGCTCGGCGGCCTTGCGGCCGTAGTAGCGAGCGGTCAGCGCGACGTGCGCGACCTCCTCGAACGCCTGCTTCCGGGCCTTGCCCGACTCGCGGATGACGAGGTCGGCCAGCTCGTGCCGGTGGTCCAGGACCAGGTCGTGGTAGCGCAGCAGGATCGCGGCGCGCTCGGCGAGCGGCACCCGGCGCCAGGTCTGCTGGGTCTTGCGGGCCGACCGGACCGCGGCGACCACGTCGTCCGGGCTGGAGACCGGCAGGTCCGCGATCGGCTGACCGGTGGCAGGCGCGTACGACGTCCGCGTGCCGGCGGTCGCCCGCAGCAGCCCCGAAAGCCGCCGGATGACCGACTGATCGGTCGCGTACGACGCGGTCGGGTCGAGCTCCGGATCCGCGGGAATCGACGTCTGCTCGCTCATAGCTAAAGCCTACCCATCGGTAATAGCCACTGTCAGTATCAGGATCCCACTAAGCTGAGCGGCTGAACCTGTGAAGGGGTGGAACGTCGAGATGGTGGACAGCGGGGGGCTTTGGACGCCTCCTGAGGACGAGCTCGGTGAGGCGCTGCAGACAGCCCAGGTGCTGATCGAGGAAGGCCGTGCCGACGAGGCCGGGCCGTACCAGCAACGCGTGATCGAGCTGGCCAGGGAACGGGCCGAAGGGCACCCGAACCATTACGAGGCCAAGCATCTGATGGCCGCGACCCAGTACGAGCTGGCCGGCTCGCTGAACGCGTCCGGCCGGCACGAGGAAGCGCTTGCCGCGCTGCACGAGGCGCAACTCGGGTACACCGAGCTCAGTGACGCCGGTGTGCTCGACGCGACCTCGTTCCTGGCCGACGTGCGGGCCCGGCGGGCGATGACCCAGGCGCACCGCGGTCACGGTGCGACCGCCGTACTGGAGATGGACGGCGCGGTGATCGCGTACGGCCAGCTCGTCGGTGGCGACGACGGCCTCAAGCACCAGCCGGACTTCGCGCGGGTGCTCGCGATGAACGCGCTCATCCTGCGGCGGTACGGCGATCCCGCACTTGCGGTCGCGTCCGCCGACGCGGCGACCCAGCTGTTCCTGCAGCTGGCCGACCAGATCAACGAGAGCCCGCAGTCCCTGTCGTACGCGCGTTATCTGTGTACGGCGACCGCCGTATCGGCCGACGTCCACGCGGCCGAGGGCCGGCTCGACCTGGCCCTCGAGGCCGACGAGATCGGGCTGACCACGGCCGACACGCTGGCCGACTCGGACTCGGCGACGGACATGCGCACGCTGGTCGCCGCCCTCACCCGCAAGGGCAAGCATCTCGGCGTCGTCGGCCGGCTCATGGAGGGCGAGGCCTGCCTGCGGACGGCGTTCGACACCGACCCGGAGACGGCGAACCGGGTGACCGAGGAGCTGGACCGCGGCCTGCCGCTGACCCTGGTCGCGGCGCTGGAGAACGCGGAGATCAAGCTCGGTCCGTTCGAGCAGTACCACCGGTTGCTCGCGTTGAGTGAGCCCGCGCCCGGGATGACGCTGGCGACCGTGTCCGGCCGGACCGATCCCGAGTCGGCGGCCGTCCGGGCGGCCGAGCTGGCCGAGGTGACCCGCCCGCTGCTGCTGCAGGACGTCGACACCGCGCTGACGCTCGGACTGGAGTCGCACTACCTGTTCGCGATCTCCTCCGAGCGTGAGTCACACCGGATGCGGTACGAGACGAGCACCTACGCACCGATCTGGGCGCAGCTGCTGCTCGACATCTCCGAGGCCTACTACCAGGCCGGGCGGACCGAGATGGCGCTCGACCTTGGCGGCTGGTGCGCCGAGGTGGCGACCGCGCTCATCCCGTTCACCGACGAGGACACGGTGATGAAGGATCTGGCCGGCTCCTGCTACCGCCACCACGGCGATCTGCTGGCCGCGACCGGTGACCTGACGGCCTCCCAGCACGCCCACGAGGCCGCCCAGCAACTCCAGCTCGGCCGTTGACGCACCGCCCGCTCAGGCGGACGCTGACGCTGAGAGGGGATTTCGTCATGGATGTCGTTGAACTGCACAACCAGACGGTCGCCAGGTTCGCCCGGCTGGTCAACGAGGTCGGACCGGACCAGTGGTCGCAACCGACGCCGTGCGCGGACTGGGACGTCCGCACGCTGGTCAACCATGTCGTCGGTGAGGAGCGCTGGACCGTCCCGCTGATGGAGGGCAAGACCATCGCGGACGTCGGCGACTCCCTCGACGGCGACCTGCTCGGCGACGACCCGGTCGGCGCGGCGGCCGCGGCCGCCCGCGAGGCCGAGGTCGCGGCGGGCCGGACGATCGCCAAGGTGCATCTCTCGTACGGCGACGAGGAGCCGGACGAGTACCTGCGGCAACTGGCCGCCGACCACCTGATCCACGGCTGGGACCTGGCGGTCGCGATCGGCGCCGGCACCCGGATGGATCCCGAGCTGGTCGGCGAGGTGGCCCGCTGGTTCGCGGACCGGGAGGAGATCTACCGGTCCTCCGGCGCGATCGCCGATCGGGTCGACGGTTTCACGGATCCGGCCGACCAGCTGCTCGGCGCCTTCGGCCGCGATCCGCGCTGGAAGGCTTAGGGTCCTGTGACCCTAAGAATCCTGCGGGTCGGTGCGTAAGGCGCCGACGAACAGGCCGGCCTCGGCTTCGGTCATGCCGGTTTCGGAGACGACCAGTGCGGTCGCCTGGTGCAGGTCACCGGCGGCCTTGAGCGTGCGGGTGCGCTCGGCCAGGTTCGCGCCCGGCAGGCGGACCACCGGCGTACCCGTGGTGGGTGGCACGTAGCGGCCGAGGCGGATGTCGTCGACCATGCCTTTGGCGTGCTTCAGGTCCAGCCCGGTGCGGTCGCGGATCAGCTTGACCGCGTGCACGGCCTTCTTGGTGGTGATCAGGAACCGCACCTGATCGACGTCGTCGGGGGACAGTCTCGCCCGCGCTGCGGCGAGGGCAACATTGTCCGCGTCCTGGCTGCTGTGTCGGCTGAACAATCCCATGCGGCAATCCTTCCAGAACCTCTCAACCGGCGAGGATCCGACGCACGTCGTCCCACGCCAGCGCGCCGAGCTCCCGGTCCGCGGCCTCGGAGCCGCCGCGGGCCATCCGTTGCCCGGCCGTCTTCGGCTGCTCGCCCGGAAGTACCACGCGGTGCCCGGCCGCGGGCAGCGTCACCAGACCGGTCTCCCGAGTGCCGCGCGAGGCGACGATCTGTTCGGCGAATTCGACCGCCGGCCACACCTTGTCGTCCCCGCCGGCGACCAGCAGCAGCTCGCGGATGCGCTCCACCGGGATTCGGGCCGGCTCGGCGTACTCGTCGTACAGCTGGAGGCTCTTGCGGTACCAGCCGACGTAGCTCGGCGGGTCGTCGTCGGCGCTCCAGTCGAGATCGAACGGCACGTACGGCAACGGCTCGCCCTGCCACATCCACGCCGACCGCTGGCGTCCGTCCTCTACGAACCGGCCCCAGACGTAGGCACTCGGAGCGAACGCGACCACCGCGTCCACCCGCTCGTCGAGCGCACCCAGGAGCAGCGCGGCCTCGGCACCCCACGAGGTTCCCATCACGACCAGCCGATCGTTGCGCTCCGCGAGCTCGTCCAGCGGGAACGACTCCAGCGGCACCTCGCTGCGGACGGTCCATCGCGGCGCGAGGACGTCGTACCCCTCGGCCTCGAGGATCCGGGCCCGCTCCTGGTCCGGCGTACCGCTGGAGCCGTGCAGGAGCAGGACACCGGTGCTCAACCGACGACGACCTCGACCCGCTGGAACTCCTTGAGCTCCGTGTAGCCGGTGGTGGCCATCGCGCGCTTCAGGGCGCCGACCAGGTTCATCGTGCCGTCCGGGACCCAGGACGGGCCGAACAGGATCTGCTCGAGCGTCCCGGTGACGCCGACCTCGACCCGCTCACCGCGCGGCAGGTCCTGGTGCCAGGCCTCGGCACCCCAGTGGTACCCGCCGCCGGGCGCATCGCTGGCCCGGGCCAGCGGCGAGCCGACCATCACCGAGTCGGCCCCGCACGCGATCGCCTTGGCCACGTCGCCGGACCGGCCGACCGAGCCGTCCGCGATGACGTGCACATACCGGCCGCCGGACTCGTCCATGTAGTCGCGCCGCGCCGCCGCCACGTCGGCGACCGCCGACGCCATCGGCACAGCGACCCCGAGCACCTTGCGGGTGGTGTGCGCCGCGCCGCCGCCGAACCCGACGAGCACGCCGGCCGCACCGGTCCGCATCAGGTGCAGCGCGGCCTGGTGCGTGGCGCACCCACCGACGATCACCGGCACGTCGAGGTCGTAGATGAACTGCTTCAGGTTGAGCGGCTCCGCCTGCCCGGACACGTGCTCGGCGGACACCGTCGTACCCCGGATGACGAACAGGTCGACGCCCGCGTCCACCACGTGCTTGGCGAACTGCTTGGTCCGCTGCGGCGACAGCGCTCCGGCCACCGTGACACCGGAGTCGCGGATCTCCTGCACGCGCTGGGAGATCAGCTCGGGCTTGATCGGCGCGGAGTAGATCTCCTGCAGCCGGTGCGTCGCCTGCTCCTTGCTGATGCTGGTGATCTCCTCCAGCAGACCCGAGGGATCCTCGTACCGCGTCCAGAGGCCCTCGAGGTTGAGGACGCCGAGACCGCCGGCCTTGCCGATCGCGATCGCGGTGGCCGGCGACATCACCGAGTCCATCGGCGCGGCCAGGATCGGCAGCTCGAACCGGTACGCGTCGATCTGCCAGGCGACCGAGACCTCCTCGGGGTCCCGCGTCCGCCGCGACGGCACGATCGCAATGTCGTCGAACGCGTACGCCTGCCGCCCCCGCTTCGCGCGGCCGATCTCGATCTCGGTCATCTGGTTCCTTCGGTTGGCAGGCAGTGTCAGCGGCCGGAGTAGTTCGGGGCTTCCACTGTCATCTGGATGTCGTGGGGGTGGGACTCCTGGAGGCCGGCGGAGGTGATGCGGACGAAGCGGCCCTTCTCCTGGAGCTCGGCGACGGTGCGGGAGCCGCAGTACCACATCGACTGGCGCAGGCCGCCGATCAGCTGGTGCGCGACCGCGGAGAGCGGGCCACGGTACGGAACCTGGCCCTCGACGCCCTCGGCGATCAGCTTCTCGTCGCTCCCGACGTCGCTCTGGAAGTAGCGATCCTTGGAGTACGACTTGCGCAGGCCGCCGGACTGCATCGCGCCGAGCGAACCCATCCCGCGGTAGGCCTTGAACTGCTTGCCGTTGATGAACACCAGGTCACCCGGCGACTCCTCGCACCCGGCCAGCAGCGACCCGAGCATGACGGTGTCCGCACCGGCCACGAGAGCCTTGGCGATGTCACCGGAATACTGCAGGCCGCCGTCGCCGATCACCGGCACGCCGGCCGGCTTGCAGGCCAGGGACGCCTCGTAGATCGCGGTGACCTGCGGTACGCCGACGCCGGACACGACCCGCGTCGTACAGATCGAGCCCGGGCCGACGCCGACCTTGACGCCGTCCGCGCCCGCGTCGACCAGCGCCTGCGCGCCGGCGCGGGTCCCGACGTTGCCGCCGACCACGTCGACGCCCCGGGTGGCCGGGTCGGCCTTGAGCTTGCGGATGATCTCCAGCTGGGCCTGGGAGTGACCGTGCGCGGTGTCC
Organism: Kribbella sp. NPDC048837; assembly: GCF_055586945.1. NCBI lineage: Bacteria > Bacillati > Actinomycetota > Actinomycetes > Propionibacteriales > Kribbellaceae > Kribbella > Kribbella sp. NPDC048837. Next base: position 423,839 of record NZ_JBVJHF010000004.1, read on the forward strand.
ACCACGAGCACGTCGACGCCGGCCTCGACCAGCGTCATCGCCCGCTTGTAGGCCTCACCGAAGAAGCCGATCGCGCCGCCGACCCGCAGCCGGCCGGTGCCGTCCTTGGTGGACAGCGGGAACTGGTCGCGCTTGACGAAGTCCTTCAGCGTGATCAGGCCGGTCAGCTTGCCGGCCTCGTCGACCAGCGGCAGCTTCTCGACCTTGTGCTTGCTGAGCAGCGCCATCGCGTCGTCGGCGGAGATGCCCTGCCGGCCGGTGATCAGCGGCTGCTTGGTCATCACCTCGCGGACCGGGCGGGACAGGTCGTTCTCGAACCGCATGTCGCGGTTCGTCACGATGCCGACCAGGACGCCGGCGTTGTCGACCACCGGCACGCCGGAGATCCGGTACTGCGCGCAGAGCGCGTCGGCCTCGCCGATGCTGGCGTCCGGGCCGATCGTGATCGGCTGCGCGATCATGCCGGACTCCGACCGCTTGACCAGGTCGACCTGCTGGGCCTGGTCCTCGATCGAGAGGTTGCGGTGAAGGACGCCGAGGCCGCCCTGGCGGGCCATGGCGATCGCCATCCGCGCCTCGGTGACGGTGTCCATCGCGCTGGACAGCAGCGGGATGTTCACCTCGACGTTGCGGCTGACCCGGGACCGGGTATTGGCCTCGGACGGGATGACGTCGGACTCGTTGGGCTGCAGCAGCACGTCGTCGAAGGTGAGGCCGAGGACGGCGAACTTGTCGGGAACTCCAGCGGGTGTGATGTCCATGGGGAAAACGAGCACCTTTACACGGCGAGATCGGAACCCCATGGTATCCGCGCCCGCCCGGAGCCCCGAACCGGCCGTCCACAGGCCCGCCCGCCGCTGGTCGGCGGCGGGCGGGACAAGGTGTGTGGATCTACTGGGTCGGCTTGTTGACGACGCCGAGGATCTTCAGGACGTTGGCGTCGTCGGTGGAGCCGTGCGTCCGGGCGATCGCGGCGTGCCTGCCCTCGGCGTACTGGCCGGTGGAGTGCTTGCCGGTCGGGTAGGCCTCCCGGACCGAGCCGGAGGCGACCTTCCCGCTCGAGTGCTTGCCGGTCGTCGGCGCACCCTTGCCGAAGAACTGCTCGGCGGTCTTGACCTCGGCCGGGGCACCGGTCGGCGTCGGCAGGAGCGGCTTCAGGATCCTCTCGACCACCGCGGCCAGCGGGTCGACCGCCGGTGCGTCGTGGCTGTCGCCGGCCGGCGTCCGGTCGTCACCGGTCTGACCGGTGCCGGTCCCGTCCGAACCCGGCAGAACCGTGCCCGGCAGGTCCGTGCCCGGCAGGTCGGTCCCGGACTGGTCGGTGCCACCGATGCCGCCCGGCGTCGTCGTACCGCCCGGGTCCGACGTCTCGCCCTTGTTGCCGCCGGTGCCGGTGTCGCCGCCCGGCGCCGTGGTCGGGTCGGTCGGGCCCGTGTCGCCGGTGTTCCCGGTCCCGGTCTCGCCGGTGCCCGTCTCGCCGTTGCCCGTGCCCGTCGTGGGCGGGTCGGTCGGCGTGGCCGGCGGTTCCGTGGTGGTCGGCGGGTCGGTCGGCGTCGTGGCCGGCGGATCCGTCGGCTCGGTCGTCGGCGGGTCGGTCGGCTCCGTGGTGGTCGGATCCGTCGGCTCCGTCGTCGTCGGGTCGTCCGTCGTCGTCTTGTCGTCGCCAGTCTTCTCCGGCAGCTTCGTCGGCGGCGGGTCCGTCGGCTCGAGCTCCGTGACGGTCGGCTGCTCCGGGATCTTCGGCATCGCCCGCTGCAGGATGTCCTGCTGTTCCTTGGGCAGCAGCACCGACGCCGGCGGAACCGGGTCCGTCTGGACCTGCTTCTCCTCGGCCGCGGCCTTCTGGTCCGCCTTCTGCTTGTAGTCCTTGGCGACCTTGACGATCTTGGTCTTGTCGACGACCGGCATGCCGTCGAGCTGTTCCTTCGGGAAGCTGGTCTGCGGGCTGACCGCGTCGACCATCTTCTCGATGACCTTCTCGTACGGCGACAACGGGTCACCGTTGACCGCCGCGGCCACCCCGGAGACCGACAGCGCGGCCACCGCGGCGACCCCGAGTGCCAGACCGCGCGCCGCCATCTTGCGGGCGAACGGGTCCGTCACCGGGTTCAGCGCCGCGCAGCGCGCCAGGAAGCTCTCCGGATCCTCAATGGTCTCGACTGGCAGCTCGTCCTCGACCTCCACCGCGAGCCGCAGATCGGCCAGCAACTTCACGGCCGGGTCGTGCTCTCCCGCGGATCGCGCGGACTCCCCACCAGCAGCCAGCAGGTCGAGCAGTGCGTCATCGGCGTCGATCGCGTCCAGGTCGAAACGGTCAGCCATGATGCCCCTCCCCTGCTCCTCGTCCCTCATGCCCCACCACATACCCCCTGAGCGTGTTCAACGCTCGATGCTGTGCGACCCTCACCGCCCCCGGTGTCATCCCCAGTGCCCGGCCGGTCTCCTCGGCTGACATCCCCGCTACCACCCTGAGCCGAAGAATCTCCCGCAGCTTCTCCGGCAACTTGTCCAGCAGCCCCATGATGTGCTGGACCTCCGAGTGCCGGACCGCGTGCTCCTCCGGCGTCGGCGACTCGTCCGCGCCGTCCGGCAGGTCCGGCGTCGAAACGTCGGCCACCGCGAACGCACGCTGGGCATCGGCGACCTTGCGGGCCGCGATGCCGTAGACGAAAGCCTCGAAAGGCCTCCCCTCGTCACGATACCGGCCGAGTGCGCCGAACACCGCGACACAAACCTCTTGAGCGACGTCGTCGACCATGTCGGCGCCGCCGGGATAGGTCCACAGACGGGACCGTACGTAACGGTGCGCTACAGCGCGCACCCTGGTGAGCAGGTCATTCAGAGCTGTGCGGTCCCCGTCGCCGGCCAGCGCGGCAAGATCCCTGAGCTCGACCCGGTCGTGGGTGTGCGGTACTTGGACCTCGGTCACCCCTCGCCCCCTCGTGTTCAGACCGGTCAGCCTGAAAGATGGTACGGCTCTCACCTCTGCTTGCCTAGTGGCAATTCGTGAGCATGATCAGATTCTGATCACGATCTGTCACTACTCGCCCGTATGGTTTTCGCGGGGGCGTCGAAGTGGATGAGCTCGGAGGCCAGGTCGCCGCCCCAGTCGATCGGCGTACGACGAGTCTCCTGCCAGCCGGCCCTACGGTACAGGGTCACTGCCGCACCCCGGTTGTCCACAACCTCCAGCGACAGCTTCCGCCCCAGCTTCGCGGCCGTCCGCACGCAGTGGTCGAGCAACTGCCGTCCGATCCCCGCCCGGGTCGCCTTCGGATCAACGAACAGCCGCTCCACGGACGCCCCGCCGGCGTCGTTCGCGGTCAGCGCCACGTGCCCCACGACCCGCTCGCCGTCGACAGCCACCCAGCACCCGAGCCCGTCCCCCGGCGTCAACCACCGCCGAGCATCCGCAGGCCAGTTGATCGGATACCCCGCCACCTCATGCACATCCCGCAGAATCCCCACACAGACACCCAGGTCGCCGTCAGCCCGCTCCCGAATCTCAGCCACACCCCCATCCCACCAGACCCACACCACCCGCCCACCGGGCGGGCGACACCCCTGCCCGTGCGGTGGGCGGGGGCACCCCGGGCCCGCCCGCTGGGCGGGGCGGCGCCCCGACCCCTCCCCTGGACCGCAGGTCCGGCGCAACAGAACACCGCCCGCCAGGTCCGAGGACCTGGCGGGCGGTGCTGTGTATTGCTTGTTCTACTGCCTGGGGATCAGTGACCGTGGCCGTGGCCGTGACCGGCTGCGGCGGGCTCCTCGTCCTCGGGCTTGTCGACCACCAGGGTCTCGGTGGTCAGTAGCAGCGCGGCGATCGAGCCGGCGTTGGCGAGCGCGGACCGGGTCACCTTGACCGGGTCCAGGACGCCCTGCGCGAGCAGGTCGCCGTACTCACCGGTGGCGGCGTTGAAGCCGCTGCCGACCTCCAGCTCCGCGACCTTCGCCGTCACGACGTAGCCCTCGTAACCGCCGTTCTCGGCGATCCAGCGCAGCGGCTCGACGATGGACTTGCGGACGATCCGGACCCCGGCGAGCTCGTCACCCTCCAGGTCCAGGCCGTTGTCCAGCACGGTGGCCGCGTGCACGAGAGCGGAGCCGCCACCGGCGACGATGCCCTCCTCGATCGCGGCCCGGGTCGCGGACACCGCGTCCTCGATCCGGTGCTTCTTCTCCTTCAGCTCGACCTCGGTGGCCGCGCCGACCTTGATGACGCAGACGCCGCCGGCCAGCTTGGCCAGCCGCTCCTGCAGCTTCTCGCGGTCCCAGTCGGAGTCGGTGCGCTCGATCTCGGCCTTGATCTGGTTCACCCGGCCGTCGATGTCGTCGGACTTGCCGGCGCCCTCGACCACGGTGGTGTTGTCCTTGGAGACCACGATCCGGCGGGCCGAACCGAGCACCTCGAGCCCGACCTGGTCCAGCTTGAGGCCGACCTCGGGGGCGACGACCTGCGCGCCGGTCAGCACGGCCAGGTCCTCCAGCATCGCCTTGCGGCGGTCACCGAAGCCCGGCGCCTTGACGGCCACGGAGGTGAAGTTGCCGCGGATCTTGTTCACCACGAGGGTGGACAGGGCCTCGGCCTCGACGTCCTCGGCGATGATCAGCAGCGCCTTGCCGGACTGCACGACCTTCTCCAGCAGCGGCAGCAGGTCCGCGATCGCGGAGATCTTGCCCTGGTGGATCAGGATGTACGGGTCCTCCAGCACCGCTTCGCCGGCCTCGGCGTCGGTGATGAAGTACGGCGAGATGTAGCCCTTGTCGAACTGCATACCCTCGGTGAACTCGAGCTCGGTCCCGAAGGTGTTCGACTCCTCGACGGTGATCACACCGTCCTTGCCGACCTTGTCGAACGCGTCCGCGATCAGGGTGCCGATCTCGGCGTCCCGGGCGGAGATGGTGGCGACGTGGGCCATGTCGCCCTTGTCGTCCACCGGCCGCGCGGTCTCGACCAGCCGCGCCGACACGGCCTCGACGGCCGCCTCGATACCGCGCTTCAGGCCCATCGGGTTGACCCCGGCCGCGACGGCCCGCAGGCCCTCGTGCACCAGCGCCTGCGCCAGCACCGTCGCGGTGGTGGTGCCGTCACCGGCGATGTCGTTGGTCTTGGTGGCGACCTCCTTGGCGAGCTGCGCACCAAGGTTCTCGAACGGGTCGTCCAGCTCGACCTCACGGGCGACGGTGACACCGTCGTTGGTGATGGTCGGGGCGCCCCACTTCTTGTCCAGGACGACGTAACGGCCCTTCGGCCCCAGCGTCACCTTCACCGTGTTCGCGAGCTTGTCGACGCCGCGCTCCAGCGCGCGCCGAGCGTTCTCGTCGAACTCGAGGATCTTCGGCATGAAAAATCCAGTCCCTCTCTGATTTCGCTCTTTCGTAACAGCAGGTACCGAGCGCTGTGTCCAACTCCCCCGCCCCACCACCCCGGTCGGGCGCCAGACCGACTCCGCCCCGGCGCCGGGAGGCACCAGGGCGGTGTCGGTCAGGAACAGCGAGCGGTCGTCACTTGCTGACGACTGCGAGGATGTCGCGGGCGCCCAGGATCAGGTAGTCCTGGCCGTCGTACTTGACCTCGGTGCCGCCGTACTTGGAGTAGATGACCTTGTCACCGACGGCGACGTCCAGCGGGACGCGGTTGCCGTTGTCGTCGATCCGGCCCGGGCCGACGGCGAGGATCTCGCCCTCCTGGGGCTTCTCCTTGGCGGTGTCCGGGATCACCAGGCCGGACTTCGTGGTCTGCTCGGCTTCGAGCGGCGCGACGAGGACGCGGTCCTCGAGCGGCTTGATCGTGACCGACACTTGCTGACCTCCACGGTCGATTTGCTTGTCTGCAGTTCAGGGTGGTCGCGCTCCCCTGCCGTCGCGGGGGTCAGAGGCCGGACCGCTGGCACCCTCGGGTGGAGAGTGCCAACACCGAATCTAGGCCGCGATTAGCACTCGGTCAACTCGAGTGCCAGGCCCTTCTCAGCGTGAGACATCAAGTCGCCGGCTGAGCTGTGATCGACCGGGCACGGAAAGTGCCTGAAACGCTGGGCCGAACAGGGGTCGGCGTGCGACCGTACTTCTCAGAACGGTGCGCCGCCCCCGAGGAGAGGCCATGGCCATCAGCTTCCCGTCGCTGCCCAAGCTGTCCGGGCGCACCGTCGCGGTTCTGGCCGCGGTCGGCGCCCTCGCCGTCGGCGTCGTCGCGGCCGGCGCTTCGAAGGACCAGCCCACGAGTGCCCAAGCTCCCGCGGCAGGACCGGCGCCACAGGCCGGCACGGACCAGGGCGGGGATGCCGCCCGCACCTCCGCGGACGCCGAGACCAAGGCGGCGGCCGCCCTCCCGCAGTGCCGTTCGGCCCGGCTCGTACCGGTGAACCGCAGCTGGGGCATCCCGATGCCCTCGATCTACGGCAGCACCAGCACGACCTGCAACCTCATGTACGGCGACGACCCGCACCGCGGCTCCACCCGGTACGGCGACCCCGACACCGCCATCCGGGTCCTCCAGCGCAACCTCAACTTCTGCTACGGGTCCAAGCTCGCCGTCGACGGCATCTACGGCAGCAACACGCGTGCGGTGGTCAAGGCGGTCCAGCGCAAGCACAAGCTCGTGGCCGACGGCATCTACGGCCCGCAGACCCGCTCCGCCATGAACTGGCGCCTCTACTCCTCCGCCACCAACAGCTGGAGCAAGGGCTGCTCGAGCCCCCTCTAGAGTTGCCGGGTGACAGTCACGGCTTTGCTGGACGGCCCCGGGGCTGAGGTACTGGCCGCCGCCTGCGCGGACTACCACCCCGGCGGCGAGCTGCAGCTCGTGGAGAAGCTCCGGCGACAGCACGACGCAACCCTCGTGACTGCCGCTGTCACTCAAGCCTCACTGCGCCATCGAGCCGTCGCCAAGTTCGGTGCGGACGCTCCGCGGATGTACTTCACCCCGGACGGCCTCGAGCAGGCCACCCGGACCACAGTCGGCTCACACCGAGCCGCACGCATCGCATCCGCCGTTCCGAGGGCCAGTGTGGTCGACCTGGGCTGTGGCATCGGAGGTGACCTGATCAGCGCGGCCCGGGCCGGACTCCGAGTCACTGGCGTCGAACGTGATCCGGAGACGGCGGCCACGGCCCGCGCCAACCTGGCCGCGCTCGAGCTGCCCGGTGAGGTCTTGGTGGGCGACGCCGAGTCCACCGACCTCACGCCGTACGACGTGGTGTTCGCCGACCCGGCGCGGCGGGCCGATGGGCGGCGAGTGTTCGACCACAACGCCTATTCGCCGCCGTGGTCCTTTGTCACGGAGCTGCTGCGGCGGACTGCGTGCGTGAAGGTCGCACCGGGGATCCCGCACGACGCCGTACCCGAGGGGGTCGAGGCGGAGTGGATCAGCGACGCCGGTGAGGTGAAGGAGGCGGCGTTGTGGTCAGGCGCCTTGTACACGGGCGTGGCGCGGCGGGCGACGCTGCTGCCTGGTGGGGCCAGCGTCACGGACGCACCAGAGGTTGAGAGCGGTCCGGTGGGTCAGTACATCTACGAGCCCGATGGGGCCGTGGTGCGCGCCGGATTGGTGACCGCCGTGGCGGCTGCGGTCGATGGGTGGTTACTGGATCCGCGGATCGCGTATGTGACTGCTTCCAAGCTCGTGCCGACCCCGCTGGCGTCGGCGTACGAGGTGGTGGAGGAGCTGGCGTACAAGGAGAAGGCGTTGCGCTCCTGGGTTCGTACGCAGGGCATCGGGACGCTGGAGATCAAGAAGCGTGGGGTTGAGGTGGACCCGGCGCAGCTGCGTAAGAAGCTCGCACCCAAGGGTCCGGCCGCCGCCACGCTCATCATCACGCGCGTCGGGCGGGACGCGGTCGCGTACTCTTGCCGCCGCGTCGTGCCGTGAGATGCCGACTTGCGTTCTGCGTCTATTCGAACATATGATCGACCTCGCGTGCGGGTCCCCGGGTGACCTGCCGGTGGGCGAGGTGCTGCGTCCGCTGCCGCACTCTCCGGGGGCCCGCCACTAAGGCTCGACGTGCGATTGAGGAGTCATGCGTCGCCAGAGCGTTACACGGGTGCAGTCGGGTGTTCACCTGGGTTGGGCAGGGTGGTGAGCAGAACCGGTTGGCCGCTGACCGTTCGCCTGGGGATCGAGCGGCGTACACAATCCCAGGCCTCTGCCACTGCCGTGCCTTCCCCGCACTGCAGTGCGGTTCAGCTGACCTGGAAGCGCTCGAGCACCGGCAGGCGGAGGCGAGCCACCGCGATCGACCAGACCGCCGCGGCCACCGAGGACGGTTGACCGAAGTGCTGCAACGGCTCGCTTTCAGCTTCGCTCTTTGGCTCGCGGTCGGGCGCTAAAGCGTTGGTGGTGAAGGTGGCTACCAGGGTGTTCCAGTCGGTGGGGCGGTGGAGCATGCCGTGGGTCTCCGCCTCAACCGCGTAGACGGTGACCGGGGTGCCGGCGGCGCGGAGGCGATTGGCGTAGGCGGTGGTGGCGCGGGGGTCGGTGATGGTGTCGAGGGTGCCGTGGGCGAACGTGACCGGCGGGCGCAGTGCGGTCAGTGGTTCGCCGTCGGGAAGCCAGGGCGCCAGCGCGAGGACGCCGGCCACCCGAGGGTGATTGCCCGCGGCAACAACTGCGCGGCCGCCCATCGAGTGCCCGATCAGGACGACCCGGCGGATCACCGCGGGGAGTTCGTCGAGGACGGCACGGAGATCGGCCGCGGAGTCCGCGGCGTCGCCGTTCCAGCCGCGGAAGCGATACCGCACCAGGCCCACCGCCGCGTGCGGGACGGCCGCGCGGGCGGCTTCCGCGAACGGCCACATGCGGAGGATGGGAGCACGCCACAGGTGCGGGTCACCCGAGGAATGCTCCGACCCGCCGTGGGCGAGCAGGACCAGATCCGTCGCCCCCGCCGGATGCCACACCAGATCGACCCCGGGCCGCCGCGCAGCGCCGGGCATGGTCATGGCCGGTTGTAGATGTCGGCGGGGTCGCGGCGGATGATCATCATGCGATCGGGGTCGGGGAGCTCGGTGAAGCCGTAGCTGCGGTAGAGCTCGTGGGCGTCCGCGGTCGCCAGCATCAGGCGACGTACGCCGGCCAGCTCGGGATGATCGATCAAGGTCGACACGACGAACTTCCCCAGCCCGTGCCCACGCCGCTCGGGTACGACGAACACGTCCGCGAGCCACGCGAAGGTCGCCCGGTCGGTCACCATCCGGGCGAACGCCACCATCGCACCATCGGCGTCGTAGACCCCCATGTTCAGCGACCCCTCGATCGACCGCGCCACCACCTCACGCGGGATGCCCGGCGCCCAGTACGACGTACTCAGGAAGCCGTGCACCACGTCGACGTCGACGCGGGCGGCGTCGTCGTCGGCCTCGAACCCGTTGCGATTCCACCTCACTTGTTCAGCACCTCCGTGATCGGCATCGACGAATCGGCCGGCAACCCCAGCGGCGACGGCGCCTTCCCGGCCCGGACGAGCTCCGAACCGAGGGCCGCGACCATCGCGCCGTTGTCCGTGCACAACCCCGGCCGCGGCACACGTACGGCGATACCGGCCGCGGTGCAGCGTTCTTCCGCCATCGCGCGGAGCCGGGAGTTCGCCGCGACGCCACCACCGATGAGCAGGTGCTCGAACCCGCGGTCCTTGCACGCGTCGATCGCCTTGCGGGTCAGCACGTCACACACCGCCTCCTGGAACGCCGCGGCGACGTGGTTGACCGGCACGTCCTCGCCATCGCGACGCCGGGCCTCGACCCAGCGCGCCACGGCCGTCTTCAATCCGGAGAACGAGAAGTCGAACCGGTGCCGCTCGAGGTCCCGTTGCGAGGTCAGCCCGCGGGGGAACGTCACATACAGCCGGTCCCCACCGTCGCGCGCCGCTTTGTCGACATAGGGACCGCCCGGGAACGGCAGCCCCAGCACGCGCGCGACCTTGTCGAAGGCCTCCCCCGCGGCGTCGTCGATGGTGCTCCCCATCGGTACGACGCCGTCGGTGATGTCCTCGACCGCGAGCAGCGACGAGTGCCCGCCGGACACAAGCATCGCGACGCAGCCCTTCGGCAGGTCGCCGTGCTCCAACGTGTCGACGGCGACGTGCGCCGCCAGGTGGTTCACGCCGTACAAAGGCTTGCCGAGTGACAGCGCCAGCCCTTTGGCCGCGGCGACTCCGACCAGCAGCGCGCCGGCGAGACCGGGACCGCTGGTCACCGCGACCGCGTCGACGTCGGCCGGCTTGATCCCGGCCGTCTCGCACGCGCGGCGGATGGTCGGGACCATCGCCTCCAGGTGCGCCCGGCTGGCCACCTCCGGTACGACGCCGCCGAACCGCGCGTGCTCCTCGACACTGGACGCGATCGCGTCGGCGAGCAGTGTCTGCCCGCGGACGATCCCGACCCCGGTCTCGTCGCACGACGTCTCGATCCCCAAGATCAGGGGTTCCACGCTCACAGTTCCTCCCGCCACCGCATGATCACCGCATCCTCGCCACCGGCGTAGTACCCACGTCGCCGGCTGATCTCCTCGAACCCGAAGCCGCCGTACAGCAGCACGGCCGACTCGTTGCCCGCAGCAACTTCCAGTAACACCGTCCGGCCGGCGCACCGGGCCAGCGCCGCCGTCATCAGCTGTCCGCCGATCCCGGTCCGGCGCTCCGCCGGCGTCACCGCGATCCGCAGCAGCTCCACCACGTCCACCTCGACCGGCGGCACCAGGAGCACGACGTACCCGACCACCGAGCCCTCGTCCGCGACCAGGATCACCCGGTCCTCGGACCGCCGGTCGAACTCGGTCGCCCACGCGACCGTACTCCACGCCGACGGGCCGAAGCACACCTCGTCCAGCGCGACCAGCGCCGGCAGGTCGTCCGCGCCGGCCGGCCGAATGGCGGGTCTCACTTCGGCAGCACGCTCTTGGGTCCGGCCGACATCGTCACGTCCGGACGGCGCAGGTACAGCGGCTCGGGCGCGACGACCTCCAGCGTTCCGGTCGCCACACCGTGCGCCAGCACCTCGGCCGACGGGTACTCGGCGACGGCCACAGCATCCAAGCCGAGAGCCTCGGCGTAGAGCACAGCCCCGCGGCCGATCACCGGCAAACCCGAGAGCACATGCGCGACGTCGGCCGGACGATCCACCGCCGGACCTTCCAACCGGCGACGGCTCCCGTCCGCGGCCGGACCGTCGTACACGGCCCAGTAGATCTCCTTGCGCCGCGCGTCGGTCGCGACGGCCACCGGCAACGTCAACGACGACTGCCGCGCCAGCAGGTCCAGGCTGCAGACCCCGGCGACCTCGATCCCGAGGACATCGGCCATCGTCCGCGCGGTCACCAGCCCGACCCGCAGCCCGGTGAACGGACCTGGTCCGACGCCGACCGCGATCCGGGTCAGGTCGCGCGGCGTGATCCCGGCGGTCTCCAACGCGTCCGCGATCGCGGGCGCGAGCAACTCCCCGTGCCGCAAGGCGTCCACGGTGGTCGACGACGCGACGATCTCGCCGCTCACGGCATCCGCGAGGGCAACCGTGACAGCAGCGCTCGAGGTGTCAAAGGCCAGCAACATGTCAGTTCTTCTCCAGTACAGACACCCGTACGCCGGATGCCGCCCACCGCGGTCCCACCGGCGTGATCCGCAGTTCACGCGTCTCGTCCGTGTCGTCGTCGCCGCGGGTCACCACGATGTCCAGCCGGTCCGGCGCCAGCGCCTCGGCCAGCCCGTGCCCCCACTCGACCACCGTGACCGCGTCCTCCAGACTCGCGTCGAGGTCGAGGTCGTCCAGCTCGGCGAACCCGCCCAGCCGATAAGCGTCCACGTGCACCAACGCCGGACCGCCGGCCAGCGACGGGTGTACCCGCGAGATCACGAACGTCGGCGACGTGATCGCACCGCGCACCTTCAGCCCGACGCCGAGCCCTTGCGTGAACGTCGTCTTCCCCGCACCCAGGTCACCGGACAGTACGAGAACGTCGCCGGCCCTGAGCTGCCCGGCGAGCTCCTCGCCGATCGCCTGCATGTCCTCGGCCGTCGGCACGGTCAGCTCGATCGGCATCGCCTTGGCGAAGATCAGGTTGTGGTCCTGCTGCTCGACGATCGAGTACCCACGCCGCCGCCAGAACTCCACGGTGTCCGGCAGTTCGACCCGGGCGATCAGATTCACCCGGCTGAGCCCACGGCGTACGGCGGCCTCCTCGGCGCAACCCACCATCGCCGATGCCACTCCGCGGCCCTGATGGCGCGGGTCCACCGAGACGCAGCGCAGAGTGAGGAGGTCACCGGTCTGCTTGAACAGCAGTGCACCGGCCGGCGCACCGTCGATCAGCACGAGCAGTCCGCCGTGCTCCGCGATGGCGGCGGCCACCGTCGTCGCGTTCTCGGACAGCGCGGTGGCCGGCGGGTCGAGCGCCCGGCGGGCGGAGAACGCGTGGTGGATCACCGCCACGATCTCGGCGACATGTTCTGAGGTGGCGTCGACGACGTGCAGGTCGGTCATGTCTGTCCTAGCGATTGTTCGGCTCGCTCGATCATGCCAAGGAGCGCGGCCGTGAACTCACGGTGGTGCTCGATCAGGCCCAGGTGACCGCAGTTCCGCACCTCGACCAGCTCCGCCCCGGGCACCCGGCGGACGATCTCCTCGGCGTGGTCGAACGGCGTCAGATGATCCTTGTCCCCGCCGATCACCACGCACTCGACCTTCTGCAGCGGCTCCAGTGCCTCGAACTTGTCGTGCAGCGCGAAGATCGGGTAGAACTCCGCGATCACCTCGATCGGCGTGGCCGCGATCATCTCGTTGACGAACTCGGTGAACGCCGGCGGCACCTCGGAGCCGAACGAGTACTTCCGGGTCAGCAGGTAGCTGATGTCGGTCCCGGCCTTGCGGCTGCGCTCGACCACCTCCGGGATCCGGGCCAGCGCCGCGACCGTCGGGGTGGCGAGCGCCCGGGCCAGCATGCCGACCCGGCCGGGGAACACGATCGGGACGTTGTCGAGCCCGCCCGCGCTGGTCGAGCACAGGCCGACGCCGATGACCCGGTCGCCAAAGAGTTCGGGATGCTGCTCGGCCAGCGACATGATCGTCATGCCGCCCATCGAGTGGCCGATCAGGATGACCGGGCCGGTCGGCGCGAACTCCTCGAGGATCCCGTAGAGGTCGCGGCCGAGCTGTTCGATGCTGACGCCCGACTTCGGCGACCGGCCGGACCGGCCGTGCGAGCGCTGGTCGTAGAACACCATCGTGCCGATACCGGCCAGGTCGCGGCGCTCGAAGTGCCAGGCGTCCATGTTCAGCCCGTACCCGTGCGCGAAGATCACGGTCAGGTCTTCCGGCGGGAGTGGCAACTTGCGGCTGAACCGGCGCTTCGGCGGCTCGGGCCGGCGGGAGCGCTTCAGCTCGTCCACCTCGACGTACAGCTCGACGCCGTCCTCGGCGGTGAACACGTGCGGGGTACCGCGGAGTGAACCGAACGGCTCGGCCTCCAGCTGTTTGCGCTGGCCCGACCGGCGGCCGATCACCTGCCGCTCGACCGCGACCCCGGCCGCCGCTCCCGCGGCGAGCACTCCGACCGCGGCGCCGATCAGACCGGCAGTCCGCCCTGCTTTGGACATCCCCGGTCTACCTTTCGCTGTCGACGTACCTGCGCGGGATCCGGGCGCCCAGGCGGGTGACGATCTCGTAGTTGATGGTCCCGGCGGCGTCGGCCCAGTCGTCCGCGGTCGGCTCACCGGCCGTGCCCGGGCCGAACAGCACGACCTCGTCGCCCGCGGCCGCCTCGTCGTCCTCGAGGTTGACCACGCACTGGTCCATGCAGATCCGGCCGACGATCGTACGGCGTTCGCCGCCGACGCGGACCGGGGCTCCGTTGGACGCGTGCCGCGGCAGGCCGTCGCCGTACCCGAGCGGGATCAGCCCCAGCGTCGACGGTCGGGGAGCGGTCCAGGTCAGGCCGTACGAGACGCCCGCACCGGCCGGGACCCGCTTCACCATCGCGAGCCGCGCCGTCAGCGTCATCGCCGGCCGCAACCCCAGCTCGTCCGACGGCAACGCGTGCCCGAACGGCGAGAGCCCGTACGTCGCGACGCCCGGACGGACCAGGTTGAAGTGGGTCTCCGGCAACGCCAGCGTGGCACCCGAGTTCGCCAGGTGCTTGAACTCGGCGTCGATACCGAACGACTCGGCGAGCTCGATCGCCTCGGTGAAGGTGGCGAGCTGGGCCTCGTTCGCCGGGCTCTTCGGCTCGTCCGACGACGCCAGGTGCGACCAGATGCCCTTGATCTCGATCCGGCCGGCCGCCTGTGCCTGCGCGGCGGACCGGATCAGTGCCGGCCACTCCTCGGGCACGGCGCCGCCCCGGCTCATCCCGGTGTCGATCTTCAGGTGAACGCGGGCCGGCCGGTCCTCGACGCCTGCCACCAGCTCATCGATCTCCCACGGCGCACCGGCGGACAGGTCGATGCCGGCGGCAATCGCGTCGGACAGCGGCTCGCCGGGGGTGGTCAGCCAGCAGAAGATCGGTCCGGTGTCGCCGGCGTCGCGGAGCGCGAGCGCCTCCTCGAGCACCGCGGCACCGATCCAGTCGGCACCGGCCTCGCGGGCGGCCCGGGCGACCGGGACCATCCCGTGCCCGTAGCCGTCGGCCTTGACCACGGTCATCAGCTGCGCGCCCTCGGCGCGGGCACGCAGCGTGACCACGTTGTGGCGGATCGCGGCCAGATCGACGACCGCCTCGGCGCGGACCGGGCGGTCGCCGCCGCGTGAGCTGCTAGGTGACTGGAGGGTAGACATAGCCCCTCCAGTGTCTCAGGCCCCGTCGAGCAGTTCCGCCAGGGCGGTCATGTCGTGGAAAACCGCGTCCGCGGCGGCGAGCTTCGCGGGGTCCGTCATCCCGGCGTACCCGAAGACCTTCATGCCGGCCGCGACCGCCGCAGCGACGCCGAGCGGGCTGTCCTCGACGACCACGCAGTCGGCCGGTTTCACGCCCATCGACGCGGCCGCGTGCAGGAACAGATCGGGTGCGGGCTTGCCGTGGGCAACGTCCTCGGCGCTGAAGATCCGGCCCTCGAAGCGGTCCAGGAACCCGACCGCGGTGAGCGCCGTACGAATCCTGCGGTGGGTGCCGGACGAGGCCAGGCAGTAGGTGACACCGCGCGCCCGGAGGTGATCGAGGACAGCCTCGACGCCCTCGATCGCCCGCAGGTGCGCGAATCCGTCGAACAGCCGCTGGTGGTAGCGATCCTCCAGGTCGGCCGGCAACGGATGCCCCAGCTGCGCCTCGGCCTTGAGCCGCATCGACGCCATGCTGCCGCCCATGAAGTCACGCACGGTGTCCTCGAAGCTGTAGGGCAGCCCGGCCTCGGTGAGCAGCTCGGCCAGGATCGTGTTGGCCAGCCGCTCGGAGTCCACCAGTACGCCGTCGTTGTCGAAGATCACGAGTCCGGTCACGACGGAAACCCTAAGCGGAAACCTGAGCGGCCACCGCGACGTGGGGAGCGTCGCGGTGGCCGCGGGGTGCGCGAGAGCGCGGGGGTCAGTTCTCCTGGATGGAGAAGTCGGTGAAGTTGAAGCGCTGCTTGGTGTTGCCGGTGGACACCACCTCGACGCCGAAGTCGACCTGCCAGGTGGTGGCCTTCGGGGCCCAGCCACGGCTGATCATGTCGTTGAAGAAGCTGGCCAGCGGCATCGTGCCGGACTTCTGCGTCACCTGCGACACGTAGGCGGTGTAGCCGCTCTCGTGCCAGACGTCGTACGTGAAGCCGCCGAAGGTCACGGTGCCCACCTTGCGGCCGGCCGGGACCTGGCCCTTGTTGTCGGTCCAGATCATCAGCTCGTTGTTCAGGCCGTCGCCGATCCAGGCGTCGAAGGCGACGTTGTAGATGCAGGCCGGGCAGTTGGCCGGCGTGGTCGCCGCGAACTTGGCCGACTGGATCTTCGACAGCGCGACGTCGTTGTAGTCCTTGTGCACGTTCGGGTACGCCTGGACGCCCTTGTCACCCGGCAGCGGCTGGGTGACGTCGAGGAACCAGTTGTTGTAGTTGCAGGCGCTCAGCGTGTACGTGCCGTTGTCGTTGTTCCACATGTTGTTGTGGACGTAGTACGCACCGAACGTCCGGCCGTCACCCTGGTTGTTCGTCGAGGTGGTGACGAACGACGGGTTGGTGCAGGTCGCGCTCGGGCTGCCCGTCGACGTGGGGGTCGTCGTGGACGGGGTGGTGGTCGTCGGAGTCGACGTCGGCGGCTTGGTCGGCGTCGTGGTCGTCGTCGGCGTCTGGGTCGGCGCCGGGGTGCTGGACGTCGGCGGCGTGGTGGGGGTCGCCGTCGAGGTCGGCGCCGGAGTCGTCGGCTGGGCCGGCGCGGCGACGAAGTCGTAGTGCGCGGTGTAGTTCAGCTTGGTGCCGGCGCGGTACTTCTGGCCGTCGTAACGGAGCGCGCGCAGCCGGTAACTCTGATCGGTGGTCTTGGACGGGTCGATCGACAGGATCGCGGGTCCGGACGCGGTCGCGGTGATGGCGACCGGCTTCTTGCCGAATCCGTGCACCACGGTGCAGCTGGAGTAGGCGTCCAGGACACAACTTTCGACGCGACCGACACTCGGAGAATCGAAAACCGCGCTGTCCGCGGCGCTCGCGGTCGCTACAGGGGAATCCTTGGCGGCGTGCACCACGACCGGGACGGCGATGAGTGCACCGACGGCAAGGATGACCGCTGGGACGAGCTTGCGGCTCCGGGCAGTTCGGGTGGGGGGCATGCGAAACATTCCTCGTCTGCTCGACGGGCCACCTGTTGCCCCAGAACTTCAGTGTGACCCAACAACTGTTCGTTTGGTCCCCAGTGAGGCCAAGTTCAGCCGGCGTCCCCGAGACGCCGGGCCGATCCGGGCAGACCGGCGAACCGGTCCTGTCCTTCTCGTTCGCTCTCGCGTACGCCGGTGACGTTATCGAACCGTGATCTCGGCCGCCAACCCGGGGGCCCGACTTAACGAACCCTTCACACTGCAACGCGGAGCGTCCCGACGGCATCCTTAGGGTGTGAAAACGCGGACGATCGCCCTCGCCGGAGCCGGTTTGCTGCTGGCTCTGACCGCCTGCGGGAACGACTCCGGAGCAGGTGCGTCACTGACCGGCAACTCGTACCTGTCCACCGCTGTCACCGAGAACGGAACGCCCAAGGAACTCGCGCCGAACACGCGGGTCCGGCTGGAGTTCACCGACGACGGCCGCCTGATCGCGGACGCCGGCTGCAACTCGATGCAGTCGAAGGTGTCGACCGGCAACGGCAAGCTGACGCTCGACGGCGGGCTGGCGATGACCATGATGGCCTGCCCCGGTCCGCAGCAGGGTCAGGACTCCTGGCTGGCGAACATCCTCAGCAGCACGCCGACCTGGAAGCTCGACGGCAGCAAGCTCGACGTCACCGCCGGCGGTACGACGATCTCGCTGGTCGACCGCGAGACCGCGGAGCCGGATGTCGCGCTCGACGGCGCCAAGTGGACCTTGGAGACGGTGATCACCGGCGAGGCCGCGACGAACTACGCCGGGTCGGAGAAGGTCTGGATGACGCTCAACGGCGAGCGTGTCACCGGATCGACCGGCTGCAACGACTTCCAGGGCATGGTTGCCCGCGGCACCGGCAAGCTCACCTTCGGCGAACTGGCCACCACCCGGCGGGCCTGTGCCGGTGACGCCGCGACCCTCGAGACCACCGTCCTCCACGGCCTGAAGGGCGAGGTCGGCTACGAGATCGAGGCCAACCGGCTGAAGCTGCGAACCTCAACCGGCGGCCTCGACTTCACGACCACCCGCTGAACTACCGCCCGCTGAACTACCGCTCGCTGAGCCGGACGTCGAACGCCTGGACCTCGTTCTGCGGGGTTTCGTAGGACACCAGCAGATGACCGTTGGTCTGGAGCTGGGTGCGTTGGGCGGTGGTCAGCGGGATCGACCAGTGCTGAACACCTCGGGTGACTTGCCGGTTGTCCTGCTTGACCAGGTGACCACTCATGTCCGGCGACCAGGGCGGCGTCGCACCGTCCGTGAGGGCACATGGCGTCAGGCCGTAGTCGGGTGGCGGGTCCGCGGCCGGCGTACAGGTGGTTGTCCAGACCGGGATCGCGCCGAGCTCACCGGTGGTGAGGAAGGCGCGGGCGGTGCCGGAGCCACGGGAGTTGGTGACGATGTCGACGCTGCTGCCGCGGAGAGCGACGGACTGGATCTTCAGGTCGCTCGTGGGGACGCGGCCGGAGATCGGTACGCCGTTGCGCGCGGATTGAGCAATGGTCTGGGGTGACAGGGCTCCGTTCAGGTTCGGGTTGGAGACGTTCGGCGGTGCCGGCACGGTCGGACGTCCCGCGGGTGGTGTGTAACCCGGGAGGGTGGCCAGACCCCAGCGGTACGGGTCGGACTGCACCGATCCGAGCGCCGACCAACCGAGTCGCGTACTCATGTCGATGTGCCGCAACGTCGTCGTACCCGCGGCCGACGTGTCGTCGTTGTCGTACGGCGTGATGTTGAGGCCCAGCCGGGTCGGGTCGACGGCGGCGGGGAGGTCGGCCAGCGGGATCTTCACCTCGAGGTCGTAGCCGCCGCCCGCGTACGCGTGCGGGACCGTGGTCTCGTTGCTGCCGACCCACTGCGCGGTCGAGGCGACCTGGACGCCCGGCGCGTTGCCGGTGTCGAGCGCACCGCTGGAGTAGCCCTGGTGGTTGTCGGCGTCACGCTCCCAGCACGGGCCACCGCTCTGGCTGAACGGGAAGATGCCGAGCTTGAACGTGTTCGCGGTGTCCATCAGCGCCTGGGACGCGGTGCCGCGCGGGTCGAGCAGGATCTCGACGGAGTCGGCCTGCCAGTGGCCGACACATTCGGCCGGAGTCACGGCGTACGACTGGTAGTCGTCGCGCACGTGGATGAAGAAGTACAGGGCGTCGTCGGACCAGCTCACCTTCGCCGTACTGCCTTGGCCTGTTGCCGAAACGCCGCAGTCGTCGACGCCCGTGCAGGTCGCCGCGCCCTGCCAGATCCGGCCGAGGTCGAGCGTCGGGCCCGGGTACTCCCCCGGGTCCGCCTTGCCGTCGACGACCGGTGTCGCCTGCGGGATCACCGTCGTCGGGACCAGCGTGAGGGTCAGGATCTCGCTGCCGGTCGCGGTCCGGATCGGGATCGAGACGTTCTGCTGGGCCGGCAGCGTGGTGTCGGTGTTGGTGAGTTTGAAGGTGACCGTGGCGTCGGCCCCCGGCTGCAGGTCGTACGGTTTCGAGGCCGCGTCCACGGTGAAGTTCGCCGGGAGATCCAGCGACACCGCGCCGCTCTGTTCCTCCGCCGACCAGTTGTGCACCACGACGGGTACGTCGATCGTCCGGCCGATCCCCATCGACTGGATCGCCTGCGAGCGGCCGAGGCGGTTGGCCTGCGGTGCGGTGTTCTGCAGCCACTGGTCGTACTCGGCCCAGTTGCCCCAGCGCTGGAACCGGCCCTCGGCGGCCGACACGACGCGGACGACGTTGTCGGTGTAGCCGGTCGCGTGCTTCGTGCTGTAGAGCGCGGAGATCTTCGCGTTCTGGTCGACGGCCGCGGTGGCCGACGGTGTGACGGTGAAGGTGACATCGGCGCGCGAACCTGCCTTGACCGGCTTCGGCCCGTCGGTCGACCAGCCGGCCGGAACGGTCAGCGCAACGTTGCCCTTGGCAAGGTTTCCGCGGAGGTGCACGGTCGCCTGGAACGGCTCGCCGGCGACGTTGTAGAACCGCGAGAACGTCAGGTACTCCAACGTCCCCAGCGGCAGCCCGCCGGGATCGGGTTTGGTCGCACCGAACAGGATCGCGTCGTCGAGGCCGCCCTGCGGACTGCTGTTCGGCTGGAACGGTACGAACGACTCCGTCATGCCGAACCGCGAGCACGCCGGAACGGACGTCCCCTTGAACATCACCCGGCTCTGCGTCGGGTACGCCGCCCGGCCCTCGTCCGCGATCTGCTGCCAGATCTTCGGGGTCCCGGCCGGCTGTCCCTGCAGGTTCCCGGCCGGCCAGGTGTACGGCGAGTTGTAGCCGGTCCACACGCCCGCGACGGTGTCGAGACCGGTCGGGGTGAAGCCTGTGGTGCAGTTCGCGGCGGACGTCGTACCACCGGTCCCGGCCGTACTGCCGCCGGAGAAGACCTTCTTCACCTGCCAGGTGCTGAGCGCGTGCGGCCCCTTCAGCTGCTCGGGGAAGCGGGTCGGGTCGGCGGCCGCGAGGACGCCTTCCCAGATCAGCCGGCCGGCCTGCTGGTGGTTGCCGTGCCCGGCCGCGAGGGTCGGGGTGAACCCGATGTAGATCTCCGGCTGGGTCTCGCGGATCACCCGCGTCACCCGGCGCAGCGTCTCCTCCTCGTCCCAGAAGTACTGCGTCAGCGGCGCGCTCTGGTTGTAGAAGAAGTCGATGCGGTCCAGGTTGAAGATGTCGACGGTTCCGGACCGGTAGTGCGCGACCCGGTCCTCGTTCTCCCGCCGCAGGCCGAGGTCCGGCCCGAGCTCGTTCCCGGCCGCGTTCCCGCCACCCTCACCCCGGGTGACCTGGATGACGCCGCACTTCACGCCGTACAGCTGATGCCAGACGCCGCACGGGCCGATGATGCTCGTGTCGTCGTCCGGATGGGCCCACTCGCCCATCACGTCGATCTTGGTCTGCCGATCAGCCACATACTGGGTCGGCTTCGCTTGGGCCGGCACGGGCAGAACGGCCAGCAGGACAAGTACGACGAACCCCACGAATCGCTTCACGTGCACGCTCCAAAGGCGGTGGAGGCACTAGCAGATTCAGTCCTACGTCCGCACACTCAACCGCGCAACAGATATCGCGTGGCGTCCGGCAGAGCGGCCGCGACCGCCAGGGCCGTCACCGGTGCGTTCGACGACGCCAGGTTGGCCGCGGCGGCGTGCAGGTAGGCGCCGACGGAAGCAGCGTCGAGTGGCGTCAGACCGGCCGCGAGCAGGGCGCCGCAGAGGCCGGCCAGGACATCGCCGGCGCCGGCGGTCGCCAGCCAGGGAGTGGCGTTCGTGTTGACCCGGACGTGGCCGTCGGGGGTGGCGATGACGGTGGTGGCGCCCTTGAGCAGGATGGTCGCGTCGAAGCGTTCGGCGGCGAGCCGGGCGTGCTCGAGCCGGGCGGCTTCGACGGTCGCACGGTCGACACCGAGGAGCCGGGCGAGCTCACCGGCGTGGGGTGTCGCGAGGACGTCGATGTGGTCGCCGGAGTCGTCGAGCGCCTTCAGTCCGTCCGCGTCGAGGACCACCGGTTCTTCCGCGTCGAGCAGATCGCGGATGCGCGGGACATCCAGGTCGTCGCCCATGCCGGACCCGATGGTCCAGGCCTGCACCCGGCCTTCGCCGGCCACGATCTCCGGGTGGGCGGCCCGGACCTCGGCGGCGACCGCGCCGGAACCGACGTACCGGATCATGCCGACCGGGCCGCCGAGTGCACCGGCCGTCGCGATGACGGCGGCGCCCGGGTACTGGGCCGAGCCGACCATCAGGCCGAGGACGCCGCGGGAGTACTTGTCGGACTCGCCGTGCGGGACGGGATAGAGCCTGCGGACGTCGGCGGCCTGGAGGGACTCGACGGGGGCGGGCGGTACGTCGAGGCCGATGTCGACGAGGTGGACCGGGCCGGACGCGGTGGCGGCCGGGTCGATGAAGTGGCAGATCTTGTGGGTGCCGAAGGTGACGGTGAGTGCGGCGCGGACGTGCGGCTCGGGGGTCTCGCCGGAGTCGACGTCGACGCCGGAGGGCGTGTCGACGGCGATGATCGGTACGCCGTACTGCTCGGCCAACCCGACCGCCTCGAGCGCGTCGGGACGGAGACCGGGGCGTCCGCCGATGCCGACGATGCCGTCGACCACGACGTCGGCCGCCGCGATGTCGCCGGTCGAGCCGACGCGTCCGCCGGCTGCCCGCAGCGCCGCCAGCCCTTCGGCGTGCGCCTTCGAGGAGAGCAGTACGGCGGTCACCCGGGCACCGCGGCGCGCGAGCCGGGCACCGGCGTACAGGGCGTCGCCGCCGTTGTCGCCGGAGCCGATCAACAGGACGACGCGGGCGCCGTACGTGGAACCGAGAAAGTTGCCGATGGCAACCGCGAGGCCGGTGGCCGCGCGCTGCATCAGGGTGCCTTCCGGGAGCCGTGCCATCAGCTCGGCCTCGGCGGCCCGGACCTGTTCGACGGTGTGCGCGCGGCGCATGCTCAGCCCTCCAGGATGACCACTGCGGATGCGATACCGGCGTCGTGACTCAGCGACAGGTGCAGGCTCTGGACCCCGAGCCGCGACGCCTGGGCGGCGACCGTGCCGGTGATCTCCAGCCACGGCCGGCCGGTCTCGTCGGTCTGGACCTCGGCGTCGTGCCAGTGCATGCCGGCCGGCGCACCCAAGGCTTTGGCCAGGGCTTCCTTCGCGGCGAAGCGGGCGGCCAGGGACGCCGGCGGCTTGAGCGCCTCGACCGGTGTGAACACCCGATCCCGCAAACCCGGCGTGCGTTCGAGCGTCTTCATGAACCGTTCCACGTCGACCACATCGATGCCCACGCCGACGATCATGCGGGCCAGCCTAGCTCGCAGGCCCGGCTGTCGATCGGCGGACTCGCATCTCCACGGCCAGGTCCATCCGGAGCGCCGCGGGCGTGACGCCGCGGGCCAGGTCGAGGACCAGGCGGGTCGCCATTTCGGCCATCCGGCGGAGCGGCTGGTGGACGGTGGTCAGGGTCGGACTCACCCACTGGGCCACCGGGAGGTCGTCGTACCCGACCACCGAGAGGTCCCGCGGGATCTCGAGGCCGAGCTCGCGGGCGGCCTGGTAGACGCCGAGGGCCTGCATGTCGCTGCCCGCGAAGATCGCGGTCGGCCGGTTGGGCGACCGAAGGAGCGCGACGGCTTCGGCATAACCGCTGCCGACCCCGAAGTCGCCGGCGCGGATCAGCTCCGGATCGACCGCGACCCCGGTCGACCGCAGTGCGTCCTGGTATCCACCGACCCGCATCCGCGAGCAGAGCGTCTCGACCGGGCCGCCGATCATCCCGATCCGGGTGTGGCCGAGCTTGAGCAGATGCAGGGTCGCCATCCGCCCGCCGTTCCAGTTCGCCGAGCCGATGGACGGTACGTCGTCGCCCTCGTCACCGATCGGGTCGACCACGACGAACGGGATCCGCCGCGCCTCCAGCTGCGCCCGCTGGTCAGGGTCCAGGTCGGAGAACACCATGATCACGCCGAGCGGGCGCCGGTTCAGGACGGACTCGATCCACTCCTGCCGCGGCCGGCGGGCGTCGCCGCACTCGGACAGCACCAGCTCGACGCCCTCGGCGCGGAGCACGCCCTCGACCCCGCGGATCAGCTGGATCGCCCACTCGCCACTCAGCTCGGGGAACACCAGGTCGACCATCGGGCTGCTCGCCGTACTCGCGGTGCGGCGCCGGTAGCCGTGCTCCTGGATGATGCTCTCGACCTTGGCCCGGGTCTGTTCGGCGACGTCGGCCCGGCCGTTCAGCACCTTGGAGACGGTGGGCACGGAGACGCCGGCCTGCTCCGCAATTTTCGCGATCGTGATCCGCTGAGCCACCCGACCTCCAGTGCCGAAACTTTCGGCCAGCCTACCGGTGGATCATGCGGCCCTCCGCGTCCGGGATACCGCTGAGCCGGTAGAAGTACGTGTTCACCTGATCCCGCCAGGCGCCGGCGTTGGCGAGTTGCGCCTCCAGCCGGGAGGTGATGTTCTCCCGCGTCGCCGGCTCGAAGCGGTCGGCGACGGCCGTCCAGCGGCTCAGCATCGCCGCGACTTCGTCGTACCCCTGGAAGTGGGTGTCGTAGATATGTTGCAGGACCGTGCGGCCGCTCTGCAGGACGTGGTCGTACGGGACGTGGTGGAAGAAGAGCAGGAGTTCGTCGGGGCAGGTGTACGCGTCCTCGTAGCGGCTCGCGAGCGGCTCGGGGTACTGCGCGGTGAAACCGGAGCCGGTCGCGACCGTGCGGTCGACTCCGACGCCGTAGCGGTCGGCGAAGTGGTACGTGCCGCGCGCCGAGAACTCGTACCCGTTCACGTTCGGCCCGTAGTGCGTCTCCGGCGTGACCATGAACCCGACCCCGAGCGGCGCGGTGTACCGCTCGTACGTGCGCCACGAGTCGGCCATGATCGACACCAACTCACCCCGGGTCCGGTCATCCATCGCGAAGGTCGCCGCCGCCCACTCGTGCAGCAGGCTGACCGGGTCGGCGGCCGGATCCCAGGCCAGCCGGCCGAAGGCGTAAAGGTTGCTCTGGGCAAGCTTGTGCCCGGTCCAGTTCGTGTCGTCACCGATGTTGGAGATACCAACGACCGCATCGGCGAGGTCGGCAACGATCGGGCCACCGGTTCCGGTGGTGTCGAACTGCAGGATCTCCCGCCACCACGGCCCGAGGTAACACAGGTCCCGCTGCTGCCCGGTGTACTCCTGCGTCACCTGCAACTCCACCGCGAACGCGGTCTCCTGCAACTCCCCCAGCAACGGCGACACCGCCTCACGCGCCTGGAAGTCCAGCGGCCCGTGCTTCACCTGCAGTACGACGTTCTCCTCGAACCGCCCGTCCAGCGGGATGAAGTGGTCGTACGCCGCCCGCGCGCGATCCGTCCGCCGGTCCCGCCAGTCCTGCCGGCCCTCGGACCCGGCGCACCGCCAGTAGACGGCCCCGCCGTACGGCGCCAGCGCCCGGGCGAGCAGGTTCGCGCCGTCCGGCCGGTCGGAGTCCGCCGTCACCACCAACCCGCCCAGGTCGGGGACAGCGTCGTACAACCGGCTGACCGCGGCCGACCACGACCGCGCCGCCCGATCGTCCGGCGCATCGGTGAAGTCGACCGCCAAGCTCACCGAGATCCCGAACTCGCGGAACACCGCCGCCAGCCTGGCGACGTCGGGGAGATGGTCGGTGACCAACCGCGTCTCCGCGAACGCGACCGCGTTGATCCCGATCGAGGCCAGCAACCGCGCGTACGCACGCACTCGGGTCAGGTCGGCGACCACCCGGCCTTCGCGGAAGAATATCGATCCACCTGAGTACCCGCGCTCGACCGAACCCGCCAGGTCGTCCCAGTGGGCCAGCATCCGGATCGGCACGCCCGGCCGCTCGACGACGGTGAAGTCGGTGGTCATCCACTCGTAGTACCGGAGCAGGTAGAAGTACCCGTACAGCAACCCGTGGCCGCCCTCGGCGGCGACGACCAGTTGGTTGCCTCGTCGCACCACCACGAAGCCCTCGGTGCCCAGGCCGTCCGGCGGCAGCGCCGACTCGACCTCCTGCCACAACGGCGATTCCCGCACCCGGTCCAGGACGCAGAGCGCGACCTCCACGTCCTGGCGGATCCGGCGGGTCTGCCGGAGCTCGGCCCGGATCGTCTGGGCCAGCGCCCCCGAGGCGTGCACGGTCACCTCGGGCAACCGCTGGGTACCGAGCCAGCCGGGGTCGAACATCACGCCGGATCCTTGCACCGGATCCGGGTCACCACCGCCTGTCGCGGCCTCGAAAGTTTCGGCCCGGCCCGATCCGGCCACCGTTGAGACGAAGGCCACGCCCGCCCGGTGTGGGTGCACCGCGGCAGGATGGGAAGAATGGGGCTCATGCTGCAGCCGTCGCGGGAGGTGACTCCCTACACCGAGCTCGACCGTGCCGCCTGGGCGCAACTGGCCGAGACCACCGTGTCCCCGCTGACGGCGGAGGAGATCGAGCGGCTGCGCGGCCTCGGGGACGAGATCGACATGGACGAGGTCCGCGAGGTCTACCTGCCGCTGTCGCGGATCCTGTCGCTGTACGTGCGGCACGCCCGCGCGCTGCACGCCGACACCGAGAGCTTCCTCGGCAAACCGGCCGCCACCCGGACCCCGTTCGTGATCGGCAT
Source organism: Kribbella sp. NPDC048837 (assembly GCF_055586945.1). Taxonomy (NCBI): domain Bacteria; kingdom Bacillati; phylum Actinomycetota; class Actinomycetes; order Propionibacteriales; family Kribbellaceae; genus Kribbella; species Kribbella sp. NPDC048837. The sequence goes on from NZ_JBVJHF010000004.1 coordinate 449,689, forward strand.
CGGCGGTTCGGTTGCCGTCGGCAAGTCCACGACCGCCCGGCTGCTGCGCGAGCTGCTGGCCCGCTGGCCCGAGCACCCGCGGGTCGCGCTCGTCACCACCGACGGCTTCCTCTGGCCGAACGCCGAGCTCGAGCGCCGCAGCCTGATGATGCGCAAGGGCTTCCCGGAGTCGTACGACCGCAAGTCGCTGCTGCGCTTCGTGGTCGAGGTGAAGTCCGGCATGGACGCGGTCGAGGCGCCGGTCTACTCCCACTTGCACTACGACCGGATGAACGGCGTCCGGACGACCGTCGAGCAGCCCGACATCCTGCTGCTCGAGGGCCTGAACGTCCTGCAGCCAGCACCCCGGCACGCCGACGGCAAGAGCGGTCTCGCGGTCAGCGACTTCTTCGACTTCTCCGTGTACGTCGACGCGGCCGCCGACGACATCCGGTCCTGGTACGTGCACCGCTTCCTCAAGCTGTGGGAGACGGCGTTCCGCAACCCGGAGTCCTACTTCGTCCGGTACGGCGAGCTGAGCCGGGAGGAAGCGGTCAAGAAGGCGGAGTCGCTCTGGGACGGCATCAACGGCCCCAACCTGCGCGAGAACATCCTCCCCACCCGCTCCCGCGCCACCCTCGTGCTCCGCAAGGGCCCCGACCACGCCGTCCGCTGGGTCAGGCTGCGGAAGCTCTGAGAGCCGGTACGACGGCCACCGCGACAACCACCGCGGTGATCGCGAACCCGACCGCGAACCCGACGCCCGACACCATCAGTCCGAACACGATGGCTCCCATCCCCCAGCCGCCGTCGTACGCAAGGTTCCAGAGCGCGCTGACCTGACCGTAGCGTGCCGTCGGGACCCGGTTGTACATCATGGTCAATGTCAGGTTCTGTGCGGCACCGAAGCCGATGCCGAAGAGCGTCGAGCCGATCAGGATGACGAGACCGTTGCCGATGAGCACCAGCGAGCCGGCCCCCAGCGCGGCCAGGACCAACGCCGGCGCCAGCAGCTTCGCCGGGCCGACGCGATCGCCGTACCGGCCCGCCAGCCAGCGGGCGCCCGGAGCAGCCGCGGCCTGCAGGAGCAGCGCGGTCGCGATCAGCGAATGCTTGTCCCCGGCAACCGCGAGGGGCAGGAAGGTGACGCTGATCCCGGCCGCGACAGTCACCGCGGCGAAGACCAGTGTCGGCATCAGGAGACCACTCCGTCGCACACCACCGAGGACGTTCACGTGCTGCTCTTCGGCGCTGACCCGTGCGGGCAGACCGACCAGAGTGACGAGCCCGGCGAGGGAGGTGAACGCGGCCAGCACGAACAGGACTCCGAAGCCGACCAGGTTGATCAGGTAGACGCCGAGCGGGAGGCCGATCACCGCGGGGACGCCGACGGCGAGCCCGTAGACGCCCAGCGCCTCACCGCGCCGACGGGCCGGGGTGATCTCCGCGACCAGGGCGACCGCGCCGACGACCAGGATCGCCAGGCCGGCGCCGCGGACGACGCAGACGGCGAGGACCACCGGCAGCGACGCAGTGGCCAGCAGGACCAGCGAGGGTGCGCCGAGCAGGATCAGCCCGAGGCCGAGAACGACCTGGTAGCCCCAGCGGGCCAGCATCCGCGGCACCAGCAGCTCGACGCCGACGGCGGACAGCATCATCGCGCCGGTCGACAGCCCGGCCCCGATCCCGCCGGAGCCGTTGGCGGCCAGGTAGAGCGGGACCACCGAGGTGAGCAGATACATGCTCAGCCCGGACCCGAACACCATCACCAGCAGCCGCCCGAAACGGCCGGTCACCAGACGCTCGACAGGAGCGATCTCGACTGTGGGGATCTCGCATGCGGTGGTCATGCTTCGACGGTAGGAGCGGACCGGTATGCCCTACAGATCCAGTTCCGGCCCCGTCGAGAGGACCAGTTACGGCAGCTGGTCGGCGATGAGGGCGGCGAGCCGGTTCAGCGCGGCGTCGATCTGGGCCGGCGTGACCGCGCTGCACGACAGGCGCAGCGCGTGGATCGGGGCGTCGCCGTCGTAGAAGTGACTCATCGGGGTCCAGAGCACGCCGTACTCGTGGGCCGATTTCTCCAGCAGTACGTCGTCGACCGGGAACGGCACCGTGACGACGACGAAGAACCCGCCGGACGGCACCGTCCAGGTGATCTCGCCACCGGGGAACCGGGCGGCCAGGCCGTCGGTGATCGCGCGGAGGTTGGCGGCGTACACCTCGCGTTCGCGCTGGTTCGCGGCGACCAGGCTGTAGTCGTACGCGAGCAGCTTGCCGCCGACCACGGCCTGCGCGACCGGCGAGGTGTTGACGGTGAGCATGCTCTTGAGCTTCGACAGTTCGTCGGCGAGCAGTCCGGTCGTCCCGTCCGGTGCCGCGACGGTCTGGTCGGCGACGACGTACCCGACCCGCGCACCGGGCAGGCCGGTCTTGGCGAACGAGCCGAGGTAGACGACGCGGCGCTCGGTGTCGAGCGCCTTCAGTGTCGGCATCCGGTCGACGCCTTCGGCCGGGAACAGCCCGTACGGGTTGTCCTCGATCAGCAGGAGGTCCAGGTGGGCCGCGGTCTCGAGCAGCCGTCGCCGCAGATCCACGTCCAGGCTGAGGCCGGACGGGTTCGCGAAGTCCGGCACCAGGTAGCACGCCCGTGGCCGCAGGCCGTCGGCCCGGGCCGCCTTGACCACCGCGGCGAGGTCGTCGAGGTCGACGCCGTCGGCGCCGCCGGCCACTGGCAGGACGGGGAGATCGACGAGCCGGGCCGCCCCGGTGATCCCGACGTACGACGGTGAGATCGCCAGCAGTACGTCGTCCGCGGCGGCCCGGAGAGCGCGCAGGGTGAGGACCATCGCCTCCTGGCAGCCGACCGTGACGACGATCGCTTCGGGGTCGACGTGGATGCCCTCGTCGACCGCGAGATTGCGGGCGACCAGTTCGTGGACGATGCCCTTGGTCCGGCCGTACTGGAAGATCGTCCGCCGCACCGCCGGCTCGTCGTACCCCCGGGACCGCAGCTGATCGGCGAACAGATCCAGGTAGCGGTGCAGGTCCTCGAGCGCGAAGAACTCCTCGGTCGGACGGCCGGCGGCGAGCGAGATCGCTTCCGGGTAGTGGTGTGAGACCTCGTTGAGGAAGTTCATCGAGGTCAGTGCCCGGTCGGTCAGCGAACCGTGCAACTCGGTCAGCTCGAGATCTGCCATGCCGTCCTCCCCGTGGTCAACCGCGCCACCGCGGCCAGGTCCTCGCAGCCCGCCAGCAGCATCGCGTCGCGCAGCTCCTGCCGCAGCAGAGCCAGCGCTTCGTCCGCAGCTTCCACAGCCAGTGCCCACAGCAACGGCCGCCCGACCAGTACGCCGGACGCCCCGAGCGCGACCGCCTTCAGAACGTCGGTGCCGCCACGTACACCACCATCCAGCAGCACTGTGCAGTGCTTACCGATGGCATCAACCACCGGCCCGAGCGCGTCGATCGAGGCCGGAGCGCCGTCCAGCTGGCGGCCACCGTGGTTCGACACCACCACGCCGTCGGCGCCCAGCTCGACGGCCCGCTGCGCATCCCGGGGGTCGAGAATCCCCTTCACCACCAGCGGAAGCTCGGTCGACCTTCGGAGCCACTCCAGGTCGGACCAGCTGACCGCCGGGTCGAACGCGGACGCCGTGTGTGCCGCGACCGCCGACAGCCCGGGCACGGCAGTATGTGCCTCTGTCACCATGTCGACAATATTGGCCGCGACCACGTCCGGCGGCAGCGCGAAGGAGTTCCGGACATCACGCAGCCGGCGACCCATCACCGGCACGTCGACGGTCACCATCAACGCGGTGCATCCCGCCGCGGCCGCGCGGTCCACGAGTGACCGGACCAGACCGCGGTCCCGCAACCAGTACAGCTGGAACCACGAGGGCGCGACGGCGGCGATCTTCTCCAGCGGGTAGCTGCTCAGGGTGCTGATGACATAAGGGATTCCGGCCTTGGCGGCCGCGCTCGCGAGCAGCAACTCACCGTCGGGGTGCAGGAGCCGCTGGTACGCCATCGGGGCCACCGCGACCGGCATGCTGACCGCGTTGCCGAGGAGTGCACAGGACGTCTCGGGCTCGGAGATGCCGGCGAGCACCCGGGGCGTCAGCGAGATCGCGTCGAGGGCGGCGCGGTTGCGGCGCACCGTGGTCTCGGAACCGCTGCCGCCGGCAACGAAGTCGTAGATGTGCTGGGGAAGCCTCCCTGCGGCCAGGCGTTCGTAATCGGCCAGGGATTCAGCCATCCGAGAAGATCCCGCTCAACCACGCGGACGCTTCGGCCATCGCCTGCTTGCCGCCGTCGAGGATGCCGGACATCGCGAAGAAGCCGTGCACCATGCCGTCGTACCGGCTCAGCGTGGTCGGGACGTCGGCGGCGTGCAGCTTCTCGGCGTAGAACTCGCCCTCGTCGCGGAGCGGGTCGAACTCCGCCGTGATCACCAACGCCGGCGGGAGATCCGCGTGCGACTCGGCCAGCAGCGGCGACGCGAGCGGGTCGAGCCCGTCGCCGGGGTCGGCCAGGTAGTGGTTCCAGTACCAGTTGACCGAGGTCTTGTTGAACAGGTACGGGTCGTCGCCCTTCCGCATCGAGATGGTGTCCGAGGCGTAGCGGGTGTTCGGGTAGACGAGCAGCTGACCGGCCAGCGCCGGACCGTTGCTACGGGCAATCAAAGTCGTCACGGCGGCGAGGTTGCCGCCTGCACTGTCACCACCGACGGCCAACCGCTGGGGATCGACCCGCAGCTTGCCGGCGTTGGCCGCGATCCACTTGGTCGCGTCGTGGCAGTCGTGCACCGCCGCCGGGAACGGGTGCTCGGGCGCCAGCCGATAGCCGACCGTGATCACCTGGCAGGGAACGGCATTCGCCAGCTTGCGGCTGATGCCGTCGGCGGTCTCGATACTGCCCAGCGTCCAGCCGCCGCCGAAGAAGTAGACCAGCGTCGGCAACGGCCCGGTCAGGTCGGGCCGGTAGACCCGCAGCGGTATGCCGCCGTCGGTGCTGAGGTCCTCGACGTGGTGAACGGGCTCGACCTCACCCCCCGCGGCCTGGATCGCTGCGAGGTCGGCGGCTCTGGCCTCGGCCAGCGTCTGGGTGTAGAGCTGCGGCACCTGGTTCGCCTCGCGCTCGGCGCGCATCGCCTCGACCTGCGGGTCCAACGGCATCGATTCACCTCAATCGGATCGGCATGGACTGGTGCCCACGCAACAGCAAGCTGTGGCTGCGCACCGGCTCCCCCACAAGCCGCAGGTCCGGGAATCTCCGGAACAGCTGACCGAAAGCGGCCCGGCCTTCCATCCGGGCAAGCGCAGCGCCGACACAGTAGAACGGTCCGGCGCCGAAGGACAGATGCTGGAGGTCGTCACGTGCAGGATCGAAACTGTCGGCGTCCTCATGTTTGGCCGGATCGCGGTTCGCCGCGCCGGGCAGGATGAGGACGAGACTGCCCGCGCTGATCGGCTCACCGGCCAGCTCGAGATCGACCGAGGTCTTCCGGCTGATCAGCTGGACCGAGCTCTGGTGCCGGAGGATCTCCTCGACGTAGTCCGCGGCCAGCCCGGGATCGTCGATCAGCGCCTCGACCAGCGGCGGATCGGCCATCAGCAACTCGAGTCCGTTGGTGAGCAGGTTCATCGTGGTCACGAAGCTGGCGTTGACCAGCACGAGGAGGTTGTCGATCAGCTCCTGCTCGTCGATCCCCGACGTCCCTGAATCAAGCGCGTGCACGAGGGATCCGACCAGGTCGTCGCGGGGACGGATCCGGCGCTCGGCGATCATCCGGGCGTAGTAGTCGTTGAGCTCCTCGGCCGCCTGGTTGGCGGCCGCGAGCTTCTCCGGTGCCTTGCCGCCGAGGTCGAGGTACTCGTCGATCCGCTGGGTCCGGTCGCGGAACCAGCCGAGGTCCGAGCGCGGGATGCCCAGGAACGTCCCGATCACCGTGATCGGCAACCGGTACGCGAAGTCGACGAAGTCGATCACCTGACCGTCCACCCCGGTCTTGCCCAGATCGTCCAGCAGTTCGGCGGCCAAAGCCTCCACCACCGGCTCGAACCCGGTCAGCCGGCGCGGTGTCAGGACCGCCTGCAACACCTTGCGCATCCGCAGATGATCCGGCTCGTTGCGGAACATCATCGATCCGCCGAGCCGGCGCAGCACCGGCTCCTTCGGGTTCGGGTCCGCCGACAGCAACCGGTGGAACCGCGTGTCCTTCAGGGCCTCCTGGGCGGCGTCGTACCCGTTCACGACGACGGCGTACGGCGAACTCCCGGGAGCGAGCCGGCAGACCGGGCCGATCCGATGCAGCTCGGCGAAGAGCGGCATCGGATCGCGGCGGCCCTGCTCGGAGCCGAGGGCGGCGAGAATCTCGTTCGCACTCCGTGCAGGCATACCGATCAGCGCACCAGGCTCAGCGGGATGGAAGCAGCCATCGCCTGGTAGCCCGCGTCGTTCGGGTGGATGTGGTCACCCGAGTCCAGCGCCGCCTGCAGCTTCGACGGCGCGGCCGGGTCGCGCAGCACCTTGTCGAAGTCGAGCACACCGTCGAACTCGTGGCTCGACCGCAGGTAGCTGTTCACCGCCTGCCGGGTGGCCTCCTTGGCCGGCGTCCAGCTGTCCGTGCCACCGAGTCCCTCGAACGGCGTGATCGTGGTGACCAGGCTGCGCAGTCCGCGCTCCTTCGCCTGGGCGTTGACCTGCCGGAGCGCGCCGATGATCTCGGCCGCCGAGTCGTCGGACATCCAGATGTCGTTGATGCCGAGCTCGGTGATGACCGTCCGGACGCCGGTCTGCGCGAACACGTCCTCGTTCAGCCGGGCCAGCGAGTTCACGCCGACCTCGTTGAAGCCGGGGAACGCGCCGTTGTCGGACGGCTCGGTGCCTTCGTGGTTCAGCCGGCTGCCGGCCAGGCCCGCGTTCAGCACACTCGGGAACGACTTGTGCCCGGCCGCGGCGGCGAGTCGCTCGGCGAGCTGGTCGGGCCAGCGGTTGTTGGCGTTCGGCGTGCTGTTGGTGCCGTCGGTGATCGAGTCGCCGAGCACGACGATCGAGCCGTCCGACTCGTCCGTCTGCACGTCCACGCCGGACAGGAAGAAGAAGCAGCAGCGCCGGGTCAGCGTGTACGCCGCGCCGCCGGGCTGGGTGACCAGGTTCGACGGGCCGACGAAGTTGTCCTGGATCGACGAGCCGTGGAACGTGGTCGGGCCGGTGTTCTCCGGGAAGTACAGGCTGACGACGAGGTCGTCGAGACTGCCGAGCTTCAGGTTCACCGGGTCGCTCAGCAACTCGCTGCCCTTGACCATCGTCGCCGTGCCCGAGCCGTTGAACGTCAACGTCCGCAGGGTGTTCGGGTCGACGTCGGACAGCTCCGGTGTCGACTTGTTGGGCTTGGCAACCGTTGCCGCGCCGACCGTGACGGTCTTCTCGCCGTAGATGTTCGACAGCCGGATCCGGATCTTGTCGCCGCCGACGGTCGGCCGGACCACCAGCCGGACGCTCTGGTCGGTCAGGCCGAGGTTCGTCGAACCGGTGGCGTTGCCGTGGGTGACCGCGGTCGCCCAGGTGCCCACCCACTCGTCGTCGTGATGGCCGGAGCTGTAACTCGCTCCGGCCAGGCCGGAGCCGGCCAGGGTCAGTGCGGCGGTCACCGCGACCGTGCGCCAACTGCTCGAAACGTGCATGGACGGACCTCCTGGCGGAATCGGATGGCGGACGGAACGTAATACGCCGAAAGGAATCCGGTCAATGCACAGCAATTGCATTTCCGAAATTCACCGGGCAACGGTTAGCGAGGGGTATCCGGCCCCGTTTCGCAGGGGTATTCCTTCACCTGCGCGAGGGTGTGACCGACCGACTGCGGAGCGCGACGGCACGCCTGCCGTGAGCGCTTTCCAGGCTCTGGTCAGCGATCGTCGCATCCAGTAGAGTCGCGCTGACGGCTGGGGGTGGCCGGTGCCGAGGGCAGTTGCCCTATTCATGGAGACTGAAATGCCGCCTGAATTCGTCATGCCCAATTACGTGCCGCGGGTATTCGCCTTGTTCGAGCAGTTCTCCGACCGGCTCGCGCTGGTCCGCGGCGACCGAAAAGCGACGTACGGCGAACTGATCGCCGACGTGCTGCGGATCGCCGCCGGGCTCCGCGACGCGGGCATCCGGCCGGGTGGCAAGGTGCTCGTGATGGCGGCGAACTGCTTCGACGCCCCGGCGCTGCAGCTCGCCCTGCATCTGCACGGCTGCCGTGTGCTGTGGAGTGCGCCGATCACGTCCCGCCGGGAGATCGATCGCTTCGCCGCGCTGGCCGACGCGGATGCTTTCGTGTACGACCAGACGACTGAGCTCGGCCGCGAGCTCGCTCAGTCACTGGCGCCGATGCCCGTCTACACGATGGCGGAGCTCTTCACCGACGGAGCGCCGTACGAGATCGTGGCGACGCCGGCGCCGGACTCGGTGCTGCAGACGAGTGGCACGACCGGTGACCCGAAGCTGGTCCATCACACGCAGGCGTTCTACGAGCAGATCCTCGAGCTGGCGGATGCCTTTGTGGCCAACGGGTTCCCGCTGCTGCGGCACTACTCGGGTTCGCCGCTGTGGCTGGCGAGTGGGCAGATCACGAGCTTCTTCAACCTGTTCACCGGCGGCGTGCTGTTCCTGACCGACACCTGGTCGCCGGAGGAGTTCTACCAGGTCGTCTCGACCGAGCGGATCACGTCGACGTACGTCACACCGCCGATGCTCTACGAGGTTCTCGATCACCCCGGTGGCGAGGATGTCGACTGCAGCAGTCTGTTCATGCTGAACGTCGGGGCCGGTCCGGCGACCCCTGCACGACTGCGGCAGGGGATCGCGCGGTTCGGTCCGGTGCTGCGGATCGTCTACGGGTTGAGCGAGGCGGTCGTCGTCACAGCGCAACCCGGCTTGACCGAGGACCCTGCCCATCCCGAGCGACTCGCGTCCGCGGGGACGGCGTACGGCGATGTGCGGCTGGAGATCCGCGACGACGACGGGAAGGTGCTCGCGCCGGGGCGGACCGGGGAGGTGTGGGTGCAGAGCAAGCTCACCTTCGCCGGGTACCTGGGCAAGCCCGAGCTCACCGCCGAAACGCTGGTGGACGGCTGGCTGCGGACCCGGGATCTCGGGTATCTGGACAACGACGGGTACCTGTTCCTGGTGGATCGGGTGCACGACATGATCGTCACGACGCGGCGCAACTGGGCGATCTTCTGCCGGCCGATCGAGGACGTCCTGGCGAGTCACCCGGCGGTGCGGACGGCCGCGGTCATCGGCGTACCCGATCCTGTCGTCGGCGAGGCAGTCCACGCTTTCGTCGTGACGCGCTCGCCGGTGCCGGCCGAGGAGCTGCGGGAGTTGGTGACGGACACGCTCAACGAGATGTGGGCTCCCGCGGCGATCGACTTCGTGGACGAACTGCCGCTGACCCGGATCGCCAAGGTGGACAAGGTTGCCCTCCGCAAGCTCTACGCGGAACTGCACCCGCAGTCATGACGCCCAGACGCGGACTGGTGATCCTGTTCGTCGCGGACGTGCTGTCCGCGGTCGGCAGCCGGATCTCGATGGTGGCGATTCCGTGGCTGGTGCTGGTCACCACGGGGAGCGCGGCACGGATGGGCCTGGTGGCGGCGGTCGAGATGGTGCCGTACATCATCGCCAGCATCATGGCCGGGCCGGTGATCGACGCTCTCGGCCCCCGGCGTACGTCGGTGCTCGCCAACCTGACCAGCGCGATCGCGGTGGCGGCGATCGCGGCGACCACCGGCCTCGGGTTCGGCGCGCTGCTCGCGCTCGTCGCCGTCGCGGGTGCGTTACGCGGTGCCGCCGACCGGTCCAAGGATCTGCTCGTCCGGCCGATGGCCGAGGCGGCCGAGGTCGAACTCATCCGGATCACTTCGCTCCACGAGGCCTTCGCCCGGGGTGCGACCCTGCTCGGCGCACCACTGGCCGGCCTGCTGATCTACTGGACCGACGCGGCGTCGGTGCTGTGGATCGACGCGGCGACGTTCGCGATCTGCGGGGTCCTCGTCTCGGCATTCGTGCACCCACCGCGGATCGCGGCCGAGACGCAGCGCGGCAAGTACTTCCGCTCGCTGGCCGAGGGCTTCTCCTTCGTCCGGCGGGACGAGCTGCTCGCGACGATGCTCATCACGACGTTCACCATCAACATCTTCGCCAGCGCGAGTACGGCGGTCTTCATCCCGGTCTGGGTCGCCGACGAACTCGGATCACCGGCCGGCCTCGGCCTGACCCTCGGCGCGTTCTCGGCCGGTGCCCTGCTCGGCAGCATCGCCTTCGCCGTCCTCGCCACCAAGGTCCCGCGCTACCTGACCTTCGCCATCGGGGCCTTCGTCGGTGGCAGCCCGCGGCTGCTCGTGCTCGGTCTGAGCGACAACCTGGCCCTGGTCATGGTGGTGACGTTCCTGTCCGGCATCGGCATCGCCGCGATCAACCCCGTCTTCGGCGCGGCGCTCTACGAGCACGTCCCGAAGCACCTGCAGGCGCGGGTGATCGGGCTGGTCGCGGCAACCTCGTTCGCCGGGCTGCCGCTCGGCGCGCTGCTGGCCGGCGAGCTGGTGAGTGCCTTCGGGCTGACTCCGGCGCTGATCGGATCCGGAATCGCCTGTCTGCTGGTCAGCAGCTACCCGCTGATCCGGCGCGGACCCGGCAAGGTTCTCGACAGCCCAGAACCGGTGGAGGTCTCATGAACGAGGACACGGACCCCTACTGTCTCCGGCCCGGCGAGAGCCACGAGCTGCTCGCCGATCACCCCTGGCGGCGGTTCGTCGTGCTCGGCGACAGTGTCGCGGAGGGGTTGTGCGAACCGGTCGACGGCTACAGCGAGCTGCAGTGGGCGGATCGCATCGCGTCCGAGCTGCGCGCCGTACGCCCAGATCTCGCGTATCTCAATCTCGGTGTCAGCGGACTGCGGACGCGGGAGATCCTGTCGACGCAGCTCGAGCCCGCGCTGGTCTTCGGCCCCGATCTCGCCCTGGTGGTCGGCGGTGGCAACGACGCCTTCCCGGCCACGTACGACGCCGACCGGGTCGATCGCGAACTCACGCTGATGATCACCACCCTGCAGGACGCCGGCGCGGTCGTGATGACCCTGGGCATGTTCGACATCTCCTCCAGCCCGGCCGTCGCCGAGTGGCTCAGACCGGGCCTCCGGCAACGAATGCGGACCCTCTCGGACCGGACCGCCGTACTCGCGGACAAGCTCGGCACGATCCACGTGCACCTGACCGACCATCCGCTGTCCACCGACCCGGGGCTCTACAGCTCCGACGGCCGCCACGGCAACGCCCGCAGCGACGCCATCGCGACCGCCGAAACCCTCCGAGCCCTCGGTCGATGGCTCAAGGGACCAGCAGCAGACCGCTCGTCAGCGCCCCCTGCCCCACGTTGACGACCGGGCCGGCACCGGGGACGGTGAAGCGGAGGTAGGCGCCGGACGGGGTTCCGCCGAAGAGGTATGGCGCGATGCAGAACGGTACGGCGGCTTCCTGGGTCTCGCCGGTGGCGATCTCGACGAACTGCATCGTCAGCCGGTCGACCGCGACGTACGACTGCAGGATGTAGCCGCCCTCGGCGATCGCCGCGTCGAGCGCGGCCGCCCACGCGTGCGCCGAGACCTCCGGGCCGACGACGACGCCGACACCGCCGTACGAGCCGGACGGCTTCAGCACCAGGAGGTTCTGGTTGCTGATCGCCCGGCTGCGGCGTTCGGCGGACAGCACCTCCGTGCGTGGGACATGCCGGCGGACGATCCCGGCGTCCTCCGGCGACAGCTCGGCCAGGTCGTCCCAGAGCCAGGCGAAGATCGCCTTGCTGGCCAGCAGCCAACTGGCCGTCTGCGTGAACATGCGCACCTTGTCCGTCCGGACGGCAGTGTGCAGGGCCTGGAGACCGTCGCTCGGTGTCGTGCCTTGCGGGACGAACATCCGCAGTACGGCGTCGATAGGCCCGTCGTCGACGCACAGCCGGCCGGCGTCGTCCAGCGTCAGCCACTCGACCGGGTACACGCGCATGTCCAGACCGAGCTCACGTCCGCGCTCGCTGAACGGCTCGAGCAGCTTGATCATCGCCAGCCCGTCCTGCGAGCCCGGATAGGTCCCGCCGGTGGTGAAGACCATGGCCAGCCGGTCCTTCCCGCTCAGCCGCAGCGCCGTCCGCACCGCCTCGTACCGTGCGTCGACCGCGGACGGCGGCGTCGTCAGCCCGACCTCGTCCAGCACCGGATCACCGGCGTACGCCGCGAGGAACCGCCGCGCGACCCCATCAGAGTCGTGAGCACCACCCAGCGCGCTGTCGATGTTGGCCTCGACCACGTACGGCGTCCCGCCGGCGAGCAGGATGTCCGCACGTACGCCGCCGATCAGCTCCTCGGTCAGCGGCAGCTCCTCGTCGAGCAGGTCGATCGCACCAACCGGCATCCTGAGCGCCCGTCGCAACTCCCCCGCCGTAGTTGCCCGCCGCCAACACGCTGCCAGGATCAACCGCGCAACGGTCGCCGAGATGTCGGTCAGCAACCGGTAGGTGTCACCCGCCATGATCGGCGGCCGCAACGGCCGCCACTGCTTGTTGTGCGTGGCAACCCCGTCGTACACCTGCTGCCACGCCTCACTCCCACGAGCAAGCAGCGCCGAACGAGTTGCCTCGGACAACTGGGGCCACAGATCGGTCATTGTTCCTCCAGTAGGGCGTGAATCGCGGTGACCAGTTGGTCACGGCCGGGTTGGACGGCTCGATCGAGGGCGAGAGCGAAGGGGAGGACGGCTCCGTCCGGGCGGGTCACCCGGCGCGGAGCCGCGTCGAGGTCGAAGCGTTCGGCGGCGACCGCGAGGACCTCCGCGGCGAATCCGCTGGTGTGGTTGGAGTCGTCGATCACCACCAGCCGGCGGGTCCTGGCGACCGATGCGGCCAAGCCCGGGAGATCGAGCGGGTAGACGGTCCGCGGGTCGAAGACCTCGACCGAGATGCCGCGACCGGCCAGCTCGTCGGCGGCCGCCAGGGCGTCCAGGACCAGGTGGCCGAGGGCAACGACCGTGACATCGCTGCCGGGCCGCGCGATCCGGCCGACGCCGAGGGGGACCGGCGCCAAGCTGCTGAAGTCGACGTCGTCACGGACCCCGAGCGCACCGGACGGCGCGAACACGACGACTGGATCATCGTCCCGGATCGCCGACACCAGTAGCCCGTAGGCATCGGCCGGAGTCGCGGGGACGACGGTCTTCACGCCGACGTGAGCGAACAGGGCGTAGGGGTGGTCGGAGTGCTGGCCCGCCCAGCCGGTCCGCGAGCCCGAGCCGGGGACGACGTACGTGACCGGGACCTTGCACTGACCGCCGGTCATCAGCGAGAACTTGTGTGCCTGGTTGGCGATCTGCTCGAAGACCAGGAAGAGCAACGACGGGATCTGGAACTCGATCACCGGGCGCATCCCGGCGAGCGCGGCACCGGTCGCGAAATTGGTGAACGCCTGCTCCGACAGCGGGGTGTCGAGCACCCGATCCGGGCCGAACCGGGCGAACAGCCCGGCGGTCAGGTTGGACGCGGCGACCCGGATGTCCTCGCCCAGCAGGAACACGTCCGGATCCTCGGCCAGCGAATCACCCAGAGCGCGGTTGAGTGCCTTCAAATAGGAGAGTTTCGGCATCAGCGCATGACCTCCGGCGAGGCGTACAAGTACTCGAGTGCGGCGGCCGGATCCGGGTGAGCGCTGCCCAACGCGATGCCGGCCGCCGTGTCGAGCAGAGCCTCGATCTCGGCATCGACAGCGGCCCGATCCTCGACGCTCAGTCGTGCACCTTGGATCTGCACCGGATCCCGGGACCGTCCCTCGGCGAGCTCGTCGGTCGACCGGTAGTCGAGCCGGGCGCGATGCTCGAAGGTGTGGTGCGCGTCGAAGCGGTACGTCGTGCACTCCAGGAACGTCGGCCCCTTCCCGGCCCGGGCCCGCGCGACGGCCGATTCCGTTGCCGCCAGCACCTTTTCGGGATCCTGGCCGTCGACGGTGAAGGCGGGGATCCCGAAGGCCTGCGCGCGACCGGTGATACTGCCCGCGACTGCCGACGACACCGGCATCGTGGTCGCGTAACCGTTGTTCTCGCAGACGAAGAGCACCGGCACCCGCCAGAGCGCGGCCAGGTTGAACGCCTCCAGCAGCATGCCCTCGTTCATCGCTCCGTCGCCGAAGAACGTGACCGCGACCGAGTCACGACCACGCTGCCGCAGCGCCCAGGCCGCACCGGTCGCGATCGATCCGGCCGCGCCGACGATCGCGTTCGCGCCAAGGATGCCGAGACCGAAGTCGGCCGCGTGCATCGATCCGCCGCGGCCTTTGTTCAGCCCGCTCTCCCGGCCCATCAGCTCGGCGAACAGCCGGGCCGGGTTCACCCCGCGGGCGAGCACGTGCCCGTGCCCGCGGTGCGTGCTGGTGATCACGTCGGCGTCCGTCAGCGCCGCACAGACCCCGGTCGCGATCGCCTCCTGACCGACGTACGGATGGATCCCGCCGACGATCTCCCCGGACCGCACGAACTCGATCGCCCGTTCCTCGAACCGGCGGATCAGCCGCACGGTCCGGTAGAGATCGGCTGTCCCCATGGTCAGCCCTTGACCTCGGCCAGGATGGCGTCCCACAACCGGGCGCGGGCGGCGAGCGCGGTGTTGATCGTGTCCGCGCAGGCCTGCCACTTCGCGTCGTCGTCACCGCAGAGGTCGGTGACCATCTGCATCGCCATCGGGGTGTGCTGCTCGCCGTCGACCTCGATGTGCCGTTCCAGGTAGTCGACGAAGGTGTTGAGCTTGTTCGACCGCTCGTTCAGCGCCACCACCTGGGTGAACATGTCCGGGATCAGGTCCTCCCGGCCGAACGCGAACGCGGCCGCCTGGCAGTGCACCGGCGCCTTCTCGATGATGTCCCAGGTCGTCCCGGCGAAGTCGACCGAGGCCTGCGGTACGCCGGCCTCCCGCAACGACTCGACCACCGAGCCGCCGGTCCGCAACAGGTCGATCAGCCGGGAGATGGCGGACGTGTCGGCGCCGGCCTCCTCCATCCCGTTGACGTACAGCTCGAAGTGGCTGATGAAACCGTCACCGAGCTCGTCGCTCTCCTCGACCATCACGATGTCGTTGATCAGCCGGCGGCTCCCGGTGTGCGCGGTCGGGATCCACGGCACGGTCACGCAGGTGAGTTCACGCTGCAGTGACTTCAGCAGCGACATGAAGTCCCAGACCGCGAACACGTGGTACTCCATGAACGTGACCAGTGCTTCGTGCGTGTCCAGGTTGGCGTAGAGCGGGTGCTGGACGACCTTGTCGCGGGCCTCGCCGACGGCCTTCTCCAGCTGCTCGATGCCGGGGTGGGTCTGACCCCAGTCGTAACGTGACATGTCCTGTCTCCTAGCGATCGGCCCAGAGCGTCGGGCAGTAGTCGGGGTCGGCGTAGTCGGGCCGCCCGTCGGAAGTCCGCCGTACCAGGACGTCGTGGTTGTACGCCGCCAAGGTGCCGTCGGACAGCGGGAACTCGCGGTAGTGGTTGTCCCCGTCCTGCAGGTGCAGCGAGATCGCCCGGCGCGGACGGTCGCTGACGTTGGCGCCGCTGCCGTGGTACGTGCGGCAGTGGTGGAAGTTCATGTGACCGCGCGGGATGGTGACCGGGATCTTCGTCACCTCGGCCTGGTTGTACGCCGCGTTCCCGGCCAGCATCTGGTCGAGCTGCGACCGGTCCCGCTCGGCGAAATGGCGTACGACGGTGTCGTCGGAGCCGATCTCCCGCCAGCGGTGACTGCCGTCGACCATCGTGATCGTGCCCATCTCCGGCGGGCAGTCGTGGAACGGGATGAACGCGGTCAGCATCCGGTCCGACGCCGACGACGACCAGTAGTGCTTGTCGAAGTGCCAGGGCACGATGTTCGACGGCTCACCGGAGATCGGCGGCTTGTAGATCAGCGTGGACTGGAAGATCCGGATCTCATCGGCCTGCGCGAGCCGGGCCGCGACCGCACCGATCACGGGCTTGCGGAGGATCTTCGCCAGGCCGTCGTGCTCGTAGTGCACGTAGTCGTTGTGCCGCTGGACGTCACCCTTGGACGGGTCCCAGTACGCGAGCTTCGGCGGTGCTGTCGGCAACGTCCGGTCGCGTTCGCCGGCGTAGTAGCGCTCGCTGGCGTTGACGAGTTCCTCGGTCTCGTCGTCGGTGAGCAGCTTCTTGGACAGGTACCAGCCGTGCTGGTTGTAGAAGGCAACGTCCTCGTCGGTCGGCAGCAGCTCGATCTCTTCCTCGGACAGCTTGAACTCAAGGGTCATGCCTCGGCTCCCGCCAGCTCGCGTTCCTTCGCCTCGTAGAGGGCCTTGATGTTGCCGCTGCCGAACGTCATCGCGCCGCGCCGCTCGATGATCTCCAGGAACAGCGTGCGACGGACGTGCATCGACTCGGTGAAGATCTGCAGCAGCTGACCCCAGTGGTCCCGGTCGACGAGGATCCCCAGTTCCTGCAGCTCCTCGATCGGTGTCTCGACCTCACCGACCCGGCCGGTCAGCGCTTCGTAGTACGTGGGCGGGGTACCGAGGAAGTTCACGCCGCGGCCGGCGAGCGTGCTGACCGCCTCGACGATGTCGCTGGTGCGCAGCGCGATGTGCTGCACGCCGGCGCCCGCGTGCCAGCTGAGGAAGTCGTTGATCTGGCCGGGCCGGCGGTTCGGGTCCGGCTCGATCAGCGTGAACGTGACGTGCTTCGACGGGCTCTGCACGACCTTCGAGTCCATCCCCTGGCCCGCGACCTCGATGTACTCCTCGAAGATCCGCGCGAACCCGAACACGTCCTCGTAGAACTTCGCGGTCGGCTCGAGCTCACCGGACGGGACGCAGATGGCCAGGTGGTCGATCTCGCTGAACAGCTTCTCGTCGGGGCCGCTGGCCGGCTCGGTGATCTGGAAGACGCACGGCAGGAACTCCCGCCGCGGTCCGTGCCGCTCGACCAGTCGGTGGATCACGTCGCCGAAACCCGTCACCTCCGCGACCACCACCGTGGTCTCCTGGCCGTCGGTATAGGTCACCGGTTCGGCGGCCGGCTCGGCTCCCCGCGCCAGCAACTCGGTGAAGGCGACCGACGCGTTGTCGACCTCCAGGCCGATCACGGCGACACCGTCACCGTGCCGCTGCACATACTCGGCCGCCGGATGCCCGGCCACGAGGCCGGAGGTCAGCACGATCTGTACGGCGTCCTCGCGCAGCAGCAGCGACCGCTGGTCCGGCAGGCCCGTCTCCGGACCCCCGTGACCGTGGATCTGCAGACCGAACGCGTGTCCCAGATAGAACGCCGCCTGGCGAGCGTCGCCCACGTACAACTCGACGTGGTCGATCCCGTAGATCTCCATTTAGCCTTTCTCCTCACTGTTGATCTGTGCGACTCGAGGCGCTCGCCTCTCCGGCGTCGTGGCGGTGCCGAGGAGCAGACTGACGTTCTGGCCGCCGAACCCGAACGAGTTCGACAGCGCGTACTCGGGCCGGACTTCGCGTGGTTCCTTGCGGACGTGGTCCAGCGGGCAGGCCGGATCCGGATCGTCCAGGTGGTACGTCGGTGGCACCAGTCCGGTCGCGATCGCGCCCGCCGCGGCCGCGGCCTCGACGACGCCGGAGGTGCCGAGCATGTGACCGGTCAGCGCCTTGGTCGAGCTGACCGCGGGATGGTGATCGCCGAACGCCCGCCCGATCGCGACGGATTCGGCCACGTCCCCGAGCTTCGTGCTGGTGCCGTGGGCGTTGACGTAGCCGACCTGCTCCGGGCGAACGTTCGCGCTCGCCAGCGCTCGCCGCATGCACTCGGCGGCCCCGAGGCCGTCCGGTCTCGGCGCCGTGGGGTGATGCGCGTCCGAGTTCACCCCGTAGCCGGCGACATCCGCGTATCCACTGGCTCCTCGCGCTGACGCGTGCGCGGTGCTCTCCAGGACGAGCAGGGCCGCGCCCTCACTCAGGACGAAGCCGTTGCGGCGCAGGTCGAACGGGCGGCTCGCCTCCGCCGGATCGTCCCAGCCCCGGGCCAGCGCTCGTGCGTTGGCGAACGTCTCGGCGAACGTCGGGAACAGCGGCGCCTCGCTCGCGCCACACAGCACCACGTCGGCTTCACCCGATCGGATCAGCCGGGCCGCGTCGGCGATCGCCTGAGCTCCGGAGGCGCAGGCCGTACCGACCGCCGAGGCGTAGCCGCGCAGGCCGAAGCGGATCGCGACCCGGGCGGCCGGCATGTTCGGCAGGATGCCGGTCAGCAGGTACGGGCTGACGGCGGCGCGACCGCGTTCGGCGCGGGCGAGGACCTGTTGCTCGAGCGTCGCCATGCCACCGACTCCACCGACGATCACGCCGATGCGATCGGGGTCGACGTTCTCACCAACTCGCAGTCCGGCGTCCTCGAGCGCATCCTCCGCAACCAGCTGCGCGAGGATCACAGTGCGGTCCATCACCTTGCCGTCGGGACCACTCGCGATCTTGCCCGCGTCGAACGGCGGCAGTACGCCGGCGAGCTCGATCGACTCGGCGACGGGGTGATCGGCGGGCGGCTTCACGATGCCGGATCGCCCGTGCAGCAAGGCGCCGTACACCTCGCCGATCCCGCGCCCGACCGGGGTGATCAGGCCCATCCCGGTGATCGTCACGGCGGTCATGAGCGTGCCTCGCGGAGGGCGACCTTGCGGACCTTGCCGGTCACGGTGACCGGTACATCCGCTTCCCCGACCACACTGACTCTGCGGATGACCGCGGCAACCTCCTCGCCGACGGCCTGCTTCACCTCGGTGGTGCGGTCCACGTCCGCGGCGTCGGGCGACAACTCGAGCAGTACGTCGGCGACGTACTTGCCGTTGTCCGCAACGATGATCACCGTGCAGTCGGCGACCTCGGGGAGGGCGGCGAGGATGCGCTCCTCGGACATCGACGTGAAGAGCTGCGGACCTTCGAAGCCGGCGACCGCGTCCGGGACCCGGTCGAGGTGGAAGTAGTGGCCGGTGTCGTCGCGATAGACCAGGTCGCCGGTGAGGAACCAGCCGTTCAGGCGGAAGCGGTACGTGTTGACCGAGTCGTTCCAGTAGCCGGGTGAGACCGACGGCGAGCGGAAGCCGAGCAGCCCGACCTTGCCGGGTGGCAGTTCGTCGCCGGCCGAGCTGAGGACCGCGGCCTCGGCGAACTCGTACGGCTTGCCGATGCAGCGGCCGTAGTGGTCGCTGTCGATCGTGTGCGTGACGTGGAAGCCGTTGTGGCCCATCTCGCTCGAGCCGAGCCCGTCCACGAAATGGCTGCCCTTGACCGTCCGGCGACCCTCGCGGGTGACCGTCTCCCGGGTGCCGACGGCAACGAGTTTGCGGATGTGCGGCTCGTGCGCGCAATCCCCGGTGTTGAACCACATCCGGACCGAGTCGAGGTCGTGCCGGCCCAGATCGGCACGCGCCAGACCGGCCCACGTGACCGCGAATCCGTAGACAGCACGGGGTTTCCAGCTCTCGATGTGATGCAGCACGGTCGGCGCGTCCTGGCTGGAGAGCAGCAGCATCTCGGCGCGGTTGCCGAGGACCTGGTTGACCATCAGGATCGTCGCGGTGTGCGGGATCGGAAGGGCGTTCAGAATCCTGTCCGTGCCTTGCGCTTGCGGCATCGTGAGGAGGTGCTTGAGCGCGGCGTACAGGGTGGTGTGCGTGTGCAGAACAGCCTTGGGTACGCCGGTGGTGCCGCTGGTGTGGGTGATCACGATCGGGTCGTCGCGGTGGTGCCGGTAGTGTTCTGGCGCCTTCGCCGGATCACCGCTGCCGAGATCCCTCGGCTCAGCCAGGACGTCGGTCTGCAGCAGCGATCGGTGGGCCGCGTCGGCGAGGACGGCGGTGACGCGCAGGCGCTTGATGTACTCATCCGCGATGGCCGGCGCCATCTTGCCGTTGAGCAGGGCGGGGATGGCGCCGACGCGGGTCAGGGCGAGGAAGCTGAGCACGATGTCCTGCGCCTCGGTGGCCCAGATCGCGACCACGTCCCGCCGGCCGATGCCGTGCTCGGCGAGCCACGCCGTACGGGCCTGGACGCGGTCGTCCAGCTCGCCGAGTGTCAACGGATGCTCGGCCGGGTGGTGGTCGACCGGCGTGTCGAAGGTCAGGCCGGGGCCGGCCGGGTCGGCGCCGAGGGCGATCACCCGGGCGAGGACGTTGCCGGCACCGATCGCCGGATCCGCGGCCAACTGCGCTCTCAGACTCTTCATGCCGGGTCTCCCCCACTCACGATCACGGCGGACGCCTGGTCGGCGCCCACCTGCACGATCAGCACCTGATCGGCATCCCCGTCACCGATCAGCAACGCGGCCTCGTCGAGCCCGCCGTCCGTCACACACACCACCGGGCCCCGCAGGTCCCACTTCGCCGCGATCCACCCGGCCACGCTGTTCGGCACCGACTGGAAGAAGAACAGCGGGCCGATCCGCTTGCCCTCAGCAACCAATTGCTCGACGTGCCGCGCGCTGACCCGGTCGCCACCACTCACCAGCACGACCCCGGTCCGCTCGCTTCTCCCGGGCAGCTGACTCAGACACCGATCCGCAACCACCACGGCCATCGGATTGAAGTCCGACACCACGAACCCCGGCACTCCCGGCGGCTCGCCGTCCCCGGCCTCCGGCCACCATCCCTCGGCCAGCACCACCAACTCGTCGACTTCCGGCAGCCCGGTCATCCGACCCGCACCACCAATGCGGTGTTGGCTCCCCCGAACGCCGAGTTCACCGACATCCCGTACGCCGACCCCGCCGGCCGCGGCACCTCCAGAATCAGATCCACCCCACAGGCCGGATCCGCCTCCAGATAGCCGGCATTGACCGGCAACTTCCCCTCCCGCAACGCCTGCACGGTCACCACGAACTCCACCAACCCAGAAGCCTCCAAGGCATGCCCGTGCAAGCTCTTCGTGGAACTCACTGCCGGCCCGCCGAGCTCCGCTCGGCCCGTCGGGGAGGAGGCGGCACCCGCCCTCCCCTCCGCCACGTCAGCCGGCGTGAAGATGTGGGTGATGGCGGCGGCTTCGGCGGCGTCGCTGAAGACTGTGCCGGTGGCGTTGGCGTTCAAGTAGCCGATCTCGTCCGGTGCGAGGTTGGCTTTGGTCAGGGCTGCTTGGATCGCGGTGGCCAGGCCACGACCGTCCGAGGCCGGTTGGCATGGGTGGTAGGCGTCGCCCGCACGAGCCCAGCCTTTGAGCTCGGCCAGTCCTTCGCCGGCTTCCAGGACGACCGCGGCCACACCGTCGCCCAGCAGCGTTCCTCGACGGTGGAGGCTGAACGGGCGGACTGCTCCGTCGGTGGACAGCGCACGACCGGCGTCGAAGAGGGCGTGCTGGTAGGGCTC
The DNA here is from genome assembly GCF_055586945.1 of Kribbella sp. NPDC048837. NCBI lineage: Bacteria > Bacillati > Actinomycetota > Actinomycetes > Propionibacteriales > Kribbellaceae > Kribbella > Kribbella sp. NPDC048837. The sequence goes on from NZ_JBVJHF010000004.1 coordinate 471,057, forward strand.
GACGAGGTACGCCGCCGCGACGACGACCCGATCGGCCCGGCCGGCGCGGATCAGGGTTGCCGCGTCGGCGAGCGCCGTACTGGCTGAGACACAGGCGCTCGTGTACACGCGGCGTTGGCCGAAGTCGCGGACCGGGGCGGTGTGGAGCGCGAGCAGGAGCGGCGTCGCGTTGCGGTCGACGCCGGCCAGCGTGCACGCGGCGGTGATCGCGAGGTCCAGTTCTTCTTCCAGCGTGCCGGTTTCGGCGGCCGTCGCGGCGTGGCGCACGCGGCGGTTGCCGGTGTCGAAGCGGCTGATCTCGGTGAACGCCGGCGTACTCGCGAGCTGTGCCTCCGGTCCGCGACCGAGCGCGGTCAGGATCGAGAGGCCGGTCACGGAGACCGGTCTGGGATCAGACATGGCTGGTCAGCACCTCGGTGATCACGGTGACCGCGTCGTCGACGGTGGTCATCCGCGTGAGCTGGTCGTCGTCGAGCTCGACGCCGTACCGCTGCTCGACCTGATGGACCAGCCAGGCCAGTTCCATCGAGTCGAGTCGCTCGGCGCCGGGTGGTCGCTCACCGAGGCCGGTCAGCCAGCTGAGAATCTCGGCCCGCCCGGGCGGGGGTGGGGTCGAGTTCATCAGACCTGCTGGGCTGCCCGGCCGGCCACCTCGGTGGTGAACTCGCCGACCGTCATCAGCGCGAGCTGCTCGGACTCATCGTCGGAGAACCGCACTCCGAACCGGTCCTCGACCCGCACCGACAGGTCCGCGAGCGCCAGGGACTCCAGGTCCACGCCGGCCGGCCCGAGGGTGGTGTCGTCGTCGATGCCTTCGGTGTCGTAGTTCATGTCCTGCAGCTGCGCGATGACGAACGCGCGCACCTCGTCCTTCATTCGGATACCTTCTTTCGGTGGGAGATTCCGTACATGTCTGGATGGCGCCCGCCGGCGCCGAGCCACGAACCGCGGCCCACGATCTGCTCCTCCGGCTGGCCGGGACGCTCATCCCCGCACCGGCGCTGCACCACGACACCGACGGCCGCCCGCACATCCCCGGCCTGGCAGTGAGCATCAGCCACACCCATCACCTGATCGCCGTCGCCGCGTCGTCCGCCGGTCCCCTCGGCGTGGACGTCGAGGAGATCCACCCCCGCGAGATCCGCGCCCTCGCGGACCGCTGGTTCGCGCCCGCCGAGCTCGACTGGATGACCTCCCAGCCAGACGAACTGACCGCCTTCCTCCACCTCTGGACCGCCAAAGAAGCAGTAGGCAAAGCCCTCGGCCTGGGCCTCAGAAACTCCGGCCTGCGCCGCCCGATGCCGCTGGGTGGTGGAGTGGTGGAGTCCGCACCTGAGGTGGTGGTGACCTACATCCCGTGGGCGGGCGCGGTGCTCGCGGTCGCCGCGCGCACCGGTCTCGCGGAGATCGTGGTGCATCACGAGGCTGCTTTGCGGAGGGTGGGGAGGTCCCGGACGAGTTTTCCGGTGGTGGTTCGGGGGAGCTGATCCAGCACGTGGAAGGTGCGGGGGCGTTTGTAGGGGGCAACGAGTTGGGCCAGGTCGGTCTCGAGTTGGGAGACCGTGCGGGGCGTGTTGAGCTGGAGGTACGCGGTGATCGCGCCGTCGAAGACGACGACCGCCGCGTCGACACCGCGCAGCGACGCCAGCGTGGCCTCGACCTCGGTGAGGTCGACCTTGAGCCCGCCGATCGAGACCTGCGAATCGAGCCGGCCCTTGATGCTCACCAGTCCGGTGTCCGGGTCGACGACCCCGGCGTCGCGCGTGTGCAGCCACCCCGCGGACCAGCGCGTCGGGTCGGACAGTCCCAGGTACGGCGATTCGGGCCGGCGTACCTGCAGTTCGCCGTCGACCTCGCGGACCTCGATCCCCGGCGCGGGCCGGATCGCCGGCCGGTGTTCGCCGTACAGGTCGGTACCGATCACCCCGACCTCGGTCATCCCGTACATGTTCCCGAGCGGTACGCCGTACTTCTCCTCGAACGACTGCGAGACCGCGCCCGCCACCAGCTCCCCGCCGGTCGTCATCCGCTTGAACTGCGGCAACCGCGGCGGATCCTGCACCGACGCGAGCAGCCCGATGTGGAACGGCACCCCCAGCACCGTCGCCGGAGTCGTGGCTGACCCGATCGCCTGGACGATCGCATCCCCCGTCAGCCGGGCCGGCGGCTCGAGCTCGACGCCCGCGTGCAGGCCGTAGAGCAGACCGCCGACCAATCCGAGCACATGCACCATCGACGGCAACAGGATCAGCCGCTCCCCCCGCTGCGGCACCCCGTCGATCTTCGTGTACCGCAGTACCTCCTCGACCAGATCCTCCGCGGTCCGGCCGATCACCTTCGACGGCCCGGTCGACCCCGAGCTGAGTTGTACGACGGCATGCGACGTGCCGGCCGGATGACCCGAGTAGCTGGCCAGGTCGGTCTCGACCTCCACGAACGTCCGCAGCCCCGCCGGCACCGGCCGCGCCGGCGACACGACCACCTGCGGCACCAGCCGCTCGACCGCCCGGCGGACCTCGTAGTCGGTCAGCCGGTGATCCAGCAGGATCGCCTGCCCACCGCCGCGCCAGACCGCCAGCAAATACGTCACAAAAGCCATCGACGGCGGCAGCCGCAAGGCCACCGCACCACCCGGCCGAAAACCGGCCTGGGCCAGTTCGATGTGCCGATCCCGGACCAATCGGCGCAATTTCTCCCGCTCAACCGGTTCAGCCAACCGAAAGCAAATATCCACCGCCGGACCAGCCAGCAGGACATCGTCGACCCACTCAGCTCCCTGGGTGGTTCCGGGCACCACGACAGCACCGTCCATGGTCATCCGAGCTCCAAAGTCGTTGCACACAAAGGATTCGAAGACCAGAACCTCCACCAAGGCCTGGCGATGACGCGACGATACGACACGATCACACAACTGCGCTACGAACCAGCAGTAATGGCTCCATTACCCCCAGCAATCACCCTGCCAACAGGTATAACTCCCCTTCAACCACACCCATAGAAAGGCGGCGACAGGTTAGCAATTGATCACCCCATTCCACCCACCAAAGGTTTACCTTCAACCCCACACAAAAGAAATCCCCACCCCAAAGGGCCAGCTCCCGAAAAGTTCTCGCACCAACGCGCCAGACCCGTCGAGAAGCAGGTCCGTCACACCCGACCTCGGACCCCACGCCGCTGACGTTGCGGCAACCCACGTGACCCACCTACCTGATCGCCACGTTCCTTCGCGTGTGCGGCAGGCGTGATCCGGTGAGGGCGCCGCGCCGGAGGCGCCAAAAGTCAGCCGCCGCCGAAGGCGGTGTCCTTTGTCAGGCGGGGGTGCCGAGCGCCGTCAGCGCGGTGGCTACTCGGCCGTGGGCTGCGTCCAGGGCGGCTCGGGCGGCGGGGATGGGGGTGCCGGTGAGGAGGTGGACCAGGGCCGGCTTGAGTTCGCCGTCGGCTTCGGCCAGGGCGGCTTCGCAGGCGTCGGGGTCGGCGCCGGTGGCTTCGGCGAGGATGCGGAGCATGCGGCCGCGGAGTTTCTTGTTGGTGGCGACGAGGTCGACCATCAGGTTGGACCAGGTGCGGCCGAGTTTGATCATCAGCGTGGTGGAGAACGCGTTGAGGATCATCTTCTGCGCGGTGCCGGCCTTCAACCGGGTCGACCCGGCGATGACCTCGGGCCCGGTGTCCGCGGCGATCACGATGTCGGCCAGCGGGGCGAGCGGCGCGGACGGATTCGACGTGATCAGCACAGTGGTCGCCCCAGCCGCGCGGGCGGCCTTCAAGGCCCCGGCGACGTACGGCGTACTCCCGGACGCGGCGAGGCCGATCGCGAGGTCCTGACCGGTGACGGCGACCGCGTCGGCGGCGCCGCCCTCCTCGGAGTCCTCGACGTTCTCGACCGCGCGAAGCAGGGCCTCCATGCCGCCGGCGTGGTGGGCGACCACCAGTCCGTCGGGCACGTGGAACGTCGGCAGCAGCTCGGCAGCGTCCAGGACCGCGAGCCGGCCGGACGTCCCGGCGCCGAAGTAGTGCACCCGGCCGCCACCGCGGATCGCCTCCACGGCGGCATCCACGGCGCGGGCCAGCTCGGGGATGACGACGGCGACGGCACCGGCGACCCGGGCGTCCTCGGCGTTCACCATCCGGAGGATCTCACTCGTGCCCACCGCATCGATGGCGAGCGTCCTGGGGTTGCGCTGCTCCGTCGGCGTGGTCACAGATCCGATGTTAGTTTCCTACTGAAGGATTTTCAATTCTGTTCATCGTTGACGGAAATGATTGACGCTGTTACTCGGAGCCTTTGAGCCGGTGACCACGGACCGCGCTCGCGGTCTCCTCGAGCGCCTTCCGCGCGTCCGGCAGCACCTGCTGGGCAACCCCGATGAACAGGCAGTCGATCACTGTCAGCTGCGCGATCCGCGAAGCCATCGCCCCGGACCGGTACGTCGTCTCGCGCGCGGCCGTGGTCAGCACCAGATCGGCCGTCTTCGCCAGCGGTGAGCGCGGGAAGTTCGTCACCGCGACCGTGGTGGCGCCGTGCTTGGCCGCCTCCTCGAGCGCCTCGACGACCTCCACCGTCGTCCCGGTGTGGGAGATACCGATCGCGACGTCACCCTCGCCGAGCAGCGCGGCACTGGTCAGCGCGATGTGTACGTCGGACCACGCGAACGCGACCCGGCGGATCCGGTGCAGCTTCTGCTGCAGGTCGAGCGCCACGAACGCACTCGCGGCGAACCCGTACAGGTCCACCCGGGGAGCGTTCACCACCGCGTCGACGACCTTGCGCAGCGCGTCGACGTCGACCTGCTGCGCGGTCTCGCGGACCGCCCGCTCGTCGGCGAAGGCGACCTTGCTGACCACGTCGGCCAGCGAGTCACCGGGCTCGATGTCGCCGCCCACCTCCGGCCGGATGCTCTCCTGCGCCGACTGGGCCGCCAATTGCAGGCGGAGCTGCGGGTAGCCGGGAACGCCGATCTGCTTGCAGAACCGGATGACCGTGGTCTCCGAGGTGGATGCCACCTCGGCCAGTTCGGAGATCGTCATCGCCGCCACTCCGCCCGGGTCCGCGAGGACCGCGTTCGCCACCCGCTGCTCGGCCGGCGCCAGCGCGGGCATCACCGCGCGGACCCGGACCAGCAGCGGCCCCGTGGGTTCTGGAGAGGAAACAGAGTTCATGACAGCACGGTACGGCGCCCATCCACGAGATGGGGTCACCGACGCGAAAGTCTCCAACCTGTTGCGGTAAATGATTCAGGCGTTCGTTCTCCGTCGAGAAGAACACCAGCATCCGTCGTGATCTTCACACCGTCGAGGTAGACACCGCGGCCTTGATACAGCGGATCCGTGGTGTATCGCCATCTGAGTGTCTGATCGCCCGCGCCGAGCTCGGCGGTCACCTGATGCCAGTGCCGGTCGCCGGACCCGCTGATCGACCCGTCCGTGTCGACCACCGAGCCGCGATCCCGCACGGTGAACGGCACCTTCGTCCAGGTCGTCCCGTCCGTGGACGTCTCCAGATACAGCAGGTCCGAGTCCTCGGTGTCGACGAACAGGTCGAAGGCCAGCTTCGCCCCATCGGCCGGTACGGCGACCTGCGTCGAGAGGGTCGTGGTCGCGTTGTCCGTCGTACCGGAGAACCAGGCGTCTGTGCCGTGCCGCGGACCGACGCCGAGCGACAGCGCCAGCCCTTGGACGACGGCCCAGCGGGCCGGGTTGTTGCTGCCCCAGTTGCGGCTCGGGTGGACCCGGTTGGTGAGCAGGATCGCGAACGAGCGGGAGTCGAAGTCGATCACGATCGACGTGCCGGTGTAGCCGGTGTGGCCGGCCGCGCGCGGACCGGACAGGCCGCCCATGTACCAGCGCTGGTTCAGCTCGAAGCCGAGACCGTGGTCGTTGCCCGGGAAGGCCTGGTTGAAGTTGGTGATCATCGCGGTGACCGAGGATTCCTTGAGGATCCGGGCACCGCCGTAGCTGCCGCCGTTCAGGAACGCCTGGGCCAGCACGGCCAGGTCGTCCGCGGTGCTGAAGACGCCGGCGTGGCCGGCGACGCCACCGAGTGACCAGGCGTTCTCGTCGTGCACCGAGCCCCACACCATGCCGCGCGGCGGCGAGGACTGGAACTCGGTGGCGGCGATCCGCGGCTTCTTCTTCGGGTCCGGGTTGTAGCCGGTGTCGCGCATCCGCAGCGGTTTGGTGATGCCGTCGGCGACCAGCTTGTCGAGTGTCTTGCCGGTCACCCGGTGCGCGACCTCGCCGAGGGAGATCAGGTTCAGGTCGCTGTACAGGTAGGTGCTGCCGGGTGGGTTCTGCAGCTTCGCGGTGAGTGCGAGCTGGAGCCGTTCCTCCGGCGTCTTGCCGGTGCTCCACAGCGGCAGCCAGGCCGGGAACCCGGTGGTGTGGGTGAGCGCCTGCCGGACCGTGATGGCTTCCTTGCCGTTCGCCGCGAACTCCGGCACGTAGCTCGCGATCGGCGTGTCCAGGCCGATCTTGCCCTTCTCGACCAGCTGCATCACCACGATCGAGGTGAACAGCTTCGACACCGACGCCATGTCGAAGATCGTGTCGGTGCGCATCGGGATCTGCTCGTCGGCGGGCAGCTCGGTCCCGTTCCCGTCGGCGTACTTGAGGGCCAGACCGGTCGCCGTCCGGGTGACGATCTTCCCGTCGTGGCCGAGCAGCGTGACCGCGCCGGCGTACAGGGGTTTCGCCGTACCGGCGGGTCTGGTCCAGGCGTCCACCTGGGCCAGCACGGCGTCGATCGGTGCCGGGTCGAGACCGGCCTTGGCGGGGGTCGTGTCACGCAAGAGCGTGCCCTTCGGTGCGTACCCGGTGTACGGGCGGTCGAACCGGCCAGAGTTGTTGCCATTGGCAACCGCAGGACTTGCCATCGTCAGCATCACCGCAGAGGCTACCGTGAGCGCGGCGAGTCTTTTCACCGGTGCGCTCCCTTGTAGAGAAGGTACTTCGCACGGCGGGCCGTCCACGCATCGGTCTCGGACTTCCAGGCGGCGACGATCTCCTCGGCGGTCGCGTCCGCGGTCAGCATGGTGCGGAAGCGGTCCGAGCCGGTGAGCAGGTCGATCCACCGGCCGGGCGGGGTCTCGGCGCGCCAGGCGAACTCCGGATAGAGCTTGCGGGCCTCGACGATCATGTGCGTCGCCGCGGTGATCGCCTCGACCTTGTGCGGGTCGGTGATCTGCACCTGGACGCCGCCGCAGAGCACGTTCGCGTTCTTGCTGATCGTCGGCGTGAAGTACGCCTCCCGGAACGCGACGCCCGGGATCTGCTTCGTCTGCAGCGCCTGCGCCCACCGGTAGTCGACGTACGGCGCCCCGATCAGCTCGAACGGCCGCGTCGTACCGCGTCCCTCGGACATGTTGGTCGCCTCGAACAGGCACAGCCCCGGATACAGCAGCGCGGTGTCGGGCGTCGGCATGTTCGGGCTCGGCATCACCCAGGTCAGGCCGGTGTCGGCGTACAGCTGGTCGCGCTTCCAGTTCTGCACCTCGATGACCTTGAGCTCCTTCAGCCGCGCGCCGCCGGAGTCGAGCGGCAGGTACTCGGCGTTGAACAGCCGGGCCAGCTCGCCCACGGTCATGCCGTGCTGCTGGATGATCTCCTCCTTGCCGACCCCGGAGGTGTACCCGGGCTTCAGCATCGGGCCCCGCGCGTACCCGCCGACCGGGTTCGGACGATCCAGTACGACGAAACGCGCGCCGGTGCGGACCGCGGCCAGCATCGCCTCGTACATCGTCCAGATGTAGGTGTAGAACCGCGCACCCACGTCCTGGATGTCGAAGACCACGGTCTCGACACCGGACTTGGTGTACAGGTCGGCCAGCTTCGTCGCGGTCGCGCCGTACGCGTCGTACACCATGATCCCGGTGCGCGGATCGACGTGATCGCCCTCGGAGCCACCGGCCTGGGCGCTGCCGCGGAAGCCGTGCTCGGGCCCGAAGACCGCGACCACGTTGACCTTCCCGGACGCGTGCATGGTGTCGACGATGTGGTTCAGGTCGGGCAGGATCCCGGTCGGGTTGCTGATCACGCCGACCTTCTGACCGGCCAGCGCCCGCCAGTCGTCGGCGGCCAGCGCCATCGCGCCGGTCATCACCTTGCCGTGGGACGGGCTTGCTTGGGCGGTCTGGAGGTCGACCAGCGGGGCGGCGGCGAGCACACCGGCACCCGCGAGCAAACTGCGGCGCTTCATCAGATCTCTCCTCGTTGCAGGCGTCAGAGGTGGAAGGACAGGTCGGCGACCACGGGACGGTGGTCACTGGCGGCAAGCTCCGCAGGTACGGCGACCTGCCGGACCCGCAGGCCCGTGCCGACGGCGACGACGTCGATCCGCTTGACCGGGTCGACCGCCGGATAGGTGTTCGGGCCGCCGGTCGTGGACTCGGCCACGGCCCAGGAATCGGTCAGCCGGGTCCACAGCCCGGCGAGCTCGGGCGCGTTCGGATCGGCGTTGAAGTCGCCGACCAGGATCTGCAGATCCTTGCGCGGATCCCGGGCCAGGATCTTCGTCGTGTCGGCGACCTGGAGCGCCCGGACCGACGGGTCCGCCCGGTAGTCCAGGTGCGTGCAGTACACGTGCACCCGGCGGCCACGGACATCGATCTCGGCCTCGAGGAAGCCCGGCGCGAGGGCCGGGACCGGGTTCGGGTCCTGAGTGGACAGCCGGGTGATCGGATGGTTCTCGGTCCGGACCAGCGGGAACCGCGACAGTACGCCGACGCCGTACTGCCGGCGTGGTTGCCCGGCGGCCGGCGGGTCGAGGTCGTAGATCGGCGCGAACCCGGCGTACATCCCGAGCATCGCGGCCAGCTCGGCGATGGTGTCACGCCACTCGCTGCGGGCGTCCCAGTGGACGTCGACCTCCTGGAGCCCGATCACGTCAGCGTCGAGGGCCTTCAGCGCCCGCGCGGTCCGGTCCAGGTCGAAGAGGTTGTCCTCGCCGGCACCGGCATGAATGTTGTACGAGGCAACGGTCAGCCGGGTCTGCCGTGGGTCGAAGGTGAGCCCGTGGCCGAAGGGATGCAGGGTTTGCGACTGATCCGGATGGGCCGGGATCGCGACCGGCAGCTTGCCGGCCGGGGCAACCTCGCCGTACAGGACCTTCGCGAGCGCCGCCATCGACACCGCCGCGGTGCCGTAGGTGACCAGCGTGGTCGGCGCGGCCGGGAAGCACGCGACGTCGTAGGGATCGCGGACGGGGACCACGACCGCGGGCCGGCCGGTGGCCAGCAGGGCGTTGACGAGCTTCTGCTGCTTGGCCTGCTTGTCGGTGACCTCGGTGTCCCAGGCCTTGTTCGTGAGGACGACGGTCAGATCGGCGTCGGCGGCCGCGGCCAGCGCGTCGTCGATCTTCGCATCGGTCGGCGTCGTACCGGTGTCCTTCACAACGACGGTCGCGCCGCGGTCCTGCAACGCCGTACCGAGGGCCGCCGGGCTGTAGCCGGCGACCAGGATCTTCCGCGGGGCCGGGGACAACGGCAGCAGGCCGGCGTCGTTCTTCAGCAGGGTCGTGCTGCGGTCCGCGATCCGCTGGGCTTCGGCGTAGTTCGCCGCCGTGCCGACGACCTTGGCGACGCGGGCCAGATCGACGTACGGGTGGTCGACGACACCGGTCGCGAGCTTCAGCTTCAGGATCCGCTCGACGCTCTGGTCGATCCGGGCCTCGCTGATCCGGCCGGCACGGACCGCGGCCAGCACCGAGTCGTAGGCCAGCCCGGGATCGACCGGCATCAGCAACTGGTCGACACCGGCCTCGATGGCCCGCAGCGGGATCTCGGCGTCGCCGTACTTGTCCCGGACGCCCTTCATGCCCAGCGAGTCGGTGATCACCACACCGTCGAAGCGCAGCTGCTCGCGCAGGATCCCGGTCAGGATCGGCTTGCTCAGCGTCGCCGGATCACCGGACGGGTCGAGCGCCGGGACCACGATGTGCGCGGTCATGATCGAGTCGATCCCGGCCCGGATCGCGGCCTCGAACGGCGGCCGGTCGATCCGCGTCCACTCCGCCGGCGAGTGACCGATCACCGGGAGGCCGGTGTGGCTGTCGGTCGCGGTGTCGCCGTGCCCGGGGAAGTGCTTGGCGGTCGAGACGATCCGCCCGTCGCGTTGGTAGCCCTTGACCTGGGCCGCGGTCAGCTCCGCGACCAGCCCGGGGTCGGACGAGAACGAGCGGACGCCGATCACCGGGTTCAGCGGGTTGACGTTGACGTCGGCGACCGGCGCGAAGTCGGTGGTGACACCGACCGCCTTCAGCTCCCGGCCACCGATCGCAGCCGCGGTCCGCGCGTACTGCGCCGACCGGGTCGCGCCGAGCGCCATCGCGCCCGGGAACTGCGTCGCGGGCGGTCCGACGCGGAACACCACGCCGTACTCCTGGTCGGTGCTGATCTGCAGCGGGATGCCGCTGTCGGCCAGGGACGCGCCCTGCAGGCCGTTGGACAGCCGGGCGATCTGCTGCGGGTCCTTCACCGAGTCGGTCCAGGCGAAGTAGATCACCCCGCCGAGATGGAACTTGCGCACCACCTCGGCCGGCGTCGCGACGCCGTACAGGCTGGTGTTGCGGGCGTCGGCCGTGTCCGCCGTCGGCCCGTAGGCGTAGCAGACGAACAGCTGGCCGACCTTCTGCTCGAGCGACATCCTGCGCAGGGTCTCGCGGACCCAGCGGCCGGTGCCGGCCTGGGCGGTCGCCGTACTCGCGATCGTGGTCCCGGCGACGGCGGCCGCCGCCAGTCCGAGGGATTGGCGTCGGGTGAGCTCCATCGTCACCGGCTCGGTCCGTGGCCGAAGGGGTGGGACATGGGCGGATCCCCCATCAGTAATTGAATTACAGGCGCTCCCCCGACACCCGAAAGTTACCCACCACGCCCACAGCGGGTCAAGGCCCAATTACACCGAGATGTCCACCGAGGGGCGGAGGACGGCGGCCGCGGCGAGGGCCTCGTGGGCCGGGTTGTCGAGGAAGCCCTGGATCAGCGCCGGGTCGGCCGGGGTGCCCAACCCTGGCAGGACGATCTGCTCGTAGGCGGCCTGGAAGCGAGGGCCCCAGCGGCGGGTGCCGAGGCGAGCGGTGCGGGAGCAGTTGTCGACCATGTAGGCGACGTCGCGGGCGTGCATGTACGGCAGCAGCGAGTCGACGGCCTCGATCACCGACTCGTTGACGATCTCCGACCAGGCGTGGCCGCGGTCGGCGAACTCGTCGACCTGCGCCATCATCGTCGCCACGAACAGCCCCGCGGTGAGTGGATCGATGACGGCCTCCACCGACCCGCGCCGAGCCTGCACCTCCGCGCTGTGCGACCACATCGGGCTGCCGCCGATCTCGGTCATCGGGCTGGTGGCGAGACGCTGGTCGGCCAGGATCACGCTGCGCAGCTCGGTCCCGTCGGCGACCTCGTCGTAGATCTCCGCGACCAGATCACGGGCCGGCCCGTAGGCGGCGGAGTAGGCACGATCGAACAGCTCAGGGTCGCCCGTCGCCGCGCGCACAGCTGCCAGACCGTCACGGGAGATCGTCCGCGCGATCGGGCCGGTGATCGCCTCGGTGGAACGCTCGTACGCCGTCACCGGGTCGGCCCCGTCGAGCCGGAAGTGGCGGTACAGCGCCTCGACCAGACCATGCACCGCACCGAGGAGGATCGCCCGCTCACCGACGATGTCGGACAGGTACTCGTCCCGCAGCGTGGTGGCGAACGTGTACGGCGAACCGAGCCCGATCGACCAGGCGAGCGCGCGATCCGTGGCCCGCCCGTCCGGGTCGGCGTGGACGGCGATGCTCGCGTTGATGCCGGCGCCGTTGACCGTCGCGCCCTGCTGGTACAGGCGCCGCACCGAGTCGCCCATCCCCTTCGGACACACCGCGATCACCGGATGGTCATCCGGGAAGTCGCTGCCGATCGCCTTCAGGTGCCCCAGCAGGAAGCCGTGCGACAACCCGATCGTGGCGCCCGGCTTGAGCACCTCGAAGATCTTCGCGTGCTCAGCGGCGAGCGCCGCGTCCGCGATCAGCAGGATCACCAGGTCGGAAGCCGCCGCCACCTCGAGCCAGTCCCCCAGCGTCCCGTTCGCCTCGGTGAACCCGTGCTCGCGCGCATCCCCGGCCGACGACGACCCCGGCCGCAGGCCGACCGACACGGTCACCTCGGTCCCGGCCAGCGAGTCACGCAGGTTCTGCGCCTGCGCCCGCCCCTGCGGACCCCAGCCCAATACGCCGATCCGCCGTACGCCGTGCAACGCCCGCGGCAGCAACGGGAACAGATCCCGCCCACCCCGCACGATGGTCTCGGTCCCGCCCGGCACAGTCATGGTCTCGGTCCGGAAGACCGAGGAGGTGAAGGTACTCATGCCTCCAGTCAACGGGCGGTACGGACATTGCAGCAAGCGCAACCTCCGCACCGCCCCGTTGCATGAACTGAAACACTACGGTTCCAGGCCGACCGCCTTCAGCGGGTTGGGCCAGGCTCGGAGGGCGGCGAGCAGGGTCGGGTCCTGGACGGTGTCGAGTGCCTCGGTGTGGGCGTCGGTGATGACGTCCGCGATCCGCACCGGCGTGCCGAGCGAGGCCGAGCGTACGGCGGCCTCGACCATCGCGACGCTGACGACATTGGAGTGGACCTCGGACTGCGGGACGGTCGACTCGCGGACCGCGGCGACGAACTCGACCAGCGAGCCGGCGATCTGCTCGGGATCGTCGCCGAGGACGGCCGGCACGGCTTCGCCGGACGCGAGCTCCGCGACGGGCGGGTTGTCCCCGTCCCAGGTCGCCGTACCTCCTGAGGCACTCGCCCGCCAGCTGCCGTTCCAGGACGTCTCCAGGCCCGGTGCGCACCAGCTGCCGGTGAAGGAGAAGCGGGTGCCGTCGGCGAAGGTGAACACGGCATTCGCGGCCGCGTTGCCGTCGAACCAGCTCCAGTCCGGGTTGTACGACTCGCAGTAGACCGACACCGGCTCGGAGCCGATCAGCTTGCGGGACAGGTCGAACTGGTGGATCGCCATGTCGACCAGCAGCGGCTCGGCCATCCGCTCCCGGAACCCACTGAAATGCGGGGCTTTGAAGAACTCGCACGACAGCGACCCGATCGTGCCGAGCTCGGCGAGCTGCCGGCCGAACGCGGCCCCGGCCCGGAAGTAGCGGCGGGACTGCGAGACCATCAGCAGCTTCCCGCTCACCTCCGACGCCGCGACCATCGCCAGGCACTCCCGGACCGTCTCGGCCAGCGGCTTCTCACAGAGCACGGGAAGCCCACGCAGCAACGCATCCACGCTGACCTTGGGATGTGCGACCGGCACGGTGACGTCGATGACCGCATCGGCGTTGCCGGCGAGCTCGTCGATCGAGGCCGCTACCGGCACGTCGCCGTACCCGTGCTCGTCGGCGGCGACCCGGGCCACGTCCACGTCGAGGTCGATCAGTCCGACGAGGTCGACCTCAGGATTGTCGGCGATCGTCCGGAGCCAGGCGCGCCCCATCCCGCCCGCGCCGACCTGGAGGACGCGCAGGGGGTCAGGCATCCGCCGGCTCCTCGATCGGGCCGGTGTACCCGCGACCGTTGAAGAAGTCGCCGGTCTCGTACCGCAGCAGCGTCGGAACGGCGCGCTCCGGCCGGTCCGACTTCACCCACGCGACCCCGTTCGCGATCACCTTGCGGACATCCTTGTGGTGGTACACAGGGAAGTCCTGGTCGCCGGGTGAGAAGTAGAAGATCTTCCCGTGCCCGCGGCGGAACGTGCAGCCAGACCGGAACACCTCGCCGCCGGAGAACGACGACACGAAGATCAGCTCGTCCGGGACCGGGATGTCGAAGAACTCGCCGTACATCTCCTGCTGCTCGATCTCGATCGGGTGCGGCACGCCCTGCGCGATCGGGTGCGTCGGGTTCACCGTCCAGACCAGCTCGCGATCGCGCTCACTGCGCCAGCGCAGCGTGCACGACGTCCCCATCAGCTTGCCGAAGATCTTCGACCAGTGACCGGAGTGCAGCACGACCAGGCCCATGCCGGACAACACGTGCTGGTACACGCGTTCGACCACCTTGTCCTCGACCTCACCGTGCGCGGCGTGACCCCACCACACCAGGACGTCGGTGTCCGCGAGCACCTCCTCGGTCAGTCCGTGCTCCGGCTCGTCGAGGGTCGTCGTACTGACCTTGGCCTCGTCGCCAAGGTTCTCGCTGATGCCGGCGGCAATCGTGCTGTGCATGCCGTCGGGGTAGATCTCGGCGACGTGCGGCTCGACCTGCTCGTGCCGGTTCTCGCCCCAGACGAGTACACGAATCGTCATAGTGTCAGTCCTTTGTGGAGGTTATTTGACGGCTCCGCCGATGGCGCCGGCGGCGATGTACTTCTGCGCGGCGACCAGCAGCACGATGGCCGGGATCGCCGAGAGCACCGCGGTCGCCATCACCGCGTTCCAGTTCTGCACCTGGGTGCCGAGGTACTGATAGATCCCGAGCGTCACCGGCCGGACGCCACCCTTGGTGGTCAGCGTCAGCGCGAAGAGGAAATCGCTCCAGGAGAAGAGGAAACTGAACAACCCGGCGGTGATCAGGGAGTTCTTGCTGATCGGCAGCACGATCGCGACGAACGCCCGGAACAGCCCGGCGCCGTCCACCCGCGCGGCCTCCACCAGCGACGGTGGCAGCGACATCATGAACGACCGCAGGATCAGGATCGCGAACGGGATACCGCTGCTGCAGTTCGCCACGATCAGGCCCGGGATCGAGTTCAGCAGCCCGATCCGTTCGTACGCCGTGTACAGCGCGTTGGCGATCACGATGCCCGGGATCATCTGCGAGATCAGGACCGCCAGCAGCCCGACCGACACCCAGCGCGACCGGAACTGCGAGAGCGCGTAGGCGCACGGGGTGGCGATGGCCAGACTGAGGACGACGGTGCCGGCCGCGATGATCATGCTCGTGACCAGGTTGCCGCCCTGTTCGCTGAGTGCTCGTTTGTAGCCGGCGAACGTCGGGTTCAACGGCAGGAAGCCCGCGGTGAGCGTGTTGCCGGACGGCTGCAGCGAGGCGTTCAGCATCCAGTAGACCGGGAACAGCATCACGGCCAGGATCAGTACGCCGATCACGGTGTAGACCGCGCGACGGGCTGCACTGGTGGTCATCGTCGTACCCCTCCTACTCGTCGACAGCGCGGCGGGTGCTGCGCAGGTAGAAGATCGCGAACAGGAACGAGATCGCGATCAGGATGTTGCTCAGCGCCGCGCCCTCACCGAACTTGAAGTCGACGAACGACCGCTCGTACGACTGCGTCGCCAGCGTCTGGGTCGCGTTGGCCGGTCCACCGCCGGTCAGGCCGAGGATGATGTCCAGCACCTTGATCGTGTAGACGACACCGAGCATCAGCAGCACACTCGCGACCGCCCGCAGGTTCGGCCAGGTGATGTACCGGAACGCGCGCCAGCCGGTGGCGCCGTCCAGTTGGCCGGCCTCGTACAACTCGTCGGGGATCTCGGCGAGCCCGGAGTACAGCAGCGTCACGTTGAACGGGATGCCGATCCAGATGTTCACCCCGATCACCGCGATCAACGCGACCGACGGCGAGTTCAGCCACGGCACCGGTTCGCTGATCAGATGCAGCCCCGTCAAGGTGCGGTTGAGGATGCCGCTGTCCTGCTCGAGGATCGACCGCCAGGTCGCGCTCGACACGATCAACGGCAGCAGCCACGGCAGCAGGAGCAGAGACCGCAGGACACCGCTGAGCGGGAAGCGCCGGCGGAAGAACAGCGCCAGCGCCAGGCCGATGGCGAACTGGAAGACGATCGAGCCGATGGTGAACAACGCGGTGTTCACCATCGCCTGCGAGAACAGGTTGTCCGTCACGACCGTGCTGTAGTTCTTCAGCCCGACCCACGGTGCTTCACCGGTGAAGAAGGTCCGCAGCCCGTAGTCCTGCAGACTCATCACCAGGTTCTTCACCACGGGGTAGCCGAACAGCGCGAGCATCGCCAGCGCGGCCGGCAGGACGAACAGGACCTTGGTCGGATCCTCACCCCGGTGGCCCCGGCGCCGGAACCTGCGGACAGGTTCCGGGCCGGGCGCCTCCGTCGTACGCGTGAGCGTCGCATGGGCCATCGCGATCAGCCGCCGGAGGCCTGCTTGAAGGCGTCCTGGGCCGAGGCCTTACCGGTCAGCGCCAGCTGGATCGCCTGGTAGATCACCTTCGCGGCGTCCGGCCACTTGTCGCCCAGCTTGCCGGTCCGGGAGCGGGCTGTCTTGACCTGCTCGGTGAAGGCCTTCATCGACGGCACCTCCTTGACGTACTGGTCGAGGAGTGCGGTCTTGGTCGGCACGGTGAACCGGGCCTTCGCCAGGTCCAGCTCGTTCTGGTCCGAGTTCAGGCACTTCACGAAGTCCGCGGCCTTCTGCTGCTTGGCCTGATCCTTGTTCAGCGGGACCGTCCAGGCCTCGCCGCCGAGCGGCGCGACCGGAGTCTGATCGGGCTTGTTCACCGGGAACTTCACCACGTCCCACTTGATGTTCGGGAACTTCTCCAGCGACGGGATCTGCCACGGGCCGTTCAGCATCATCGCGGCCTTGCCGGCCACGAACTGGTCCTTCACGTCACCCTGGGTCCAGTTGATCACGCTCTTCGACGCCGAACCCGCCTGCACCAGATCCACCCACAACTGCAGGGCTTCGGCCACCTGCGGACTGGTCAGGTCGGTCTCGTCACCGCCGTTGGTCCACATCGCCGGCAGGAACTGCCACGACCCCTCGTACGTCGCGTTGGCGTTGAACGCCATGCCGTAGCGGCCGGGTTTGGTCAGCTTCTTGGCCGCCGCCTTGAGCTCGTCCCAGGTCTTCGGCGGCTGGACGCCGGCCTCCTGCAGCATCTGCGTGTTGTAGAACAACGCGATCGTGTTCGTCACCGGCGCCAGTCCGTAGAGCTTGCCCTGGTACGACGTCGCGTCGACCATGCCCTGGATGACTCCGTCCCCGGTCACACCCATGTCGTTCAAGGGCGCCAGCGCACCGGTCGCGGCGATCTGCTGCACGTCCGGGTTGTCCAGCATCAGAACGTCGGGCAGCGTCTTCGACGAGGCCTGCTGCAGCACCTTCTGGATCAAGGTGTCACCAGGCACCGTCTCCCGCTGGATGGTGATGCCGAGCTGGCTCGCGCAGGCGTCGAGACCCTTCTGCACCAACGACTTGTCGGGGTCGTTGTTGTAGTAATCCAGGATCGAGAGGCTCTTGACGGTCTCCCCTGACGAGGCTGACGACGAGCCGCCACCGTTGTCGCCGCAGGCGGCCAGCACGAGCGACAGCGTCGTCGCACCGGCCAGCGCAGCGGCGATCCGCTTGCTGATCATGACTTCGGTCTCCTTCGATCAAAGCGTTTAACCACGGACTGTGGAAGATTGCCGGTCACTTGCTCTGAGGGGCGGTAAACCGCTTAACTGAGGTGTCCAAGGACTATGTTCCTTGGGTCACACTGCTGTCAAGAGTTCAGATCGGGGCGGTGGGGTGGGAAATGAATCAAGGGAGTGACGGGATCCGATGGTGACCATGCGCGATGTCGCGGACCGTGCGGGCGTCTCGATCGCGACGGTGTCCTTCCTGCTCAACGACACCAAGCCGGTGACCGCGGCCACCCGGGCGAAGATCGAGCGGGCGATGGCCGACCTCGGTTACCGCCGCAATGTGGTGGCCCGTGCGCTGGCCAGCCGGCGTACGCACATCATTGCGATGGCCTACCCGGCGCTCGACCACAAGTTCGGCTTCTCCGCCGCGGAGTTCTTCACCAGCGCCGCCGAAGCGGCCCGCAAGCAGGACTACCACCTGGTGCTGTGGCCGGTCGGGAACGACGGCAGCGAACTGACCGAGCTCGTCGGCCAGGGCCTGGTCGACGGGGTCGTCCTGATGGAGGTCCAGCTCGACGACCCCCGCGTCACGGTCCTGCAGAAGACGCGGACGCCGTTCGCGATGATCGGGCGGACGAGCTCCCTCGAGGGCCTCGCGCACGTCGACATCGACTTCGACCGGACGGTCGAGGACGCGGTCGGTCACCTGTACGACCTCGGCCATCGCAAACTGGTGCTGGTCTCGGGCAACCTCAACGATCCCCTGTTCAGCACCTACGGCCCGTACGTCCGGTCCGAAGCCGCGTATCGCCGGGTCGCCGCGGA
The DNA here is from genome assembly GCF_055586945.1 of Kribbella sp. NPDC048837. Taxonomy (NCBI): domain Bacteria; kingdom Bacillati; phylum Actinomycetota; class Actinomycetes; order Propionibacteriales; family Kribbellaceae; genus Kribbella; species Kribbella sp. NPDC048837. The sequence continues at coordinate 489,196 of NZ_JBVJHF010000004.1, forward strand.
GTACGGCCTGGAGATCGTCGTGATGGAGTCCGCGGGATCGACCATGGCCGGGCAGGAAGCGATGGCCGACCTGGTCCGCGACTACCCGGACACCACCGCCGTACTGATCGTCAACGAGTTCGCCGCACTCGGGGCCGTGGCCGGCCTGAACCGCCTCGGCCGGAAGGTCCCCGCCGACATCTCGGTCCTTCCGTTGCTGATGGCACCGGAAATGGCCGCGCTCACCAACCCCGAGCTCACGATCATGCGGACACCCGGTCCGGAGCTCGGCCAGCTCGGCACCGACGCGCTCATCCGCCAGCTGGAAGGCGCCGATCCGCTGCCACCGCAGCTGGTCCCGGCGAAGCTCTATCCGGGCGCTACGGTCGCAGGCCCCAAAGGGCGGAAATCAAAGGGCGGTGGAGGTCGGCCCGGCGCGCGCAAAGCCCGATCGTAAGGGGTTCCAGGTCCGCGGGCAGTTCCACCAGGCGCTCGCGCACCGCCGAGGATTCGAGCACGAGCCTAGGCACCACGCCGGTCCCGCACCCGAGCGCCACCAGCGCGAGCAACGCCTCATGCCCATCTGGCTCGGCCGCGATCACCGGCTTCACCCCGGTCTTGCGAAACCAACGGAACGCCGCCTCCCGCACCAACCCACGAGCAGGTACGACGAACGGCCCGTCCGGACTGTTGTTGTCGTGAGCCGTGACCAGAACCAGATCGGTGACGGCAACGGTCCGCGTCACCATGCTCTGCGGCAGCCGCTTCGGGATGCCCGCAACCGCCGCATCCACCTCACCCTCGTCCAACCGCGCCAGCGCGGCCGCGGCATCGCCGGTGCGGATGTCCAGCCGGATCTGGGGATGCGCCGCACGCAAAGGCGCGAGCAGATCGGGCAGCAGCGCCTGGCACGCGGTGACGGTCGCGAAGATCTTCAGGTCACCGGCCAACTCCGCGGGCTCGCCCGTACCGGCCCGATAGTCGTCCCACAGTGCCAGCGCGCGCTCGGCGTACGCCGTGAATCGCTGACCATCCGCGGTCAGTACGACGCCGCGCGGACCCCGGTCGAGTAACCGGGAGCCCGCGCGTGCTTCGAGCCGCTGGATCGTCCTCGTCAGCGTCGCCGCGCTGACATGGCATTCCAGGCTGGTGCGTCCGTAGTTGAGCGTGCGAGCCAGATGCAGGAACAACTCCAGCTCACGGCGCTCCACGGCGTTTACAGCTTCAGGGCGGTGGCGACCACGTCGGCGAGGGAGTGGGCGATCTCGTGGGCGGTGTCCGAGGACTCGGCCTCGACCATGACCCGGACCAGCGGCTCGGTGCCGGAGGGACGGAGCAGGACGCGGCCGGTGTCGCCGAGCCGGGTGGTGGCTTCGGCGACCGCGGACTGGACCGCCGGGTCGTCGCCGGCGCGGGACTTGTCGACATTCTTCACGTTGACCAGGACCTGCGGCAGGCGGGTCATCGCCCCGGCCAGATCGGTCAGGCTCTTGCCGGTCTGGGCGAGCCTGGCGAGCAGCATGACCGCGGTCAGGGTGCCGTCGCCGGTGGTGGCGTGGTCGGACAGGATCACGTGCCCGGACTGCTCACCGCCGAGCTTGTGGCCACCGGCCTTCATTGCCTCGAGCACGTACCGGTCGCCGACCTTGGTCTGCTCGACCGCGATCCGCTCCCGGACCATCGCCTGGACGAAGCCCAGGTTGCTCATCACGGTCGCGACCACGGTGTCGTTGGACAACCGGCCGCTGTCGCGCATGGCCAGCGCCAGGATCGCGAGGATCTGGTCGCCGTCCACGAGCTCGCCGTTCGCGTCCACCGCCAGGCAGCGGTCGGCGTCGCCGTCGAGCGCGATCCCGAGATCGGCGCGGTGACCGATCACCTCGCGCTGCAGCCCCTCCAGGTGGGTGGAGCCGCAGTTCAGGTTGATGTTCAGTCCGTCGGGGGCGGCGGCGTACGTGATCACCTCGGCACCCAGCCGGCGCAAGGCCTCGGGCGCCGTCTCGGAGGCGGCGCCGTTGGCGCAGTCGATGACGACCTTCAGGCCGTCGAACCGGTTCGGCGCCGAGCGGACCAGGTGCGATACATACGTCTCGAACCCCTGCCCGTCGTCGAACACACGCCCCACGGCCGCGCCGGTCGGGCGCTGCCACTCCTCGCCCATCCGGGCCTCGATCGCGTCCTCGATCACGTCGTCCAGCTTGATCCCGCCGCGAGCCAGGAACTTGATGCCGTTGTCCGGCATCGGGTTGTGGCTGGCGGACAGCATCACGCCGAGATCGGCGCCGGTCGAACCGGTCAGGTAGGCCACGGCCGGCGTCGGCAGTACGCCGAGCTTGACCACGTCGACGCCGGCGCTGGCCAGACCGGCCACCACGGCGGCTTCCAGGAACTCACCACTGGCACGCGGATCCCGGCCCACAACGGCGCGTGGCCGGTGCCCTTCGAAGGCACCGGCCTCGCCGAGTACGTGAGCTGCCGCGACCGAGAGGTCGAGCGCCAGCTCCGCGGTCAGGTCCACGTTCGCCAGGCCACGGACTCCGTCCGTGCCGAACAAACGACCCATCAGATGATCAGCGCTTGCTGTACTGCGGCGCCTTGCGGGCCTTCTTCAGACCAGCCTTCTTCCGCTCCTTGATCCGCGCGTCGCGGGTGAGCAGACCGGCCTTCTTCAGACCCGGGCGGTTCGCCTCCTCGTCGGCGGCGTTCAGGCAGCGGGCCACACCGAGCTGCAGCGCACCGGCCTGGCCGGTGATGCCACCGCCGTTGATCCGGGCGATCACGTCGTACGAACCCTCGAGGCCCGCGACGACGAACGGCTCGTTCACGTGCTGCTGGTGGACCTTGTTCGGGAAGTAGACGTCCAGCGGCTTGCCGTTGACCGTCCAGTTACCCGTGCCCGGCACGAGGCGGACGCGGGCGACGGCCTCCTTGCGGCGGCCGGTGGCGCCGGCCGGGTTGATCACCGCGACGCGACCCGTCTCGGCGCGCTGCTCCGGAGTCGGGTTCGTCTCGGAGGTGTAGGCGACCGGGCCCTCGCTGTCGATGGGGACCTCGGGGTCGAACGCTTCGGTCTCGGTGGTGATGTCGCTCACGCTGTGAATCCTCGTTTACCTGGCTCGTCGATCGCTTACTGGGCGATCTGGGTGATCTCGAACGGCTTCGGCTGCTGGGCCGTGTGCGGGTGCTCCGGACCGGCGTACACCTTCAGCTTGGTGAGCAGCTTCCGGCTCAGGCGGTTCTTCGGCAGCATGCCCCAGACGGCCTTCTCGACGGCCTTGCGCGGGTCCTTGTCGAGGATCTCGCCGATCGGCGTCGCCGTCAGACCACCCGGGTGACCCGAGTGGCGGTACGCCAGCTTGTCCGTCCGCTTGGTGCCGGACAGGGCGATCTTGGAGGCGTTGATGACGACGACGAAGTCACCGCCGTCCACGTGCGGCGCGAACGTCGGCTTGTGCTTGCCACGCAGCAGGGTGGCGATCTGGACGGCAAGCCGACCGAGCGTGACGTCGGTGGCGTCGATCACGTGCCACTCACGGGTGACGTCAGCAGGCTTCGGGCTGTACGTGCGCACGGTCGTTGACCTTCGTTTCTCAGAGGTTGACAAAACTGGTACGTCGGCGAGCGGTCCGCCGACGTGGCAAGGACCTGGAACGCACAACAGCAGCCCAGAATACCGGCGACGGCGTCCCGGGGTCAAAGCGAGCCCAGGCGCTCAGGAGCCCCCGGCTTGGAACGAGCTGAGGACAGCACTAGTTTAGCGGTGAAGATTGCAGTCCGAACCCGCGTCCCGCCGGCTGACTTACCCTCATTCATCCAGGCGATGACGCCAGCTTCCGAAGAGGGCATTGTGACCGAACAGTCGCTCACCGTCCGGGACAACCGGACCGGCAAGGACTTCGACCTTGCCATCACCGATGGCACCATCCGTGCCGCCGACCTCAAGCAGATCAGCGCATCCGACGGCGACGGCGGGCTCGCCACCTACGACCCCGGCTTCGTCAACACCGCCTCGTGCCGCTCCTCCGTCACCTTCATCGACGGCGACAAGGGCATCCTGGAGTACCGCGGCTACCCGATCGAGCAGCTCGCCGAGCAGTCCAACTACCTCGAAGTGGCCTATCTGCTGGTGAACGGCACGCTGCCGAACAAGGCGGAGTACGAGGCCTGGGCGCACGACGTGACGTATCACACGTTCGTGCACGAGAACCTGAAGACGTTCATGCAGGGCTTCCGCTACGACGCGCACCCGATGGGGATGCTGCTCGCGTCGGTCGGGGCGCTGTCCACCTTCTACCCCGAGTCGCGCAACGTCTTCGACGAGGAGTCCCGGGCCCTGCAGATCCGGCGGCTGATCGCGAAGATGCCGACCCTCGGCGCGTTCGCGTTCCGGCACGCCCAGGGCAAGCCGTACGTGTACCCGGACAACGAGCTCAGCTACACGGCGAACTTCCTGTCGATGCTGTTCAAGATGAGCGAGCCCAAGTACGCCTCCGACGATCGCCTGGTGCGGGCGCTGGAGATCCTGTTCATCCTGCACGCCGACCACGAGCAGAACGCCTCCACCAACGCGGTCCGGGCGATCGGCTCCACCCAGGTCGACCCGTACACCGCGGTTGCCGGCGGCATCGGCGCGCTCTACGGCCCGCTGCACGGCGGCGCCAACGAGGCCGTGCTGAAGATGCTCCGCCGGATCGGCTCGGTCGACCACGTGCCCTCGTTCATCGAGGGTGTGAAGGCCGGCGAGGAGCGGCTGATGGGCTTCGGCCACCGGGTCTACAAGAACTACGACCCGCGGGCCAAGATCATCAAGAAGGCAGCCGACGACGTGTTCGAGGTGACGGGCATCAACCCGCTGCTGAAGATCGCCGTCGAGCTGGAGAAGATCGCGCTCGAGGACGAGTACTTCGTCTCCCGCAAGCTCTACCCGAACGTGGACTTCTACTCCGGCCTGATCTACGAGGCCCTGTCCTTCCCGCCGGAGATGTTCACCGTCCTGTTCGCCATCCCGCGCACCTCGGGCTGGCTGGCCCAGTGGCTGGAGATGCTCGGCGACGGCGACCAGAAGATCGCCCGCCCCAAGCAGATCTACACCGGCGCCCGAGGCGTCCAGTACGTCCCGATGGGCGACCGCTGACCCATCCACCCAGAACGGCCCCTCATCCGAGGGGCCGTTTTCTGTTGGAGAACACCAGCAAACGACACCGCTCCGCGGCGGCTGCCCCTCGGCCGCCTCCGGCGGCGTGCGCGGACCGCTGCCCGGCGGACCTGATCGGCGCGAGAAACCTGATCACCTGACGGCTGACTCCCGCCAGCCCACGAGAAGTGCACCGGACGGGTCCGTCGTGGGGCAGAGTCGTGGGTTTGGGGTTTGTGGGCGGCGTGTTTGGGGCGGATCTCGCGACTTGGTGGTTGTTGTTGCCGGCCGGATGTACGGCTCGGAGGGGTGGGCTGGCAGTGGCTGCGTTAAGTGGGGGGAGCGGTTAGGTTCGGGGGATGGGATCGTTGGTGGGGAAGGTTGCGCTGGTGAGTGGGGCCAGTCGTGGGGTGGGGAAGGGGATCGCGCTCGGGCTCGGGGAGCAGGGGGCGACTGTGTATGTCACGGGGCGGACGGGGATCGGCGGGGCGCAGCCGACGCCGTTGCCGGGGACGGTGCAGGAGACGGCTGAGGAGGTGACGGCGCTCGGCGGGCGCGGGGTGGCGATCGGCTGCGACCACCGGGACGACGAGCAGACCAGGCGGGCCGTCCGGCAGGTGGTGGAGGAGGCCGGGCGTCTCGACGTACTGGTGAACAACGTCTGGGGTGGTTACGAGTACTTCTGGGACGGCACGCCGTTCTGGGAGGAGGCCGGCTTCTGGACCCAGCCGATCGAGCGCTGGGACTCGGCGTTCGCGGCCGGTGTGCGCGCCCATTACGTGACCACGGTGGCCGCGGCGCCGACGATGGTCGCCCAGGGCTCGGGACTGATCGTCAACATCTCCTCGGAGGGCGCCGTGAAGACCGACACCGGCGTCGCGTACGGCGCGGCGAAGGCGGCCACCGACCACCTGGTCGCCTGCATGGCCCACGAACTCCGCGACCACGGCGTCACCGCGGTCTCGCTCTACCCGGGCCTGGTCCGCACCGAGTCGGTCCTCCGCGCAGCCGAGTACTTCGACCTCTCCGACTCGGAGTCCCCGCTCTTCGTGGGCCGAGCAGTAGCAGCCCTCGCCGCCGACCCCGATGTCATCAGCCACACCGGCCAGGTCGTGCGCACCAGCGACCTCGCGAAGGAGTGCGCCTTCACCGACCCTGGCTGATGCCCGGTGAATTGGAGATGGCCCCGGGCGGGCATGGTGCCTCGGTCCGGGGCCATCTGGCGCCTCTGCCGGCTATGACGCGGCCGGGGCGGCGGCTGGTTCCCGGAGTTTCTCGACCAGGGCGTCGACCTGGCCGCGGGCGCGGATCATCGCCAGGTGGTCGATGTAGTCGCGGGACTCGACGATCAGGCCGTCGCGGACCCGCAGCACGAAGATGCCGGGCACGGTGAACGGCTCGCCGGTCGCGATCACGGTCCCGGCGTACTCGAACTCGGCGACGACCACCTCGGGGTCGGTGGTCTGGTGGACCCGGATGTTCTCCGGCTGGAACCGGACCACCTCGGTGACCCGGGGGCCGGTCCCGCCGAAGTGCTCGCGGAGCGCGTCCCGGGACAGCAGCGGGTGGTCGCCGTACGGGTTCATCGGGTGGCGGACGTCGGTCTGCTCGGCGTACAGCTCCGGCAGGACGGCGAAATCGCGGTCGGCGACGCCGTGGACGAGCTTCAGGAAGACCTCTTCGGGAGTCATCGGGTTTCCTCACGGAGTTAAATGGAGTGACGACTCCGAATATACGGAGTGGTGACTTCGTTTACAACCCGGGCGTGGTCCGGCGCGTCTCCTAGGCTGAGGGGCGACGAAGGGGAGCAGGGTGCGAGCAGACGCGCGGGACAACCGGGCCCGGATCATGACCGCGGCGGACGAGGTCTTCGGGCGGTCGCCGAGCGCATCCACCGACGACGTGGCGCGGCTGGCCGGCGTCGGGATCGCGACCGTGTTCCGGCACTTCCCCACCAAGACCGAGCTGCTCGAGGCCGTGCTCGCGCTGCGGCTGGAGCGGCTGCGCGACCGGGCGCTGGAGCTGGCGGACAGCGACGACCCCGGTACGGCGTTCTTCGGTTTCTTCACCCAGGTCGTGTCGGAGGCCGCGTCGAAGCTGGCGATCGCGGAGGCGCTGACCTCGGCCGGCAAGGAGGCCGGCGAGAACACCCACGAAGCCGGCCGCGGCATGCGGGAGGCGTTCGACGGGCTGCTCAAGCGGGCACAGCACGCCGGCGCCGTGCGGACCGATACCGGGTTCGCCGAGGTCTACGCCCTGCTGATCGGCGCCTCGCGCGGCGCGACCGCGGTCGGGCTCGAGCCGGATGCGCGAGACCGGATGCTCGCCCTGATCTACGACGGACTGAAGCCGCGTTCGTGAGGCGACGATGGTGCCGTCGGCGCCGCGTCGTACTGGCGGTCGTGCTCGCCTTCGTCCTGCTGCTGTCGGCGTACCCGATCTCCTTGCGGCTGGCGTACGCCGGTGAGCCCTCAGCGGAGGCCCGGACACGGAACCACGACGCGATCTGGCTGGGCCATGCCTGGGTGGACGGCCGGAAGACGACGGCTGACGTCAGCGCGCTGGCCAAGCAGCTCGATGGCACCGGGATCCGGGACCTGTACGTGCACACCGGTCCGCTGGAGCACGACGGATCGTTGCCCTTGGCAAAGATCTCGCCGCGGGCCGCGTGGTTCGTGGCGGCGATACACGCCGCGGCCCCCGGTGTCCGGGTGCAGGCGTGGCTGGGCGACGTCGTCCAGCCGGTGAAGAACCCCGGCATGGATCTGGACGACCCGGCCGTGCGGAAGCGAGTGGTCGCGTCCTCGGCCGCCGTACTGGACCAGGGCTTCCAGGGCATCCACTTCGACTTCGAGCCGGTGCGCTCCGGCTCGAAAGGTTTCCTCGCCGTACTGGACGAAACACATGTGCTGACCGCCGGCCGCGGCGTACCCCTGTCCGTTGCGGCGGCGCAGATCGACCCACTCTGGCATCTGAACGCCTTGGGGAAGTGGTGGTCGCAGGACTACTTCGGCGAGGTGGCCCGGCGCGTCGAGCAGATCGCGGTGATGTCGTACGACACCGGCATGCCGCTGGAGTCCTTGTACGGCGGCTATGTCGCCAAGCAGACCAAGCTCGCGCTGGAGGTCACTCCCCCGTCGACGGACCTGCTGATGGGACTCCCGGCGTACTGGGAGAGCAATCCGTCGCACTGGGGCCACGCGGAGACGGTCCAGGCCGCGGTACGGGGCGCCCGCCTCGGACTGGGCACGTCGAACCGGCAGAACTTCGGTCTGGCCCTGTACGTCGACTTCACCGCCACACCGGCCCACTGGGCGGCGTACCGCGACGGCTGGTGCATCGCGCCCTAGAACGGGCCCCAGAGGATCAGCAGCAGAACGGCGCACACCACAGCGTGCAGTCCTTCAGTCGCGAGGAAAGGCGTGGCTCGACGTCGGCCCGGCGGCGTGGAGAGACCATGACGCGCTCTGACCCGCAGAGTCTCCAGTACGGCGGCCACCCGCATCGCCTGCCCTGGCGCAAGCCCTCCGATCACATGCCACTCGCCACCTGATCGCACCGTCACCCGGTCGCCGGAAACCTCGACCGAATCGACGGACTGCCACGCCTGCACCCGATCGAACCAGCCCGCTCGCACCCGCAGCTCGGTCGCCGACGCGACCACCCGGTAGAAGATGTGCTCGTTCAGGTAGCGGATCAGATAGCCGGCCCCCACGATGAGGCCGATCCCCGGAACCCGTTCGCCCCAGATCGCCAGTGCTGCCACAGCAATCGGCGCGGCCACCAGGACACCGGCCAGGGCCGGCCGGTACCACCAGGCGACCGGCTCCAGCGGCACGGTCCAGGGCAGGTCGGGGACCTCCCGAGCCGGATCCACCAGCCTGGCCTCGGTTGTGGGACGTGGGCTGTCATCGGCGCCGAGGTCCAGGCTGTCGACGGACTCCCGGCCCCACGGCGTACGGCGGGGTCCGCGCAGCGGCGCGATCGGCCGGAGTGGAACGTCGCCGATCAGGATCGTCGGCCAGCTGCCCTCGGCGAGGTCACCGACCAGCAAGGCGTCACCCCGGTAGCGCCGCAGCGTGTGGGTCCACTCCTGGCGGACCGCTGCCGGAGCGTCGTCCTCGTCCTCCAGACCGTCCATGGCGGCGAACAACCGCTCGTCCGCCTCCTCGTCGTCCAGCTCGAGGTTCGCGAAGCCGAGGAGCACACCGTCGGTGGAGCTGATGGCGAAGACCGCCGAAGCGTCCGGAGCGATCCGGACCGGCAGGGCCTCCGCCCTCCAGGCCTGACGCGGACGAGCACGGCGACGCCCTAGGTCGCGGAGCACCAAGAGGATCGCCAGCGCCCAGGCACCGCCGGCGACCGTGTACCACGGGGTGTAGTCCGAGGGCTCGGCCTGCAACCGGATCCAGTCGCGGTCGACGGGATCGATGAGCACCGGAACCATCGTCCCGGGCGGGTAGTCGTCGATGACAGTGACCGTGCTGGTGCTGCCGTCCGGCAGCTTGAGCCGCAGATCGCCGTCGTCGGTGTAGCCGCCGGCCACGGCCGTCTGCTCGATCGCCCGCCAGATGTGCGCTTCCTCCCGCTGGGTCTGCCAGTTCATCACGCCGAGGGCAGCCGCTCCCACGAGCACCAGTACGCCGGCGACGCCGAGCCGGCCGGTGAAGCCGGGCGGCCGCGCGGCCGGGACCATCACCGGTCTCCTCGGCAGCCCCGCGGTCAGAGCCCGCTGCCGGCGATGGCTGAGGACCAGCCAGATCAGCAGGACCGCGCAGCCGGCGGCGTACACCGTCCACGCGGTCCGTGCACCGGCCACATCGTCGTACCGCAGCTCCAGGACGAGGAACACCAGTCCGGCGGTCCCAGCCAGGGCGGGCTGCCACCACCACAGGACCAGCGAGGCGAAGCAGGCGATCAATGCCAGCGAGAACGTCCGGTCCGGGCCGCAGACCGTCGGATCGGTGACCGAGCACGGCCGATCGTCCGATGCGATCGACACGACGAGTGCCGCGACCCACCCGACCGGCATGAGCCAGCGGTAGAGCCAGCTGGGTACGACGGTGCCGGCCCAGCGGGCAGCCAGCTCAGCTGTCATCCGAGTTCCCCCCTCGACGATGTGGGAGAACCTTAATGGTCAGCGAGCGCGTTCGACCCGGCCTTCGTCCCAGACCGGTTCGTCGGACTCGTAGACCGAGCCGTCGGCGCCGAAGACGAGGTGCCGGTCGAAGCCACGGGCGAACCAGCGGTCGTGGGTGACCGCCAGGACAGTGCCGTCGAACGAGTCCAGACCTTCCTCCAGGGCCTCCGCCGACTCGACGTCGAGGTTGTCCGTCGGCTCGTCGAGCAGGAGCAGCGTCGCGCCGGACAGCTCGAGCAGGAGGATCTGGAACCGGGCCTGCTGCCCGCCGGACAGACTGTCGAAGCTCTGCTCGGCCGCGTGAGCCAGCTCGTACCGGTCCAGTTTCCGCGAGGCCAGCTCGCGACCCATGCCCTCGCGGTGCTCGTCACCGCGGTGCAGGATCTCCAGCAAGGTCCGGCCGACCAGCTCCGGGTGCTCATGGGTCTGCGCGAACCAGCCCGGGCGTACGCGCGCACCGAGCTTGGCGTTGCCGGTGTGCGCGACCGGCGCGATCTCCACGTCGCCGATCGGCTGGTGCTCCACGTCCGGGTCCGACCCGCCGTTGGCGAGCAGCCGGAGGAAGTGCGACTTCCCCGAGCCGTTCGATCCGAGTACCGCGACGCGTTCGCCGTACCAGACCTCCAGGTCGAAGGGCTTCATCAGGCCGGTCAGCTCCAGGCGGCTGCAGACGACCGCACGCTTGCCGGTGCGGCCGCCGGTCAGCCGCATGCTGACCTTCTGCTCGCGCGGCAGCGCCTGCGGCGGGCCGGCCTCCTCGAACTTGCGCAGCCGGGTCTGCGAGGCCCGGTAGCGCGAGGCCATGTCGGAGTTGTACGCCGCCTTCTGCTTGTACATCAGCATCTGGGCCCGGAGCTTCGCGTGCTCCTCGTCCCACCGCTTGCGCAGCTCCTCGAACCGCTCGAACCGGTGCTGCCGGGCCTCGTGGTACGTCCGGAAGCCACCGCCGTGCGTCCAGGCATTGTTGCCTGCGGCACCTAGCTCCACGGTGACGATCCGGGTGGCGGTGTTGGCCAGCAGCTCGCGGTCGTGGCTGATGTAGAGCACGGTCTTGTCGGTGCTGCGGAGCTGGTCCTCCAGCCACCGCTTGCCGGGCACGTCGAGGTAGTTGTCCGGCTCGTCGAGCATCAGGACCTCGTCCGGGCCGCGCAGCAGGGCCTCCAGGACCAGGCGCTTCTGCTCACCGCCGGACAGCGTCTTCACCTCGCGCCAGCGGCAGCGGTCGAACGGTACGCCGAGGGCGGCCGTCGTACACACGTCCCAGAGGACCTCGGCGTCGTACCCGCCGACCTCGCCCCAGTCCGCCACCGCCTGGGCGTACTTGAGCTGGGTCTTCTCGTCGTCGGCCTCCATCATCGCCAGCTCGGCCTTGTCCAGCTTGGCGGCGGCCTCCCGGATCGCGTCCGGCGCGACGCCGAGCAGCAGGTCCCGCACGGTCGACGAGTCCCGGACCGAGCCGACGAACTGGCGCATCACGCCCAGCCCGCCGGACCGCGAGATGCTGCCGCTGTGCGGTTTCAGGTCGCCGGCGATGATCCTGGTCAGCGTCGTCTTGCCCGAGCCGTTCGCCCCGACAAGGGCGACCTTGGCCCCGTCCCCGACCCGGAACGTGATGTCGTCCAGCAACACCCGCCCGTCCGGCAGCTCGTAGCCCACCCCGGCGACATCCACGTGACCCATCCCACCAGTCTGACGGCCGAGCCCCCGGCAAGCGAACAGTTATCGTGGGCGATCGTGCGAACGAACCCGGGGACCGCGCGATGGTGACGGCCGTCGGCGTCCATCCGGACTCGTTCGAGTACCAATGGGTGGCGGCCATCGTTCGAGCCACCGAGCAACGCGCCGGTGTGGCCTCGCGGTGGAACGGTCAGGTCTTCGTCGAGCCGGAGCACGCCGGCTCCGCGCTGGAGGACGGCGGCCTCGCGGTCAGCCGGGAGATCCTGGACCTGGCCGCCAAGGCGTACCGCGGCGAGCAGCTGGACGAAGGTGAGCTCGACGAGCTCCGGTCCGGCGTGGCGACCGTCGTCCACGAGTCCAAGCACCTGACCAGCTGGCCCGGCGACCTGGAGGCTCCCGAGGCGGCCGAGCTGTACGCACCGGACGTGGTGTCGCTGGAGGAAGGGCTGGCCGAGGACTTCGCGCAACGGACCACCGACGACGTGATCCGGGACATCCGGATGGACCAGGTCGTGCCAGGTCTGGTCGGCCGCGAGCAGGACGACAGTTCGCCGGCGTACACGGCCGGCACCGACCAGATCGTCAACGGTCTCGCCGAACTCGGCCGGACCGACGCCGACTACGTCCGGCAGAACCTGTCGGCCACCGGCCGCGCCCAGCGCTGGAACGCGGCGGCCGACTTCGTGATCAACCAGCGCCTGGGCGGTCTGATGCCCGAGGAGCACCGGGCCGCGGTGCGCGGGCAGTTGGTGCAGGCGATGCGCTCGAACTTCGCTCCGCTGAAGGCGGTGCACGACTCCGAGCGGGACGAGGTCTCGAAGGCGATCACCGGTCATGAGATCGGACAGCAGACGGTCGCCGCGGTGAACGGCACCCTCAACCACGTCGAGCAGCACTACCGCGACTGGCAGAACGAAGCGCGTCACCTGCAGCAGTTCCTCGGCGAAGGCCACCCCGGCCAGACCAACGGACAAGCGGCCGCGGCGGCCGCGCCGGTCACCAGTCCTTCAAGGCACTTAGATAGGTCCCGCCCGGCGGACGGACCGTCCCGGTCATGAAGAGCTTCAGCGGAGCGGCGTACAGGCCGTAGGTGTGGGTGCCGGTGAAGAAGCCGGCCGACTCACAGCCGTCGTACTCGACCCAGATCTCACGGATGCCTGCCGCCGTGTCGAACCGCAGCACGATCGCCTCCGACGGTTTCGCGGTCTGCGGCGCACACTTGAACACCGGCAGCGCCGGGTTGCGTTCCGGCAGCACCTTGATCGCGTCGACCACCTGCTGCGCGACCTCCGCACTGAACCCCTGCTGTCCGAGCAGAGCACCCGTGGTGAGCTGGTAGCGGCATGCCTGCAGCCCGAGCACCGGAGTGTTCAGGTCGAGCCCGGCCGGTACGGCGTTCGGCCCGTCGGCCTTGAGAATCGGGTGTTCGGCCGGACAGCTCACTGCGGCCTTCGGCGGAACCAGACCCTGCGTCCCCTTGTCGGCGCTGGACGCCTCACTCTGGCCGCTGCTGTCGCTCGAGTTCGAGGCGACCGGTGCGCCACCGCCGGCCAGGTTCCACACTCCGCCGATGGCAACCGCCACCACCACGGCCGCAGCGGCCATGGTCCGCGCCTGCCGCCGCTTGCGGACCCGCCGCCGCGCCTCGGACGCCATCCCTCGGCCCCGCAGCTCACCGGCGCTGTCGGCCTGGCTCTGGAACGCTGACGCGATCTTGGGGCCGAGCTCCTGCTCAGGATCGTGCTCAGGCATCTTCGGCTCCTTCCGTGCTCAGCGTGGTCTTCAGTGCCGCGAGGGCTCGATGGACGTGCGACCGGGCGGTCGCCTCGGCGCAGTGCAGCAGCGCACCGATCTCGGCGTACGAGAGCTCCTCGTAGAAGCGCAGTACGACGGCCGCCCGCTGCTTGTCCGGCAGCGTCGCGCACAGTTCCCAGACGGCGTCGGACTCGGCCCGCGCGGCCGTCCCGTCGGGCGCGGCCAGGGCGGTCCGGACGGGATCGTCCGTCGGCGCCTCGCGCCGGCGGAACCGCCGCCACCAGGAGATGTGCGCGTTCACCACCATCCGTTTCACGTAAGCCTCGGGATCGTCGGCGCGGCTCACCCGGCTCCACCGGGCACAGGCCGTCGTCAGGGCATCCTGGACAGCGTCCTCCGCCAGGCTCTTGTCGCCTGTGAGGACATAGGCGAACCGCAGCAGTGCATCTGCCTTCTCGGTCACCCACAGCTCGAAGTCGAGCGAGTCTGTCCGTGCCTCCGCTGCCGCCAAGGCTGCCTCCATACCCTCAGGACGGCGCTGGTCCCGCGTTCGTTGCACGCAGGACCCGGAACCCCTTCGCGCTGCCGACCCGCTCGCAGGGGTAGCCCTGCTCGGTCATCCAGCGCTGCAGCGAGTCGCCACCGAGGTTCTTGCCGACGACGAACCATGCCACGCCACCGGGGGCAAGGCGAGCCAGCCAGTGCAGCAGCATCTTGTGCAGCTCGGGCTTGCCGATGTGGATCGCCGGGTTCGACCAGATCTGGTCGAAGACCACCTCCGCCGGTACGCCGTCCGGCAGCACCGGGTGCACGCGGTCCGCCACTCCGGCCTTCCGCGCGTTCTCCCCGGTCAGCTCGAGCGCCCGGGTGTTCACGTCGACCGCCCAGACGGTCGCCTCCGACTCCACGGCCAGTGCGCACGCGATCGGCCCGTAGCCGGTCCCCAGGTCGAGGAACGTGCCGGAACCGGTCGGCGGATCCACCTCGCGCAGCAACACCGCCGTACCTATGTCGAGGCGGTCCCGGGAGAACACTCCGGTCGCGGTGGTGAACGTGTACTCGCGTCCCCAGATCCGGGCCTCGACAGTACGGCGTACGTCCGCGGAGCCGGGCTCCGCGGAGAAGTAGTGGTCAGCCACGCTGGTGCACCTCTCCCCTGACCTGACGGGCCTGCAGAGCCCGAGCGGCCAGCTCTTCATCGGCCGGGTAGCGCACTTCCTCCAGTGTGAGCCCGTGCGCGGGCAGCACGGACACCGCCGAGTCCCGCACCTTCCCGGCCAGTACGGCGGCCGGCCAGTCGACGTCACGCCGTCCGTCACCCACGGGGATCATCGAGCCCACCAGAGCACGGACCATCGAGTGACAGAAGGCATCCGCGATCACCGTGCCCTCCAGCCGGCCCGGAGCCGTGCGCCGCCACGAGTACTCCAGGAGCGCCCGTACCGTGCTGGCGCCCTCCCGCTTCTTGCAGAAGGCCGCGAAGTCGTGCTCACCGAGCAATTCGGCGGCGGCAGCATTCATCCGATCCACGTCCAGTGGGCGGCCCACTCGCAGGACCTGACCCCGGGTGAGCGGGTCCCAGCCGGCCGGGTCGTCACACAGGCGGTACACGTACCGACGGGCCAGGGCGGAGAATCGGGCGTCAAAGCCCTCTGGAGCCGCTCTGACGGCCGTGACAGCCACATCCGCTGGCAGGACACCGTTCAGGCTTCTGAGCAGCCTCAGCGGCTCTACAGCGCCTTCGACATCCACATGGGTGACCTGACCGCGAGCGTGTACGCCGGTGTCGGTCCGGCCGGCGCACGTCACGGTCAGCGGTTCGGGCAGCCGCAGGACGACGCGGAGGGTCTCCTCCAGCACACCCTGCACGGTCCGGAGGCCCTCCTGACGAGCCCAGCCGTGGAAGGCCGTTCCGTCGTACCTCAGGTCTATCCGCCAACGCACACGGCAATCTAACGCAAACAGCGCCCCTCACCGTGCGGTGAGGGGCGCTGCGTGGAGCTGAGGTGTTACTTGTCGTCCTCGGACGTGTCGTCCTCGGTCTCGCCGGCCTTGGTGAAGCCGGCCGCCTCGGCGTCCGCCTCGGTCTTGAACCAGACCTCGGCCTCGGTCTGCTCGTACCACGGGGACTCGGTGGTGTGGTACTTCATCGAGTTCTCGTTGCCCTTGATGTCGAAGCCGGCCGGCGCGGAGCCGTCGGCGTTCGGCGCGGCCGAGCCCTCGTACTTGCCCGCGACAACATCCTGGACCTTCTCGTCCTGGACGTCCTCGACCTTGTCCTCCGCCTGCGGGGCGGCGGCCTTCTTGGCCGGCGCCTTCTTGGCGGCGGTCTTCTTCGCCTTCGGCGAGTCGGCCAGCGCCTCGACCAGCTCGATCTTCACCATCGGGGCGTTGTCGCCCTTGCGCGGGCCGAGCTTGGTGATCCGGGTGTAGCCGCCCGGACGGTCGGCGTACCGCTCGCCGATCTCGGTGAAGAGCACGTGCACGACGCTCTTGTCCTTGATCCGCTTCATCACCTGGCGGCGGGAGTTCAGGTCACCACGCTTCGCCTTGGTGATCATCGACTCCGCCAGCGGCTGCAGGCGCTTGGCCTTGGCCGCGGTGGTGGTGATGGCGCCGTGCTCGAACAGCGACGTCGCGAGGTTGCTGAGGATCAGCTTCTCGTGCGCCGGGCTGCCGCCCAGCCGGGCACCCTTGGTGGGGGTAGGCATCTCTTACTCCAGAAAGGATTTCAGGCCAGCGGCCCGGGGGTTCAGTACTGCTCGGTCTCGGCGAAGCTCTCGTCGTCGTCCTCGGACTCGGTGCCGTAGGCCTCGGCGGCCGCGCGCAGGTCGAAGCCAGGGGGCGAGTCCTTCAGCGACAGGCCCATCTCGGCCAGCTTCAGCTTGACCTCGTCGATCGACTTGGAGCCGAAGTTGCGGATGTCCAGCAGGTCCTGCTCGCTGCGCGAGATCAGCTCACCCACGGTGTGGATGCCCTCACGCTTGAGGCAGTTGTAGGACCGGACGGTCAGCTGCAGGTCCTCGACCGGCAGCGCCAGGTCGGCGGCCATCTGCTCGTCCACCGGCGACGGGCCGATGTCGATGCCCTCGGCTTCGACGTTCAGCTCGCGGGCCAGGCCGAACAGCTCGACCAGCGTCTTACCGGCCGACGCGACGGCGTCGCGGGGCAGCATCGACGGCTTGGTCTCGACGTCGACCACGAGGCGGTCGAAGTCGGTGCGCTGCTCGACACGGGTCGCCTCGACCTTGTAGGTGACCTTGAGGACCGGGGAGTAGATCGAGTCGACCGGCATCCGGCCGATCTCGGCGTCGGCGGACTTGTTCTGGATCGCCGACACGTAGCCGCGGCCCCGCTCGACGACCAGCTCCATCTCGAGCCGGCCCTTCTCGTTCAGGGTGGCGATCTTCAGGTCCGGGTTGTGCACCTCGACGCCGGCCGGCGGCGCGATGTCGGCGGCGGTGACGTCACCGGGGCCCTGCTTGCGCAGGTACATGGTGACCGGCTCGTCGTGCTCGGAGGAGACGACCAGGTCCTTCAGGTTCAGGATCAGCTGGGTGGCGTCTTCCTTGACCCCGGCAACGGTCGAGAACTCGTGCAGGACGCCGTCGACCTTGATGCTGGTCACGGCGGCACCGGGGATGGAGGACAGCAGGGTCCGGCGGATCGAGTTGCCGAGGGTGTAGCCGAAGCCAGGCTCGAGCGGCTCGATCACGAACCGCGAGCGGTGCTCGTCGACGACCTCTTCGGTCAGGGTGGGGCGCTGTGCGATTAGCAACTTCTTGTTCCTTCTCTGTCGCGACGACCACTATTTGAGGTCGCGATGGGTGAAGCGCCGACCGGTCCGGCCGGCGGCCCGGAGGCCACCGGCCGGAACCGGATCAGTTCTTCGAGTAGAGCTCGACGATCAGGTGCTCGGCGACCTGGGTGTCGATCTGCTGCCGGGTCGGCAGCTGGTGGACGAGGATGCGAAGCCGCTCGGGCATCACCTCGAGCCAGGCCGGGACGACGCGCTCGGAGTGCGTCTCCCGGGCGATGATGAACGGGGTCGTCTCGACCGACTTCGCCTTGACATCGATGATGTCGTGGGCGGCCACCCGGTACGACGGGATGTTCACCTTGACGCCGTTCACGGTGAAGTGACCGTGTACGACGAGCTGACGGGCCTGCCGACGGGTCCGGGCCAGGCCGGCGCGGTAGACCACGTTGTCCAGCCGGGACTCCAGGATGATCAGCAGGTTGTCACCGGTCTTGCCGGAGCGCCGCGAGGCCTCCTCGTAGTACCGGCGGAACTGCTTCTCCAGGACGCCGTACGAGAAGCGGGCCTTCTGCTTCTCGCGCAGCTGGAGCAGGTACTCGCTCTCCTTCGGGCGGCCGCGGCCGTGCATACCCGGCGGGTACGGACGGCGCTCGAACGCCTTGTCGCCACCGACGAGGTCGACCCCGAGACGGCGCGACTTCTTGGTCATCGGTCCGGTGTAACGGGCCATGTTTCGCTACCTACCTCTCTGGGTCAGACCCGGCGCCGCTTCGGCGGGCGGCATCCGTTGTGGGCGGTCGGGGTGACGTCCTGGATGGTGCCGACCTCGAGGCCGACGGCACCCAGCGAACGGATCGCGGTCTCCCGGCCGGAGCCGGGACCCTTCACGAACACGTCGATCTTGCGCATGCCGTGCTCCATCGCCCGGCGTCCGGCGGCCTCGGCGGCCATCTGCGCGGCGAACGGGGTGGACTTGCGCGAACCCTTGAAGCCGACGGTGCCCGCGGAAGCCCACGAGATGACCGCGCCGGTCGGGTCGGTGATCGTCACGATCGTGTTGTTGAACGTGCTCTTGATGTGCGCGTGGCCGGCGGCCACGTTCTTCTTCTCCTTGCGGCGCACCTTCTTCGCGCCGGCCGCGGTGCGGCTCTTGGGAGGCATAGGTCAGTTGCTCCTGGGGTGGTCGACGGTCATCCGGGTCATCACTTCTTCTTCTTGCCGGCGATCGCCTTGCGACGACCCTTGCGGCTGCGGGCGTTGGTCCGCGTACGCTGACCACGCACCGGCAGACCGCTGCGGTGCCGGCGACCCTGGTACGACCCGATCTCGATCTTGCGGCGGATGTCCGCGGTCACCTCGCGACGGAGGTCACCTTCGATCTTGTAGTTGCCTTCGATCCAGTCCCGGAGCTTCACCAGCTCCTCGTCGCCCAGTTCGTGGACGCGCTTGTCACCGGAGATGCCGGTGGCCTCGAGCGTCTTCAGGGCGCGAGTACGGCCTACACCGAAGATGTAGGTCAGAGCGACCTCGATGCGCTTGTCGCGCGGCAGGTCGACTCCTACGAGGCGTGCCATGTGGCGGTGTTCCTTTCGTCGGCAGAGGTGTGGTGGCGCGCCGCGTCCCCGCCCGCCTCGGTGAGTGCTGCTTCACCGGCAGGGCCCCGGCCTCTGTTCCGGGGGCGACGTACCGGCGGTGTGCCGGTACGAGCGTGCGCGCTGTGGTGCGCAAGTGCTGTGTACTGCTGAAGAGCTTGGTCAGCCCTGCCGCTGCTTGTGCCGCGGGTTCTCGCAGATCACCATGACCCGGCCGTGACGGCGGATCACCTTGCACTTGTCGCAGATCTTCTTGACGCTCGGATTGACCTTCATCGAGCTTCTTTCTTCGACAGGTGTTGGTGTGGTCCTACTTGTACCGATAGACGATCCGACCCCGGGTGAGGTCGTACGGCGACAGCTCCACGACGACCCGGTCCTCGGGGAGGATCCGGATGTAGTGCTGCCTCATCTTGCCGCTGATGTGCGCGAGCACCTTGTGCCCGTTGGACAGCTCAACACGGAACATCGCGTTCGGCAGGGCCTCAACGATGGTGCCCTCGAGTTCGATGACTCCCTCTTTTTTGGGCATGTCCTCGCACTTCTGTAGACGACGTACTGAAAAGGTGGGTACTACCGGCTCGGCCCGGGCTCTAGTGCCCTCCTGACACGAGGTCAGGCAGCCGCGGGCACAACGAGACAGAGGCTACAAAGAGCCAAGGAAAGAGTGTACGCCACTCACCCACACGAAACCCAATCGAGCCCCTCGGTCACGAATGGGTGGCGGCCCACTGCTCCCCCTCGCGCCAGATCTGCTGGGGCATCAGGTCCAGAAGGTCACAGACCGCATCCAGCTGTGCGAGCGCTGTAGTGGAATCGCGGTACGCCGGGAGGATCGCGACGAACCGCCGCCCCTCGCAACTGAAGCCGAACGGCGGCACCTGGGCCAGCGCCTCGACCGCCCGCGGGTGCAGCACCGCCTGCGCGTGGTCCTCGCGGCCGTTGAACAGCTGGTAGTGCCCGGGCAGCCCGTCCACGTCCAGCCTGAGCGGCAACAGACTGGCGGCGGCCAGCGGAGCCAGCGAGGCCGGCAGCACCTGCAAAGGCGGCAGCGGCCGGTCCACCTGCAGATCGAGGAAGTCGAAGCCGAGCTCGCGACGTCGCACCTTGTGCCGGAAGCGCCCGGTCCAGAACTCCCGCCCGCGGTGCCGCCCGGTGGTCACGTCGACGACCGTGGCCTTCGGATCCGTGCTGAACGGCGGGAACGGCCAGCGCTCCACCAACTCCGAGCCGGAGGCGTTGGTCCGCCAACCGAGCTGCCCGGCCGCGTCAGCCCAGGACTTGCGCTGCCGGCTGTCGGCCACCCGCATGGCCAGCGTGAAGATCACCAGCACCAGGAACCAGCCCAGCACGAACCAGCCCACCCACCGCGGCTCCAGCACCAGGCCGACCAGCACCAGCGGTACGGCGATGGCGAACCAGATCAGGTAGACGAGCGCGGACCCCTGCCGCAGCTGCCACGCCAAGTCCGGCCGCAGACGCGGACCGACCACGCGGCGACTGACCGGGGCCGCTGTCAACGGCGCTTCCCGAGGTTGCCCAGGGCGATGATCGCCCACGGGATCAGCAGCCAGACCGGCCAGAAGTGCGGCCAGTGCCCGCCGTTGCCGAGGCCGATGACGAACCAGATCACCACGTTGATGACGACGACCCCGGTGAACCCGCCACCCAGCGCGGCCAGCCCGTGCCGGTGCGGACGGGCGTCCTTCTTCCGCTCCGGGAAGTCACCCGGCGCCGGCGCCGGCTTGGTGTCCTGGACCACCTCGGGGGTCTGGTACGTCCGCACCGGAGGCAGGTCACGCACCAGCGGCTCGAGCTCGCCGTAGGTCTGGACGGTGTAGAGCTGATCCAGGCGGGAGGTGAACTCGGGCTGATCCAGCCGGCCGTCCGCGAACGCGTCCCGCAGCCGCCCGGCGATCTTGTCCCGGTCGGCTTCGGTGAATCGCTGGTGCGGCTGGTACTGAGGCATGTCTCAAGTGTGCCTCAGCCCCGGTTCGCCTGGCGTCCCCCGATGGGTGGACCCACCCGGTCCGTCAGTCGGCCAGCGCGCCGAACTTGACGCCGAGCTCGGCCAGCTCGGCCTCGCCGCCGTCGAGGGCGGTCAGCACCCACGGCCCCTGCGGGGTCAGCGTGAAGGTGTGCTCGGTGTGCGCGGCGACCTTGCCGTCGTCGGTGACGACCGTCCAGTCGTCCTCGAGCGTGTGGTTGTCCTGCCGGCCGAGCGTGAGCATCGGCTCGACCGCCAGCGCCATCCCCTCGACCAGCTTGGGCCCGCGGCCCGGGCGGCCGAAGTTCGGAACGTTCGGCGGCTGGTGCATCGCCGACCCGATCCCGTGCCCGACGAAGTCCTCGACGATCCCGTACGACGACGTCGCCCGGACGTGCTGCTCGACCGCGGCGGAGATGTCCGTGAGCCGGCCGCCGAGCTTCGCGGCGGCGAACCCACGCCACATCGACTCCTCACAGACCCGGGCCAGCTCGAGCAGCTCGGCATCGGCCTCGCCGACCGGCACCGTGATCGCGGCGTCGCCGTGCCAGCCGTCCACGATCGCGCCGCAGTCGATCGAGATCAGGTCGCCGTCGGCGAGCACCCGGTCACCGGGGATGCCGTGCACGATCTCGTCGTTCACCGACGCGCAGATCGAACCGGTGAAGCCGTGGTAGCCCTTGAAGGACGGGATCGCGCCGGAGGAGCGGATGTTGTCCTCGGCGATCGCGTCCAGCTCGCCGGTGGTAATACCGGCCCGGACCGCACCGCGGAGCAGTTCCAGCGTGCGGCCGACGACCAGGCCGGCCGCACGCATGGAGAGGATCTGTTCGCGGGTCTTGATCTCGATCCCGCGGTCCTTAAAGATCACCGCACCTCATCCGTCGACGTCACTCCGTGATCGTCTTCAAGGCGGCGAGCACGCGCTCGCTCACCTCGTCGATCTCGCCGACACCGTCGACCTCGACCAGCAGGCCGCGCTGGGCGTACACCCGCAGCAGCGGCTTGGTCTCGGCGGTGTAGACGTCCTGCCGGTGCCGGATGACCTCTTCGGAGTCGTCCGTACGCCCGTCGGTCTGGGCCCGCTTGAGCATCCGTCCGACCAGTACGTCGGTGTCGGCGACCAGCGCCACCACCGCGTCCAGCTTGTGGCCGTGGTCGGCCACGATGTCGTCCAGCGTGCCCACCTGGGCCAGCGTGCGCGGGTAGCCGTCGAGCAGGAACCCGTCGCCCGCGTCGGCCTCGGACAACCGGTCCCGCACCATCGCGTTGGTGACCTCGTCCGGGACGTAGTCACCGGCGTCCATGTAGCGCTTCGCCTCGAGCCCGAGCGGCGTCTCGTCCTTGACGTTCGCACGGAAGATGTCGCCGGTGGACACGGCCGGGATATTCAGGCGTTCCGCAAGCACCTTTGCCTGCGTGCCCTTGCCCGCCCCGGGCGGACCCATCAGCAACATTCTCATCAGCGCAGGAACCCTTCGTAGTTTCGCTGCTGCAGCTGACTCTCGATCTGCTTCACCGTGTCCAGTCCGACGCCGACCATGATCAGGATCGACGTACCACCGAACGGGAAGTTCTGGTTCGCGTTCAGCAGGACGAGCGCGACCAGCGGGATCATCGAGATCGCCGCGAGGTAGATCGCGCCTGGCAGCGTGATGCGGGACAGCACGTAGCCCAGGTACTCCTCGGTCGGCCGTCCCGCCCGGATCCCGGGGATGAAGCCGCCGTACTTCTTCATGTTGTCTGCAACTTCCTTCGGATTGAAGGTAATCGAGACGTAGAAGTACGTGAAGAAGATGATCAGGGCGACGTACGTCACCATGTAGATCGGGTGGTCACCCTTGACCAGGTTGCCCTGGATCCAGTTCGCCCAGGGTTTGCCCTGCTGGAACTGACTGATCAGCACCGGCAGGTAGAGCAGGCTGGAGGCGAAGATGACCGGGATCACCCCGGCCTGGTTGACCTTCAGCGGGATGTACGTCGAGGTGCCGCCGAACATCTTGCGGCCGACCATCCGCTTCGCGTACTGCACCGGGATCCGGCGCTGGGCCTGCTCGATGAAGATGACCGCGGCCATGATCACCAGGCCGATCGCGACCACCACCACGAAGGTGGGGATGCCCTTCTCCTTGCGGATGTTCCACAGCTGGGTCGGGAAGGTGGCGACGATCTGGGTGAAGATCAGGATCGACATGCCGTTGCCGACGCCACGGTCGGTGATCAGCTCGCCCAGCCACATGATCACGCCGGTGCCGGCGGTCATGGTGAGCACTATCACGGTGATCGTGAACCAGTCGTCCTTGTACAGCAGCGGCTCCTGGCAGCCCTGGAACAGGCGGCCCGGCGTCCGGGCCAGCGCGACGAACGCGGTGGACTGCAGGATCGCCAGCCCGACGGTCAGGAACCGGGTGTACTGGGTGATCTTGGCCTGTCCCGCCTGGCCTTCCTTCTTCAGCGACTCCAGCCGCGGGATCACCACGGTGAGCAGCTGCAGGATGATGCTGGCGGTGATGTACGGCATGATGCCGAGCGCGAAGATCGCGAGCTGCAGCAGCGCGCCGCCGGAGAACAGGTTGATCAGGTTGTAGAGGTTCGCGTTCGCGCCGCCCTGCGAGATCTTGATACAGGTGTGCAGGGACTGAACGTTCACGCCCGGGGCCGGCACGACCGAGCCGATCCGGAAGATCACGACGATGAAGAGCACGAACAAGATCTTCCGGCGCAGGTCCGGAGTCTTGAACGCGTTGGCAAAGGCGCCTAACACCCTGTCCTCCCACATGTTTCCTCTGCCCCGGGCAGGGCAGCGGCCTAGCAAAGCAGCTGGGCAAGAGACGAACCAGGGCTCGTCCGACCGGCGCAGGATATCAAGCGCCGTACCGGTCGAGCCCTGGACCTCGTCACACCTCGGTGATGGTTCCCCCGGCCGCCTGGATCTTGTCCTGGGCGGACTTGGAGAACTTGTGCACCGAAACCTGCAGTGCCACGGTCAGTTCGCCGTCACCCAGCACCTTCACCGGCTGACCGCGACGAACCGCACCCTTGGCGACCAGTTCGGCCACGCCGACCTCGCCACCCTCGGGGAACAGTTGTCCGAGCTTGTCCAGGTTAACGACCTGGAACTCCACCCGGTTCCTGCTCTTGAAGCCCTTCAGCTTCGGGAGCCGCATGTGCAGCGGCATCTGGCCACCCTCGAACCACTCGGGGATGTTGTTGCGGGCCTTGCTGCCCTTCGTACCGCGGCCGGCCGTCTTGCCCTTGCTGCCCTCACCGCGACCCACGCGGGTCTTGGCGGTCTTGGCACCGGGCGCCGGACGCAGGTGGTGAACCTTCAGCGCCATGTCAGTCGACCTCCTCGACGGTGATGAGGTGGCGAACAGTACGGACCATGCCGCGGACCTCGGGACGGTCGTCGTGGACGGCGACGTCGCCGATCCGCTTGACGCCCAGGGTGCGCAGCGTGTCGCGCTGGTTCTGCTTGCCACCGATGCCGGAACGGATCTGGGTCACCTTCAGGCGTGCCATCAGGAGGCCACCTCCGCCCGCGCCTTCAGCAGCGCCGCCGGGGCGACGTGCTCGACCGGCAGGCCACGACGCGCGGCCACGGCCTCCGGGGTCTCCAGGCTCCGCAGCGCCTCAACGGTGGCGTGCACCACGTTGATCGCGTTGGCCGAACCCAGCGACTTGCTCAGTACGTCGTGAATACCGGCGCACTCCAGTACGGCGCGTGCCGAACCACCCGCGATGACACCGGTACCCGGTGCGGCCGGGCGCAGCAGCACCACGCCGGCGGCCTTCTCACCCTGGACCGGGTGCGGGATGGTGCCCTGGATCCTCGGCACCTTGAAGAATGCCTTCTTGGCCTCCTCGACACCCTTGGCGATCGCCGCGGGCACCTCCTTGGCCTTGCCGTAACCCACACCGACGGTGCCTTCCCCGTCGCCGACGACCACGAGGGCGGTGAAGCTGAAGCGACGACCACCCTTCACGACCTTGGCGACACGGTTGATGGCTACCACGCGCTCGATGTAGGCGGTCTTGTCGGCTGCCGCACCACGACCACCGTCGCGGTTACGGCGCTCACCACCGGCGCCGCCTCCGCGACGCTGCTGGCCTCCGCTCATGTCGAACTACCTCTTCCTGTGTTTGTGTCGCCGTCAGAAGCCGAGCCCGCCCTCACGGGCGGCGTCGGCCAGTGCCGCGATGCGGCCGTGGTACTTGTTCCCGGCCCGGTCGAAGACGACCGAGTCGATGCCGGCGGCCTTGGCCCGGTCGGCGATCAGGCCGCCGACGGTCTTGGCCTTGTCGGTCTTGTTGCTCTCCGCGCCGCGCAGGTCGGCCTCCATCGTGGAGGCGGAGACCAGCGTCTTGCCGGCCACGTCGTCGATGACCTGAACGAACAGGTGCCTCGACGACTTGGTGACCACCAGCCGCGGCCGGTCGGCCGTGCCGTTGATCTTCTTCCGGACCCGGATCTGGCGACGCAGCCGCGACGCCGTCTTCTTGGCGGAGTGCTTGTGCGGACGCAGTCCGATCGCCATGGTTACTTACCAGCCTTTCCGACCTTGCGGCGCACCTGCTCGCCGGCGTACCGCACGCCCTTGCCCTTGTACGGCTCGGGCTTGCGCAGCTTGCGGATGTTGGCGGCGACCTCGCCGACCGACTGCTTGTCGATGCCCTGCACCGAGAAGCGGGTCGGCGCCTCCACCACGAAGGTGATGCCCTCCGGGGCGTCCACCGTGATGGTGTGGCTGTACCCGAGCGAGAACTCCAGCTGGGTCGGTCCCTTGGCCAGGACGCGGTACCCGACGCCGACGATCTCGAGCTTCTTCTCGTAGCCCTCCGTCACTCCGGTCACCAGGTTGGCGATCAGGGTGCGGGACAGGCCGTGCAGTTCCTTGCTCTTGCGCTGGTCGTCGGGGCGGGTCACGGCGATGGTGCCGTCCTCGTCCCGGTTGACCGCGATGGGCTCAGCCACAACGTGCGACAGCTGACCCTTCGGACCCTTCACGGTGACCGTCTGGCCGTCGATCGTGACGTCGACGCCGGACGGGACCGTGACCGGGAGCTTACCGATGCGAGACATGAGAGTGGTCCTCCTTCCGGTTCTTCGTCACCAGACGTAGGCGAGGACTTCCCCGCCGACGCCCTTGTTCTTGGCCTGACGGTCGGTCAGCAGTCCCTGGGACGTCGAGATGATCGCGACACCCAGTCCGCCGAGGACCTTGGGCAGGTTGGTCGACTTCGCGTAGACCCGCAGACCCGGCTTGCTGATCCGGCGGACGCCCGCGATGGAGCGCTCCCGGCTCGGGCCGAACTTGAGGTCGACGATCAGGGTCTTGCCGACGGCGCCTTCCTTCGGCTCCTCCACCGTGTAGGAGGAGATGTAGCCCTCCTGCTGGAGGATGTCGGCGATGCCCTGCTTGATCTTGCTGTACGGCATCGAGGTCGACTCGTGGTACGCCTGGTTGGCGTTCCGCAGACGCGTCAACATGTCTGCGATCGGGTCGGTCATCGTCATGGCCTGGGGCCTCTTTCCCGCCGTGGTTTCGCCGCTCGGCGACCTACGGTGACTAGATGGTGAGTAGGGAGAAGTTCGGGGGTGGAGACGGTCACCAGCTGGACTTGGTCACACCGGGCAGCTCGCCCCGGTGCGCCATCTCCCGCAGGCAGATCCGGCACAGGCCGAACTTGCGGAAGACCGCCTTCGGCCGGCCGCAGCGCTGGCAGCGGGTGTAACCGCGCACCGCGAACTTCGGCTTCCGGGCCTGCTTGACCTTGAGTGCTGTCTTCGCCACGTCAGTTCTCCTTGAACGGGAAACCGAGCTGCCGCAGCAGGGCCCGGCCCTCGTCGTCGTTCTTCGCGGTGGTCACCACGGTGATGTCCATACCCCGGACCCGGTCGATGCGGTCCTGGTTGATCTCGTGGAACATCACCTGCTCGGTCAGACCGAAGGTGTAGTTCCCGGTGCCGTCGAACTGCTTGGGCGACAGGCCGCGGAAGTCGCGGATCCGGGGCAGCGCGAGCGCCAGCAGCCGGTCCAGGAACTCCCACATCCGGTCGCCGCGCAGCGTCACGTGGGCGCCGATCGGCATCCCCTCGCGCAGCTTGAACTGCGCGATCGACTTGCGGGCCTTGGTCACCTGCGGCTTCTGGCCGGTGATCGCGGCCAGGTCCTTCACCGCGCCATCGATCAGCTTGGAGTCGCGCGCCGCCTCGCCGACGCCCATGTTCACCACGATCTTGGTGAGGCCGGGCACCTGCATGACGTTGTCGAACTGGAACTGCTCCTGCAGCTTGCCGACGATCTCTTCGCGGTACTTCGTCTTCAGCCGCGGCTGAACCTTGGTGTTCTCGGTAGCCGTCGCAGTCATCAGATCTCCTCGCCGGTACGCCGCGCGATCCGGACGCTCCGGAAACCGGTGTACGTCGAGCCGTCGGGGCGCCGCTTCTGCACCTCGACGCGGTTGTAACCGACGCGGGTGGTCACCTTCTGCTTCTTGCCGTCCTTGTCGACCTCGACCAGAAGCATCACGTTCGAGACGTGGATCGGGGCTTCCTGGGTGACGATGCCACCGGTGGTGCCGCCGCGCTGGGCCTGCTGCACCTTGGTGTGCTTCTTGACCCGGTTCACGCCCTCGACGACGACCTTCTCGGCGTCGGGCAGGACCTGGATGATCTTGCCCTCGAGGCCCTTGGACTTACCGGCGATCACGCGGACCTGATCGCCCTTCTTCACGTGCAACTTCCTCTGCGCCATCTCAGAGCACCTCCGGGGCGAGCGAGATGATCTTCATGAAGCGCTTCTCGCGCAGCTCCCGGCCGACCGGCCCGAAGATGCGGGTACCACGCGGCTCGCCGTCGGCCTTCAGGATCACCGCGGCGTTCTCGTCGAAGCGGATGTAGGAGCCGTCCGGACGCCGGCGCTCCTTCACGGTCCGCACGACGACCGCCTTGACGACGTCACCCTTCTTCACACCGCCGCCCGGGATCGCGTCCTTGACGGTGGCGACGATCGTGTCACCGACACCGGCGTAGCGCCGACCGGAGCCGCCGAGAACGCGGATGCACAAGATCTCCTTGGCACCCGTGTTGTCGGCGACCTTCAGTCGCGACTCCTGCTGGATCATCTGTTGATCTCCTGGTTGTCTCGCTGGTTCTCACTCGCGTGAGCCTTGCGGAACGAATGATTTCGATTGGTTGCCGGTCGGTGCCGAAGCGCCGGCCCGGGAACTACTTGGCCTTCTCGAGGATCTCGACGACGCGCCAGCGCTTGGTCGCCGACAGCGGCCGGGTCTCCATCAGGAGGACGCGGTCGCCGATGCCGGCGGCGTTCTGCTCGTCGTGCGCCTTGAGCTTGCTGGTGCGCCGGATGACCTTGCCGTAGAGCTTGTGCTTGACCCGGTCCTCGACCTGAACGGTGACGGTCTTGTCCATCTTGTCGCTCAGCACCAGGCCCTCACGGGTCTTGCGGGTGCCTCGCGCCGGCGCGGTCGTGCTCACGGTCTCGTCCTTCACGTTCTCGGTCATGCCTTGCTCCCGGCCTTGTCCTGGCTGTCGTCCGCGGTCTCGGCGTCGTCAGCCACGACCTCCTCGGTCGCGGCCGTGGCCTCGACCTCGTCGGTGATGCCGAGCGCACGCTCGGTCAGCACCGTGTAGATGCGGGCGATGTCCTTGCGGACGGCGCGCAGCCGGCCGTGGGACTCCAGCTGGCCCGTAGCAGCCTGGAACCGGAGGTTGAACAGCTCCTCCTTGGCTTCACCGAGCTTGCTCATCAGCTCGTCCTTACCGAGATTCCGCAGTTCGGCGGCGGTCACGGTGGTAGCCATCAGTTCTCACCTGCCTCTCGGGAGATGAAGCGGCACTTCATCGGCAACTTGTGGATCGCGCGGCGCAGGGCCTCGCGAGCGATGTCCTCCGGCACGCCGGACAGCTCGAACAGAACTCGACCGGCCTTGACGTTGGCGATCCACCACTCCGGCGAGCCCTTACCGGAACCCATCCGGGTCTCGGCCGGCTTCTTGGTCAGCGGGCGGTCGGGGTAGATGTTGATCCACACCTTGCCGCCACGCTTGATGTGGCGGGTCATCGCGATACGCGCGGCCTCGATCTGCCGGTTGGTGACGTAGTGGTTCTCCAGCGCCTGGATGCCGAAGTCACCGAAGGCCAGCGTCGTACCACCCTTGGCCGCGCCGGAGCGCTTGGGGTGGTGCTGCTTGCGGTGCTTGACCTTGCGGGGGATGAGCATCGGTCAGCTCTCCGTTCCGGTCGTCTCGGCGGGCTTGTCGGCCGCCGGCGCCGCGGCCTCGGCGGCCGGAGCCGCGGAGCGCGCGTTGTCCCGACGGTCGTCGCGACGGCCACCGCGGTCACCACGGTCGCGGTCGCCACCACGGCCACCACGGTCGTCGCGACGCGCCGGCCGGCGCTGCTGGGTGGCGGCGCGGGCCGCGGCCTGCGCCTCGCGCTCGGCCCGGGAGCCGGCCACGTCACCCTTGTAGATCCAGACCTTCACGCCGATCCGGCCGAAGGTCGTGCGGGCCTCGTAGAAGCCGTAGTCGATGTCCGCGCGGAGCGTGTGCAGCGGCACCCGGCCCTCACGGTAGAACTCCGACCGCGACATCTCCGCGCCACCCAGACGACCGGAGCACTGGATCCGGATGCCCAGGGCGCCGCCACGCATGGTGGTCTGCATCGCCTTGCGCATCGCGCGGCGGAACGCCACGCGGCCGGACAGCTGCTCGGCCACGCCCTGCGCGACCAGCTGGGCGTCGACCTCGGCGTTCTTCACCTCGAGGATGTTCAGCTGCACCTGCTTGCCGGTGAGCTCCTCCAGGCTGCCCCGGATCCGGTCCGCCTCGGCGCCACGGCGACCGATGACGATGCCCGGACGGGCGGTGTGGATGTCGACCCGGACCCGGTCACGGGTGCGCTCGATCTCCACGCGGGAGATGCCGGCGCGCTCCATGCCCTTGCTCAGCAGGCGGCGGATCTTGACGTCCTCGCCCACGTAGTCCTTGTACAGCTTGTCGGCGTACCAGCGGCTCTTGTGGTCGGTGCTGATGCCGAGCCGGAACCCGTGCGGGTTAACCTTCTGGCCCACGTCAGGACTCCTTCTTCTCGGCGGTCTTCTTGGCAGCCGCCTTCTTCGCGGTCGCCTTCTTGGCCGGCTTGTCGGCGGTCCCGGCCTGGTCGGCCGCGGCCTTCTTCGCCGGCGCCTTCTTGGCGGTGTCGGCCTTCTTGGCGGACTTCTTGGCCGGGGCCTTCTCGACCGGCTCGGCCTCGACCCGCGGCGCCACCACGACGGTGATGTGGCTGGTCCGCTTGTCGATCCGGGTGGCCCGGCCCTGGGCCCGCGGGCGGTGACGCTTCAGCGTCGGGCCCTCGTCCACCAGGACCTTCGCCACAACCAGGTCGGTCCGGCTCAGGTGCTCGGTGCCCTCGGCGTTCGCCGCGGCGCTGTCGACGACCTTGTACACGGTCGCGGCAGCGGCCTGCGGGGCGAACTTCAGAGTGGCGAGTGCGTCGTCGACGCCCAGACCGCGCACCAGGTCGCCCACGCGGCGCGCCTTCATCGGCGTCACGCGGACGAAGCGCGCGACCGCGAAGGCCCCGGGCTCGTCGCCCAGCAGGCTCTCGCGACGGGCGCTGACCGCCCTACGCTCTTGAACGCTCATGATGTTCGAATCTCTCCGTAGGTTGCTTTCGCTTCGTCTCTGACCATGGGTCAGCGACGCCGTGACTTCCGGTCGTCCTTCTCGTGACCCTTGAACGTCCGGGTCGGGGCGAACTCGCCGAGCTTGTGCCCGACCATCGCGTCCGTCACGAACACCGGCACGTGCTTGCGGCCGTCGTGCACCGCGAGCGTGTGGCCGATCATGTCCGGCACGATCATCGATCGGCGGGACCAGGTCTTGATGACGTTCTTGGTGCCCTTCTCGTTCTGCACCTCCACCTTCTTCATCAGGTGGTGGTCGACGAACGGGCCCTTCTTCAAACTGCGTGGCATCTGGCCGGCTCCTATCAGCGCTTCTTGCCGGCCTTGCGGCGCCGGACGATCATGCGGTCGCTTTCCTTGCGGGTACGGGTCCGGCCCTCGGGCTGGCCCCACGGGGACACCGGGTGGCGACCACCCGAGGTCTTACCCTCACCACCACCGTGCGGGTGGTCGACCGGGTTCATCGCGACACCGCGGACGGTCGGGCGCTTGCCCTTCCAGCGCATCCGGCCCGCCTTGCCCCAGTTGATGTTCGACTGCTCGCCGTTGCCGACCTCACCGAGGGTGGCGCGGCAGCGCACGTCGACCATCCGGACCTCGCCGGACGGCATCCGCAGGGTGGCCATCCGGCCTTCCTTCGCGACCAGCTGGATGCTGGCACCGGCCGAGCGGCCCATCTTCGCGCCGCCACCCGGACGCAGCTCGACGGCGTGCACCGTGGAGCCGACCGGGATGTTGCGCAGCGGCAGGTTGTTGCCCACCTTGATGTCGGCGGCCGGGCCGTTCTCGACGATCGTGCCCTGCTTCAGGTTCGACGGGGCGAGGATGTAGCGCTTCTCGCCGTCGACGTAGTGCAGCAGCGCGATCCGCGCGGTGCGGTTCGGGTCGTACTCGATCTCGGCGACCTTGGCCGGCACGCCGTCCTTGTCGTACCGCTTGAAGTCGATCAGCCGGTACGCCCGCTTGTGGCCGCCGCCCTGGTGCCGGGTGGTGATCTTGCCGGAGTTGTTCCGGCCGCCCTTCTTCGGCAGCGGACGCAGCAGCGACTTCTCGGGGGTCGAACGGGTGAGCTCGACGAAGTCGGCCACGCTCGAGCCACGGCGGCCCGGCGTCGTCGGCTTGTACTTGCGGATTCCCATTACGACTGGCCTCCGAAGATGTCGATGCGGTCGTCACCCTTGAGGGTCACGATCGCCCGCTTGGTGTCCGGGCGCTTGCCCCAGCCGGTACGGGTCCGGCGGCGCTTGCCCTTGCGGTTGATGGTGTTCACGTCGCTGACCTTGACCTTGAAGACCTTCTCGACCGCGAGCTTGATCTCGGTCTTGTTGGCCCCCGGGGCGACCTCGAACGTGTACTTCTGCTCGTCCAGCAGGCCGTAGCTCTTCTCGCTCACGACCGGCCGCAGCAGCACGTCCCGCGGGTCCTTGTTGACTCCGTGGCTCATGCCTCTACCTCCTCGGCTTCGGTCGACGTCGCGACAGCCTTCACGGACTTACCCTTGGGCGCGCCGGCGACGAAGCTGTCGAGGGCGCCCTTGGTGAACACGACCGCGTCGCTGACCAGAACGTCGTACGCGTTCAGCTGGTCGGCGGCGATCAGGTGCACGTGCTGCACGTTGCGCAGGCTCAGCCAGGTCAGGTCGTCGGCCCGCTCGACCACGACCAGGACCTTGCCCGGCTCGGCGGCCTCGGCCAGCACGCTCAGCGCGGCCTTGGTGGACGGGGTGTCGCCGTCGACGAACTTCTCCACGACGTGCACCCGGCCGTCACGGGCCCGGTCCGACAGCGCACCGCGGAGCGCGGCGGCGATCATCTTCTTCGGGGTCCGCTGGCTGTAGTCGCGCGGCACCGGGCCGTGGACGACGCCACCACCGGTGAACTGCGGCGCGCGGGTCGAGCCCTGGCGGGCGCGACCGGTGCCCTTCTGGCGGTACGGCTTGGCGCCACCACCGGAGACCTCGCCCCGGGTCTTCGCCTTGGCCGTGCCCTGCCGGGCGGCCGCCAGCTGGGCCACCACGACCTGGTGGATCAGCGGGATGTTGACCTGAACGTCGAACAGTTCGGCCGGAAGCTCGGCGGAACCCTTCTTGCTGACCTTGTCGCCCTTCACGACGACGACGTCGACGGTGCTCACTTGGCAGCTCCCTTCGCGGCGTTGCGGATCAGCACGAGGCCGCCCTTGGGGCCGGGGACGGCGCCCTTGAGCAGGATCAGGCCGCGCTCGGCGTCGATCGCGTGCACGCTGATGTTCTGCGTGGTGATCTGCTCGGCGCCCATCCGGCCCGCCATCCGCAGGCCCTTGAAAACCCGGCCGGGGGTGGCGCAGCCGCCGATGGAACCCGGCGAGCGGTGCTTCTTGTGCACACCGTGGGTGGCGCGCAGGCCGTGGAAGCCGTGCCGCTTCATCACACCGGCGAAGCCCTTGCCCTTGCTGGTGGCGGAAACGTCGACCCGCTCACCGGCCTCGAAGGCCTCGGCCTTGATCTCCTGGCCCAGGGTGTACTCGCTGGCGTCGGCGGTGCGCAGCTCCAGCAGGTGGCGCCGCGGCGTCACGCCGGCCTTGTCGAAGTGACCGCGCATCGGCTTGGTCACCTTGCGGGGGTCGATGTCGCCGAAGGCGATCTGGACACCGTCGTACCCGTGGCTGTCCGAGGTACGCACCTCGGTCACGACGCAGGGGCCGGCCTGGATCACGGTGACGGGGACGACGCGATTGTTCTCGTCCCAGGTCTGGGTCATGCCGAGCTTGGTGCCCAGCAGACCGCGCGTGTTCTTGGAAATGCTCATTGGTTGTTCGCGTCCCTCAGAGCTTGATCTCGATGTCGACACCGGCCGGCAGGTCGAGCCGCATCAGCGAGTCGACGGTCTTCGGCGTGGGGTCGATGATGTCGATGAGCCGCTTGTGGGTGCGCATCTCGAAGTGCTCGCGGCTGTCCTTGTACTTGTGCGGCGAGCGGATGACGCAGAACACGTTCTTTTCCGTCGGCAACGGCACCGGGCCAGCAACCTTCGCACCAGTACGCGTCACCGTGTCGACAATCTTGCGCGCCGAACTGTCGATGACCTCGTGGTCGTAGGCCTTCAGCCGGATGCGGATCTTTTGTCCCGCCATCGCTTCGCTTCGTCCTTCTCTATCGTCAACGTCTACGTTGCTCCGACCCCCGCGGTCGGGTGTGTCGCGTACGCGGAACGCGCGCGACTCACCGCTTCATCGACCTGGGATGGTGATCGGGGCCCGGTCTCGGACCGGAACCTCGGCATGGTCTCCGGTCCGGCGCACCAGCCAGATCGACGATCTGGGGCGCACCCCGGCGGCCTCGCCTGAGCAACCTGAATATTGTGCCAGAGATCGGCGCCGGAACGCCAATCGGGTGGCTTCACGCCTGATCCGGACCCACCTGGCGCCGGATCGTGCACAAAGCAGAGGTCCGCGAGGGCTCAGCTGTCGAGCCCTCGCGGACCTCGTGAGATCACTTGAGGATCTTGGTGACCCGGCCGGCGCCGACGGTGCGGCCACCTTCACGGATCGCGAACTTCAGGCCCTCTTCCATGGCGATCGGCTGGATCAGCTCGACCGACATGTCGGTGTTGTCGCCCGGCATGACCATCTCGGTGCCCTCGGGCAGCGTGACGACGCCGGTGACGTCCGTGGTGCGGAAGTAGAACTGGGGCCGGTAGTTCTGGAAGAACGGCGTGTGCCGGCCGCCCTCCTCCTTCGACAGGATGTAGACCGAAGCGTCGAAGTTGGTGTGCGGGGTCGTGGTGCCCGGCTTGATGACGACCATGCCGCGCTCGACGTCCTCGCGCTTGGTGCCACGCAGCAGCAGACCGACGTTCTCACCGGCCTGGCCCTCGTCCAGCAGCTTCCGGAACATCTCGATACCGGTGACCGTGGTGGTCTGCTTCTCCGGACGGATGCCGACGATGTCGACGGTCTCGTTGATCTTGACGACACCGCGCTCGATCCGGCCGGTGATGACCGTGCCGCGACCGGTGATGGTGAAGACGTCCTCCACCGGCATCAGGAACGGCTTGTCGACCTCGCGCTCCGGCTGCGGGATGTACTCGTCGACCGCGTTCATCAGCTCGAGGATGGTCTCGCCCCACTTGGCGTCGCCCTGCAGCGCCGGGTGAGCGGCGACCCGGACGATCGGCGCGTTGTCGCCGTCGAACTCCTGCTCGCTGAGCAGCTCGCGGACCTCGAGCTCGACGAGCTCCAGGATCTCCTCGTCGTCGACCATGTCGCACTTGTTCAGCGCGACCACCATCGCCGGCACGCCGACCTGGCGGGCGAGCAGCACGTGCTCACGGGTCTGCGGCATCGGACCGTCGGTGGCGGCGACGACCAGGATCGCGCCGTCCATCTGGGCCGCACCGGTGATCATGTTCTTGATGTAGTCCGCGTGACCCGGGCAGTCGACGTGGGCGTAGTGCCGGGCCTCGGTCTGGTACTCGACGTGCGCGATGGAGATGGTGATACCGCGCTGGCGCTCTTCCGGCGCCTTGTCGATCTGATCGAAGGCCGACGCCTCGTTGAGCGTCGGGTACTTGTCGTGCAGCACCTTGGTGATCGCCGCGGTAAGAGTGGTCTTACCGTGGTCGATGTGACCGATGGTGCCGATGTTGACGTGCGGCTTAGTCCGCTCGAACTTCGCCTTCGCCACTGGGGCCCTCCTAGTAAATGTTGACTACGCCGTACGCCGACGCGCTGTGGGTGGTTGGTCCGGAACGAGAACTTACTCGCCCCGGGCCTTCTTGATGATCTCTTCCGCCACGTTCTTCGGAACCTCGGCGTAGGAATCGAACTGCATCGAGTAGGACGCGCGGCCCTGCGTCTTGGAACGCAGGTCACCGACATACCCGAACATCTCCGACAACGGCACCAGGGCCTTCACGACCCGGCTGCCACCGGGGCCTTCGTCCATCGACTGGATCTGGCCACGGCGAGAGTTGAGGTCGCCGATCACTTCACCCATGTAGTCCTCGGGGGTGGTGACCTCGACCGCGAACATCGGCTCGAGGATGACCGGGTTCGCCCGGCGGGCGGCATCCTTGAACGCCATCGAACCGGCGATCTTGAAGGCGAGCTCGGAGGAGTCGACGTCGTGGTACGCGCCGTCCTGCAGCGTCACCTTCACGTCCACCATCGGGTAGCCGGCCAGTACGCCGAACTCCATCGCCTCCTGGGCGCCCTCGTCCACCGACGGGATGTACTCCCGGGGGATGCGGCCACCGGTGACGGCGTTGACGAACTCGTACCCGCCCTCACCACCGGCCTCGACGCTGGTCGGCTCGATGTCGATGATCACGCGCGCGAACTGACCCGAACCACCGGTCTGCTTCTTGTGCGTGTAGTCGACCTTCTCGACCTTCTTCTTGATGGTCTCGCGGTAGGCGACCTGCGGCTTGCCGACGTTCGCCTCGACCCGGAACTCGCGCTTCATCCGGTCGACCAGCACCTCGAGGTGCAGCTCGCCCATGCCGGCGATGATGGTCTGGCCGGTGTCCTCGTCGGTCCGGACCTGGAAGGTCGGGTCCTCCTCGGCGAGCCGCTGGATCGCGACGCCCAGCTTCTCCTGGTCGCCCTTCGACTTGGGCTCGATGGCGACCGAGATGACCGGGGCCGGGAACTGCATCGACTCCAGCACGACCGGGTTCGACGCGTCGGACAGGGTCTCGCCGGTGGTGGTGTCCTTCAGGCCCATCACGGCGACGATGTGGCCGGCGCCGATCGACGCGATCTCCTCACGCTTGTTCGCGTGCATCCGGTAGATCTTGCCGATCCGCTCCTTGCGGCCCTTCGTCGGGTTCAGCACCTGCGTGCCGGTCTCCAGCTTGCCGGAGTAGACCCGGATGAAGGTCAGCTTGCCCAGGTGCGGGTCCGCCGCGATCTTGAACGCCAGCGCCGAGAACGGCTCGCTGTCGTCCGGCTTGCGCAGCACGACCTTCTCCGCGTCCTTGACGTCGTGGCCCTCGATGGCCGGGACGTCGAGCGGGCTCGGCAGGTAGTCGTTGACCGCGTCGAGCAGCGGCTGGACGCCCTTGTTCTTGAACGCCGTCCCGGTCAGGACCGGGGTCAGCTTGCTGGCCAGCGTGGCCCGCCGGATGGCGGCCTTCAGCTGCTCCTGGGTCGGCTGCTCGCCCTCCAGGTACAGCTCCATGATCTCGTCGTCGGCCTCGGCGACGGTCTCGATCAGCTTGTCGCGCCACTCGGCCACGAGGTCGGTGTGGCTGGCCGGGATCTCCTCGACCGTGTAGTCCTCACCGATCTTGGTCTCGCCGCGCCAGGTCAGCGCGCGCATCCCGACCAGGTCGACGACGCCGATGAAGTCGGACTCGGCGCCGATCGGCAGCTGCATGACCAGCGGCACCGCGGCGAGGCGGTCGCGGATCATGTCGACGCAGCGCATGAACTCCGCGCCGGTCCGGTCGAGCTTGTTGACGAAGCAGATGCGGGGTACGCCGTACCGGTCCGCCTGACGCCAGACGGTCTCGGACTGCGGCTCCACGCCGGCCACACCGTCGAACACCGCGACCGCACCGTCCAGCACGCGCAGCGAGCGCTCCACCTCGACGGTGAAGTCGACGTGGCCCGGGGTGTCGATGATGTTGATGGTGTGGTCTTTCCAGGTGCAGGTCGTCGCGGCGGACGTGATGGTGATGCCGCGCTCCTGCTCCTGCTCCATCCAGTCCATCGTGGCGGCGCCCTCGTGGACCTCACCGATCTTGTAGGTGATACCGGTGTAGAAGAGGATCCGCTCGGTCGTCGTCGTCTTGCCGGCGTCGATGTGAGCCATGATCCCGATGTTGCGGACCTTGGCCAGGTCGGTGGTGATTTGTACGGCCACCTCGGTGGTCTACCTCTCGATTCTGTACTGCGTCAAAGGGTGGTGACTGGGGTCCGGAGCGGACCCCGGATCACCAGCGGTAGTGGGCGAAAGCCTTGTTGGCTTCGGCCATCTTGTGCGTGTCCTCGCGGCGCTTGACCGAGGCTCCCAGGCCGTTGGAGGCGTCCAGGATCTCGTTCATCAGGCGCTCGGCCATCGTCTTCTCGCGGCGGGCGCGGGAGTACGACGTCAGCCAGCGCAGTGCCAGCGTGGTGGACCGGCCCGGCTTGACCTCGATCGGCACCTGGTAGGTGGCGCCACCGACGCGGCGGCTCTTCACCTCGATGCTCGGCTTCACGTTGTC
Source organism: Kribbella sp. NPDC048837 (assembly GCF_055586945.1). Classification (NCBI taxonomy): domain Bacteria; kingdom Bacillati; phylum Actinomycetota; class Actinomycetes; order Propionibacteriales; family Kribbellaceae; genus Kribbella; species Kribbella sp. NPDC048837. The sequence continues at coordinate 527,123 of NZ_JBVJHF010000004.1, forward strand.
CAGCGCACGCTTCAGCGTGATCACCGGGTCGGTGCCGGTCTTGGTGCGGGTGCCCTCGAGCGCGTTGTAGACGATGCTCTGCGCGATCTGCTTCTTGCCGTCGACCAGGATCTTGGAGATCAACTGGGTGACGAGCGGCGAACTGTAGACCGGGTCGATGATGACCGGGCGCTTCGGGGCCGGACCCTTGCGCGGCATTAGCTCTTCTCCTTCTTCGCGCCGTAGTGGCTGCGCGCCTGCTTCCGGTTCTTCACACCCTGGGTGTCGAGCGAACCGCGGATGATCTTGTACCGGACACCCGGGAGGTCCTTCACACGACCGCCACGCACGAGCACGATCGAGTGCTCCTGCAGGTTGTGGCCGACACCGGGGATGTACGCGGTGACCTCGATGCCGCTGGTCAGGCGGACACGCGCGACCTTCCGAAGGGCCGAGTTCGGCTTCTTCGGTGTGGTCGTGTAGACGCGCGTGCACACACCGCGACGCTGAGGGGAACCCTTCAGGGCGGGCGTCTTGTTCTTGGACACCTTGTCCTGGCGGCCCTTGCGGACCAGCTGCTGAATGGTGGGCACCGCGTAGGTCTCTTTCTGTCGTCCGGCTATCTCTCTGCTGTTGCTTGCCTGACCCCCGCGGTCGGGTGTGTCGCGTGCGCACGGGCGTACCGAAGCCGTAATCTTCCAGACTGTCGGCAGGAGTCCCGTGCCACGCGCGCAGACCCGGTTCGACGAGGGGCACGCATGACGGCCCAGGATGACCCGGGCACGATCGTTAAGACTAGCGGCTGCCTCAAGCACGGTCAAAATGAGTAACCGACCGGCACAGAGGCCTTTCCGCTTCTTCAGTCTACAGGGTCTAGGGAGTGGTCTTACCGGCCAGGAAAGCGGCTGCCACCGTCGGGTCTCCCTCGACCGCCAGGACGTCCGCGGGCAAGCGCTTCCAGAGGCACAGGTCCAGCTCCGCGGCGGTGCCCGAGACGATCGCCTCACCGGCCGCCTTCCCGTGGTCGACCCGAGGCCGATCCCCTTCTGGCACAGGCGTCAGCGTCCATGCGTCACCGGTGTCGGTCGCCCGGATCCCGACCTGCCGGGTCACCGCCGGCTCGGCCCCGCGGGCCAGCATCCGGGGCAGGAACACCCCGAGCACCTCGTCCACCCCGTCGGCCCCGATCGCAGCAGGTACGACGGCAAGACCACTGGCGGCCCGCTGGTCCGGTGCGGCCTCGGCCTGGACGGCGTCCACGAGATGGATGACCGTCTCATGCATGCGCCGGCGGGACCAGAATCCAGCGCGCTGGTCGACGGGTGCGAAGTTCCAGCACGGCTCGTCCGGATCGACGGCCCGGAGGGCGGCAGCCAGCGCGGCGGTCGTACCGGCATACCAGTCGGCCCACGAGATCGTCGTCCGCAGGACCTCCGGACGCTTCTGGAAGACGCCGCTCAGCACGATCGACGCGGCCCAGCGCTGGCCCTCGCCGATGTGCAAGGCCAGGTCGGCCAGCGTCCAGCCGGGGCAGTTGGGCACCGCGGTGGCCGGGTCGACCCGGTCGAGGACGGCCGCGAGTTCCGCGGCCGCCCGCTCGAACCCGGCCAGATGGTCGATCGGTTCAGGCACGGAACTCGACGTCGGTGATCAGACCGTCGGTGACCCGGTACAGCGCCAACTGCGCGACCGGCTCACCGGAGTCGTAGGCGAGCAGATGCTCGACCACCCACTCGCCGAGCATCAGCTTCTGCACCACCTCGGTCTTGGCGCGTCCGGCGTCGAACCGGGGCCGGTAGTGCTCGCGCAGGAACCGGCGGCCCTTCAGCTCGGTGCCGTCCGCGAGCAGGATCCGGGCGGTCGGCGAGTACGTCGCCAGGAACGCCTCCAGGTCGTGGGCGGCGTACGCGGCGTGCTCGCGGCCGATCACCCGCGCGGCCGGGGTGTCCGCGGTGACGGCAGCCACCGTGGCGACCCCCAGGTCGGCCAGCGGCGTCGGGGTCGGCACGGGAGCAGCCGTCGTCGAGGTCACGGCGGGAGCAGCCGGCGTCGGCGTCACCGCGGGAGTCGTCGGAGTCGCGGCCGGGGTGGAGACCGGCAGCGTCGGAGTCGTGGGCGTGGCAGGAGAGGCGGCCTTGGCGGCGGTGGTGGGCGCCGGCCGACTGGCGGGTTCAGCGGGTGCCTTGGCTCGTCTCACGGCCGGCTTCGCGGCGGCCGGCGTCCGGGAGGTGGTCCTGGCTTTGGGTGGCGGGACGAGGAGCTGGTCCTGGCCGTCCGGTTCCTCGCCCAGGTGGGCGATCGCCCAGTCCAGGGCCTTGGTGACGGCGGCGCGTGATTCTTCGGTGTGGTCGAGCATGTCGAACCCGTGGTGCCCTTTCGGTACGTCGATGATGTCCAGCGCGGTGCCACCGGCGGAGACGAACTCCGCGACCGGGCCGGCGAGTTCCGCACGCTCGAGCCCGACCCTGGTCAGTAGCACCGGCAGGTCCTTGTGTTTGCCGATCACTTCGGCAGCGTTGACCAAATCGTCGACACCGGGCGGGGTGACGAGCAGGGGGTAGGTCAGGGCGACCAGGCGCAGCCAGTCGGGGCGGCTGTCCAGCCACTCCCCCGCCAGCAGGCCGGCACCGGAGAAGAACCACAGACCGACCCGATCGGGGTCGACGCGTGGATCGGAACGCAGGACGCCGACCGCGGCCTCCACCTCGTCCGCGGCGGTGACCAACCGGTCGAGGCCGTGGATCAGGCTGTGGTCGACGACAGCGGCCACCAGGCCTCGCCTGGCGGCTGCGGTCGCGTAGCCCCGGTACACCGGCCAGTCCCGAGGCATCACCTCGAGGCCGGCAGGTCCAGGACCCCCGTGCACGAACAGGATCGCGCCGGTCCGGGCAGTTCCGGCCGGGCGGTAGAAGTCGATCTCCCCGAGCCGGTCCACCCGCACGTCGGGTCCGTCCAAAACTCCCAGGACGAAAGGCCGCAGGTAGGCCGGGAGATCCGTCATGGACCAATCTTGGCCTATCCGCCGGACACTTTCAGCCGCCACCCCGAGTGTCTTGCACAGACCGGCGGACGAGATCCGCCAATACGCCGGAATCCACGTCAGACAAGCGTTTGACGTACAGGCACCCCACGCTCGTCGTATGCGGCCCGAGCTTGCCGAGCAACTCGTCGTACCCGTCGAAACCGCTCGCCAGATAGAGCGTCAGAGCCTGCTTGCGGGCAGCGAACCCGACCTCGAACCAGTCGAGTTCGCGACCGCTCTCGTAGACCAGGTGCCGGTCGCCGAAACCGACGATCGACGGACCCCACATCGCCGGTTCGCGACCGGTCACCCCGGTCAGCAGTTCGTTGAGCTCGCGGGCGTCCGAGCCGCGGCCGCCCGGGATGCCGGCCAGATAGTCGTCGACGGATGCGTCCGTCTTCTGCGTCTTGTTCTCGGCCATGGGTCATCTTGCCCCGGAACGCCGCGAGGGCGGCACCCCCTGGTGGGAGTGCCGCCCTCGGCGGAGTGACTCGAATCAGTTCTGGTAGGAACCGAGGTCGAAGTCGTCGAGCGGGACCGACTGACCGGTGGACGGGCCGAAGTCGTAGTCGTACGACTCGTAGCCGACCATCGAGTACATCGCGGCCTTCGCCTCCTCGGTGGGCTCCACCCGGATGTTGCGGTAACGGTCCATGCCGGTACCCGCCGGGATCAGCTTTCCGATGATGACGTTCTCCTTCAGACCGACCAGCGAGTCGGACTTGCCGTGGATCGCGGCCTCGGTGAGGACGCGGGTCGTCTCCTGGAAGGAGGCGGCCGACAGCCACGACTCGGTCGCCAGCGAGGCCTTGGTGATCCCCATCAGCACCGGACGACCGGAGGCCGGCGTACCGCCCTCGGCCACCACGCGACGGTTCTCCGCCTCGAAGGTGATCCGGTCCGCGAGCTCACCCGGCAGCAGCTGGGCGTCGCCCGACTCGATCACCGTGACCCGGCGCAGCATCTGCCGGACGATGATCTCGATGTGCTTGTCGTGGATGGCCACACCCTGCGACCGGTACACCTCCTGGACCTCGTCCACCAGGTGCTCCTGCGCCTTGCGGACACCCAGGATCCGCAGAACCTCCTGCGGGTCCGGCGTACCCTGCGTCAGCTGCTGACCGACCTCGACGTGCTGACCTTCCTCGATCAGCAGGCGGCCACGCTTCGACACCGGGTAGGCGACCTCCTCGGAACCGTCGTCCGGGGTGAGCACCAGCTTCCGGGTCTTGTCGGTGTCCTCGATCGAGATCCGGCCGGCGGCCTCCGAGATCGGCGCCTTGCCCTTGGGCTGGCGGGCCTCGAAGAGCTCGACCACACGCGGCAGACCGTGGGTGATGTCATCACCCGCGACACCACCGGTGTGGAAGGTCCGCATCGTCAGCTGCGTACCCGGCTCACCGATGGACTGGGCCGCGATGATGCCGACCGCCTCGCCGATGTCGACCGGCTTGCCGGTCGCCAGCGAACGGCCGTAGCACTTCGCGCAGGTCCCGGTCTTGGCGTCACAGGTCAGCACGGAGCGGACCTTGACCTCCTCGACCCCGGCCTCGACCAGCTTGGCGATCGAGACGTCGCCCAGGTCGCTGCCGGCCGTCAGGACGACGGTGCCGTCGGCGCCGGTCACGTCGGTGGCCAGCGTCCGTGCGTAGGCGCTGGTCTCCACGTTCTCGGCGTGCACGACCTTGCCCGACGGGTCCTTCTCGCCGATCTTCTTCGGCAGGCCCCGCTCGGTGCCGCAGTCCTCCTCGCGGATGATCACGTCCTGCGAGACATCCACCAGACGACGGGTCAGGTAGCCCGAGTCGGCGGTCCGCAGCGCGGTGTCGGCCAGACCCTTCCGGGCACCGTGGGTGGCGATGAAGTACTCGACCACCGACAGACCCTCACGGAAGTTGGACTTGATCGGCCGGGCGATGATCTCACCCTTCGGGTTGGCCACCAGGCCACGCATACCGGCGATCTGCCGGATCTGCATCATGTTGCCCCGGGCACCCGAGTGGACCATCATCCAGATCGGGTTGGCCTTCTCGAAGTTCTCCTCCATGGCCTTGCCGACCTCGGCGTTGGCGCCGGTCCAGATCTCGATCAGCTCCTGCCGCCGCTCGGACGAGGTGATCAGACCCCGCTCGAACTGCTTCTGGACCTTCTCGGCCTGCGACTCGTACCGGGCCATGATCTCCGGCTTGGACGGCGGCGTGCTGAAGTCGTCGATCGACACCGTGACACCCGAGCGGGTGGCCCAGCGGAAACCGAGGTCCTTCAGCGCGTCGAGGGCGTTGGCGACCTCGACCTTGGAGTACCGCTCGGCCAGGTCGTTGACGATCCCGCCCAGCTGCTTCTTGCCGACCTCGACGTCGACGAACGGGTAGTCCGTCGGCAGCGCCTCGTTGAACAGCGCCCGGCCCAGCGTGGTCTCCAGCGCGAAGCCGCCGTCCGGCCGCTCGGTGGCACCGGCCGGTACGCCGGACTCGTCCAGACGCAGCGTGATCTTGGCCTGCAGCGACAGCTCGTTGCGGTCGAACGCCATCAGCGCCTCGGCCACCGAGCTGAACGCCCGGCCCTCGCCCAGCGCGCCGTCCTTCAGCATGGTCAGGAAGTAGATGCCGATGATCATGTCCTGCGTCGGCATCGTGACCGGCCGGCCGTCGGCCGGCTTCAGGATGTTGTTGGTCGACAGCATCAGGATCCGGGCCTCGGCCTGCGCCTCGGCCGACAGCGGCAGGTGCACCGCCATCTGGTCACCGTCGAAGTCCGCGTTGAACGCGGAGCAGACGAGCGGGTGGATCTGGATCGCCTTGCCCTCGATCAGCTGCGGCTCGAACGCCTGGATACCCAGCCGGTGCAGGGTTGGTGCACGGTTGAGCAGGACCGGGTGCTCGGTGATGACCTCTTCCAGCACGTCCCAGACCTGGGCGCGCTGACGCTCGACCATCCGCTTGGCGGACTTGATGTTCTGCGCGTGGTTGAGGTCGACCAGCCGCTTCATCACGAACGGCTTGAACAGCTCCAGCGCCATCGCCTTCGGCAGACCGCACTGGTGCAGCTTGAGCTGCGGGCCGACGACGATCACCGAACGACCGGAGTAGTCGACGCGCTTGCCGAGCAGGTTCTGACGGAACCGGCCCTGCTTGCCCTTGAGCATGTCGGACAGCGACTTCAGCGGCCGGTTGCCCGGGCCGGTGACCGGACGGCCACGGCGGCCGTTGTCGAACAGCGCGTCGACGGCCTCCTGCAGCATCCGCTTCTCGTTGTTGACGATGATCTCCGGCGCGCCCAGGTCGAGCAGTCGCTTGAGCCGGTTGTTCCGGTTGATCACCCGGCGGTACAGGTCGTTCAGGTCCGAGGTGGCGAACCGGCCGCCGTCGAGCTGGACCATCGGCCGCAGGTCCGGCGGGATCACCGGGACGCAGTCGAGCACCATGCCCATCGGGCTGTTGTTGGTCGCCAGGAACGCGGTGACGACCTTGAGCCGCTTCAGGGCGCGGGTCTTGCGCTGGCCCTTACCGGTCTTGATCGTCTCGCGCAGGTTGTCCGCCTCGGCCTTCAGGTCGAAGGTCTCCAGCCGGCGCTGGATCGCGGCGGCACCCATGGCGCCCTCGAAGTACTTGCCGAACCGCTCCTTCATGGCGCGGTAGAGGATCTCGTCGCCCTCCAGGTCCTGGACCTTCAGGTTCTTGAACCGGGTCCAGACCTCGTCGAGGCGGTCGATCTCGCGCTGCGCACGGTCGCGCAGCTGCTTGACCTCACGCTCGGCGCCTTCCTTCACCTTGCGGCGGACATCGGCCTTGGCGCCCTCGGCCTCGAGCTGCGCCAGGTCCTCCTCGAGCTTCTTCATCCGGGTCTCGATGTCGTTGTCGCGCCGGTTCTCGAGCTGCTTGCGCTCGACGTCGGTCCGGCCCTCCAACGACGAGAGGTCGCGGTGCCGCGCCTCGTCGTCGACGTCGGTGATCATGTACGCCGCGAAGTAGATGACCTTCTCCAGGTCCTTCGGGGCGAGGTCGAGCAGGTAGCCGAGTCGCGACGGGACACCCTTGAAGTACCAGATGTGGGTGACCGGCGCGGCCAGCTCGATGTGGCCCATCCGCTCGCGGCGCACCTTGGAGCGGGTGACCTCGACGCCACACCGCTCGCAGATGATGCCCTTGAAGCGAACGCGCTTGTACTTGCCGCAGTAGCACTCCCAGTCCCGGGTGGGACCGAAGATCTTCTCGCAGAAGAGACCGTCACGCTCGGGCTTGAGCGTCCGGTAGTTGATCGTCTCGGGCTTCTTGACCTCGCCGTGCGACCACTGGCGGATCTCATCCGCGGTCGCCAGTCCGATCCGAAGCTCGTCGAAGAAGTTCACGTCGAGCACGATGTGTTATCTCCCGTTGCTAAAAATGGTCTGAGTGAGTTGGTTGTTGATCTCAAGCGGCAACCCGCTCAGACCTCCTCGACGCTGTTCGGCTCCCGCCGGGACAGGTCGATGCCCAGTTCCTCCGCGGCACGGAAGACGTCCTCCTCGCTGTCGCGCATCTCGACCCGGCTTCCGTCGGACGAGAGCACCTCCACGTTCAGACACAGGGACTGCATTTCCTTGACCAGAACCTTGAAGGACTCCGGGATACCCGGCTCCGGGATGTTCTCGCCCTTGACGATCGCCTCGTACACCTTGACCCGCCCGACGACGTCGTCGGACTTGATGGTCAGCAGCTCCTGCAGCGCGAAGGCGGCACCGTAGGCCTCGAGGGCCCACACCTCCATCTCGCCGAACCGCTGGCCACCGAACTGGGCCTTACCACCCAGCGGCTGCTGGGTGATCATCGAGTACGGACCGGTCGACCGTGCGTGGATCTTGTCATCGACCAGGTGGTGCAGCTTCAGCATGTACATGTAGCCGACACCGACCGGCTCCGGGAACGGCTCACCCGAACGGCCGTCGAACAGCCGGGCCTTGCCCGATCCGTCGACCATCCGGACACCGTCGCGGTTCGGCAGCGTCGAGGAGAGCAGGCCGGTGACCTCCTCCTCCTTCGCACCGTCGAAGACCGGGGTGGCGACGTTCGTGAACGGCTCGGCCTCGCCGGCGCCGATCTTGATCAGCCGCTGGGCCCACTCTTCCTTGTTGTCCGGGTCGACCTTCCAGCCGCGGCTCGCGATCCAGCCCAGGTGGGTCTCCAGCACCTGACCGACGTTCATCCGGCCGGGCACGCCCAGCGGGTTCAGGATGATGTCGACCTGGGTGCCGTCCTCGAGGAACGGCATGTCCTCGACCGGCAGGATCTTCGAGATGACGCCCTTGTTGCCGTGGCGTCCGGCCAGCTTGTCGCCGACCGAGATCTTCCGCTTCTGGGCGACGTACACCCGGACCAGCTGGTTGACACCCGGCGGCAGCTCGTCGCCGTTGTCGCGGTCGAAGACGCGGACACCGATGACGGTGCCCTCCTCGCCGTGCGGCACCTTCAGCGAGGTGTCGCGGACCTCACGGGCCTTCTCACCGAAGATCGCGCGCAGCAGCCGCTCCTCCGGGGTCAGCTCGGTCTCGCCCTTGGGGGTGACCTTGCCGACCAGGATGTCACCGGTGGTGACCTCGGCGCCGATCCGGATGATGCCCCGCTCGTCGAGGTCGGCCAGCATCTCGTCGGAGACGTTCGGGATGTCCCGGGTGATCTCCTCCGGACCCAGCTTGGTGTCGCGGGCGTCGACCTCGTGCTCCTCGATGTGGATCGAGGTCAGCAGGTCCTGCTGCACGACGCGCTGGGAGAGGATGATCGCGTCCTCGTAGTTGTGGCCTTCCCACGGCATGAACGCGACCAGCATGTTCCGGCCGAGGGCCATCTCGCCCTCGTCGGTGCACGGACCGTCGGCCAGCGGCGAGCCGACCTCGACCCGCTGCCCGGCGTCGACCAGCGGACGCTGGTTGATGCAGGTGCCCTGGTTCGAGCGGCGGAACTTGGCCAGCCGGTAGGTCTGGTACGTGCCGTCGTCGGCGGCGACCTCGATCAGGTCGGCCGACACCTCCTTGATGACGCCGGCCTTGTCGGCCACCACCACGTCACCGGCGTCGACCGCACCGCGGAACTCCATGCCGGTACCGACCAGGGGGGCGTCCGCGGTGATCAGCGGAACGGCCTGGCGCTGCATGTTGGAGCCCATCAGGGCGCGGTTGGCGTCGTCGTGCTCGAGGAACGGGATCATCGCCGTCGCGACCGACACCATCTGGCGCGGCGAGACGTCCATGTAGTCCACGTCGTCGACCAGCACGAGCTCGACCTCACCGTGGCGCCGGCGAACCAGCACCCGGTCCTCGGCGAACTTGTCGTCATCGGTCAGCGCCGCGTTGGCCTGCGCGATGACGAACCGGTCCTCCTCGTCCGCGGTCAGGTAGTCCACCTGGTCGGTGACCTGGCCGTCGACGACCTTGCGGTACGGCGTCTCGACGAAGCCGAACGGGTTCACCCGGCCGTACGTCGCGAGCGAGCCGATCAGACCGATGTTCGGGCCTTCCGGGGTCTCGATCGGGCACATCCGGCCGTAGTGGGACGGGTGCACGTCGCGGACCTCGAAGCCGGCCCGCTCCCGGGACAGACCACCCGGACCAAGAGCCGACAGGCGGCGCTTGTGGGTCAGACCCGCGATCGGGTTGGTCTGGTCCATGAACTGCGACAGCTGGGAGGTGCCGAAGAACTCCTTCAGCGCCGCCACCACCGGACGGATGTTGATCAGGGTCTGCGGCGTGATCGCCTCGACGTCCTGGGTCGTCATCCGCTCCCGGACCACGCGCTCCATCCGGGCCAGGCCGGTGCGCAGCTGGTTCTGGATCAGCTCGCCGACGGTCCGCAGCCGGCGGTTGCCGAAGTGGTCGATGTCGTCTTCCTCGACCACGACCTCACCGGTCGGTGCGGGCAGCTCGGTCTTGCCTTCGTGCAGGGCCACCAGGTACTTGATCGTGGCGACGATGTCGTCGATCGTCAGCACCGCGGTGTCGTGCGCCTCGTCGCGGCCGAGCTTCTTGTTGATCTTGTAGCGGCCGACCTTGGCCAGGTCGTAGCGCTTGCCGTTGAAGTAGTAGTTGTCCAGCAGCGCCTGCGCGGCCTCGCGCGTCGGCGGCTCGCCCGGGCGCAGCTTGCGGTAGATGTCCAGCAGCGCGTCGTCCTGCCCGGAGGTGTGGTCCTTCTCCAGGGTCAGCCGGATCGACTCGTAGTCGCCGAACTCCTCCAGGATCTGCGCGTCGGTCCAGCCGAGCGCCTTCAGCAGCACGGTGACGTTCTGCTTGCGCTTGCGGTCGAGGCGGACGCCGACCATGTCGCGCTTGTCCACCTCGAACTCCAGCCACGCGCCACGCGACGGGATGATCTTGGCGGTGAAGATGTCCTTGTCCGACGTCTTGTCCGGGGTGCGCTCGAAGTACACACCGGGCGAGCGGACGAGCTGGGACACCACGACGCGCTCGGTGCCGTTGATGACGAAGGTGCCCTTGCGCGTCATCAGGGGGAAGTCACCCATGAAGACGGTCTGGCTCTTGATCTCACCGGTCTCGTTGTTCATGAACTCGGCCGTGACGAACAGCGGCGCGGAGTAGGTGACGTCCCGCTCCTTGCACTCGTCGACCGTGTTCTTCGGAGGCTCGAAGCGGTGGTCGCGGAACGACAGCGACATGGTGCCGCTGAAGTCCTCGATCGGGGAGATCTCCTCGAAAATCTCTTCCAGGCCGGACGGGCCGGACAGTTCGGTCCGCCCCTCGGCCTCGGCGGCAGCCACACGGGCCTGCCACGTTTCGTTGCCGACCAGCCAGTCGAAACTGTCCACCTGCAGCGCAAGCAGATCCGGAACCTCGAGAGGCTCGGAAATCTTGGCGAAGGAGATGCGGCGGGAGCCGGAAACGTCGGAAATGCTGTCGGACTGGGGGTTGCGCGAGGCGACCAAGGGGCGTCCTTCCACGGGCTCGCAAAGAATCACTTCGGTGCTGGGAGCGCAGGCCAAGCCACCCCAGTCAAGTCGAGACTCAAGCCGAGGTGGGAGTAAAGGCAGCGCAAAGCAATAGGCTACCCGATACAGGCAAGCCTGTCCAATGGGGTCCGATAGTTTGCCTTCGGACCACCCTTTCCGTCAAGGACCGACCCGGTGTCTCCAGCGAGTAGATCACTCGCGAGCCTCCCGGCGCCCTCCTGGTGCGGAGTCACAAAGAGACTACAGTCCGGCGATCTCCTGGACCAGCCATTGGCCGTCCTTTCGGACCATGGTGAACCGGGTCCGGTTGAGATCCACCCGGGGTTTACCCTGCGTGATCGTGCTGGTGGTGGTCTGGTTCACGAAGATGATCAGCGTGACCCGGTCGGCGTCGCCGTCGCGGACCCCGACCTCGCGGACGTCGGCCTTCACCGTCGCCTTGGTCTTGGTGGCCAGCTCGCCGGCCACCTTCGCGGTCTCGTCGAACTTGCCGGCGAACTCCGGGGTCATCGTCGCCCGCGCCGCGGCGAAGCTCTTGTCGAGGGTCCGGTAGTCGTAGCTGAGCGCGGTCTCGGCCGCCTTCCGCCCGGCCGCGGCAGCCTGGTCACGGGCGTCCTCGGCCTGCTGGCCCTGCCATGCCTTGATCCCGAGCACCACCGCGACGGTCAGCACCAGGACGACGGCCACCCCGAGCGCCGCGGTCAGCAGCCGCCCAAGACCCCGCTTATCGTCACCGTCCGTAACCACCGACGTCTCCGGGACCTTCTCGACGGGGACCTCGGGAGCCTCTGATGTGGCTGGGGTCACATCCTCCGCGGGGGTCTCCAGGATCTCCTCGGAGACCTCGGCGGCGGTTTCGGTGTCGTTCGTTGTCACGTCGGTCGCCGTACCGGCCGGGCGGCGCTGGCCGGCGATCCGGGGACGGTTGCGGGAGCGCTCCGGCATCAGCCCACCACCTGCAGGTCGGCGGTCAGCCATCGGTCCTTCTCCCGGACCATGTCCAGCTTGATCCGGTAGCGGCGCTCGACCCCGTCGGTCGAGGCCGTGTTCGTCACCACCGCGTTCACGATCACCAGCACCTCGGCCGAGTCCTTGTCGTTCGAGACCACCGCGGCCTCCTTCACGTCGCCCTTGGAGGTCGCCTTGTTCGCGAGTACGTCGGCCTTCACCGAGTCGATGCCGGCCTGGAACTCCTGCTTGAACTGCCCGGTGGAGTCGTCCAGGACCCGCTTCGAGTCCGCGTCCCAGGTGTTGTAGTCGTACGTCGTGAAGTCGAGCGCCAACTGCCGTCCCGCCTTGATCGCGCCCTCCCGCTGGGAGTCCTGCGCACTCTGCTTGCGCAGGGCGACGACCGCGATCGTCGCCCCGGCCAGGGCGATGACGAGCAGAACACTGAGCGCCCACGCCAGAATCAGTGGGCCACGCTTGGAAGTCACTTACCGGTCACCGGTCCGAGGATGAGGGCTTTCCAGGAGTCGCTGCCGAGCAGGTCGGCCTGCCCGCCGGTCGAGCCGAGGACGATCTCCGGCGCGCCGCCGGATCCGCCGGCGGCACCGGTGGCCGGGTCGTAGCCGAGGCCGTACCCGGTCCGGTTCAGGTCGCGCGACGACGGGGACGGCTTGTTCTGCGCGCCGCGGACATTCACACCGGTGGCCGGGTTCGCCGTACAGCCGGCCTTGTTGTTGGCCGCGACGTTCGAGGTGTCCTGCGGGATCCGCTTGGTCGTCCCGCCGTACCCGGCCCGGCAGGCGGGCGGGGTGAAGCCGAGCACCAGGCCGAAGTGCGCGTCGTAGTGTCCGTCGGCGTTCTTCGCGGGGACGACGTACCCGCCCATCGCGACCGCCGGATACACCACGAAGAGCTGCTCGACGGCGTCCAGCCGGACCGCGGTCATCTCGCTCACCGTCAGCAGATTACCCAGCAGCACCGCGATGTCCGCACGGTTGTCCTCGATCAGGCCGGTCACCTGCTGCGAGGCGGCCGAGCCCTGGTCGATCACCTGGCGCAGGTTCGCGTCCGAGCTGACCAGGGTGTCGGACAGCAGCGCGAGGTTCTTCGCCCAGGTCTTGATCGCGTCGCCGCTGGCCACCTGGGTGGCGAGCACGGTGTCGCCGTCGTTGATCAGCTTGATCGTCTGCAGCACGTTCGCGTCGGCGTCGTCGATCAGCTTGCCGGAGCTGTCGATGATCCGCTGCAGGTCGGTGCCCCGGCCCTTCAGCGCGGCCCCGAGCTCGCGCACCGTGGTCTGCAGGCTCTCCTTGTCGACGGAGTTCACCAGCTGGTCGAGGTTCAGCAGCAGCTCGGTGGTGTCGATCGGGATCGCGGTGTCCTGGCGGGCGATCCTGGAGTTGTCCTGCAGGTACGGCCCGGTGTCCCGGCGCGGCTGCAGGTCGACGTACTGCTCGCCGATCGCGGACCGGTTCGCCACCACGGCGAGCAGGTCGTTCGGGATCTTGACCTTCCTGTCGATCTCGAGGTTCACGTCGACGCCGTCGGGCAGCAGCTTCAGCTGGCCGACCCGGCCGACCGGCTGGCCGCGGTACGTCACCTCGGCGCCGGTGAAGATGCCGCCGGACTCGGCGAAGCTGGCGCTGACCGTGTAGTCCTCGTCGAACAGCAGCTTGTCGACCTGGGCGTACTTCGCGCCCACGAAGGCGACACCGACGACGGTGATCAGCAGGAACACCATCAACTGGATCCGGACCGTTCTGGTGATCACTGCGCCACCCCCGGCATCAGGGCCCGGGCCAGGTCTGGGTCGAACCCGGACCGGTTGAGCTTCGGCGTACAGACCGGCAGCCCGAGCAGGGTGATGCAGGTCGTCGCGGTCCCGGTCGGCACCGGCAGCGACGGCAGGCCGCCGCTGGTCGGGTTGTGCAGCGGGACGCTCAGCCGCGGGATCGGGATGGACGACGGCCCGGCCGTCGGCAGCTTCAGCCCGAGCAGACCCTGCAGGGCCTTCTGGGTGTTCACGTCGAGCGTGATGCCCAGGTTGGTGAAGTCCCCGCCGACCGCCTTCGCGGCCTGGTCCGGGAACGGGTAGGTGAGTAGCAGTTCGAGCGACTTCGGCAGGTCCTCCCCCGCCTCGGCCAGCTTGGTCAGGATCGGGTACAGCGACTGCAGGTTCGCGACCAGGTCCTTCTGGGCCGAGGTGATCACCCGGGTCGCCGTGTTGCCCAGCGTCGCCAGCGCCTGCAGCGTCTTGACCAGGGCCGCGCGCTGCTTGTCCAGGGTGGCGATCGACGTCGGCAGCGAGTCGATCGCGGTCGCCAGCGTGGCCTTCTGCGCGTTCAGCTTCTTGGCCAGCGCGTCGACCGCGGTGATCGCGGTGACGATCCGCTCCTTGTTCTGGTCCAGGGTGCCGACGAAGGTGTTCAGCTGGGTCAGCACGCTGCGGATGGCCGGCTCGTTGCCGGTCAGCGCCTTGTTCAGCTCCTGGGTGATGATCTGCAGTTGCGCCACACCGCCGCCGTTCAGCAGCAGCGAGAGCGCCGACAGGACTTCCTCGACCTCGACGTTGCTGGTCGTCCGCGACAGCGGGATGACCTCGCCGTTGTCCAGCTTGCCGCGGGGCTGCTCCGACCCGGTCGGGCGCGCCAGCGACACGAACTTCTCGCCCAGCAGGCTGGTCTGACGGATCGTCGCATGCGTGTTGTCCGGCAGGTCGAGGCTCTTCGGCAGCTTGATCCGGACCTTGGCGACGTACCCGTCCAGCCAAACCTTCTCGACCGTGCCGACGGTGACGTCGTCCACCTTCACCGACGACTTCGGCACCAGGTCCAGGACGTCGGCGAACTCGACCGTGACCGTGTACGACGGTCCTTTGATCTTCGCGCCACCGGGCAGCGGCAACGAGTACACGCTGAAGTCGCACCCGGTCAGCAACAGCGCCAACCCGAGCACTCCGGCGACGAACGACGTACGGCGTCTCACTTGACCAGCCCCCCGAGCGTCGGGTCGACCGGGTCCGGGCTGCTCAGCGGCGCCTTGGGCAGCGGGGCCCACGGAGTACCGGCCGGGCCGCCGCTGGCCGGGGCGCTGCCGGTCAGCTGGCTCAGCAGCGGCAGCTTCGGCAGCGCGTCCAGGACCGGCTTCAGCGCCGAACAGGTCGACAGTGGCTGGTTGGCCTGCCGGAGCAGGAAGCAGATGAAGTTCGCCGGGTCGTCCAGCTGGGCCAAGTTGATCCGCTGGTCGAGCGTTCCGTACTGCGGGTTGTAGACGCGGGCCAGGTTGCCCAGGCCGAGCGGCGCGGTGTCGAGCACCTCGGCGATCGCCGCCTTCTCCTTGACCAGGATCTGCGACAGCTCACTGGCGCTGGAGACCGTGGTCTTCACCAGCGCCCGGTTGTCCTTGACGAACGTCGCGACCTCGCCGAGCGCGGTCGCCAGCAGCGACAGCGCGGACGCGAGGTCCTTGCGCTCACCGGCCAGCGTGGTCGAGGTGGCGGCAAAGTTGTTGTTGAACTGCCGGACCAACTGGTCGTTCGCGGCGAGTGCGGACACGAACGTCTGCAACTGCCGGATCGTGCTGAACAGGCTCTGCGAGTTGCCCGCGAGCGTTCCGGTCAGCTTGGACACGTCGGTGATGGTCTGGTTCAGCTTGGCGCCCTGACCGTTCAGGTTCTTCGCCGAGACGTCCAGCAGCCGCGACAGCGCGCCCTGGTCGTTCGCGCCCTTCGGGCCGAGGGCGACGGACAGGTCGTTCAGGCTCTGGTAGATCTGGTCGAGCTCCAGCGGTACGGCGGTCCGGGCGAGCGGGATCTCGGCACCGTCGGCCATCACGTCGCCCTTGGAGTACGCCGGGGTGAGCTGCACGTACCGGTCGGCGACGATCGACGGCGCCGCGATGACGGCCTTGGCGTCGGCCGGCACCTTGTGCTTGGCCTCCCACCAGAACTTCACCCGCACGGTCCGCCCGGCCGGGGTGACGCTCTCCACCTCGCCGACCTTGATCCCGAGGATCCGTACGTCGGAGCCCGGGTACACCGACACCGCGCGCGGGAAGTACGCCGTCGCCGTGACCCGATCGGGTTTCGGCCACAGCGTCACCACGCTGACCGCGAGGATCACCAGGACCACCGCGATCGCGATCAACCGGGAGAACGAGGCGATCTTCATCAGCCGCCACCTCCCAGGATCGGCGGCAGGCCGGGAATCGGGACCTTCGGCGCCGGGATCTCCGGGACCGGGACCAGGTTCTGCACGTAGGTGTCGAACCACGGGCCGGTGCCGAGGGT
The DNA here is from genome assembly GCF_055586945.1 of Kribbella sp. NPDC048837. Taxonomy (NCBI): domain Bacteria; kingdom Bacillati; phylum Actinomycetota; class Actinomycetes; order Propionibacteriales; family Kribbellaceae; genus Kribbella; species Kribbella sp. NPDC048837. The sequence continues at coordinate 543,292 of NZ_JBVJHF010000004.1, forward strand.
GTTGGTGAAGACGCGGACGAACGGCGCCAGGCCGCGGATGCTCGCGTCCAGGTCGTTCTGGTTCTTCAGCAGAACCGCGAGTACAGCGTTCACCTTGGTCAGCGTCGGGCCGAGGTCCTTGCGGTTCTCCCGGACCAGCGCGGTGATCTGCGCGGACAGCTTCTGCGTCGACACCAGCAGCTGGTGGATCAGCGCCCGCCGGGCCTGCACGGCCTGGAACACGGTGTTGCCGTCCTTCATCAGCTTGATGAGCTGCTGGTTGCGGTCGGCAAGCACCTTGGTGACCACGTTCGAGTGCTGCAGCAGCAGCTTGAGCTGCTCGTCACGTTTGGCCACGTTCTGGGAGAGCCGGGACAGACCGGTGAGCGACGCCTGCACCTCTTCCGGGGTGTTCTTGAACGTCGCCGACAGCGTGTCCAGCGCCTTGGCCAGCTGCGCGGTGTCGATCCGCTCGGTCGTGTTGGCGAGATCCGAGAACGCGTCGACCACGTCGTACGCCGAGACCGTCCGGGCCAGTGGGATCTCCGAGCCGGGCTTGAGCCGGCCGCTGCCGGCCGGGTCCAGCTTCAGGTACTTCTGGCCGAGCAGCGTCTTGATCTTCATCTCGGCGCCGGTCTGGTCGCCGAGCTTCACGCCCTTGTCCACCACGAAGTCGACCCGGACGTGGGTGCCCTCGAGCTCGACCTTGCGGACCTGCCCGACCCGGACGCCGGCCACCCGGATCTCGTCGTTCGGCTTCAGCCCACCGGCCTCGGAGAACTGCGCCGAGTACTTCGTCCCGCCGCCGATCAGCGGCAGGTCCTGCGCCTTGAACGCGGCCAGCATGATCAGCCCGATCACCGTCAGCCCGACGACACCGATCGTCACCTGGTTCTGTTCGCGGAAAGGCTTCACGGCGTGACCCCCCTCGGATGTTGGTGCGTAGCTCCGGTGTCCAGGTGGGTGCATCGCAAGGCGGAGGAGGGGCTCGATGCGGGTTTCATCGTGCCCCGACGACAACGCGGCGAGGTGCCCGCCTGGGCGCCGGAGATGCGTGCCGAATATTCGAGGGGGGTCACGGCTTCTTGCACCTCGCCGAGTTGTTGTCGTAGGCGACCGGGATGCGGGTGCCGATGGGCAGCGTGACGTTGCCGTCGAAGTTGCACAGGTAGAAGTTGAACCAGGAGCCGTACGACGCGGTCCGGGTCATCGTGTTCAGCTTCTCCGGCATGTTCTGCAGCGTCTTCACCCAGATCGACTGGGTGTCGTCGAGGGTGGTCGCGACCGTGCGGAGCTTGTCCAGATCCGCCTTGATCGGCACCCGGGTCTGCTGCAGCAGGCCGGCGGTCTTGGTGTTCAGCGAGTTGATCGAGCCGAGACTGCTCAGGATCGGGTTGATGTCCTGGCTCAGCCCGGTGATGAACTGCTGCAGGTTCACCAGCAGCTGGGAGAAGTTCTGCTGTCGTTGGGAGACGATCTGCAGGGTGGCGGTCAGGTTCGTGATCAGGTCGCCGATCACCTGGTCCGCGTCGGCCAGCGTGCTGGTCAGCGAGGCCGTCTTGGCGAGCAGCGACTCGATCGTGCCGCCCTCGCCCTGCAGCACCTTGATCACCTCGAAGGCGAACTGGTTCACGTCCGCCGGGGTGAGCGCGGTGAACAGCGGCTTGAACCCGTTGAACAGCACCGACAGGTCCAGCGCCGGCGCGGTCCGTTCCTTCGGGATGATGCCGTTCTTCTTCAGCCGCGGGCCGCCGCCGACGCCGTCGGTGAGCGCGATGTACCGGTTGCCGACCAGGTTCCGGTAGCGCAGCGTGGCGTGCGTGGAGGTGTCGATGACCTGGTCGGAGTCGACGCTGAACGTCACCATTGCCAGGGTGTCCTGGTACAGCGCGATCTTGTCGACCTGGCCGACCTTCACACCGGCGATCCGAATGTCGTCACCCTTGTTCAGCCCGACCGCGTCGGTGAACACGGCCCGGTACTTCGTCGTCGGGTTGAAGCTGATGTTGCCGATCGTCACCGCCAGCAGCGCGGTCGCGATCGTGGTGACGACGACGAAGATCGCCAGCCGCACGGTGTCGAGCGAGGTCTTCTTGTCCAGGAGCTTCACTTCAGATTCACCTGCCCTCCACGGAGCAGGGGCCCGACCATCAGCGTGGTCAGATCCGGGACGTCGCTCGGCGACAGACCCATCTCCGGTGCGACGACCGAGTCGATCACCTGCTGCTCGGCCGGCGTACCGACGCCCTGGGTGTCCATCGCGAAGCCCGGCATCGCCCGGTTCAGCTGCAGGTTCAGCGGGAAGCGCTGGTCCTTGTTGTGGTCGCCGATCACGCCGTCGTCACCGGTGATGTACGGCGCCGGGTTCTCCTGCGTGTACGGGCCCGGCTTCGAGCCGGGGTGGCTGTAGTTCTTGCCGACACAGGTCGGGCCGCGGTGGTCCTTGTACGCGGGCAGTTCGTTCGGCTCGTACGGCGTCGGCTGGTTGGTGATCAGCTCGAGGTTGATGTTCAGCCGGCCGTCGCGGAACGTGTCGTTCAGGATCGGGGCGGTGTCGGTCATCACCTTGAGGAAGCACGGCACCTCGGGCGAGTACTTCTCCAGCAGGTCCAGCACCGGCCGGCTCACCTCACCGAGCCGGATCACCCGGTCCTCGTTCTCCTTCAGGAAGGTGTTCCCGGTCGAGGACAGCTTCTGCACGTCGACGAAGAACGACTCCAGCTGCACCTGCTTCTCCACCACCGTGTTGCCGGTGATCGTCAGGTTCCGCAGCGCGCGGACGAGGTCCGGCGTCGCGTCGCCGTACAGCTGGGCGACCTGGGTGAGCTTGGTCAGCGCGTCCATCAGCTTCGGGACGTTCGGGTTCAGCTTCTTCAGGTACGCGTCCAGCTGGGTCAGCGTGCCGGCGATCTCGGCGCCGCGGCCCTCCAGCGCGGTGGCCAGCGTGTTCAGGGTGGCGTTCAGGTCGGCCGGGTCGACCGCCTGCAGCAGCGGGAGCGCGTCGTTCAGCACCTTCTCGATCTCGATGCCGACCGCGGTCTTGTCCCGGGAGATCACGTCACCGGCCTTGATGTGCTGACCTTCCGGCCCGCTCGGCGGGACCAGGGCGACGTACTTCTCGCCGAACAGCGTCTTGGGCAGGATCCGGGCGGTGACCGCGCGGGAGATCTCGTCCACCTGGTCCGGCTTGAGCGCCAGGTCGATCGTCGCCTCGTCGCCGTCGGTGGAGACCCCGCGGACCTCGCCGACGATGATGCCGCGCAGCTTCACGTCGGCGTGCTCGTTCAGCTGCAGGCCGATGTGGCTGGTCTTCAGCTCCACGTCGACGGTCTTGGTGAAGACCTTGGCGTAGAAGGCGTAGGTCAGCCAGAGCAGGAAGCACAGCACGCCGATGAACGCGACGCCGAGCACCTTGTGCGAGATCAGTCTGGTCATCGCGTCACCCGGCCAGCCTGACGGTGGTCGTCGTACCCCAGATCGCCATCGACAGCAGCAGGTCGACGACGTTGATGACGACGATGGACGTCCGTACGGCGCGGCCGACGGCGACGCCGACTCCGGCCGGACCGCCGGTCGCGTGGTAGCCGTGGTAGCAGTGCACCAGGATCACCAGCACGGAGAAGACGAGCACCTTCCCGAACGACCAGAGCACGTCACCGGGTGGCAGGAACAGATGGAAGTAGTGGTCGTACGTGCCCGTGCTCTGCCCGTAGAACGTGGTCACGGTGAGCCTGGTGGCGAAGTACGACGACAGCAGGCCGACGACGTACAGCGGGATGACCGCGACCAGGCCGGCGATGATCCGGGTGGTCACCAGGAACGGCAGCGACGGGATCGCCATCACCTCGAGGGCGTCGATCTCCTCGCTGATCCGCATCGCGCCGAGCTGCGCGGTGAACCCGCAGCCGACCGTCGCGGCCAGCGCGATCCCGGCGATCAGCGGGCCGATCTCGCGGGTGTTGATGTACGCGCTGACGAAGCCGGCGAAGGCCGACGTACCGATCTGGTTCAGCGCCGAATAGCCCTGCAGGCCGACCTCGGTCCCGGTGAAGAAGGCCAGGAAGGTGATCACGCCGACGGTGCCGCCGATCACCGCGAGCGCCCCGGTGCCCAGCGTGACCTCGGCCAGCAGCCGGAAGATCTCCTTGCGGTACCGGGTGATCGACTTGCCCGACCAGGCCAGGGCCTTGATGTAGAAGGCCAGCTGCTCGCCCAGGCGATCGAGCGAGTTGAGCGGCTTCTTCACCAGCGTGTCCACCAAGGCCGACATGTCAGGCCCCCTTCGGCGGGACGAGCTGGAAGTAGATCGCCGTCATCGAGAAGTTCGCGACGAACAGCAGCATGAAGGTGATGACGACGGACTGGTTCACCGCGTCGCCGACACCCTTCGGGCCGCCGCCCGCGTTGACACCCTTGTACGACGCGACGACCGCCGCGATGAATCCGAACACCAGGGCCTTCGCCTGGCCCTGCCACAGGTCGGGCAGGTGCGCGAGCGCGGTGAACGAGGCGATATAGCTACCGGGCGTTCCGTCCTGCAGCACGACGTTGAAGACGTAGCCGCCCATCACGCCGACCACACTGACGAAGCCGTTCAGGAAGAAGGCGACCAGCATCGTCGCCAGCACCCGCGGCACGACGAGCCGCTGGATCGGGTCGATGCCGAGCACCATCATCGCGTCGAGCTCCTCGCGGATCTTGCGCGAACCCAGGTCGGCGCAGATCGCGGAGCCGCCGGCGCCGGCGATCAGCAGCGCGGTCGCGATCGGAGAAGCCTCCCGGACGACCGCGAGTACGGCGGCCGAACCGGTGAAGGCCTGCGCGCCGAACTGCTTGATCAGGCCGCCGACCTGTAGCGCGATCACCGCGCCGAACGGGATGGCGACCAGCGCGGTCGGGATGATCGTCACGCTGGCGACGAACCAGGCCTGCTGCAGGAACTCCCGGAGCTGGAACGGCCGCCGGACCGAGGCCCGGGCGGTGTCGAGAGCGAAGGAGAACAGGTTGCCGGCGTGCTTCAGGGGGGCGGTGGCGGAGACAGTCACGTGGCCCCCACCCGCGTGTCGGCGAAGGATCCTGGTGGCGGGGTGACGCCGTTCTCCCGGCACCACTCGCCCGGCGGGCGCTGGGTCGGCCGGAGCATGCCGCTGCTGGGCAGCTGCTGGATCGGGATCGGCGGCAGCGGGGGCAGCTCCTGGCCGGCCTCGGCGGCGAGCTCGTCGGCGTCCTTCTCCTCCGACATGCCGATCGGGCCGATCATCTGGGCGTTCAGGAACTGCCGGACCACCGGCTCCTCGCTGGACAGCAGCATCTCGCGCGGACCGAACATCGCCAGGTGCTTGTGGTAGAGCATCCCGATGTTGTCCGGCACCGTCCGCGCGGTGTTCACGTCGTGGGTGACGATCAGGAAGGTCGGCCCGAACGCCTCGTTGAGGTCGATCATCACCTGGTTCAGGAACGACGTCCGCACGGGGTCGAGACCGGAGTCGGGTTCGTCGACGAGCAGGATCTCGGGATCGAGCACGAGCGCGCGGGCCAGGCCGGCCCGCTTGCGCATCCCGCCGGAGATCTCGCCCGGCAGCTTCTTCTCCGCGCCGACCAGACCGACCATCTCCATCTTCTCCATCACGATGGAGCGGATCTCGGACTCGGACTTCCTGGTGTGCTCGCGGAGCGGGAAGGCGACGTTGTCGTAGAGGTTCATCGAGCCGAACATCGCGCCGTCCTGGAACAGCACGCCGAACAGCCGGCGGACCTCGTACAGCTCGCGCTCCGAACAGGTGGCGATATCCGTGCCCTCGATGAACACGTGGCCCTTGTCGGGCTTGAGCAGACCGATCAGCGTCTTGAGGAAGACGGACTTGCCGGTGCCGGACGGGCCGAGCATCACGCAGATCTCACCGGCCGGCAGAGTCAGGGACACGTCGCCCCAGATCAGCTGGCTTCCGAAGGACTTCGTGAGACCTTCGACGCGGACTTCTACGCCCACCGGTCCTCCTCACGGGAATGTCTGTCTGGCCCCGAACCGACGAGTTTCTGCCCGGTCCAACGAGGCACGGTCGCCTAGGTTACGCGCGAGTACGGTTTTGCGTAACCCCCGCATGTCAAGCGATTGACCGGCTGTCACGCTCCGGTCAGGTCCGTCACGCTGTGCTGATCGGCACACGGCTGCCGGTGATCTTAGCGGCTGCCGAGGTCCCGGAACGCGGTACCCCACCGAGACCACCGGTCAAACTGGTATCGCAGCGCAACTCTCCCGGCACACAGCGCGAGCACGGGTCCGAGATCTGTCCGGGATTCCGGCCGAAAGCTAGCTTCGATGAAAGGGATCGGCACCACCGAGGAGGGGGATCCACGGATGAGCATCGAACGACGGACATTTCTGAGGGGAAGCGCGGCCCTGGCGGGCGGTGTGCTCGCGGGCGGACCGTTCCAGGGTTTCGTGGCCCGGGAGGCGGTCGCCGACGAGCTGGGCAACACGCCGTTCCGGACGCTGCGCGCCATCCCGGACCAGCGCGACGGCGTCGTCCGGCTGCATCTGCCGGAAGGATTCGCGTACCGGTCGTTCCACGACACCGAGTTCCCGGTCGTGCTGCGTGACGGCACGAACCTGCCCGGACGGCATGACGGCATGGGTGCGTTCCAGGGCCGCAACGGCAACGTGCTGCTCGTCCGCAACCACGAGCTGAACAATCCGGGCGCGCCGTTCGGACCGGGTACGCCGTACGACGCCATGGCGCAGGGTGGTACGACGACCGTCGAGGTGACGCGCTTCGGTGCCGTCGTCGACGCCTACACCAGCCTGAACGGCACGATGATGAACTGCAGCGGCGGGATCATGCCGTGGGGCAGCTGGGTCACCTGCGAGGAAACGGTGAACGGGCCGGACGTCGGACCGGACTTCACCGGGGCCTCGAACGTACCGCTGACCAAGCCGCACGGATTCGTCTTCGAGGTCCCGGCCGGCGGCCAGGCGGACCGGCAGCCGATCACCCACGCCGGCCGGTTCGCGCACGAGGCCGTCTCGTTCGACCCCGGGACGGGGATTCTCTACCTGACCGAGGACAACTTCGCGTTCCCGTCCGGCTTCTACCGCTACCTCCCGCGCCGGAACCCGATGACCAGTGGGCGGCTCGAGGACGGTGGCCGGTTGCAGATGCTGGCCATCAAGGGCAACCCGAACCTGAACCTGGCCGCCGAGCAGCCGCTGCGGGCGACGTACGACGTGAAATGGGTCGACATCGACGACCCGGCCCCGACCTTCCCGTACACACCGGGTCAGACCGCGCCGACCACGAACGACCAGGCCCTCGTGTACGTCGGTGACCAGGGTCGTGCGCGAGGTGCGGCGTACTTCTCCCGGCTGGAAGGCCAGGTGTACGACGACAACGTCGTGTACTTCTGCTCGACGCAGGGTGGTGGCGTGGCCGAGACCGGTCCGGATCCGGTCGGTGGCTACGGCAACGGTTTCGGCCAGATCTGGGCGTACCACACCCGGGCGCAGAAGCTGCAGCTGATCTACCAGTCGCCGAACCGGGCGACGCTCGACTTCCCGGACAACGTCACCACCAGCCCGCGGGGAACCCTGGTGCTCTGCGAGGACAACACCGAGGACAACTACCTGCGCGGCCTGTCCCGCGGCGGTCAGCTGTGGGACATCGCGCTGAACCGGCTCGTCAGCAGCACCGGAGCTCCCCGGTTCGGCGACGAGTTCGCCGGCTCGACCTTCAGCCCGGACGGGCACACGCTGTTCGTCAACATCCAGGCCAGTCGCGGCATGACGTTCGCGATCTGGGGCCCCTGGCACCGAATCGGCGTCTGATCGTCTCGGCACGGGGGTGCGCAGATCGTCCGGCTTGAGCCTCGCGACGTTGTCGGCCGGCATCGTCGCGTTGCTCGCGGTCTGGATCGTCGAGGTGGGATCGATCCCCGGCGAGCAGCGGGTGCTGATCCGGTTCCACGACGCCGGCGGTACGACGGTCGAACGGCTCGCCCAGCTCACGACCGACATCACCGATCTGGCTCCGCTCGCAGCACTCACGGCCGTGTTGCTGACCGTCGTTCTCGCCCTGCGCCGGTGGATGGATGCCGCGGTCTTCGTGGTGGGAGTCGGTGTCGTCTGGGCGGTCAACCCGCTGCTGAAGGAGATCGTCGGCCGGCCGCGGCCCGACATGTGGCCCCTGCCGGAGACGGTCTCGCAGTACGGGTTCCCGGCCGGTCATGCCGCCAACACCGCGGCCGTGGTCGCCATCGTGGTGCTGCTGCTGCGCGTCCGGCGCCGGCAGGTGATCTGGCTGGCGGTCGGCGGCCTCATCCTCGTGATCGTCGGGCTGTCCCAGCTGGTGCTCGGACTGCACTACCCGTCCGACCTGGTGGCCGGTTGGTTATGGGCGTTCGCCTGGGTCGGGTTCGTACACAACATGACGAAGGGCGGCCCTGGGTAGGACCGCCCTTCGGCGTACTGCTGGATGTGCGGCTCGCGCCGCACGGGTCACTTCAGGGTGACGGTGGCGCCGGCGCCCTCGAGGGCCTCCTTGGCCTTCTCCGCGGCAGCCTTGTCGACCTTCTCCAGGATGGCCTTCGGGGCCGACTCGACCAGGTCCTTGGCCTCCTTCAGACCAAGGCTGGTGAGACCGCGCACCTCCTTGATGACCTGGATCTTCTTCTCGCCGGCGCTCTCGAGAACGACGTCGAACTCGTCCTGCTCCGCGGCCTCTTCGGCAGCGGCGGCCGGGGCGCCCGGGGCGGCGGCCACGGCGACCGGGGCGGCGGCGGTGACGCCGAACTCCTCCTCGAACGCCTTAACGAACTCCGACAGCTCCAGCAGGGTCAGTTCCTTGAACTGGCCGAGGAGCTCTTCGGTGCTGAGCTTCGCCATGGTGGCGGTCCTTCCGTAAACATGTTGCTGGGTGATCACTGATGGGGGTGTTGCGTGGGAGATGCGTCAGCTCTCGGCCGGCGCGGTCTCCTCGGTGCTCGCCTCGGCAGGTGCCTCGACCGTGTCCTGCACGGCCGGCGCCTCGTCCGCCACGGGGGCGTCCTCGGCCGGCAGCTTGTCCTGCAGCGCCGCGAACAGGCGCGCGGCCTGCGACAGCGGAGCAGCGAACAGCGACACCGCTTGCTGCGGAGCCGCCTTCATCGCACCTGCGAGCTTCGCGAGGAGAACCTCACGCGACTCCAGGTCAGCGAGTTTGTTGATCTCGTCGGTGCCGAGTGCCTTGCCTTCCAGCACACCGGCCTTGATGACGAGCAGGGGATTCGCCTTGGCGAAGTCACGCAGGCTCTTGGCCGCAACCACCGGGTCGCCCTTGATGAAGGCGATGGCCGACGGACCCTCGAGCAGCGAGTCGAACGACTCGACACCCGCGTCCTTGGCCGCGATCTTGGTCAGCGTGTTCTTCACCACGGCGTAGTTCACGTCGTCACCGAGCGCAGTACGCAGTTGCCGCAGCTGCGCCACGGTGAGTCCGCGGTACTCGGTCAGCACGGCGCCGTTCGAGCTACGGAACTCGTCCGTGAGCTCGGCGACAGCGGCTGCCTTGTCCGGCCTCGCCATGGGGTCTCCTTCTCTTGGCTTCCTTGCCTCGACCCCTGGAAAAGGAAAACGCCCCTGCGCAGGCGCAAGGGCGTGAAACATACGAACTGCTGTCACACTGTCCAAGTCACCTACGCGGGCCGCCCACTCGGGAGTGGGACCTTCAGCTGCCTGGGCAGCGACCAGCGGTCTTCGGCAGTGAACAGTGTGCCTGGTGTACAGGGATTTAATCAAATCGGTTGTGGATGCGGTGGGATCCAGCGATGCATGGCGGTCGCGGCCGCCCACCCCGTGACCGCCATGATCACGATCGCCGGCCCGAGGCCCAGCACCGCGGTGGCGCCCGCGAGCAGCAGTGGCCCGGCACCGTTCCCGGTGTCCGCGAACAGCCGGAACGCACCGAGGAACTGGGCCCGGCCGACCGGTGGGGACGCATCCGCGCCGAGCGTCATGATCACGCCGGCGCCGAGCCCGTTGCCGACGCCCATCAGCAACGCGACCGCGGTCAGGGTCACGGTGGAGTGCGTCAGCGGCAGCAACAGATGCGCGAAGCCCAGCACGAACATCGACGGGACGGCGACCCACTTGCGCCCGAGTCGGTCCATGACCGAGCCGGCTGGATAGAACAGCAGCATGTCCACCGCACCGGACAGCCCGAAGATGATGCTGGTGGTCTGCGCATCCAGCCCGATGTGCAGCGCCCAGAGCGGGATCACCACCTGCCGAGACGCCCGGACCGCGCCGACGAGCAGTGCACCGACACCGAGGGTCCGCAGCACCGGGAAGTGGTCGCGGATCACCACCCACGTCGATTGCGCGGCGACCGGCCGGCTTCCGCGCGTACGACGTACCGACTCGACGTCGGGCAGGCTCAGCAGGACCCCGCAGGCGAGGAGCGCGGCGATGAGGTGCACCCAGTAGGCGCCGTCGGTGCCGAGGAACTTCATCGCGGCGGCCCCGAGGAACGGGCCGATGAACGAACCGATGCGCTGGACCCCACCGAGAGTGGACAGTGCACGCGCCCTGAGCTGGATCGGCACGGCTTCACTCAGGTAGGCCTGGCGGGCCAGGCCCCAGACCGCACCTGCCAGTCCGGTGCAGCCGATCGCGATCGCCAGACCCCACGCTGTCGGCACCACCAGGCAGGCAGCCAACGCCAGTGCGACCAGGACGGTCGCGCCCAGCATCGCTCGGCGTTCACCGATGCGGTTGGTCAGAGCACCGGCGGGGATGTCGCCGATCACCTGCCCGAGTCCGGCGGCCGCGACGACCAGTCCGGCCACTGCGACTGACGCACCCAGGTGCGTGGCCGACAGCGCGACGACCGGTGCGATGGCGCCCTGCCCGATGCCGTAGAGGAGCGCGGGCAGATAGACGGCGGGGGCGATCTTCCACAGATCCTTGGCCTGGGACATCACCGGCCGCCGGCCAGCGCAGTACTACGATCCCGGGCGACCGGTGTGGCACCGAGCAGCTCGGACACCGTCCAGGCGGCGGCGACGATCCTCATCCCGAACTCCTCCATCCGCTCGACCGGCAGCCGCATCTCGGGGCCGGAGACACTCAGGCAGCCGACCACCTGGCCGGTGTAGCCGAAGACCGGTGCCGCCACGCTGCGGATCCCCGGCGTGCGTTCCTCCATTGACAGGGCGAACCCGCGGGCGCGGATCTCGGCGAACTGGGCGGCCAGCACGACCGGATCGGTGATAGTTCGCGGCAGCACCTGCTCGAGGCGGCCGGCGAGAACCTCCTGCTGCCGCTCCAGCGGTAAGAAGGAGAGCAGCGCCTTCCCGGGCGCTCCGAGCGGCAACGCGACCGGTATGCCGAACTCCGTGTAGGTACGGCGCAACTGGTGATGGCTCTCGACCTGGTCGAGAACGACGCGCTGACCGGACGGCAGCAACTCGTGCACGGCCGCGGTCTCACCGGTGTCATCGCGAAGCAGCCGCAGCACGGGCATCGCGGCGTCCCTCAGCCCGGCCGGGATCCCACCGCTGTGAGCCAACTGCACGACCAGCGGCCCGATCGCATACCTGCGGTGAGCGGTCTGGCGAACCAACCCGTTCTCCTGCATCGCCAGCAACAGCCGATGCACGGTGCTCGTCGACAACCCAGTTGCCCGAGCCAGGTCACTGATCCCCAGATCCGGCGTCCGCGCGTCGAAGCACCGAAGAATCGCGACAGCCCGGTCGATCGACTGCACCGACCCCCGCCGCCCGGCCATTTCCTGCATCCCGGCATCGTATCCCGCCATACGGGAAACGGTTCAGACATGGTCCAGCCCGTGAGCATCACGACTGCGTGGGACCGACTCGACCGCCGGCTGTCCCGGCACGCCCCCACGACCCACGCCGTTGGTTCGCCTACCTCACGGACCGGCAGGAGCTTGGGTGGGACCGGGGCCCGGACCAGGAGTTCGTCGACGACGAGCGGCTGGTCCGGGTGCCGGGTCGGGGTTAGCTGAGGACGGCGAGGGCGTCGATCTCCACCAGCATGTCCGGGAGCGGCAGGCCGGTGAAGACGGTGGTGCGGGACGGGAGGACGCCGCTCGGCGTGCGGGTGGACATGAACTCGGCGTACACCTCGTTCATGGCGGCGAAGTCGTCGCGCGTGGTCAGGTAGACGCGCAGCATCAGCACGTCGTCGATGCTCGCTCCACCGGCCTTGAGGATCGCCTCGATGTTCTGCAGGACCTGCGTGGTCTGGCCCTTCACGTCGCCGGTGAAGACGAACTCACCGCTCGGCGCGACCGACCCCTGGCCGGACACCTGCAGGATGTTGCCCTTGCGCACGCCCTGCGAGAACACCGGCATCGGGGCCGGCGCGTCGCTGGTGGAGATGGCGGTCTTGTCGGACATCAGGTCTTACACCTCTCAGTTGTAGTCGGCACTGATCGCTGCCGCGGTGGCGAGCAGGTCAGGCAGGAGCTCGAGCACCTGGTCATAGTTCAGCAGTACGTCGGGAACCGACAGGGACACGGCCCCGACGATCCGCCCGTCACGGTCTTTGATCGGCGCACCGAGACAGTTGATGAACGACTCGTGCTCGGCCTTGTCCTGCGCCCACCCGCGCTCGGTTGTGATGGCCAGCTCGTCCCGCAGCCGGTCTGCATCGGTGATCGTGTTCGCCGTGTACCCGTGATAGTCCAACGACGCCAGCAACGCCTCCCGCTGCCGCTCGGGCTGCGCGGCCAGCAGCACCTTCCCGACCGCGGTGCAGTGCAGTGCCGCCGGTACGCCGACCTGCGAGTACATCCGCACCGACCGCACACTGTCCAGCTTGTCGATGTAGACGACCTCACCGTTCTCCCAGGCAGCCAGATGCACGGTCTGCCCGGTCTTCTGATTCAGCTGCCGCAAGTGCGGCGCCGCCACATCCCGTACGACGTGCTGCTCGCGAGCCGTCTCCGCCAACGCGAACAGCCGCGAGCCCAGCCGGTAGCGATGCGCGTCGTCACGTCGTACGAACCGCTCTGCCTCCATCGTGCGCAGCAGCCGCAGCACTGTGGTCTTGTGAACACCCAGCTCGGTCGCCAGTTGGTCCAGCGATCGCTCACCCTCCCCCAGGCTGGCGAGGATCTGCAGAGCTCTCCCGAGACTCTGACTCATGCCGCACCGATCTTCGTCGCGGCCCACTCCTCATCGGAGCAGGCGAGCAGCCGCTCCCGGACAGCGAGCTCCAACGGCGCCGCGTGATCCTCGGGCGCGACCAGGACCGCGGCCGCGCTCAAGTGCCCGAGCCGCAGCCGCTGCTTCATCGGCAAACCCTGCAACGTGCCAGCCAGGAAGCCGGCCGCGAACGCATCACCCGCACCCACCGGCTCGACCACCGCGACAGTGAGCGCCGGAACCTCGGTCCGACGGCCATCCGGCTCCAGCACGAGCGCAGTGTGCGCATCGTTCTTCACCACCAGCGTGCACCGCCGACCGAGACGTTCGTGCAGCTCAGCCGGGTCACTGGTCCCGGCGAACACCAGAGCCTCGTCCGCACCGATCAGTACGACGTCAGCCGCGCGGAGCACCCGCCACAGCGGCTCCGGGTCCTTGTCCCGCCAGAGCGCGGGCCGCCAGTTCAGGTCGACACTCAACACGAAACTGCGCGGCTCTTCGGCCAACCGTTCCAGCATCGCCGCCGCAGTACCGGAGATCGCCGCAGTGATGCCGGTGGTGTGCACCAGATCGGCGCTCGTCAGCCGATCCCGCACCGCCGGCCGATCCAGGAACTCCGGATCCATGGCCGAGGCAGCGGACCCGGACCGGTAGTAGTGCATCCGGGAGCGCCCGTCCTGGGACTCCTTCACATACAGTGCGGTCGGCCGGGCGGAGTCCAGCTCGACACCATCGACCTCGACGCCCCGCGTCCGCAGATCACGCAGTACGTGCTCCCCGAACCCGTCGTCACCGAGCCGCGAGATCCAGCCGGTCGCGACCCCCAGCGCGGCCAGTCCACCGGCCACGTTGCACTCGGCCCCACCCACCGAGCGCCGGAACTTCTCCACGTCGGCCAGCGGCACCCCCGTCTCCCCGGCCAGCATGATCATCGCCTCGCCGACGCAGATCGCGGCGGGCGTCTCAGGGAGCGGTTCGCGCATCGGCACTCCACGGGTGCGAGGTGATGGGATAGGTGTGAAACACCCGTCATTGACGCAACTTTGGGCGTGATGTTACAACCGTAGGTCAGTATGCGCAACGCGCGTTGCATATACTGCAATTCCACCGACCAGGGGGTCAGATGCCTGCTTACGATGCCGACGCCGTCGCCGCTCTCGCCGACCAGCAGGTGAGCTGGCAGGACAAAGCCCTTCCGCCCACGTTCTGGGGCCGGACCGTCGCCGAGGTGCTGGCCGGCAAACCCAAGCTCTCGCAGCTGCCGACTCCGCTGATGACCCTGTCCGCGCCCGGCCTGCGGCACAACGTGGACACCCTGGCGCGCTGGTGTGCCCGCCACGGCGTCGAGCTCGCGCCGCACGGCAAGACCACGATGGCGCCCGCGCTCTGGGCCATGCAGCTCGACGCCGGTTCCTGGGCGATCACGCTGGCCAATGTCTTCCAGCTCGGCGTCGCCCGCGCGTACGGCGTTCGCCGGGTGCTGATCGCGAACGAGGTGATCTCCCCGCTGCAACTGCGCTGGATCGCCGACGAGCTCGCGGCCGACCCGGAGTTCGAGGTGCTGGTCTGGGCCGACTCGGTCCGGACGATCGAGATCATGGAGGCGGCGCGATCGGCGTACGTCGGTCCCGATGCCCGACCCCTCGACGTACTGGTCGAGGTCGGCGGCATCGGCGGCCGGACCGGCGCGCGGGACGCCGAGACCGCGGTGGCCGTCGGCGAGGCGATCGCGGCGGCGACCACGCTGCGGCTCGCCGGGGTCGCCGGGTACGAGGGCGCGATCGGGCACGGCGTGGACGAGGCCGACCTCGAGGAGGTCCGCGCGTACCTGCGGGACCTGGCCGCGGTCCATCATCGGCTGCGGGACCTGTACGACGAGGACGTCGTACCGGTCGTCAGTGCGGGCGGAAGCCAGTACTTCGAGCAGGTCGCGAAGGTGCTCGCGTCACTCGCCGGCGAAGGCGCGCGGGTGGTGCTGCGGTCCGGTGCGTACATCTCCCACGACGACGGCCTCTATCGGCGAATGTCGCCGCTCGGCGAGACGCCCCGGACGGACGGCGACCAGCTGGTGCCGGCGATGCACGGGTGGATCCGGATCACCTCCCAGCCCGAGCCCGGGCTCGCGATCTTCGACGCGGGACGGCGCGATCTGCCGTTCGACCAGGACCTGCCCGAGGCGCAGCTGATCCGGCCGCGGGACGAGGGCTCGCCGGTCCTCGCGGCCACCGGGATGACAGTCACCAAGCTCAACGACCAGCACGGCTACCTGGAGTTCGGCGACGTCGCGGTGGTGATCGGCGACGAGCTCCGGGTCGGCTTGTCCCACCCCTGTACGGCGTTCGACAAGTGGGGACTGATCCCGGTCGTGGACGACCCGGACGCGGCCGACCCGGTCGTCGTCGACCTGGTCCGGACGTTCTTCTGACATGGCCGATCTCCTGATCACCGGCGCGTTGGTGCTGGACGGTTCCGGCGCGGCCGGCGTCCGGGCCGATGTGGCGGTCGACGGCGGGAGGATCGTGGCCATCGGCGACGACCTGCCGGCGGCCCGGCGGACGATCGACGCGGACGGGCTGGTCCTGGCGCCCGGGTTCATCGACATGCACGCGCACTCCGACCTGCAGATCCTGGCGAACCCGGACCACACCGCGAAGGTCAGCCAGGGCGTCACGCTGGAGGTGCTCGGCCAGGACGGCCTGTCGTTCGCGCCGATCGACGACCCGACCCGGACCGCCGTACGCCGCCAGATCGCCGGCTGGAACGGCGAACCCGACGACTTCGACTTCAGCTGGTCCACGGTCGCCGGCTACCTCGACCGGCTCGATCAGGGCATCGCCTGCAACGCGGCGTACCTGGTCCCGCAGGGCACGCTGCGGATGATGGTCGTCGGCACCTCGAACCGGCCGGCCTCGCGGGCCGAACTGGACGAGATGAAGCGGCTGCTGGCCGAGGGACTCCAGCAGGGCGCGGTCGGGATGAGCAGCGGCCTCACCTACACCCCAGGTATGTTCGCGACCACCGACGAGCTGGTCGAGCTCTGCGAGATCGTCGCGCAGTACGGCGGCTACTACGGCCCGCACCAGCGCTCGTACGGCGAGGGCGCCCTCGACGCGTACGGCGAGATGGTCGAGATCGCCCGGCGTTCCGGGTGCGCGCTGCACCTGACCCACGCGGTGATGAACTTCGCGCCGAACCGGGGTCGCGGCGCCGAGCTGGTCGCGATGATCGACAAGGCCCTCGGCGCGGGCGTCGACGTCACCACCGACACCTACCCCTACTTGCCTGGGGCAACCACTCTGGCGGCGACGCTGCCCAGCTGGACCGCCGAGGGCGGCCCGGACGCCCTGCTGGCCCGGCTCCGGGACCCGGCCGCGCGGGAACGGATCGCCTATGAGATGGAGCAGGTCGGCTCCGACGGGTGCCACGGCTGCGTGATCGAGTGGGACACCATCGAGATCGGCGGCGTCCGGAACCCGGCCCTGAACGACACCGTCGGCCACACCATCGCCGCGATCGCCACGTCGACCAACCGGCCGCCGGCGGACGTGTTCTTCGACCTGCTCATCGCCGACGACCTGGCGACCTCGATCCTGCAGCACGTCGGCCACGAGGAGAACGTGCGGGCGATCATGCGGCACCCGAGCCACACCGGTGGGTCGGACGCGATCCTGGTCGGCGGGAAGCCGCATCCGCGGTCGTGGGGCACGTTCCCGCGCTATCTGGCCCGGTACGTCCGCGAGCTCGGCGTACTGGAGCTGGCCGACTGTATCCACCACCTCACCGGTCGCCCGGCCCGGCGGCTGCGACTCACGGATCGCGGGCTGGTCCGGGTCGGCTACCAGGCCGATCTGGTCCTCTTCGACCCGGACGCGGTCGAGGACACGGCCACCTTCGAGATTCCCCGCCAGCAGGCCACTGGCATCCCGTACGTCCTGGTCAACGGCGTCCCCGTCATCGACGACGGTCATCGCACCGACGCACTGCCGGGCCGCGCGGTCCGCCGTACTCCTGTCCGAGAGGAAGTCGCATGACCACCACCCTGGATCTGCTCCGTGCCGATCGCGTACTGACCGTCGTCCGGGCGCCGGAGATCTCCGACGCCCGCGACCTGTGCGCGGCCTTGGTCGCCGGCGGCATCCACGTCGTGGAGCTGACCTACACCACGCCCGATCTCCCCCGGCACCTCGAACGCGCCGCCTCCACGGCCGCCGAGACCGGCGCGGTCGTCGGCGCGGGCACGGTCCAGACCGGCGCGCAGGCGAAGCAGGCGATCGACGCCGGCGCGCAGTTCCTCGTCACGCCCGGCCAGGGCCCGGACGCGGCCGCCATCGCGGAGACCGCGCGTACCGCCGGCATTCCCGTCATCCTCGGGGCCTTCACGCCGTCCGAGGTGATGACGGCGTTGGCGCTCGGCTCAGATGCCGTGAAGATCTTCCCCGCTCACCAACTGGGCCCGAAGTACTTCAAGGACCTCAACGGCCCGTTCCCCGGCGTGCCCCTCGTGCCGTCCGGCGGCATCAACGCGGGCAACGCCCGCGACTACCTCGCCGCCGGCGCCCTCGCCGTCAGCGCCGGCACCGACGTCGTCTCCCCCGCTGACGTCGCCGCCGCCAGCTGGGACATGATCACCACCAAGGCCCAAGCCTTCTGCGCCGCCCTGGACTGACGCAGATCTCCCGCCTTCCTACTGCACCGTGATGCTGCCATCGCTCGTCCGGAGATAGAGGTGATGGCTGGAGGACGGATCGTTGGGGATGTCCAGCTGGTTGGAGCCCTGTGCACTGACCGCATCGACCGAGTACGTCGCTGACCCGGGCAACTGAACAGTGACAGACCCGTCGCTGGCGGTGGCTGTCACCTGATCGGGCGGGTCGTCGAACATCAGGCTGATCGACCCGCGAAGCGCATCCACCGAAACCCGCGGACTCCGCAGCCGGGTCATGTCGACCGAACCGTCATTGGCGTCCACCGTCAACGGTGACGCGACCCCGACGACATCGAGCGAGACCTGCTCGACCTTGGCCTGCACGACGGACGCCGCCGGGACCTCCACGGTCAGATCCGCCCGGCAATGCACATCCGGACAGCTGGTGCCGATCGCCAGCACGCCATCGACCGTCGAGATGTCAACGGCGGGCTTGGCCACCGCATACGACCCGTCGACGGTCACATGCACTTGATCGTCCGCACTGGCCAGCAGTTGGGCCGGGACATCAGACACGACCCGGACTCCCTGCGCCCCCGGTGCGAACGACGCCGAGTAGCTGAACGGCAGCTTCCCGCCGATCGACGACACGGTCACCGCGGCCCCGGTGACGACCAGCACCAGCACCGGCACCAGCCCGATGATCAGCATCCTCCGCTGCGCGGGCGTCATCACGATTCCAGGTACTTGAGTACGGCGAGCACCCGCCGGTGCTCGCCGTCCGTCGGCGCGAGTCCGAGCTTCAGGAAGATGCTGCTGATGTGCTTCTCCACCGCCCCTTCACCGACCACCAGCGCCTGCGCGATCCCGCCGTTCGACTTGCCCTCCGCCATCGCCCGGAGAACGTCCTGTTCCCGCGGGCTCAGCACGGCCAGCGGACCCACCTTCCGCGATCGCACCAGCAGTTGTGAGATCACCTCCGGATCGAGTGCGGCTCCGCCGTCACTGACCCGGCGCAGCCCGTCGATGAACTGATCCACGTCCGCGACCCGGTCCTTGAGCAGATAGCCGACCCCGCCGGGGTTTCCGCCGATCAGTTCGCTGGCATACCGCTCCTCGACGTACTGCGAGAGCACCAGGACGCCGATCTGCGGGAACTGCTCGCGGATCACGAGTGCGGCGCGCAACCCCTCGTCGGTGAACGTCGGTGGCATCCGGACGTCGACCACGCAGACGTCCGGCCGGTGCTCGTCCACCGCCTTCAGCAGGCCGTCCGCGTCACCGACCGCGGCGACCACGGTGCAGTCCTCCTCCTCGAGCAACCGCACGATGCCCTCTCGCAGGAGCACCGAGTCCTCGGCGATCACCACCCGCATTCCCGCTGCCTCCTCGATCACACGGCGCTCAGTCCCAGGCCACTCAGTCACAGGGCACCTCGGCGATCAGCACGGTCCCGAGGCCGCGGGGGCTGACCAGGGTGAGCAGTCCGTCGACGGCCCCGACGCGGCTGCCCAGCCCCTTGATCCCGCTGCCGAGGGTTGCCTGCGCGCCGCCCTTCCCGTCGTCGCGCACCTCGATCCGGAGGTGCCTGCCGATGCGTTCGACCGTGACCCAGGCCTGCGCCGCCTCGGCGTGCTTGGCGACATTCGTCAGCGCTTCCGTCACGACGAAGTACGCGATCGACTCGACCGTCAGCGACGGCCGCGGATCGACCGAGACCTGCACCCGCACGGGCACCGGCGACCGAGCGGCGACCGCCGAGATCGCCGCGTCGAGACCGCGGTCCGTCAGCACCGGTGGATGCAGTCCCCGGGTCAGGTCGCGGATCTCGGCGATCGCCTGCAGCGCCTCGGAGTGCGCGTCCTCGATCAGGCCGCGGACGATCGGATCGCTCGCCCCGAGCCGGTTCTTCGCCCGCCCCAGCGTCATCGCGAGCGAGACCAGCCGCTGCTGGGCGCCGTCGTGCAGGTCGCGCTCCATCCGCCGCCGCTCGGCCTCGACCGAGTCGACCACCTGCCGCCGGCTCTCCACCAGCTTGGTCACGCGCTCGGCCAGCGCACGGTTCTCGGACCGGCCGAGCAACCTCCGCGCGAGCTCCGCGTCCAGGGTCGATGCCCCCCGGATCAGCCACGGCGACGCCACCAGCAGGAACACCGCCGCGATCGCCGCCACCAGCGAGGCCTTCGTGATCGTGTCGATCACGAACGGCCCGAGCTGCGCCTGCCCCGCGGCGAAGCGCTCGTAGTACGCCGGCAACGCGATCAGCACCGGTGGTATCGACCAGGCGACCACGATCACCGCGATCCAGATCATTGCCAGCGGCAACAGCAGGACGTAGTACAGGAACTGCCGCCACAGGGCCCGGTCGGTCAGCGCGCGCCGGGCGTCGGCGGTCCGGGAGCCGATCGACGGCGGCAGGATCAGCGGCGGGATCGCCTGCCCCCGGGTGATCCGGGCCCGCTTCACTTCCCACGCGGCCACCAGGTACACGAGCCGGCTCGCGCCGAAGGTCAGCGGGATGCCGACGTACGCGAGCGGCCAGGCCAGGACGGCGACGATCATCAGGCCCAGCACCAGGAGGCCGGACGTCAGCACGACGACCGCGTCGCCGAGCAGGTGGATCGTTGCCAACCACAAGTACGGCGACCGCCACAGCCGCCACGGCGTCCGGGGAACCGGACTCGCGATCTCCGTCACCCGAACCACCTCCCCGTCTCGGCGCCGGTCGCACGACACAACCTACGTCGCCGCTCCCAGTCCCGACATCGGGATATCCCACGGTCCTCACCGGGGGGTAACCCCACCCCGGTTCGTGGGCTGGCCGGACTGTGCCGGACGGCCGGCGCCGGAATGCTCGACGGTATGACGACGACACTCGACGGCAGACTTGCCACCACCGTGAACGGCAGGCTCGGGGACGCGATCGACGACCGCGTGGCCGACGCGCTGGACGACTACATCGCCGAGGGACGGCTGGACGGCAGGATCCGCCCACGCCGGTCCCCCGGCGGCCTGGCCGCGCTCGTCGCCGCGGGCGTCGCGGCCGTGCTCCTCCCCTGGTGCCTGATCCTCGCGGTCACCCTGCCGAGCACCTACCAGGCCGACCACTGGAAGCTCGCCTGGATCGGCCTCGACTGCGGGACCGCGACCGCCGCCGGGCTGACGGCGTACCTGCTGCACACCCGCAACAGGTACGCCGCCTTGACCGCGATGGCGGCGGGGACGCTGCTGATCGCCGACGCCTGGTTCGACGTCAGCACAGCGGCGGCCGGCGTCGACCGGAGCCTCTCCTTGGCCGAGGCGCTCCTCCTGGAGCTGCCGCTCGCCCTGTGCGCGTTCGTCGTCGCCTCGCGCGAGGTGCGCAGGCACTAACCTCCGATCAGCTCCAGGACAGGACCCTCGTGCAGTGCCTGGTAGACCTTGTCCCGCAGGACATTCGCCTCGGAGTCGGTGAGCGTGCGGTCCACCGGTCTGAGGACGAGTCTGACCAGGAGGTTCCGCTGACCCGGAGTCAGCTGGAGACGCTCACGGGCAGGCGCCGGCAGGTCGTCGTACGACGTCTCCCCGAGCACCTCCAGCGACTCCGCGGCATCGGCGTCCGCTCCGAGCGCGTCGCGGACCTTGTCACCGAGCACCTCCGCCGACACGTCGGTTGACGCGCCGACCACGACCGACAGGTCACGGCGTACCGGCGGCATCGACGAGACCGACTTGTACGGCGACAGGTCCAGCAGCTGACCCGCCACCCGCGGATCCGTTGACCTGAGCAACCGGATGTCGCGGATGCCCTTGCGGAGCATCAGAAGCCGGTCGAGCCCCGAACCCAGCGCCAGCCCGGTCCAGCTGTCGTCCAGACCGGCGCGACGGAGGACAGCGGGCGCGGCGACGCCGCATTCACCGATCTCGATCCACTCATCGCCCAGCAGAACGTCGATCTGCCGGCCGTGGATCGTGTACGGGTGTACCGCGGGAACAGTCCGGTACGTCTGACCCGGCAGGATGGTGTCGACCAGCCGGGCGATCATGTCTTCCAGCTCGGGCTCTCCGAGCGTGACGTTGCGACTGATCCGCCACAGGTCGAGCTGGTGCGGAGTACCGGTGTGCTGCCAGTCGACCGAGTCGCGGCGGTAGCAGATGCCCGCGCAGATCATCAGTACGTCGGACGACTCGGACGCCGCGAGCTCACGCAGCGCGGGCGGGATCATCGCCGACGTGTGACTTCGCAGGACTTCGGTCTCCGACGCGTAGCGCGTGTAGCGGGCGTCCCGGGTCACCGCGTCCCCGGCGTACCCGAGGTTGTCGTAGTTGTCGGCCAGCGGGACCACGGGATGGTCGCGACGGATCCAGATCTCCGTGTAAGGCCAGGAGGTGCTGAGCGCCGTCCGCAGCGAGTCGACGATCAGTTGAATTGCGTGGGGTCCCTGGGCGGGATCGGTGAGGTCGCGCAGGGCGAGGGCAGCGTGCAGTTCTGCCGAAGTGAGGACGGACATGGGTTTCTCTCCAGGATGACGGTCTCGACGGGGGATCCACCCCGGTCGGCCGCGGTCACCTCAGGAGAGAGCGCAGCAGCAGCTCACCCCGTCGGCACCGTCGTGCCGGCCGGGGCGTGGAAATCGCCGCCCATACCGCGTCATGCCCTCTACTTTACCCGTCATCTCCAACCCCCGCCCCGCGTTTGTCCACACCGGAACTCCGCCGGAACCAGGTCGGCATTCTCCAGGCACTCTTCCGGAAATTCGCCCCGAGGCGGCCGAAACCGGTGCAACGATGGGCCGCATGCGATGGATCGACACTCTTGAAGCCGGGGCCGCCGAGAAGCTGCCCGAGGCCGTGCATCGGTACTTCCGGCAGGGCTCGGCCGGCGGGATCAGCGCCGGCGAGGCCGTCGCTGCCTGGTCGGCGTTCCGGTTCCGGCCCCACGTGCTGAACGACGTCTCCACGATCGACCTCGGCACGACCATCCTCGGCACGCAGGTCGACGCGCCGATCCTGGTCGCGCCGTCGACGCTGCACCGGTTGGTCGACCCCGACGGCGAGCTCGCGATGGCGCGCGGTGTGGGCGCGGCGAAGTCGCTGCTCGGGATCTCCAGCAACGCCGGGACGAAGTTCGCCGACCTCGGCGCGACCGGAGTGCCCTGGTGGCTGCAGATCTACATCGTCCGCAATCGCGACATCACCCGTCGTATGCTCGACGCCGCGGTCGAGGGCGGCGCGCGGGCGATCGTGCTCACCGTCGACACCCCGGTGGTCGGCCGGAAGGAAGACGACGGGCCGATCGTCTGGGATCTCGTCCAGCCGGGACAGCTGCTGGCCAACCTGCCCGAGGGCGACTGGAGTGACGACGACCTCGACAAGGCCGACGACCTGACCCCCGACGTGATCGGCTGGCTCGCCGAACGCACCGGTCTGCCGGTCGTGGTCAAAGGTGTCCTGCGCGGGGACGACGCCAAGCGGTGCGCGGACGCGGGCGCCGCCGGCATCATCGTGTCGAACCACGGCGGCCGCCAGCTCGACGGCGCGATCCCCACCGCCCAGGCCCTCCCCGAGATCGCCGAGGCCCTGGCCGGCACGAGTGCGGAGATCTACGTCGACGGCGGCATCCGCCGCGGCGAGCACATCCTCACCGCCCTGGCCCTCGGCGCCCGCGCCGTCTTCGTCGGCCGTCCCGCCCTCTGGGCCCTCACCGTGGACTCCTCCGCCGGCGTCACCCGCCTCCTCACCGACCTGTCCACCGAGCTAGACCACTCCCTCCGCCTCTCCGGCCACGCCACCCCTTCCACCTTGACCCCCGACCTCATCACCACCCGCTTCCCCGCCTGACCGCGGCTCAGATCTGTTTCCCTTCATGCGGGAGGACCTGGAGCGTGGAACCGTGGGGGATGTGACGGACGTACAGACGGGTGTGGGTTTGCGGATTGTCGGGTTGAACGCGTTCCTACCGGGGTTCCGGTTGGTGCACGAGTTCGCGGAGCGGAACGGGCATGAGCTGGTGCTGGTGGTGACGCTGCCGGAGAGCGGGCGGTACGGCGAGAGCCGGCCGATGGTGACGGATCTCCCGGACCAGACGAACGTACTGATCACACGGAAGCTCCGGACCGTGGCCGCGCCGGTGATCGACGCGCTGCGACCGGACGTGATCATCTCGGCCGCGTTCCCCCGGCTGATTCCGGCGGAGATCCTGGACCTTCCGAAGTACGGCGCGATCAACTGCCACCCGTCACCGCTGCCGGCCGGGCGAGGTCCGACGCCGCAGCGGCTGATCTACGAGGGCGACGAACGGGTCGGCGCGACCGTGCACCGGACCGCGGCCGAGTTCGACACCGGCGCGATCCTCGCCCAGCGGATCGCACCGCTCCCCGAGGACCTGAACGGCACCGGGATCATGCAGGCCTGGCGCGAACTGCTCGGCCCGTGTCTGGACGAGGCGGTCCCGCGGCTCGTGGCCGGCGATCCGGGTGAGCCCCAGGATCCCGCCGCCGCGAGCGAGGCGCCGTTCTTCACCGACGAGGAGATGCTCCTCGACCTGACCGAGCCGTCCCACGTCGTACGGCGCAAGGCCGCGGCCCTCAACGTGACCTCACCCCAAGCCAGGGTCCAGCTCGCCGGCGCGACCCACGTCATCACCAGGACAGACGTCGTACGAACGCCGTCGGCCGCCGCCCCGGGCACGATCCTCGAGGAACACCGGGACGGCTGGACCGTGCAGACCGGCGATCTCCCGCTCCGCCTGAGCCGCTGAAGCAGTCCCCCTGAAGCCCCCCCCCGAAAACAGAAGGACCCCGGGAGATCCCGGGGTCCTTCTGGTGCTGAGTCGGCTCAGGCGTCGGCGCTCTGCTCCTCGAGCAGGTTGCGGCTCAGGTTGGGGTCAACCTGGACACCCGGTCCCATCGTGGTCGAGAAGACCGTCTTCTTGATGTAGCGGCCCTTGGAGCTGGCCGGCTTGAGCCGGAGGATCTCCTCGAGCGCGGCGCTGTAGTTCTCCACCAGCTGGGCCTCGTCGAACGACGCCTTGCCGATGATGAAGTGCAGGTTCGCGTGCCGGTCGACCCGGAACTCGATCTTGCCGCCCTTGATGTCGTTCACGGCCTTGACCACGTCCGGGGTCACCGTGCCGGTCTTCGGGTTCGGCATCAGACCACGCGGGCCGAGGACGCGGCCGAGCCGGCCGACCTTGCCCATCAGGTCAGGAGTCGCGACGACGGCGTCGAAGTCGAGCCAGCCGTCGGTCACCTTCTTGATCATGTCGTCGTCGCCGACGAAGTCGGCGCCGGCGGCCTTCGCGGCCTCGGCCTTCTCACCGGTGGCGAAGACGAGGACCCGTGCCGTCTTGCCAGTGCCGTGCGGAAGGTTGACGGTGCCGCGCACCATCTGGTCGGCCTTGCGGGGGTCGACCCCGAGGCGCATCGCGACGTCGACCGTCGAGTTGAACTTCTTGCCGCCGGCGGCCTCCTTGGCCAGCCGGACCGCCTCGAGCGGCGTGTACAAGTGGTCGAAGTCGATCTTGTCCGCGATCGCGCGGTAAGCCTTGCTGCGCTGTGCCATTGCGTTTCCTCTCTGGGATGTGGTCTCCGGGCGGCGCTTCGCCCTGCCACAACTGCGTGCTCGTGCTGCTCGTTCGTACGGCGGTCTGCCCGCCGGACTCACGTCGTACCGCTGAACGGACTCAGCCGTCGACGGTGACACCCATCGAACGGGCGGTGCCCTCGATGATCTTCATCGCGGCGTCGATGTCGCGGGCGTTCAGGTCCGGCATCTTGGTGGTGGCGATCTCGCGGACCTGGTCCTTGGTGATCTTGCCGACCTTGTCCTTGTGCGGGACCGGCGAGCCCTTCTGCAGACCGGCGGCCTTCTTGATCATCTCCGGCGCCGGCGGCGTCTTGGTGACGAAGGTGAAGGAGCGGTCTTCGTAAATGGTGATCTCGACCGGAATCACGTTGCCGCGCATGGATTCGGTCTGGGCGTTGTACGCCTTGCAGAACTCCATGATGTTGACGCCGTGCGGACCGAGCGCGGTACCGACCGGCGGTGCCGGCGTCGCGGCACCGGCCTGGAGCTGCACCTTGACCAGGGCAGCGATCTTCTTCTTGGGAGGCATTCTGTCGGGTCCTTAGACTTTCTGGATCTGGTTGAAGCTGAGTTCCACCGGGGTCTCCCGGCCGAAGATCTCCACCAGGGCCTTGATCCGCTGGGCCTCGGCATTGATCTCCGTGACTGTGGCGTGCAGGGTCGCGAACGGCCCGTCGACCACCATGACCGAGTCGCCCACACCGAAGTCGGCGACCTCGACCTTCTTCTTGGCCGCGGTCTTGGCGGGTGCGGCGCCGGCTTCGGCAGCCGCCTGCTCGGCCGCCGCCACGACGGCCGGAGCGAGCATCTTCTCCACCTCTTCGAGGCTGAGCGGGACCGGCTTCTGGCTGTTCCCGACGAAGCCGGTCACCGACGGCGTGTGCCGCACGGTCGACCAGGACTCGTCGGTCAGGTCCATCCGGACCAGCACGTAGCCGGGGAGCACCGTGCGCTTGACCATCCGGCGCTGCCCGTTCTTGATCTCGGCGACCTCTTCGGTCGGCACGATGATCTCGAAGATGTAGTCCTCCATGTTCAGGGAGTTGATCCGGTTCTCCAGGTTGCCCTTGACCCGGTTCTCCATCCCTGAGTACGTGTGCACCACGTACCAGTCGCCGATCTGCGAGCGCAGCCGGCTGCGCAGCTCCTCGAGCGGGTCGCCCGGCTCCTCCGGCTCGGCGTCCTCTTCGGCGACCTCGTCGTCCTCGGTCGCGGCGGCGGCCACGGCGAGCGCGTCCACATCGGCGTCGTCGTCGGCCTCGTCGCCGGCGTCCGGCGTAGCGGCGGCGTCGCTGGAGAAGACCAGCTCGTCGGCGGCGGCGGGCACCTCCTCGGTGCTCTCCGGCGCGGTCTCGGCGGTCTCCTCGGCCAGCTCCTCGGCGGCGTCCTCGACGTCGGCCTCGGTCACCACCTCGGGGGCCTCGGCCTCGTCGGCGGCGGCGACCACCACGACCGGCTCGTCGTCGGAGACGTCCTCGTCGGCCGGCGGCTC
Source organism: Kribbella sp. NPDC048837 (assembly GCF_055586945.1). NCBI lineage: Bacteria > Bacillati > Actinomycetota > Actinomycetes > Propionibacteriales > Kribbellaceae > Kribbella > Kribbella sp. NPDC048837. The sequence continues at coordinate 570,117 of NZ_JBVJHF010000004.1, forward strand.
CTCGGCCTCGTCGTCGGCGGAGTACTCCTCGTCGTCCTCGTCATCGTCTTCGTCGACGTCGACGGCCTCGTCGTCGAGGTCCGCGAACGGGTCGTCGTCATCGTCGTCGTCACCGAACAGGTCGTCGTCGGTGGCGTTCTCGTCGAAGTCGAGATCGAGGTCGTCGTCGGAGTCAGCGGATACGTCGAACTCGTCCTCCAGGTCGAGGACCTCGTCGTCGCGCTCGGACACGTTGTACTCCGTCATCTGTGCATCGGGGTCTTGTCTGGCGTCGGGTCGGGCCGCGGCCCGGGACCTTGGCATTCGTGAGCGGCCGGAAACCTCAGCCGAAGATCTTGAACATCGCCCAGCCGAAGGCGAGGTCGAGGACCGAGACGATCGCGATGACGAACACCACGAAGGTCAGGACGACCACGAAGTAGGTGGACAGCTGCTTGCGAGTCGGCCAGACGACCTTGCGGAGCTCGGCAACCACCTGGCGGTAGAAGCGCAGCAGGCCCCTGCCCTGCTTGCCTTCCGCAGGCTTGCCGGCGCCGGACGGTGCCGGGGTGCGCGTCTCCGTCACGACCTACCTCTTTCGCTAGCGGCGGCCTGACCGGCCCTGCGCCGGTCAGGATTTGCAGGGCACGAGGGACTTGAACCCCCAACCTTCGGTTTTGGAGACCGATGCTCTGCCAGTTGAGCTAGTGCCCTCTGCAATCCTCCGGACGCCGCACGGGACCTGATCTCGGGCATGCCGGATCAGGGCCACCAACGCCCGGACTAGAAGAGTGTACGGGGTTCGAGCCACCTGGTCGAACTGAGGCTCCACCCGAACGACCCCTCAGCGGGCGCCGTACCGCGACCAGAACCATACAGCCTCCACCCGGTCCCAACGGACCACACCCCCAGCGTGTTCCCCGGATCACGGGAACTTCGCGGGCGGTACGGCGTACGCCTGGTGGTACCGCACCGCGGGGCGCGGCGGCCGGGTGCCAGGATGGGCGCATGGGTTCCAGGATCTCGGCGCGGATCGGCGCCATCAGTGAATCGGCGACGCTGGCGGTGGACAGCAGGGCCAAGGCCCTCAAGGCGGCCGGGCGCCCGGTGATCGGGTTCGGCGCCGGCGAACCGGACTTCCCGACGCCGGACTACATCGTCGAGGCGGCCGTCGCGGCCGCGCGGGACCCGAAGAACCACCGCTACACCCCGGCCGGGGGTCTGCCCGAGCTGAAGCAAGCGATCGTCGACAAGACCAGGCGCGACTCCGGCTACGAGATCGAGGCCGCCCAGGTCCTGGTCACGAACGGCGGCAAGCACGCGGTCTACAACACCTTCGCGACCCTGCTCGACCCCGGTGACGAGGTGCTGCTGCCGGCGCCGTACTGGACGACCTACCCGGAGACCATCCGGCTGGCCGGCGGCGTGCCGGTCGAGGTGCTCGCCGACGAGTCGCAGAACTACTGCGTCACGGTCGAGCAGCTCGAGGCGGCCCGGACCGAGAAGACCAAGGCCCTGCTGTTCTGCTCGCCGTCCAACCCGACCGGCGCGGTGGACAGCCCGGAGACCATCGCGGAGATCGGCCGCTGGGCGCTCGAGCACGACCTCTGGGTGATCACCGACGAGATCTACGAGCACCTGACGTACGGCGACGTGAAGTCGACCTCGATCCCGGTCGTGGTGCCGGAGCTGGCCGGCAAGACCGTCGTGCTCAACGGTGTCGCGAAGACGTACGCGATGACCGGCTGGCGGGTCGGCTGGATGATCGGCCCGAAGGACGTGATCAAGGCCGCGACCAACCTGCAGTCGCACCAGACCTCGAACGTCTGCAACGTGGCCCAGCGGGCCGCGATCGCCGCGCTGACCGGCGACCTGTCGGCGGTCGAGGAGATGAAGACGGCGTTCGACCGGCGCCGGCAGACCATGGTCCGGCTGCTGAACGAGATCCCCGGCATCGAGTGCCCCGAGCCGACCGGCGCGTTCTACGCGTACCCGTCGGTCAAGGGCGTGCTCGGCAAGGACATCAACGGGCGGACCCCGTCGACGTCGGCGGAACTGGCCGAGATCATCCTCGACGAGGCCGAGGTTGCCGTGGTGCCCGGCGAGGCTTTCGGCGCCCCCGGATACCTCCGGCTGTCCTACGCCCTCGGCGACGCGGACCTGGCCGAGGGAGTCGGCCGGATCGCGAAGTTGCTGAGCTGATTTCTCTCGACGGGTGGGGGCTCGGTAACCTTCGGTAATGACGCAGCGGGATCTGCGGGTGCTGCCGAAGACACACCTGCATCTGCACTTCTCCGGGTCGATGCGGCACCTGACCCTGGTCGAGCTGGCGGACAAGCACGGCGTCCGGCTGCCCGATGCGCTGCGCACCGACTGGCCGCCGGAGTTGTCGGCGGCCGACGAGCGCGGGTGGTTCCGGTTCCAGCGGCTCTACGACATCGCGCGCTCGGTGCTGCGCACGGAGGACGACGTACGGCGTCTGGTCCGCGAGGCGGCCGAGGACGACCGGGCCGACGGCTCCCGCTGGCTGGAGATCCAGGTCGACCCGTCCGGGTACGCGAACCGCTTCCACGGGATCACCGAGTTCACCGACCTGGTCCTGGACGCGGCCCGGGACGCGGCGGCCAGCACAGGGATCGCCGTACAGGTGATCATCGCGGCCAACCGGACTCGGCATCCCCTCGACGCGAGGACGCTGGCCCGGCTGGCAGCGCAGTACGTCGGCCGTGGTGTGGTCGGGTTCGGCCTGTCGAACGATGAGCGCCGGGGTACGACGTCCGAGTTCGCACCAGCCTTCCGGATCGCCCGGCACGCCGGGCTGCTGTCCACCCCGCACGGTGGTGAGCTGTGCGGCCCGGCGACCGTTCGGACCTGCCTGGACGAGCTGGAAGCCGGTCGCATCGGCCATGGCGTGCGTTCGGTCGAGGACCCGGATCTGTTGAGGCGAGTGGTCGACGCACAGGTCGCACTGGAGGTCTGCCCGGCGTCCAACGTCTCCCTCGGCGTCTATCGCCGCCCAGAGGACGTGCCGCTCCGACAGCTCTATGAGGCCGGTGCGCGCATCGCCCTCGGCGCTGACGACCCGCTGCTGTTCGGCTCGCGCCTGGCCGAGCAGTACGAGACCGCCCGCACGGTCCACGGCTTCACCGACGAAGAGCTCGCCGACCTGGCCCGCGGCTCGGTCCTGGCCTCGACGGCCCCACCCGAGGTCCAGAAGTCCCTGTTGGCCGACATCGACCAATGGCTCGGCACGCACGCCACAGTCCCCGCGTGAACTTCGACGTCGTCTACCTGGCCCGCCACGGCCAGACCGAGTGGAACACCGTCGGCCGCCGCCAGGGCCGCCTGGACTCACCACTGACACCTCATGGCGTCCTGCAGGCCCAGCGGAACGCCGACCTCCTGAGCAACCACGGGATCGACGCCGTGTTCACCAGTCCCCTCCCGCGAGCTCGCCGTACCGCGGAGATCCTGACGCCGGCCTTGCCGGTGGAGGTCCTCGACGACCTGGCCGAGGTCGACCACGGCGCGTGGTCCGGACTGACGTCTGCTGAGATCGACTCCGGCTGGCCGGGCTTGCGCGCGGCGCGCGAGCGGGACAAGTACGCGTTCCGCTTTCCTGACGGTGAGAGTTATGCGGATGCCGACGTACGGGCCGGACGGGCGCTGGCGGAGATCGGCCGGCGGGGCGCGCGGCGGCCCTTGGTGGTGTCGCACGAGATGATCGGGCGGATGTTGCTCAAGCAACTAGGCGTAGCGGATGCGCTACAGCTCGGTCAACCGTCCGATGTGGTCTACCGGGTCGGCTCCGGCGGCGCGCTGGATCGGCTGACGACGGCAAAATAAGTGCCGGCTCGGTTCCTCGGCAGGGCATTGTCCGGGCACCTGAGCGCGCCGTACTTTTCATGCATGACGCCGACCAAGATCCTGCTGCCAGAGGACGAACTACCGACCCGTTGGTACAACGTGCTGCACGATCTGCCGACGCCGCCACCGCCGGTGCTGCACCCCGGGACCGGACAACCGATAGGGCCCGATGACCTGACGCCGCTGTTCCCGATGGACCTGATCCTGCAAGAGGTGTCGCAGGACCAGTACATCGACATCCCGGGCGAAGTGCTCGACGTGTATCGGCTGTGGCGCCCGAGCCCGCTCTACCGCGCGCACCGACTGGAGAAGGCGCTCGATACCCCGGCGCGGATCTACTACAAGTACGAAGGCGTCTCCCCCGCGGGCTCACACAAACCGAACACGGCCGTCCCACAGGCCTACTACAACGCGAAGTCCGGGGTCCGGAAGCTCACCACCGAGACCGGTGCCGGCCAATGGGGCACGGCGCTCGCGTTCGCCTGCGCGCAGTACGGGCTTGACTGCGAGGTGTGGCAGGTGCGGGCGTCGTACGACCAGAAGCCGTACCGCCGGACGATGATGGAGGTCTTCGGCGCGACCGTGCATCCGAGCCCGTCGGAGCTGACGGCGGCCGGCCGGAAGATCCTGGCCGGGGACCCGGACTCCCCCGGCTCTCTCGGCATCGCGATCAGCGAGGCGGTCGAGGCCGCGGTCCAGGACCCCGAGGTGCACTACGCGCTCGGCTCCGTGCTCAACCACGTGCTGCTGCACCAGACGATCATCGGCGAGGAGGCGCTGATCCAGCTCGCCATGGCCGGCGAGACGCCCGACCTCCTGGTCGGCTGCACCGGCGGCGGATCGAACTTCGGCGGCCTCGCGTTCCCGTTCCTGCGTGAGCGCTGGGCCGGCCGGATGGCTCCCGTCGTCCGGGCGGTCGAGCCGGCCGCGTGCCCGTCGCTGACCCAGGGGACGTATGCGTACGACTTCGGCGACACGATCGGGATGACGCCGCTGATGAAGATGCACACCCTCGGCCACGACTTCGTCCCCGACCCGATCCACGCCGGCGGCCTGCGGTACCACGGCATGAGCCCGCTGATCAGCCACCTCTACGAGACCGGCGAGATCGAGGCGGTCGCCAAACAGCAGTCCGAGTGCTTCGCGGCCGGCCTGCAGTTCGCCCGGACCGAGGGCATCGTGCCCGCGCCCGAGCCGACCCATGCCCTCGCCGCCGCGATCGAGGAAGCCCAACGCTGCAAGGAATCCGGCGAGGAGAAGGTCATCCTCACCGCCCTCTGCGGCCACGGCCACCTGGATCTGGCGGCTTACGACGCCTACCTCACCGGCCAGATGACCGACCGCTCCTGGGACGACGCCGACATCCAGTCCGCCGTCTCCCAAGCACTCTCCCGGCTTCCAGCCCTCAGCTGACCGCTCCAGGTCCGGCTGCGCCCGTCACGTTGAGGAGGGAACGTGACGGGCGGGCCGACCGCTACCGCCCGCCGCGTTTCCACCACGGTTTGGGCCGCTTCGCCACGGCCGCCAACCAGTCCTCCGGGACCGCCCATCCCCTGCTCACCAAGGCATCGAAGTACGCCGCCTTCAGGCTGTCCGGCAACCAGTAGGTCGCCTTGTGCGGGCCGGCCGCTTCGAAGTACGTCGTATGGTGCCGGGCGCTCCAGACCGTGGCCTGGGTGGAGCTGTAGGCGAGGCGCACGTAGTCCCACCGTGCCTGCTCGTCATCCATGTCGAACGCCCGCTCGACCACCCGCTTGTTCTCGCGCGGCTCTCGCTCGATCTCTTCGAGCAACTGCTGTACGAGAGCCCGGTCGTCCGTCATGCCGTCGGGCAGGCGCAAGCCGACCGGGTCCAGCACGACGGCACCCAACCGCGGCCGTGCCACCTCGAGAAACACCTCCAGCAACGCGAATCCCTCTTCGGCCCGCTCGAACCGGTCCAGCTCGGCGCGCAGCGTCGTAATGGCTTCCTCAGGCACGCGGCCACTCTAATCTGGCCGGGCCTGCCCTCATCTGCCCCGGCCTGCCCCGCGCGATCACGCTCAGCGAGCGCTCGTCCATCGCCCCAAAGGCCGCGAGATGGCCCCGACGCGCCCTGACCGGCGGCCCGAAAGCCCTTCCAGCGTTGGAAATCCGGGGCAGCCCGGGGCAGTTCGGGGCATCGTGGGGCAGCTCGTCCACAGGGGCGATTTTCGTGGTCGCAGAGGGTGTTCGGACACCTACAGTGGCGGCCATGTCAGAGGCCAACGAGTTGTTGCGCGCCGCGCGGGAGCGCACGCCGTCGCGCCGCGCGCCGGGCGAACACTTGTCCCGGGCGGAGCTCGCCGAGGCGGTCTGCGCGTGGTTGTGGGACACCACCGAAGTCAGGTACGAGCTGGACGGCCACTACATCGCCAAGCTGGAACGAGGCGCCGTCCGCTGGCCGGGCGCGGCGTACCGCTCCGGCCTGCGATACGTCCTGAATGTTGCCTCGGACAACGAGCTCGGCTTCAGCCCGCCGCCCGGCGTGGTCGCGGCCGAGCCGGACCTGACGCTGCCGACGACGGTCGGGCTCGACGACGACGTGATGGACGCCGGCGACGAATCGATCGCGTTGCTCACGTTCGCCGAGGAGTCCAACGTCGGCGACCTCACCGTCGAGCAACTGCACGCCGACATCCTCCGCATCGCCCAGAGCTACCTCCGCACGCCGACCAGACCACTGTTCGTCCGCAGCCGTTCCATCCGCGACCGCGCGTTCCGGCTGCTGGCCGGCCGGCAGTCGCCCAAGCAGTCCCGCGACCTCTACGCGGCGGCCGGCTGGTCGATCACCTTGCTGGCCTGGATGTCGGTCGACCTCGGCCGTCCGGATGTCGCCGAGCGGCACACCCGCACGGCGTGGGCGTGCGCCGAGGCTGCCGATCACGACGTACTGCGGGGTTGGATCCGCGCCACCCAGCACACCGCCGCCTTCTGGCAGGACGACTTCGACAGCGCGGCGGCGTACGCACAGGACGGCTTGCGCTACGCCGCCGGCACGTCAGCCCTGTTCCTCGCCAGCGCGGCCGCGGTCGACCTCGCCCGATCCGGACGGGTGGACGACGCCCGCGATGCGCTCGGCCAGGCTAGGCGATTGGACGTCACCGCGGCGGAGTCCGAGCCAGGCGGCCCCTTCCTCTGTACGCCGGAACGCGCCGAAGGCATCTGGTCCGACGCGTACCTGGCGCTCGGCGAAGCCCGGCACACGCTCGGCCACGCGGATCGCGCCGTCGCGATGTTCGAGGCAGCGCCCCACCTGCTCAGGAACTTCGGCTCCGAGCGCATGGTCCGGCTGCAGCAGGCCAAGGCACGGCTGGCGCTCGGCCAGCTCGACGGCGCCGCCGAGACCCTCGAGCCGGTCCTCAGCACACCCCTGGAGTACCGGGTTCGCCCACTGATCCATCGCATCAGCGAGGTCGCGGCCCTCACCGCGCCGTACGCACGAAGCCCACAGGGCCGCCAGATCCGCGAGCGCATCCGCGACTTCACCCAGCACCCCGACCTCCCCGCCCGACCACCACCCGCCGCCGCAAGCCGAAACCCCGGCAACCCAACGAACCCACAGCCGAAACAGCACCGCCAGGCACCCGACGCACGGACCCCGGCCGGGCGGAAGAGCAAGGAGCCGATCCCCGCCGACACGAGTCCCGCGGATCTGACGACGACCGGACCGAGGCGGGGCCGGCTCGCTGGGCGGCGGGCTGATGGTGTGCCGCGCTACTGAGAGGAGCAGTTGCATGGTCGACCAAGTCCGCGACCACTGGTACTGGCGGCCCGGCTGGAGTGCCGGCCGCTCGTTCTACACCTGGCACATCACCTTCCAGAACGACGCCGTGCTCAGCGACCTGCATACGGCCTACCGACCGTTGGTCAGGTCGCTGCCCGGTCTGACTCCGGTTCCGGCGCAGTGGCTGCATCTGACCATGCAGGGCGTGGGTTTCGCCGACAAGGTCACCCAGGAGGACCTGGACCCGATCGTCGAGGCCGCCCAGCGCCGGCTCGAGCCCATGCACACCTTCGACGTCCGGATCGGTCCCGCTGTCGTCGACCCTGAAAGCCTCCAACTGCCGGTCCAGCCCGTCGACCGTCTGCGCCGCCTCCGCGCCCAGCTCCGTGGTGCGATCACCGACGTCTGGGGCCGCGACTCCGTGCCCGCGCTCCCGGAGCTCGATCCACACATCTCCCTCGGCTACTGGAACCGGGCCGCCGACGCCGCACCCCTCAAGAAGCACCTGGCCGCACTGGGCGGCGAGGTCGCCAAGACCGAGATCACCCACGCCAGCCTGATCAACCTCAACCGGGACCACCACTGCTACGAGTGGACGACCTACGCCACTGTGCGCCTGGGCGTCTCACCGCATTTCTGACCAGGAGAACGTCCGTGACAGAGAAGGCTTCACCGGCCCTCGCCGACAGTTCGGCCGCCGGTGTGATCCGGGCGCTGCTCGATTTCCGCAGCGTCTGGACCACCCACGACCTCGTCGCCCTCAGCCGGGTCCCCGCGCCGACGATCCACCGCGTCGTCGGCTGCCTCGAGCAGGAGAAACTCGTCACGCGCACCGCCGGCGCCGTCGTCGCCGTACCCGACTGGATCGCCCTGCTGCACCGCTGGAGCCAAGGCTTCCGCTTCAGCCGCGAGAACACCGTCACCCGATGGCAGGCCGTCGGCGGAGTCCAAGCGCTGGCCGGCCGAATCCCGGCCACAACCTTGCCGTACGCCGTCACCGGCCTCTTCGCCGCACACCACTGGGCCCCCACCACCCCAGCCACCACCATGTCGATCTACACCCCCGACCCCCACGCGGCCGCCGAGACGTGGAACCTCATCCCCGCCAGCAGCGGCGACGTCGCACTCGCGACCCCCTCCACCGACGTCGTCTACACCCGCCCCCGCAAGACCCCAGCCGGCCTCCGCCTGGCAGCCCCCGCCCAAGTCCTCACCGACCTCCTCACCGGCGCAGCCTCAACCCCGACCCCCGCGGACCACCTCCTCACCTGGATGCAATCCCACGAACTCCAATGGCGCTACTGAACGGTGCCCACCAGCCTCCTGATCGGCGGAGATGCCGGGGTGAGCGTCCCCGGCTGTCCCCAGCCGAACGATCAGGTCACCCAAGCGATCGACGACCAGTGGGGTCAGGAGTAGGCGCGGATGGAGACGACGTGGGCTCGGGGGGCGCCGTTCGTGGTGTGGGCTGTCAGGCGGAGGTGGGTGATGGGGGTTGGGGTGGAGAGGTGGTGGCGGTTGGTTCGGTGGTGGTTGGCGGCGATGGTGGCGATCGGGTGCCAGGGCGCGGTGCCGTTGCGGGCTTCGAGGGTGTAGGTGGCGAGGAGGGTCGGGAGGGTGTCGAAGGGGGTGCGGTGGTGATGGAGATTGATGAGGTCCTCGTTGACGTCGTCGTCGAGGACAACGACGACCTCCGAGATCTCCACCGGGGTGGGCCAGGTGAGTTCGATCCAGGGCGACGGGTCCCAGGCGAGGTCTTCGGAGGACCAGAGGTTGGGGCCGCCGTACGGGCGGGCGTAGCCGCCGATCACGTTGCTGGGGGCGTACGCCGCGGTCTCGCCGAGGCGGAGGCAGAGACCGGAGCGGGGAAGGATGTGCTTCCACGGACGGAACTGCTCGGTCCACTGCTCGTCGGGCGCCGGCTCGCGGTGGGCCAGGACGAGCGTGCCGGGGAGCGCGGTCCCGGCGGTGTGGACCGAGATGGCCAGGGTCTTCCGCAGTACGACGATCGCGTTCGCGGGCCGGGCAGGTCGCCAGGTCAGCGGAATGTGGACCCACCGCTTCTCGCCGGCCGGGACGTCCACCGTGCAGGCGTCCACCAGCGCCGACGGCAGGTAGTTCTGTGGCTTGACCGGATCATGCAGCTCGACGGTGAGCGTGCCACCGGTCGAGTCGACCAGCAACTCCAACCCGTCCACCGACGGAAGGATCATCGCGATATCGGTTGTCAATGGCAACGTCCCGGAGGAGACCTCGACCGCCGGCCGGTTCAGCGTCGACGACGCAGTGACAGACGCGGACAGGGCAAGGTTCGCCGCGTCGTCATCGGCGACACCCAGGACCGAGGCATCGGCCCGCGTCAGCGCGGTCCGCATCAGGTCGAAGCGATCCCGGGCCAGCTCCCGCGGCGTCAACCCGTTGCGCAGGGCAACGGACGCACCGATCCCGACGGCCTCTCCCAGAACCGCACAGGTCGCCATCACCCGCGTCGTACCGAAGGCTACGTGACTCGCCGAGATGTTGCGTCCGGCCATCCACAGGTTCTCGACGTTCCGCGAGTACAGGGATCGCAGCGGGATGTGGTAGTTCCCATCCGGATGCCAGTGCTTCGATCCGCGCTCGGCGGCATAGACGCCACCGGGCGGATGCAGATCGATCGACCATCCGCCGAACGCCACCCGGTCCTCGAACTCGACCTGGCCGAGTACCTCGTGCTGCGTCAGCACGTGATCACCGAGGAAACGCCGGTACTCGCGCTTCCCCGGCACCGACCCGACCCACTCCAAGGTCAGGTTGTCCGCGTCGAAGTGACCGGAGTTCTTGATGTGGTCCCAGATCCCGTAGACCACGGCCTGCAGCTCGTCCCGGATCCGTTCGTTGTCGTCGACGACGTCCAGCTCGCCGCCCCACTCGATCCACCAGTAGGCGCACCCGTTCAGGTCGGTCCGGATGATCCGCCGCTCCGGGATGGCCGTCTCGGTGATGTCGCGCGCGAAGGACGGGGGCTCGAACCGCACCGGCTCACCGGCGTCCTTGGAGTAGAACAGGATCGTGCTCCCGAGCGTGTTCCCGTCCGGGACCTCGGGTGCCCACGATTCGTCGTACGCCGAGCGCGGCTCTCGCCCGGTCCGGTAGTCAGCCCCCGCGAGCAGGCCGACCAGCCCGTCGCCCGAGCAGTCGGCGAAGACCGGGCTGACGAACCGGATCTCCTTCTCCGACCCCATCTGCCACCCGGTGACCGATCGGATCACGCCGTCGGACACGTCCACGGTCCGAACGTCGGTGTTCAGGTACAGGGAGATCCGGGGCTCCGCGCGTACCGCCTCGAGCAGCACGAGATCCCAGTAGTACGGGTTCCCGAGCGGATTCCGGTACTGGTTCTCGACGAACAGCTCGCCCATGATCCCGGTCTCGCGGGCGAAGTGCTGGACGCCGTGCGCGGTCGCCCCACACACCCACACCCGCACCTCGCTGGAGGAGTTGCCGCCGAGCACCGGCCGGTTCTGCACCAGCGCCACCGTGCTCCCCTGCCGGGCGGCGCCGATCGCCGCGCAGATGCCCGCGAGGCCTCCGCCGACGACGGTCAGATCGGTCTGGACGTCGAGCTGCTGCATACAGAAACCCTTCAGGTATCAGGTTGAATGACGGCGTCCGGACGGACGACGGGCTGCCCCGGTCCGTTCGGGTGGTTCGCGGTGAGGTGGTCGGGGACTCGCTGGGCGACCAGCACGAACAGCAGGCCGGCCGTGAGTACGTCGCTGGCCCGGCCCGCGAAGAACTCGGTCCACGTGGTCCCGTTCGGCGTACCGGTGTCGAACACCACCTCCGCGGCTCGCCCGATCGGCGAGTCGACGACCCCGGTGATCGCGACGGTCAGCGCGCCCTCGCCGGCCGAACGCTGGATGAACTCGAGCGAGGTCGCGTCGTTGCCGGACCGGGTGATGGTCAACGCCACGTCGCCGGACCCCAGCAACCCGGCGCCGATCTGCGACGACTGCGGGCCGTCGAAGAACCACACCGGGATCCCGATCCGCAGCAACCGGATGTAGAGCTCGCGCGCCGGGATCGCGTCGCCCCACTCGCCGTAGATATGAGTACGCCGTGCGCCCGCGATGGCATCCGCGACCCGGGTGGCCGCGGCCAGGTCGATCGCGGCCAGGGCGTTGCGCAGTGCGTTGGCCTGGGTGGATGCCAGCACGTTGAGCACCTGCTCGGGCGGATCCGCCGGGCCGATCGCCAGGCCGATGTCGCTCGCCCAGCCCGCCTCCTGGCCGCGGCCGACCTCCATCGCCAGCGCTGCGCGCAACGCGGGGTAGCCGGCGAACCCGAGGTGCGTTGACAGCCGGGTCACCGTCGCGGCCGAGGTCTGGGCGGCCTCGGCCAGCTTGGTGATCGACCCGCGCGCGACCTCGTCCGGGTTCGCCAGGATGTGCTCGGCGACCCGCAGCATCGCGCCGTTCAGCTCCGGTTGCGCGCGCTTGACCAGCTGCAACGGGCTCGGGCTGTCCGCTCTCTCCATGTCTGCCATCCCGTTATCGTCACGTATAGACGAACTGGGCACTCGCCACACCGTCGGTGTCGCTCACCACCCGCACCCAGTGCGCACTGAATCCGGGCGGGAACACGTGCGTCCGGACCTGCCCCGGTTCGACCCTGATCGACTCCACCGCGCCGAACCGCCCGTGTCCGTGGAAGTCGATCTCCACGGTGATCGTCAGCGGCTGCTCAGAAAAGTTCTCCAGGTGCAGGCACTTCCCGTCGAAGCCCGTCATCAGGTACGGATCCGACGGCACCGCGGCCTCCACCGGTGTCTCCCACCACGGCCCGCCCCAACCGGCCGGCTTGCCGAAGCTCCACAGGTCGTCGGTCTTCCCGAACCACAACCCGGATTGTGGTTCCGCGGTGGTCGGGTTGAGGCCGTGACTCGGCGAGGCATTGTCCGCGCCGGCCACGAGCATCCCGCGCCACGAGCAGAAGTCGCCGAGCACCCAGAGGTGTGTCGAGATCGGCCGCACGCCCCAGATCCGGCCGCCGTACGCCCAGGGCGACAGCTCGTAGAACATGCCGTGATGGTCGAGCAGCAGCCGCTCGTGCTCGACCTCCCGGATCCGCGGCCACTCGGTCTGCCACTTGTGGTCGAAACAGTGCGACGCCTTGGGCAACCGGTACCGCGTCCACTGCTGGTCGGCCTCGGTGAACACCTCGAGGATCGCCGACGCCCGGTCCCAGCCGGCCGCGAAGATCGTCCCGCCGAACTCGTGCCGTCCACCGATCGCGGTGAACGGGTCGTCCCGCAGTACCTTCCAGGACCGACCGTCGTACTCCGCCAACCGGCCGCGCGATCGTACGCCGGCCCACTCGGGTTCGGCGTACTCGTTGGAGCAGACGACGAGGCGGCCGAACGACGTGTAGCAGTCCTTGTAGTGGACCTTCATCTCGCCGTCGGTGCCGAGCTCGTCGTTGAGGTCGAACAGCTGCCGGCATTCGTACGTCGTGAGGTCGAGCTCGAGCAGCTCGCCTTCCATCGCGAGTACGTAGACATGAGTGTCCGGTTTCGTCAGGTGTCGCGACGTACCGCAGACTCGCAGGGGCTGCAGTTCCGGGATCGTGACGATCTTGTGGTCGGCGCTGATCACGTGCGGTCCGAGGACCAGTTGCGAGGTCGGGAAGTGCACGAACCGGTTGGTGTAGGTGCCGTCCACGCCGAGCGTCTCCGCGACGATCTCCATCGACAGGTCGGCGTCGACCCTGCGGAGGCTGACGCCGGCCCCGGACGGCGCCTTGTGGGAGTTGTAGTTCTGGACGTAGAGCTTCCCGTTCCACGGCATCAGCGAACCGACGCCGAGCTCGCTGCGCGGCGGACCGAAGTCGCCGATCTGCGCGAGATGCGGGAAGACACCTGAGACGTTCTGCATCATTTGATCCCTGTGTGAGTCATGGCGGCGATGAACCGGCGTTGCAGGACGACGAAGACGATCAGCACCGGCACGATCGAGATCACCGAGGCGGCCATCGTCAGGCCGGGGGCGATCTGGCCCTGCTCGTCGACGAAGTTGGTCAGGCTGAGCGGCAGCGTGTACCGGTCCGGGTTGCTGATCAGCACCAGCGGGGTCTCGTAGTCGTTCCACGACCAGACGAACGCCAGGATGCCGAGCGCGCTCATCACCGGTGTTGCCAACGGAAAGTAGATCCGGGTGAACACCCGCCACTCGTTCGCGCCGTCCATCCGGGCCGCCTCGGCGAACTCGGCCGGCTGGCTGACGAAGAACTGGCGCATCAGGAACGTCCCGAGCACGGTGAACATCCCGGGCAGGATCAGCGCCCACAGCGTGTCGTACAGCCCGAGCTTCTGGAAGTAGATGAACCGCGGAACCAGCAGCAACTGCGCCGGGATGATCGCGGTCGCCAGGTACAGCAGGAACAACTTGTCCCGGCCCTTGAACGACATCCGCGCGAACGCGTAGCCGGCCATGGTCGCGGTGATGAGCTCGCCGGCCACCCGCAGGAGGGCGACGAAGACCGAGCGACCGAAGGCCGGCAGCACCGAGGTCGCCCCGCTCAGGACGGTGGTGAAGTTGTCCCACTGGAACGGGTCCGGGATCCACTGCGTCGGGATCTTGTAGGCGTCGACATCCGGCTTCAGCGCCGTCGAGATCATCCACGCGAACGGCGCGAGGAACGCGATCGCCAGGATCCACAAGGGGATGCCCCACAGCCATTTCTTACTCATGGAGAGCTCTCCCTCTCTGCGCGCGCCAGGTCACCAGGGTCAGCGCGAGGACGCCGATGAACGTGACCAGGCCGATCGCCGACGCGTAGCCGAACCGGTAGAACTGGAAGCCCGTCTGGTACATGTAGTAGGAGATCGTCGTGGTCGCGTCGCCCGGACCACCGGCGGTGATCAGCGCGATCAGCCCGAAGCCCTGCGAGGCCCCGATGATCAGCGTGACCAGCAGGAAGATCGTTGTCGGCAGCAACGACGGCCAGGTGATCACGCGGAACTTCGCCCACGCCGAGGCACCGTCGATGTCGGCTGCCTCGTACAGCTGCCGCGGCGCGTCCTGCAGCGCGGACAGGTAGATCAGCGAGCAGTAGCCGACTCCGCCCCACACCGCCATCACGATCAGCGCCGGCAGCGCCCAGTGCGACGACGCGAACCAGGCCGGCTGGATCCCGAAGACGTCCAGGACCTGGTTGACCAGGCCGGCCTTCGGGTTCATCAGCATCAGCCAGGTCATGCCGATCGCGACCACGTTGACGATGTACGGGAGGAAGAAGACCGCCCGGAGTACGGCGCGTCCCGGGAGCGGCCGGTTGAGGGCGATGCCGAGTGCGAGTCCGAGTACGACGGTCAGTGGGACGGACACCCCGACGTACACGAGGGTCAGACCGGCCGCCCGCCAGAACCCGGGGTCACGGGCGATCGCGGCGAAGTTGTCCAGGCCGGTGAACGTGATGCCGCCGAGGCCGGACACCAGGTTCCAGTCGGTGAAGGCGAGCACGATCACGCTGATCAGCGGGATCAGGGTGAACGCGATCACGCCGAGCAGGTTCGGCGCGATGAACAGGAAGCCGATCCAGCCGCGCGGCTTGATCCCGGGCGCCTTCTCGGTCCGGACCGCCGAGGCGGCCGCGACGGTGACGGTGGCCATCAGGGCCTCCTCTGGTTGCGGGCGATCGCGGCGTCGGCGACCCGGCGTACCTCACGGATCGCGGCTTTCGCATCCTTCTCGCCGAGCAGGCAGAGATCGCGCTGCTGCTTCACGGCGAGGCTGATCTCGGGGAAACCGGTCAGCCGGGTGTCGGTGGCGAGCTTGGGCTCGGCGTCCAGGACGACGCGGTGGAACGAGTCGACGTCGAAGTACTTGTCCGGCTCCTTGCCGAGCATGCCGGTGATCACCTGGTCGTCGGTGACGTTGCCGAGGGTCGGCAGCTTGCCGGCCTTGAGCATCGGTGTGGATCCCTCGGTCAGCCAGAACTTCACGAACGCCCAGGCCGCCTCGAACTTCGGCGACTTCGCGTTGACCATGATGAAGTTGCTGTAGCTGCCGCCGTTCCAGTCCTTGCCGTCGACGGTCGGCGGCGGGGCGAACGAGACCTTGAAGTCGTGCGGGTACTTCTTCGGGTCGTACAGGTAGCGCAGGTTGAACGGCGCGGTCGGCCAGAGGTGGAACTCCTCGCCGAGGAACGAGTTCTGCTGGTACGCGTCCAGGTGCCGGGCGAGGATCTCGGTCTGCGGGAACGCGGACCCGTCCGCGATCATCTCCCGGGCGAGCCGGAAGCCCTGCTCGAAGTGCGGATCGCCGAAGTTCGAGTGATCGCCGTCGTACCAGTAGTTCGGGCCGAGCGCGATCCGGGCGACGTCCGGGACGGCGTACGCGCCGATGGTGTCCGCTGTCGTCAGCTTGCCGGCGATCGCGCGGAAGTCGTCGATCGTCCACTGCGTTGGCAGGTCGACGCCGGCCTGCTGGCGGAGCTTCTCGTTGAACAGGACGAAGTTCGGCTCGCGGGCCGTGGCGAGGGCCTTGATCTTGCCGTTCTCGGCGTACGCGCGAGGTTCGACGGTGTCGAGGAACGGCTTGAGTTCGGGGTCCCGGCTGACCCGATCGGTCAGGTCCGCCGCCAGTCCGGACCCGGCCCGCAACGCCATCGACGCCTGCGAGTAGGTGAAGTACACGTCGATGTCGAGCCCGCCCTGCAGCGCGGTGTCCAACTTGAGGTTGCCGCGGGCGTCGTTCACGAACCGGGTGTAGTTCACCTTGTACTGCGGATACTTCTGCTGGAACGCCTTCACAACATCGGCCGGCCCGGACGCGGCCGGCACGCCACCCCAGACCTGCAGCACGCTCGACCGCTCCCCCGCGCCCTGTGAACACCCCGGCACCACCGCCGCCGCAGCCGCCGCGCCGAGCCCGGCGAGCACATCCCGCCGCGAAAATCTTTTGCGCCTCACAACCCACCTCCCACCAGATTGCGCAAAAGATTAGCGACCCCAAGCGCCCCTGTGAACCCCACCTGCAAAACTTTTTCAGCGAAGAACAACCCACGCGTGCGAGGGCCGGAGCTATCGCCGGGGTGTGCGGGCTTGTCGCCGGCGCCCTCGTCGCTCCGCTCCTCACCGCGCCCGCTCCGCGCGCTCGCACCCACCCCCGGCTCATCGCCGGTGCATCCATGCCGGCCGTCGCCGCCGGTTTGCGGGCTGCCGCCCGCGATGCCCGGCTAACGCCGGGGGCCGGGCCATCGCCCGGGTTCGCGGCTACCGCCGCGGGTGTGCAGGCTTGTCGCCCGCGGCCGACTGCATGGTCGGTGTCCGTGGGGTGGGGACTGTGGAGACGGGCATGTGCCGCGCCGCGGGTTGGGGGCTGTCGCCCATGGGTGACTGCCTGCCGGCGCCCTTGGTTGTGGCGGCTCGGTGATGGGGACTACACCTGCCGCCCGCACGAGCGAGCCGTCACCGTACCGATGAACGGGAGGTGGTACCCCCGGGCTCCAAGGTTCCCGCCGGGACACGCCTTCCAGGGTGATCGAACCGGCACTACTACCCGTTCCTCGGTACGCCGATCCGCTGGGCGACCGCGCTCTCGGTTGTCGCCAGCACCCATTGGGGATCGCCGATCACCTGCTGGTAGGTGAACCGGAGGACGAGCCAGCCGGCCGCGATGAGTTCGTCGTACCGGCGACAGTCGGCGGCGAACTTCCCGGCCGAACCGTGGAACTCGTACCCCTCGGCCTCCAGAGCAACCCGTGCCGCACGGTGCCCGAGATCCACTCGGACACGGGATCCGCCGGTGTCCACCAGCACCTGTGGTTCGAACCCCGCGGTCCCGGCCGTCACCAGCAGGCTCCGCAGCATTGACTCGAGGAAGCTCTCGGAGCGTCCGGTGGCCGCGGCTGCGACGCGCATTGCGTTCGGCCGACCCGGCCCGCGCATCCTCGCGGTGGTTGCTACTAGTTCGTCCTCGGTGAGCCGACCGGTCGCGAGTGCGGCGTCGGCCACGGCCAGCGCCTCGCCGAACGGAAGAATCCGGGCGCAGTCCAGCACTGTTCGCAGCAAGGAGGTCCGGCGTGCGCGGAGGTCGGTCGCCGGGAGATCAGCCCAGTGCAAGATCGCGGGTGGACCCGACTTGGCATTCCTGTTCGTCGGCAGGGTGACGTGCGGCTTCTCCGGGGATACGAGCAGCGGCAACCGCCAGACAAGGGCTGCACTCGTGTGCGACAGGACTCCGTCGTGGCCAATGGCCACCGCCAGATCCGGCCCCAGCCCGGGGAGTCCGTAGATCCCGCGAGTGAGCCGCTCGACGTCGCCCCGCCGGACTGCCGCCGCCAGCGCACGCCGGGACGTCGCCTGCACCAGCTCGGCGAAGGTGGCGAAGCCTCCCATCCGGGCCAGCACCTCCACGACGGACGCCATCCGAGCATCCTGCCTGCTAGCACCGATTCCCCGTCAGAGCTATCCACAGGTACCGACCGACGGGTAATAGTCCCCGGCTTACGCCCGGCAGGCGCACGCCCTCCGGCCAGACCCGGCACCACTACCCGTTCTTCGGTACCGCGTCAGAGGGTGCAGTTCACCAGGACTGGTTCGTTGACCAGGGTGATGGCGAAGGCTTGTTGGACTTGGGCTCGGACGTGGGCGGCCAGGGAGAGGAGTTCCTTGGTGGTGGCGGTGCCTCGGTTGGTCAGGGCCAGGGTGTGTTTGGTGGAGACGGCGGCTGCGCCGAGGGTGAAGCCCTTGGAGATGCCGGCGTGTTCGATCAGCCAGGCGGCGCTGGTTTTGACGCGGCCGTCGGGGAGGGGCCACTGGGGGGCGCCGGCGGGGACCTCGGCGGGGGTGTCGAGGATGGGGTTGGTGAAGAAGGAGCCGGCGCTCCAGGTGTCGTGGTCGGCGGGGTCGAGGACCATGCCTTTGCTGCGGCGGAGGCCGAGGACGGCTTCGCGGACGTCGGCCATGGGGGCGCGGGAGCCCGGTTCGACGTCGAGCACCCGGGCGAGTTCGGCGTACCCGATGGGGGCGGAGAGGTCGCCGAGGCTGAGCTGGAAGGTGACCTCGAGGACGACGTACCGCGAGGGGTCGGCCTTGAAGCGGGAGTTGCGGTAGCTGAAGCCGCAGTCGGCGGCGAAGATCGTGCGGACCGCGTTGTCGACGCGGTCCCAGACCCGGACGGACGCGATCGTCTCGGCGACCTCGTGGCCGTAGGCGCCGACGTTCTGTACGGGCGTCGACCCGGTCAGGCCGGGGATGCCGGACATCGACTCGAGGCCGCTCCACTCCTCGGCGATCGCGCGCTGGACCACCGCGTCCCAGTCCTCACCGGCCTGGATGTGGACCATCGCGCCGGAGCACATGTCCGCGTCGACGCTGATGCCCCGCGTCGCGATCTTGATCACGGTGCCGCGGAAGCCGTCGTCGCCGACCACGACGTTGCTGCCGCCGGACAGCAGCAGCACCGGCTCGCCGGCCGCGTCGGCGTCGCGGACCGCGGTGATCAGGTCGTCTTCGGTGCTGACCTCGACGAGCTTGTCGGCCAGGCCGCCGATCCGCAGCGTGGTGAAGTCCGCCAGGGGTACGTGGGTTCTCACTGGACGCGCACGACCGCCCTGGACCGGCCGAGGACCTTCTCCTCGCCGGCGATCGCGGTGATGTCGATCTCCGCGAGCCCGTCCGCGACCTTGTCGACCTTGGCGGAGAACGTCACGCTCACACCCTTGTCGTCATCGGGTACGACGACCGGCTTGGTGAACCGTACGCCGTACTCGACCAGCTCGGCCGGGTCGTCGAGCCAGTCGGTGACCACGCGGACCGCGGAGGCCATCGTGAGCATGCCGTGCGCGATCACGCCGGGGAGCCCGAGCGCGGCGGCCATCCGGTCGCTCCAGTGGATCGGGTTGAAGTCGCCGCTGGCGCCGGCGTACCGGACCAGGTCGTCGCGCCGGAACGTGACGGTCAGCGGGGGCAGCTCGGTGCCGACGGAGACGGTCTTCATGCGGACGCCCGGTTGTGCGAGATCGTGGAGGTCGAGGTGGCGATCGGTTCGCCGTCGACGGTGGTCAGGGCGGTCTCGTACATGATCACCTCGACGTCACCGGCCTTGCGCACGGTGGTGATGGTGGCGGTCGCGGCGATGTCGTCGCCGGCCTTGATCGGGCGGGTGTAGGTGAACTTCTGCGCGCCGTGCACGATCCGGTCCAGCCGGAGGCCGAGCTCCTCGTCGTTCAGCAGCTGCTCGAGCGCGCGGCTGCCGAGCATGAACGCGAACGTGGGCGGCGCGACCGCGTCGTCACCCCGGTACGCCGGGTTGCCGTCGCCGATCGCGTCGGCGAACTCGCGGATCTTCTCCCGGCCGACCTGGTAGGACTCGGCGGCCGTGTAACTCCGGCCGACCATCGTGGCGTCGATCGTCATATCCGCTAACCCTACTGGCAGACTGCCGGAGCGTGCCTGGCGGTCCCACGCCGTAGCGAGCAGGTGCTCGGTGCGGCACCTCGCCGCGCTGGAGCGAAGGCCTCGATGTGGTTCATCGTGGTCTTTGCTCCAGCGCGGCGAGGTGCCGTGCCGAGTGCCGCGCAGTAGGCGTGGGACCGCCAGGTACGCTCCTTCCGGGACGCCGCCACCCATGATCCGACTGGGGAAGGTTGAACGTGACGGCAGTGGCTGAGCTGGCCAAGTATGCGCCGAGGTATGCGCTGGAGATCGGCGCGCCGACGGGCTCCGAGTGGTTGCGGGTGGATCGGATCCTGGAGCCGGGCAGTCCCGAGCTGACCGAGTTGCTCAAGCGCGACGACGAGGCGAGCTGTCACCGGACGGCGCACGCGAACGCGCTCAGCATGATGTCGTTCTACGCCGGTCGCGCACCGGCCGCCGCGCTTCTGCTCTGGGCGCTGGAGGGTCGGGTCCTCGACATCCGGCCGGAGAACCTGTGGGTCCGGCCGCACGAGGGGCACGGCATCGCGGCGGTCGCCGTACGCTCCGCCAGGTTCCTCCCCGGCGGTCTGGAGACGCTGTACGACGTGGTCCTCCGGAAGCACCTGCTCCCACTGTCGGCCGAACTGCACCACCGGACGCGGGCCGGTCTCCGTCAACTCCTCGGCGGAGTGGCGGCCGGTTGCGCGATGGGGTTCTGCGCTGCGACGCGCGAGCAGGAGACCGTCGACTCGGCGTACCTACTGGAGCGCTGGCAGACGTTCGCCGCCAAGGCGCCCGGCGGCCTGGCCCGGCTCGGCGACGTGGAGACCGCCGCCGGCAAGCTCGTCTACCTCCGCAACACGTGCTGCCTCTACTACACGAGCGAGGCCGGCAGCGGCACGGTCTGCGGCTCGTGCTGCCTGACCCCGCGTGACGAGCGTCTCACCGCGTACGAAGGCGGGCGCCCGATCCTGACCGTCTAGACACAGCGAAACGGCCGCTTCGGTGTCCGAAGCGGCCGTCGCGAAGAATGCTGAAGGTCAGCGGGTCTCGCGGTGGTCGGTGTGGTCGTTGCAACGGTGGCAGTACTTCTTCAGCTCAAGACGATCCGGGTCGTTACGCCGGTTCTTCTTGGTGATGTAGTTGCGCTCCTTGCAGACGGTGCACGCCAGCGTGATCTTCGGGCGGATGTCGGTTGCCTTGGCCACTGCTGCCTCTTCTTGTCAGGAGTGCGCAACTTGGGTGATCGCACTCTCGAGTACTGCGTTGGTGGGTAGCGGGGGCGGGAGTCGAACCCGCGACACCACGATTATGAGCCGTGTGCTCTAACCACCTGAGCTACCCCGCCGGGAGAGTCCGTCACCCCACCCGGCGGACCGGGTGAGATGTCGTGCTCAGAGCCCCTTTACGGAATCGAACCGTAGACCTTCTCCTTACCATGGAGACGCTCTGCCGACTGAGCTAAAGGGGCGGGCCGAGGAGAGAGATTACACGGTCCGCCGCCCCGATGTGAAATCGAGCCGGCCGCACCTTGCAGGCCCCTCAGTCCGTCCCGGAAAGCATACCGGTTCCCGGGAGTGCTTCTGACCAATTTTCCGCCTTGTCCGGCGCCGGCCGTATGACGCCGGTGAGACGGCCGTGAAATGCCCGCCTGAGCTCATGGTGGCGGCCACTCGACAGGGAGTGACCATCGCCCGCGGCTGAGTTTCCTGGGTGATCGATGTCGATACTCGGCGCGTGGCTTCGTCGTACGGTCAGGGACCAGAAGAGAGGACATCCCATGACTGACAGCAAGGCACTGCCCCCGGTCGTCTCGGCCGAGGAGTGGGACAAAGCCCGCGCCGAGTTGCTGACCGCCGAGAAGGCGGCCACGCGAGAACAGGACCGGATCGCGGCACAGCGGCGGCGGTTGCCGATGGTGCGGTTCGCGGAGTACACGTTCGAGTCGACGGACGGGCCGGTGACGCTGCGGGAGCTGTTCGGCGACCAGCAGCAGCTCGCGCTCTACCAGTTCATGCACAGCGGCCCGGACCACTTCTGTCCGGGCTGCACGCACTTCACCAAGCAGGTCACCGACCTCGAGGGCCTGTCCGGGAACGGAGTCGCGTGGGCGACGGTCTCGGACATGCCGCTCGACCAGATGGCCGGCTACTGGAAGAAGATGGGCTGGACTGTCCCCTTCGCCTCATCCGCCGGTACGACGTTCTCCGCCGACTGTGGCGCGGGCGGCGGCTTCCTCCTCAACCTGTTCCTCCGGGACGGCGACGAGGTATACCGCACGTACTCCACCGGCCAGCGCGGCGTCGACCGCATCCTGTTCGTCAACAACATGCTCGACCTGGCGCCGTACGGCCGCCAGGAGGACTGGGAGGACTCCCCGGAGGGCTGGCCGCAGTTCCCGACCTACGGCTAGGTCCAGACGCGGCTCGGGTAGGTCGAGCGCAGGGCCGGCATCACCTCGGTGACGAAGGTCTCCACCGAGGCACGGTTCTCGTCCTCGGGGAGTCCGGGGACCTCGAGGGAGATGCCGGACAGCTCGTGCCCGAACGCCTCCTGGTACCGGCCGAACTTGTCGATCACCTGCTCCGGCGACCCGACCAGCACCGAACCGCCCTCGAGGAACTCCTCGAGGGTCCGGAACGGCAGCTGGTTGTGCCGTGCTCCCGGCGAGTCCATGAACGCGTCGAAGATCGGCCGGTACCCGTCCACCGCCTCCTGCGAGGTCTTCTTCACATACAGCCCGTTGAACCCGGCCCCGACCACGGCAGCCGCCGGGTCACGCCCGTACGCCTCCCAGCGCTCGCGGTAGTGCCGGATCAGCCCGGCGTACTTCTCTAGCGGGTGGAAGCCGTTCGCCGAGAACAGTGGGTCTCCCCAGCGGGCCGCGAGCTCGGTGGACTCGGTCGACGACGCGGAGCCGTGCCACAACGGGATGCCGTCCGGGCGGACCGGCCGTGGCTGGGTGGTCGCGTCCGTCAGCGGCGGACGGTACGTCCCGGACCACGAGACGCCGGTCTCCCGCAGCAACCGCCGGAGCAGCTCGTACTTCTCCCGGTTCCGGTCCCACTGCCCGTACAGGTCGTACCCGAACAGCGCGTTCTGGTCCGGGTCGTTCCCCTTCCCGATGATGATGTCGAGACGCCCACCCGACAGCTGGTCGAGCGTCGCGTAGTCCTCGGCCACCCGCACCGGGTCCAGCAGCGACAGCACGGTGACCGTGGTCAGCAACCGGATCCGCGACGTGACCGCGGCGATGTACGACAGCACCACCGGTGGGGACGACGAGATGAAGCGCTGCGCGTGCCGCTCCCCCACGCCGTACGCGTCGAACCCGAGCTCCTCCGCCCACTGCGCCTGCCGTACGACGTGCTGGAACCGCTCGGACGGCGTGAGCTGCACCCCGCTGATCGGATCCGGTGAGTTGTCGATCAGCGTGTAGGTACAGAACTTCATCGGACCTTCTTCTCGCCCGCGGTCACCGGCAGGCCGAGCCGGTTACCCGCGACCGGCGCCGGGCAGGTCCCGTACGCCGTGAACGCGAACGGCAGGTTGATCGTCCGGTTGAAGTCGATCACCACCGACCCGTCCCGCCCCACCACCCCAGTGGTCACCGTCCGCCAGGGAGCGGTCTCCTCGCCGTTCGTCTTGTCATGGAACGACAGATTCAGCCGCCCACCGCCGGCACCCGTGGCCACCAGCTCGTACGCCGCCCCGCCGAGCGCCACGTGGACCGTGCCGACCGCGGTCACGTGCTGGCGCAGGTCGTCCCGCGCGGTCGAGACCTCCACCTGCTCCGGCTTGACGTAGGGCGTGTAGTACGCCTTAACCACCCAGTCGTCGTCCAACGGGTACGCCGGGACCCCGCGGAACTCGCGCCGGGTCGTCGCCCGCGGATCGCGCTGGCGTACGGCGTACCGTCCGCCGCGCAGCACGAGCTCGGCCAGGCGGTCGCCGTACAGGAGCCAGCTGAGTGAGCCCGCCTCCGGCACGCTGGCCGACACCGTGCCGTACACCGGCTCGCCGCCGAGGGTCAGCTCGCCGGCGGCCGTGACGTACGCGCGTTCCTCGTCGGCCTCCCATTGGCCGGGGAGTCCGTGCAGCGCGGTAGGGGCTGTGGGCAACCAGTCGAAGGCGACGATGGAGAGCCAGCCGTAGTCGGTGTCCAGGTCCTGCTCGCGGGCAGCGTGCCAGGTCTGCCAGTCCTGGTCGAGGTCGGTGATGACGGTCATGAGGCCAAGTCCTTCCGCGTGGTCTGCTCCCGGTGGGCGACTTCGGATCGGACCAGCGGGATCACGGAGCGGCCGAAGTCGATCGCGTCGTCGTAGATGTCGTAGCCGCGGGCTGAGAAGATCCGGATGCCGAGGTCGTAGTAGTCGAGCAACGCTGCCGCGACGGTGTCCGGCGTACCGACGAGGGCGGTCGAGTTGCCGCCGCCACCGGTCAGGCCGGTCGGTGCGGTCCAGAGCGCGCGGTCGTGCCGCTCGCCTTCTGCCACGGCCTTCAGAAGACGTTGAGAACCTGCATTTTCCGGATTCCTCGAGCGAATCCCTTGAACGTCCTTGATCCGGCCCAGGATGCTCTCGGCCTTCTGCCAGGCCAGTTCCTCGGTCGGCGCGAGGATCGGCCGGAAGGCGATCTGGATCGTCGGGCGGTCCGTGCGACCGGCCTCGGCGGCCGCCTTGTCGATCGTCGACAACTGCTCCCGGGTCCCGGCCAGCGGCTCACCCCACAGCGCGAAGATGTCCGCCTCCGCGGCCCCGACCGCGTACGCCGCGGCCGACGAGCCACCGAACGAGATCCGCGGCCGCGGCTGCTGCAGCGGCTTGATGTCGGCCACGAACTGCTCGAACCGGTAGTGCTCGCCGGTGAAGTCGAACCGCTGGTCCGACGTCCAGGCCCGCTTGAGGATCTGGATGAACTCGCGGGTGCGCCCGTACCGGTCGTCCTTGGCCAGGAAGTCACCCTCGGCCGCTTGGTCCGCGGTCGACCCGCCGGTGATCACGTGCACCTCGAACCGGCCGCCGCTGATGTGGTCGAGGGTCGCGAACGTCTTCGCGGTCAGCGTCGGGTAGGCGACGTTCGGCCGGTGCGCGACGACCAGGTTGATCCGCTCGGTCCGGCCGGCGACGTACGCCGCGACCTGGGCCGGATCCGGGGATCCCGAGTGGTAGGCGAACAGGATCCGGTCCCACCCGTTGTCCTCGTGGGCCCGGGCGAGCTTCGTCGTGTACTCCAGGTCCAGCGGGCCGCCGGTTCGCGGCGTCACCTCGCTGGCCGGGTTGGTTCCGGCGATCCCCAGGAACTCAACTGGCATGACGTTCTTCCTTCCGTACGGTGGGTGCGAGCAGGCTGAGCAGGTGCCGGGCGACCGCGTCGTTCTGCCGGAAGCCGGGACCGTTGAAGTGTGGGCGGGAGAAGCCGGACGACCCGGCCGAGCCGGAGACCGACGGACCGAGCAGGAACAGCGCCGGGTGGACGGTGCCGTCGGCCTGGATCGCCCGGCACTGCGAGTCCGCCTTGAGCTGACCGCCGCCGAGGCTGGTCCCGTCCGTGGCGAACAATTCGTCGGCCGCGAGTACGCCGTCCTCCAACAGACCGTGCAACAACGGATCCGTGCTGGCGAGTACGTCGGGACGCGGCAGCCTGGCCTCGACGAACGCGCGGGCGTGGATCTCCCCTGCTACTCCTGGGCTGCGGGCAACGAAACGATCATTGTCGATAGCAACTTCCAGGTCCGGGCCGGCGAACCGGACGATGCCGGCGCGGTGCAGCGCGAGCAGCTCCTCCAGCCGGCGTGGCGGCGGACCGCTGGCGACGAAGGAGAAGAAGCCGTGCCACTCGGTCTCCACCCGCCGGACCCGGTCCTCGTCTGACAGCCGTCCCTCGGTGATCGCGACCGACAGAAAGCTGTAGATGCTGAGCAGGGCGTTGAAGACCGCCAGATCAGCCGAGTACGACGGATCCGCCCGGCGCAGCAGGTCTGTCTCGATCAACTCGGTGAGGAACCGCTCGAACCGCTCCCGGTCCGGGAACAACCGCCCCGCGAGCGGGCGATCGACCTCGGACCGCACGAACCGGTCCGCCGGATCGGGAACGGCATCCACGACCGCCGCCTCGAAGGCATCTGATGACCACTCGTCGAGTACTTCGGCGAATCGTTCCCACGTCCACCGGGTGCGTTCGGGGTGGGCGGTGAACAGTTGCCGGTAGTGGGCGAAGGCCAGTTCCTTGTCGATCAGCGGGGCGAGCTGACTCTGGAAATCCAGCACGCCGTCGCCGAGTTCGTCGAGGGCTGCCTTCGTCAGGTAGCGGGTCGGCACCGGCTTGGCGCCGGCCACGGTGTAGCCGAGTTTGGCGTGATACGGGACGCCCCGGCGGGAACCGACGTACAGGGTGGGCTCGTCGCCGGACGGGTGGTAGGTGAGGACGCCGTCGCACGCGTCGTACCACCCGCCGCGGCCCTCGGTCAGCAGCACCATCAGGTCGACGAAGGCCTGACCGAAGCCGCGGACGATGACGTTCTCTGCCGGCCACAGCTCGTCGAGATCGACATCGGCGGTGTACCCGGGCGGGAGGTAGGTCAGGCCGGCGTCCGCCGCCTGCGCGGCCCACGCCGCCTCCGATGCCGTCGGCAACCGATCCAGGTAGCCGAGGGCAAGCACCACGACGTCGGCCGCGATCTCCTTGCCCGACGCAAGGATCACCCGATGGTCCGCGGTCAGCTCCACCGCCCGCTCCAGGTGCGTGGTGACGGTCGCGGGCAGGTCCCGGACGACGCGCTCCCAGACCCAGGCCAGGTACTCCGCCTGGACCAGCCGCGGTGGGAAGTCCATCGGCCCCGGAAGCTCGAGCCCCGCCTTCTCCAGGATCACGGCGCCTTCACCGGCGGCCCAGGTCGCCAGATCCGGGCCCGCGACGATCGGTCCCGCACACTCCACGGACTCGTCGGTGAAGATCGTGACGTCGGACGTCATCGAGTTCATCCACAACAAGCGCGACTGCTCCCGCCGCCAGATCCGTCCGCCACCCGCCGGGTACGGATCCACCACGTGGACGTCGACCGGCCGGCCGCCGAGCAACTCGTCCGCACTGGCGGCGAACCGCTCGAGCAGACCGACGGTCCGTGGTCCGCCGCCGACGAAGACGACGGACGCCGGTTGCTCAGTGGTTGATGGAGTGCGCGGCGCTCTCGGGTCCACCGAGCGGAGGTGCGCGGTCATGTGTCCAGCCCGAGGTGTGAGCGGAGCGTCGTACCGTCGTACTCGGTACGGAAGACGCCGCGCTCACGCAGGAGCGGGACGACCCGGTCGACGAAGTCGTCGAGGCCGCCGGGAGTGAGGTGCGGGACCAGGACGAAGCCGTCGGCGGCGTCTTCCTGGACGTGGCGGTTGATCGCTTCGGCGACCGTGGCCGGGGAGCCGATGAAGGTCTGCCGGTTCTGCTGGTTGATGACGGTTTCGCGGAGGGACCAGCCGTTGGCCTCGGACTGCGCTCGCCACTCCGCGACGATCGGGGCGGGGTCGTTGTAGCCGACGCGGCCTTGCGTGACCGTTGAGCCGACGACGGGATCCTCGGCGGGCAACGGGCCGTCGGGGTCGTACGACGAGAGATCGCGCCCCCAGAGGAGTTCCGCGAGTACGAGCGCTGTCGGGCCGGAGACCTGTTGCTCGCGGATGTGGGCGGCCTTCTCGATCGCCTCGGCGTCGGTGTCGGCGACCACGACCGTCACCGCGGGCATGATCTTCAGCGACTCCTCGGTCCGGCCGTAGCGAGCCAGTCGCGCCTTCACGTCCTTGTAGAAGGTCTGCCCGGCCTCGAACGTCCCGTGCCGGCTGAAGATCACGTCCGCGCTCGCGGCCGCGAACTCCCGGCCCTGGTCGCTGTCACCGGCCTGGATGATCACCGGCCGGCCCTGCGGTGACGGCGGCAGACCGAACCGGCCGCGCAGGTCGAAGTGAGTGCCTTCGTCCGCGAAGGCCCCAGCGCCTTCGCGGGCGAACACACCGGCCGCCTGGGCCAGGACCAGGTCGTCCTCGCTCCAGGAGTCCCAGAGTTTCCGCACGATCCGCAGCGACTCCTGCGCGCGGACGTAGCGGTCGGCCTTGTCCAGGTACCCGCCGCGGCGGAAGTTCTCCCCGGTGAAGGCATCCCAGGAGGTGACGACGTTCCAGGCCGCCCGGCCGCCGGAGAGGTGGTCGAGGGTGGACAGCCGCTTGGCCAGTTCGTACGGCTCGTTGAACGTCGAGTTCACCGTCGCCGCGAGGCCGAGGTGGGTGGTGACGGCGGCCAGCGCACTCAGGACGGTCAAGGACTCCGGGCGGCCGACGACGTCCAGGTCGTGGATCTTCCCCTTCACCTCGCGCAGCCGTAGTCCCTCGGCCAGGAAGAAGAAGTCGAAGGTCCCGCGCTCGGCCGTCTCCGCCAGATGCCTGAACGACGCGAAGTCGATCTGCGACCCCGACTCCGGGTCCGACCACACCGTCGTGTTGTTCACGCCCGGGAAGTGCGCCGCCAGATGAATCTGCTTGGTCATCGCGCACTCCCGTTCGCAAACCTGCTCTCCGGTCGCCGCAGCCCGAGCCGCGCCCGCAACGTCGCGGCCCGCTCCACCGGCCCCACCAACTTCCGTGCCCTCAGCAACGGCACCAACCGCTCCGCGATCACTGGCACATCAACCTCCAACGACGCAGGCCGCAGATGCACCCCATCCACCCCGGCCGCGTTCCACTCCCCAATCAGGTCAGCCAACCGCTCAACTCCTCCGATGTAGTCAAGGTGGGTCGCGCCGTCGGCCCGCCGTGCCGCGGCAACCGAGTCCTCATCCAGCAACACACCGACCGACACCAGAACCTGCGCAGCACCAAGTGAACGGACAGCAGCCAGTCGAGCGGCCAACTCGTCGGTTCCCGGAAGCAGCACGAGGTCGGCTTCGGCTGCTGCCTCCAGGGCCTCGGATCCGTTCACCCGTACCGCCGTGATCGGGTGGCCTTGGGGTGGGCGGGGGACGATCGAGGGGCCCTTGATGGTGAAGGTCGGCGATTGGTAGTCGACGTAGTGGATTCGGGTTCGGTCGATGAAGCGGCCGGTGGTGGCGTCGCGGATGATGGCGTCGTCTTCCCACGAGTCCCAGAGGTGGCGGCTCACGTCGACGACGTACCGGGCCTCGCGCCAGGTGTCCGCGGCCGGTGCCGGGTCGCGGCGGCCGATCACCGCGGCGGCCTCGGCGGAGGTGGAGACGTCGGTGACCCAACCGCCACGGCCGGACGAGACGTAGTCCAGCGTGGCGACGGATGCCTGGACGTGGAACGGCTCGGTGTGAGTGACCGTGATGGTGGGGAGCAACCCGATGCGGACCGTCGCGGGCGCGATGCGCGCGGCCAGGCCGAGAGCGTCCAGCCGCACACTGACCTGCTCGGGTACGTCGGCCGGCGCCTCGAGCGTGTCCGTGAAAGTAGCCAGATCGACCCCAGCCGCCTCGGCCCGCTGGACCGCCCGTAGCGCGAGTTCACCGGTCAGGATCGCTGCCGGGTCCACCTCGGCCCCACGCCAGGCACCTGGATGTCCGCCGGCTCCATCGATCTCGATCGCCGTGATCAACCGCCGGCTCATGACGCCACCTTCAACGCGACCGGCAGATCCTTCGTGAACGGCAGCGGCCCGATCGACTCCGGATCCGCCTCGGTGTCGAACTGCGGCTGGAAACCGGCCGCCAGATACAACCCAGCCGCCTCCGGCTGCCGCGGCCCGGTGGTCAGGAACAGACGCCGATAACCGAGGTCGAGCGCAGCCGCCTCCAACTCGGCCAGCACCCGGCGCCCCAACCCCTGACGCCGATGCAGATGCGAGGTCCACATCCGCTTCACCTCCGCGGTCTCGTCGTCGTACCGACGGATCGCACCACCGGCCACCGTCTGGCCGCTGGACCTCAGCAGTACGAACGCACCACCCCGCTCGGCGTGGAAGTCGCTCGGCGGGACCTCGGTGAGCTGGGTGTTCTCGTTGGTCCGCCCGTAGCGGGAGCTGTACTCGACGACCAGATCCGCCAGCAGCGGCGCGGCTTCCGGGTCCTCCGGGCGAGCGCGCACCGCCTCGACCCCAGCGAGCTGGACCGGCGTACTCTCCACCGGCTGACTGCCCTCGACCGTGGCCAGGAACGCCTCGGTCACTTGGTAGAGCGGCACCGACGCCACCGGATCCAGGAGCAACCCGCCCCCGTCGTACAACCTGATGTGCGACGACAACACGAACCAGCCCTGGCCGATCGCGCCGGCACCGAGGCTGGTCAGCACCGGCCGCAGCGCGTAGTCGATCACCAGCACGTGCGCCGGCGTACCACCCGTTGCCAACGGCAACACGGTCTTGCCCTTCAAGGCGTACTGCGGCAGCAGATCGAGGAACACCTTGAGCAGACCGGAGTACGCCGCCTTGTAGACCGGAGTGGTGACCACGACGGCGTCGGCGGCAGCGAGTACGCCGGCCGCGGCGGCGATCTCCGGGTCGTCGGCGCGACCGCGCAGCAACGGCTCGGCCGGGAGGTCGCGGAGCACGATCGGGGTGACCTCGTGACCGTGGCTGATCAAGCGCTTGGTGACATAGTCGAGAACCGCGTCCGTGCGCGACGGTACGGACGGACTGCTGGAGATCGTTGCGATGATCGACATGCGTTCTCCTACTTCTGCTTGTCCTTGGGGAGGCCGGGCGGATTCACGAGGGACTTCGGCACGGCTTCGTCCTCCAGGCCCCACTTCTTCAGGACCTTCGCGTAGCTGCCGTCCGCGATCGCGGCGTTGAGCGCGTCGGCGAGCGGCTTGACCAGGCCGTTGTCCTTCTTCGTGGTGATGCCCACCAGGCCCTGGACCGGGTAGCTGGACGACACTGTGCCGACGATCTCGGTCTTGTCCTGGGTGGCGACGTGGTACGAGGCGTTCGGGTTCGGCCCGAGGTAGAGGTCGATGCGACCGGACTCGAGCGCGAGGTAGGTGTCCGAGGCCTGCTGGTAGTACTTGAGGTTCGCGGGCTTGCGGCCGGCCGCGACGTTCTGCTTGTTCCAGTCGACCAGGATCGCCTCCTGGAGCGTGCCGGAGCTGACTGCGACGGTCTTGCCTGCGATGTCGGCCGGGCCGGTGACCTTCAGGCCCGAACCCTTCTTCGCCTCGAACGCGTGCAACCCGAGCCGGTACGTCGCGAAGTCGTACTTCTCCTTGCGCAGCTCGGACACCCCGATGTTGGAGATACCGACCTGGTACTTCCCGGAGTCCAGCCCGAGGAACAGGTTCTCCCAACTGGTGGTCTCGATCTCCGGCTTCAGCCCGAGCACACTCGCGACCAGGTAGGCGATGTCGATCTCCACGCCGATCGGCGTCTTGTTGTCATCCGCCGTGAACCCCAACGGCGGCAACCCGCCCCCGGCCGATCCGTTGCCGACGACAAGCGTCCCGCTGTCCCGGACGGCGGCCGGCAACTCGGCGGCAATACTGTCCACCTTCGGGGACGTCACATGCTCCTGCTTCGCCGAAGTGTCAAAAGCCACCACCGACGCATCACCGGTGGTAGATGAGGCCTTCGTCTGCGGATCGGCACACGCGGCGAGCGCCAGCAAGGCGACCACGGCGAGACCGCTGCCTCGCCTCCACACCCCACCCCGCCCCGCGGGGGCGGCCAACAGGTTCCAGCGTTGTCTCATATCTGTTCCTCAGCTCGTGAGTGGGAGGCCGGGCGGGTTGATCTCGGAGGTGGTGACCGCCTCGTTGGAGACGTTCCAGCGGGCCAGCACCTTCGCGTAACTGCCGTCCGCGATCACCGCGTTCAGCGCTGCCTGGTACGCCTTGACCAGGCCGTTGTCCTTCTTCGTCGTCGCCGCGATCAGGCCCTGCAGCGTCGGCCCGGCGCCGGAGAACTTGCCGATCGTCTCGGTCTGGCCGGACGTCTTCACGTGGTACGCGATCGATGGGTTCGGCCCGAGATAGGCGTCGATCCGGCCGGAACTCAGCGCCAGATAGGTGTCCGACTGGTTCTGGAAGTACTTGATCGTCGCCGCCGGCAACCCGGCCTTGACGTTCGCCTCGTTCCAGTCGACCAGGATCTTCTCCTGGTTCGTCCCGGAGCCGACCGCGATCGTCTTCCCGGCCACGTCCTTCCCGCCGGTGACCCTCCAGCTGCCGCCCTTCTTCGCCTCGAACGCGATGTCGTCCTTGCGGTAGGTGGCGAAGTCGTACTTCTGCTTGCGCTTCTCGGTCACGGTGATGTTCGAGAACCCGACGTCGTGCTTGCCCGAGTCGATCCCGATGAACAGGTTCTCCCAGCTGGTCACCTGGATATCGGGTTTCAGACCGAGCGCCTCGGCGACCAGGTAGGCGATGTCGACCTCGAGGCCGATCGGCGTCTTGTTGTCATCGGCAAGGAATCCGAGCGGCACGCTCCCGCTGCCGAATCCGCCGCCGACGATCAAGGTGCCGCGGTCGCGGACCTTGGCGGGCAGCAAGGCGGCCGCGGCGTCGTTCTTCGTGGTCGTGACCCGGTTCTGATCGGCGGAGGTGTTCACACCGGTGTCGGTGGCCGCAGTGGCCTGTGGCTCGGCGCCGCACCCGGCCAGCGCGAGCAGCAGCAGGCCGGCAACAGCGATCAATGGAGTCTTTTTCATGAGGTCAGAGAACCTTGGAGATGAAGGCGCGAGTGCGCTCGTGGACAGGGTTGTCGAGCACCTCGTGGGGTGGACCCGACTCGACGATCCGGCCGCCGTCGATGAAGACCACCGTGTCGGCGATCTCCCGGGCGAAGCCGATCTCGTGGGTGACGACGACCATCGTGGCGCCGTCGGCGGCGAGCTCCTTGATCACGTCGAGGACCTCGCCGACCAGCTCGGGATCGAGCGCGCTGGTGGGCTCGTCGAACAGCAGTACCTTCGGCCGCAACGCCAGCGCCCGCGCGATCGCGACGCGCTGCTGCTGACCACCGGACAGCTGGCGCGGGTACGCGTCGGCCTTGTCGCCGACGCCGACCCGCTCCAGCAGCTCCCGCGCGACCGGCTCGACCTCACTGCGCTTGCGCCCTTGCGCGGACACCGGCGCCTCGACCACGTTCTGCAATGCGGTCAGATGCCCGAACAGGTTGAAGTTCTGGAAGACGAACCCGACCTGCGACCGCTGCCGCAGGATGTCCCGCTCGCGCAGCTCGTGCAGCTTGTTGCCGCGCCGCCGGTAGCCCATCAGCTCGCCGTCGATCCGGATCAGCCCGCGATCCACCTTCTCCAGATGGTTGATCGACCGCAGCAGGGTCGACTTCCCCGATCCGGACGGTCCGAGGATCACGGTCACCGTGCCGGCCGCCACCTCGAGGTCGACACCCTTCAGGACCTCGAGGTCCCCGAAGCTCTTGTGCACACCCTTGACGTCGATCATCGGGTCGTCCCGCGGGCGAAACGGCGTTCGACGTAGTACTGCACGATCGACAGCAGCGTGGTCAGGACGATGTACCAGACCGTCGCCACCATCAGCAGCGGGACGACCCGGCTGTTGCGGCCGTAGATCACCTGGACCTGGTAGAAGAGCTCCGGGATCGCCATCACCGAGACGATCGAGGTGCCCTTGAACAGGCTGATCACCTCGTTCGCGCCGTTCGGCAGGATCGATCGCATCGCCTGCGGCAGCACGATCCGGAAGAACTGACGGACCTTCGGGATCCCCAGTGCCGAGGCGGCTTCGACCTGGCCGGCGTCGACCGAGATGATGCCGCCGCGGATGATCTCGGCGGCGTACGCGGCCTGGTGCAACGCAAGGCCGAGCACGGCGGCACCGAGCGGGCCGAACAGGTTGTTCGTGCTGAAGTGCACGAACTCCGGGCCGAACGGGATCCCGAGGCTCAGCTCCTGGTACAGGTAGGCGATGTTGAACCAGAACAGCAGCTGCACGATCAACGGGATCGAGCGGAACGCCCAGATGTAGCTCCAGGCAACTACTTGCAGGAACGGGCTGCTGGACAGGCGCATCGACGCCAGCACCGCACCGAGGACGAACCCGAGCACGGTGCCGTAGACGGTCAGCTGCACGGTCACCCACAACGCGGAGAAGATCGTCCGGGTGGCGAAGAACTGGAAGAACGTCGGCCAGTCCCAGCCCGGGTTCGTGACAAGCCCGTGGACGAACATCGCCAGCAGGACAAGGACGATCCCGACCCCGACCCAGCGCCACGGATGGCGCCGGGCGACGACGGGCAGGTCGGCATCGGGCGGTACGGCGTACTGCGGTGGTCCGGAGGTTCCCGGTGCGGACGTGACTGAGGTGGTCGACACAGTGGTTCTCCCTGGCGGTAGGGCAGGCTTCGCGGGCACGGCGCGGCAGACGTCCGGGACCGGACGCCGTCAGACGGTGCGAGAGGGGGCTTCGCTCAGCGCAGACAGAGCGCGCTGGAGACCCGGAGAAGGTCGATGTGGAGGCGGTAGTACGGCGGCTTGCGCGTCATCTCCGTCTCCTCCTTTAGGCCCTGAATCGGCTCGGTCATCTCAGTATGAGCCGGGGTTGAAAGATTAGTAACTTGGTCGACAAAGCTCTCATTATGTGGACGGCTTATACCGGTCCCGGGGGCCTGCCCGGCGGGATTCGCCGGGTGATCCGCGTCACGCCCGGATTCAACTACCCACGGGTTCGATTCACGCCTGAGCGCGCACGCGGCGGCAGGGCGCCTTCACGGTCTGTGTGCGATTTTGTTGATCTGGCCGCCATCGACGTTTGAGCGCCTGTGACCTCCTCGTTATGGTCGATGAGTCGCCGTACCCCCTCAACGGCGGCCGCCCCTCCCTGGAAGGTTTCCCTCCCGTGCCCCCTCACCATGACGTGCCGGCTGCAGAACGGCCGGCACTCCGTTCGGCTGCGCCGCGTCGGGCAGCCAAGCATCGTTCGTCCCGCCGAGGTGCCGGACGCCGCAAGCAGTTGATCGGCCTGACCGCCGCTCTGGCCGCCGCGGCCGGCACCACCGCCGTCGGAGTCACCTCGTCCGCGACCGGACCGTCCGTCGCCAGCAGCACTGGACTGAGCCCCTCACAGGCCAGCGCGCTGACCGCGGCCCGCATCGACCGACGCGACCTCGGCTCCCGCGACGCGTCCCGGATCGACCTCGGCCTGGCGGCGTCCCGCAAGACGCAGGCCGACCAGGTCGCGAAGCAGCGCGCCGCCCAGCTGAACGCGAACGCGACGCTGACCCAGCGCCGGGCCCTGGCCCTGTCCGCGGCGAAGGCGGCCGCCGCCAAGAAGGCCGCCGCCCAGGCCAAGGCGCTCGCCGCGGCGAAGGCGGCCGCGATCGCGAAGGCCAAGGCCGCGCCGAAGATCGTGCTGCCGACCACCGGCTACCACCTGACCGCCCGCTTCAACCAGACCGGCGGCCGCTGGGCTCACAACCACACCGGCCTCGACTTCGCCGCCCCGATGGGTACGCCGGTGCGCTCGGTGATGGCCGGCGAGGTCATCCAGGCCGACTTCGAAGGCGCGTACGGTCGCCAGGTGAAGGTCCGGCACGCCGACGGCACGGTCACGTCGTACAGCCACATGTCCGAGTTCGACGTCTCGGTCGGCGACACCGTCGAGGCCGGCACGAAGGTTGGCGCGATCGGCATGACCGGTAACACCACCGGACCGCACGTCCACTTCGAGGTCCTGCCCGGCGGCGGCTCCCCGATCGACCCGGAGCCCTGGCTCCGCAAGCACGGTCTCAACCCGTAACGAACCCACCCACCGCGGACACGAAGGCGTCGCGCTCATCCATCCACGGGTGATGCGCGGCGCCTTCCAGTACGACGTGATCCGCGGCGCGAAACAGCCCGGCGAACTCCGCGCCCGTCGACCGCGGGAAACCTAGGCCTCCCCTGATGCTGGCAGCGCGCCGGTTTCGTCGCTACAGGGTTTTGGCCATGTCGACGCTGGCTACGTAGGTGCCGTCGATGAGGAACTCGTTGGGGTGGGTGCCTTCGATGGTGTAGCCGTGGCGTTCGTAGAGGCGGCGGGCCGGGGTGTTGGTGCTGTGGACGTGCAGGCTGATCTTGCGAGCGTTGCGGAGTCGGCCCTCGGCGGTGGCGGCGGTCAGGAGGGCGCTGGCGACGCCCCGGCCGCGGGCGGACTCGGCGACGGCCAGGCCGTTGATGGTGAGGACGCCGGCGCCTTCGGGGAACGTGTACTTGTCCTGCAGCCGGAGGTAGCCGACAACCTCGCCGTCGTACTCGGCGACCAAATGTGCCTCCGGGCCGCTGCGGGCGAAGAACGTGTCGCTGAGGGTGTCCTGGTACGACGGGAAGCCCGAGGACGCATCCCATGAGGTCCGCTCGATCTCGAGCAGTACGGCGTCGTCGGACTCGACGGCACGCCGGACGGTCAGGTGAGGGTCGGTCACCCCACCATCCTCACCCGCCGACCAGGCCAGGACCCAACCGGCCAGGTCAGGCCTCAGCCGACGAGGTCCGCCACCGGCAGCCGCACGGTCGCGGTCAGACCGCCGGTCGGGTTGGCGGTCAGCTCGAGGCGGCCGTGGTGGGTCTCGACGATGCGGTCGACGAGCGCGAGCCCCAGCCCGTGCCCAGCGCCGTACCGGTCCTTCGCGAACGGCTCCACGAACGTCCGCACTCGCGCCGGATCCAGCACCGGACCGTCGTTGCGTACGACGAGCAGCCCACCACCGACCGTGATCCCGACCGAGTGACCACCATGCCGGATCCCGTTCTGCACAAGGTTCGTCACCACCTGGTGCAGCAACACTTCGTTGCCCTCGACAACCGACTCTCCGAGGTTGCAGGTCACCTCGACACCCGCGTCGCGAGCCTCCGAGGTCAAGGCCGGCAACGCGGCCCGGACGACACCGGCCAGATCGACCGGGTCCACCTCGACCGATCGGTTGTTCAACGCGGTGAGACTCAGCAACGCCTCGACGATGTCGATCCCGCGCTGGTTGGTCTCGGCCAAACGTTTGACCAGCTCGGGCAGGTCCTGATGCTCCGGATCGGCCGCCGCCACCTCGAGCATCGTCTTCATCACCGCGTGCGGCGTCCGTAACTCGTGCGACGCGTTCGCCGCGAACCGCCGGTACTGCTCGAACGATCGCTGCAACCGGTCCAGCATCGCGTCGAACGTGTCCGACAGGTCGGTGAACTCGTCCCGGATCCCGGTCAGCCCGATCCGGTGATCGAGCGAACCACCCGACGCCCGTTGCGCCGCGGCCGTGATCTCCTGCAACGGCTTCAGCATCCGGCCGGCCAGGTACCAGCCACCGACCAGCCCGACGATCGCGAGGAAGATCAGCGCGTACGCCGACAGCTTCACCACCAGGTCGAGGATGTCACCGCGCGACGGGGGAAGAACCAGCCGCTCGCGCGGATTGGCAGGGGTGAGCGGATAGTTCGGCACGATCCGGAAGACCAGCCAGATGACGCACGCCACCACTCCTCCGGCGACGACCAGCAGCCCGGCGTAGCTCAAGGTCAACCGCAGCCGGACCGTCAGCCGCGGCCGCCAGGAGATCATCGGCTCGCTCACGGCTCCCCGATCCGGTAGCCGACGCCGGGCACGGTGTGGATCACCCACGGATCGCCGAGCCGCTTCCGCAGCGCCGAGATCGTGATCCGCACCGCGTTGCTGAACGGATCCGCGTTCTCGTCCCACGCCTTCTCCAGCAGCGTCTCGGCGCTGATCACACCACCCCCGGCTGCCATCAGCACCTCCAGTACGGCGAACTGCTTCCGCGTGAGCTTCACGTAGTGCCCGAACCGGTACACCTCGCGCCGGTACGGATCCAGCCGCACCCCGGCGTACTCGAGCACGGTGGGTGTCGCCGCGGCCGGCCGCCGTACCAGAGCACGGAGGCGTACGACGAGCTCGCGCAGCTCGAAGGGTTTGGTCAGGTAGTCGTCGGCCCCGAGCTCGAACCCGGTCACCTTGTCGTCGAGATCACCGGCCGCGGTCAGCATCAGCACCCGGCACCCGATGCCCTGCGCAACGATCTGCCCGCAGACCACGTCACCGCTGACGCCCGGCAGATCCCGGTCCAGGACGACGACGTCGTACGCGTTCACCGTGACCGCCTCGAGCGCGGCGTCACCGTCGAAGGCCAGGTCGGCCGCGATCGCCTCCAGCCGCAACCCGGCCTGGATCGCCTCGGCGAGATAGACCTCGTCCTCGACGACCAGCACCCGCATACGACCATTGAACCAGGCCGCACCTATCGAAAACGTATGCCGAAACGCAGACGCTCCGGCAACATCGGCCCGGGTGGACTGGTGGCCATGCTCACCGATGAACTCGTTGCCACCCGCAAGCGCGAACGCCGGCTGACCATCCTGGCCGGCTTCGCGATCATCCTCGCGGTCACAGGACTCACGCTGGCCTCCTGTACGGCGGTGTCCGCGCAGAACGACCCGGCACCGTCGACCGCCGACACCTCCGACACCGGGACCACCGCCGCCGGCAGCCCGTCGAGACCCAAGAACCCCGGCTCCGACGACGGCGTACTGCCCGACCACACCTCCGCCTTCGACACCAGCCTGCCCGGGATCGCGAAGCTCGACCCGGCCCTGCGGACCGCGGTCCAGCAGGCCGAGCAGGCGATGAAGGAGGACGGCGTCAGGATGCAGGTCACCACGGGCTGGCGGAGCAAGAAGTACCAGCAGGAGCTGCTGGACAAGGCGATCCGCAAGTACGGCAGCAAGAAGAAGGCGCTGCAGTACGTCGCCGAGCCGGACGAGTCGCACCACGTCACCGGTCACGCGGTCGACATCGGCCCCACCGACGCCGACGACTGGCTGATCCGCAAGGGCAACCGCTTCGGGCTCTGCCAGACACTCTCCAACGAGATGTGGCACTTCGAGCTCGTCACGACTCCCGGCGGCACCTGCCCGCCGATGACCAACCCGGCGTCCTAGCGGGTCTCCTCCGGCGGATCCGGGAGTACGGCGAGGGGACGCTGGCGCCAGTGCACGTCGTGCCAGGCGTCGAGTTTCCACCCGATGTTGCGGTAGGTCCCGATCTCCTCGAAGCCGAGCGCCTTGTGCAGCCCCACGCTCGCGTCGTTGGGCAGCGTCATCCCGGCGATCGCCGTACGGAAGCCGCGCTCGGTCAGGCGCTCGAACAGGGCCTCGTAGAGCGCACGGCCACCACCGGTCCGGCGGCGGCCGAGCTCCAGGTAGACGCTCACCTCGCAGGACCAGCGGTACGCCGCCCGCGGTTTCATCGGGCCGGCGTACGCGTACCCGACCACGCGACCGTCGTCCTCGAGGACCATCCAGGCATGGGTCTGCTGGGCCCGAGCGATCCGCGCTGCCATCTCCGTGGCGGTCGGCGGCTCGATCTCGAAGGTGATCGCCGTCTCGGTGACATAGGGCGCGTAGATCGCCGCGCAGGCCCCGGCATCGAGCTCCGAGGCGTCTCTGATCTTTGCCATGTCACGATAGTAGCCACAGTTGCCGCTATAGTGGCAAGCATGTTGGATGAGCTGTCCGCCTCACTCGCAGCGACCGTGCAGGCCGCCCGGGTCGCGCAGGACCTGTCCGTGAACGCGCTCGCCGAGCGTTCCGGAGTGTCCCGCGCGATGATCGGCAAGATCGAACGCGGCGAGGCGCAGCCGACCGCCGTACTGCTCGGCCGGCTCTCCGGCGCCCTCGGCATGACGCTGTCCGAGCTGGTCGCCCGCGCCGAGAACACCGGCGAGCTCCTCCGGCGGGCGGACGAGCAGCCGATCTGGACCGACCCGGTCACCGGATACCGGCGGCGGGCCGTCTCACCGGTCACCGACGGCCCGCTCGAGCTGGTCGAGGTCGAGCTGCCACCCGGCGCCTCGGTCTCGTACCCGGCCGACGCCTACATCTTCAAGTACCAGCAACTCTGGATCCTCGACGGGCAACTCCGCTTCCACGAAGGCCCGGTCATCCACGACCTGCGCACCGGCGACTGCCTCCAGCTCGGCCCACCCTCGGACACCACGTTCCACAACCCGGGAACGACCATGTGCCGCTACGTGGTCGCGTTGGTCAAAGGCCGATCCTGAGGTACGCCGAACCACCGGGCCAGCGCCGCCCGCAGGCCCTCCTGCTCCGCGGGACCAGCTAGGTTCGCGGCCCAGGCGACGTACCCGTCCGGCCTGATCAGTACGGCGATCGGCGACTCACCGCTCCCGGTGACGATGTCGACCCGGTCGGTGCGGACCGTGGCGGCGAACGCGCCGTCCGCGGTGAGATCGACGAGGAGTGGACGACCCGTCCGCATCAGCTCGGCCAGCCGGACCGAGCCGATCGTGAGGTCCGGCGCCCAGCGGCCGATCAGCGGATGCGGACCATCGTGATAGCGAATGTCGGCGCCGGAGATCAGGTCCGCGATCCGCTGCACGTTCTGCGGATCGGTCAGCAACTCGCCGAACAGCTCCCGCAGCCTGGTCACATCGTTGCCCGGAGCAATCAGTGCGGACTGCGCCTGCGTCTGCATCACCACCCGCTGACCGACCGGGCGACGCTCCGACTCGTAGGTGTCGAGCAGCCCCTCGGGCGCCCAGCCCTGGAGCTCGGCGGCAAGCTTCCAGCCCAGGTTGACGGCGTCTTGCAGTCCGAGATTCAGCCCGGGCCCGCCCATCGCGGAGTGGACATGTGCGGCGTCTCCGACGAGCAGCACCCGGCCCGCCCGGAACCGGTCGGCCAACCGGCTGTTTCCGCCGGTCAGCCGGCGCAGCAAGAACGGCCCCTCACCTTCGGGCGGAGTCAGCGGCAGATGTACGCCGAGAACGCGATCCACGCTTTCCTGCAGCTCGTCGAAGGTCATCGGGACGTCGGGCGGAACGTCCCACTCGCCGGTGCTGACCACGGGCGGCCGTCCGGGCAGCTGGCCGTACACGAACAGGCCGCGCTCCGTCCGGTGATGCATCAGGCCGGGGATCACGCCGTACCCGGGGATGGACAGGGCGCCGGTGGCGGGGTCGACGTACTCGGGCGGGGCGAACGCGTTCGCCGTACGGGACACCATGGTGTCGTTGGTGACGCCGGGGAAGTCGATGCCGGCGAGTTTGCGGGTGAGGCTGCGGCCGCCGTCCGCGCCGACGAGGTAGCGGGCTCGCAGCTGGTACGGGCCGTCCGGGCCGGCGATCTCGACGGTCACGGAGTCGGCGTCCTGGGTGAACCCGGTCAGCTCGTGGCCGCGGCGTACCTCGGCGCCGAGCTCGAGCGCCCGCTCCTGGAGCACCTCCTCGATCCGCCGTTGCGGCACCGGCAGCAGGTAGACGGGGTTCCGCTCGATCGACGCGAGGTCGAGCGGGAACGCGCCGAACATGTACGCAGGCTGCGGTTGGGGCGGACCCGGCCGGCCGCTGAGGCGCTCGTACAGGCCGCGGCGGTCGAGCATCCGGACGACCTGGCCGACCAGGCCGTTGGCCCGCGGCACCTCGCTGCGCTCGGGCAGCTGCTCCAGCACGATCGGCCGGACTCCGGCCAGCCGCAGTTCACAGGCGAGCATGAGACCGTTCGGTCCGGCTCCGGCGATGACGACATCGGTATCCATGACACGTGTCCTTCCAGCGAAAATGGGCGTGACTGATCACCCCGGCGGCGCCGGGGGCTCTGTTCGGGTGTGGGTTCTAGTGGGGTTCGGGCAGGCCGGCCGCGACCAGGTCGAGGGCCTCCGCGAGCAGCTCCGTCATCGGCCGCGGCGGATCGGCGCGCAGCCACTCCGCCGACGCCGTCGTACGAGCGGCGCCGACGACCTCCGCGACCAGGCGGGGATAGAGCCCGTGGGTCCCGGTCCGGTCCGCGATCGCGGCGGCGAACTCCTCACCGGCCGCCGCGTACGCCCGCGCCATCTCGCCCTGCAACGACGGCTCGGTCACCATCAGCCGGATCCCGGCCAGCCACTTCTCGTCCGGCGGTAGCTCACTGCCGTGGCCCTCCGCGCCGAGCGCGAACTGCGACTCGATCGACACCCTGATCGCGGTCCACAACGGCTCGTCGGCCGGCCGCGCGCGCAGTTCGGCGGCGATCCGTAGGCTGCGGTCGACCTCCCGGGCGGCGATCGCCTCGGCCTTGCTGCTGAAGTAGTTCCGGAACGTGCGCAGCGAGACGCCGGCCTCGGCCGCGATGTCCTCGATCCGCACGTTCGCCAGCCCGCGCTCGACGGTCAGCCGGACCGCCGCCCAGCTCAGCGCGATCCGCGTCTCCTGCTTCTTCCGCTCCCGCAACCCGTCGGCCATGTTCACGACGGTAGCAAACTTTGCCCTTTAGGCAAAGATGCCTTTTAGGCAATTTTTGGATCCGGCGACAGCCGGCGGTCCGTCATGGTTGGGTTGGGCCCATGGCCGTGTCCCCCCTGGTGTGGATCCTGACGCTGCTCGGCATCGTCGCGCTGTTGCTGTTCGACTACTTCTTCCATGTCCGGTCCGCGCACGTCCCGACGCTGCGGGAGGCCGCGATCTGGTCCACGGTGTACGTGGGCATCGCCGTACTGTTCGGCCTCGG
The DNA here is from genome assembly GCF_055586945.1 of Kribbella sp. NPDC048837. Lineage (NCBI taxonomy): Bacteria > Bacillati > Actinomycetota > Actinomycetes > Propionibacteriales > Kribbellaceae > Kribbella > Kribbella sp. NPDC048837. The sequence continues at coordinate 612,569 of NZ_JBVJHF010000004.1, forward strand.
CACGCTTGTCCTCGGCGGGACGGCGATGGGCTCGGAGTACTTCGCCGGCTACATCACCGAGAAGGCGCTGTCGGTCGACAACCTGTTCGTGTTCCTGATCATCATGACCAGCTTCCGGGTGCCGCGGGAGAACCAGCAGAAGGTGCTGCTCGTCGGCATCGTGGTCTCGCTGATCGCCCGGGCCGGGTTCATCTTCGTCGGCTCGGCGCTGCTGAACTCGTTCGCCTGGGTGTTCTACCTGTTCGGGATCGCGCTGCTGCTGACCGCCGGCAACATGCTCAAACCGGAGACCGAGGAGTCCCACTCGGCGCAGAACATCGTGGTCCGGCTGAGCCGGCGGCTGTTCCGCACCAGCGAGGAGTACGACGGCGACCGGCTCACGACCACGGTCGACGGGCGCCGGATGATGACGCCGATGCTGCTGGTGATGCTCGCGATCGGCGGCACCGACCTGATGTTCGCGCTGGACTCGATCCCGGCCATCTTCGGCCTGACCCAGAACGTCTTCATCGTGTTCACCGCGACCGCGTTCAGCCTGCTCGGCCTGCGCCAGCTGTACTTCCTGCTCGACGGCCTGCTCGACCGGCTGATCTACCTGTCCTTCGGGCTGGCCGCGATCCTGATGTTCATCGGCGCCAAACTGATCCTGCACGCCCTGCACGAGAACAACCTGCCGTTCGTCAACGGCGGCGAGCACGTCGAGGTGGTCGAGATCAGCACCGGCCTGTCCCTGGTCGTCATCCTCGTCGTCCTGCTGATCACGATCTTCGCGTCCCTGTTCAGTACGCGCGGCCGCACCCAGACCGCGATGGCCCACATCCGCCGCGACGCCACCGCCTACCTCGACGCCGAGTACACCGAGGACCAGGGCGAACGCGAACGCATCTTCCAACGCCTCCTCCGAGCCCGCGACCACATCATCGAGCTGGGCCCCGAGGCCCGCCAGCAGGTGAAGAACGAAACCGAACTCATGGCCCTCTGCCGCCAGGTAGCCGAAGCCCACGCCGCCGCCCACCCCGAACACGAAGTCCGCCCCAGCCTGTAACAACTGTGGTCCACCCCACGCGCCGACTACGCCCGCTCCTACGTCGCGTGCTACGCGCCGCTCCCACCCACCCGACGCAACCTGCGTGCTCCCGCACGCCTTTGCGGGGCTGCCGCCCGCGGTCGACCCCACGGTGGTCCCGGTGGGGCGTGGTCACCTGAGCTGGTGTGGCTGCCGGTATGCACCGCGCCTGACGGGTCACAGCCGTTCGAGTGACCACGGTCGCCCCGACCACGCTGTAGTCGGGGGCGGGCGGCAGCCCGCAAACGCGGGCGTTAGCACGCAAGGAAGCGTCGGGTGGGCGGGGCGGCCGCGTAGCGCGCGACGGAGGAGCGGGCGTAGTCGGCTGCGGGGGACAAACTCCCTATCCTTTGACGGCTCCTGAGGCGAGGCCGGTTACGTAGAAGCGTTGGAGGCCTACGTAGAGGACTACGCAGGGGATCATGGCGATGACCGAGCCGGCGACGAGGGAGCCGAAGTTGACTTCGCCGTAGGCGCCGGCTTGGACGTTTACCAGGGCTACGGGGAGGGTGTAGAGCTCGTCCTTGGTGAGGAACGTGAGGGCTCCCAGGAACTCTGTCCAGGCAGCCAGGAAGGCGTAGAGGGCCACGGTGGCTGCGCCGGGAGTGACCAGCGGGCGGAGGACCGAGCCGATCATGCGGAGGGTGCCGCAGCCGTCGACGTGGGCGGAGTCCTCGAGTTCGACGGGGACCGAGGCGAAGGAGTTTCGCATCACGAAGACGCCGAAGGGCAGGTTGACCGTGGTGTAGAAGAGGACCAGCCCGAACAGGCTGTCGGTCAGCCGGAGGGTGTTCATCTCCAGGTACAGCGGGGTCAGGATCGCCTGGAACGGGATCATCATCGACACCACCACGAGCGCGAACAGCAGCGGCGCACTCTTGAACCGGAACCGCGCGAACCCGTAGCCCGCGAACGTTGCGAGGACGGCGGTCAGTGCCGCAGTACTCAGGGCAACGACCAGGCTGTTGCCAACGGCCCGGATCAGGTTGCCCGGTCCCTCGATCAGGGTCCGGAAGTTGTCCCAGGTCAGGTGGAAAAAGGTCGCCCCGTTCGGCGCCGCCACGATCACGTCGTTCGGCTGGATCGACCGGAAGAGGGCCCACAGCAACGGTACGGCGAAGACGAGGAAGGCGCCGCCACCGCCGACGACGTACAGCGTGTTCTTGAGTCTCATCGTCAGTCCCTCTCCCGGAGCAGCCAGAACTGGGCCGCGGTGACGAGCCCGACCACGACGACCAGGACGATCGACAGCGCGGTCGCGGCACCGAGCTGCAGCTGGACGAAGGCTCGGTTGTAGATGTACTGCACGACCGTGGTGGTGTCCGTGCCCGGACCGCCGCGGGTCAGGATGTAGAACTGGGTGAACGCGAGCAGCGAGCCGATCACCGAGATGATCACCGCCATCGCGATCGTGCGCCGCAGGATCGGGATCGTGATCTCCCGCTCCTGTTTCCACCAGCCGGCGCCGTCCAGGTCGGCCGACTCGTAGTACTCCCGCGGGATCGCCTGCATGCCGGCCATCAGCAGCATCATGGTCAGCCCGCTGACCGCCCAGACCACCAGCACGCAGATCAGTCCGGTCGCGAGCGGCCCGCTCACCAGCCAGGCCGTCGAACCGTCGGTGATGCCGAGTTTGCGCAGGATGATGTTGATCGCGCCGCTGTCGGGCTGGGCCTCCAGCACCGTGACGAAGCTGAGCGTGGAGAGGCCGACGACGAACGGCAGGAAGAAGACCGTGCGCAACAACGTCGAGCCGCGCCGCTTGCGTCGTACCAGGACGGCCAAGGCATAGCCGAGCACCAGGATCGGCCCGGTCACGATGACCGTGTAGAGGAGCGTGTAGAGCACCGACTTCGCGAACGCGGCGTCCGAGACGATCGCGCCGTAGTTCTTCAGCCCGCTGAACTTGACCGTCCCGATCAACGGCCAGTTGGTCAGCGAGATCACCAGGGCGAAGGCCAACGGCACCAGCACGAAGACCGCGACGAACAGGACGGCGGGAGTCACCAGCAGCAGCCCGGTCCGAGACGGGTGGGTGAGTGATCCTTGACCGATCCGGCGGCCGGCCGCGGCCGCCTTCCGGGAGCCGGAGTCCAACCGGCGAGCACCTCTGACCGCCGTGCTCATGCCTGTCCCTGCCTCAGGATGCGGTCGTAATTGTTCTGGGCTTCCTTCATCGCGGCCTCCAGCTCGCCGTCGAACACGGCCCGGCGGAACATCTGCAGCCACGGCCCGTCCGGCTGGTTGTAGAGCAGGTTGTACGACAGCGTGGTCGGCGCGTAGCCCTCTGAGATGCGCTCGAGCGGCAGCGTCGCCAGCGGGAACTTCTTCGCGAACTCCGGGGTCCGCGCGTCCGACCGGACCGGCGTGTAGCCACCCGCCGGCAGATCGATCTGCTGCGGCAGGTCCAGCGCGAACCGGACGAATTCCCAAGCACCAGAGGCGTTCCGGGCGCCACGCGGGATGCACATGTTGTCGCCTCCGTCGAAGAACGCGGCGCCACCGTCCGGCCCGGACAGCAGCCGGGGGGCGACCTTCTGGTGGAACTTGTCGTCGGAGGCCGACACCACCACGCTGTAGTTCGACGGGAAGATGCCGATCTTGCCGGCCCGGAAGTCGTTCCCCCAGCGGGACGCGTCGTCGGAGAAGTTTGCCCGTGGCACCAATCCGTCGACCCACAGCTGCCGGTGCAGCTCGAGCATCCGCCGGACCACGTCGTTCCCGACGATGCGGCCGGACTGCTCGCCGATCGTGCCCTGGATCAGATCGGTGTCGGCCGCCCAGACCATCGGCTGCACGACGAACCCGAGCGCGCCGGGGCTGTTCGCCGGGAAGCTCCACGCGTAGATGTCGTCGCCGAGCTTGCGCAGCTTCCGGGCTGCGGCGATCAGGTTGTCGAACGACGTGATCGCCTCGTCCGGGTCGACGTCGGCCCGGTCGCACAGCTCGGTGTTGAACCAGAACATCGAGTTGTCCGCGAGGTACGGAACGCCGTACACCCGCTCGTCCTTCGTCGCCAGCCGGAGGTGGCCGGGGCTGAGTTTGTCCCGGAAGTCCAAGGCCTTCAGCGGCTCGGTCAGGTCGGTGAACGCGTCGCGGTAGATGAACAGCATCGAGTTGATGTCGTCGATGTCGACCAGATCCGGCACACTCCGGCCGCGGATCGCGGTCGCCAGCTTGGTCACGTACTGCGCGTCCAGGACCGGCGTCAGCTCGACGGTGAGCCGGTCCTGGGACGCGTTGAACTTCTTCACCAGATCGGTCAGGCCGGTCTGCGTCGCCGACCGGCACCACACCTGCACGGTGCCGGTCGCGGCCTGCCCGAACCCGGCCGCCTGGACGTCGGGTTCGGGCAGGACCGAGCTGCAGCCCGGTACGGCGCCGGCCGCGATCGCCGCGGCCGACGCACCGAGGAACTTCCGTCGGGTGAGCATCATCAGGCCCTGGGCAGCCAGACGCGCATGGCACCGATCTCACGGTTCGCCCAGGCGTAGTACGGCACCGCGACCACGTCGACCTCGTCACCGGTTCCGTCCTTGGCGGACGGGGCGAACGGCCAGCCGTCGCGGTGGCCGGTCCCGACCCGCCCGCGTGTCCGCAGTACCGTCACACCGTCCAGCAGCTCGCCGTCGTGCAGCGCCGCAACTGGCGCCTCCGGCAACAAATGGAGGTCGTCGACGTTCGCCTGCTGGTCAGCCTGCTCAACCGCGTAGACCAATGGCCCACGCTCCAGCGCGACACAGCCGCGCACGGCATCGACGCGAGGGTCGGCGCCCACGACTCGCGTTGCCATCGGCAACTGCAGGTCGACGGTGTCGCCGGGCGACCAGGCCTGCTCGATCCGCGCGTAGCCACCGGCGGTGACCGGGTTTCCGTTGAGGGTCGCGCCCTCGGCCCAGGCGGGGATCCGCAGGTCGAGCGCCCACGGCTCCTCGGTTGTCCGCCGGACGGTGATCCGGACCGCTCCCTCCCAGGGGTAGTCGGTCTCGATCTCCAGCTCCGCGCTTCCACTTGTCACGACGCCGGCGGCGTACTGATGGAGCTGGATGCCTTCATCGCTCGTGGTGGCGAGGTAGCCGTCGAGGCTGGCGAGAGTGCGCATGATGTTGGGCGGGCAGCAAGCGCAGTCGAACCACCCGCGCCGGCCGTGCGCCGGAGTACGCCAGGTGTCGGCGTGCGCGCCACCGCGCAGCTGCAACGGGTTGACGTAGAAGTACTCGGTGCCCGTGAGTGAGACGCCGGCGAGGAAGCCGTTGTACAGCATCCTCTCGATGGCATCGGCGTAGAACGCGTCACCGGTGGCGAGGAGCATCCGCCAGGCCCACTGGATCCCACCGATCGCCGCACAGGTCTCGGCGTACGCGCGGTCCGTCGGCAGCTCGTACTCGTCGCCGAACGCCTCGCCCTCCCAACGCCCGCCGAGCCCGCCGGTGAGGTAGGTCTTCGTCGACCACATGTGCTCGAACTGCGTCTTCAGCGCATCGAGCAGCCCGGTGTCGGCGGTCTCCAGCGCGACATCGGTGGCGCCGGCCGCCAGGTACACGGCCCGGACCGCGTGGCCTTCCACAGTGGTCGCCTCACGGACCGGGACCCGGTCGGAGAAGTATGTCGGATCGTGCCCGTGGTTCTTGATGATGCCGTGGCCGCGGGCGTCGACGAACCACTTGGCCAGGTCGAGGTAGGCCGTCGTACCGGTTTCTCGATACAGCTCGACCAGAGCCATCTCGATCACCGGGTGACCGTCGACGTCGACGGTCTGGCCCGCGCCGTCGCCGAAGGTGGCGACGAGGTGGTCGGCGAGCTTGATCGCGACGTCGAGGAGCTCGCGGTCGCCGGTGCAGCGGACCTGGGCGACGGCCGCCTGCATGAGGTGGCCGGCGCAGTAGTGCTCGTGACTCCAGACGAGATGCTTGTACCGGCCTTCGTCGCCGTCGCGGAGCTGGACGACCGAGTCGAGGTAGCCGTCCTCGCGCTGCGCCGCGGCGACGATCGCGGTGAGCTCGCGCTGGCGCTTGAGCAGGTCCTCGTTCGGATTGCGCCCGTACTCCCAGGCGGCGGCCTCGAGCCACTTGTAGACGTCGGAGTCCGCGAACACCGGGCCGATCGCCTCGCCCTCGCCGATGCCGGCGGCGAGTCGCAGGTTGTGCAGGTTGCCGGCCGACTCCAGCTGGTCCTGGCCGGTCGGGATCGCGCCTTCGCCGTTGCGGGTCTGGCGCGGCGCCCAGAAGCCGCCGGTGATCCGCGCGCGGTCGAGGCCGACGGGTTGCCAGCGGCCCTTGCTGCTGGCTGCGGGACTGCGGGAGGTGGTGACTGCGTCCGGGGAAGCACTCATAGGGGAAGCTCCTGAGGGGTTCGCGGAAAATCCAGAACACGTTTTCCTTGACGAAGGTAGAGACGTGCGCTGCCCTGGTCAACCCCCAGGACCTGGCGGGATCCGGACAAGCCGGGATCCGTGCTGTACTGTTTCCGGAAAGTTCGGAAAGGAGTTGCCGGATGGCGTCACGCGGACCCTCGCTGCCCCGGATCACCGACGTGGCCGCGTTGGCCGGCGTCTCCACGAGCACGGCGTCGAAGGCGCTCAACGACACCGGCCAGCTCCGCGAGGAGACCAGAGAGCGGGTACGCCGGGCCGCCGAGCAGCTCGGGTTCACGCCGGACAGCCGGGGCCGGGCGTTGTCGTCCGGGCGGAGCTTCACGGTCGGGCTGATCACCACCGACAGCTCCGGCCGGTTCAGCATCCCGATCATGCTCGGCGCGGAGGACGCGTTGAGCGCGGGCGAGATGGCGCTGGTGCTGTGCGACACCCGGGACGACCCGCTGCGCGAGCAGCACTACCTGCGCTCGCTGGTGTCCCGGCGGGTCGACGGCATCATCGTCACCGGCCGGCGGACCGAGCCACGCGCGCCGATCGACGTACCGATTCCGGTGGTCTACGCCTTCAGCCCGTCGACCGATCCGGCCGACACCTCGACGGTCGTGGACGATCACGGCGGCGCGGGCTCGACCGTGCAGCACCTGCTCTCGCTCGGCCGGCAACGCATCGCGCACGTCACCGGACCCGTGAGCCACCAGAGTGCGCGGGATCGCGCCGCGGCGACCGTCGAGGTGGCCGGCGACGCGCTGGCCGGCGGGCCGATGCACGGCGAGTGGACCGAGCGGTGGGGACGGCATGCCGTCGACGTCCTGCTGCGTACGACGCCTGACCTCGACGCGATCTCCTGCGGCAGCGACCAGATCGCCCGCGGGGTGTGCGATCGCCTCCGCGAGCTGGGCCGCTCCGTACCGGACGACATCGCCGTCACCGGATACGACAACTGGTCGGTGATGGCGCTGGCCAGCCGGCCGCCGCTGACCACGGTCGACCTGGAGCTCGAGGAGCTCGGCCGCCGGACCGCCAATCTCCTGCTCGACGCGATCGCCGGCTCTGCGCACCCCGGACGGATGGAGCTCCCCACCCGGTTGGTGACCCGCGAGTCCACGCTGGGCACGTGAGTCAGCCGGCCTGAGTCACCGGATGGTCGCCCGTACGTCTGCCGTTGGTTGCCCGGGCCCACTAGGTTGCTGCGGGTGCTGCGCAAGTTCCTGATCGGCGTGGCGGTGATCGCCACGTTCGTGGCGGGGGTGGGCACCGCGCGTCTGGTCCTTCCCCGGACCGATCCCACCCGCGGCGTCGTCAAGCAGCTTGCGTTCTTGCGTGCCGAGATCGAGGGCGGTTCGGATCACGCCGCCCAGAAGCAGTTCCCCGAGGGGTACTTCTTCCTCAACGCGCTCTACGGACTCACCTGGGTCCAGGTCGGGCTCGCCGACCCCGACCGCTCCGTCGAGGCGGCCGCCGAGGTGCGGTGGGCCCTCGATCGGCTGCAGTCCGCGGACGGGACCGCACCGTTCGACCCGTCGCTCAAGCCGCGGTACGGCGTCTTCCACGCGGGCTGGACGAACTGGCTGCGCGGCGGACTCATCGCACTCAAGCACTCCGACGCGGCCGAGATCGACGAGTTCACCAGCGAGTCGGTCGAGATCGCGACCGCGTTCCGGACCGCGCGGACCCCGTTCCTGGCGTCGTACCCGGGCCAGGCCTGGCCGGTCGACTCGGTCGTCGCGATCGCGTCCCTGCGTCTGTACGACGACCTGGTGGCACCGCGCTTCGGCCGGATCGCGACGAACTGGGTGGCGGCGGCGAAGACGAAGCTGGATCCGGCGACCGGGCTGCTCCCGCACCAGGTGGCGCCGGCAACGATCGGAGCGCGGGCGTCGTCCCAGGGCATCATCCAGCGCTTCCTCGTCGAGATCGATCCGGCGTTCGCGCGGGCGCAGTACGAGCTCTTCAAGGACCGGTTCGTCAACGGGATCGGCGTCCGGGAGTATCCGAAAGGTATCGGTGGCGCGGGGGATGTCGACTCCGGGCCGCTGATCTTCGGGATGAGTCTGTCCGCCACCGTGGTCGCGATCGGTGCCGCGCAGGTCCAGCACGATCCGGCCGCCGACCGGCTGTCCCGCGAGGGCGAGTTGCTCGGGCTCCCGCTCACCGGCCTGACGACGAAGCGCTACCTGTTCGGCGCGGTGCCGATCGGCGACGCGTTCCTGGCCTGGTCCACCTCCGCCCGACCACTCGTCGCCGGGCAACAGCCAGAGCTCTACGACGGCTCTCCCTGGTGGCGACTCCCCTGGCTACTGGTGCTCTGGCTACCGGCCCTGATCCTCTGGCTCGTCCTGAGATTCAGGCGACGGGCTCGAAGACGGCGGCGGGCGCACTGACGTCTAGTGTGGTGGAGTGCAGCGGATCACGGCTCGGAATGCCCGGTTTCAGGTGTGGCAGGCGGTGCTGACCAACCGGAACAAGCGGCAACGGGCCGGGGAGTTCCTGGTCCAGGGGGTGCGGCCGATTTCGCTTGCTGTGGACAACGGGTGGCCGGTGCGGACGGTGATCACGGATGCTTCCCGGCCGTTGTCACGCTGGGCCCAGGAGTTGTTGCAGCGGTTGCCCGACGTGGAGCGGGTGGCGATGGCCAGTGAGTTGCTGGCCGAGCTCGGTGAGAAGGACGAGGCCGCGCCGGAGCTGATCGCGGTGCTGGAGTTGCCGGCCGACGATCTGGACCGGATCGAGGTTCGGCCGGATTTTCTCGGTGTGGTCTTCGACCGGCCGACCGGGCCGGGGAACATCGGGTCGATCATCCGGTCCGCGGACGCCTTCGGCGCGGACGGCGTGATCGTCACCGGGCACGCGGCCGACGTCTACGACCCGAAGGCGGTCCGCGCGACCACCGGATCGCTGTTCGCGGTCCCCGCCGTACGGGTGCCGTCGCATCGTGAGGTGCTCGACTGGGTACGACGTTCCGCCGTACCGATCGTTGTCGTGGGCACCGATGAGCACGGGCCGGTCGACGTGTTCGACTTCGACTTCACCCAACCGGCCCTGCTCCTGATCGGCAACGAGACCCACGGCCTGAGCGCTGCGTGGAAAGAGGCCGCGGACCATCTGGTCCGCATCCCCATCACCGGCGCAGCCAGCTCCCTCAACGCCGCCAACGCCGCAACCGCAGTCCTGTACGAGATCTCCCGCCAGCGCTCGCACTAAGCGGTGCAGAGAAGTTCGCCGTGCAGGATCGAGATCCAGCCGGCGGGGTGGGCGGCCCAGGATTGCCAGGCTTGCGAGATGGCGGTGAGCCGGTCCTCGGGTACGCCGGCCGCGCGGGCCTGGTCGGCGAGGGCGGACTTCAGGATGCGGTCGGACCACATGCCGCCCCACCACGCGCGGTCGTGCTCGTTCGCGAACGTCCAGTTGGTCGCGGTCGCGTCGACCTTCTCGAAGCCGGCTTCGAGCGCCCAGGAGAGCAGTCGCCGGCCGGCGTCCGGCTCGCCGCCGTTCGCGCGGGCCATCCGCTGGTAGAGGGCCATCCACTCGTCCAGCTCGGGGAGCTCCGGGTACCAGACGAAGCCGTGGTAGTCGGAGTCCCGGACCGCGACGATCCCACCGGGCTTGCACACCCGCCGCATCTCCTTCAACGCCTGGACCGGATCCGCGACGTGCTGCAGAACCTGGTGCGCGTGCACGACGTCGTACGTATCGTCCGGAAGATCCAGCGCGTGGACGTCGCCGACCACGAACTCGACCTTCACGTCGAGCTTGGCGAAGGTCGCCTTGGTGATGTCGAGCGCGGACTCACTCGCCTCCAGCGCGGTGGTCGGGCCGGGCTCGACCAGGCGGGCCAGGTCCGCGGTGATGGTGCCGGGGCCGGCGCCGACGTCGAGCAGTGACATGCCGGGCCGGAGATGGGGAAGCAGGTAGCCGGCCGAGTTCTCCGCGGTCCGCCAGGTGTGCGACCGCAGCACCGATTCGTGGTGGCCGTGCGTGTACACGTTGTTCATCCCAGGCTCCTTTGCCCTCGCCGACACTCCCCACGCTAACTCAGGATCTTGGAAAATGAGACATATCGTCTTGAATAATGGACGCACGGAGATGGCCGAATATGGCCAGACCGGGGGTGCTCCGACGGGCCACTCTTGAGGGCAAGAGAGCAGACCTCAGGAGGATTCAAGTGCTGGCCAAGGTGTTCCCGATCAAGTTGAAGGACGGCAACCAGGCGGTGGCCGAGGAGATCGTGCAGGAGTTCGCGCCGAAGGGGCCGGGCTCCGAGGAGGGCACGCTGTCGTTCCGGGTGTACCGCGACCCGGCGAACCCGGACTACCTGTTGTTCGTCGAGCACTTCGCGAGCCAGGCGGCGTACGACGCGCACACCGGATCGGCGGCGTACAAGGAGTTGATCGCAGGGCGGTTCGCCGATCTGATCGTGGAGTTCGTCGAGATCGACCACGAACTGCTGGTCAGCCTGTGAGCACGCAGGCCGACCTGGCCCGGCGGCTGCGCGACCTGCACGCGCAGCCACCGCTCGTCCTGCCGAACGCCTGGGACGCCGGCTCGGCGCGCGCGATCGAGGCGGCCGGTGCCACCGCGATCGCGACGACGAGTGCGGGCGTCTCGTGGGCCGCCGGTGTCGACGACGCCGGCGGACTGACCCGGACGACGGCCATCGCGGCACTCCGCGCGATCTGCGCGGCGGTGTCGATCCCGGTAACCGCCGATCTCGAGTCCGGCTACGGGGAGGTCGAGGCAACCGTCGCCGACGCCCTCGAAGCCGGCGCCGTCGGCATCAACCTCGAGGACAGCACCGGCCGCGTGCTCGACGACCCGTGGGTCCACGCGGCCCGGATCGCGGCGGCGCGCACCGTCGCGGAGTCCGCCGGCATCGACCTCGTCATCAACGCCCGCACCGACACCTACCTGTTCGGCGACGGCACTGGCACGATCGAACGCGCCAAGCAGTACGCCGAAGCCGGCGCGGACGTGCTGTTCGTCCCGGGAGTCGTCGACGCGGCCACCATCCGTGAACTGGTTGCCGCATCACCGCTTCCCCTGAACGTGATGGTCGGCCCGGGCGCCCCTTCGGTCGCCGAGCTGACAGCGCTCGGAGTGACCCGGATCAGCGTCGGCCCCGCGATCACCACCGCCGCCTACGCACTGGCGACGGCCGCGGCGAAGGAAGTGCTGTCGAGCGGAACCTACGCATCGTTGAGCAGATAGACGGCGGCGAGCGATCGCCACGGCCGTAGCTGCTCGGACTCACCGTCCAGCGGCCAGGCGTCCCGAGCACCAAGCCGCATCGCCACCTGGTGGGCGGCTCTGGTGCTGACGCCGGGCACGGCCTCCAACGAGCGGATCAGCTCCTCGGCGTCCGCACCGCCGTCGAGCACGATGTTGCCTTCAGCAACTTCCTCGGCGAGCGGTCCGACCAGCTCGGCGCCGGTCAGCGCCTGCGGACCCGGGAACGCGTGGGTCAACCCATGACCGAGGCCGGGGACCGGCAGCCCGTGGACCTCGACGAGCTTGCGCAGAACGTCGTACGCCTCGTCGCCTTCGAGGTGGTCACGGACGACCGCCTGGACGGCGATCTCGAACGGACCCCAGGCGCCGGGCACCCGGAGGCCGGGGCGGGATGCGATCAGCGGGCCGATCACCGGATCCTCGGACAGGAGGGTTCGCGCAAGGACGGGCTCGGTCTCCAGCCCGACCAGGCGAGCGGCCCGGTCGACGATGTGGATGACGCCTTCCCAGTACGGCAGGTGGGCGCGCAGCAGCAGGTGGTCGGCGCCGCCCGATCCGATCTCGAGCAGACCGGGCTCTCCGTCGAGGGAGATCGTCCGTCGGTAGACGCCGTCCTCGACCGACTCCACGCCGGGGATCGCGTGCTCGGCGAGGAACGCGCACATCGCGTCCCAGTCGTACGGCGGTGTGTACGGCAAGCGCAGCACCAGACCGCCATCGGCGACCAGGCGATCACTCCGGCGGCGGCGATCCCTGAGCTCACGCGGCGACGCGCGGAACACCTCACGCATCGCACGGTTGAACTGCCGGAGGCTGCCGAAGCCGGCGGCGAACGCGACGTCCGCGATCCCGAGCTCGGAGTCGTCGAGCAGCCGGCGCGCGAAGTGCGCCCGCCGCGAGCGCGCGAACTGATCGGGTGTGACCCCCAGATGCTCGTGGAACATCCGGCGCAGATGTCGCGCCGACAACCCCAGGCGCGCGCCGAGGGCCGCCTCACCCGACTCGTCCAGCACGCCGGCGATGATCAGCTGCACCGCTCGGCAGACCAGCTCGGGCGCTTCGTCCGCCACCGTGCCGGCCACCCGGTACGGACGGCAGCGCAGACACGCGCGATACCCGGCCGCCTCCGCCGCGGCCGGCAGCTCGAACGTCCGCACGTTCTCCGCTAGTGGTTTCGCCCCACACCCCGGACGGCAGTAGATCCCCGTCGTCCGCACCGCCGAATACGTCGTCATCGCCCCACTGTCACCCCCACACCGCGCCGGTTCCGGCCACATCCGGACATCACGCTAAGGGCCGCCACCGACACTTCCTGAACGCGGCTTTGACGTCCAGTGGAGATCACCGCCCGGGGTCGCTAAGGTGCCGCGCGTGCAGTCCAAACCGATGTTGATCGTGGTGAGCGGCCCGCCGGGGACCGGGAAGACGACGCTGGCGCACCGGGTGGCGGAGGCGATCGGCTGCCCGGCGATCTGCCGGGACGAGATCAAGGAGGGGATGGCGCACGCGACCCCCGGGTTCGTGCCCGGGCCGGGCGATCCGCTGACGATGCGGACGCTGTCGACGTTCTTCGACGTGATCGGCCTGCTGATCGGCCGCGGTACGACGGTCGTCGCCGAGGCGGCGTTCCAGGACCGGCTGTGGAACCCGGGTCTGGCCCCGCTGCTCGGCCGGGCCGACGTCCGCGTCCTGCACTGCACGGTTCCGGCCGAGGTGGCGCTGGCCCGGATCAACGCCCGGACGGCGAACTCCGACCGGACCGCCCACGAGGACGCGCAGATCAGCGCCGAGGCGCGGATGCGCACCCACAACGCCTTCCAACCGGTCGACCTCCCGGTCCCCGCGCTGACCGTCGACACCACCACGACGCCATCCGTCGAGAAGATCCTCAGGTTCTTGTCCTAAGGTCTGCCTGGGAGTCGATCGAGAGGGGGCCGAGATGCTGGAGCGGTTCGCAGGGCTGACGACGGCGCATGTGGCGGATGCCTGTGTCCGGGCCGGAGTGCCGGTACGCACGGTGTCGCTGACAGCTGTGTTCGGCGGCCGGGTCGCCGGGCGGGTGCTGCCGGCGCAACACGTGGGCAGCGTCGACGTGTTCCTCGAGGCCTTCGAGTCCGCCGAGGCGGGCGACGTACTGGTCGTGGACAACGGCGGCCGGCGGGACGAGGCGTGCGCCGGTGACCTGGTCGCGCTCGAGGCGAAGGCGGCCGGCTTGGCGGGCATCGTGATCTGGGGCCTGCACCGCGACACGGTCGACATCACCGCGATCGGGCTGCCCGTCTTCAGTCTCGGCGCCCTGCCGACCGGCCCACTCCGGCTCGATCCGCAGCCGGCCGATGCGTTGTCCACGGCAACGATCGGCGAATGGACGGTGACCCGGGAGGACGTCGTCTTCGCCGACGAGGACGGTGCGATCTTCGTCCCGGCCGACCGGGTCGACGAGCTGCTGACGCTTGCCGGGTCCATCCGCGACACCGAGCACCGGCAGGCGGACGAGATCCGGACCGGCCGGTCGCTGCGGGAGCAGGTGCGGTTCGCCGAGTACCTCAGCGCACGAGCCTCCGACCCTTCCCTGACCTTCCGCCAGCACCTGCGCCGAGTCCGAGGAGCGATCGAAGAATGAGCAGTGCGGCCGCGGCCGGGACCTGGAAGCTGGGCGACGTCACCGTCAACCGGATGGGCTTCGGCTCGATGCGGATCACCGCGAACCCCGATCGCGAGGTGGCGATCCGGGTCCTGCGGCGCGCGGTGGAGCTCGGCGTCGACCACCTCGACACGGCGGCGTTCTACGCGTCGCCGGGCGGGACGCTCGGGGTGGGTGACGGGCCGAAGCGGTTCGCCAACGAGCTGATCCGCGAGGCCCTGGCGCCGTACCCGGAAGATCTCGTCATCACCACGAAGGTCGGGCCGGGTGAGGATCCCGACCGCGGGTTCTACCAGGCGACGACCGCCGCCGAGCTGCGGACCCAGGTGGAGACGAACCTGCGGCAGCTCGGCGTCGACTGCCTCGACGTGGTCAACCTGCGGATCATCAAGAAGGCCGGCGCCGACTCGATCGCCGACCGCTTCGGCGCGCTCGCCGACCTGCGCGACGCCGGCCTGATCCGTCAGCTGGGGGTGTCGAACGTCCGCGCCGACCATGTCGAGGAGGCACTCGCGATCGCGCCGGTCGTGTGCGTGCAGAACAGCTACGCCGTCGACCTGCGCCGCGACGAGGACGCGTTGATCCGGCTGTGCGCGGACCGCGGGATCGCGTACGTACCGTTCTTCGCGATCGCCGGCGAGTCCCGCGAGGGCGGCGCGGCCACCGACCACTCCGAGGCCGTACAGGCGATCGCCACGACTCACGGCGTCACGCCCGCCCAGGTCCGGCTGGCCTGGACCTTGCACCAGGGGCCCAACGTTCTCGCGATCCCGGGGACCGGCAACCCGGCCCACCTGGAGGAGAACATCGCCGCGGGCGCGCTCCGGCTGACTACAGAAGAGCTGGCGACTCTCGGCTGACCTCGGCCCGGATCGCCGGGACGATCTCCTGGGACCAGCGGGCGACCTGGACGTCGTACGGGTCCGAGCCGCGCGGGAAGAGCGTGAAGCCGGCGGCCTCATGGTTGAGGACGGCGTCGGTGAGCTCCTCGATCCACTGGGCCGGGGAACCGCCGATCCAGCGGCCCTCGTCGTCGCGAGTACGGCGTACGGGCGTTGCCGTGATCGCGCCCGGGAAGTTGTAGATCGTGGCGACGTCGGAGGGCTTGCGGCCGACCGCGAGAGCGGCCTCGTCGATGATCGGGCGGGACCAGCGGTAGCGGTCGCTCAGCCAGTCGGCGGCGCGGCCGGGGATCCAGCCATCCGCCTGGCGACCGGTCGCGGCCAGCGACTTCGGGCCGTTCGAGCCGGTCCAGATCAGCGGCGCGGGTACGGCGGCGGCCTTCAGCGCTCCGATCGGGTAATGCTTCGTGGGCGCCGGGCGACCGCCCTCGGACATCGCGCGGACCAACTGCATCGCCTCCTCGAAGGCCTCGACCTGATCGGCCGGGCGCTGCGCCGGCACGCCCATCGTGGTGATCCGGTCCATCGCTCCCCCGGCACCGAGCCCGAGGATGAACCGCCCGCCCGACAACGCCGCCAGCGAGGACGCCGTCCGAGCCAGCACCGGCGCCGGCCGCAGCGGCAGGTTGGTCACGTTGACGAAGGCGGACAGCCGCTCGGTCCGGCCGAGGAGGAAGCCGATCGCGGCGTACCCCTCCAGCAGGTCGGCGACGTACGGGTGGTCCGAGAGGGTCACGTGATCGAGCCCGTCCCGGTCGGCCTGCTCGGCCAGCTGCAGGATGGCGTCCACGTCGCGGATGTGATCCGGCGAGCCATATCCGAACTGCACAGTCATCGGAGCCTCCTCAGATAGTTCGTAGGCCGAAATAGTAGCACCGCGAACTATTCGATCTACAAACTATTCGGTGACCGGACTACTATGGCGGACATGGCGACGACGACGGCGCGGGATCAGGAGCTGGCGAGCGCGCTGGTCCAGACGATGCACCTCCTGCAGGACCTGCATGCCGAGACGAGCCGGCCGCTCGGGCTGACCCCGCAACAGGCCCATCTGCTCTGCGTCCTTTTGGGCGGATCGCTCGGCATGACCGAACTCAGCCGGATCCTGAGCATCGAACGTTCCAGCCTGACCAGCATGGTCGACCGCCTGGAACGCCGCGAGCTGGTCAGCCGCATCGCGCATCCCACCGATCGCCGCGCCTGCCACATCGAGCTCACCCCCGCCGGGAAGGCGCTCGCTCACGAGGCACACGAGGCCGTCGTCGACCGCATCGAGACCCTCACGGGCGACATCCCCGCGGCCGACCGACGTACGCTCGTCACCACCCTGCAGACGATCCTCAGCCGTCGCGACGGGGGCTGTGCAGAGTGAAACCCAGGACGTAGTAGTAGGTGGCAGCACGCGCGGACGCCGTACCGGCGCGGCCGACCAGCTCAGTCCCGCCTGCCTCCGAACTCCCATGGGTGGACGTCGGCCGGATCCGCATCCGCCAGTGCGGCGGCTTGTTCGGCGTCAGGAGCCTCGACGAGGGCGGCGCGGCCGAGGTGCTTGTCGTCGTCGAGGCCGATGAGATCGCCGTACATGATCAGGTGCTTCGAGCTGATCGGCCGCGGCTCGTCCGTGGTGAGGACGAGGAAGCGGCCGTAGCCCTCGACGGTGTCGGCGAAGTCCCACATGGTGCTGCCGACGTGCTTCCGGAAGCGGCAGAGCAGGACCTCGTCGAAGACGCCGGCGCGGTAGTACGTCTCGTCGTACGCGAACGCGCGGGCGGCCTCGACGTTCGGCAGGTCGACGATGTGGAGACTGCCGGTCGACAGTTCCCGGTCCCTGGTCAGGGTCGGCCCACGGGCGATCAGGTTGCCGGCGTACCCGTCCATGAAGGCCCAGTGCTCCTCGGTGAGCCTCGCCTTGAGGTCGCCACTGCCGGGGCGGTCCCGGCCGTAGACGAAGTACTCCATCAGGACTTGGCGGCGAGGTGGAGCCGGAGGATCGTGTCGTAGTCGACGATCTCCACGCCGGCCCGCGCGAAGTCGGCCGCGCCGACGGCCTCCTGGGTCGGGATGATCAGCAGCTTGCGCGGTTCGCTCACGTCGACGCCGTACTTGGTCTGCGCGAAGGCGCGGTTCTCGGGCGTGTTGAAGTAGTCGGCGTACCGGGTGAGCTGGTCGGCGCCTTCGCTCACCGGGTTGCGGAAGGAGCGGCGGCGCTTCTTGCCGTTGGTGGTGTCGAGGACCGGGAGCTTCAGGTCGCCGATCAGGTGGCTGCCGTCCGCGCGCTCGAGGATGAAGTCGGGTCGCAGGTCGTCCAGGAAGGGCTGCCGGATCAGCTTGGTCGCGTCGAACGCCGACAACAGGATCTCCTCGTTCGCGTCCAGGAACTGGTCGACGGTCGCGTCCTGCAGGCCGTGCGCCAGGTAGGTGCTGGCGAACGCGTCGCCGTTGAGGTCCGCGGCCTCCAACGGCACGCTCAGGGTGCCGATCGGGTCCAGGTGCGGGCGGGCGTTGGAGTAGTTCCGGAGGAAGTCCAGGTACTTGTCCGCGGGCTCGGAGCGGTGGATCGCGAGCGCGAACAGCGTCCAGTGCAGCCGGATCGCGTCGTTCGCCGTGTGCACGAGCAGGGTCCGGTCGAAGGTCGAGTAGTTCCCCGGGGCGAACTGCAGCAGCTGGTCACCCGGCCCGGTGAACTCGTCGCCGAGCATCTTCGCCGCGGCCGGGAACCGGCCGTCCAGCTCCCGTCGCCCGGTCTCGGTCGCGATGGTCGCGTCCTTGAACAGGTTCTCCCCCGGCAACGTGACCACGGCCGAGCCGTCGCCGACACCGAAGTACTCCTCGACACTGGCCGCCTTCTGCCGCCGCACCTCGGGCGACCGGTACTCACGGCTCACACCGGCGAGCTCGAGGATGTTCCAGTCCGGGGTCTCGGTCAGCACCATCAACCGCGGGAACAGCAACGGCCCCGGCAGCTCCCGCCGGTGACTCCCGAGCAGATGCTCACCGGCACTCCGCAGGTGCTCCCCCCAGAACTGCCCGTTCACCTTCACGAACTCAGTCGGCTTCATCGCTCTCCTCGGTCAGGACCTGGTCGTCGCAGTAGGCAACTCCCCGCCATCCCAACGCTATTCCCCCACCCGAGAGCGACGACCGCCCGGTCCGTCACACCAGGCCCGGTGCACTACTCCGCGGGGCCAGGATCTGGCGTTTTCACCAAGTCGTTGCCATGGTGACTTCACGAACTGTTGGGGGAACGTGCCGCTCACCGGGCGGCGCGTGCGCTCATTTCTGGGAGGGAATGGCCATGGACGCAATGACGAACGACTTCGGGGAAGTTCTGCTCTGGAGCTTCTGGTTCTTCATCTGGATCGCCGCACTGATGGTCTGGTTCCGTTGCCTGTGGGACCTGTTCAGCGACCACGCGCTCAGTGGTTGGGCCAAGGCCGCGTGGGCGGTCCTGCTCATCTTCGTGCCGTGGCTGGGGGCACTGATCTACCTGATCGTCCGGGGCCGGAGCATGTCCGAGCGGCAGCGGACGGCCGTAGCGCAACAGCAGGCCCAGCAGGAGAAGTACATCAAGGACGTGGCCAGCACGTCCAAGAGCCCGACCGACGAGATCGCCAGCGCCAAAGAGTTGCTCGATTCCGGAACGATCACACAGGAGGAGTACGAATCCCTCAAGGCCAAGGCCCTAGCCTGACCCCACCGACCCACCGCGCAGCCCTCGTTCGCAGGTGGCGGCTTCGTCGACAGTACGTCGTACGGGCGTCGCCCAAGGCTCGGCGTCTTCGCTGCACACCGGCAGTTTCAGGCGCAGGAGCGCGCCGCTAGGACACGGCACGACTTCGGCCGTGCCGCCATGAGCCTCGGCGACCTGCCGGACGATGGCCAGGCCCAGTCCTGATCCGGGATGCGCGCGGGCAGCAGGCGAGCGGTAGAAGCGGTCGAAGACGAATTCGAGGTCGCTGTCGGGGATCCCCGGGCCGGCGTCCGCGACGTCGAGAGTGCCCTCCTGGACGCGGATCAGGACCCGGCCTCCGGACGGGCTCCATTTCACGGCGTTGTCGACCAGGTTCGCAACGGCGCGTTCCAGGGCGTCGGGGTCTCCGTGGACCAGGGTGGGCGCGCAGGTCAGGTCGAAGCCGATCTGTGCTGTCCGACGCGTCGCGCGGGCCGCGACGCGCTCGGCGACGAGGTCGAGGCGGACGTCTTCGGTGTGGAAAGCAGGTTGGCCGTAGCGGGCCAGGTCGACCAGGTCGTTGATCAGTGTCTTGAGTTCGCCGGCCTGGTCGAGCGCTTCTGCGGCGAGGTGCGGGGCCTGGGTGTCGGTCAGGTCTTCCGCCAGAAGTTCGAGGTTCACGGTCAGGCTCGTCAGTGGTGTGCGCAGTTCGTGCGACGCGTCGGCCACCAGGCGGCGCTGAGCTCCGACGGACTCGTCCAGGGCGGCGGTCATCCCGGCGAACGCAGAGCCGAGCCGGCCGATCTCGTCCTGGCTGTCGGCGGGGATCGGGATGGCCAGGTCGCCGGTCGTGCGGATCAGTTCGACGGTCTCGGTGAGCCGACGTACGGGTCGCAGGACGCGGCGTGCGGCCAGGCGTGAGGCAAGTGCCGCCAGGAGTCCGGCGGCCACCGTCGATGCGGCGAGCAGCCAGGCGAGTTGGCGCAGCGTGGGTGCGGGATCGGATTGCGGAATCGCGGTGCGCACGAGCGTACCGGGAGCTCCTGGGAAGGGGGCGGTGTAGATGCGGTAGGCAACGCCGTCGTAGGTCACGTTACGGAAGTAGGCAGCGGCGGTTCCGTTCGCGACCTCGACGTCGCGGACGGTGAGGTCGACGAACTGCGCCGACGGCCCAGCACGGACGGGATCCGGCACGATTTGCAGCTGGGTGCTCCCGATCCCCAGCGGAACAGCTGGGAAGACCCCCTCGTTGGACGTCCCCCTGAACTTTTCCTTGATGGCCTTCGCCACGTCCGGTGCCTGGCCGGCCGCCGTCACCAGAGAGCGGTCGATCTGGCCGCGCAGGCCGGATTCCACGGCCGGATACAGGACCACCGACACGAGTACCAGGGCACCCGCGACGATGGACCCTCCGGCGATGGCGAGCCGGGTGCGCAGATTCACGGCTCCTCGCGCAGGACGTACCCCAGGCCTCGCACTGTCTGGATCAATCTGCTGCCGCCGTCCGCTTCGAGTTTGCTTCGCAGGTAGCTGATGTAGACCCAGAGCGCGTTCGACTCCGGACCGAAGTCGTAGCCCCAGACGGACTCGAAGATCTGGGTCCGGCTCAGAACCCGGCGGGGATTGCGCAGGAACAGCTCCAGCAGAGACAGCTCCGTCTTGGTCAGCTCCAAGCGCCGGCCGGCGCGTTCGGCCCGGCGGCCGCTCAAGTCCAGGTCGACGTCGTCGAAGTGCAGCACCTCGGCTCTTGCGCCGCTGCGTCGCAGCAGGGCTCGAAGCCGGGCCCGCAACTCCTCCAGGGCGAAGGGCTTGGCCAGGTAGTCGTCGGCCCCCGCGTCGAGCCCGGCGACCCGGTCGGTGACCAGGTCCCGGGCCGTGAGCATCAGGATCGGTGTGTCGTACCCGCCCGAACGCAGCGTCCGGCAGACCTCGAGCCCATTCGGTTCGGGCATGAGTACGTCGAGCACCACTGCGTCCGGGCGGAACACGCCGTGCTCGGCGAGGGCGGAGGTCCCATCAGCTGCGGATGCCACGTCGTACCCATCGCGGCCCAGCGCATGCTCCAAGGACCGCCGTACGGCCGGGTCGTCGTCCACGACAAGTATCCGCATGGTGATCCATCCTCGCCGTCGATCATGAAGTTCTGATGAGGTGACGTTCGGCAGCTGTCAGCGGTTGGCCAGTGACTGCTTCAGATCCCCCAACGCGGTCTTCAACCGATCGGCGCTGACCCCGAGCGAGTGGGCGATGTCGCGGAAGGCCTTGGACGTCGGAACGATTCCGTCGGGAGCCGATACCAGAGTGACCAGGGCGGCCTTGGCCTTGGCTTGGCTGACGCCGAGCGCCGCGGCCAACCGTGCCGCTGCGGCGTTGCTCGCGAACGGCGACTTCCGCGGGTCCTCCGCCCCCTTCTTGCTCTTGTCCTCCTGCTTGGCCTTGTGGTCCCGCTTGCCGTCGCCGGCACGAGCGCGCCCCGGCTCGAGGAACAACGGTTCCACGGCGGCCTTGACCCGCGAGACGGGCAGCCCCAGGTTCGCCGCGACCGCCTTGACGAATGCCTCCGGCGTGACATTGGCCGAGCCGGCCAGCGACCTCTTGGCCGCGACCAGCGCTGCGTTGAGCCGGGCGGTCGTCACGCCGAGCTTCGCCGCGATCTTGGCGAGGTCGACATTCTTGGCCGGCTTGGACTTTCCCTCCACCTTCGCCACGGCACCGGATTTCGCGGCGCCGGGCTTCGGATCCGAACCGGACGTCGCCGCCGACGCCGTACCGGTGGTGGCCAGCGCGGCGAGCGTTACCGCGGCCGCGACCAGCCGATTGCGTTTCATCATCGTGATTCCTCTCGTCCACTGAAGCGCCGGAGGAGATCCGGCGCCGTGGCGACAACACAAACAACGCGGCCTCAGGTGAGCTTTCAGCCACCTTTAGAGCTTCCTTAGAAGGGGTTTGCGTCGATCTCGAACAGCTACGTCACCGATGGGTTGAGGGCGATCGAGATCAAGAGCATGCTCGACCACGGCGTACGAGTCGCGATCAACTCCGACGACCCGGCGTACTGGCTGTGCGGCAGTGGGCTTCGAGCAGCGCCCGCAACGGCGCGGGATCGCCTGTCACCAGGCCGCGCTTCGGCAGCACGAGTATCGCGGCACCAAGTCGCTCAGACGCGCGCAGAACGAAGGACCGGTCGGTCTCGACGTACCGCAGGTAGTTCGACCAGGCGGCTGTCTCGCTCCGGCTTGCGCTGGTGAGACATAACCCGGTGTCATCCACGGTGGCTCGGATGGGCTCGGTCAGCCAGGGATTCCCGCGCATGATCAGGCGTACCGGCCAGCGATACATCCAGCGGGCGGCGATGAGGAGCCGGAACAGCAGCAGGCCGATCCCGATGGCGACGAGCGCCGAAATGCCGAGCGCCGCGACGTCACCCGCCGACAGGTCCCTGAAGTCGCCAGAAAGGACGAGGCCGACGACCGCGGCGCCGATCACCAGCGGGATCAGCCAGGGACGCCGAAGATGGCGCCGGTGGGCAATGAAGCCGTCGAGCCAGTCGTCCTGGGTGAGGGTGTAGCTGAGCTCGACCGGGCCGACGGTGACCTGCTCGGATGACATGGGAGGGCAGTGTACTTCCGCCGGCCGGCCCCAACGAGACAGCCCCTGACTCGCGTTTCCGCAGGTCAGGGGCTCTTTTCGTGCTGGTGGCGGGTGCAGGGTTCGAACCTGCGTAGGCATACGCCGACAGATTTACAGTCTGCTCCCTTTGGCCGCTCGGGCAACCCGCCAGGGTGGTGCTGGTTCGTGAACCGGCGTGGGAGACGATACAACAGAGGGTGCCCCTGACAGCAAATCGGAAAGGAACTGCCCATGGCATCGGAGTCCTCCTTCGACATCGTGAACAAGGTCGACCGTCAGGAGGTGGACAACGCCGTGAACCAGGCGGCGAAGGAGATCAGCCAGCGGTTCGACTTCAAGAACGTGGACGCGCAGATCAAGTGGTCCGGTGAGGCGATCGACCTGCAGGCGAACACCGAGGAGCGGGTGAACGCCGTCCTCGACGTGTTCAAGGACAAGCTGGTCAAGCGGCAGATCTCGCTCAAGGGCCTGGAGGCGGACGAGCCGAAGCTGTCCGGGAAGGTCTACAAGATCAACGCCACGATCAGCGCCGGCATCACGCAGGAGAACGCGAAGAAGCTGTCCAAGCTGATCCGCGACGAGGGCCCGAAGGGCGTCAAGGCGCAGATCCAGGGCGAGGAGCTCCGCGTCTCCAGCAAGAGCCGCGACGACCTGCAGGCCGTGCAGGCCCTGATCAAGGGCGAGGACCTCGACTTCGCGGTCCAGTTCGTCAACTACCGCTGACCGCGGCCCGGTAATCGGGTCGCTTCGGCGGGCGGTTGCCGGGCATGCTGGCGGGCGTGGGAGACACGTTGCTGCGGCGGTGGGTGCTCGACGACTTCGGGCTGGATGTGGTGGAACTCTCACCGGTGGCGCACGGGGCCGACCTGGCCGCGCAGGTGTGGAAGGCCTCGACGGCCACCAACACGTACGCCGTGAAGTGGAGTGGCGCGGGCACCAACACCGGGCACCAGGCCGCCGCGTTCCTGGCGGACTGCGGTCTGCCCGGCATCCCGGAGATGATCCGGACCACCGAGGGCGGGCTCTGGACCTTCCACGGGAAGAAGAAGCGGCTCACGATCACCCCGTGGATCGACGGCGTACGCGCGGCGGAGAGCGGGCTCACCGGCGAGCAGTGGACGGAGTACGGCGTACTCCTCCGGCGGGTGCATGACGCGGAGCCCCCGCCGCGGCTGCGTGATGCGCTCCCCAAGCACAGTCACATCGACGCGCGGGTCCCGGCGGTGGCGGAGAAGCTGGAGACGCGGCTGACCACGCAGGCGCCCGAGGACGAGCTCGAGGAGGAGCTGGGGGCGGCCTGGAAGCAGTACGAGGACACCATCACGACCCTGCGTACCGCGCGTCCGCCGGAGCCGAGTGGTCCCCGGGTGATCTGCCACGGGGACCCGCACCTCGGCAACGTTCTCGTCGACGACCACCTGCACCTGATCGACTGGGACGACGTCATCCTGGCCCCGCGCGAACAGGACCTGATGTTCATGCTCGGCGGCATGGGCGACGTCGGCCCCACCACCCACGAACACCTCGACGCCTTCCTCACCGGCTACGGCCCGCACCCCATCGACCACGAGGCGGTCCGCTACTACCGCCACGTCCGAGCGCTCGAAGACGTCATCACCTGGTCCGACCAGGTCATCACCGGCCCCGACAACGCCTACGCCCTATCGGTAGTCAAAGGCATCCTCACCCAAGGCCTGGCGGCGTTAGCGGTGGGCGGCGATCCAGGTGGCTACCTGGGTGCCTAGGCCGTCACCGTCGTGCATGGAGTGGCGGAAGTGGAGGCCGGCGAGGATTCGGGCTTCGCGGACGTCTTGGCGGACGGCGGTGAGGGTGGGGTAGTGGCGGGTGGTGTTGGTGACCAGGCTGGTCATGGTGATGGGGAGCTTGGTGGTGCGGAAGTAGGACTGGAGGGCGGTGGTTACGCCGGCGGTGAAGCAGGCGTGGCCTGACGGGTACTCGGGATGGTTGACGTTCAGGAGGGACTGCCAGGTCGGGTCGGCGTGGGTGCGCGGGTTGCGGTCGGTGTCGGCGCGTTGGATGGCGTGGACCGGGCGCCAGGAGACGTAGTGGAACTTGGCGTCCCAGCAGGCGATGACTGAGTCGCCGGCGGAGACGTGCACCAACGCGAGCATCTGAGCTGCACCGGACAGCGAGAGGTGCCGGTCGGACGCCAGCTGCAGGAGCGTCCGGCTCCACTGCTGGGCGGTCTGCTCGGACCAGAACATCGCAGTCTCGGTCTGGGCGGCAGTGCGCGTCGTACTGTCCTTGCGGCCGAGTGAAGCGACCTCAGCCACGTCACGCGCGTAGCGCTTGCTCGTCAGCGCATCTGGTCCGTCGGGACGGAATTGCGCCCGGTAGCGCAGCGCCAACGGCCTGACCTTCGTCAGGACGATGTCCACGGGCGGGGTCGGCAGGGTCGGCTCCCACACTCCTGGGCCTGGTTTGGGCTGGTTGTAGGGCACTGTGGTGCCCAGACCGTCCCCTGCGCGCCACGCGAGTACGGCCGCGGCCACGGACCGTCCCAGCCGGATACCGCGCGCCTTCGCGCTCCCATTCGGCACACCAGCCAGATAGTCGGCGTACGTGCCGTCCAGCCCCGGCGCGGGCACCCGAGCCCGCAGTACGTCGTACGTCGCGGTGGCGACCGCAGCCGCGGCAGACGCCTTGCGATCCGGTCGTACGGCGAACCGGAACGGCCGGCCGTAGCCCAGTCCGGCCACGGTGTCCGCGATCGCGACATGCACGATCCCGAGCAGCACCTCGGAACTGGCCGGCGGCCGCCCGGCGACGATCACCTGGGTGGCGTACCGGCTCCAATCGAGCACCGGCGCCGCCGACGGCGGCGAAGCGGTCGCAGCCGGCGACAGTCCGACTGCGGTGAGCACTAGAGCAAAGACAACCGCCGACCAACGGAACAGCGCTTTCATGAGTCGTCCCCCCTGACGGAACACTGACGGAACCCCACGGTGGCCAGGCCGGACCACCTCCAGCCATACGAAGTTCGACGTATGGGCCGGACGCCGTCGCGGGCATAGCCTGGCGGCGGGGAGGGGTACGGCGATGGTGGAGCAACTGACGGTCACCGAACGCGATCTGCGCACGATGCTCGATGTGGTCGACCGTGGCCGCCAGGCAGGCCCTGGGGAGGTGTTCCCGCGCGGCCTCCTGCAGGCGCTGGCCGAGCTCGTCCCCGCCGAGGACATCAGCTACCAGGTGAGCCGCCCGCTGGATCGTGAGTTCGTCGGACTCGAGGAGGTCGGCGACGTCGACGTCGAGCTCGCGTCCGGCTGGGAGGACCTGTTCTGGCGGTCCTACTGGGAGGGCGAGACCTGCTGCCGGCCGCAGGTCACCGGGGACTACGACACTGTCTGGAAGGTATCCGACTACCTGACCGAGCGGCAGTTGGCGGACTCGATCGTCGGCGAGTGGTTCCGCGTGATCGGCGTACGCCATGAGATGGCCGTCCCGCTGCCCGTCGACGGCGCGGAAGACCGCCGGCTGCTGTTCTTCCGGATGTCGGGCCCGGACTTCACCGAACGCGAGCGGTTGCTGCTCACGATGCTGCGCCCGCACTTCATCGAGACTCAGCGCGCCCACGAACGCCGGCGGACCGGCGTACCCGAGCTGACCACCCGCCAGCTGCAGCTGCTCCGCCTGGTCGCCGACGGCCACAGCAACACCCAGATCGCCCGCAGGCTGTTCGTTGCCGAAGGCACCGTTCGCAAACACCTGGAGAACATCTACGAGCGCCTCGGCGTGACCAGCCGGACGGCCGCGGTCACCACCGCCTTCTCGCGATCGCCTTGACAGCTAGGCGTGCCGCATCCAGATGTTCGGTTCGCGGTAGACGCCGGTGTCGCCCGTACGGTCGATCTCCAGCACAGTCAGCCCGTCGGGGATGGTGTACGAACCCGACGACGGAAAGACCATCCCTGTCCACTTCTCCCACTCGGCGACGGTGCCGGTCATCGTCTGCGACACCGGCGCCGCGGCGAGGAGCGTCGCACCCAAGCGGACGTGAGTTCGCAGCCACGGATCCAGCGGCAGCCCGTCCTCACGGGTCCAGGTCATATACGTCTCGATGGGCGTCAACGGATACCGCGACTTGAACGTCGGGCGCACCGGCGCGATCACCTGCGGCAGCCCGCCGGCAACGGCTCGGTCGCGGACGGCGGTGATCACCCGGCTGGAGTGACCGCGGCCCTGTTCGTCGTTCCGTACGGCGGCCGCCATCAGCACGAAGGTGTTCGGCTCGACGCCTTCCTCGTACGCCGTGACCGACCGCGCCAGCGTCTCGGTGAACCCACCGGGCAGGTCATCGACCGTCCCGTCCCAGGCGATCGGGACACCCCAGCAGCCGGCGATCAGCCGCTCGTCGGACGAGACCAGGTAGAACTCCCAGTCCCGGAAGTACGCCGCCCGGCGTTCGGAGTACTTCCTCACCTCGAGGTCGTGGAAAATGAACTCCGGCCACTCCTCGATGAACCGCTGCTCGGCTTCTTCGTCGTACTGCGGCGCCTGCGCGACCGGGACCAGTTCATACACGCCGGGCACGCTAGCCCGCGACGACCGGTCCGGCCACCGCATTACGGATCGAGCGCGGGGACCCGCCGAGCTCGCGGTGGCAGAGCTTGTTGAAGGCCTGGAGATCCGAGATGCCGACCGAGGCGGCGACCGCCGGGATGGACAGGGTCGACGAGACCAGCAGGTGGCGGGCGCGGGTCATCCGGCGACGGCGGATGTACGCGATCACGGTGAGCCCGGTCTCGGCGTGGAAGAGGCGGGTCAGGTGGTTGTGGGAGATCCCGGCGATGCGCGCGAGGGCCGGGACCGTGAGCGGCTGGGTGAGGTTCGCTTCGATGGAGGCGATGGCCGTCGAGACCGCGGGATGGCGGGCGTCGCCCTCGGTGGTCGCGGCGGTCAGGTCGACGATGCGCCACAACGCGGTCCACACCTCGGCCGTCATCCGCGCGGATCCTGACGGCGACGCCTCCACCGCCGACCGCAGCAGCCCGGACAGCACCGGCGCCGCGTCTCCGGCGTCCTGTACGACGGGGACGTGCGACGGCTCGCCCGTGATCCGGGGGCGGAAGTGGGCGTAGAGGTGCTCGGACCGGCCGCGGTAGTCGAACTGGACCTGAGTCCCGGCCGGTGTCAGCGACACGTAGCCCGGCGCCACGGAGTACGTCGTACCCGCGACCTTGAGGTCGGCCGAGTACATGTACAGGTGCAGCTGCCACAGGTCGGGCAGCCGGAAGACGTCCCGCAGACCGCGGACGCCGTGGATCCCGGCGCCGACGTTCACCACCTCCGGCGGGGCCGCCAGGTGCAACTCGATCATGGTGAAAAATTACCACCAGTGGTGATCACAGCCCACGCGAGCAAACGGTCTCCGACCCTAGCCTGGAGGAGTAGTAACCACTACCCCCGAGAGGGAGACTCATGCCCCATCCGCATCGCAAGAACCTGCTCACCTCGGTTCAGATGGCCCATTTCGTGGCCACCGGGTCGTTCCGGATGGACGCCGTCGTACCGGACGAGATGAACCAGCAGGCGATCGAGGTCCTGAAAGCCGGCATCCCGGGTGTCCCGTACGGCACCCCGCTGTCCGAGGCGTTCGTGGACAGCGAGTTCGTCCAGCGGCTGGTGCAGCTGCCCGAGGTCGCCGGCGCCATCCACAGCCTGGTCGGTCCCGAGCCGACCGTCGACCACCACGCCGTGCACATCCGCAAGGCAAACTCCGGTGAGGCGCAGAACCTGCACGGCGACGCGATCATCGACGTCCGCGAGGACGCGTTCGACGTCCAGCTGATGTACTACCCGCAGGACGTGACGCTCGAGATGGGCGGCACCCTGAGCGTGCCCGGCAGCCACCTGCGCCGGACCAACGAGTCCGACACCGGCCGGTACCAGAACCTGCTCGGCCAGACCCGGCTGGTCTGCCCGGCCGGCACCGTGCAGTTCCTGCACCACGGCATCTGGCACGGCGGCCGCAAGAACGACAGCAACATCGATCGCTACATGTTCAAGATCCGGTTCAACCCGACCGTGCGCCAGGTCCGGCTGTGGGACCTCGAGGACCTGTACGACGAGCAGGTCGCGCGCGAGCTCGACCAGTCGTTCCCCTGGTACGAGAACGCCACCGGCCGGCTGGAGAAGTACAACCGGATCAAGCTGTGGCAGGCCCTGACCGGTGACGACACCTTCGACCCGGAGTTCTGGGTCACCCGGGTCTCGAACCGTCCGCAGCGCGTCGTCGCCCAGCGCAGCCTCAACCCGCACGCCGCGAAGAAGGAGATGGCATGACCGCCACCGCCCCGATCGAGACCGGTCAGCAGACGGTCCGCCAGCAGGTCCTGGTCCTCTACCTGGCCTCGTCCGCGCTCGACGCCCGCGTCGTCGGCTGGTCGACGTACGACGGGACCGGCGAGACGAACCCGACCACGGGGGACAGCGACGTCCCGCCGTACGCGACCGGACTGGACGCCCTGAAGGACGGCTGGCGCCTGTTCCAGGCCGCGCAACTGCTGCCGCCCCAGCCGGGCCACGAGTACGACGTGTCGTTCCTCAAGCACGAGTTCTTCTTCGAGAAGCTCGTCACGGTGTGAGCAGGCCGTGCTGCATCGCGAACAGCGCTGCGGCGGCCCGCGTGGACACACCGATCTTGGTGTAGATGTGCTGGACGTGGTGCTCCGCCGTACGGCGTGACACGACCAGTTCGCGCGCGATCTCGACATTGGACGAGCCGCGCGCGAGCAGACGCAGTACCTCGACCTCCCGCTCGCTCAGGCCGGCGGGACGGGACATCCGGCGGCCGGGCACCTCGTGTCCGGCCGCCGCGAGCACTGCCTTCACACACTCGGCATCGAGCTTGCCGGCCGCCACCTGCACCAGGACCAGCTCCGCGGCACCTGCCGGTGAGTGCGCAGACCGGTGCGGCCGGTCCTGTGTCAAAGCCTGGTAGCAATCCGCGGCCGCAAGGATCCGCGCCGCGGTGGAAAGCTCACTGCCCTTGGCCTGCCGCGGATAGCCGGTGCCGTCGAGCCGCTCGTGGTGCAGAGCAACCAGTACGGCGACGGGCTCGAGTACGGCGGACCGCGCGAGGATCCGCTCGCTCTGGTACGGATGCAGCCGCACCCGCTCCCAATCCGCTCGTCGGAGCGGACCGGCGCGCTCCCAGACCGCTGTGGACACTGCGACCCTGCCGAGGTCGTGGAACAGCCCCGCACGTCGCAGCGTCGCCCTCTCCGCGTCGTCGAGCTGCAGGAGTCGTGCTGCCTCGTCCGCGAGGGCGGCGACCCCAGTGGAGTGCCCGAAGAGGTACGGCGACTTGAGGTCGACGAAATACGCGAACGTGCGGGCCAGCTCGTCCAGATCGGGCGCGGTGCGCCAAGGGTGCGGCTCGGCGTCCAGAGTCGCCTGCCACACATCGATGTCGTCCAGGTCTGCGATCAGGCTGTCGTCGTACGCGTCGACGATCTCCGGGTCCAGCCAGCCGCCTCGCCGCTTCTGCAGTGTCGGGCCTCCCACGATGACGGCCTGGGTTGCCACCTCGGCGATGCGGGTGGCGATGTGGATCTCGGGGCCGGACAGGCCTTTCGGCGTACCGGTGCCGTCCCAGCGCTCCAGGTTCTGGTAGAGCGCTTCGGCAACGGTCGAGCCGAGTCCGAGGTTCTCGGCGAGCATGCTGCCGACCTCGCAGATGGCACGGAGTACGTCGTCCTCACCCGCGGTCAGGGTGCGAGCGACGTACTGGAGGCGACGGATGCCGGTCCCGCGGCCGACCTGTCGCAGCAGGGCCAGTGACTCGCGGCGGTTGGCGACATCGGTGCGTTCGGCGAGCGGACGCAGCTCCGCGGCGCTCGGGCCCATCCGGTAGGCCTCTTCGTGGGTGGTGGCCGTGCAGCCCAGGTGCCGCAGCAGAGTCGCGTAGTACACCGAGTGCCGGTCCGCTACTTCGAGCCTGTCCGCCAGGCGCATCGCGACCAGGCAGCTGCGGATCGACTTCTCCGGCGGCTGCGCCATGGCCAGGTCCAGACTCACGGAGAGCGCGCAGAGGAGCTCGGCGAGTCGCGGATCGTCCTCTGCCATCGCGCACCTCCCCCGCTCGGAGATGGGCAGATCTACCGATGCTCCGGTCGGGCCTGTACGGCCATTGTGGGCCTGACCGGAGGAGATGCCATGAGTACAACAGCGACTTCCACCGCTCCCCGACTCGTCACACCGCAGTTCGTCCTGCTCGGTGCGGCCGGGCTGGCCTACTTCCTCGCCGACGGGATGCTGGTGCCGGCCGTGCCTCGGTACGTCGCCGGGCAGCTGACCGGCGGCAACATCGCGGTGGGTCTGGTGGTCGCCGCGTTCAGCCTGTCCGCGCTGGTCCTGCGCCCCTGGGCCGGGCGCCTGGTGGACCGCCACGGCCGGTCGATCGCGATGATCGGCGGCGGCATCACCTTCGCCGCCTCGGTCGCCGCCTACGGCCTGGTCGACTCCGTCGGCGCACTCGCCGTCCTCCGGCTGCTCACCGGCGTCGGCGACGCGTTCTTCTTCGTCGGCGCCGTCACCGCGATGAGCGACCTGGCTCCGGCCGAACGCCGCGGTGAGGCGATCAGCCTGTTCTCCCTCTCCCTGTACGCCGGTCTCGCGGTGGGACCCCCGATCGGGGAGGGGCTTGTCGGGGTGGCGGGCTTCGACACGGTCTGGTTGGTCGCTGCCGGCTCAGCACTGGTCGGGGTACTTCTCGCGCTGCGCGTCGGTGACACCCGCGACACGACGGACGTTCCGGGCAGCCAGCCCGTGCGGCTGATTCCGCGGGCGGCCGTCGTACCCGGTCTGCTCCTGCTCGCGCTGGTGTGGGGCATGGCGGGGTTCCTGGCGTTCGTGCCGCTGCACGCGCTCGATCTGGGGTTGTCGGGCGCGGGCTACGTGCTGTTCGGGTTCGCCGCGATCGTCGTACTCATCCGGAGTGTTGGCGCGCGCATCCCCGACCGGTTGGGTGCCGTGCGGTGCGTCCGGGTCTCCTTGCTCTGCAGCACGATCGGACTGGCGCTCATCGGCGGCTGGGCGGCCGTGCCCGGCCTTGTCCTCGGCGCAGCCGTGCTGGGTATCGGCATCGCGCTCGGTACGCCGGCGATCATGATGCTGGCGCTGGACCGTGCCGGCGCCGGCGAGCGCGGCGCCGTGATGGGCACGGTCAGCATGAGCATCGACCTGGCCGCCGGCCTCGGCCCGGCCACCTTCGGCCTGGTCGCGGCCGGCCTGGGTCGCGGCTCTGGTTTCCTCGCTGCCGCACTGGTTGCCGCCGCCGGCCTGGTGCTCGCGCTGGCCGGCGGCGGTCGCCGTACTGCTTCTGCGTGATTCTGTGTGAGCCGTCAGACCGGGAGGATGCAGACCGGCTTCGGCCAGGTGGTCGGGTCGCCGTCCTGGGTCAGGCGGCCGTCCTCGATGGTGAACGTGGCGATCTGGTCGGAGCGCTCGTTGCCGGCGTACAACCGGGTGCCGTCGTTGCTGAAGGCAAGGTGCCGCGGCCAGTCGCCGCCCGAGCCGATGGTCTGGACCAGGTCGACGGACAGGCCGTCGGCGGCGATCGCGAAGACGGCGATGGTGTTGTCGCCGCGGTTCGAGCCGTAGAGGAACCGGCCGTCGGCGGAGATCAGCAGCTCGGCCGGGTAGTTCTCCCCGGGTGAGTCGGCCGGCCGGGTCGACGCGGTCTGCACGATCTGCAGCTTGCCGTCCGCGTAGCCGCAGACGGTCAGCGTGGAGTCGAGCTCGTTGATCACGTACGCCGCTCCCGCGCGCGGGTGGAACACCATGTGCCGCGGACCCGCGCCCGGGTGGATGTGCAGCCGGTCGACCTCCTCCAACTGCCCGTCCTCGGTCAGCGTGGACGAGTAGACGGTGTCGGAGCCGAGGTCGATGTCGAACACGTACGCACCGGCCGGGTCGAACGCGATCTGGTGGGCGTGCGGCCCTTCCTGGCGCTCCTGGTTCGGCCCGGCGCCCTCGCGCTGGAGGAACTGGGTCGCCGCGCCGAGTGCGCCGTCGGCGCCGATCGGGTGGATCGCCACCGAACCCGAGGTGTAGTTGGCCGACAGCAGATAGCGCCCGGACGGGTCGATGTCCAGGTGGCACGGGTCCGCGCCGTTGGTCGGCTGGGCGTTCAGGCGCTCCAGCCCGCCGTCCGGCTGGATCGCGAACGCGACGACCCTCCCGTCGCCCCCCTCGTCGGTGGCGTAGAGGAACCGCCCGTCCGCGGACCTGACCAGGAACGACGGATCGGCGGTCGTCACCACCGGCACGAGGCCGTCCAGCGGACCGAACGCGATCCCGTCCCCACTCTCCGGCTGACTGGTATAGCTCCCGACATAGATCCGCTCAGAAGTCATGGCCCTACCCTGCCAGGTCACTGGCCGACGGGCACTCCTCTGTCCACACCGTAGAGCGCGGAGCCCCACCCCAGGTCCGGCACCAGCAGCTGCCAACCGAGCCGCCGGTAGAGCCTCGGCGCCGGCCGGTCGTCGGAGTACGTCGTGAGCAGGCCCCTGCGGTTCGGCAGGTCGGCCATCAGCGCGGTCATCAACGCGGCGCCGAGCCCCTGGCGCTGGGCCTCGACGACGACCGCGAGCTCGACCACCTCGAAGTGGCCGCCGATCCACTCGTCCGCGAGCTCCGGAGCGACCGCCGCCGCGATCCGGTCCGACCACCACTGTCCACGGTGTCCGGTGAACCCGTACGCGAAGCCGGTCAGCTTGCCCGCGTCGCGGGACACGACGAGCTTGAAGTCTTCCCGTTCCGCGTGGGTCGGGATCTGCTCCTTCGCGAACTGCTCGGCCTTCTCGGGCTCCTCGTCGTACCCGGGAGCGCCGAACGCGGACAGGTAGACGGACCCCAACTCGGGGGCGGCTTGGATCGCTTCGGCCGGGGCGAGTACGTCGATCACGTCATCTAGCCTAGACCGGTGGATACTGGGGCGTTTCTGGCGCGGATCGGTGTGAGTGAGTACGACGGACCGCCGCGGTTGGAGGCGTTGTCGCGGTTGCACGAGGCGTTCGTGGACCAGGTGCCGTACGAGTCCGTGCAGTACCAGTTGACTCCGGGCGGACCGTTGGACCCGGAGGAGGCCGCGAAGCGGATCATCGCTCGGGAGACCGGTGGGTACTGCTTCCAGTTGAACGGGTGCCTCGCGCTGCTGCTCACCGAGCTCGGCTACCGGGTCGAGATGCATCGTGGTGGCGCGGAGACCCCGAACCGCCCCGGCGACGTCGACGCCAGCCACATGGTGCTGACGGTGAGCGGGCTCGTCGAGGATCCGGACCGCGTCTGGCTCGTCGATGCCGGGCTCGGTGAGGCTCTCGTACACCCGATCCCGCTGGAGGAGGGCACCACCTATCAGGAGCCGTTCACCCTGGGCTTGCGTCCGTCCGAGAAGACCGACGGCTGGCGGCTGGACCACGACCCGCGGGCCAACCTGATCGGCATGGACTTCGAGTCGGCGACCGCCGGCCTGGACGCCTTCGCCGCCCAGCACGCGATCCTCTCCAGCAACCCCGACTCGGCGTTCCGCCGCGTAGCCTCCGTCTTCCGCCGCAAGCCAACCTCAGCCCTGGCCCTCCGCTCCGTAGGCCTCACCGAAATCTTCGCCGACCACGTAGACAACACCCTCATCGAAACCCCCGACGACTACTTCACCGTCCTCGCCGACATCTTCCACCTCCCCCTCCCGCATTACTCCGAAGCCGACCGCGACCAACTCTGGCGCCGCGTGTGGGCGCAGTACGAGGACTTCCTGGCCCGCCAGGCGACCTAGGTTGCGAGGGCGAAGAGGGTGCTGGGGAGGATGGAGAGGACTGCGGCGGTGGCGGCGCAGAGGGAGATCATGGTGACGGCGGGGGTTTCGATGTCGACGGAGAAGGGGTCGTCGGCGGGGAGGCGGAAGAGTTCGGCGACCCAGCGGAGGTAGACCGCCAGGCCGATCATCACGTTGACGGCCATCACGATCGCCAGCCAGCCGAGGTCCGCGTCGATGACCGCCTGGAAGGCGGCGAACTTGGTGAACAGACCGGCCAGGCCCGGCGGCAGGCCGGCCAGCACGACCAGGAAGAAGATCAGCGCGGCCGCCAGCCCGGGCTCGGAGCGGACCATGCCGCGGTAGTCGGACAGCAGCCCGGCGGGCCGGTGCCGCTGGACCACCGCGACCGAGCCGAAGGCCCCGAGCGTGACCACGACGTACGCCGCCAGATACCCGACGACCGCCTGGGCATCGCCGACCGCGAGGGGCGCGAGCAGGAAGCCGACCTGACCGATCGACGACCACGCGAGCAGCCGGACCGCCTCGACCTGACGCAAGGCGGCCAGGTTCCCGACCGTCATCGTCACGGCCGCGAGGATGGCGACCACCGTCCGCAGGTCCGAGCCGTCCGGGGCGACCCCGGCCGTCACGAGGACGAGCAGACCCGCAACCCCGGCCGACTTCGACACGACCGCGAGGAAGGCGGTGACCTCGACCGGCGCACCGACGTACGTGTCCGGCAGCCAGGCGTGGAACGGCACCGCCGCGATCTTGAACGCGAACCCGACGATCACGAACAGCCCGGCCGCGAACGCGACCCGGCTCAGGTCCGGATCGAGCCCGGTCAGCCGGTTCGCGATCGTGGTCAGGTACAGCGAGCCGGTGACGCCGTACAGGTACGAGATCCCGAACAGCATCACCGCGGTCGACAGCACCGACACCAGGAACGCCTTCAGCGCACCCTCGGACCCCCGCCGGTCCCGGCGCAGCGCGACCATCGCGAAGCTCGGCAGCGACACGACCTCGAGCCCGATCACCATCGTGGCGAGATCCCGCGCCCCGGCCAGCACGGTCGCGCCGACCAGCGCACTCAGCAGCAGGAAGTGGTACTCACCGATCGGCACATCCGACGCCAGCAGCTTGTACGCCGACAACCCGACGACCCCGAGTCCGCCGATCAGCAGCACCGCCCACAACCCGGCGGTCAACGGCTCGAACACCAGGCTGCACTCGGCCGGCCCTTCGACCGCCGGCCGGCAGAACGCGGGCTTGAAGTCGTCCCGCTGCGCCCAGGCGAACACCAGCCCGAACACGATCACGGCCGTGGTGAGGAACGTGACGACCGTGTGCCGCAGCTGCTGCGGAGCGCTCTTCCAGAAACCGTCGATCAGCAACACGGCGACCGCACCGATCGCCAGCACCAGAGGTACGGCGATCGCCTGCCAATCGGTCCACGTCAGTGTCACAGGCTCACCCACTGGTGAAGGAGGAGACCCGGCCAGACGCCGAGCAGGACGGTGAGCGTGATCAGCGGCGCCCAGGTGACCAGCTCGATCCGGCTCAAGTCGACGGCGAACGCGGCCGCCGGGTGCTCGGCCGGGTCACCCTGGCAGAGGTTCCGGACCAGCCTGAGGAAGTACGCCGCGGTCAGCACGGTGCCGAGTCCGGCGATCACCATGAACACCAGATACGTTGTCCGAGGCAACGACGCCGCCGGGTCGTACGCCCCGAGCAGGACCAGCATCTCGCCCCAGAACCCGGCCAGTCCGGGCAGCCCGAGCGACGCCAGGCAGGCGAACGTCAACAACGCCCCGATCCGCGGCAACCGCGCGTACAGGGCCCGGCCGATCGCCCGCAGGTCGCTGGTGTCGTGGCGGTCCTTGATCGCGCCGGCCAGGAAGAACAGCAGTCCGGTGATGATGCCGTGCGCGATGTTCGCGAACAGTGCGCCGCGGAGGCCGGCCTGCGAGAGCGTCGCGATCCCGAGCACGATGAAGCCCATGTGCCCGACGCTCGAGTACGCGATCAGCCGCTTCACGTCGGTCTGCGCCAGGCAGGCGAGCGATCCGGCGATGATCGCCACGACCGAGAAGCCGGCCAGGTACGGCGCGATCGTCACGGTGGCATCCGGCAGCACCGGGACCAGGATCCGGATCAGGCCGTACGTACCGAGCTTCAGCAGCACACCCGCCAGCAGCACCGACCCGACCGTCGGCGCCTTCGCGTGCGCGTCCGGCAGCCAGATGTGCAGCGGCCACAGCGGCACCTTCACCGCGAGACCGATCGCGATCAGCAAGGCCGCCGCGAGCGGAACGCCGTGACCGCCGAGCACCGGGTTGTTGCTCAGCTGAACGATGTCGAACGTCCCCGCCTGCCGGTACACCAGCAGGAACCCGAGCAGCATCAGCGCCGACCCGAGCACGGTCATCAGGATGAACGTGGTCGCGGCCCGCTTCCGTCCGACCGGGTCGTGGTCGTCGCCCCAGATGTCGATCACCAGCCACATCGGGATCAGCACGATCTCGAAGCAGACGAAGAACAGCACCAGGTCCATCGCCGAGAACGTGCCGATCACGCCGGCCTCGATCACCAGCAGCAACGCGATCAGGGAGCGGGTCCGGCCGATCCGCGGCGTGATCTTCAGCGAGTACAGGCAGCAGAGGAAGGTGAGCAGCGCGGTCAGCACGATCAGCGGCATCGAGATCGAGTCCACCCCGACGTGGAACCGCACCCCGAGCGACGGGATCCACGGCACGTCGGTCACCGCTCGCAGCGGCTCTCCATCCGGTGACGCGTCGCCCATCCACCCTGCGGTCTGCGGCCACAGCACCACGGATCCGACCAGCACCAGCCCCGAGATCACCGATCCGTACGCCGCCGCGAGCCGGTCCCCGATCGCCGCCGGGATCGCCCACAGGGCCAGCGCAGCAAGGATGGGCAGGAGCAGAATCCCCAGCAGGATCGCGTTCACGAGCCGATCACCCCAGCCAGCACGGCCAGCGCAACAACGCCGACCACGGCTACGGTCAGGTACGTCTGCACGTTCCCGGTCTGGAACCGCCGGAGCCCCTGCGACACCAGCATCCCGGTCCGTCCGGCCGCGCGGACATAACCGCCGATCACGTCCCGATCCCCTGCCACCGTCAGCTTCGCGAGCCACCGCACCGGTACGACGAACAGACCGTGGTACGCCGTGTCCACGCCGAACTCACGCTCCAGCACCACCGGCCGCGGATCCGCACCCCGCGACCACAACGAGTACGCCGGAAGTCCACCGAGCAGCACGAGTGCGAACGACACCAGCCCGATCACCCAGTTCAAGTGCAGGCCGTCGACGTACCCGAGGACGATCGAGGCCACCGCCAGCAGGACCAGCGGCGCGAGCATCACCCACGGCGCGTCCCGCAGCTTGGAGGTGTCGGGCTCGTCGAGGTCGGCCGCCTCGTCGTCGTCCTCGAAGGCACCGGGCGCGCCGGCGAGCGCGGGCGTCCGGAAGAACACCCACAGCCACAACCGCACGCAGTAGAAGGCGGTCAACGCCGCCGTGACGCAGACCGACCCGAGCACGATCCAGCCGACGACCGACCCGTCCCGCGCGTGCTCCCAGGCCGCCTCGATGATCGCGTCCTTGGAGAAGAACCCGGCGAACCCCGGCACGCCGGCCAGGGCCGCGAGCCCGATCGACATCGTGATGAACGTGACCGGCAAGGCCTTCCGCAACCGCCCACGCCGGGTGTACCGACGCAGTACGACGAGGGCCGCGCTGCCGACCTGGTGCAGCAGCACACCGGCGCAGAGGAACAGCAGCCCCTTGAACGCGGCGTGCGTGACGAGGTGGAAGAGGGCCGCGTGCCGGCCGTCCGCCGTACCCAAGGAGAGCGCGGAGAACATGAGCGCCAACTGGCTCACGGTCGACCAGGCGAGCACACGCTTCACCTCGACCGCGGCCATCGCACACAGCGCGGCGAACAGCATGGTCACGCAGGCGACGATGGCCAGCACGGTCAGCGTGGTCTCGGAGGCGGAGAACATGTTGTAGAGCCGGGCGATCAGGAAGACGCCGGCGGCAACCATGGTCGCCGCGTGGATCAGCGCGCTGACCGGGCTCGGGCCAGGCATCGCGTCCGGAAGCCAGGTCTGCAAGGGGACCTGGGCCGACTTGCCGACCACCCCGACCAGGAGCAGCAGCGTCCCGGTCGTGAGTACGCCGGGCGAGATGGCGGCCGGGTCCAGCTCGGAGATCCGGAACGTGCCGGCGCCGACCCCGATGACGAAGATGCCGAACAGGAACCCGACATCGCCGAGCCGGGTCATCAGGAACGCCTTGACCGCACCGGAGCGCGCGTCGCGACGCTCCCAGTAGTGGCCGATCAGCAGGTACGAGCAGGCGCCCATCACCTCCCACCCGATCAGCAGGAAGAACAGGCTGTCCGAGACCACCACGGTCACCATCGCGGCGGTGAACAGGGTGACGAGCGCGTGGTACGACGCCGGGCGCTGGTGCAGGTAGCCGAGCGAGTAGACCTGGACACAGGTCGCGATCACGCCGACGACCGCGAGCATCAGGACCGTCAGGTCGTCGGTGCGGACAGCGAAGCCGATGGTGAGGTCGCCGACCGACGAGTTCAGGAACGAGGTCTGGCCGGGGGTGGCGCCGTACAACAGGGCGGCCATCAGCACGACGAGCAGGGAGAAGCCGACCCCGGCCACCCGCCAGACGGTCGCGATCATCTCGGCGCGCCCTCCTCGTGCTCGACCAGGTCCCGCGCCGCGTCGGCGTCGACGCTGCCGTGCCCGCGGAAGAGCAGCAGGATGATCGCCAGCCCGAGACCGATCTCGGCCGCCGCCAGCGTGATCACGAAGATCGCGAGGGTCTGACCGGTGGCTTCGTCGATCCGCCAGGCGTCGAAGGCGACCAGGTTGAGGTTGACCGCGTTGAGCATCAGCTCGAACGACATCAGCATCGTGATCGCGTTGCGCCGGGCGAGAACGCCGTACACCCCGATGCAGAACAACGCGACGGCCAGCAACAGCGGGAGGACCAACGGCACGTCAGTCCTCCTTCTTGCGCTGGGACAGGGCGATCGCGCCGATCAGCGCGGCCAGCAGCAGCACGGAGAGGACTTCGAAGGGGAGCACCCAGGTCTTGAACACCGCCGTACCGACGGCCTTCGCGGAGCCGTCCGCCACCGGCTTGATCTTCTCGTTGCCGAAGGCAAGCACCACGCCGGCGCCGAGGATCACCGCGAGAACGCCCGCGACCACGGCCGCGAACGGGCTGCGGCCGGTGGTCAGGCCGGGCAGCGGATTCGTCGGGGCCTTGGTCAGCATCAGCGCGAACAGGACGAGGACGACGATGGCGCCGACGTACACCAGGATCTGGACCAGCGCGACGAACTCGGCCCGCAACGCGCCGAAACACCCGGCGACCGCGCCGAGGGCGACGACCAGCCAGAGCGCGGCGTGCACGATCCGGCGGGAGGTGACGACGATGACGGCGGCAACGAGGGCGACTGCTCCGGCAACGCTGAAGAGGACTGTCGTCACGCCTCGTCCTCCGGGGCCGGGGTGACAGTCGGTCCGGGGTCGATCGGCTGGGGTGCGGGGACGGTCCACATCCAGTCGCGGAGGCGGTCCTTCTCGTGGGTGAGGTTGCGGATGTCGGTCTCGGCGTACTCGAACTCCGGCGACCAGAACAGCGCGTCGAACGGGCAGGCCTCGATGCAGATCCCGCAGTACATGCACAGGCTGAAGTCGATCGCGAACCGGTCCAGCACGTTCCGGCTGCGCTCCCGGGCCTGCTCACCGACCGACGGCGCGGTCTCGGTGTGCGAGTCGATGTAGATGCACCAGCTCGGGCACTCCCGGGCGCACAGCATGCAGGACGTGCAGTTCTCCTCCAGCAGCGCGATCACCCCGCGCGTGCGCGGCGGCAACTCCGGCTGGACATCCGGGTACTGTTCGGTGACGGACCGGCGGGCCAGCGTCTTGGCAGTGACCTTCAGGCCCTCGATCAGCCCCTTGCCAGGCACACCCACGCTTCCACCTCCCGTCAGTAGAACCCTGCTGGCAGGAGACTAGTCGGTTCCGGCCCGATCCGGTGCGACCCGGGGCGGTCGGAGTTCGCGCTCGAGCCAGGCCGCGACCTGGCGGTAGCGGCTGACCGGTATCAGATGAACGCCGTCGAAGGCGCCGGAGTCACGGATCTGCAGAATCTGCTCACACGCGTGGTCCACGCCGGCGTCGCGATCCCGCTCGACCGCGTCGATCAGGGTCTCCGGGATCGACAGCTGGGGCAGGCCGGCCAGGTTGTGGGCCATCTTGGCGGACGCGAGCACCATGACTCCGGCGTACACGGGAATGTCGAGGTCGACGCTGTCCCGCCAGCGCAGCAGCTCGTCGAGGTCGTAGCTGACCTGGACATAGAGGAAGTCGGCCTCGGCCTTCCAGCGCGGGACCGGTCGCAGGCGGGTGGCCGCGCCGACCTGGAACGGGTTGCAACCCGGGTACGACGTCGCGCGCGCCTGCTCGATCATCGTGCGGACCGTGAGCTGGCTGGTGCGCGCGCCCTCGGCCGGGTCGTCCCCGTGGACGAACAGGAACTGCTCGACGCCGTACGCCGCCGCCGTCAGGAGATCCCGTTTGAACCCGAGGAGGTTGCGGTCCCGCGAGTTCAGGCAGGCGATGCCGCGGGAGCCCATCGCCTGGACCTCGTTCGCCACCGCCACACTCGACACCGTGGCCCGGCCGATGTGGTTGTCCGGGATCAGGAAGGCGTCCGCGATCGGGCTCATCACGCCGATCTGGTGCCGCACCTTCTTCAGATCGGGCCGCGTCGGCGGCTCCACCTCGCACACCACTTCGAATCCCCGCACACCCCGGACCCTACTGAATCCGGCGGCACGCCCAGTCGGCGTTCCACATCGCGGCGGGACCCTTACCGTGGTCACATGGGCAGCCGTGAGGCGGTGTCGGGCGCCGTGTTCGGCGCCTTCGCGATGGTCGTCGTCAGCGTCGTTCTGGCCTGGCTCACCAGCGGCCCCGACCACGCCGACTGGACCCACTCCGCGATCGCCCTCTCCCCCCTCGCCGCCCTCTTCGGCGCCGCCGCCGGCGCCGTCGGCGGCCTCCTCCTCCGCGTCACCCGCCCACCGTCCCGGCGCACGCCGCACACCAGCCGCCGCACCCGCGACAAACGCAAGCGCTAGGCCCCACGCTCCCTCACGCGTTGAGGAGCGTCAGCACCTCCGACGTGGTCCGGACGTCTCCGAA
The DNA here is from genome assembly GCF_055586945.1 of Kribbella sp. NPDC048837. Lineage (NCBI taxonomy): Bacteria > Bacillati > Actinomycetota > Actinomycetes > Propionibacteriales > Kribbellaceae > Kribbella > Kribbella sp. NPDC048837. The sequence goes on from NZ_JBVJHF010000004.1 coordinate 654,138, forward strand.
GGTCCGGTACACGGTGTAGAGCGTGGCGTTGAGGTCTTCGTCGCGACGGGCGGCGTTGGCGTCGGCGATCATCACGACGCGATAGCCGAGCGTGCTGGCGTCCCGGGCGGACGACTCACAACAGACATTGGCCACGGTTCCGGTGATCAGCACGGTGTCGATGCCGCGCTCCGACAGCTGCTCATGCAGATCGCAGCGCCCGGGGAAGAAGGCACTGGCCGCGGTCTTCTCCACCATCAGATCCGCGTCGTCGATCTCGAACTCCGGCCACACTCGCCCACGCACCGGCCCGGTCCCGCCGGACTCGGCGAAGAGTTTCTCCACCTCGGCACCGAGGAACTCGACGTCGACCATGGTTGGCTCGGTGTAGCCCGGCACCACCCACGCGACCGTCCCGCCGGCCGAGCGCAGTCCGGCAGCGAGCCGGCTGATGTTCGGCACGATGCCTTGCTGGTATCCGCCGAGCTCGACGAAGAACGGCACCATGTCGACGACGACCAGGGCTGTCCGTGCCGGATGGAGCTGCTCGTACGCGTGTCGGCGCCCGCGCCTGCTCTCCTGCCGCGCGTACTCCCGCGGCTCGATCTGCCAGTTGTGCAGTGCAGGCGGCTCGGTCATGGGTGGAAGCCTGTCAGGTTTCCGGAAGGAATTGTGCGCCAGGTGACCGGAATCCTCCGGAAAGCTGCGGGAATGGGTTAGAGGTGGTTGAGGCGGGACTGGAGGAAGTTTTGTTCCGCCTCGTTGGAGGTGAGGTCCAGGGCTGCCCGGTAGGCGGCGCGGGACTCGTCGGGGCGGCCGAGCGACGCCAGCAGGTCGGCGCGGATGGCGTGGAAGAGGTAGTAGGAGCCGAGGTCCAGGTCGTCGATCAGGTCGAGGGCCGCGGCTGGGCCGTGGACTTCGGCGACGGCTACGGCCCGGTTGAGCGCGACGACCGGAGTGGGCTCGAGGGTGAGGAGGTGGTCGTAGAGCTGGAGGATCTGGCGCCAGTCCGTGTCCGCGGCAGTCGCGGCGTCGGCGTGGACGGCGTTGATGGCGGCCTGGAGTTGGTACGGACCGGGTTGGTTGCGGCGGAGGCAACGGCGTACCAGCTCTTGACCTTCGTCGATCAGGGCGCGGTCCCACATCCGGCGGTCCTGGTCGGAGAGGCGGACCAGCGAACCGTCGGCAGCGACTCGAGCCGGCCGGCGGGACTGCTGTAGGAGCATCAGCGCGAGCAGACCGACCGCCTCGGGCTCATCGGGCATCAGCTCCACCAGGAGGCGACCGAGACGGATCGCCTCGGCGCTCAGCTCGTCACGGACGAGACTGTCGCCGGACGAGGCGGCGTACCCCTCGTTGAAGATCAGGTAGACGACCGCGAGTACGCCGCGCACCCGCTCGGGCAGATCGGCTTCGTACGGCACGCGATAGGGGATGCCGGCCGCGCGGATCTTCGCCTTCGCACGGACGAGCCGCTGCGCCATCGTCGGCTCCGGGACCAGGAACGCGTGCGCGATCTCAGCCGTGGTCAGTCCGCCGAGCATCCGCAGCGTGAGCGCGACCCGTACGTTCAGCGCGAGCGCCGGATGGCAGCACGTGAAGATCAGCCGGAGGCGGTCGTCGTGCACGGCGCCCTCCTCCACTGGTTCGTCCTGGGCATGCAGCAGCGCCGCCTGCGCCTGCTTGTCCGCCCGCGCCGACTCCCGCCGCAGCCGGTCGATCGCCCGGTTCCGCGCGGTCGTGATGATCCACCCCGCCGGACTAGGCGGTACGCCGCTCTCCGGCCACTTCTCGATCGCCGCCGCAAACGCGTCCTGCACCGCGTCCTCGGCAATCTCGAGATCCCCGAACACCCGCGTCAGCACCGCCACCGCACGGCCGTGCTCAGCCCGAAACACGCCGGCGATATCAGGCGTCACGACTGAAACGGCCTCACCTCAACCGCCAACGGCCGCAACACCCGCGCCAACCGCCGCCCCCACCCCAACGCCGCATCAAGATCCTCGACCTCGATGACCGTGAATCCCCCGAGGTGCTCTTTCCCCTCCGTGAACGGCCCGTCCGTCACCAGCACCTCATCGCCGGAGGCCTTCAACACAGTCGCGGTCTCCGGCGGATGCAACCCAGCCGCAAACACCCAAACCCCCGCCGCCTGCATCTCCTCATTGAGCGCCTGCAGGTCCCGCAAGATCGGCTCCAGCACCTCCGGCCCGGGCGGCGGCCCATCAGGCTGGTAAATGCTGAGCAGGTACTGGTTCATGCCTACCTCCTGGTGACAGTCTTCATCACCTATACGAACGGCCCCCGCCTCGATCGACAGGGAGCGACACCCAACTCCGCCACACCTCGTCCATGGACAGGCGACACCGGACCAGCAGTTTCGTTGGGGGGTCGGTGAATTGCGGTGGGTACTGGTCGGGCATCTGCCCGACTCCCTAAGGAGCACTCGATGTTCGCGATCATCGCTGCCGTCATCTTCGGCCTGGCCCTCATCCTGGACTGGGCCAACGTGCAAGCGAGCGACGCGTTCACACCGCAAACGCTGCTCACCGCCGGCCTCCTCTGCGTCGCCCTCCACCTAGCCGGCCTCGGCACCACCCGCCGCTGGGGCCGCCGCCGCTAACCAGACCACACCAAAAGCGCCCGGCCAACCCTGGCCGGGCGCTTTTCAAGTGGAGAAGGCCGCTGGCGAGGAGACCTCGGTGAACTCTCCGAACCGGCGCGCGGCGGCCGCCGTCGCCGGGATCAAGGCGCCACCGCACCAGGCACAGCGTCACTCGCAGCCACCACCCGCGCCCCGGTCAGCCGCTCAACATGCAACTTGATACGCGTGGGCGCACCAAGCACCGCAAGGTGGACCAGACTAGGAACGAGGAGCACCTGCGGCTTCTAGGCGATCGCAGCCTTGCGGGGTCCTTCGAACATCTCGCAGACGCTGCGACCGAGGCTCCACGGACAACCGCAGGGCGTGCCTAGCCACGCCGCTCGCGGCTTCGTAGGAAGCGACGACGATAGCGTGGCCTGCGATCAAGAGACACCCTCATGCTCGGTGCCTGTTCCGAACTCGCCAAGAGCGCGACCGGATCTCGGAATTCAAGCTCGAACCCATGATTCGGGTCATAGGTGACGAATATGCGACAGAGTTTCTTGAAGATCCGACGGTCCTCTGAGAGGCGGGTCGTGCTGGGAAGCCGCATCGCATCGACTATGAGGTGGCGATGGAGGTCAATTGCCACCTCAATGTCCATCCCGTGCGCGACTGCGGCCTCGATCGCTGCTAGATACGACAGCCAGGCGAGCAACCAGAGCGGGACGACGACGAGGAGCCAGCCAGGATTCCGGATGAGGTTCTCAAGGTCGAGCAGAAGAAGCGCCGAACTGACTGCCGCCGCTCCTAGCCAGGTAACGGCCAGTCTCGCGGAGACGTCAAGCTGCGTCACCTCGTCCTCGATAGACGCTCGCAACTCAGTCGGTAGGAGGGGGAACAATCGCGGCCAGATGATCACGCTCTCTATTCCGTAGCGAGCCCCAACTCGATCCTCGGCGGACCGCAAGGCGTTGCCGAGTCCCGTCGGGAGCAGTCGATCCGGACCAGGGAAGCGTTCGTGCAACCGAGTCGCAGCATTGTTGATCCGCTCTTCAGCCGCCCGTTGTGCCGCCGCTGATCTCGAGCCGGAATAGGTCAGTTTGGACCGCTGCCACTCGTATCGTCGACGCTGGATCTCGACGAAGAATCGGAAGATCAATCCATGCCGACCGATCGGCCAATAGCCTTCAAGCAGTTGAACGAGCCGGAACTGCAGCGGTTGCAGCGTGACGGCGATCGCGATTGCTGCACCCGCCACCACGATGGCCCCGCCGGCCCCAATCGTGTTCACAGCCTGAACCACGGTGGTTCCATTCAGCGGGGAACGCGGCGCCTTGGCGACGGCTAGAAAGGTGATGACGAAGACGGCGAGCATCGTCGGCAGCAGGCCGATCGCCTGAAGCCGGAGTCCGAACTGCTTGATCGCCGCGATGATGCCCGATCCTAGAACGGCCCAGCACGCACGGGGCTACTTCTTGAGCGGGATCTCGCGTGTCGGGCGCTCGCATTTAGGGCAGGTCGCGAGGTCGCGTGCGCTGTCGAGCGTCGTGTACAGGCATCCGCAGGAACATTCGACGTGGAGTACCACGGCGCCTCGCGAACCGCGAAGTCGCCGTGCTCCCGGGCCGCCGACCGGACTCATCTGCCCTCCCACCTCAGAGAGTAGGACGGCTGAGAGATCTACGGCTAGACGTCACAGGCTGTTAGTCCGTCGGCGGGAAGGCCAGAGTCAGGAGACGATGACGGATGCGCGCCTGGGCCGCGGAGGACTGCAACGGACATCTGATGCCCTGACGCGAGGGCAGTCTCTTCCGCAGCAGCCCGACCCGCCTCAGAGAACCGTCCGACATGGACCCACGATGCGAAAGCAAGTCGCGTTAGCGCGTCCGACGGCGGCAGTCGGTCAGCTTCAGGCTCCGCGGCTCGCGAACTACTGTCGCCTCGGCTGAACAGCGGATTGGAGGCGCCCTGTACCCCGGGATTTCAGCTGTCGCCATTCGTTGCCCATCGCAGACGCTTGACCGATCGACAGGTGGCCGGGGGCTTTCCATCTGGAATCCTGCGTGCCCATCGTCTGCTACCCACTCACATTCCATCCGCCGGCCACAGCAGCACGAGCCACGGTGTGCGGCGCCGCCGAAGGCGGCCAAGAAACAGCCACCGCGAAGCGGTGTCCAGTTGCGTCCAGCAGAGTGGTGTACGACGAGATCCCGGTGGGCGCGTCGCGGGGAACGTGAACGCGGTCATCGGGTGATCCTTCGAGTGATCTCTCACAACCGACTCGAAGAAGGAAACCTCGATGACCGCTGGCTCCAGTATCGACCCTGCCGAGTTCCTGCACGAGCATCTCGAGCAGGCCAGCCCGGATCTGTTGCGTGAGCTGATGGAAGGCTTCATCAACACGTTGCTGTCCGCGGACGCCGACAGCGTGTGTGGTGCCGCGTTTGGCACGCGTGATCCTGGCCGGGTGAACTCGCGCAACGGGTATCGCCACCGCGAGCTCGACACTCGGATCGGGACGTTGGATGTCGCGGTGCCGAAACTGCGTGAAGGAACGTACTTTCCCGAGTGGCTGCTGGAGCGGCGCCGGCGCGCTGAGGCGGCGCTGACGTCGGTGGTGGCGACGTGTTATCTGCTCGGGGTCTCGACGCGGCGGATGGA